>NZ_JBJMVI010000020.1:0-262137 GCF_045810705.1 Sphingomonas sp. | reverse complement strand
GCGCCATTGTCCTCGTTCATCTTGGCGGCGCGCTCGAGCAGGCGGCTGTGGAGATAGAAGACGTCGCCGGGATAGGCTTCGCGGCCGGGTGGGCGGCGCAGCAGCAGCGACATCTGCCGGTACGCGACGGCCTGCTTGGAAAGGTCGTCGTAGACGATCACGGCGTGCATGCCGTTGTCGCGGAAATATTCGCCCATCGCGCAGCCCGTGTAGGGCGCGAGGAACTGCAGCGGCGCCGGCTCCGACGCGGTCGCGGCGACGACGATCGTATATTCCATCGCGCCATTCTCTTCGAGCGCGCGGACGATTTGCGCGACGGTCGAACGCTTCTGGCCGATCGCGACGTAGATGCAGTAGAGCTTCTCGCTCTCCTTGCCCGACTTGTTGATGTCCTTTTGGTTGATGAAGGTGTCGAGCGCGACAGCGGTCTTGCCGGTCTGGCGGTCGCCGATGATCAGTTCGCGCTGGCCGCGGCCGATCGGGACCAAGGCGTCCAACGCCTTCAAGCCAGTCTGGACCGGCTCGTGCACCGACTTGCGCGGGATGATGCCCGGCGCCTTGACCTCGACACGGCTCCGTTCGGTTGTTTCGATCGGTCCTTTGCCGTCGATGGGATTGCCGAGCGCATCGACGACGCGGCCGAGCAGCGCCTTGCCGATCGGCACGTCGACGATGGTGCCGGTGCGCTTGACACCCGAGCCCTCGGAAATCGCGGCGTCCGAGCCGAAGATCACGACGCCGACGTTATCGGCTTCGAGGTTGAGGGCCATGCCCTTGGTGCCGTTGTCGAACTCGACCATCTCGCCAGCCTGGACATTGTCGAGGCCATAGATGCGGGCGATGCCGTCGCCGACCGAGAGGACCGTGCCGACCTCGGAGACCTGCGCTTCGGCGTCGAAGTTCGCGATCTGGTCGCGGATGACGCGGGAAATTTCAGCGGCGCGGATGTCCATTGTCTTGCTTAGCCTTTCATCGCCGAAGCGAGTCGGTTGAGTTTGGTGCGGATCGAGGCGTCGATCTGCTGGCTGCCCAGCTTGACGACGATCCCGCCGAGGATGTCAGGATCGACCGTCGCGTCGATCGTCACGTCGCGGCCGGCGCGGGTGCGCAGCTGTTGCTTCAGAGCCGCGAGCTGGTCGTCGTTCAAGGGCCGGGAGGTGACCACTTCGGCGGTGGCTTCGCCGCGATGCTCAGCCGCGAGCCGGCCGAAGGCGCGGATGATCTTGCGCAATTCGCCTTTGCGACCGTTGCGCGCGAGAACGCCGAGGAAGTTGGCGGTGATGGCGTCGAGGTTCAGCTGGGGCGCGAGGGCGGCGAACGCCTTGGCGGCCGCTTCCCGGGAGACGATCGGGCTCGAGACGAGCTCGGCGAAATCCCTGGAATCGAGCAGCGCCTGGCTCAGCGCATCGAGGCCCTTGCCGACGGATTCGATCTGCCGCTGGTCGCGGGCAAGATCGAACAAAGCGGTCGCGTAGCGCCCTGCTAAGCTGGCCCGAATGCCGCCGGATGTCTCCACGCGCTTGCAAGCTCCAGTAACGGAATGTGCCCCATGCGAAAATGGGGCGTAGCAGCGGCTTAGCCCCGCACGCCCCCATGGGATGGCGCGCCACTAGCAAGGGGTTTGCGGCGATGCAAGGAGGCTAGTGCCCAGCTTGAGCGATCGGGGTCGAAGCGCCTTCGATCATCTCCCAGCGGCCGGCGCGGCGGCGGTAGATGTGCAAGTAGAAGCTGTCGCTGATGATGCGGGTGCGGTCGGCCGTCGTCAGCTTGAGACGGCCCTCGGCAAAAACCACGCCGTTGACGCGCCGCGCCGAGAGGATGGTGCTGTCGGCGATGAAATCGCCGCCCGCGTTGCGCTTGAAGACCCCGAGCAGCGTATCGCGGTCGACCCGAGCGCCGCTTGCCGCAATGCCGTGGAACCCAGGCGCGTAGAGCTTCCTCAGCGCCGCCATGTCTCCGGCTTTGATGGCCGCGTTGCGGCCCGCCTCGACACGCTGCATGTCGGCGAGCAGCCGATCGGCCGACGCAGGACTGGCCACGGCCAGAACCAGGGCAAGGATCATCTGAGCCTCCTGTCCGCCCTTCGATTGAGCAACGGGCGGATCAAGGCCAGCGCCGGGCTGCAAACCGGCCGGAACATTCGACGTTTGACCGCAAGCCAGCGGAAGCGGGGCGGTGCCCCACGCCATACAAGCCGCCCATGACTTATCGAATCAAAGGCATTGACGCCGCGCCTTACAGGCACCTCTACGGACTGTCCGACGAGGAGCTGGCGAAACAGGGAATCGTCCGCATGACGGTCACCCAAAAACCCAGCTTCCCGTGCCGCGTGAGCCTGACCGATCGGGACATCGGGGAGCGCGTGCTGCTGCTCAACCATCTCAGTCATGATGTCGCCAATCCTTACCGCGCAAGCCATGCGATCTTCGTGACGGAGGGCGCGGACGCGGCAACGGAATATGTCGACGAGGTGCCGCCCGTATTCGGCCCCCGCGTCCTGTCGTTGCGCGGCTTCGACAAAGACGGGATGATGACCGAGGCGATCTTGACCCAGCCGGGTGAGGCGGACGCGGGGATCCGTACACTGTTCGAGAATCCCGAGGTCGAGACCATCCACGCTCATAACGCGACACGCGGATGCTTTGCCGCGAAGATCGAAAGGAACTGACCATGGCCAGCCTTGCACCCACCGCCGACGCGGCTAGATCGAGCAACGTGAGCAATGTCTTGCGCCTGGATCCGGAGACCGCCTGGGCGGCGTTCGAGCGCCGCGACCGAAGCTGGGACGGCCGCATCATCGGCGCGGTCAAGACGACCGGAATCTACTGCAAGCCGAGCTGCCCGGCGCGGCGCCCGAAGCGCGAAAATGTCGAGTTCTTCGCGCGCAGCGAGGAAGCGCGGGCCGCGGGCTACCGCGCCTGCATGCGCTGCAAGCCTGACGAGGTCGGCCGCGACCGCGAGGCCGTGGCCGCCGCGGTTAAGCTGATCGAGCGGGCCGAGGAGCAGCCGACCCTCGATCAATTGGGAAATGCCGTCGGTTATGCGCCCCATCACTTCCAGCGCATCTTCAAACGCGAGCTCGGCGTGTCGCCGGCGGAATATGCGCGCGGGCTGCGCAATCGACGCACCGAGGCGGCGCTCAAGGCCAATGGCCGGGTCACCGATGCGGTCTATGAAGCCGGATATTCGGGGCCGAGCAGCTTCTACAGCGATGCGAAGGAGAGGCTTGGAATGACCCCTTCCGCGTGGCGCGACGGCGGGCGCGGCGAGACCATTCGCTGGACCCATTTCGACAGTCCGCTCGGACAGATGCTGATCGCCGCGACGAGCAAGGGCATCTGCCGCCTGACGTTCGACGACAATGTCGAATCGCTCCGCCGCCTGTTCCCCAGGGCCACGATCGTCGAAGACGGCGGCGGGCTTCGTGAACTGGTCGAAGGCGCGCTCGAGGCGATCCAGCGGCCGCTCGCCGCCCGCGACCTGCCGATCGACGTGGCAGGGACGGCGTTCCAGGAAGCCGTGTGGCGGGAATTGCGGAAAATCCCGGCGGGCGAGACGCGCAGCTATGCCGACATTGCCGCGGCGATCGGCCAGCCCAAGGCGGTTCGTGCGGTCGGGACGGCGAACGGCGACAACCATGTCGCGGTACTGATCCCGTGCCACCGGGTGATCCGCTCGGATGGCACGCTCGGCGGCTATGCCGGTGGTCTCGACCGCAAGCGCAAATTGCTGTCGATCGAAGGGAGTCGCCAAGACGCTCCGGAGCTGCCGCTGCTCGATTGAGACTTGCCGATCCACCCGGTCTGCCCTCAACTGTGGGGAGAAAGGGCGGGTATGACCGACGTTCAAGCCTTCACTAGCGACGAGCGGCCGCTTTGGCGGCGGATCGTCGATTTTCCGCTGATCGCGATGGTCATCGCGGTGGCGCTTTTCATTCTCGCGAACGGCGCAGCCGGCTTACTTGGCAAGCTCCTCCCGCCCATGGCCCCCAACGCCGCGGCCGCGATCAAGGGGCTGATGGCCGTTGCACTGGTACTCGCCGTCTACAAACTTGTGATCGTCCGCCTCGGCCAACGGCCTCGTGACGATTTGCCCATTGAAGCGGCGCCGCGAGGGCTCACGATCGGGCTGCTGATCGGTTTTTTGCTTTTCTGCGCCGTGGTCGGAATCGCGGCGCTGTTCGGCGTTTACGATATCGTGGGTCGCGGCGACACGCGCGAGCTGATCAAGGATCTGATCGGAATGACGGTCCTTGCCGCCTTCATGGAAGAGCTGCTGTTTCGCGGGATCCTGTTCCGCTGGATCGAAGAGTTCGGCGGGAGCTGGGCGGCGCTGGTTGTTACCTCGGCGTTGTTTGGGCTGGCGCACATCTTCAACGCCAATGCGACCTGGACGTCCTCACTCGCGATCATGGTCGAGGCCGGGATGCTGCTCGGCGGCGCCTACATGCTGGCACGAAACCTGTGGCTGCCCATGGGCCTGCACGCAGCGTGGAACTTTACGCAAGGATTCGTCTTCGATGTGCCGGTTTCCGGCCATGACATGCACGGGCTGGTTCAAGCCAAACTCTCCGGGCCGGTGCTTCTTTCGGGCGGCGCGTTCGGCCTGGAAGCTTCGATGATCGGCGTTGTGCTGTCGATTCCGCTCGGCGCGGCCATGATTGCGCTTGCCGCTCGCCGCGGGAAGCTGGTGCCACCCTATTGGCGCCGTAATCGGCCCGGCTAATCATTGTTGCCGGGGGCTGCGGCAGCCTGGCTCAACGCAGCCAAGGCTGCTTTTTGGTCCTTGGCCTTCAGCGCGTCCATGACCTTGCGCGCCCGTTCTCGACCGCCGCTCGAATGGGGGTCGTACGCGAGCGGCCCGAGAGTTTCCTGAGCTTCGGCTATCCGGCCGGCGTTGATCATTTCGGCGACCGCCATCAGCCGCAGCGATTTGTCCTGCGGCGCAAGAACCAAGGCGTATCGAAGACCTTCGACGGCATTCGCGGTCGGCCGCTCGCCCGATGCGCCGAAACTTTCATAATAACGCATCAGGGGCTCGGCGTCCTCAGTGTCGAGCAGGTTTGCTTTGAGGAAATTGTCGCGGATCGCACTCCAGTCCGCCTTTGGATCGGACGCGGACAATTCCATCTCCGCGCGTCCTTTGTAGATCAGTGCTTTCTCGAGCTTCGGATCGAGTGCCAGAGCGCGCAGCGCAGCCTTTCTCGAAGCGGCATAATTTTGCTCATCGAACTCTGCTTCCGCGAGCTCGCGCTGAACGAATGGATCGTCCGGATAAGACGCCGCAACTGCGCGGGTCTGCGCGGCGACCCCCGCAGCCTCCGTCTTATCCACCCCGCGCGTCGAATGAATCCGTGCGGGCATCCCTGCCGCTTCGCCTGGACGCAGCGGTCGCACTACGACCGAAATTCTATTCAGCTCCGGTGCGTTCACCTGGAGATACCTGAACCGATTGACGTGCAGATAGTGATCGGAGTCGCGATCAAGCCTCTTCAAGTCGCCGAATGCCACGGTCGCTGCCTTCATCAAATCATCGCCGCTGCGGATCAACGCGATATAGCGGGCGAGTTGACCCTTCCGTTCATCGGCAAAGGTCAAATAGTGGGTGAGCACCCACGCCCAACCGTAGAAGGCTTCGAGTTGGTCCTCCGTTGCCTTGTTGGTTCCTGGCCCGAGCAGCATGTCCATCGACGGCTTGGCGAGCAGGTAGAGGCCGACGATGCGGTGGTTGGCGGGATTGCCCAGCCGGACCGAGCCGTCCCGTTCGAACTCGGCTGTGCTGTAGAATTCCGCAAAACCTTCAACCAACCACGGCGGTAGCGCGGCATCGGTATTCTGAAGCTGAAGGTGATGCGAATATTCGTGGAAGAAGACGGTGTCGGCACTTATGTCCCATTCCTGGTGGCCGTCGGTCTGCTTGGGAACAAAGGCGACGGACCCCGAAGCGCGCGGGAGATAAAAGCCGGCGATCGAGCTATCCTTACCGACGGCAAGATGCGACACGGCGTCGGTTGACGGCAGGACGTAGACATTGACGCGGCCGCCGTCGCCGATTGGCGGGTCGTCCATTGCGCGCAGAATGCGCACGGCCTTGTCGAACTTCTCAAGCTTGGTGGCGAACGCCTGCAACGACTTTGGGCTTTCGTCCGCATAAATGGCGAAATGCTTCGATTTCGCCTCATACCATGCGGCGTGGGCCGGCATGGCGGTGGCGCTCAAAAGGATCGCGAGCGATGCTCCAGATCGACGACGCATAGTTCCCCCAATCCCGAGCTTGCCACGAGTAGCATGATCGCAACTGCGTGCAAGCTGCTGATTAGGTGAGCCTTTCCATTAAACGAACGAATAGGGATCGACGTCGACGCTGACGCGGACCTTGGCGCTCCATTCGACTGCGGCGAGCCAGTCGCGGATCACGTCCTGGACGTCGAGGTTGCGCCGTGCGTGGACGAGCAAGCGTTGCCGGTATCGGCCGCGAAGCATCGCCAGCGGCGCTGGGGCGGGGCCGAACACAGCCATGCCTTCGACATCGGGGGCGGCATGGCCAATGCGCCGGGCGACAGCGTCGGCTTCGGAAGCGTCCTCCGCCGATACGACGATCGCGGCGAGGCGCCCGAACGGCGGCATTGCGGCCTCGCGCCTGGCCTCGGTCTCGGCGGCGTAGAAGCCAGGCGCATCGCCCTTCACAAGCGCCGCGATGACCGGCGCGTCCGGGTCATGGGTCTGGACGAAGACGCGGCCCGGCTTGTCGGCACGCCCAGCGCGGCCGGCAACCTGCTGGATCTGCTGGAAGCTGCGCTCGGCCGCGCGGAGGTCACCGCCGGCAAGGCCGAGATCGGCGTCGACGACGCCCACCAAGGTGAGGTTGGGGAAGTGATAGCCCTTGGTGACGAGCTGGGTGCCGATCACCACGTCGATCGCGCCGGCTTCCATCGCACCGACGAACTCGGCCGCGCGCAGCGGCGACCAAATGGTATCGGACGTGACGATCGCGGTGCGGGCTTCCGGGAACAGCTCGGCGACTTCGTCGGCAATCCGCTCGACGCCGGGGCCGCAGGCGACCAGGCTGTCCTCCTCGCCGCATTCGGGACAGGCCTTGGGCGGCGGCATGACATGGCCGCAATGGTGACAGGCGAGGCGATGCATCAGCCGGTGCTCGACCATCCAGGCGGTGCAGTTGGGGCACTGGAAACGATGGCCGCAGTGGCGGCACAGGGTGAGCGGCGCGAAGCCGCGGCGGTTGAGGAACAGGAGCGATTGGTCGCCCCGCTCGAGATTGGTCTCGATCTCGGTGACAAGCGACGGCGCCAGCCACCGCCCGCGCGGCGGCGGATCCTGCGTGAGGTCGATCGCGCTAATGTCGGGCAGCGATGCGCCGGCGAAGCGCTGCGGCAGGCTGACTTCGCGGTAGCGCCCAAGCTCGACCATGTGGCGGCTCTCGATTGGCGGCGTGGCGGTCGACAGAATCACCGGAATGCCCTCGAACCTCGCGCGCATCACCGCCGTGTCGCGGGCGTGATACTGGACGCCGTCTTCCTGCTTGAAGCTCGGCTCGTGGGCCTCGTCGACGACGATCAGGCCGAGGTTTGGATAGGGCAGGAAGAGGGCCGAGCGGGCACCGACCGTGACGGCCGCTTCGCCGCTCGCGATCCCGCGCCAGGCGCGCCGTCGCTGCGACGAACGGAGGTCCGAATGCCAGGCGACGGGTGCGCAGCCGAAGCGCGCATCGAACCGCTTGAGGAAGGGCTCGGTGAGCGCGATCTCGGGGAGGAGGACGAGCGCCTGCTTGCCCTGGCGGAGGCATTCGGCGATCGCTTCGAAATAGACCTCGGTCTTGCCCGAACCGGTCACGCCGTCGAGCAGTACCGGGTCGAAGCCCTTACCAACCGATGCGGCCAGGCTGGCCGAGGCTTCGCGTTGATCGTCATTGAGCTCCGGCGGCGCGAAGTCCGGGCGCGGGCGGGGGAGCGGGCGGTCGGCATCGACGGCGATGGCTTCGAGAGCGCCGGCATTGACCAGGCCGCGAAGCACCGCGTCGCTGACGCCGGCATGATGGGCGAGCTCGCGGATCGTGCCCTGGCGGCCTTCCAGCACAGCCAGCGCTTTCTCGCGTCGCGGCGTCAGGCGCGCGGGAGCGAGGCCGGTCGGGCGATATTCAATGAGCTGGCGGGGGCCATCGAGCGCGGCCGACGAGGGCAACACCATCCGCAGGACCGAGGCCAGCGGGGCGAGATAATAATCCGCGGTCCACTCGCACAGCCGGCGAAGCGGCGCCGCGAGCGCCGGAACGTCGACCACGCCGGCCAGCGGACGCAGCCGGCTATCGGGCACCTCAGTGGCCGGCAGCCGCTCGGGCTCCCAGGCGACCCCAAGCAGCTGGCGCGGGCCGAGCGGCGCGACCACGATCGAGCCTGGCTCGACGTTCATGCCCTCGGGCACCCGGTAATCGAGCGGCCCCAGCGCGGCATTGAGGGTGACGACACGGGCGCGGCGAATGATCATTCCCGTCCGTCATTGCGAGGAGCGAAGCGACGAAGCAATCCAGTCCGCGTAGCTGGATTGCGTCGCTACGCTCGCAATGACGCCGGTGTGACTACTTGCCCCGCTTCTTGCGGTGGCTGTCGAGGTCGAGGACCGCGGATTCCTCTTCGGGCTGGAGCAGGCCGAGCCTGCGCGCGACTTCCTGATAAGCTTCCTCGACGCCGCCGAGGTCCTGGCGGAAGCGATCCTTGTCGAGCTTCTCGTTGGTCTTGATGTCCCACAGGCGGCAGCCGTCCGGGCTGATCTCATCGGCCAGGATCACGCGCACATAATCGCCTTCCCACACTCGCCCGAACTCGAGCTTGAAGTCGATCAGGCGGATGCCGATCGCCGCGAACATGCCGGACAGGAAGTCGTTCACCCGGATCGCCATGTCGGCGATATCGTTCATCTCGTCCTGGGTCGCCCAGCCGAAGCAGGCGATATGCTCGTCGGCGATCATCGGGTCGCCGAGCGCGTCGTCCTTGTAATAATATTCGATGATCGTGCGCGGCAGCTGCGTGCCCTCCTCGATCCCGAGGCGCTTGGACAGCGAACCGGCGGCGACGTTCCGGACCACCACCTCGATCGGGATGATTTCGACTTGGCGGATCAGCTGCTCGCGCATGTTCACGCGGCGAATGAAGTGCGTCGGCACTCCGATCGCGGCGAGCGAGGTGAAGATATGCTCGGAGATGCGGTTGTTGATGACGCCCTTGCCGCTGATCGTGCCGCGCTTCTGCGCATTGAAGGCGGTCGCATCGTCCTTGAAATATTGGATGAGCGTGCCCGGCTCGGGACCCTCGTAGAGGATCTTGGCCTTGCCCTCATAAATCTGGCGGCGGCGAGCCACGGTTCGCGTCACTCCAAGGAAATTTCGAAGGAGCGCGCGCTATAAGCGAGGAGGGCGGTGCGTGCTAGTCCGCCCTCCTCTTTGCGGGATCAATGGAGACGGGCGCGCTTGGGCTTCGCCGCCCACGGTGCCGAATACTCGATCCGGTTGAGCACTTCGAAGGCGTTCCCAAACGCCTTGCCGAAGCGGCCGGCGATTTCGAGAATGGCTGCATTCATCTCGATTCGGCCGGCTTGATAGTGGCGATCGAAAATCTCATCGACCATGGTGACCATTCCTTCTCTTTCCTGTGCTCGTCAGAGCGCGATCGGATAGCTGTCGATACGGTCGTTGGCGGCGCGAACGGCCTGCTCGACGACGGCCAGGCGGCAAGCTTCGCTCAGCGCGCGCCACGAGCGCGCGGTGGAGTAGGCCGCTTCCACTTTGGCGACCTGCTCGACAGGGCCGTCTTCGATGAACGCACGGGTGCTGAGGCCATAAGTCATGGCAAGTCTCCTATCGGTATCGGTGGCCGCCGGCGGGGCGGGCTGTGAGGGGAGGGTTTGTCCCCGCCGGCGACTTGAATACCATGTAGGATTCGAGCGTTCGTTTCGCCAATCAAACACTCGACACAGGTCATAAATTGGACTTATCAACTGATGTGATGAGAAGGCTTCCTCCACTGGCGGCGATCAGGGCGTTCGAGGCGGCCGCTCGGACGGAGAATTTCACCGCGGCCGCGGCCGAGCTTGGCATGACCCAGGCCGCGGTCTCCTATCAGGTGAAGAGCCTCGAGGAGCGGCTCGGGGCCCCGCTGTTCGTGCGCGAGAAAGGGCGCGCCCGGCTGACGCCTCTCGGAGCACGGTTGCTGCCCGCTTTGTCGGGCGCCTTCGACGCCATCGAAGCCGCGTTCGCGAGCCACCGCGAGGAAGACGAATCGCTGCTGACGATCACCACGACCCATACGTTCGCCAACACCTGGCTGGCCTGGCGGCTCGGCGCCTTTCAGATGGACCATCCCGATCTTGCCGTTCGAATGACGACCAGCAACGAAATGTGCGATCTGCGCGGCGGGGATGCGGATGTGGCCGTTCGCGCCGGCGGCGGCGGCTGGGAGGGAATGGACGAGCATCGGCTGTTCGAATCCGCGTTCACCCCGATGACCAGCCCGGAATACCTCGCTGAGGTCGAGCGCAAGATCGGCCGCAAGCTCGAGCCGCACGACCTCCCGGGCGAGAACCTCATCAATCCGGCGGACGAATGGTGGCAGCAGTGGTTCTCCGACAATGGCGTCCCCGCCGACGAAGCCGTGCTTCGCCGCCCGGGCATCCGTCTTGAGAACCAGGCGAACGAAGGCCATGCGGCGATGGCGGGGCAGGGCTTTGCGCCACTGACACCGTTGCTGTGGAAGGGCGACATTGCCGCGGGCCGGCTGTGCATGCCGTTTCCCGACCGGATTTCGGCGCGGGCCTGGGCTTATTGGCTGGTCTATCCAAAGGAGCGACGGACGGTTCCGAAGGTCAAGCGCTTTCGCGAATGGCTGATCGCCGAAATGGCCAAGGCACTGGCCGAACAGGATGGCGGCTGGGCGAGCCAAGGGCGTATTTCGTTGGAAACACAACCGACGGCAGTGGCAAACTAGCCTCGCACCCCTGCCCGCGAGCCGCATCTCGCGTGAACTCGGTCGGACGATTGTTAAACACCCGTTCAAGAGATGTGGTTAACAAAAAAGCTTGCATAATTAACCAAATCTGGCTTCCGCTGCGTCGTCTAGCCGACGATTTTGGCCGAGTCGCGTCTCCTATAGGGGCGGAAGGAGCGCTGTGGTTCGTTTGGCGCCGAATGCCGGAGCGGGGACGCGCGTCGGGGGGCGGGCGACGTTGCTGTGCGCCTGTGCGATTGCGGCTTTGGTAGTCGGTGCAGGTCTCAGCATGACGGCTGCGCGGGCGGATCCGCCCACTTGGGCCGGTCCACCGCCAAATGCGGGTCCACCGCCAAATGCGGGCGCACCACCCAACGCGGGTACACCGCCCAACGCTGGTCCACCACCCAACGCTGGTCCACCACCCAACGCTGGTCCACCGCCAAATGCGGGTCCACCGCCGAACGCTGGTCCTCCGCCCAATGCGGGGCCGCCGCCCAATGCGGGGCCGGCGCCCAGCGCAGTCCCGGTGCCCAACGCGGGGCCTCCGCCCAATGCGGGCGTGCCATCGAACGCCGGACCTCAACCCAATGGGGGCCCGCCCCCGAACGCTGGCCCGCCACCCAACGCTGGCCCGCCACCCAACGCTGGTCCATCACCGAACGCAGGACCTTCACCGAACGCCGGTCCGCCGCCGAACACAGGACCCTCGCCAAACGCGGGTCCGCCGCCCGATGCAGGTCCACCATCGGGCAGCGGCTCATCCAATGCGGGCGGGCCGCCGTCCAATACTGGTGCACCTCAAGGGACACCTGGCACGCCAGCTGGATCACCTCCATCGAACGGCGCTGCACCGGAAGGGTCGGGCGCGAATGGCGGCGGGTCTTCGCCCAGCGCAGATCATGGCGGGAATTCTCAGGGCGGGGCTGGTTCGCAGGGCCAGGGCGCTCCTTCCGCGACAGCCGGCACTGGTGCAAGCAATGCGTCCGCTGCACCGACCCCGGTCGCGGAAGTGGTTGTCAACCAGGGCACCTTCGACGTCGTCGCCAGCGCCACCGCTGCCCAGTTGGCGTCGGCGGGGACAGCCACCGCACAAGCGGCCTTAATCATCTTTGCCGGGAACCTGGCACCGCCAGCCGACACTGCGCGCGTGGAAAGCGGCACGATCGTTTTGGCCGCTTCCACACAGGGTTCGGGCCGCGGCAACGGTGCGATCGGCTCCGACCACAGCAACGGTAAGGCTCCGCCGGGTGATCCCTGCTCGAAGGGCAACGGCAACCCGTGCGACGGCAACAACGGCAATGGCGGCGGCCAGGGCAACGCCAACCGGCCGCCGCCGCCGCCTCCACCGCCGGAAGCTACGCCGCCTCCGTCTCCGCCGCCGCCGCCGCCGCCAGGCGACCCGTGCGCCAAGGGCAACGGCAATCCGTGCAATGGCAATAACGGCAACGGCGGCAATCAGGGCAATGCGAACCCACCGCCTCCACCTCCGCCCCCGCCGCCGCCTGAGGTAACTCCGCCCCCGCCACCGCCGCCACCGCCGGGCGATCCCTGCGCGAAGGGCAACGGCAATCCGTGCAACGGCAATAATGGCAACGGCGGCCAGCAGGGCAACGCTGTCCCGCCGCCGCCGCCGCCGCCGCCACCGCCACCACCGCCGCCGCCTCCGCCGCCACCGCCGCCGCCGCCGCCGCCACCGCCTCCGCCTCCGCCTCCGCCACCGCCGCCGCCGCCACCTCCGCCACCGCCACCGCCACCGCCACCTCCGCCGCAGGTGCCACCGCCACCTCCGCCGCCGCACGTGCCACCACCGCCGCCGCCGCCGCACGTGCCACCGCCACCGCCGCCGCCGCCGCCGAAGCCGCCGCATCTCGATATCGTCAGCGCGCCCGATCGCGAAAAACCGAACGTAGACCTGTTCGACTTCTCGCAGCTCAGCGCCTCGGACGCGGATTTCGAAATCGATACCGGCGTGACAAGCGGTGCAGATTCCTCGTCGTGGGAGGAGGTCAGCGTCGACAGTGACGGAGGCGGGAACAGCTGCGACGACGCGACCGCGCACAAGAAATCCGCTGACCACGAAGCGGCGGCCGTCTGCAGCGACTCCCAATCCGGGAAATCGACGACTCCGAAGTCCTGAACGGCTGGAAGAGCGCGGAGGCGCTTGCTAGCGAGGGGGAATGGCCGACCCTGATATCGCTTCCGTAATCGAGACCCCATTCGATGCCGCACTGTCCGAGCGCTATCTTGTCTATGCGCTGTCGACGATCACCGCCCGCTCGCTGCCCGACGTTCGCGACGGGCTGAAGCCGGTCCATCGTCGTTTGCTGTGGGCGATGCGGCTGCTGCGGCTCGATCCCGCCGGCGCCTACAAGAAATCGGCGCGGGTGGTCGGCGACGTCATCGGCAAATATCACCCGCATGGGGATCAGTCGGTGTACGACGCGATGGTCCGCCTCGCGCAGGATTTCGCGCTCCGCTATCCGCTTGTCGACGGCCAGGGGAATTTCGGTAACATCGACGGCGATAATGCCGCCGCCTATCGCTACACCGAAGCGCGGCTGACGCCGGTCGCGATGCAGCTGATGGCCGGGCTCGACGAGGGCACGGTCGACTTTAAGCCGACCTACAACGGCGAAGAGGAAGAGCCCGAAGTCTTCCCCGGTCTGTTCCCCAACCTGCTGGCCAATGGCGCGAGCGGCATCGCGGTCGGAATGGCGACGTCCATCCCCCCACATAATGTCGCCGAGCTGATCGATGCCGCGGTCCATCTGATCGACGACCCGAAGCTCGACGACCGGGCGCTGATGGAGTGGGTCAGGGGCCCCGATTTCCCGACCGGCGGCGTGCTGGTCGACGATCCCGACACGATCGCCCGCGCCTACGTCAGCGGGCGCGGCTCCTTTCGCCTTCGTGCCTCGGTCTCAGTTGAGCGCGAAAAGGGCGGCGGTTGGCACCTGCTGGTCAGCGAGATTCCCTACGGTGTGCCGAAGGCCAAGCTGATCGAGCAGATCGCCGAGCTGATCGCCGAGAAGAAGCTTCCGATCCTTGCCGACGTCCGCGATGAAAGCGACGAGCAGGTGCGCCTCATCCTCGAGCCCCGCGCTCGGACGGTCGACGCTGAGCTGCTGCTCGAGAGCCTCTATCGGCTGACCGATCTCGAAATCCGGTTCCCGCTCAACCTAAATGTCCTCGACGCGACGCGAACGCCGGGGGTGATGAGCCTCAAGGAGACATTGCTCGCCTGGCTCGATTTCCAACGCGAGGTCCTCGAGAATCGTTCGCGCACGCGGGTGGGCAAGATCGTCGACCGGCTTGAGCTGCTCGACGGCTTCCTCGTCGCTTTCCTCAATCTCGATCGCGTGATCGAGATCATCCGCACGCAGGATGAGCCGAAGCCGATCCTCATGGCCGAGTTCTCGCTTTCCGACCGCCAGGCGGAGGCGATCCTGAATATGCGGCTGCGCTCGCTGCGCAAGCTCGAGGAAATGGAAATCGGGCGTGAGCGCGCGGCGCTGGCCAAGGAGCAGGAGCAGCTCGAGCGCCTCGTCGCCAGCCCCCGCAAGCAATGGCAGCGGCTGCAAAAGGACCTTGGGCAGCTCAAGGAAAAGTTCGGCGATGCGCGGCGCACGCGTGTCGAGGAGGCGAGCGCCGCGCGCGAGATCGACTGGTCGGCGATGATCGAGAAGGAACCGATCACCGTCATCCTGTCGCAGCGCGGCTGGATCCGCGCGATGAAAGGCCATCTCGCGCTCGATCAGGTTGGCGAGCTCAAGTGGCGCGAGGGCGACGGACCGTTCCTCCATTTCCATGCGCAGACGACGGATCGGCTCGCGCTTTTCGCGTCGAACGGGCGGGCGTACACGCTTGCGGGCGACAAGCTGCCAAGCGCCCGCGGCTTTGGTGAGCCGGTCCGCCTGTTCATCGACCTCGACGCCGACGTCGACATCGTCCAGCTGCTGGTCGTGCGGCCGGAGACAAAGCTCCTGATCGCCTCGTCCGACGGCAAGGGGTTCGTCACCGGCAGCGATGCGACGCTGGCGGAAACGCGCAAAGGCAAGCAGCTCGTCAACATACGCCCCGGTGCGCGAGTCAAAGTGGTGCGCCCAGTGCCCGCGAACGCCGATGCCGTCGCGGTGGTTGGCGATAATCGTAAAATGGTGGTGTTCCCGCTCGCCGAGCTACCGGAGCTCGCCCGTGGCCAGGGCGTGACGTTGCAACGGTATCGTGACGGCGGATTATCGGACGCCGTCGCGTTCCCGCTGGCCGAAGGGCTAAGTTGGCCGCTCGGCGGCGAGAGGGGGCGCGTGCGGACCGAGGCAGACCTGTCGCCGTGGCGCGCGGCGCGCGGGGCCGCCGGCCGCATGCCGCCGATCGGCTTCCCGCGTGATAATCGCTTCGCCTGAGCATGCCGCAGGGCGGCCGCTCCCTAACCGGTGTTAAGATGCTGGCTAGAGGGAAAAAGATACTCGGAATTAACCCCTTCCGCCCATAGAAGCCGGAATGCAGGCTGCAGCGACCCGTTCGGCCGGAGCTCAACGGTTCCGACGGACGGACAGATTGAATGTGACTCCACACCTTGCGGCGGTGGACGACCTTGGCTTGCTTCACGCGCTGCCCATTGCAGCCGCGATCATCGAACGAACCGACGGCGTCCTGCACGTCACGGCCCACAACGAACGGTTCATCCAGGCGGTCGAGCGGTCGTCCTGCACCGCAGCCGACTGGAACCAGGCCGATTGCCTCAAGAGCGGGCCGATCGCCGAGCTCGTTCAGGTCTTCCTTGACGGGAGCGACCTTAATGGTGAGCTCGACCTCAAGCAGGGCGAAGGCGTCTCGTCCCAGTTTTTCCGGCTGAAGCTCGCGCCCCTGTCGAAAAAGGATGGAACGCAGCGGTGCCTGTTGAGCGTCGTCGACCGCACCGTCGAGGTGCAGGCTGAGCGGACGCTCCGTGCCGAGATGCTGCGCGACAGCCTGACCGGCCTGCCCAACCGCCTTGCGTTCACCGAGGCGATCGAAACGGCTGGCGCCACGGTCGCCCGCGATCTCGAGCATGCGGTGCTGGTTGTCGACATGCTGCGCTTCTCGCGCATCAACGAATCGATGGGCGGCCTCGCTGGAGACGAGTTGCTGATCACCTTCGCGCGGCGCTTGATCCTCGCGCTCCGCGCCGGTGACGTGCTGGCGCGCACAGGTGGGAACGAATTCGGCGTCCTGGTGTCGCTGCGCCGCGGGGTCGCCGATGCGCTCAAGGCCGCGGAACGTATCCAGCAGGTGATGACCGCGCCGTTCAAGCTATCGGAGCTCGAGATCAAGGTCGAATGCGCGATCGGAGTCGCGCTGATGAATGCCGGCCAGGATGCCGAGGAATTGTTCCGCAACGCGCAGTTCGCGGTCAAGCAAGCCAAGACCGCGGGCCGGCCGCAGGTCTATGAACCCAAGCAGGCCACCGAGGCGCGGCGCCGCTTCTCCATTGAAACCGAGCTTCGCCGCGCGCTCGACAAGGATCAACTCGACCTGTTCTACCAGCCGCTGATCAATTTGAAATCGGGCCAGGTCGCGGGCTTTGAGGCGCTGGCACGCTGGAGTCACGAGGACCGTGGCGAAATCAGCCCGACCGAGTTCATTCCGGTCGCTGAGGAATCCGGGCTGATCCTTCAACTTGGGCGCTGGGCGATGGACAAAGCGGCGCGAACGCTTGCCGATTGGGACCGCCAGATGGGCGAGAAGTTGCCCCTTCACGTCGCGGTCAACCTGTCCGCAATCCAGGTCGCGCGGGACGACATTCCCGGCATGGTCGAGAGCACGCTTAGGTCCACCGGGCTAACGGGTGACCGCCTGACGCTGGAGCTTACCGAAAGCTCGATTGTCCAGAACCCGGCCCGTGCGACGCGGGTGTTCGACGCGTTGAAGGCGCTCGACACCACGGTGGCGATGGACGACTTCGGTACCGGCTATTCGAGCCTCGCCTATCTCCAGCGCCTGCCGATCGACGTACTGAAAATCGACAAGAGTTTCGTCTCCGGGATGATGGTCGACCCTGACGCGGTCGCGATCGTCCGCGCGGTCCTCAGCCTGGCCGAAGCGCTCGGCATGTCGACCACGGCTGAAGGCATCGAAACGGTCGAGCTGGCGACGACGCTGGCGACGTTGGGCTGCGCGTCGGGCCAGGGCTTCTATTTCGCCAGGCCGCTCGAGGCCAAGGCCGCGCTCAAATATTGGAAGTCGCGCAAGCGCTAGTTGAGCAGATCGCCGTAGCGGCTAGGGCGCCGCTTGCGCGTCGCGATCCTGAAGGTCTCGCCAATGCTCCTGACAAGCGCCGGATGGCGCACATCCGGGGGATGCACGCCGATCCGAAGCACCTCGAGCGGCGCGTGGCGAAGTGCCGCTGCCGCGGCAAGTGAAGAGGCGAGGCGGAGGCGGGTGCGGCTCGCCCAAGTGATCACCGGACCCCAGGCAAGCTGCGCGCCGGTGGCCGGCGCCCAGACCCGCAAATGGTCTTCGGCGAGCGGGATCCCGGCTTGCGCGAGGGCTTCGCGCGCTCCGCTGCCGTAGAGCCAGGCGGGAGCGACGAAGCCGTCGACCGGGCGCCCTGTCACGCTTTCGATCAATGCACGGCCGTTGGCGATGCGCGCGGCCGCTTCGCCGCGCGACAAGCCGAGGAACTCGCCCTCGCTGGCCGTCATGAAACGGGCGCGGACGCGGTTTGCCGCTCCCGAATGCTGCGCCTCGTCGCGATGGGTGAACCCGTGGAGCAGGATCTCGATGCCCTGATCGGCCCAGGAACGTAATCGCGCGGCGAACTGCGAGCCCGGGACGATCGGCGCGTCGCCCCAGTGATTGGGGACCACCAGCATCGCAAGCCGCGAACCCACATGCGGCGCGAGGAGGTCGAGCAGGCGGTCGACCTCGCTTTCGAAGCGTGGCGAAACGTCGTGGATCGAAGCCAGCAGCAGCCGGTGCGGGGTTGACGACATAGAGTGCTATCTGTGCTAGCGGGGCCGCAGACGCCAGCCCATTAACAAAGCTTCACTTGAAGTTCAGTAGCAAGGACACTCTCTAGCGTGCCGATGCGTATTGCTGACGTCTCCGCGTTTTACACCCCCACCGGCGGCGGCGTCCGCACTTATGTCGAGGGCAAGCTGCGCGCCGCCGCGCGCTTCGGCCACGAGATGATCGTGATCGTGCCCGGCGAGCGCCACGAGGTCATCAAGCGCGGGCCCGGAGCGGTGCTGGTGACGATCCCGTCGCCGCTGTTGCCGGTCGACCGGCGCTACCGATATTTCGACGATGAAGCGGCGATTCACGCCGCGCTCGACGCGTGGCAGCCCGACCATGTCGAGGCCTCCTCGCCCTGGTCGAGTGCGGCCATGGTCGGCCGCTGGCAGGGAGGCGCCAGCCGTTCGCTGGTGATGCATGCCGACCCGCTTGCGGCTTATGCCTATCGCTGGCTCGGCGGTTTCGTGCCGACGTCGACGATCGACAGCTGGTTCGGCTGGTTCTGGCGCCACCTGCGCGGTCTTGGCCGGATGTTCGACACCGTGGTTTGCGCCAATGCGCAGCTCGCCCAGCGGCTTACCGACGGCGGGGTTGATCATGTTGAGACGATCCGCATGGGGGTCGAGGGCGGGCTGTTCACGCCTGCGCTTCGCTCGCACGCGATGCGTGAGCAGGTTCTGTGCGCCTTGGGTCTCGACGCGAGCGCGACCCTGCTCGTCGGAATCGGCCGGTTTTCGCCCGAGAAGCGCTGGGACATGGTGTTGAGAGCCCTTGGCGGGGCCGCTCACCGTCATCCCGTCGGAATGGTGCTCGTCGGCGACGGCCCGAAGCGCGCCAAGCTCGAACTGCTCGCTGACCGGACCCGCACCGCGATGGTCCTTCCACAGATCACCGACCGCGACGAGCTCGCGCGGCTGCTGGCAAGTGCCGATGCGCTGGTCCATGGCTGCGAGGCGGAAACATTCTGCATGGTCGCGGCCGAAGCGCGCGCCAGCGGCACGCCGCTGATCGTTCCCGACCGTGGCGCCGCCGTCGACCAGCTCGTTGGCGGCGCCGGCACCGTTTATCGGGCAGCGAGCGAAGTCTCACTCGAGCGGGCGATCGCCCGCTTCATCCGCCGCGGGCCGGAGCTGCAGCGGGCGGCGGCCGTGCGTTCACGCCTGGTCCGAACCATGGATGAGCATTTTTCCGATTTGTTCGCGCGCTATGAGGAACTCGCGCCGCGGCAGTCGGTGCAGGTGGCTCGGCTGGACGGCGCTAGCGCCGACGCGGAAATCGATCTCACGCTTCCGCGGCCGGCGGTGCTCGGAAGCTGATCGGCGCATAACGCGCTAGCGGGCGGCGCCGAGCGCCGCCGCGACGATGCGCTCGAACTCCTCACCCGACGGAAAGCCCGCCTCCACCCAGCGGTCCTCGATTCCTCGCAACGTCCGGGCGACGACAGGCCCCTCCGGCAAGCCGCGCTTGACGAGCGTGCCTCCGCCGATGGGAAGGCGTGGGGTGTGCCAGTGGCGGATGGCGGCTGCATCGGTCGGACGGTCGGCCAACAGCAGCCGGTCAACCGCGCATTCGATGCCGACCCGATAGGCAAGCGCGTGCGGCGGCGACGCGCCGATCTCGCCGGCGGTGCAGGCCAGCCGCTTCTTCGCCTTGTTGGACAGCCGGAGCCGGCCTGCCACGCCCTCCACCAGCGGCGGGTCGCGCGGGAGGAGGGCGGCCAAGCGGCGCACCGGATCGCCTTGGATGTCGGCACTCCGTTCGGCTGCGATCAATGCCTTGAGCGCCGGTAGCGATGTCGGTTCGATTTCCGGCAACACCGGCCGAAGGATCCCGCGGCTCAGCATGATTCCGACCGTTCCCGCCGGATCAGGCAGAGCGAGCAGCTTGAGCAGCTCATCGGCGATCCGCTCGCGCGATAGCGCCATGAGGTCGTTGGCGCGGGCGGTGCAGGCGTCCAGCGCCGCTGCATCGGGCGCGCCGCGGCCGAAACGGGCGTGGAAGCGGAAGAACCGGAGGATGCGTAAATGGTCCTCGGCAATCCGTTGGAGCGGATCGCCAATGAAGCGGATGTGGCGTTGCTCAAGATCGGCGAGACCGCCGAAATAGTCGAACAGCTCGCCACTGCGGGGGTCGGCCGAAAGGGCGTTGATGGTGAAGTCGCGGCGCGCGGCATCTTCCTGCCAATCATCGGTGAATGCGACCGTCGCTCGGCGTCCGTCGGTCGACACGTCTCGCCGCAAGGTGGTGATCTCGACCGGCTGGCCGTCGCTGACCGCTGTGACAGTGCCGTGGTCGATCCCCGTCGGCACCGCCTTGATCCTGGCATTCTCGAGCCGCACGATCACGTCGTCGGGCGCGATCCGTGTCGCAAGGTCAATGTCGCTGATCGGGAGGCCGAGCAGGTCGTCGCGGACGGCGCCGCCGACATAGCGGGTTAGCCCCTCGTCGGCGCCGAGCGCCGCCAGCAGCCGTTTCATGCCGCGCTTCTTGCGCCATTTGGCTGCGTCGAGCTTCAGCGCCACTGCAGCCTGCGCGATAGATTTACGAGCATGGCCGCGGTCGCTCCCCAGATCCTGCGATCATCCCAGATAATCTCGTAATAGTGGCGTGTCCGGCCGCCGAACAGGGCGCTTGCGCGCCGCTGATTGGCGGGGTCGAGAAGGAAGTCGAGCGGCGCCTCGAACAAGTCCGCGACCTCATGCTCGTGCGGCTCGAGCGCGAGGTCGGGCGGCACGACCGCAAGCACAGGTGTCACGACATAGCCCGTGACCGTCCAGTAAGGCTCAATGACGCCGATGACTTCGGCCGCTTCGGCGTCGAGGAGGATTTCCTCATGTGCCTCGCGAAGCGCGGCTGCCACGGCATCCTCGCCAGGATCGATGCGGCCGCCGGGGAATGCGACCTGGCCGGCGTGGGTGCGTAGATGCTCGCGCCGAACGGTCAGGATGATGCCGGGTTTGGGCCGGTCGGTAATCGCGACGAGGACCGCCGCATCAATCTCCGCCTCCGCGCGCTGCTCGGGCAGATCACCTTCGAGCGGCGGATCGCGCGGGGATGCTGCGAGGGCGCCGCGGAGGCGTTCAGCGAGCGTCACTGCCGCTCCAACGGGAAGAACTGGCCGTCGCTCCACACCCCGGGCAGGACGCCGCCGCCAGCGAGCGCCAGCTCGGCAAGCTCGTAATAAACGGCGCGCGTGAGTTCGGCCTCGAGCCCGTGTCTGACGAGCAGGCGCGGAGAGGGGCCGGCGGGCGTGTCGACGACGTTCAGCGGATGGTCGCGGCCGAGAATTACGGCGTCGCCGCTGTCGAGCCGGAACGCGATGCGCTGGTCGCGCCCTTCGCCTTCGAGCGTCATTTCGACCGCGCGGAAGGCGGTGGATTCGACATCGATGTCGAGCTTCTGCGCCGGCGTGACGAGCACGTGGCGGCCGTCAGGCTCGCGCCGAAGGACGGTCGAGAACAGGCGCACCATGGCCGCACGATGGATTGGGGCTCCCTCGTGGTACCAGGTGCCGTCGCGGGCGATGCGCATACCGGAATGCCCGCACGGCTCGGGATTCCATTGCTCGACCGGGGGCAGGCGGCGGTCGTCGATCAGCTTTTGCAGATCGGCAAAGCTCAGTCCCTGAAGCTCGATTGGGGGGCGGCTCTCGGGCATCGCGATCCTCCTTGGATTGCTTCGCTGCGCCACTCAAGGCAGGAGCGCGGGAATGTCGGGTGAGAGAACCGCGATCGTTACCGGGGCAGGCAAACGCGTTGGCGCCGCGATCGCCGAGGCGCTGGTTGCGGACGGCTGGACGGTACTGGCCCATGTCCACCATGAGCAGGACGCCGTCACCGACGGCGCGACGAAGGTCGTCGCGGACCTTGCCGACCAGGATTGCGCCGAGCGCATCTTCGCGGCCGTAGAGGGCCTGCCGCCAGTGCGGCTACTCATCAACAATGCCGCGCGTTTCGCGTGGGACGGCTTCGGCGAGTTCAGCTCGGCCGAGTTCGATGCGCACATGGCCGTCAATGTCCGCGCTCCGGCGCTGCTGATCGAGCAGCTGGCTGCGATCCACGACGGCAGCGATGCGCTCGTCATCAACCTGCTCGATGCCAAGCTCGCGGCTCCCAATCCGGACTATCTCAGCTATACCCTGTCGAAACAGGCACTCGCCAAGTTGACCGAGCTCGCGGCGCGCGCGCTTGCGCCGCGCTCGATCCGGGTCAATGGGATCGCGCCGGCGCTGATGTTGCGCTCAAGCGGCCAAAGCGAGGAGAATTTCGCGGCCATGCACAGCAACAACCCGCTGGGACGCGGGGTCGACCGCGCCGATGTCGTTGCGGCGCTTCGCTACCTCGTTGGCGCGACCGCAGTCACGGGGCAGGTCATCACCATCGATTCCGGCCAGCGCTTCATGGCGCTGCAGCGGGACGTGCAATTCCTCGGCCGGCAATGAGCGCGACCGAGCCAAAGCTCAGCGGGCTCGTTCCGCCGCATCTTGCCGTGAGGTCGGCACGCATCCTGCTGGAGGGCCTCGACGTTCAGGCGGACATTGGCTTCCACGAGTTCGAGATTGGGGCGCCGCAGCGGCTACGAGTCAGCGTCGAGGTCTGGCTGATGGACCTCGCGGCGCCGGCCGAGGATCACCCGGAACGGGCGTGGGACTACGATTTCCTGCGCACCGAGGTGGCGGAATTGGCCGGGGCGCGGCGCTACAACCTTCAGGAGACGCTCGCCCACGCGATTTTTGCGCGGGTTGCGGCTTTCCACGGCGTACGAGCGTTAAGGGTGCGGTTGTCGAAGCCGGACATCTATCCGGATGCCGAGGCCGTGGGCGTGGAAGTGGCTTCGTTCGCAGGGCTTTGGCCGGAGGGTTGAACCCGGCTTCAGCAGCCCGTGGTTCGAGGCCTTCCGGCAGTGGAACAAAATCCGTTGCACGGCCTTTGACGCGGAGATAAGGGAGGCGCGCCTGCCGATGCCACAATGATACATTGGCGGAACGAACATGTGGCGGGCGAGCGTCCGAGGGCCCGAGTTGACCGTGGAGAATTCCACGGTGTGTCGAGGAGAATTGCGGCTTAATGGCTTACGCCCAACGTAGAGAGCTTAGCGGCAACCGGACCATGGGGGCCTTCTTCACCGCCGTGGTCGTGGGCGGTTTGTTGTACGCAATTGTCACAGGACTGGCGTACGACGTGGTCAAGAAGAGCATTCAAGACCTCAAGACCTTCGACGTCGAGGAGCAGCCGCCACCCCCGGAGGCACCACCGCCGCCGCCGAAGGACATGCCCAAGGTGCCGCCGCCGCCGATCACCCCGCCGCCGCTGGTGCGGATGGAGGCGCCGCCGCCGCCGATCCAAACGGTCACGACGCCGGTAATTCCGCCGGTCGCTCCGCCGCCGGCGCCGATGTCGCCGCCGCCACCGCCGCGCAAAGTGCAGTCGGCGCAGAGCGCGAAGGGTGATTTGCGTACGCTGTTTGGAGCCGACGACTATCCTGCCTCGGCGCAGGCCTCGGGTGCCGAGGGCACGTCGCAAGCTCAAATCACTATCGGGTCCGATGGCCGCGTCGTCGGCTGCGATATCATCCGTTCGAGCGGCAATAGTGCGCTCGACTCCGCAACCTGCAACATTCTTCGCCGGCGGGCCAAGTTCACGCCCGCACGCGACAGCAATGGCAACGCGACGACCGACACGATAACGACACCGCCGATCACTTGGCGGCTTGAAGGCTGACGGACTAGTTTTCGACCAAGGTTTTAGAAGGAAAGCACAGTATGCAAGCAGCACCCGCCGCCGCAGGATCAAATCCATACGGCCTCGTTCCCGCTCTCCAGCAGGGTGGTGTGATCGCAATTTCGGTGTTCACGATCCTGGTGATCATGTCGCTCGGAACGTTCTACATCCTGTTCACCAAGCTGATGCAGCAGCAGAAGATCATCAGCCAGGGTCGCAAGGTCCGCTCCAGCTTCTGGAACTCGCCCAATCTTCGCGAGGCGGCGGGCAAGCTCGACGCCAAGAGCGCTTACCGCGCGATCGTCGACGATGCGCTGGTTGCCCAGGATCAGCACGGCAAGCTGACCGACCCGATCGATCAGCACGACTGGATGGCCAACAGCCTGGCGCGCAGCCAGGGCGCCATCGGCGCGCGGCTTGGCGAAGGCCTCGCCTTCCTCGCGACCGTCGGCTCGACCGCTCCGTTCATCGGTCTGTTCGGGACCGTCGTCGGCATCTATCGCGCATTGATCAGGATTGGTGCTTCGGGTCAGGCGTCGATCGACGCCGTAGCCGGCCCGGTCGGTGAAGCGCTGATCATGACCGCGCTCGGCCTCGTCGTCGCGGTTCCGGCCGTGCTCGCCTACAACTGGCTGATCCGCCGCAACAAGTCGATCATGGAGGACCTCGCGGCCTTCACCAACGACCTGCACGGATACCTCATGTCGGCCGGCGCGGTGAAGCCGCAGACGGGCCCGAGCTCCGGAGTGCGGTCCACCGCGCAGACGAGGACGGGCACCGCCCCGACGCAGCCGGGCAGCGACCCCCTGCGCACCGGGCGCACGACGGGCGCGCAAGCGACCCCGACGACCGCCAAGTAATGACGAGGGGGGTCCGGTCCCGCGACCGGACCTTCGTTCGACTGAACTAAAGGAAAGAGCCGCCTTATGGCAGGACAAGTAATCCAGGGCGACGACGACGAAGCCCTGTCGGACATCAACGTCGTTCCGTTGACCGACGTGATGCTGGTGCTTCTGATCGTGTTCCTGATCACCACTCAGGTAATCAAACAGGCAGTCCCGATCAAATTGCCGAATGTCCGGTACGAGCCGACGATGACCAAGCCGGACAATGTGTCGCTCACGGTCCGCAACGGGCCTGGTGGCGTGTGCGAGGTGTATTGGGGCGTGACCAGGGTTACTCAAAAGGACCTGCTGGACCGCGCCGTCAAGAAGCTCGAGGACCAGATCAAGAAGGTCGGCGGGGTTCAGAACATCAACGAAGACAATATGCCCGAGGCGCACATCCGCGGCGACGTGAATACCCAGTACAAATGCATCGGTGCGGCCATCATCACCATGCAGCAGGCGGGCTTCCAGCGCGTCGGATTCATTTCCGAGCCCCCGCCGCTGACCGGTTATCGCGCCGCATAGGAATTTTTCACCATGTCAATGCAAACCACCAGTGACAACAGTTCCGGCGAACCGATGCTGGACGTTAACGTGACGCCGCTCATCGACGTCATGCTGGTCCTGTTGATCATGTTCATCATCACCATTCCGATCCAGACGCACGCGGTGAAGCTCGACCTGCCGGTCAACCAGCCGCAAAACACGCCGCCGCCGATCAATCCGGTCAAGAACGTCCTCTCGATCAATGCCCAGGATCAGGTCCTGTGGAACGGCCAGCCGGTGAGCATGGTCCAGCTGCGGAGCTATCTCGACACCACGCAACAGATGAACCCGATCCCCGAACTTCATCTGCAGCCCGACGCGACCGCGCGCTACGAGATTGTCGACCAGGTGCTGGCGGTGACCAAGAAAGCGCACGTCCAGAAGATGGGCTTCGTCGGCAACGAATATTATATGAACATCTTCTAGGCCGTCCGGCCCGGGAAAAAGCGAGGGCGGTTCCTTCGGGAGCCGCCCTTTTTTCATGGGCGATCGACTCTGGCGCTGACCATTGGGCCATGCCATTGCACACGCCGATGAGCGACAAGCGCCGTTTCGCCGTGATCATCCTGGCCGCCGGGCAGGGCACGCGCATGCGCTCGGACACGCATAAGGTCCTGCACCCGATCGCCGGGCGGCCGCTGTTGCTGCACCTGCTCGACCGGGTCGACGCGCTCGGTGCGGACAAGCGCATCGTCGTCCTCGGCAAAGGCCGCGATCAGGTCGAAGCGGCGATCGTCGGGCATGGCGTTCAAGTCGTCGTCCAAGCCGAGCAGAAGGGGACCGGCCACGCTGTCCAGCAGGCCGCGGAGACCCTGGCGGGCTACGACGGGCCGGTGATGATCCTTTACGGCGATACGCCGTTCGTCGAGACCAGCACGCTTCGACGCATGCTCGACCGTCTCGATGGTGAAGACGGACCAGGCATTGTCGTCCTCGCCTCCACGCCGGCGGATCCGCTGCGCTATGGCCGAATCGTTCTCGGCGAGGACGATCGCATCGCCAAGATGGTCGAATATAAGGACGCGACCGAGGAGGAGCGGGCGGTCAAGCTGTGCAACTCCGGCATGATGGCGGTCCGCGCGAAGGACCTGTTCCGCTGGCTCGGCAAGGTCGGCAACGACAATGCCGCAGGCGAATATTATCTGCCCGACATCGTCAACGTCGCGGCCGCGGAAGGACGCGAGGCGGTGGTCATCGAGGGCGACCCGTACGAGGCCGCGGGGGTCAACAGCCGCGCCGAGCTCGCCCATCTCGAGCTCGAGTGGCAGCGGCGGCGGCGCGAACAGGTGCTTGAAGACGGCGCGACCCTGATCGATCCGGAGAGCGTCTGGTTCGCTTACGATACCAAGCTCGGGCGCGACGTGACGGTCGAGCCGCACGTCGTCTTCGGGCCCGGCGTCGAGGTCGCGGACGGGGCAACGATCCACGCCTTCAGCCACATCGAAGGGGCGACGATCGGGCTCCAGGCGAGCATCGGTCCGTTCGCGCGGATCCGCCCCGGCACGCGTCTCGGCGCGAAGGCCAAGGTCGGGAATTTTGTCGAGCTCAAGATGGCCGAGGTGGGCGAAGGCGCCAAGGTCAACCACCTCTCCTACGTCGGCGATGCGTCGATCGGCGCCAAGGCGAACATCGGTGCAGGAACCATCACCTGCAATTATGACGGCTTCGGAAAATATCGGACGACGATCGGTGCCGGCGCGTTCATCGGCTCGAACACCGCGCTGGTCGCTCCGGTCAGCGTCGGCGACGGCGCGATCGTTGGCGCGGGCTCGGTGATTACCCGCGATGTCGAACCGGACAGCCTCGCGTTGGAGCGTAGCGAACAGAAGGGCATCGCTGGCTGGGCGCGTCGCTTCCGCGAGCGCATGACCCGAAAAGCGGCGGAGTGAGCGCGGCTATCTGAACTTGCGCAGGAAGGCTGTCAGTTTCGCGAAAAAGGTCGGCTGGTCGTCGTACATGTCCATGTGGCCGCCGTTGGTCGCCGCAAGCTCCCCGTGGGGGAGCTGCTTCGCCATCGCCGCCATGTAGACCGGGTCCATCGTGTCGTATTTGCCCGAGATGACCAGCGCCGGAATCGTGATGCGCTTCAGGTCATTGAACCGGTCCCAGTTCACCAACCGCCCGCTCGCGCCCATTTCGCTCGGCCCTTGCATGGCCACGTAGAACTTTCGATTCATATTCTCTGCGGCTCTAAGCACCGGCTCCGGCCATTCGGCCGCCGGGCGGCGAAGGATGTGCTGCTCGTACCAGTTCGGAATCAGCAGCTGCATGTACTGCGGCTGCTCGGTCTTGCCCGTGGCCTCCATGGTGAGGATTTGCCTCAGCACGGTGGGGTCCATCTTCGGCTCAAGCGTCTTCTTCGCATAGGCGTTATAAGCCGGGATCGACGCCATCATATTGGAGATGACGAGGCACTTCATCTGATCCTGATGGGCGAGTGCATATTCCATAGCCAGCATCCCGCCCCAGCTGTGGCCGAGCAGGCAGAAGTTGCTCTTGTCGCCGCCGATCGCTTTGCGGACCTGGTCGACCTCGTCGACGTAGCGCGCGAGTGTCCAGAGATCGGGATCGTTGGGGCGGTCGCTTTCTCCCGTCTCGAGCTGATCATAGTGGTAATATTCCACCCCTTCACCCGGAAGACAGCGGTCCATGACCTCGAGATAGGAGTGGCTTAGGCCGGGGCCCCCAGTCAGCAGCAGCAGCTTGAGCTTCGGTGTTGCCGACGCGCTTGATCCACAGCTGGTGAGGCCCCTTGGGAGTCGAGATGGTGATCTTGCGCGCACCGCCGCTCCACGCGTCGGGGTGGGAGGCGTTGTCGAAATAGGCCGCCGGCGGGCCGGCCGGCTGTTGGGCCGACTTCTCTGCGCGCATGCACCCATTGACCAGCAGCAACGCTGCGCTTGCGGCCAACATGAATGTGCGCGACATGCCGTCCCCCTATAGCTCGCCAGGAATTGCATAGCCTCGCGGGACCCCCGGTTAAAAGGAGTTGCGCGAGGCATGTGCGGGATTGTCGGGATCGTCGGCAAAACGGACGTCGCGCAGCGGCTGTTCGATGGTCTGAAGCGCCTCGAATATCGCGGCTACGATTCCGCCGGCATCTGCACGATCGACGACGGCAAGCTCGAGCGCCGGCGGGCCGAAGGCAAGCTCGAGAACCTGGCGCGCGAGCTCAAGGCCGAGCCGCTCCACGGAGCGACCGGGATCGCGCACACGCGCTGGGCAACCCACGGCGCGCCGACCGTCGGCAACGCGCACCCGCACATCGTCGGCTCGGTGGCGCTGGTTCACAACGGCATCATCGAGAACTTCAAGCCACTGCGCGACGAGCTGATCGCCCAAGGCCGCACCTTCGAGAGCGAGACCGATACCGAGGTCGTCGGTCACCTCGTGGCGCGCGAGGTCGAGCGTGGCGCCTCGCCGGCGGAAGCGGTCGCAGCGGTGCTCCCGCGTCTGACCGGGGCTTTCGCGATTGCATTCCTGTTCCGCGACGATCCGGACCTGATCATCGGCGCGCGCATGGGGGCGCCGCTCACCGTCGGCTATGGCGAGGGCGAGAATTACCTCGGTTCCGACGCGCTCGCGGTGGCGCCGTGGACGCAGCGGATCGCGTATCTCGACGAGGGCGACTGGGCGGTGGTGCGGCGCGAGGGAATTGACATTTTCGACCGCGACAACCGCCCGGTGCGGCGCGAGATCGTCGAATCCGGCGCCTCGTCAGCACCGGTCGAGAAGGGCAATTACCGCCATTACATGCAGAAGGAGATTTTCGAGCAGCCGATCGTGGTTGCCCAGACTCTCCAGACCTACGTCCGGCCGTTCGAGGGCGAGGTCGCGCTTCCGGTTGCCGATGCCGATCTCGAACAGATCAATCGGCTGACCATCGTCGCCTGCGGGACCAGCTATTACGCCGGGCTCGTGGCCAAATATTGGGTCGAGCAGTTCGCGCGCGTGCCGGTCGACATCGATGTCGCGAGCGAGTTCCGGTACCGCGAGCCGGTGCTCGAGCCGGGCGGCCTCGCACTCTTCATCAGCCAGTCGGGCGAGACCGCCGACACGCTGGCGGCGCTTCGCCACGCACGCGCGCAGCAACAGCGGATCGCGGTCGTCGTCAATGTTCCGACGAGCTCGATGGCGCGGGAGGCCGACCTGCTGCTGCCGACGCATGCGGGACCCGAGATCGGAGTCGCGTCGACCAAGGCCTTCACCTGCCAGCTGGCGGTGCTTGCCGCGCTGGCCGCGAACCTTGCGCGCGCCAAGGGGCGGCTCAGCCGGGAGGAGGAGAAGGAGATCGTCGCGCACCTCCAGGAAGCGCCGGCGGCGCTGAATGCTGCGCTTGGCCACGACGACGATATCGCCGCCATGGCGCACCTGATCGCGCCGGCGCGCGACGTGCTCTACCTCGGTCGCGGGCCCGACTTCCCGATGGCGCTTGAAGGCGCGCTGAAACTCAAAGAAATCAGCTACATCCACGCCGAAGGCTATGCCGCGGGCGAGATGAAGCACGGCCCGATCGCGCTGATCGACGAGCACGTGCCGGTGATCGTGCTCGCGCCCTCTGGGCCGCTGTTCGAGAAGACCGTCAGCAACATGCAAGAGGTGCGCGCGCGCGGAGGAAAGATCGTGCTGATCAGCGACGCGCAGGGGATCGCGGAGGCAGGCGAGGGATGCATGGCGACGATTGAAATGCCCCAGGTGCATCCGCTGATCGCGCCGCTGGTTTACGCGGTGCCCGTGCAGCTGCTCGCCTATCACGTCGCGGTTCTGAAGGGCACGGACATCGACCAGCCGCGGAACCTCGCGAAGAGCGTCACGGTCGAGTAGCATCTTCGCCGCCCGACAAATTTCATGGATTTGTCAAAGAGTTGCTGTATCCTCCCCGCGGGGGTGGGAGAAAGGTCATGCGTTCTTCGCAGCAGTTGCGGAGAGATGAGCCACACGGCCTAAGCGCCGATCTCGCGCACTATTGGCGCGACGGCTACGCGGTGGTTCGCGGCTTTCTCAGCGCGGCCGAAATCGAAGAAATCCGCGTTGCCCTGGACCAGCTCTACGCGGAAGGCACGGCGCACGGCCGCAGCTTCCGCCACGCCAACCTCTTCTACAATGTCGCGCGGGACGGCGAGGGCGAGCCGCTGGTGCGGATGGTCCAATGGCCGTCCTATCACCAGCCGGTCCTCAATCGGGTGCGTCTCGACGCGCGATTTGCCGAGCTGCTCGAACCGTTGATTGGGGGCGATCTCAAGCAGATCATCAACCAGGTCCACTGGAAGGCGCCGGGCTCGCTTGGCGATTTCGCGTGGCACCAGGACAGCCGCTCGCGCCGGCCACCGTCGGCCTACCGGAACCTTGCGGCCGCTTATGTGCAGACCGGCCTGGCGATCGACGCGCACAATGCACAATCCGGCGCCATGCGCTTCATCCCGGGCAGCCATCTCGCTGGCGATCTGGATATGGACTGCTCGAAGCATGCGTTGGGCGCGGCGATGACCGATGGGGCGCTCAAGGCGGTCGGTCTTTCCGCTTCGGACGCGATCGACCTCGCGCTGGAGCCCGGGGACCTCGCATTGTGGAGCCCGTATCTGGTGCACGGTTCGGGTCAGAACCGGTCAAGCCATCGACGGCGCTTCTACATCAACGGCTATGTCCGGGCGTCGGACTGCGATCGCGGCGAATGGGCGTTCCGTGACGGGAAGCCGGTGTCGTTCGGGCCGGAGCCGGCGTTGGTTCATAACGAGGAGCTGCGCGAGCGTCCCGGGCCCCATTACGTCGACGATTAAGCGGCGGCCTGCTTCGCCTCGAGCTGCCGGATGTGGCGGCTCAGCCGGTCCCAGAGAAAATCGACGACCGTCCGCACGCGTGGCGTGTGACGCACCCGTTCGTGAGTGAATAGCCACAGACCGCGTTCATGCTTGCTCCGCGGCGGGAGGCACTGGATGAGCTCCGGATCGGCGTCGGCGACAGCGCATGGCAGGACGGCGATTCCGAAACCGGACCGGACGCCGGCCAGGAGTCCACCCGACGTCGCGTGGTGCATCGCCACCTGGCTCTCCAGGCCGAGCTGTTGAAGCCAGGCTTGGTATTGAAGCCATAAATTGCCCCCGCCGCCGCCAATGAACGCATGATCCTTGAGTTCCGAGACGGCGCGAGGGACCCCGCGACGCTCCGCATAGGCGCGGCTGCAATAAGGCGCCCAATCGTCGAAGCACAGCTGACGCCCGACGAGCCCGGCCGGCTGTTCCGCTCCGATCTTGGTTGCGCGCAAGGCGATGTCCGCCTCGCCGGCGCCGAGATCACGGACGGTGCCGGCGGTATCGAGCTCGATCATGATATCGGGGTGCAGGTCGTGAAGCTCGGTGAGGACGGATGCGACGAGCGTGAGGCCGTACACCTCTTCGGTTGTGATCTTGACCGTCCCGCGAAGCTCGCGCGCGTGGCTGGACGCAGCGCGGGTGAAATCGTCCACCACTGCTCCGACCTGCACCGCACGGCTAAGCAGGTCTTGTCCTTCGGGCGTGAGTGCGTAGCCCGCCTGCCTCTTGTCGAACAGCTTGATGCCGAGCGCCTGTTCGAGTGCTGCGATGCGTCGGGCCACGGTCGTTTGACTGACGCGGAGCGCGCGGCCCGCCGCAAGCGTGCTGCCCTCGCGCGCCACGGCGAGGAAGTAACGAAGGTCGTTCCAGTCGAGCATCGTCGTCAAGTTTAACCCCCGCGTTTACGCATCAGGTTCTGCAATTTCGCAGAATCATAGCACGAACTCGTTGCTCACGTAAGTTGCGCTTTGAGACTAAATAGATGGTCGCGCCGGGAGCACCGGCCCTTGAGAAAAGGGAACCGACCATGAAGACCTTCAAAATCACGCTGTCAGTATTCCTGGTGACCGCAGCACTGATCAAGGGTGCGCCGGCACTCGCCCAAGCGGCGCCCGTGCAGAACTTCAGTATCGTGCGCACCGCCGACCTCGACCTGTCGAGCGGGGTGGGACGTGCGGCCCTCGACCACCGGCTCGTGACCGCGGCCTATGAGGTGTGCGGCACGCCTTCAGACGCCGACCTGGTCGGCAAGAACGCCGCACGCGCATGCCGCGCCGACGTACTCGCCACAGCCCGAGCAGAGAGCGCACAGCTCGCCAGCCGCGGTTCATCGATCCTGATTGCCGCTGCCCGCTGACGATCGCCGAGGCGAGCGGAAGGCTGCGCTCGCTGCCCGGGCGCGGCCTTCTTGCATGGTATCGGGCGGCTCCGTAGGGGCCGCCTATGCGACTTTCCGATTTCAAGGCGCTCAGCTTCGATTGCTATGGGACCCTGATCGACTGGGAGAGTGGGATCCTCGAAGCGCTGCAGCCGCTCAGTCAACGGAGCGGCGCCACCGCCGTGGAGATCCTTAAGGCCTATGGGCCGATCGAGCACGACATCGAGGTCCAACAGCCTGGGCTGGCATATTCGCGACTGCTTGAACGGGTACACGAGCGGCTGTGCGGCCAGCTCGGCGTCGAGCCGGACGAGGTCGAAGCCGCGAAGTTCGGCGGTTCGGTCGGTGATTGGCCGGCGTTCCCGGATTCGGCCGAAGCGCTCGCCTACCTCAAACAGCACTTCAGGCTGATCATCCTGTCCAACGTCGACCGCGTAAGCTTTGCCGGCAGCAATCGCCGCCTGGACGTTGAATTCGATCGTATTTTGACCGCCCAGGATATCGGCTCGTACAAGCCGGACCTGCGAAACTTCGAATATCTGCTGGCGGGCGTTCAGGACGACGGCATCGCCAAGAGCGATTTGCTCCACGTCGCGCAAAGCCTGTTTCATGACCATGTGCCGGCCAACCGCATGGGCATTGCGTCCGCGTGGATCGATCGCCGCGCCGGCAGCGCCGGCTCCGGTGCGACAATGCTGCCCGACCCGATGCCGCATTACGACTTTCGCTTTACGTCGCTCGGCGAGTTGGCGGATGCGCATCGCGCGGAGCAGGGCTGAGCGTCGATGCACCGACCGTTGCGCCTGACCATCGATCGCTCCGCAATCCAATCGAATTGGCGCTGGTTGCAGGATCGTGCCGGCGTCCCGGCGGGCGCCGCCGTGAAGGCCGATGGCTATGGGCTCGGGGCCCGGGAGACGACCGAAGCGCTGATCGATGCGGGATGCCGCGACTTTTTCGTCTCGACCTGGGCGGAGGCCGAGGCGCTCGGCAATCTGCCGGAGGACGTTAGCCTGGTCGTGCTGCACGGCGTGGGCGCAGACGATACCGAGGCCGCGCTTCGGCTGCCGGCGCGGCCATGCCTCAACACGGTCGAACAGATCGCTCGTTGGAAGGAGGTCGCGCCCGCGCGCGCCTGCGACGTAATGGTCGACACCGGCATCAACCGCCTGGGCCTCAGGCCAACCGAAATCGACACCCTCGACGGGCTCGTCATCGACACCTTGCACAGCCACCTCGCGTGCGCCGACGAGGACACGCCGATGAACGGCATGCAGCTCGAGCGCTTTCGCGCGGTCGCATCGGCGGTGCCGGCGCGTCGCTACAGCTTCGCTAATTCCGCCGGCATCTGTCTGGGCCGCGACTATAGCTTCGACCTCGTCCGGCCCGGGCTGGCGCTGTATGGCGGCGTCCCGCGGGCGGAAGCGGAGAACAATATTCGCCAGGTCGCGCGGGTCGAGGCGCAGATCGTCCAGCGCCGCACCATCCCGGAGGGCGAGAGCTGCGGCTATGGCGCAACCTTCGTGGCTATGGATGATGTCGAAGCCGCAATCCTCAACATCGGCTATGCCGACGGCTACCTGCGCGGTTTCTCTTCGCGCGGTTCGGCGTTCGCGGGCGAATATGCGCTGCCGGTCCTCGGCCGTGTATCGATGGACCTGATCGCCGTCGGCGTGGACGCAGCGCCGGGTCTCAAGGAAGGCGATTGGGTCGAGATCGACTACGATTTGCCGTCGGCGTCGAAGCAGTCCGGCCTTTCTCAGTACGAGTTGCTGACGACGCTCGGCGCGCGCTTCGAGCGGCGCTGGATTTAGCCCGCTCTTCCGGCGGCGGCGTCTTGGGCTTGTAGCGGCAGAGGTCGATCACTGGGCAGCGCCAGCATTCAGGCAGCCGCGCCTTGCAGGTGTAGCGACCGTGCAGGATCAGCCAGTGGTGCGCGTCGCGGCGGAAAGGTTGCGGGACGAGGCGCTCGAGTTTCGCTTCCACCTCCTCGACGGTCTTGCCGGGCGCGAGGCCGGTCCTGTTGCAGACGCGAAAGACATGGGTGTCGACCGCGAACGTCTCCTCGCCGAATGCGGTGTTGAGCACGACATTGGCGGTCTTGCGGCCAACGCCGGGAAGCGCCTGGAGCTCCTCGCGAGTGCGCGGCACCTCGCCGTCATGACGCTCGATCAGCGCCCGGCTCAGCGCGATGACGTTCTTGGCCTTGGTGTTGAACAGGCCGATGGTCTTGATCGCCTGACGAAGTCTTTCTTCGCCAAAGTCGATCATTTGCTGAGGGGTCGTAACCCGCTCGAACAGCGGCCGCGTCGCGATGTTGACGCTCGCATCCGTGGCCTGCGCGGACAGCACGACCGCGACCAGCAGCTGATACGCGTTATCGGACTCGAGCTCGGTCGTCGGCGACGGGTTGTTCTCCGCCAGCCGCCGAAAAAACTCGAACACCTGCTCACGTTTCAAACCTACGACCCTTGGGCTTCGATCACGTCTCGCATCGAATAAAGACCCGCCGGCTTGCCGACCAGGAAGCGCGCCGCGGCGAGCGCGCCGCGCGCGAAGATCATCCGGTTTTCGGCGCGATGGGAGAGGACCAGGCGCTCGTCGGGACCGAGAAACATCACGTCGTGGTCGCCGGCGGCCGTCCCGCCGCGCAGGCTCGCGAAGCCGATCGCGCCGGGCTGCCGCTTGAGGCCGGTTCCATCGCGGCCGCGCTCGGCCAGGAGGGGCGTGCCACGGCCCCGCGCCGCCGCTTCGCCGAGCAGCAGGGCCGTTCCGGACGGCGCGTCGGCCTTCATGCGATGGTGAGTTTCGGCGATCTCGATGTCCCACTCAGGCCCGAGCACGCGCGCGGCACGCTCGGCCAGGTCGGCAAGGAGCGCCACGCCTAGCGAGGTGTTGGCTGCCCGCAGAACGGCGACTTGTCGGGCAGCGGCCGCGATTCGTCCGTCCGCCAGCTCGTCGAGGCCGGTGGTGCCGATGAGGATCGGAACCCCGCTGGAGGTGGCGCGGTCGAGGCTCGCCTGGAGCGCGACCGGCGCTGAAAAGTCGACCAGCACGTCCGCGTGGTCCTGATCGATCGTGAAGCCGGAATCGTCGGCCGCGGCCGCCGCGATCGCTTGGCCCATGCGCCCATTGGGGGCGATCAGGCTGATGCGGATCGGTTGGTCGGCGGTGCGCATGCCGCCGTGTCATGGCGAAAGGCGGAGCGCCGCGCAATGACACGGCGCTCCATCGACAATCAGTGCGACCAGGTCATCTCTTGAAGCAGCATGTCCGAGCCGAGATGGCGGTAGGTGGCGCGTTGACCGCTACCGGCGATCCCCTGCCGCGTCGTCTGCGCGAGGAAGGCATTGGCTTCTTTCTCGCGCTGGATGTCCTCGGCCGGCGTCGTCACGTGGTCGAACACCGTGACCAGATAGAGGTCGGGCTCGCCTTGGCGCTTGTTCGCGTTCGACAGGATGTAATAGCCCTTGATCCAGCCTTTCGACTTCTGGAATTCCATGTTCTTGCGGTATTGGCCGGCGAGATAATCCGTATAGTCTGAAAAATGGCCGTCATCGACGGAGATGGCCGCGACGTCCCAGAAATCCGCGGTCTTGATCGGCAGTTCCTGAGCCGCTGCTGGAACCGCACAGATCATCGTTGCGGCGCAGACCGCGCTTAGCATCAACTTACGCATGTTTCTTGTCCCCCGGAAGAGTGCGGTCAGCACCTGCTGTCCACTTCTGAGGAACGGCGTCGCCGAGCCGGCGGGACGCCAGCTAGAAGCGGCGTCGTTCCGATCTGCTCTAGAGCAGAGAATTTTGGTTAACGCAAATTAAACTCCGAGCTGTTCTTGCAGTGCGAGCGCCGCGGCTGGAGCGCGGACTTTCGCGCCGTTGATCATGAACAAATAGGCGTCGCGGCCATCCTGCCGCCAGCGGCGCGCGCGTTTAGCGAAGCCATCCAGCGCGGCCTCATCATAACCGGTTGCTACCTCTTCGCGCATGCGCTGCAACCGCGCATAGGCGAAGTCCGCAGTGTCGCCTTCGACAGTTGGGTAATCGTCCGAATCCTCAAGTACGACGGCGATATTCCGAGCCCGACAGATCTCGAAAAACTTTACGTCGTTAAAGCTTTGGTGGCGCGGCTCGATCGCATGGCGGAGCGCGATTCCGTCGAGCCGCTCGGGGAGCAGATCGATGAAGGCGGCGATATCGTCACGGTCGAAGGCCCGGCGTCCCGCGAATTGCCAGAGGATTGGCCCGAGCTTCGGACCGAGCGCGGAGAAGCCCTGTGCGAAAAAGTTTCCGATGCCCTCGGCGCCTTCGGCCAGGCGGGCACGCATCACGCAGAAGCGCGAACCCTTGATCGCGAACTGGAAATCCTCGGGCACGGTTTTCGCCCAGGTGGCCCAGCTCTTGGGACTTTGCCGGCCGTAGAAAGTCGCGTTGATCTCTATCGCCGCAAGCTGCCGCGAAGCATATTCGAGCTCTTTGGCCTGCGGCAGCTTGTCCGGATAGAAGCTGCCGCGCCACGGCGGGTAGGTCCAGCCGCCGATGCCGACGCGGATGCGGGCCTCGCTCATATCCGCATCAACGCCCGTCGTGCTACTTCGCGGCAGCCGCCGCAGCGGGCCCGGGGATGACGAAGTCCTCCGCGGCCTTCCAGGCGCCGTCACCCTGCTTCTTATACACGGTGAGGTAGGTTCCGGTGCTGGTTACCGGCTTTCCTGTCGCTTTGTCCGTGGTCGTGATGCTGTAGTGGCCGCGGCTGGACGCGAGGTCGCCGGCGGAGGCGACAAGGACATGGTCGCTGGCAAAGCTGAGCTTGAAATTGGAGTCGCTGATCAATGCCCCAATCGCCTTGCGCCGGTCGACATCGTTGGTCGCGACCGGATCGCCGGGGTCGCCGAGCGCCGCGTCATCCGCATATTCAGCGGCCAGCGCGTTGATGTCCTTGTCGGCATAGGCCTTTTCCCATTGCGCTTCCTGCGCCTTGATGGTGTCGGCGATCTTCGTCGTGTCGGCCGCCGCCTCGGCACTCTTGGTGCAGCCGCTTGCCGTAAAGGCTGCGGTCGCAAGCATCACCAGAATGAGCTTTTTCATTGGACGTCTCCCCCTTGCGGGCCGCCCCAGCGGTCCAGACTGGAGACAATCACGCGCGGCTGAGTCGCACAAGCAACATTCACTTGAGTTAGTCTTGAGCGAGAGCCTTCAACTCGGCGCCATCAGGCTCTAGGCGGGCGTGATGCGTTCGGCGGCTGTCGACAATATCGTGATCCTGACCGGTGCCGGCGTGTCGGCTGAGAGCGGGCTTGCGACTTTCCGCGGGCCCGATGGCCTGTGGGAAGGGCACCGGGTCGAGGATGTCGCGACGCCGGAAGCCTTCCGCCGCGATCCCGCGCTGGTCCACGCTTTCTATGACGCGCGACGCGCAAGGCTTGGAACCGTCGACCCGAACGCGGCGCACGAGGCGCTGGCGCGTCTCGACGCGGAATGGCCCGGCGAGCTGCTCCTGGTCACTCAAAACGTCGACGATTTGCACGAACGCGCCGGATCGAAGCGGTTGCTGCACATGCACGGCGAGCTGACCAAGGGCTGGTGCCTTGGTTGCGATGAACGCTTCAGCTGGTCAGAGCCGATGGGCGAGGGCGCGATGTGCCCGAGTTGCGGAACGCAGGGCCGGGTCCGGCCCGACATCGTGTGGTTCGGCGAGATGCCGTACGAGATGGAGCGGATCGACGATGCGCTGCAGCGCTGCGACCTGTTCGTGTCGATCGGGACGTCGGGGGCGGTCTATCCCGCCGCTGGCTTCGTCCAGACCGCGCGCTATTGCGGCGCGCGGCGCTCGAGATCAACCTCGAGCCGAGCCTTGGCAGCACCATGTTCGACGAGAGCCGTATCGGGAAAGCTGGCGAGCTGGTGCCCGAATGGGTGGATGCGGTCCTTCAATCCGCCCATTCCAGCCCGATTTCGCGATAGAGGCCGCGGTCCTCGTCCCAGCGCGGGTTGACCTTTACGTGAAGGAAAAGGTGGACCGGACGGCCGAGGTGCTCGGCGATTTCCGCCCGAGCCGCCGCACCGATGGCTTTTAGCCGCTGTCCGCTCTTGCCGATCACGATCGCCTTCTGGCTGTCGCGCTCGACCAGGATCTGCTGGCGGATCTCGGTCGAGCCGTCGGGCCGGTCTTCCCACGTCTCGGTCTCGACCGCGGTCGCGTAGGGCAGCTCCTCATACAGCTGGTTGACGATCTGCTCACGCGTCAGCTCGGCGGCGATCATCCGGTCGGTCGCGCCGGAGACCTCGTCCTCGGGGTAAAGCCACGGACCCTCGGGCATCGCGTCGGCCAAGGCCTGCTTGAGGTCCGGCACCCCGTCGCCCTGCGTCGCGCTGATCATGAAGACTTTGTCGGGATTCAATCGAGCCGTGAGCTCGGAGGACAATGCCAGCAGGGCGGGCTTCTTGATCAGGTCGATCTTGTTGAGCACGAGCAACAGGGGATGCTGGCGTCCCGCAAGCGAAGCGATGATCCGCTCGACATCATCGTTCACGCGGGCGGCGGCATCGATGACCAGCACGATGAGGTCGGCGTCCTGCGCTCCGGTCCAGGCGGCCGCGACCATAGCGCGATCGAGCCGACGCTTCGGCTCGAAGATGCCGGGTGTATCGACGAGCAGGATCTGCGCCGCCCCGTGGACCGCGATCCCCATCAGCCGCGCGCGCGTGGTCTGCGCCTTGGGGCTGACGATCGCGACTTTTTGCCCGACCAGCGCATTGACCAGGGTCGATTTGCCGGCGTTGGGCGCGCCAATCACCGCGACGAAACCGGCCTTCGTCGGTGCATTCGTCATTTCAACTGCGACAACAGCGCTTCGGCTGCGGCGGTTTCCGCCTCCTGCTTGCTCGTGCCGTCGGCTGTTGCGTCGCCGAGCCGAGGCACCGAGACGCGCACCGTGAACTGAGGTGCGTGGTGGGCGCCGGTGCGAGAGACGACCTCGTAAACGGGCGCTTTCAGGTTGCGCGCCGCGGCGAGCTCCTGCAGCGCCGATTTGGGATGCTGCGGGGCGCGCCCCTGGCTCGAGAGATCCGGCCCCCACAGCTCGAGGATGAAGCGTTCCGCGGCTTCCATCCCGCCATCGAGGTAAAGCGCGCCGATCAGGGCCTCGATGACATCGCCGACGACGTTTTCGCTCTGGTTGGCGCCATCCTCGCGCGCTTGTTTCCCCAGCCGGATGAGCGCCGGAAGCCCGATCTCCCGGCCGTTCTCAGCGCAGGTCGCGCGGTCGACCAAGCCATTGTAGCGCTTGGAAAGATTGCCTTCCGGTTCCTTTGGGTAGCGAGCGTACAGAGCATTGGCGATGACCAGCCCAAGCACGCGATCACCGAGGAATTCGAGCCGCTCGTAACTCTGGTCGCCAAGGCTGGAGTGCATCAGGGCGAGCTCGAACAGGGCGATATCCTTCGGTTCATGGCCGAGCTTGTCGCGGACGAAGGCGGCGACGGCCGCGCTCATTTGGCGACGCCCGTATAGCCGTTGCCGATGCGGCCCGCGCGCAGCGCCGGAAACCAGGTCCAGGGCGTCAGCCAGGAAGCGCGGCCGTCGGTCGACCAGAAAGTGAACGCCGCTCGGCCGATCAGGTTTTCGGCCGGCACCATCCCGATCCCCCCCTCATCAGCCGGGAAACGGCTGTCGAGGCTGTCGTCGCGGTTGTCGCCCATCAGGAAGACATGGCCCGCGGGGACCCGCATCTCCATAAAGTCATCTGCCGGGCCGTGATCCACCTGATCGAGCACCGTATAGCTGGGGCCGCCAGGGAGTGTTTCGAGGAACGCATGATAGACACAGGCCGGCGTCTCCGAGGCGACGACGACCATCGGCGTGGCCGGGGGCACCGCCTTGCACGGGCTGTTGGCGGTCACGGGTACCTTGGCGGGCGGCAAGGGCTCGCGGGGGACCATTTGGCCGTTGAGAATCAACCTGCCGCCGCTCATCGCGACCCTGTCTCCGGGCAGGCCGATCACGCGTTTGATGAGGTCGGCATCTTCGCCGGGGTGGCGGAATACGACCACGTCGCCGCGGCGCGGCAAACGGCCGAAAATGCGGCCGTCGAAAGCCGGTTGCCCGAGTGGGAAACTGTAGCGCGAGTAGCCGTACGGCCATTTCGCGACCGCGACATAATCACCGATGTACAAGGTGGGCAGCATCGATCCCGACGGGATGTTGAATGGCGCACCGATCAGGCTGCGGAACGCCCAGGCGAGAATCGCAACCGTCAGGACGAAGCGCAGCACCGAGCCGACGCTCTCTTTTTGCACGCTTTTTGGTGAACCCGCGGTCGAGCGACTGCGGCGGGTAGGACGCCGAACCATCGGCCGCTTGTTTCGGGCCGCGGCGCGCCCGTCAAGCCGGGGTGGCAAATGGCGGGCCGCGCAGTATGTGCGATGTCGATGCAGCCATCCTCGATCAAGCGGCTCGATGAGCTTTTCGCCGCCGAGCCGGATCGGCTGAGCCGCTTGAGCTTCGAGGTCGCGGGTCTCTATTTCGACTGGTCGAAGACCCATCTCAACGCGGCATTGATCGCCCAGTTCATCGAGCGTGCGGAGAGGATGGGCTTTGCCGCGGCGCGCGACGCCTTGTTCGCCGGCGCGATCGTGAACCAAAGCGAGGGACGGCCGGCAACCCACGTTGCCGAGCGCGGCAGCGGCGCACCGGATGATGTCGACCTCGCCACCGCCCGTAGACAGCGCATGCGTGCGCTCGTCGATGCGATCGAAGCCGGCGCTTTCGGTGATCTGACGGGTGTGCTGCACATCGGGATCGGCGGATCGGTAATGGGACCGGCGTTACTCGTGGATGCGCTTGGGCGGCGGTCGGCCACGCTCGAGGTTCGCTTCCTGTCGAACATCGACGGCGCTGCCTTTGATGAGGCGGTGGCGCTGCTCGATCCGGCAACGACGCTGGTCGTCGTGGCGTCCAAGACCTTCACCACGCTCGAAACTCTCACCAACCTCGAAGCCGCGCGGGCGTGGCTGCGCGGCGGCGGGGTCGATGATCCCGACGGGCGCTTGATCGCCGTGACCGCGAAGCCCCAGGCAGCGCTCGATCAGGGCATCGACGAGAGCCGAATCCTCCAGTTCGCGGAGGGGGTCGGGGGACGCTATTCGCTGTGGAGCTCGGTCAGCGTCACCGCGGCGCTTGCCCTCGGTTGGGATGCGTTCGAGGCGCTGCTCGAGGGCGCCGCGGAGATGGACCGCCATTTCCGCTTCGCAGAGGCGGCGGCCAACGTCCCGCTGATCGCCGCGTTCGCCGACCGGCTCTACGCCGAGCAGCTCGGCTGCCAGACGCGCGGCGTGTTCGCTTATGATGACCGGCTGCGGCTGCTGCCGCCCTACCTCCAGCAGTTGGAGATGGAATCGAACGGCAAATCGGTAACATCTGACGGGAAGCCGGTCGCCAGTCCGACGGCGCCGGTGACGTGGGGCGGAACAGGGACCGATGCGCAGCACGCCGTGTTTCAGCTGCTCCACCAGGGAACGGTGCTCGTGCCGGTCGAATTTGTCGCGGTCGCCGAGGCGGACGACGCGCAGGACCCGGATCATCACCGGCTGCTTTTGCTCAACGCCTTTGGCCAGGCCGCGGCGCTGATGCAGGGCCGGCAATCGGAAGACGCGCAGCGATCCTATCCCGGCAACCGCCCGAGCGCGACGGTGCTGCTACAGCGGTTGGACGCGCGCACGCTGGGCGCGCTGCTCGCTTTCTACGAGCACCGAACCTTCGCCAATGCCGTGCTGCTCGGCATCAACCCGTTCGACCAGTTTGGGGTCGAACTCGGCAAGGAGATCGCTGGGCGGCTGGCGCAAGGCGGCGACAGCGGGTCGCTCGATCCGTCGACGCGCGCACTTATCGAGAGGGCGGGAATCTGATGGCTGACTTCGACCTGTTCGTGATCGGCGCCGGCTCCGGCGGCGTCCGCGCCGCGCGTGTCTCGGCGGCTTATGGCGCGCGCGTCGCGATCGCCGAGGAGTATCGCGTCGGCGGGACCTGCGTGATCCGCGGCTGCGTGCCCAAGAAGCTGCTCGTCTATGGCGCGCATTTCGCGGAGGACCTCGAGGACGCCGCCATGTTCGGCTGGGACGTGCCGAAGAAAAGGTTTGATTGGCCGACCCTGCGCGACAACGTCCTGGCCGAGGTCACCCGGATCGAGGCCGCCTATACCGACACGCTCACCAATCACGAGGTCACCATCTTCCGCGAGCGGGCCGAGATCACCGGGCCGAACGCCATCCGTTTGGCGAGCGGTAAACAGGTCACCGCCGACAAGATCCTGATCGCCACCGGCGCGACCCCGGTCATGCCCAAAATAGAAGGCATCGAGCATGCGATCAGCTCGAACGAGGTGTTCCTGCTCGACGCCCTGCCCAAGCGGATCGTGATTGCCGGCGGCGGCTATATCGCCAGCGAGTTCGCCGGCATCTTCCACCAGTTCGGAAGCCACGTGACCCTGGTCAACCGCACCGACGTCATCCTCCGCCAGTATGATCAGCAGATCGTCGACCGGCTGATCCAGATTTCGCTGCGCAAGGGGATCGATTTCAAGTTCCATTCGACCATCGACAAGATCGATCGGCGCGATGATGGCTCGCTGCACATTAGCATGACCGGATGCGATGACATCGAAGCCAGCGCGCTACTGTTCGCCACCGGGCGCAAGCCCAACACCTCAGGCCTCGGCCTGGAAGCCGCCGGGGTCGAAATGGGCGAGAAAGGCCAGATCAAGGTCGATGCCGATAACCGCTCCAGCGTTCCCTCGATATTCGCCGTCGGCGACGTGACCGACCGTATCCAGCTGACTCCGGTCGCCATCCGCGAGGCCCAGGCGTTCGCCGACACCTTCTTCGGCAACACGCCGCACCAGGTGGATTATAGTTGCGTGCCGTCGGCGGTGTTCAGCCATCCGCCGCTCGCGGGCGTCGGCATGACCGAGGGCGAGGCGCGCAATAAGCTTGGCCAGATCAAGACCTACACATCGGACTTTCGGGCGATGAAGAATGCACTCGCCGGACGCGACGAGCGCTCGCTCTACAAATTGGTCGTCGACGGGTCGAACGACCGCATCGTCGGGATTCACATGATCGGTCCCGACGCGCCCGAGATCCTCCAGGCGGCGGCGGTTGCGATCAAAGGCAAGCTTAAGAAGTCGGATTTCGACGCGACGGTTGCGCTGCACCCGACCATGGCCGAAGAGCTGGTGCTGATGCGCTAGCCGCACAGGCCCGGGGGACAAGCTTGCACGATGCGATTGTGATTGGGGCGGGGCACAACGGGCTGACCTGCGCTTATTATCTGGCGAAGAAGGGGATGAAGGTCGCCGTGCTCGAGGCCGCCGGAACGGTCGGCGGTGCGGCTGTGACCGACGAATTCCTGCCGGGGTTCCGCAACAGCGCGGCGAGCTATACCGTCAGTCTGCTCCAGCCGAAGGTCATTCGCGACATGCAGCTCGAGCGGCACGGGCTGAAGGTCGTGCTCAGGAAGACCGACAACTTCCTTCCGGGCGACGGCGATTATCTGCTTGCCGGTCGCAACGGCCTGACCCGCAAGGAGATCGGCCGGCACATCAAGGCCGACGCCGACGCTTACGACCGCTATCTCGCCGAGATCGAGACGGTCGTGCGGCTGCTCAAGAAATGGCTTCTGCGCGCGCCGCCCAACGTGGGATCCAGGGTCAGCGCCATTCCCAAGCTCCTGAGCCTTGGACGCGACATGGCCGGGCTGACGCTTGCCGAGGCTCGCACCGTCCACGATTTCGCGGTGCGCAGCGCCGCCGACATTCTCGACCGTCACTTCGAAGGGGATCTCGCAAAGGCATTGTTCGGCTTCGATGGCGTCGTCGGCAATTTCGCTTCGCCGCAGTCGCCCGGGACCGCTTACGTCCTGCTGCACCATTTGTTCGGCGAAGCGGCCGGCGTACCCGGCGCCTGGGGCCATGCGATCGGCGGCATGGGCGCGATCACACAGGCGATGGCGCGCGCCTGTCGCGAGGCCGGCGTGGACATCGTCCTCAACACGCCGGTCGAGGAACTGATCGTCGCAAGCGGCCGCGCTGTCGGTGTTGTTGCGGGTGGCAAAGCTTGGCGGTCGATAAATGTTGTCGCCGGGGTAAATCCGAAGCTGCTGTTTGATCGGCTGGTCCCGCATGGCGCGGTCGACCGCGACGTCGCCGAGCGCATGCACGGCTGGAAGTGCGAGAGCGCGACCTTCCGCATGAACGTCGCTTTGTCGGAGCTGCCCAAGTTCACCGTGCTGCCGAAGAAGGGAAATCACCTGACCGCCGGCATCATCATGGCGCCGAGCCTCGACTACATGCATCGCGCTTATCTCGACGCGGCGGTGAATGGTTGGGCGAAGCGGCCGATCATCGAGATGCTGATCCCCTCGACGCTGGATTCGACGCTCGCGTCCAAGGGCAGGCACGTCGCGAGCCTGTTCTGCCAGCACTTCCGCTACGACCTTGGGCCGGGACGCAGCTGGGACGACGAGCGGGAACAGGCGGCCGATCAGGTCATCTCGACGGTCGACGCGCATGCGCCGGGCTTTGCCGCCTCGGTGCTCGGGCGGCAGATCCATTCGCCGCTCGACCTCGAGCGCAGGTTCGGCCTGATCGGCGGCGACATTTTTCACGGCAAGATGGGCCTCGACCAATTGTTCAGCGCGCGGCCGATGATCGGCGCGGCGGCCTACCGGATGCCGTTGAAGGGCCTCTATCTATGCGGTTCCGGCGCGCATCCGGGCGGCGGCGTCACCGGCGCGCCGGGACATAATGCGGCGCACGCGGTCCTTGCCGACCGCCGCTTCTGGAAGCGCCGACATTGAGGCCGCTACAAGGGATCAAGGTGCTCGACCTGAGCCGAGTCCTCGCGGGTCCGTGGTGTACGCAGTTGCTCGCCGACCTCGGCGCCGAGGTGATCAAGATCGAGCGCCCGGGCACGGGCGACGATACCCGCCACTGGGGCCCGCCGTGGCACGGCGAGGGCGACCGGCGGGTTGCGGCTTATTTCCTGAGCTGCAACCGGGGCAAGAAATCGGCCGCGATCGATTTCGCTAAGGCTGAGGGCGCCGCGCTGGTCCGCAAGCTTGCCGAACGAGCGGACGTCGTGGTCGAGAATTTCAAAGTCGGGGGCCTCGAAAAGTTCGCCCTCGACGCCGCGTCATTGCGCGCCGCCAATCCGCGGCTGGTTTATGCTTCGATCACCGGCTTCGGTCAGGACGGGCCATACGCCGACCGCGCCGGCTACGACTTCATCATCCAGGGCATGGGCGGGATGATGAGCGTCACCGGCCGGCCGGACGGTGTGCCGGGCGGCGGACCGATGCGTGCCGGCGTCGCTGTCGCCGACCTGTTCACCGGCATGTACACGTGCGTCGCGATCCTCGCCGCGCTCTACGGCCGCGAGAAGGGCGGCGAGGGCGCGCATATCGATATGGCGCTGCTCGACACCCAGCTGGCGATGCTCGCCAACCAGGCGGAAAATGCGTTGATCTCGGGCCGGGACCCGCCGCGGCAGGGGAACACGCACCCCAATATCGTGCCGTACCAGCCGTTCGACGCGGCCGATCAGCCGATCATCATCGCCGTCGGCAACGATCGCCAGTTCGCCAGGCTCGCCGATATCTGCGGCCATCCCGAATGGGTGAGCGACCAACGCTTCGCCACGAATGAAGCGCGCGTTGCCAACCGGGTTGAAATCGTTCGGCTGGTCAGCGAGACGATCCGCCAAGGAACCGCTGCCGTTTGGCTGGCTCAGCTGGAAGCGGCCGGCATTCCGGCGGGTCCGATCAATTCGGTCACTCAGGCATTGGGCGACGTCCAGGCGCAGCACCGGCAGATGGTCCGCACGATTGCCGGCGTGCCGCTCGTCGGCTCGCCCATCCGGGTCGACGGGCGCCGTGCGGACAGTGACATCCCACCGCCGGCGCTCGGCGAACATACGGCGGAGATACTCAACAGCCTTGGGCTCGACGCCGATGCCTTCGACCGCCTCAAAGCCGCAAGAATAGTCGGCTAATTTACTTTCCGGCCTTGCTCGCGCTCTCGACCAACAGGTCCAGTTGCTTCTGGCAGCCGTTCTCGATCAGCACCTGCGCCGCGCCAACCAGGTCCCCTGGGGTCCCGGGGACGGTGACGAAGTTGAGGCTGCTCTTCTCGCCCGTGTCCGGCCATTCGACCTGGTAGCTGGCGCCGGTCTTGACCGGCAGCGCGGCCGGCCAGGCGGTCAGCGAACTGCCGGCTGCCCAGCTCAGGTCCTGGCTCCTGCCGTCGTCCGAGCGGATCTGGACCGTCGCGGCGGTTTCGCTGTCGGGCCGCCACATCTTCAGCTTCGACGCGTCAGTGACGCAGATTTTCCCGCCCTGGCTGACGTCGATGTCCCAGATGCTCGGGTTGTGCGCGACCTCCGCCGCCCGAAGGGCACCGAAACGTCCGCGCTGTCCCGCAGCCGATGCCAAAGTGACCTGCTTGGCGTCGAAGCTGCCCGGACCGCGCAGGGTCTGGGCGCTCGCCGGTCCGAGCAAGGTCACAATGTCGCCGCCCTGAAGGCTGATCTTGGCGCTTTCAGGAAGCGTCTTACCCGGCGGATAGGATTTGGCTGACGGCCCTAGCGACTTGACGACGACGACATTGGCCAGTGCGGTCGTTGAACTCAGGGCGATCGCGATTGCTGCGCCCCACAGCATTGGCTTCGCATGCATCATCCAGCTCCTCGTTTGGCATTTGCCCCAAAAACCGAACTCCCGCAGCTCATCGAGCCAGCGGCCGAGTCGCACCTCAGTGTCGCTTTGAGACAGAATTATGCTCCCATTTGAACGGGGTCAATGAACGCAGTTCTAATCGCCCGGTCGGCGGGCCGGATCAGGCGGTCCGCGGACGCGGTCGCCCCGAGGCGACGGAAGCCCTCGACAAGAGCGATTCCAGCGCCTCGATGCGGCGGGCGTTATCGGCGATCAACTCGCCAACCTGGAGTTCGCGCGCCTCGCGCTTGATGACCGTGCGGATCGCGCGTGCGATCGACTCCTGCACTTCGGCGAGGGCCTTTTGTTCGTCTTTGCTGGGGATCGAGCCGTCCGGCCGGGGGCCCACGAGGAGGTAGCCGATCGGTTCTTCCTGATCGGAGCTCGGGACCAGCGGCACCCGGATCGGGAACAGCTTGTCGGTCGGTTCGCAAATGTCGCTTTTGTAGTCCTGGGCGAAGCGGCTGGTGCGCCAAGCCTCGACCTCGTCGACCGAGAGCCCGCGCGCGCGAAGCACGCAGCCGTTGACGATCGCCGAGCTGCGCACGGCGCGCACGCCGCGGTCGACGCGGGCGAGGATCTCGTCGAGCATTTCGCCGAGCGAGGCGGTCTCGCGCATGTCGCGCGCGACCTCGGGCAGATCGTCGCGCAACAGGAACAGGTTCTTCTGGAAGCGCCGTTCCGACCAGCGCTGCACGCGCTCCTGAATCGGATTGACGAGCACCGTCGATAGCGCGGCGGCGAAGATGATCGGCCCTTCGCTGCTGGTATTGCCGTAATAATTGTAGATGATCTGCTTGAGGCCGTCGGCGGTACCGGCAAACACCGCGGCGACGGCAAGCGTGATCAGCGCGACGTTGGCCGAGCGGCTGATCACGAACTCGGCGTCGTAGAGGCGGAAGCGGATGAGGGCGACCAGGAGCCCGACCTGCAGCACCAGCACCGCCAGGGCGAAGCTGATACCCGCGCCAATCTCAACCAGCAGCTGCTGTCCGAAACTGTGTGTCGACCATTTCAAATAATCGCCGATGATCGAGATGCAGCGAAGCACGGCATAGCCGGTGATCCCGAACAGCGCCCAATGGATCTGCTGCCGCTGCTCGGCCGACTCGGTCGACCGCAGGGTCCTCAGCAGCGACAGGACCGCAATGATCATGAAGCAGACGAAGAAGGTCTGGTAGAGCGTGCCCTGGAGCAACATCAGGACCGGAAGAGCCGCGATCAGCGCGACCCGCCGCCACGACAGGTTTCCGTGCGGGAAAAGCAGGATTCCGGTGAGCAGGAGCACGTTGCCAAGGTCGAACATCGCGACGTTGAGCCAGCGCGGGACCCCGACCGAGGCGAGGAACATCGACGCCGGCTGCTCGGCGGCGACGGTCAGCAGCACCGCCAGCGAAAGGATGGAGCTGACGGCATCGCGGGCGTTGCGGTGGTGGAGCAGCCACGCCGCCCACAGCAGGAACGGATAGGCGAGGACGTGCAGCAGGTCGATGAAGCTCAGCCACTTCGGCGAAATGCCGAGGGCACGGGCGCCATCGTCGATGTGGTTGTCACCGACGACGACAGTCACGTCGCGCACCCGCCCGTCCGGGTCGCGGACGGTGAGCGGAACCTCGGCGTTGTCGGTGCCGAACAGCAGATTGCCGAGCGCGATATAGGCCGGATCGTTGGCGTGTTCGGCCAGCGCCCGCTCGTTGACCGGCATGCTCGGCGGCAGCGCGAGGCCGTAGATGGCCGTAATATGATCGCCCGCGACGACGCCGGCGCGCTCCGCCTGCGGCCCGACGGTGAAGCGGACGATCGTCGCATCGCGCGGCGAAACGGCGAAGCCGGCGCGGCTGCCGAGCAGCAGCTGGCTGTTGTTGCCGCGCTCGTGATAGCGTTCGTAGAGCCCGGCAAGCGGCCCAACCAGCGCTAGAGCGAAAGCCACCATCCACAGCGCGGTGAACAAGCGATAGGTAAGCGTGTTGAACGGCGGCACGCACGGCGGCAGCCGCAACCCCCCTGTCGGCATCTGAGCAGCATTGGGCAAGGCAAGCTGCATCCCCGGTCAGCTCCAGCCGCAATTAATCCAGCATTATCATGGGCGGCGCTGGGCGCAGGCGCAAGCTTATGTGCTTGGCGCGTCCTCGCCGGCGACGCCTTGCTCGCCATAGCGCGACTGGATGAACCGTCCTTGCGTCTCGAGCGCGGCGACATCGGCGCGCGCAAGCTGCTCCGAGGTTTCGGCGAGCGCGGCGCGGCCGGCCGACAGCCCCTCGACCAGTCGCTGATCGACCGTCTTGCCTTCGCCGTCGCGCTCCCCGCGGTACGCCGGCGGGACCCGCTCGTAGCGCTCGATCAGCCCTGGCAAGTGGATCGACATCAGCCGGCGCGCATCCTGTGCCGCCGGGTCAAGCGTTTCGAGGCGCGACAGCGTCTGCTTGAGCGAGGGCAGGAGCTGGGCGATGGCATCGAGCTCGGCGCGTGCGGGCGCCGGCAGAGCCGCGCGCGTGCGATAGACATAGGAATCGAAGCGCTCGACCATCGCGCCGTTGGGCAGGTCCGCCGCGGGTGCCGGGGCCGAAACCGCCAAGCGGCCGCCGCTGGCGATCAGCACCGCCGCGACGACCCCGGTGACCAGCAACGCGGCAAGAAAGCCGAACATGCCGATCGGCATGACCAGGCCCAGGATGATCGTCGCGAGCCAGATCAGCGCCACCGCGACGGCGATGCGGACCACGGTGCGGCCGAGGCCGGCGTTCAGCCTCTGCCGTTCGCGCCGCGCGGCATCACGCGAGGGACTGTCGCGCTCGTCGATATTCCGGGCGACGCGCTCGAACCGGGCGATCGCCCGCTCGACCTTGTCGGTGACGTCGGTCATTTGCTCTCGATGGGGATGAGCGGCGACGTCGCGCCCTCGAGCTTGCCCTGGTTCACCCCCTCGGCACGCGCGATATAGCCCTTCGACTTCTCGACCTCGTTGCCAAGGGTGTCGACGGTCTGCTTCATGTTGGCGAGCGCCTGGAGCTTGAACTGGTCGATCTGGTCCATCGTGTCGTAGATGTTCTGGAAGGCGCGCTGCAGCGTCTCGAGCGGGATGGTCGAGCTCGCCGCCTGCTCGTGGATCGCGCCGGTCTGGGTGCGCAGCATCTCGCCGGTCGAATCGATCATCCCCGCCGTCGTCGTGTTGAGCGCGGTGATCTGCTCCAGCACCAGCTTCTGGTTGGTCATCGCCTGCGCGACGGTGACCGCGGTGCGCAGCGCGGAGACGGTCGTCGTCGAGGCGCGGTCGACGCCCTTCACCAGCTCGACATTGTTCTTCTTGACGAGGTCGAGCGCGAGATAGCCCTGAACCGTCACGGCCATTTGTGTCAGCAGGTCGGTCGTCCGCTGGCGCGTATAGAATAAAGCGGTCTCGCGGATCGCCTTGGCCTTGGCGGGTTCGGTCGCGTCGAGCTCGTTCGCCTTGTCCTCGAGCCGCTGGTCGAGCGTCTTCGAGATGTGGACCATCTGCTCAAGCTTGTGCATCGTCTTCCACAAGTTCGCCCGCTCGGTGTCGATCGCCGCATTGTCCATCAACAGCTCGTCCTTGCCGTCGCCGAGACTGCTGAGGATTTTCGAAATATGCGTTTGTGAGCTCCGGTATTTGTCGAAATAGCGGTCGACCCGGTTGCCGAACGGGATGATGCCCAGGATCTTGCGGGTCTTGGTGGCGCCTTTCGGATCCAGTGCTTCGACGGTGCGGCGGAGCTCGGTGAGGTCGGCGCCGATGCCGCTATCTTTGTCGATCGCCTTGACCGGGCGGTCGAGGAAGCGGTTCGAGGCACCGGCCGCCTCGGCGATCTCCTTGCGGCCCATCGCGGTCAGCTGGTCGACCTTCTTGCCGAACTCCGGACTGTTTGAATCGAGCTTGGCGAGCTCGTCGACGAACTGCCCGACGCGCTTGTCCAGTTCGGTCGTCTCCTCGGCCTTGAGCGGCACCAGGCCGGCGGCTTCGGCCGGCGGGACAGCCTGCAGTGCTTCCGGCGGATCAAGCTTGAGCTTGGTCGCGGTCTCCGTTCCCGGTTGGGTCGCCATCTTCCGTCCTTTCGAGTCTCTTGTGCGGCGCGGTGCCGGACCGGTCAACGCCACTATGATCGAACTGTATTATAGTTGTAAGACACGAGTGTTCAAGGCGACTTGGACGGCGCCGCAGCATTCCCGTCAGCGGGAAGCGGTTCCGGAAGTATCTTGGGGAGTTTGAGTATCGGTGGAACATGCGGAAGGTGCCGCACCTGATGCTCAACCGGCTGATGCACTCTTTCGCACGCTAGCCTTCTGCGGGTCGCCCGCTGACATTGCCTTAAGGAGGCGGTCGAAGCGTTCCTGCCAAGTCATACTGCCAGCCATGAGATCGGGCGCTCGTGAGGTGGCCAAACGTTGTCCACCTCTTCCCTATTTAGCATCAGGTTCGTCAAATGTCGCCGCACCGCCCCGTCCGGTGGCGGCAGATAATTCAGCGATGAGTCTTCATGGAGAAGCTGGGCGATCTTCAGGATTTTCTCGGGTATCGGGTCGAACCTGTATTGGCCCTGATCGGCCCACATGTGCAGCCCATTCAAAACGATGCCGCGCATGATTTCCATGCTAACCTCGTCCATATATGTCCTCCAAGCCGCGCCTCTCGGGGGCATTGGCCCTTTCTTTGCATAAATTCGCTTCGCCAGTTCATCCATAGGCATGTCTGGTCGCGGTGCTGGTTTCTGGGGCGGTTCCGGTTTGGCGGTTTCCCCGCCCAATCTCGCAGCGGCTGGCTTGATCGCTGCCTCTTCGATCTGCGGCATTGCTGATGTTTTTTGGACTTGTGGCAACGCTGATCGCCGAAGTCCGAGATACGCAACTGCGGTTAGCACGAACCAGGAGACGGGATGCGTTGCAACCGTTGTTAGACCTGTGGAGACATCAGGAAAGCTGTTCCACAACGGTTTCACAAGAAATCCCGCGAGGGCAAAAACAACCGCCAACACGCCAAAGGCGACTCTGCGCCAGCCCTCGGCCTTTATGCAGTCAAGCAGGGCGACCAACGCCGCCGCCCAAAAGAGGCCAGCAACTGTGAGTTGCTGTGAGGTCATCGCCGCCATTGGCTAATCCTGCCCTTTCAAAGCTCCGCTGTGGAGTCCTTGAACTGGCGGAATCCCTAGCGAACATCGTTACATGTCCCAACGGGATAAGCGCTCGTTCAAGGCGAAGGGGGAAGGGGGGATTGGTTATCGGCCCTTAACCATAGCGTTGAACGCTTCGCTTACCCCGCTGACGCTACACCCCCATCCAAAGCGCATCAGGGATAAGCACGGATGATCGGCTTCATCACGAGACTATTGAAGAATCGTCGCGGGAATGTGCTGGCGATCGCAGCCGCTGCTTTGCCTCTCGTGGTTGGAGCGGCGGGCCTCGCCACCGACACGATCCAATGGACCTTGTGGAGACGTCAGCTGCAGCGCGCCGCAGACTCGGCCGCGTTCGCCGGCGTCTATGACCGGGCGGGCGCGAACGGCCTAACGACCAACACGCCGACCGCCGTTTGCAATGATTTGGGCGTCAATCTGCACACGTGGATGAACCTGGCCGGGACGTCGCCGTGCACGGGAGCCCGTGGCAGTTACACGACGCTCACTTATCCCGTGGACGCACCATTCGTAACCAATCAGGTCAGGGTGACGTTGAGAGTTCAGCAGTCGCTTCCGTTCAGCTCGCTGTTCATGTCCGCGGCTCCGGTGATCACGGCATCTGCAACCGCGGGAAGCGTCGGAGCTGGCGGACCCCCGTGCATGCTGGCGCTCAATTCGAGCGGCACCGCGATCAACAATAGCGGCAACACGACGGTCAGTGCGCCGACGTGCATCTTTTATTCCGATTCAGGCAACGCGAACTCGGCTGCCGCCGGCGGTTCCTCGCTCGTCACGGCCAAGGCGATCGCCGGGGTCGGCGGCATCGCGAGCTCCAACAACTGGGTCGTGGACCAGTATCTTCCCTATTCGCCGCCCTTGCCGGACCCGTTCGCGCCGCCTTCTCCAACCGCGGTCACTCCCGATCCGGCCGACATGCATTGCGCGGGACACTGGACCGCGGCCCATGGTTCGAACCCGGCAACCTGGGTCTACGATGACCTGACCGATAGCACGGACATGGCCGCCGCGACCTATATCGACTCTTCCAACAATCTTCAGACCGGCGCCAATTGCTGGAAGTCAGTGTCGGTCGGCTCGAACCGGTCGCTAACCCTTCCGGCCAACTTCGGGCCACTCTACGTCAATGGCGGGAATGTCGATCTTCAAGGCGCGTTCAGCTGCGTCCATTGCGCAATCGTCCTGACGAACAAAGACCCGGCAAGCACTACGATCGGCACTTTCTCGTCGAACGCCCAGGCGACCAACAACATCACGGCGCCGACATCAGGCATCTTCAACGGCATCGCGGTTTACCAGGACCGCCGCGCGGTGGGCGGGAACGTCGACAAGATCAACGGCGGATCGGGCAACATCCTTTCCGGCGTCGTCTATTTCCCGAAAGACACGCTGTGGCTCAACGGGACCGGATCATCGGCGTCGCTCTGCTCGATGTTCGTTGCGAACAATCTCGTGTTCAACGGCAACGGCCAGATCGCCATCAGCAGCCTCCTGGACACCCCCTGCACGGGCACCGGCCCGTCGGGACTTAGGGGCATCACGGTAGTGAGGCTGGTCGCATGAACGCGAAAGGCTTCAGGAGACTGCTCCAGAACGAGCGCGGTGCCGCGGTGATCGAGATGGCGCTGGTCGCGCCGGTGCTTGCGCTGACCGTGATCGGCATTGTCGACATGAGCAACGCCTACAGCCGCAAGCTGGCGCTCGAGCAGGGCGCGCAACGCGCGATCGAAAAGATCATGAACACAACGGAAGACACGACCGTCGAATCGACGCTGGCGACCGAGGCCGTTTGCCAGGTGAACGGCGTCAACCCCAACGGCACCTGCAAGACCAGCCCGATCTCAGCGGGCGACGTCACGGTGACGTGGCGCCTGGATTGCACCGTAGGGTCAACCACGACCAGTCAATCGAGCACCGACTCGGTCGCTTATGACGGGTACATCCTCGCATGCACGAACGCGGGGGGCACCAAGGTCGGTTACGTGCAGGTCAGGGTGGCGGACAAATACGCGCCGTTGTTCCCGGTTCACTTCGCCGCCTTCAACACCAGCGATTCGACCTACCATCTTTCCGCCACCGCGGGCACGAGGACGCTGTGAGGATGCGGGCTCGCCTTGCCGGCGACGAACGCGGCGCCGCTGCCGTCGAAATGGCGTTCGCCCTTCCGGTCCTGATCGTCATGCTCTGGGCCTTTGTCCAGCTTGCCCAGGTCTATCGCGCCGTGGCCGGTATTCAGATGGCGCTGGGTGAGGGCGCGCGTTACGCGACCTTGTGCCTGACCCAGAGCGCAACCGGCTGCACCGCGCCGGACGCCGGAACCGGCACTTCGCCGGCCGCCGGGTCCATCAAGGCGAAGATCTTCTCCACCATCTACGGCCTCGGCCCCGGCAGATTCGACGTTGACGATCCGGTGTTGGGCAGATCAGGCACGGCGAGATATTATGACTTGACCGTAAGATACTCGCAGCCGACCGACCTGCTGCTGTTCCCCGGTCCAACGATGACCGTTAGCCGTTCGAAGCGGGTCTGGATCGCGACCAGCGCCTAAGCCGGCTTCGAGCTTCTTTTCGCAAAGAAGGCGCTGATCGCCTCCTTGACCTCGGCTGAGCCGAGCCGCTCCGCGAACATCGTGCTCTCGAGCTTCATCCGCTGAAGGATTTCGTCCTGGGCAGCGGTGCGGAGCAGCTTCTGGGTCAGGCGAAGCGCTTCGGGCGGCTTGGCCAGCAGCGCCGCCACGATTTCATCGAGTTTCGAATCGAGGGCCCCTGGCGCGGCGCGGTGGCTGACCAGGCCAATCGATTGCGCCTCGTCGGGACCGAACGGCTCGGCCAGGAGCAGGTAGCGCGCGGCGCGGCGGCGGCCGGCGAGACGCGGGAACAGCAGCGAGCTCGCCGCTTCCGGCACCAGGCCGAGGTCGACGAACGGCATCGAGAAGCGCGCGCTGTCGTCGGCGATCACGAGGTCGCAGTGGAGCAGCATGGTCGTGCCGATGCCGACGCAATTGCCGTGGACCGCGGCGACGATCGGCACCTCGCATTCGGCGAGCGCGCGGAGCAGCCGCCACACGGGGATTTCCTCGTCGCGCGGCACCGCCTCGAGGAAATCCGCGAGATCGTTGCCGGCGGCGAAGTCCTGGCCTTCGCCGCGGATGGTGATCAGCCGGGTCTCACCATCCTCGAATGCGCCGGCAATCGCGTCGGCGAGCGCGGCATACATAGCGACGGTGATCGCGTTGCGCCGCTCCGGCCGGGCGAGCGTGATCGCCAGTAGACCGCCGCTCTTCTCCACCCGCACATGATCGCTCATCGCCAAAGCCTCCCGAATCGGATGACGCGCTTCGCCGCAACGGCTATTGCCCCGCCCATCGACCAAAGCCGGAGCGCACGCAAATCGTCATGAAATTCTTCGCCGACACTGCCGAAATCTCCGAAATCCGCGAGCTTGCCGAAAGCGGGCTGCTCGACGGGGTGACGACCAATCCCTCGCTGATCCACAAGTCGGGGCGCGATTTCCTCGAGGTGGTGCGCGAGATCGCCGGGGCCGTCGAGGGCCCGGTCTCGGCCGAGGTCGTGGCGCTCGACTATGACGGGATGATGCGCGAGGCCGAAGTGCTGCGCGGGATTGCCGACAATATCGCGATCAAGGTGCCGCTCACGCCCGCGGGGCTCAAAGCCTGCAAGGCGCTCACCGGCGAGGGCACGATGGTCAACGTCACCCTGTGCTTCTCGGCCGCGCAGGCGCTGCTCGCGGCGAAGGCCGGCGCGACGTTCATCTCGCCCTTTGTCGGCAGGCACGACGATGTCGGGTTCGACGGAATGGCGCTGGTCGCGGACATCCGGCTGATCTACGACAATTACGATTTCGGCACCCAGATCCTGGTCGCCAGCGTGCGCCACCCGATCCACGTCGTCGAAGCCGCGAAAATCGGCGCCGACGTGATGACCGCGCCGCCCAAGATCATCTGGCAATTGTTCAAGCATCCGCTGACCGACGCGGGGATCACGTCTTTCCTCAAGGATTGGGAATCGACGGGACAAAAAATCGCCTGAACGCAAGGTCTTACGCTCAGCGCGTTAAGCTTTGCGCAACCTTCCCGAGTAACACTTTCTCAACCGGTCGAGCCGTAAGTTGCGAGGCACCTGCGATGGACCTGCAGGACGGGGCGCATGCGCCACGTGACTTGGAACCAAGGAGCGAAGACCATGAGCAAGTTTCTCAAGCTGATTCGTAACGAAGAGGGCGCGACCGCCATTGAGTACGGCCTGATTGCCGCTCTCATTGCCGTTGCGGCGATTGGCGCGATGCAGGGCATCGGCAACCGTCTGAACACCACGTTCAACAACGTGTCGAGCCACCTGCCGTCGAGCTAAGATTAGCTCCCACGCGGGAATTAGGAGGCGGCGGTGCCGGAAGGCGCCGCCGCCTTTCTTTTATCGTCTAGCTCAGTGGCTCTTCATGAAGCGGACCGAGACTGTCTGAACCGACCGCACGGGTTTGCCCGATAGATCCACGGGAGGCACAACCGGATAATCGGTCATCACTTTCTGACAGGCGATCGCGACAAGTTCGGGAAAATGCTTCTTCGACCGCATGGCGTCGGCCGGGTGCTCGGCGCAAATAGCACCACGGCCATTGGCATACGCCCCGATTTCTACATCGAAAACAGCGATCGAACCGGCACCTTTCGGCAGCTGATTCACGGCAAGATCGATATCCGGCTCGGCTGACTTCAGCATCTCCGTTTCAGTCGGAGTCCCATCACTGATCCGCCAACTCACCGGCGCCCGGATGACGCCGTACACGGGGGTGCCATCAATCCACTTGGCAGGCTGAAATGTGGCTCGCTTTACGATCAAGCCGCAAGTGTACGCATCGAGCCGAGCGTCTCCGCTGCTCTCTTCAGTGACGCAGCTTTCAATGCTGCCATCGGGACGTACCGTTGTTCTCGTGTGAACAGTCCTGCTTACCCCTTCCATCTGGAGGTATGCGGGGAAATCATCCGGAGAGAAGAGTGCACGCACATCAGGTAGACGCACCCCCGCGGGCACCGGGGCGCTGAGTTGGGCAGCGAGCGCGATCCAGAACATGCGGCAATTTGTTGCAGGCGATCAGCAGCTTGTCGACCCGACGCGCGGGCTGGTAGGAAATTAACCGCCGCGGGCGTATTCTCCCGCCCGCGATGGCGACGGTGATCCCCTTCGAAGAGCGGGCGGTGGCGCACCTGCGCCAGCGGCTCGGCGCCGTCGAGGAGGCGAACCAGGACCTGATCGCCTTCGCGCGTGGTCACTCGGGCGCGGTCACTTCGATCCATGAGGCGGTGCTCGCGGCGATCGACGCCGACAGCATCGAATCCTTGCTCCACGTCGTCACCCAGGAATGGCCGCTGATCCTCGGCATCGACGCGGTCGCTTTGTCGCTGATCGTAGGCACGCAAGGCTTCCGCGCCGACGGCGGCGGCGTTCAGCACGTCGACCCGGCGATCCTGCGCCGGGCGATCGAGCGGGTTCAGGGGGTCGAGATGCGGACCGTCAAGCGCGGCCATCCGCTGTTCGGACCCGCCTGCGACCTGATCCGGGCGGAAGCGCTGATCCGCATCGATTGCGAGCCGCCCTTGCCCTGTGGCCTGCTGGCGCTCGGGCAGCGCGCGGAGCTCAGCCTCGACGCCCGCCACGGATCGGAGCTGTTGCTGTTCCTTGGCAAGAGCCTTGCGGCTATGATCCGCAAGTGGCTGACCATTCCACATCCCTAGACCATCCGGCGCGCGAGCTCGCTGCGCGCTGGTCCTCCTATCTCGAGCATGATCGCCGCCGCTCGGCGCACACGGTCCGCGCTTACGCGGCGACCGCGCACCGCTTTATCGCTTTCCTCGGCCGTTATCGCGGCGAGGCGATCAGCGCGGCCGGGCTGACCGCGGTTGCCGCGGCGGATCTGCGCGCGTTCCTCGCCGACCGCCGTGGCGGCGGGCTCGGCGCGGCGTCGTCGGCGCGCGAGCTTTCGGGCGTTCGCGCGTTCCTCAGATATGCCGCCGAGCAGCAGGGCACGACGGCACAGCTGCCGCGGACTCGCGCGCCGAAGCGGCCCCGGACGCTGCCGCGGCCGGCGTCACCCGACGACGCCATGAACCTGGCGGAAAACGCAGCCGAGGCGGCAAGTGCGCCGTGGATCGGCGCGCGCGACCTCGCCATCCTCCTGCTGCTCTATGGTGCCGGCCTGCGAGTGGCGGAGGCCCTTTCGCTGCCGGCGAACGTGGTGCCGTTCGGCTCGACGATCCGAGTCACCGGCAAGCGGTCGAAGACACGCGTGGTGCCGATCGTGCCGGCTGTGCGCGAAGCGATCGAGGAATATGTGCGCCAGTGCCCTTATCCGCTGCGCGGAGATGTTCGGCTGTTCGTCGGCGCGAGGGGCGGCCCGCTCAACCCGGACCTGGTCCGGCGCGCGGTCGCCGCGGCCCGGCGCCGACTTGGCCTGCCCGATACGCTCACTCCGCACGCGTTGCGCCACAGCTTTGCGACGCATTTGCTCGCCGGCGGCGCGGATCTGCGGGCGCTGCAGGAATTGCTCGGCCATGCGAGCCTGTCCTCGACCCAGATCTACACGGCAGTGGACGCGGCGCGACTTCTCGACGTCTATCGCCACGCCCACCCGCGCGCCTGAGAGATACAGCTCAGGAGGCTGCAGAAACGCGCAGCCATTCTCCAGGACCGAAGGATTTGTCGCGGCGCGCGATTAGTGGGCAACCGACGAGCCGCGACAAGGACCGGGTTAAACGCGACCGGTAAAGCGATCGCTAAATAACCGTTTTGGATGAATGATTTGCGCGCCCGTCGGAGACGAACAAGCGCCATTTCGGCGCTAGTTTTTCAGTTGGCGCTCGATCGCTTGCCAGATCAGCCCAGGCGTGTCGGTGCCGTTGAAGCGATCGACCGCCACGATGCCGGTTGGAGAAGTGACGTTGATCTCGGTCAGCCAGCGGCCGCCGATCACGTCGATCCCGACGAACAGCAGCCGGCGGCGTTTGAGCTCCGGCGCCAGCGCGGCGCAGATCTCCAGCTCGGTCGGGGTGAGCTCGGTCGCTTCCGCCGTTCCTCCCGCCGCGAGGTTGGAACGGATCTCGCCCCTCCGGGGCCGGCGGTTGATCGCACCGGTCACCTCGCCGTCGATGAGAATGATCCGTTTGTCGCCTTCCGCGACCTCGGGAAGGAAGGCCTGGAGGACGTGCGGCTCACGATAGGTGGCGTTGAACAGCTCCATCAGCGCATCGAGGTTGGCGCCGTCGCGGCCGATCTTGAACACCGCCTTGCCGGCGTTGCCGTGGAGCGGCTTCAGGACGCAATCGCCGTGCTGGGCGAGGAAGTGCCGCGCGGCGCCGAGCGAGCGCGTCACCATCGTCGGCGGCATGAAGCGCGCGAAGTCGAGCACCCAGACCTTCTCGGGCGCGTTCCTGACGGCGGCGGGATCGTTGACCACTAGCGTCTCGCTTTGGATCCGCTCGAGCAGGTGGGTCGCGGTGATATAGCCGAGATCGAATGGTGGATCCTGCCGCATCAGAACGACGTCGACGTCCTTGCCGAGGTCGAGGATGGCGAACTCGCCGAGGCTGAAGTGATTCCCGGCGACCGCTTGCACGCTGACCTCGCGCGCCCCGGCATAGAGCCGGCCGTCCTGATAGGTCAGGTCGTCGGCCAGATAGTGATAGAGCTTGTGACCGAGCTCCTGCGCCTTGAGCATGATGGCGAAGGTCGAATCGCCGGAGATGTTGATGGTCTCCAGCGGGTCCATCTGTACGGCGACGTGCAGGCTCATGTCGCAGCGGCTCTAGTCAGGCGAATAACAGCTGTCACCCTTGCCAGACATTTGTGAGGTGGCGCGGCCACCGCCGGGGGACAATGAACAAAGCGTCGATCCGGACGTCGTCGCCGTCGCGCAAGTAGCGCGGCGCAAGCCGTTCCGCCGCTACCACGACGCGGCGCAGCCGCCACTCGTCGAGCGCGAGAGCGGCGGCATCCACGCTCGCCCGTGCCTTGACCTCGACAAAAGCCAGCATGCGTCCGCGCCGGGCGACGATGTCGACTTCCCCGCCGGGCACGCGGGCGCGACGGGCGAGAATCCGCCAGCCGTGCAGTCGCAAGTACCAGCAGGCGAGCGTCTCGGCGCCGCGGCCGCGCTTTTCCGCAGCCTCGCGGCTCACCTGGCGCGCTCGAGGGCCCGAGCGTAGGCGCGCTTGCGCGGCACCTTCAGCCGCTCGGCGACCTCGGCCGCGGCGCGCGACGGCGATAGCCGGGCGAGCGCTTCGTCGAGCGCCGCGTCAAGCTCATCATCGCCCGCCTGTGCTGCGTCGGCGGGAGGGCCGACCACAACCACGATTTCCCCTTTGGGCACGGCGCCCGCATAGCGCTCGGCAAGGTCCGCGAGCGTCCCGGTCACGCATTCCTCGTGAAGCTTGCTGATCTCGCGCGCCACCGCGGCGCGGCGACTTCCAAGCCGATCCGTCAGCGCCGCGAGCGTGTCGCCGAGCCTGGGGCCGCTTTCGTACAGGACGAGCGTCGCGCGGACGCCGGCGACTTCGGCGATTGCGTCAGCGCGCGCCTTGGCCTTCGCCGGAAGGAATCCGAGGAACAGGAAGCGGTCCGTCGGCAGCCCGGCCAGCGTCAGCGCCGCGATCGCCGCCGAGGGTCCCGGAACCGTATGGACCTGGTGGCCCGCCGCGCGCGCGGCCCGAACCAGCTTGAACCCCGGATCGGAGATCATTGGCGTGCCTGCGTCGCTGACCAGGGCGACAGCCTTGTCGCCGAGCTGGCCGACGATGCGCTCGCGGTCGGCATCGCTGCTGTGATCGTCATAGCGCGTCATCGGGACCTTCGCGCCGATGTGCGCGAGCAGCTTGGCCGTGACGCGTGTGTCCTCGACCAGGATCCGGTCTGCGTTCAGCAAGGTCTGCGCAGCGCGCGGAGCCAGGTCGCCGAGGTTGCCGATCGGCGTTGCGACGATATGCAATCCGGGCGGCAGCGGCTTTTCCATCATCCGTCGATTAAACTCTTCCAATGCAAGCAGAAAAGAGTCATCCTGCGCACGTTCATTGTCCTTGGGAGAGAGGCGATGATTGCATTCGTTGTTGCTTCGGCGATCAATCTAACCGCGCTTCAAGCGTCGATCAGCGGTCCCACCGCCGCGTTTCGCGGATGCCTGCGCGAAGCCGCCGGCAAAGCCAAGAGCGAGAAAGTCTCGGGCGATGCGATCGAAGCGTACTTGCGCAATGCCTGCACGGCCCAAATGGGCACGCTCAAGGGAGCGTTGATCGCCTTCCGCCTTAAGAACGGCATGACGCGCAAATCCGCAGCTTCGGACGCCGATATGACCGTCGACGATTATGTCTCGACGCCCGCCGACAATTACAAATATCTGGCCAATATGGACACCCAGCACTCGGCACCTGCGCCGGCTTCCACCGTGAGGCCGGCACCCACGCCCGCGGCCGCGCCTAGCCAACCGCCAAAGCCCTAGGCTCGAACACCAGCGCAATTTCACCGAGGATGTGATCCAGCAGCAGGCGGCCGCGCGCGGTCAATGCGATGCGCGTGTGATCGCGAGTCAGGTGCCCCGATGCAACGAGGCGATCGACGCGGCTCCAGTCGACGATGCCCGGCAATCCGAAGCGATCGGCTGTCGCCTGCGCGTCGATGCCCTCGCGCAGCCGCAACCCCATCACCAGCGCTTCGTCCGCCGCCTGCACGGCATCCAGCGGAGCTTCCTCGGCAATGCCGTGGCCGTCGCGAATGCCCGCGGCGAGGAAATTCTCCGGCTTCCGATGCCGAACGGTGCGGCGCCCCAGCCGCCGGCCGTGCGCGCCTGGACCTATCCCGGCATAGTCGCCGTAACGCCAGTAAGTGAGATTGTGGCGGCTTTCCTGACCGCGGCGGGCATGGTTGCTGATCTCGTAGGCGGGCATGCCGGCGGCGGACGTCATGGCGTCGGTCAGCTCGTAGAGCGCCGCGGCCGCGTCGCTGTCGAGGGGTTCGAATTCGCCGCGCGCCGCCATGGTCGCGAACCGCGTCCCAGGCTCGATCGTAAGCTGGTAGAGGGAGAGATGCCTGGTGCCGAGCGAGAGCGCCTGGGCAAGCATCGCGGACCAGCGATCCTCAGTGTCGCCAGGAAGCGCGTAGATCAGGTCGAAGCTAACTCGTCGGAAGTGCCGTTGCGCAGTCTCCAGCGCGGCAAAGCCTTCGAGGGCGGAATGGGCCCGTTCGAGGAAGGCGAGCGCCTGGTCGTCGAAGCTCTGCAACCCGAGCGAGACCCGGTTGACGCCGGCTTTTGCGAGGTCGGCGAAGCGGGCGGCCTCGACCGAGTTCGGGTTGGCCTCGAGCGTGATTTCGATATCGTCGGTCGCGGGCCAATGCGTTGTCGCTGCCGCGATCAGCGCTTCCACGGTGGCGGGGTTCATCAGCGAGGGCGTGCCGCCGCCGAAGAAGATCGACGTCAGCCTGCGTCCCGGCAACAGCTGGGCTTCGTGCGCGAGATCGGCGAGCAGGGCGTTGCGCCACGCTTCCTGGTCGATGGCGTCGCGGACATGGCTGTTGAAGTCGCAATAGGGGCATTTGCTGACGCAGAACGGCCAGTGGACGTAGAGGGCCAGCGAATCCGCGCTCATTCGTTCAGCGCCGCCACGAGCTTGCGGAACGCCTCCGCGCGGTGGCTCATCTTGTGCTTGGACAGTGGCTCCATCTCGCCGAACGTCTCGTCAAAGCCCACGGGCACGAACATCGGGTCGTAGCCGAAACCCTTATCGCCCCGCGGCGGCCAGACCAAAGTGCCGTCGACGCGGCCATCGAACGTCTCGGTCTGGCCATCATTGGGCCAGGCGATCGCCAACGCGCAAACGAAATGGGCGGCTGGAGGAGCGTCGGGCTCGGTCGCCTGCGCCTCGCGCCACACGCGCTCCATCGCGCGCAGCCAGTCGCGGTTGCCGTCCTTGTCCTCGGCCCAGCGCGCCGAGAATATGCCGGGGCGGCCGTGGAGCGCGTCGACGCAAAGGCCGCTGTCGTCGGCTAGCGCGGGAAGGCCGCTGAGGTCCGCCGCTTCCCGCGCCTTGAGGTCGGCATTGTCGGCGAACGTGTTCCCGATTTCCTCGGGCTCGGGCAGGCCGAGCTCCTCGGCGCCAACGCACGATATTCCGAGGGGCGCGACCAGCGCCGCGATCTCGCGCAGCTTGCCGGCATTGTGCGTGGCGATCACGAGCTTGTCGCCGATCGGCCTCATCGACCCGTCGCCTTGAGTTGTGCAGCGAAGATCTCGGAGCAACCGATGCGGGCGAGCCGCAGGAGCCGCAAAAGTCCTTCTTCGTCGAAGGTTTCCCCTTCGGCGGTGAGCTGCGCCTCGACGATCGCGCTATCGGCCGTGAGCACAAAATTGCCGTCGCTACCGGCGGTGGAGTCTTCCTCATAGTCGAGGTCCAGAACCGCGGTTGCGTTATGGATTCCGCAGCTGACCGCCGCGACCTGGGTCCGGATCGGGTCGGCCGTGAGCGCCTTCGACTGGAGCAGCCTGTCGATCGCGATCCTCAGCGCGACCCAGCCGCCCGAGATCGCCGCCGTGCGCGTCCCGCCGTCGGCCTGGATGACGTCGCAGTCGACGATCACCTGCCGCTCACCCAAGGCGCGGAGGTCGACCACCGCGCGCAGCGAGCGCCCGATCAGGCGCTGGATTTCCTGAGTGCGGCCCGACTGCTTGCCTCTGGCGGCCTCGCGATTGCCGCGGGTGTGGGTGGCGCGCGGAAGCATGCCATATTCGGCCGTCACCCAGCCTTGGGCCTTGCCGCGCAGGAACGGCGGCACCTTGTCCTCGACGCTCGCGGTGCAGAGCACGCGGGTGTCGCCGAAACTGACCAGGCACGATCCCTCGGCGTGGCGGGTGAAGCCCGGTTCGAAGGTCAATTCGCGCATTTGGTCGGGGGCGCGTCCGGAAGGGCGCATAAAGGCGTGTCTCCTGATACTGGTGTGGCCGCGTCCCTAGACCGGGGAACAGCGCAATCCTAGATGGAGCGGCATGCCCCAGCCCATCACCGAGCTGACCGACCGCATGCGCGACATTTTCGGGCTGGTCGTCGAAGCCTATCTCGAGCGCGGACTGCCGATCGGGTCGAAGGCGCTTGCCGGCGCCATGAGCCTGTCGCCAGCCTCGATCCGCGGCGTGATGCAGGAGCTGGAAGAGCGCGGGCTGCTTACCCATCCGCATACGTCGGCGGGGCGAATCCCGACCGAGAGCGGGCTTCGTCTGTTCGTCGACGGAATCATGCAGGCGGCGGCCCCGGATCCCCGCGAGCGGCGCGAGATCGAGCGGCAGATCGCCCGCGACCAGCCGATCGAGGATGCGCTGGCGGCGGCGTCGGCGGCATTGTCGGGCCTCAGCCAGGCCGCGGGCGTGGTGCTTGCGCCGAAGCGCGAGCTCATCCTTAGGCAGCTCTCTTTCGTGCCGTTGAGCAGCACCCGCGCTCTGGCGGTGCTGGTCGGCACGGACGGCAGCGTCGAGAACCGGATCGTCGCGCTCGACGGCGCGGCCGGCGCCGCGGCGCTCAACGAGGTCAGCAACTTCGTCAACGCGCGGCTCGCGGGTCTCACGCTCGCCGAGGCCGAGGCACGGCTGCGGGCCGAGATCCGCGAGCGCAAGGAAGCGATCGACGCGGCCGCGGCCGAGCTGGTTGCCTCGGGCCTCGCCGCCTGGAGCCAGGACCACGCCCGGCGGCCGGTGCTCATCGTCCGCGGACATGCGCATTTGATCGACGCCAGCGCCGCCGAAGACCTCGACCGGGTGCGCAGCCTCCTCGACGAGCTCGAGGAAGCGCAGGAGATCGCCCAGCTGCTCGAAAGCGCGCGCGACGCGCCCGGCTGCCGGATCTTCATCGGATCGGAGAACCGCATGTTCGCGCTGTCCGGCTCCTCGGTGATTGCCGCGCCCTATCGCGGGAGCCAGGGCGAGGTGGTCGGCGTTGTCGGCGTGATCGGGCCGACGCGGTTGAACTATGCGCGCGTGGTGCCCATGGTGGATTTCACCGCGAAAGCCCTAACGAGATTGATGGCATGACCGAAGACGAGAAGCTGCGTGAAGAAGCGGAGGAAATCCGCAAGGAAACCGCCGAGGGTGCACCGGAAGTCGCCGAACACGACCGGGTGGCGGAGCTTGAACGGCAGCTCGAGGAAGCCAAATCGAAGGCGCTTTATGCGGCGGCCGAAGCGCAGAACGTGCGCCGCCGGCTCGAGGCGGACAAGGAGCAGGCGTCGAGCTATGCCGCGGCGGGCTTCGCGCGCGACATGCTGGCGATCAAGGATCATCTCGACCGCGCTCTTGCGGCGGTCAGTGACGAACTTCGCGCCGACAAGACCGCCACCCAGTTCCTCGCCGGCATCGAAGCCACGGCGCGCGAGCTCGACGCCGCGTTCCAGCGCAACGGCGTCGTTCGGATCAAGTCCGTCGGCGAGCCCCTCGACCCGCACAAACACCAGGCGATGATGGAAATCCCGACCGGCGACGCCGAGCCCGGCACGATCGTCGAGGAAATGCAGCCTGGCTATATGATGAAGGATCGGCTGCTTAGGCCGGCCCTCGTCGCGGTGGCGAAGGCGCCTGGCTAATGCACCTCCCGGTGGTGGGTTTCACCCTTGCTGACGAGGCTGAAGCGCGGCTCCGGCTTGCCTGAACCGAACAAGCGCCCAGCGGCATAGCGGCCGACCTCGGGTCCGTGCTTGAACCCGTGTCCCGATCCGCCGCCGAGCAGCAGCACGTTGGACCAGGCGGGGTGGAGGTCGATCAGGAAATCGCCGTTCGAGCTGTTCTCATATTGGCAGACGCGCGCTTCCGTCAGCGGCGCGCCTTTGAGCAGCGGGAAGCGGCGGTTGCGGAAGGCGACGATTTCCACCAGTGCCGCGTCACTGGGCAGGCGGCTCTGCGTATCGGGATCGACTTCGACCCCATGCGCGTCATGGGCGAATTTGACTCCGCGGCTTTCGATGTCCGGAAAGCCGTAGAACATGTCGCCGCCGTTGAAGTCGGCCCAGCCGGGCATCGCCCCGGGGAGGAAACGCGGATCGCCCGCGGGCGGCGCGAAAAAGAATACTTCCTGCCGTGTCGGCAGGATCCTCGGCCCAATGACGTCGGGAAACAGCTTCGGCAGCCACGGGCCCGCAGCGAATACGAACCGGTCGGCCTGCACCCGTTCGCCAGACGATAATCGCAGCTCGGATAGTTTCGCACCGTCGCGAACGGGCGGCTGGACGAGGCCCTTCATGCAGGTCCCGCCGGCTTTGGCGAACCGGTCGACCAGCGTCAGCACCGATCGCCTGGCCATCAGTGCACCGAAGCTCGGCTCGTAGAGGCCGATCTTGATCCCATCGAAATCGATCATCGGGAAGCGGCGCGCCATTTCGGCATTGTTCAAGACTTCAGTCGGGAGGCCGAGGTCGCGGTGCGCGTCAATGCTGTCGTGGACGTACGGCTCCTCGGTCGGGAAGAAGAACAGGATCCCGCAATCAATGAAGATCGGCTGGCCCGAGATCGCACTCAGCGCTTTCCACTGCGCAAGCGAATCCATCGCCATGCGGCTGTAGATCGCGTCCTTGCCGTAGGCGGCGCGGGTGAGGCGCGATTCGCCGCCCGAGGAGGCGCGGCTGTGTGCCGGCCCCCAGGCATCGATCAGCGTGACCTTGTGTCCAGCCTGCTGGAGGTGATGCGCGGTCCAGGCGCCGAACACGCCGGCCCCGACGATCGCGATATGCTCTCCGGCTTTTCTATCCATCGGTTTGGCCAGTAACCGAGAAACGCCGCCGCCGCCTGAAGGACTTTTGCTACCGGACCGCAACCTACGGTTCGAACGGCAGCAGCTCGGGCGGCGGAAGCACCGGGACCGGCGCGCCGCGGTCGGCGAGGAAACGGTGCCGGACGATTTCTGCTTGCTGCTCAATGCCGTATCGGTCGAACGGCTTGCCGGGCATCAGATGATAGTCGTACCGGCAGAACGGGTGCCGTGTGAGGAGTAGATAGAGGCGTCCGCCCTTCTGCGCCTGCCACACGTGCGTCATCTCATGGATGAAATAGGCTTGGTCGGAGAGCGGCTCGGCGGCGAAATCTTCGCTCCAGCCGCCACCGTCGGGATGGAACCAGATGTGCCCCATCGGCGCCATGGCCGATCGGCGCGGCTGAAGCGGCCACCATTTGCCTTCGATCAGCCGCACGCGGCCCGGATCGATCGCGCCGCCGAACATCGAGCGGACCAGCTCGATCTCTCCGGAGGTGAGGCCGCGCGCCTTCATATTGGTCAGTTAGGCGGCGGGCCGCGGGGTGCAAAGCCCGCGCACTTGCGAGGTGCCGGGTGCGCCGCTAGGGCTGCCGCAAAGCATAAACGGAGGAAGCCCCACATGAGCGAGACTGCCGATCGGGTGAAGAAGATCGTCGTCGAACATCTTGGCGTCGAGGCCGACAAGGTCACCGAGGACGCGAGCTTCATCGACGATCTCGGCGCGGACAGCCTCGACATCGTCGAGCTGGTCATGGCCTTCGAGGAAGAGTTTGGGGTCGAGATTCCGGACGATGCCGCGGAGAAGATCACCACCGTTCGCGACGCGATCGAATATATCGACCAGAACAAGGGGTAATTTCCCACAGCCGTTCGCCCTGAGCTTGTCGAAGGGCTGCCCTTTTTCTTCCTTGCTGCGTTCTAAGAAATTACAGGGCTTCGACAGGCTCAGCCCGAACGGGTTTGGGCCTGTTGATGTTTTTGGAGATCTGAATGCGCCGAGTAGTTGTCACCGGTCTTGGCCTCGTCACGCCGCTCGGGGGAGACGTTGAAACCAGCTGGAAGAACATCATCGCCGCGAGAAGCGGCGCCGGCCCGATCACCAGGTTCGATGCCAGCGACCAGAAGTGCCGCATCGCGTGCGAAGTGAAGCCCGCCGACCACGAATATGGCTTCGACCCGGCCAAGCGCGTCGACCACAAGATCCAGCGCCAGGTCGACCGTTTCATCATCTATGGAATCGACGCGGCGGGGCAGGCCGTCGAGGATGCGGGCCTTACCGACATGGACGATGCGACCCGGCTGCGCGCCGGTGTCTCGATCGGCTCGGGTATCGGCGGTCTTCCGGGCATCGAGAGTGAAAGCCTGGTGCTGCACGAGAAAGGACCCGGGCGGGTCAGCCCGCACTTCGTGCACGGGCGCCTGATCAACCTCATCTCCGGGCAGGTTTCGATCAAATACGGGCTGATGGGCCCGAACCATGCGGTGGTCACCGCTTGCTCGACCGGAGCGCATTCGATCGGCGACGCGGCCCGGATGATTAAGGACGACGACGCCGACATCATGCTCGCCGGAGGCGCCGAGGCGACGATCTGCCCGATCGGAATCGCCGGCTTCGCCCAGGCACGGGCACTCAGCACCAACTTCAACGACCAGCCGGAAAAGGCCAGCCGCCCCTATGACAGGGACCGCGACGGCTTCGTCATGGGCGAAGGGGCGGGCGTCGTGGTGCTCGAGGAATATGAGCACGCCAAGGCGCGCGGCGCGAAGATTTACGCAGAGCTGGTCGGCTACGGGCTGTCCGGGGACGCCTATCACGTGACCGCGCCGCACCCCGAAGGCTCGGGCGGCTTCCGGGCGATGGAGATGGCGCTGCGCAAGGCCGGGCTGCAGCCCTCCGACATCGATTATATCAATGCCCACGGCACCTCGACGCCGCTCGGCGACGAGCTCGAGCTCGGTGCGGTCCGGCGGCTGTTCGGCAACGCCATCGCCAACGTCTCGATGAGCTCGACCAAGTCGGCGATCGGCCATTTGCTCGGCGGCGCCGGCGCGGTTGAAAGCATCTTCTGCATCCTCGCCATGCGCGATCAGATCGTCCCGCCGACGCTCAACCTCGACAATCCGAGCGAAGGGACGACCGGCGTCGATCTCGTGCCGCACAAGGCCAAGGAACGGCCGGTTCGCGCGGTGCTGAACAACAGCTTCGGCTTCGGCGGCACCAACGCGTCGCTGATCATGAAGGCCGTGTGAGGCGCTTGGCTTTGGCGGCAGGGGCGATCGCCCTCGCCGCGCTGATCGGCCTCTATGTGCTGTGGTGGGGTCCGGGGCCCAGGCCCGGCCCGCACACGATCATCGTCCAGGAAGGCTCGAGCCTTGGCTCGGTCGCGCGGCGCCTCGAGAAGCAAGGCGCGATCCCCGGCACTGCCAAGACCTATTATGTGATGGCTCGGCTGCTCGGTTCGCATGACCCGGTGCAGGCCGGGGAGTTCGCGATCCCGAAGGGCATGGGCGGCGCGGCGATCCTCGACCTGCTGCAGCACGGCCGGCCCGTGCAGCGGCTGATCACGGTCACCGAGGGGATGCCGGCGATCATCGTCAGCGAGAAACTGGCCGCCAATCCCTATCTAACCGGCGCGGCGCGCCCGATCGCCGAGGGCTCGGTGCTGCCGGATAGCTACGGCTACCAGCGCGGCGAAACCCGCGCGGCGCTGGTCGAACGAATGCAAAAGGCGATGGCCAGGACGATCGCCGACCTATGGCCCAAGCGGAGCACCGACTGTCCGATCGCGACTCCCGAACAGGCGGTCACGATGGCCTCGATCGTCGAGAAGGAAACCGGCAAGGCGATCGAACGGCCGACGATCGCCGGCGTCTATTGCAACCGGTTGCGGATCGGCATGAAGCTCGATGCCGACCCGACGGTCATCTACCCCGTGACCAAGGGCAAACCGCTCGGCCGGCGAATACTGCGCTCGGAGCTCAACGCCGACAACGGCTACAACACCTACCGCCGCGCGGGCCTGCCCGAAGGTCCGATCGCCAATCCCGGCAAGGCGAGCATCGAGGCGGTGCTCCATCCGGCGAGGACCAGGGCGCTCTACTTCGTCGCCGACGGTAGCGGCGGCCATGCGTTCGCGGAGACGCTGGCCGAGCAGAACGCCAACGTCGCCAAATGGTATGCGCTCCGCCGCCAGCGGGGACAGATGTGAGCAACCGCGGAATCGGGCGCGCACGGATGTTCATGGGCGGGCTGCTGCTGTTCGCGACAGTCATTCTCTGGATGCTCGGCCTGTGGATGAGTCCGCACGGCGAGTCCGTCGCGGTGGGAACCGAGCATGTCCGGCCGGTGATTGTCCGGTATATCCGCAACAACGCCATCGGCACGCTGGTCCTGTGCGCGCTCTCAGGATGGCTACTGTTCCCGGCGCGGCGCCCGAAATGGCCGGCGCGCGACTGGGCGATCGTCGGCCTGATCGCGCTGATGGTCGCGACTAGCCTCTACCAGCTGATCTGGCTGCGCGGCGTCACCGGCTAATCGCCGACGGCGCCGCTTCGCACATAGCCGACACGCCGCTCGTCGCCAGCATAGCCCCACGCCCAGCCGAGGCTGTCGTCGAGCATGTCGAACGGTTCGCCCGCCGCAAGCTCACGGATGACGCCGCTATCCGCCGAGGGACCATTGCGCAGCGAGGTCGGCGAAGCGATCCTGCAGGCCAGCGGCTCGGCATAATGCGACGCGATCACGCGGCCGGCGAGGGCGATGTCGGCGAGGTCCTTGCGATAGGCGTGGAAGTCGGGGTCGGGGAGGTGGGACGGGCCGGTGAGCGCGAATTGTTCAGCGCTGGTGGGCGTAGGCCGGGGCTTGGCCGATGATCGGCCGGTGGGCCGCGGAGCCGGATTCGCCCTCGCGGATGTTGCGCTTGAACCCTTCAAGGAAATCTGCCCCGTTGCTGGTGCGGACCACGAACACGTTGCGGCGGTCGTCCTGGTCCCGTTCGCGGCGCAGATAGCCGAGCGCGCCGAGCGTATTCAAGGCGCGAGTGACGACCGGCTTGGACACCCCGAGGATGCGGGCGAGCCCGCGCACGGTATGCGGGCCGGGGGTCAGATAGACCAGCATCAACAGCGCCATTTGGCGGTTGGTGAGGTCCGGCTCGCCCGAGCGGACGTAAGCGATGAGCGCTTTCATCCAGCCGGTAAGCGAGACCTCGCCCATTGCTGCGCTACTCCATACAATTTGCCGCGGGTTCGTTCCTAAACCGGCAAGGGCGCGAAATGTTGCAGCGAAGAGACAGGAAGTGCGGGAAAAATGCCGCGTCGCCGAACCCCGGCCGTTTTTTCACCCGCCCGCGTAGCGCCGCTGGAGCAACGCGAAAATGGCCCTGAGGCCGAGCGCTTCGCCGCCCTTGGGACGCCCCGGCGAAGCTGCATCGCGCCACGCGTAAGTGTCGAGATGCGCCCAGGCGATCCCGTCGGGCACGAAGCGCTTGAGGAACAAGGCCGCGGTGATGCACCCGGCCATCGGCGCGCCGCCGGAATTGGCGACGTCGGCGATATCGCTCTTGAGCATCTCGCCATAAGGCTCCCACAGCGGCATCCGCCATAACGGGTCGTCGACGTCCCGCGAGGCGGCCTCGGCATCCGCGGCGAGCGCGTCATCGCTGGCGAAGAGCGCCGGCAGCTCCGGACCCAAAGCGATGCGCGCCGCGCCGGTCAGCGTCGCGAAATCCACCATCAATTCGGGCTTGTCCTCGGCCGCGCGGGTGAGCGCATCGGCGAGGATCAGCCGCCCTTCCGCGTCGGTATTGTCGATCTCGACGAATGTCCCGGCGCGGGACTTGACGATGTCGCCCGGGCGGTAGGCGCCGCCCGACACCGCATTCTCGACCGCCGGGATGAGCAGGTGCAGCCGGACCGGCAGTTTCTCGGCGATGACCAGCCGGGCCAGCGCCAGGGCATGCGCCGCGCCGCCCATGTCCTTCTTCATCAGCCGCATGCCGCCTGCGCTCTTGAGATCGAGCCCGCCGCTGTCGAAGCATACGCCCTTGCCGATGACCGCGAGGCGCGGATCGCTCGGCTTGCCCCACTCGAGCTCGATCAGGCGCGGCGCGCGCGCCTCAGATGCCGCTCCGCCGACGGCGGCGATCAGCGGATAGCCGGTGTCGAGATCCTTGCCCGCCGTGATGCGAACCTGCGCCCCAAGTTCGGTGCCCGCCTGCCGGACGGCCTGCTCGAGCTCGGCGGGTCCGAGGCTTCCCGCGGGCGTGTTGACAAGGTCGCGCACCAAAGCGGTGGCCTCGGCCAGCCGCACCATCCGCTCAATCTGCGCGGCCTCGGCCGTCAGCAGCGCGCGCGGCCCGCGCTCGGGCTGTTCCTTCGAGCGGTAGGCATCGAAGCGGTGCTGTCCGAGCAGCCAGCCGAGCGCCGCCGCGCCGGGCTTGCCGGAGGCCAGCTTATACGTGCCTTCGGGCAGGCTTTCCGCCAGCTTTGCCAGGCACCAGGGCGAGAGGGCGTCGACCGCCTTGACCGCGCTCACGACCTCGAACTCGCCGCCCCGTGGAAGCAGCGCGAACGCGTCCGGCTTCTTGCCGTCGAAACGGTGGGCATCGAGCAGCGCGCGATCCTCGGCCGGCCGCGTCTTGAGCCAGGCTTCGACGTTTTGCTTGTCGACGAGATGGATGAGGCGGGCTTTCTGCCCGGTGTCGGGAGCGAGGAGCGAAGCGAAGTCGGTCATGGGCGTGGCTCTAGGGACGGGTCGGCTCCATCGCAATCGGCACCGAAGCTGACAAACTTGACACTATGGTTCGCGCGCGAGTTCCGGGTTCGCGCCGCCCGGCAGGTCGGACTCGTCGACGAGGTCGCCGAGCTGCCAGTCGAGGTCGCCGATCGCCTGGTCCGGGTCGATCTCGCCGCTGCAGCCGGGCGGAATTTCGGGCATGATCACCGGCAGCCGGTCGAGGTGAGCGCCGTAGCGGTGCGGCCGGCGGTAGCGCAGCAGGAACATCGTCAGGCGCTCATCGAAATGGCGGTATTCGCCAACCTGCTCGCCCTTGTAGAAGACCGGGCGCGGCACCCCGTGGATCGAGCGCGAGAACGCCCCTTCATCGACACGGTTGATCGAGCAGTCGAGCGCCGCCTCGACTGCTCGGCGGAACGCCCATGCGGCCGGGCGGTCGTGGAGATCGTAGAAGGATTGGCGGCTCATGCCGACCGCGCGGCAGGCGTGGCTGATGCAGCCGCAGGAGGAGAGCGCCTTCAGGAAGGTTTCCTGGCGATCGGCGGTCCAGCCGTCGCGGCGCGGCGCGCGGGCGGGGAGGTTGGGTGTTGGTTCTGGTGAATCACTGCTCTGTTCCATGAACCATATTGGAACATAGAAGAAGGGCTGTAGGAAAGTCTTTTCGACTCAGGGCCAAATTCCGCTTTCGACCCATTGCGGACATTCGGCAGCTTTGCTTAGCGTAGCTTATCAGGGCCTCTTAAGGCTGTTAAGGCCGAGCGTCTGCGCGACCGAGTCGAAGTCATTCGACGGACCGAGTACAGCCCGCCTTTCGGCCCTCTTACGAGACAGCAGCGCCGACCCTGACGGTCGGCCTCTCTTGTCGTCCGGAGGCAGGTCACAAGCGCCCTCCGACGAGGAGGACAACGATGACGCAAACCACGCTTCCCCCGCAGCCCGAGGTCACTACCGCCAACCCCTCAGTGGTGCCCGTCCAACCTATGCCAACGTCCAAGGCGAGCGAGGACCTAGGCGAGACGTTCATCCTCGCCCCGACCGACGACCCGTTGATCCGACCTTTCGCTTTTCATGCTTCCGACGAGCAGCTTGCTGATCTCAAGTTCCGCATCAAATCCACGCGATGGCCAGAACGTGAGCTGGTCGATGACGGCACCCAGGGCGTGCAATTGGCGCTCATGCAGGAGCTCGCGGCCTATTGGGCAACAGACTACGACTGGCGGCGCTGCGAAGCTCGGCTGAACGCACTGCCGAACTTCATCACTGAGATCGATGGCCTGGACATCCATTTCATCCATGTCCGGTCAAAGCATGAAAATGCATTGCCAGTGATCGTAACGCACGGCTGGCCTGGCTCGCCCATCGAGCAGCTGAAGATCATCGATCCGCTGACGAACCCCACGGCTTACGGTGGCAGTGCGTCGGATGCATTCGACGTGGTGATCCCGTCAGGCGCTGGGTATGGGTTTTCCGGCAAGCCCGTCAGGACCGGCTGGGATCCCGCTCGAATGGCGCGTGCCTGGACCGTTCTGATGAAGCGCCTCGGATACGACCGTTTCGTCGCGCAAGGGGGCGATTGGGGTGCGTTCGTCACGAATGAGATGGCCCAACAGGCTCCTCCCGAGCTGATCGGCATCCATGTGAACTTCCCGGGTAGCGTGCCGTCTGAGGTCACGAAGGCGCTTCAATCGGGCGGCCCGGCGCCAGCAAGCCTTTCGGGCGAGGAGCAGCGTGCGTACGACCAGCTCGCGTTCGCATTCCAGAACCTACCTACGCAGTTCATGATGATCTCACATCCGCAAACCCTGTACGGCTTGGCGGACTCACCGATCGCCCTTGCTGCCTGGATGATCGACCACGACGTGGCTAGCTACGGGCACATCGCTAAACTCTTCGTCGATGGTGAGCCCTACGGCGATCTTACGCGGGACGACATCCTCGACAACATCACGCTGTCCTGGTTGACGAATACCGGAGTCTCTTCGGCTCGGCTCTACACGGAATTCAAGGGCGGCTTCTTCCACGACCTGAGCATCTCCGTCCCGGCTGCCGTCAGCGTGTTCCCCGAGGAGATCTACCAAGGTCCGCGGAGTTGGTCCGAGCGCGCCTATCACAATCTCCTGCATTTCAATGTCCTTCCCAAAGGCGGGCACTTTGCGGCGTGGGAGCAGCCGCAACTCTTATCGGAAGAGCTTCGCGCTGGCTTCCGGTCACTGCGTTAGCTTGTTCGCGTGGGACGGCACTTTGGTGCCGTCCTGCCCGCAACGGAGGCGGTGATGAGCGACGACCATGACGAACATCTGTCCAATCGGCTGGCTGCGGAAACATTCATGCCGATCATGGTGGAGGCGTTCCATGACGGCTTGCACGAGGTTGCGAGCCTCTCGCGCTGGCTTCTCGCAACTTTGGTGGTCATCAATGGCGCGGCGATAATATCCGTGCTCCCTCTCAACATGGCCCCAGAGGCCAAACTGGGTGGAGCTCTGGCGTTCCTTCTTCGCATCTTGGCCGCGTTAGGCGCCGGGCTATGGTCGCTGTACGCCTTCAAGCGCGTAAGCATCGCGGCGAATACAATGATGGGTTACTGGTTGACGGTCGCGGGGGACGGCCAGCGCCTAGCCGCTTTAGAGGCAACGATGAAAAGACATATGGATCAGGCCATTGGGTCGCGTGCGACACACCTGTTCGTATTTGCCAGCGTGGCGGCATTCCTCGGAGGCTGCGCTTTCACAGGCTGGGGTTTGTTGTCGCGGGGATAGTTCCAATGAAAGCGCGAGGGCCGCGACGTTAGGTCCGCTTTCGACCCATTGCGGACGTTGGGCTGACCCGCCGAACGATTGGCAGCTTAGGAGGGGCTAAATCTCGAAGTTGACCACATTGAACAGGCGCAGCACCCCCGACACCAGATAGGCCAATTGTCCGACCGCGATGACCGCCTGGACTGCGCCGCGCCGCGAGATCATCCCGACGACACTGGAAAGTGCCAGCGCGACGTTGAAGATCATTGCCGTGGCGCCGAGCGCAGCGAAATAGTCGGGGCCTTTGATCCAGGTGTCGATCGTATCGATCACCGACCACCCAATCAGCAATCCGAAAAACCAGCCGCGCCGGGCCAGGAAATAATCCTTGTACCCGTCATATCCCTCCAGATCTCGGGGGAAGAGCATCGCGCAGATCAGATACAAATAGAAAGCGTAGAAAACCACGAAGAGATAGATGGAAAAGGTCCACGTCTTGATGTGCTGAAGCTGAAATTCCCACCACCACCAAAAAACGATCGAGAGAAACATGTAGGCGACCCAGACCAAATGCACCCACCAGACGCGCGCACGCGTGGGATGCTGGATCAGCCCCGCGATCCGCTGCATCAAATGCGTCAGCGCCAGCCCGATCACGATCGAAATCAGAACGATGACATATTCGAACATCTGCATGACCGGCCTCCGCGCGCGGCACGCTATCGTGCATCGATTCGTTACACCACCGCAGTCGGAGCGTCCGGTTTTCCACCGAGCGCCTCGCGTCGGAAATGCACGTACCGGGCGAGTGGGCCATTTAGGTTGCAAGGGCATCGGATCGGCCTATCGCACTCCCGGAGCCGTTACGGATGCGTTCCGCACAAACCCAATCGCTCCGCTGGAGGATGGCCGATGCAACAGTCTCTCAGGACGCTCTCGCTGCCGTTGGCGTTGGGCGCCATGTTCGCGATCACTGCCTGCGACCGTGATCGGGATGACGGTGACAAGCATCATCAACACTCCGCCACAAAGATCAGCGAGGCCGACGCAGCAAAGGTCACCGATGCGACGGTGGCCGCCTGGCAATCGGGGGATGCAGCCAAGATCGACGCGCTCTATGCGCCCGACGTCGTCGGCTTCGACGTTTCGGAGGCGCCTTTGTCGACCGATCGCGCAAATTGGACAAAGCTGCAGCAAGGCTTTGCCGCAATGAAGTTCGATCATGCGGCGATCACGCAAAGCAAGACTCAAATCCTCGACGGCGAGGACTTCATTTTCTCGTCGATCGCCAACCTCACCAGCACCGCGGGGAGCGTCAAGGCACTGTCGATCCGCTGCACCGACGTGTTCCGCAAGCAGGCCGACGACAAGTTCCTGATCGTCAACGAACATTGTTCCAAGGTGCCGGTCGCCAAAGCCTAGAGCGACGAACTCACGTCCAGCGCGTCGCGCCGCGGCCGAGGAACTGTGGTGATATGGAAACGTTGCCGATGGGCACGATCAAGCCAGTTAGATGGTGTCCCTGATCAAGAGGTGACCAATGCATCTGTCGAACGAAAGCCTGTTGGTCATATTGCTCGTCGGCGTCGTTGCGGGCTGGTTGGCCGGCAAAATCGTTCGGGGTACGGGGTTCGGAATTATCGGCGACCTGCTGGTCGGGATCGTGGGTGCCTTTATCGGGAATTGGTTGTTGCCGCGGCTCGGTATCCATCTGGGGACTGGAGTCGTCAGCGCGATCGTCAACGCGACCATAGGTGCGATATTGCTCCTGCTCGTCGTGCGACTGCTTGGAGGAGCCGGCGGAAGCAGATGGGGTGGCCCGGGGCGGCGGTGGTAACGCACTCCGCCCAAAGCAGGCGCTCGGCGGTACCCGGTTAGCGCGAGGTTTCGATCGAACGGTCGAACAGGTGGATGGCCATGGCTGTTCCAATGATCGGCGCGACCAGGTTGACGAACGGCACCAGGAACATGACGCTTACCATCGTTCCCATCAAATTCTGCTCGCCTCGCATCCTTTTCAGCTGAGCTCGGCGCGATTGCCGGTCACCGTGACGGGCCGCGGCGAGCGCCCCAAGGTCGCGTCCGAACGCCAATCCGTTGACGATCACGAACAGCACGAACGGGCCGACGCCGGTCACCAGAAGCAGCACGTAAAAAGGCGCGGCAAGCAGGTTGAACAGCAATAGCCGGAAGGCCGAACGAAGGCCCATGCCGATGCCTCTTGCAACGCCCACCGGCCGGGCGCTGGCTGCTGCATCGGGATAGTGGCGCAACTCGACGGCGGCCGCGATGCGATCGGCAAAGCAGGTGACGACCCCGATCGCCACGCCGGGGAACAGCAGCCACGCCCCGACGACAGTCAGCGCGACTGCGCTGACACCACCCGCCACGCGGCCGAGCGGGCATGACTGGGCGCCCACCCACGCGCACGGATCCATCCCCGCCAGCAACCACATCAGCAGCGCGCCAAGCAGCAAGAAGATGATCGCTGTGATGACGAGCGCCTGGAACAGGATGGCAAGGATGCGCCGGTCGGAAAGATCGCCGAGTGCCAGGATGAACGCCCGTATCACCGGCATCCAACGGCCGACCCGCGGCAAATGTCCGCACTGGCCCGTGGGCGACTGGAGCGGTCAAATCGTGCACGAGCGCAAGTGCTGCGGGCGAGGCGGCAGCTCGGCACCCGTGACTGTTGCCGAATTGCTTCACTGAAACGACCGTAAGCATCCGTCCGGCAGCCGCTACTTGCACGCTTGTCGATAATGGCCACGATAGCCTCGAGCCCGCCGCGTCGCGCCGGGTTCGAAGAAGATGGGGAGGGTTTATGTATCGCCGCCGTTTGTCGCGGGCTTTTGCTTGCGCGTCGTTGATTTCGATCGCCGCGCTGTCGACGCCAGCCGCGGCCCAGCAGGTCGACCGGATCATCGTGTTCGGCGATTCCTATGCCGACATCGGCAACGCTTTGCGGCTTGCCGGGATCAGCCCGGCGTCGACGGGTGTCTACACGACCGGCCGGTTCTCCGGCGGCACGAACTATATCGATACGCTCAGCACCCTGCTGCAGGTGCCGCAGTACAATTTCGCCATCGGCGGGGCGCGGACCAACAACGGCAACCAGTCAGCCGGCCTGCCCGGCTTGACGTTCGAGGTGCAGGAGTTCCTTGCGGGAGGCGGCACGCTTGGGTTCCCGGCCGTCAGCACGGCCCTCGACCGCAGCGATCTCGTCGCGGTGTCGATCGGCGGGAATGACGCACGCGCCTACCAGCAAGGCAGCGGAACGCTTGCCGGTGCGCCGGCAGCCGCGGCGACGGCGGTGACGAACTTCCAGCAAAACTTCGACCTGGTGATGCAGCGCGGCACCCCGACCATCAGCTTTCTTGCCGGAGATACAGGCAGGCTGCCCGAGATCGCAGGCGATCCCGCCGGCGCGGCGGTGCGCACGGCCTATTCGACCGCGTTCAACGGCGGCGTCCAGAATGTGCTCGGCGGCTATGCGGCGCGCGGCTCGATCGTCCATTACCTCGACCTCAGCAAGGTCCTCGACCAGATCAGCGCCAATCCCACGGCTTACGGGATCACCAATGGCCTGGTCTGCCCGCTGTTCCCGAACACGACCTGCGCGGCCAACGCCGCTGGCTATCTGTTTTACGGCGACGCGCTTCACCTCACATCGAACGGCTTCGCCATCGTCGGTCGATATGTCGCGAGGCAGCTGGCCGCTCCATTGACGTTGCAGGGACCCTCCGACCTCGGCATCGATACCGCGCGGCAATGGGGACGGACGCTTTCGGGCCGGAGCGACCTTTATGGCCGCGACGCCAGCGCGGGCGGTTTGCGGCTGTACATCGTCGGCGACGGCCTGTCGCACGATCTGCCGAACAGCGCCCAGACGTCGGCCGCACAGATCCGCAGCGGCGGCGGGACTGTCGGCGCGGAATACGGCCTGCCGGGCGGAATCATCGGAATCGCCGCGAATTACAGCCGCCCGCGGCTGCGCTTCAACGACGACAGCTCACGCATCAAGGCCCGCAGCTGGCAGCTCGGCGCCTATGGCAGCTTCGGCGCCGAGGGCTTCTTCGGCCAGGGCTATGCCGGCTTTGGCGAGGATCGTGACCGCATCGCCCGCATGGGCGTGGTCGCCGGCATGACCGCGCAGCCCCACGGCAGCCACATCCTTGGCGGCGTCAAGGGCGGCTATCTGATGAGCTTCGGCGGGATCCAGGCAGGGCCGGTCGTCGCGCTCGATTATGCCCGCGCCAAGGTCGACGCCTACACCGAGAGCGGAGATCCGGCCCTTACGCTCAACGTCGGGAGCCAGAGCCTGAACGACCTGAGCGGCCAGGCCGGCGTCGAAGTGCGCGGCACGCTCGCCGGCTTCCATCCCTTCGTCGACCTGACCGCCGAGCATAATTTTGCAAGCAACGGTCGCCTGATCAGCTTCGCGCAGACCAGCGCACCGGTAATCGTCAACCACTGGGCGACGAGCCGTGCGAAGGACACCTATGGCCGGATTTCCGGCGGCGCGAGCGCATTTCTCAACGACGCCATCAGCTTCGACCTTGCGATGTCCACGACGGTTGGCCGCGATGGCGGCGCGAAGACCAGCGCGCAGCTCGGCTTGAAAGCCCGGTTCTAGGCCTAAGGCTGCCGCGAACCTTTATTGCAGCGCTGCGAGCTGCGTCTGGCTGCGCTGATCGAGGTAGCTGATCGTGATCGGCACCGGCCGGGGCAGGAGGATGTTCTCCTCGGGGACCGAGGCCGCGGGCGGGTCCTTGCCCAGCAGCCACCGCGCCAGCCGCTGCGCGTCCTCGAGGCGGACACAGCCATGGCTGAGGTTGCGCGCGTCCTGGGCGAAGAGCTCTTTCTTGGGCGTATCGTGAAGATAGATCCCGTCGCCGTTAGGAAGGTCGAACTTGAAGTGGCCCAGGGAATTGGCGGGGCCGGGCCGTTGCCGAACGAAGATCCTGGCCGTGCCGGCGGCGACCGCTTTCCAGTCGACGCTGTCGGCAGGAAGCACGGGCGCATCGGGTGAGAAGGCGGCGACAACCTCATAGCCGTGCTCGGTGAGATATGACGGGCCATCCTTCAGCACGCGGGCAGCGACAAGCGTCTGGGTGAGATCGGCAGGCACGTGCCAATACGGGTTCAGAGTCTCATAATTGAGGACGCTCTTCAGCTCCGGGGTCGGGGTTGCGGGCTTTCCGACGATCACCCGCATCGTATCCTGAACGCGGCCGTTCTCGATCATGTACAGCCGTGCGGAAGCGGCATCGACCAGCACGTAGCGGCCTTGCAGCGGGATTTGCGCGCCAGCCACGGCATCGACGTACAGCTGCGGAGCGATGGTCCCGACGATCGGTCCCAGCGCCGGGTAATAGCTGGCAAATCCATAAGCGCCCGCGCCTACGGCAAGGATCGCTGCGCCCGCGATCAGGAACCTGCGCTCGTGAGAGGGAATCGGCGTCATCGCTCGTCCTCCGCGCCGCAACTATCATGAACCGTGCCGGGTCGACAACAATCGGCGATTCCGGCGACACACTGTCCGCTTTCCACCGATTTCGGGCAGCCGGGCGCTAGGCGGCGATGGTTTCCAGCGGCACTCCGTAAAGGTCGTGCTCGTCTGAATCCTCGACGCGGACGCTGACGATGTCGCCGGGCTTGAGCCCGCCGGCGTCGCGCAGGTGGACCTCGCCGTCGATCTCGGGAGCGTCGGCCTTGGAACGGCCGGTTGCGCCGACGGCTCGATGATGGTCGGGATGGGGAGCATCGGAGTGGGCGACAGGGGCCCCTCCACCGCCTTCGGCGGTCCCCCTCCCCTCGAAATCGAGGGGAGGATGTTCGTCGACGCGGTCGATCAGGACGTCGATGGTCGAGCCGACCTTGGCGGCGAGCTTTTCGGCCGAGATGCGCGCGGACAGCGTCATCACTGCTTCATAGCGTTCCTGCTTCAAGTCCTCGGGGACCTGGTCGTCCATCGAGGTCGCGGGCGCGCCCTCGACCGCCTCGAACTTGAACGCGCCGACGCGATCGAGCTGCGCCTGCTCGAGCCACGCGAGGAGATAGACAAAATCCTCCTCGGTCTCGCCAGGGAAGCCGACGACGAACGACGAGCGGATCGCGAGGTCGGGCACCTGCGCGCGCCACGTCCGGATGCGTTCAAGTACTTTGGCGTCGTTTGCCGGACGGCGCATCGCGCGCAGGACCTTGGGGCTCGCATGCTGGAACGGGATGTCGAGGTAGGGCAGGACCAGTCCTTCGGCCATCAGCGGCATGACATTGTCGACGTGCGGGTAGGGGTAGACGTAGTGCAGCCGGACCCACGCGCCCAATTTACCCAGCTCGCGCGAAAGGTCGGTCATGTGCGCGCGGACTTCGCCGCCTTTCCACGGCCACGCCTTGTGGCGGATGTCGACGCCGTAGGCCGACGTGTCCTGGCTGATGACCAGCAGCTCCCGGGTCCCGGCCGCGACGAGCTTCTCGGCCTCGCGCAGGATGGCGTCGGGGCGACGGCTGACGAGGTCGCCGCGGATGCTCGGGATGATGCAGAAGGCGCAGCGGTGGTTGCAGCCCTCGGAGATCTTCAAATAGCTGTAGTGGCGCGGCGTGAGCTTGAGCCCCGCCTCGGGGACCAGGTCGATGAACGCGTTCGGGATTGGCGGCGCCGCCTCGTGGACCGCCGCGACGACTTCCTCATATTGCTGCGGGCCGGTGACGGCGAGCACTTGCGGAAAGCGCGCGCGGATGACGTCGGCTTCCTTGCCCATGCAACCGGTGACCACGACGCGGCCGTTCTCGGCAATCGCCTCGCCGATCGCTTCGAGGCTTTCTTCCTTTGCGCTGTCGAGGAAGCCGCAGGTGTTGACCAGCACCACGTCGGCGCCGGCATAATCGGGCGACATGTCGTAGCCGTCGGCGCGCAGCTTGGTCATGATCCGCTCGCTGTCGACCAGGGCCTTGGGACAGCCGAGCGAGACCAGCCCGACGCGCGGGGGCTTGGGGAGAGTGGTGACGTTCATCGGAAGGGCCGCGCCAATATAGGAATTTGGCGCCGAAAACTAGGCGCTAGGCCGCCTGGCGTTGTCCGATTAGTTCCGCGGTCGAATAGCCGCGGCAGAATTCAAAGAGGAGCGTGGCGACGTGCGCCGCGTGGATCTGCTCGGCTGGGATCGTCCCGCCCTGGCCATCCGGAAGATCGAAACAATCGCAAGCATTTGGGACAAGGATCATGTCCCACCCCATGTTGGCGCCGGTGCGAATCGTAGTCGAAACGCATTGATCGGTCGAAATGCCGAAGACGATCACGTGCTTCGCACCGACGCGTTTCAGCCGCAAATCGAGGTCGGTGCCGATGAAGGCCGAATTGACGCTTTTTGGAATGAGGGGCTCTTCGCCGCGCGGGCCAAAGCCAGGGCGGAAGTCATTACCCGGCGTTCCCGGAGTCAACGATGAGCCAGGCTCGATCGAGTCATGGCGCGCGTGCATGATCAGGCGCTCCCTCGCTCGCCACTCGTCGATCAGGGCGAGGCCATTGGCCTCCATCCCCTGCTTGTTCCAGCGGCGCGGCCAGTAAGCGGCATCGAAGCCCTTTTGCACGTCTATGGGGAGCAGAACGGCGCGGTCGAGATCAATGTCCATGCCGCGGAGCTTATCGGGGCCGGTTCGGGCTGGCTCACAAAAAGACTTGGGCAGGTCATAAGCACAGCTTGATGCGATGCTTGTTCATTGGCGGCCCCGGCGGCTAAGGGCGCTGGCCAGCCTCAGGAGTAACCATGCGCATTGCGATGATCGGCACCGGCTATGTCGGGCTCGTGTCCGGGGCCTGTTTTGCCGATTTCGGCCACCGCGTCTGCTGCGTCGACAAGGACGCCGCCAAGATCGACGGGCTCAACGCCGGCGAGATGCCGATCTGGGAACCCGGGCTCGAGGCCCTGGTCAAGGCCAACGCCGAGCGCGGCCGGCTGACGTTCACGACCGACGTTGCTGCCGCAGTGCGAGACGCCGAAGCGGTGTTCATCGCGGTCGGGACGCCGGCGAGGCGGGGCGACGGGCACGCCGACCTGACCTTCGTGTTCGAGGCCGTGCGCGAGCTCGCCAAGATGATCCGGCCGGGCACCGTGGTGGTGACCAAGTCGACCGTGCCCGTGGGCACCGGTGACCGGATCGACGCGATCCTACGCGAGGAGGGCGTCACCGACGTGTCGGTCGCCTCGAACCCCGAGTTCCTGCGCGAAGGCGCCGCGATCGCCGACTTCAAGCACCCCGACCGGATCGTCGTCGGCGCCGAAGACGACCGCGCGCAGGACGTGGTGCGGGAAATCTACCGGCCGTTGTTCCTCAACCGCGCGCCGATCCTGATCACCGGCAGGCGCACCGCCGAGCTCACCAAATATGCCGCGAACGCCTTCCTCGCGGTCAAGATCAGCTTCATCAACGAGATCGCCGATTTGTGCGAAGCGGTCGATGCCGACGTCCAAGACGTCGCCCGCGGGATCGGGCTCGACAATCGCATCGGCGCCAAGTTCCTGCACGCGGGGCCGGGATATGGCGGAAGCTGCTTTCCCAAGGATACGGTCGCGCTGCTGCAGACCGCCGAGCAGGCGGGGGTCGAGCAGCGGATCGTCCGCACCACCGTCGAGGTCAACGACCGGCGCAAGGCGCAGATGGTCGAGCGTGTGGAGCGGGCATTCGGTGGGCAGCTGTCCGGCAAGCGCGTCGCCGTGCTCGGCCTCGCGTTCAAGCCGAATACGGACGATATGCGCGAAGCCCCGTCGATCCCGATCGTCAAAGGGCTGCTCGAACGCGGCGCATCGGTCGCGGCCTACGACCCGGTCGCCCGGCTGCAGGCGGAGCAGATCCTGCCCGGCGTCGATTTCGCGGAGGACGCTTACGGCGCCGCGGAGGGCGCCGACGCGCTGGTGATCGTCACCGAGTGGGATGAGTTCCGTGCGCTCGACCTCGACCGCATCGCCGCGTCGCTCAAGGGCAAGATCCTGATCGACCTGCGCAATGTCTACGACCGCAGCGATGCCGAAGCCGCCGGGCTGACCTATTACGGGATCGGCCGCGGACGACCGGAAAAGGGCTAGTCCGGGTTTAATATATCCGTTTCGGTGGAGGTGTGTTCGAAACGGTTTATCTCGGTATAGTCGCGCGCAATGCCGGCTCATCCGCGTATCGTCGTCATCGGTCTTGGCTATGTGGGGCTTCCGCTCGCCGTTGCGCTCGCGCGCAAGTTCAAGGTCGTCGGCTTCGACATCGACGAAGCGCGGATCGCCGAGCTTCGCGGAGGCCACGACCGGACTCACGAGGTCGAGGGCGACGCGCTGCGGGCCACTTCCCTCGGCATCACCAACGACCCCCGCGAATGTGCGGGCGCCGACGTCTACATCGTCACCGTGCCGACGCCGGTCGACCAGGCCAATCGCCCCGACCTCGGCGCGGTCATGGCCGCGACGCGGATGGTCGCGGCCGCGATCGATCCCGCGCGACGGCCGACCATCGTCTACGAAAGCACCGTCTATCCCGGCGTTACCGAAGAACTTTGCGGGCCCGAGATCGATCAGGCCGCAGGACTGAAGCGCGGCCGCGACTTTCGTCTCGGTTACAGTCCGGAGCGGATCAATCCCGGCGACCGCGAGCACAGCATCGACCGGATCACCAAGATCATCGCCGGCGAGGATGCCGAGGTCGTCGAACAACTTGCGACGATCTACGGCGCCATCACCAGCGGCGGGGTGTTCCGCGCCGCCTCGATCAAGGCGGCCGAGGCCGCAAAGGCGATCGAGAATGCGCAGCGCGACATCAACATCGCCTTCATCAACGAAGTCACCCAGATCTTCTCGCGCATTGGCGTATCGGTGTGGGACGTGCTCGACGCGGCGCGGACCAAGTGGAATTTCCTCGGGTTCGAGCCAGGGCTGGTCGGCGGCCACTGCATCGGGGTCGATCCTTACTACCTCAGCCACCTTGCCCAGCAGGTTGGCCACGACCCGCAGGTGATCCTCGCCGGGCGGCAGACCAACGACGGCATGGGCGGCTGGATCGCCGACGCACTCCACGACCGGCGCCGCAAGGCAGGAAGCGCGCTGATCCTCGGGCTCACCTTCAAGGAGAATGTGCCCGATCTGCGCAACAGCCGCAGCTTCGACCTCGTGCGGCGGCTGCTGTGGCTCGGGCACGACGTCGAGGTCGCCGACCCGGTCGCCGCGGCCGAAGAGATCGAGAGCGAGCATGGTCTCAAGGTCACCGAGCCTGACGGCCGGCGCTACGATCTGGTGGTCGGGGCGGTCGCTCACCGCGCCTATCGCGATCTCCCCGACGAAAGCCTGGCGGCGCTGGTCGCGCCGGGGGGCACGCTCGCCGACCTCAAGGGCATGTGGCGTGGCCGTGAGCTCGATCCGGGGCTCGACCGGTGGACGCTGTGAAGGGCGTTCGACAAGCTCAGGGCGCAGCCTGACGATGCGGCACGACCAGGTCCGCGAGACGCCTTCGCTCCTCGTGCGCAGGCGATTCCAGTTCGCCGGAGCGCTTGTCGTCGGCGCACTGCCGTCATGGTTCCTGCGCGGGCCGCTGCTCCCCGGCACGATGATCGAGGCGGCGAGCCTCAATACGCTGGTGGGCAATGCGGTCGCGGTGATCATCGCCTTCTGGACCCGGCTGTCGATCGAGACCTATCCGGGAATCCGCAGGAGCTCGGTGATCCTGCCCGCCGCGCTCACTGGGCATGGCATCGTCGTCGTGTGGTTCGTCCTGACGCGTTTCCCCTACGACCGCGTCGGGCTCGCCGCCGGCTTCCTGCTCCACGTCGCCTGGCTCTATATCCTCTACATCCGGGCCGAGCGGAGGGTGCGGCGGCGCATCGCGGTGGTCCCGTTCGGCGCCACGGACCGGCTGGTCGAAATCGAGGGCGTCGACTGGCACCCGCTCAAGCGAGCGCAGCTGCGCGACGCCCGTTCGTGCAACGCGATCGTCGCCGATTTCAGCGCCGAGCTGCCCGACGAATGGGAGGCGTTCCTCGCCGACGCAGCGATTGCCGGGCGGATCGTCTACCAAGTCAAGCAGCTCGCGGAATCGCTAACCGGGCGCGTCGAGCTCGAGCATCTGTCCGAAAACAGCTTCGGTTCGCTGCTACCCGCGCGGGGTTATTTCTACTTGAAGGGCCTGGTCGATTTCGCCTTTGCGCTTCTGCTGCTGCCCGTGGTGCTGCCGCTGATGGCGGCCGTCTCGCTCGCGATCCGGCTCGACAGCAGCGGCCCGGCGCTTTTCCGGCAGAAGCGCGTCGGTCACGCCGGGCGCCCGATCATCGTCTACAAGTTCCGGACCATGCGCCGGGTCGAGGATGTCGACGATCGGACCTCGGCAATGACTCTGGATAATGACGATCGGATCACGCGGCTCGGCCATTGGCTTCGCAAACTCCGCATCGACGAGCTGCCGCAGATCATCAACATCCTCAATTGGGAGATGAGCTGGATCGGGCCGCGGCCGGAGGCGGAGGTGCTGTCGGTGTGGTACACCAGCGAAATCCCATTCTACCGCTATCGCCACGTGGTGAAGCCCGGAATATCGGGCTGGGCCCAGGTCAACCAGGGCCACGTCGCCGAGGTCAACGAGGTCCACCGCAAGCTGCAGTACGACTTCTACTACATCAAATATTTCTCGCCCTGGCTCGACGTGCTGATTTTCTTCCGGACGATCAAGACGATGCTGACCGGCTGGGGCGCGCGCTAGGCGCCGAGCACAGGCCGCTCGCCGACCGGCACCAACGCGCGGCCAAACACGGAATTGGTGACGATCGCGAAGCTGCCGTAGATCGCGAGCGAACCGCAGACGAGCCCGAGCCAGCCGCCGGCATGGCTCAGCGCCGGGTTGGCCTGGATGGCGCCGAGGCCGAGCAAACCGAACGTCACCCACAGGGTCAGGAAAATCAGAAACAGGATCTTGGGAAGGCGGAACGTGCTGATCCACAAATAGAGGGTCAGCACGCCCCACAGCAGCAGGGCGACGCCGACTGTCGGGCCGGCCTGCGAGATGTCGATCCAGTGGTTGTGGGCGAACAGCAGCAGGAAAGCGAACCACCACCAGAAGGCGCCATAGCTGAAGAAGGCGGTCATCCCGAAGGTGTTGCCGAGGCGGAACTCGAAGGCGCCGGCGAAAATCTGCATCAGGCCGCCGAATGCCAGCGCCAGCGGGATCACCACGGGCTCTCCGCCCGCCGGAAGCACGCCGGCGTTGACCAGGCTGAGCAGCACCGTGGTCAGCCCGAACGCTACCAGCCCCAGCGCGGCCGGATTGGCCGCCGGAACCACGATCACCTCGTCATCAACCATGTCGATTCCCCTCTTTGCCCGACGAGTTTTCCTGCGCATCGCCGCGCAATGTCAACGCCGGCGCCGTTTCGCTGAGGCGCAGGAAGACGGGCAGCACGCACAGCGCGACCAGCGCGATCATGATCCCCGGCGCGGTGCCCCAGCCGGTGCGCTCGACCAGCAGCTGCGCCGCGAACGGGGTGAGGCCGCCGAACACCGCGGTGGCCATGGTCGCGCCGAGCGCGAGGCCGGTGATCCGCCCTTCGCCGGGAAATTGCTCGGCGGTGGCGACCGCGCCGACCGCGCTTACCGCCCCGGCGAGCATGGCCAGGACAACGGCGCCGACCAGCGCCTCGGTTCGGGCGGAGCTGGCCATCAGCGAGAACATGGTGACAGGAAGCGCGGCGCTGCCGAGACACAGGGCGATCAGCACCGGTTTGCGGCCGATCCGGTCGGTGAGCGCGCCGGTCAGCGGAGTGACCAGGATCACCGCGACCGCGGCCACGGTCGACAGCCACAGCGCGTCGCGCTCGCTCAGCGACCCCGCCGAGGTCAGGAACGAAGGGACGTAAGTGATCCCGACATAATAAGTGATCGAGCCGAGCGCCGAGATGGCGAACGAGCGGGCGATGGCGAGCCGGTGGTTGGTGAGGGCGTGGCGCAGCGGCAGCTCGGGCACCGTGCCCGCGTCCTGTTGGCGGCGGAACTCGGGGCTCTCGTGCATGGTCGAACGCGCGACCCAGACGGAGGCGGCGAGCGCGGCGCCGACGAAGAAGGGGATGCGCCAGCCCCAGGCGTCGAGCGCGGCCTGCGGCAACTGGCTGACGGTCAGCGCCGACACCCCGACCGCGAGCAGCGCGCCGACCTCGCTCGCCGCCGAGGCCGAGGAGGTGACCAGCCCGCGGCGCCGCACCGGCGCGCCTTCGAGCAGATAGGCGACCACCCCGGTATATTCGCCGCCGACCGAGAACCCCATCACGCAGCGTAAGGCCAGCAGCAGCCAGCCGGCTGCGGGGCCGATGGCGGCGCGGGTCGGGAGCAGCGCCGTCGCTAGCATCGCCGCGGTCATTAGCGCGACCGACATCAGCATCATGCGCCGCCGCCCGTATTTGTCCCCGATATGGCTGAAGGCCACCGCACCGAGCGGCCGCATCAGATAGGCGATGGCGAACCCGCCGAGCGTCAGCAGCAGCGAGCCGCTGCCGCCGCCGTAGAACACCCGGGCGAGGATCGTCGCGACATAGAGGTAGAGCGTGAAATCATACCATTCGACGATGGTCGAGAACGCCGCGACGGCGAGCGAGCGGGGTGGAAGGACAGCGGTTTCGCGGAGATCGGTCGGCGCCATTCCGAGCGCCCTAGCATGACCGCGCTGGATCACGCCTGTTTCCATTTCGTCAACCAATCCGGAGCTAAACCGAAGGCGGCGTGGCGGGTGGGCCCGAAAGGGGGGCTTTCCGCTGATGAAACTGTTCAAGGCCAACCAGGCAGCCCAGTCCGAGGAGGACCGGGCACGCGACCTGCGGTTGACGTCGATCGCCAGCCGCTATCGCGTGCGGCCCGAAGCCACTCCGCCACCGGAGCAGGGTCAGGAACCGGGCCAGTGAGGCGGCACGCCGCGCTCGACCGGTTGAGCGACATTACGAAGCGGAGGGTGATCCGCAGGGCCGTGCTCGTCCCGCTCCCGATTCCGGGGATCGAGGACGGCGACCCGACGCGCAAGACGAAGGTCGAATGGCCAGTTCCCGACTGAGCCTGTTGGCCGCCGCAATACTGGCGTTCGGGACCGCGGCGTGCGATCGTTTGCCGCACTGGGGCTCGATGCGCGCCGGACAGAGCTCGGTCACGGTCAAGCTGCCGCCGCCGCGGCCGGCGGCGCCGGCACCGGGGTTCGCGTTCGCGCCGGAAGGAGTGCGGCCATGAAATGGTTGTTCGGTTTCGCGGTGTTCTTCTGGACCAGTTGCGGGCTGCTCGGCGCGTGGTGGCTCGACGACCATCGGTTCAAGACCATCGCCAAAGGCCCGATCAGCCTCGCCAAGGCCTATAACGAGAACCCGCCCAACTATCCCGGGCCGAGCTAAGTCCGTCGAGCCGGGCTTCATCCGGCAGCCGCCTCGGCTGCAGGAACGTTCAATTCGCGAGTTCCGCAACTTCCTCGGCTAGCGCGTCGACGGCGAGCCTGAGTTGATGGCTGTCGGCCGCGGCATAGGCGATGACGAAGCCGATTTGTCCGGGCGGGCCGACGAAGAAGCGGTCGAGTGAGTGGATGATGATCCCGCGCCGGGAAAGCGCTTGGCTGACCGCCTCACATTCGATCCTCGTCCGGGCCAGGGCAGCAATGTGCATTCCGTAGAAGGAGGGCACGACCGTCAGGTACTGGCCAAGGCGTTGATCGAGCAGATTGAGCAGAAGCCCCCGCCGGTCGCGATAGATCCGGCGGACGCGGCGGATGTGACGCGCGAGATGCCCATCGAGAATGAACCTCGCCACGGCGGCTTGAACGGGGACCGAGCAATGCCAGTCGGTGGAATTCTTGGCCGCCACGAGCGCCGGCAACGCCCATCTGGGAGGAACGAGAAACCCCAGCCTGAGCGACGGAAACATGCATTTGGAGAAGGAGCCGACATAGCAGACGTGGCCGGAGGACGCGCTGCTACGAAGCGCTTCGATCGGGCTTCCGTCATAGCGGAACTCGCCATCGTAATCGTCCTCGACAATCACCGCCCCCGTCTGCTCGGCAAAGCGGAGGAGGGCTTGCCGCCGTCGCGGCGACATCGGCATGCCGAGCGGGAATTGATGCGACGGGCATACGCATATGACCTTTGCGCCCGCCGGGATTTCGTCGATCACGATCCCTTCCGAATCGACGCGGACCGGAGCGATCCGTGCCCCTGCCAACGCAAATGGCGCCCTTATCGGCGGATATCCGGGGTCTTCGACCGCCACGATCGTTTCGCCCGAGGTCACAAGCGTTCGAGCCAGAAGGTCGAAGCCCTGTTGCGCGCCGGAGGTTACCAGGACGTCGTCCGCGCCGCAGGCCAGTGCGCGGGTTAGGCTGACATGCTCGGCAATCGCTCGCCGAAGCTGGCCATTCCCCTGATTGCCCTGCGGACTTTTCGAGGGCGACGGGGTCATCTCGAGCTTCCGCAATGCACGGGCCATGACCTGGCGGAACGCGGCATGCGGAAAGAGCCGCTGGTCGACGAGCGCGGGCCGCAGGTCGGCGACGATTTGGTTTCCGGGAGCGGACTCATGGCTTTCCTGCCAAAAACCGATCCAGGAACCGATCTCGGAACGCTCCCAAAAGGAATTGACGCGCCCTTGCACCGACGTCGCCCGTGGCGAAGCCGGTGCGGCGAGCTTCGGGCGCGTGTCGCTGACATAGGTGCCCGATCCATGCCTGGCCCCGACCAGGCCTTCTTGCGCCAGCCGGTCGTAGACGTCCTGAACCGTGTTCCGGGATGCGCCGAATACATCGGGTGCGGCGCGCGTCGACGGCAAGCGGGAGCCGGGGAGCAGACGCCCGTCCAGGATCGCCGACCTGAGCTGGCGAAAAAGGTGGCTGGCGATTTCCCGCGAGCCTTTCGCCGCCGCGGTGATCTCGAGCTCGAAAAGTGTACCCATCGGTTCATTGGGCCACTTGGCGGCGGCCTGCCAAGGTTTTTCCGTAAACTGGCGCTCCACAGGCGCGATCTCACGAGCTTAAGTGACGGCGCTCTCGGACGGATCAACGATGGAGGTGTCGACGTGCGTTTCGTTTCTGCTCTTGTGATCGCGCTGGCATCGGCAAGCCCGGCGAGCGCCCAGCATGCGCCCGATGTGCGCGACGGATCTCACGACATGGACTTCTCGATCGGCAATTGGACGACCGAGGTCACGATCGTCAAAGATCCCTTCAACAAGCCCGACGAGCAGATCCACATGAAGGGGAGCAAAGTGGCGCGCCCGGTGTGGAACGGCAAAGCGGTGCTCGAGGAGATCGAGGCCGGGAGTGGCGGCGACCATTGGCAGGGCGCGACCTTCTTCCTGTACGACCCGAAGACCGGCCAGTGGAGCCAGAACTTTGCCGACAGCTCGGCGGGCCGGATGGATGCCACGCCCAGTTTCGGCGGCTACCGCGACGGCAATCTGGAATTCTATTCGCAGGAATTCGTCGGCGACCGGGCGATGCTCGTGCGGGGAACCTGGAAAGTTCGTTCGGCCGACCTGCATACCTACGAGATCGACCGTTCGATCGACGGGGGGCGGTCCTGGCACCTGTCCTTCCTCGCGAGCGTGAGCCGGCGAAAATGAGTCGTTCGGCCTAGGGTTTGGCTTTCACGCGTCAGTCGCGTCGAACGAACGACGCTGCACTTACGGTAGCGCGGCGCTGCGCCGGCTGCCTTTGAACGTGCTTTCGATCGGTGAATAGCTTTGCGGATGAACCGGGCGGTTCAGGGATATGATGCGGGCCGGTCGTACAGGGCGGAAAGCGCCCGGCCGCGGGTCGGGGTGTTACTCCGGACGAAGGCTTCGGCTTCGCGCATGGTCGCGAACGAGTGGCTGAGCGGCTCACCGCGCGGACGCGTCAGGACCGCCTGATAAGGCAAAGCCGCCAGGCGGTTGTGAATGATCTGCTCCGAGTTGAAAATCATGTCGCCGCCTTCATTGCCGCGAGCCGCGTCCGGGCGAATTTCCGGTGCAAGGGGCGCGGGCGCGGAAGGCTGATCCTGTCCATTGGGCGTGTCACTCGGCATGAATGGTCCTCCGCTCGACAAGTAACGCATCGGCTGGCTCCTTTTTGGCCGCCTGCCGGAATCACGCCCCGCCGGCGAGGAGACCATAAGGATCGAAGAACGAGCAGCTTAGCGCCAAAGTCCGTCGATTGCGACTGGTAGCATGAAATAAATAGGAATGAAGCAATCCGATCACAAGAGCGCGAAAAACAAAAATATAACTCAATGCAGATTACTTTATTCCGACATGGACGTAGTGGATTTATTATTGAAATGCTGTAGAGTATTCCTGACGCTACGTTTCGACCCGCAAGCAATTAGTGATCGAGAACGAAAGTCCTCCGCTTGCCAGCAGGTGCATTGCCATGAGCGGACTGAATCCTATTCCCCTCGAAGCCAGGGCTTCGGCGAAGACGCCGAAGCACAAGGACACTGCGGGCACGTGCCGCGAGCGCGCGACCGCGGACCTTCTGAAGTCGGTCACCATGATCACCGCCAACGAGCGGCTGACGCTCGAACGCAGTGCCGCGAGCTGGCAGGTGCGCGCCAACCTCCTCGACCGGCTGGAAGATACCGCACGGGCGCGCGGGCTATCCGCTTCGCAGGGGTTGAGCGCATGAGCCGGGCCATCCTGCTGTCGCTCGACGAAGGCGCCGTGATCGCGCACTGCCTCAAGGCCAAGGTCAGCGTGTCGGCGATCGAGGGCCTGGTCGGCGGCGGAGTGCGCCTGGTGTGCCGGAGCAGCGTCGGCGCAGAGCTCATCCGCACCACGCTCAAGAAGCATGTGATCGAGGGCGCCGCGATCCGCGAGCCGTATCGGCCGAAGACGCCGATGTGGTGAACCCGGAGACGGCCGTTCCCCTGCCGCCCGCGGGCTGCAGGGGATAAGCAGGCCGCTCGGTTACTTGGTCGTCGAGGTCGTGACCTTCGCCTTGATGTGGGTCACGTGCTTGTGGCGGACGACCTTGTGCCGGCGATGATGCCGCATCGGCTTGTGATGGCGCACGACGTGGGTCGTGGTGGTCGTGGTCGCCGGCACCGTCGTCGTCTCGGTAGTGGTCGTGTTGGTCGTCGGCGGCGTTGTCTGGGCGACGCCCGGCGACGCGATCGCCACAGCGGCAATCGATGCAATGATGAATCTCATGATTTCCTCCTGTCTTGCGGCCAGCACCTGCAACTATGCTTTCGCGGCACTAAGGTTGCATCTGGGGTGAGGGGCGTATCGCGGTCCATTTCCGTCAGGACCGCTGGCGCGCGGCCGCCGGGGCGGCCATAATTCACGCATGACGCTTGTTTTCCGGGTTGCCGCGCTTGCGTTCGCCGGCGCGGCGGCTCCCGCGCTCGCGGGCCCGCCCTATCTCACCGACGACCCGATCCCGACCGATACCGGCCATTGGGAGCTTTACGCGTTCACGGCCGGAGAAGGCCATGGATCGACCTTCGACGGCAGCGCGGGTTTCGACCTCAACTACGGCCCGGTCGAAGGCGTCCAGCTGACGGCGACGCTTCCGCTGAGCTTCAGCCACGCGCCGATCGAGGGTTGGAAGAGCGGCAGCGGCGACGTCGAGCTCGGCGTCAAATATCGCTTCTTCCACGACGACAAGAAGGGAATCTCGGCGGCGATCTTTCCACGCGCGATCCTTCCGACCGCCGCGCACAGCCCAAGCGAACGGATGCGCATCCTGCTGCCGCTGTGGGTCGGCAAGGATTTCGCCGGAGGCACGAGCCTGTTCGGCGGCGGCGGCTACACGGTCAATCCCGGGCCCTCGAACCGCGACTTCTGGCAGGCGGGGATCGCCGCGACGCACGACCTCAGCAAGACCGTCTCGGTCGGCGCCGAAATCACTCGGCAGGGCCCCGATACGCTCGGCGGCACGCCGCAAACCCGCGCGGGGATCGGCACCATCGTCCAGCTGTCCCACCATTATGCCTTGCTCTTCTCCGGCGGGCCGACCTGGGCCGACGGGCGGACGAGCTACCGTTTCTATGCGGCGCTCGGCCTCAACCTCTAGGGCGCGACGACGAGCACGCGGAAGGTCCCCGGGACCGGCTTGGGGCGCTCATTGCCGACCGGCGGCGCGAGCTTTGCCGACGGGAGATAGGCGCGCCCGGTCACCGGATCGAGGGCAATGGTCCGCGCGCTGACCGCGGTCGCGACCTGGCCGACGACCTTGGGCACGGGCTGGAGCCGGATCAGGGTCAGATTGCCGTCGCGGCCGGCGGGAACCAGCGCGATGTGCCGCCTGGCGTCGAACGCCGCGCCGTCCGCGCCCTTGCCGATCGGCAGCCGCGCGACCTCGCGCCCGTCGGGCGCGGAGACGATCGCGACCCCGTTGGCGCAGGCCGAAAGCACTTCATTCGAGGCCGGGTCGTAGGCAATGCCAGTCGGACCGTCGCAGCCCTGCAGCGGAAAGCGCGCCTCGACCCGCCGCGTACGGGTATTGATCACGGCGACTTCATTCTTGTCCTCGACGTTCACATAGAGCCGGCCGGATCCGGTCGCGGCGCCGAGCTCGAGCGAACCGCCGACGGGGACGGTGGCCAGCACCTTGGCCGAGGACGGGTCGACCACCGTGATGTCCCCGCTGCCCGCATTCATGATCCAGACCGTGCGCGTCGCCGGGTCGTAGGCCGCGGCGTCGGGCTTGGTCCCGGTCGCGATGGTCGCGCGGACGCGCCCGGTGCGGCCGTCGAACAGGGTCGCGGTGTTGGTCTCGCCGTTGGTTGCGATCACCTCGTGCGTGCCGGGGATGGCGAGCGCGGCGTGGACCCGCTGCCCGGGCACGATCCTGTCGGTCGCCTGGCCGGTCCGAAGGTCGATCGCGGTGACGCCGTCGCCATGCGCGACGTAGAGCCGCTGGTCGGCCGGGTCGACGCTGAGCAGGTCCCAGCCGCCATCGCCGGCGGGGAGTTGGGCGACCATTCTATATTGGGGTCCGGCTGCCGGAGCCGGGGGGGCGGCCCCGGTGAGCAAGGCCAAAGCAAACAACGCGCGCATGAAAAATCCTCCAGTCGGGAAATAAGCTATTCTAGCGATCAGGGGCAGCTGATCTTAACCGTCACCTTCCGTTTCGGCAGTGCTTCCCACATGCTCTCAACTTGCAGCCGCGCGCCTTTGCTGAACAGGATATTCGTCCTCTGAACGCCGCTCGACCCAGCGTCGCCCCCGGTGACCAGGCCGGACAGGGGCGTCTGTCCCGCCGGGCATCGGAAATCCCCATCCAGCAGGAAGCGCAGCGATCGGTAAAACTCGGCAGCCTGGCGCTGGTTGAGGTGCACCGGCTCGTAGCCGACGGCGAGCGCGGCGCTGCCCATGAACAGCAGCGGGAGAGCGGCGAACGCCAATCCTGTCTTCATCATTGGGCTCCAACTCGAGGCCGCCGCGTAGCCCGGCCTGGCCGATTAAAGGCGGGAAGCTGAACATCGTCTGCTAAAATCACGCAAAGAGATGCTGCTCAATCTCCCAGCATGTGATCGGCGAGGCTGTAGCAGTGGCTGGCCTGATAGGCGTTGCGGCCGCGGTTCATGTGGGTGAGGTTGAAGTTGCGGATGGCGCGCAGCGCGCGCGGGGTCGCGAGGAATTTGCGGATCGAGGCGGCGCCGCGGACCTTGACGCCGAACGTGTCGGCTTTCCACAGGAAGTGGCTGACGTCTCCGGGCTGCATCACGCAGCTTTCGAGAAAGGCGGTGTCGAGATGGCCGGGCTCGGGCGATCCGTCGGTGGTGAAGTCCGATAGATGCAGGATGAACCGCGCGCGGAGGGAGTCGCTGTCCGGCAAGAGCGTGAACAGCTCCATCCAGCTCGCATTGACGCGGACGAGCGGCTTGTCGGAGGTCGAGGGCAGGCAGGACACCGACCAGTAGGTGCGCTCGGTGGTGCGCGGGATGGGGATGCAGGTTGCGTCGTAGAGGCGGAGGATTTCGAGGACGTCTTGCGCCTGCGGGCGGCGGAGCAGCTTTTCGAAGCGGGCGGTGTATTTGAAGCGCTGTTCGAGGGATTCCGAGCGTTCGTCGGTGTCGGGCGGCGTGGCTTCGCCCTCCAGCCAGGCGCGCTGCTGCTGCGGGTCGAGAAATTGGCGCAAGCCTTTGGGGCAAGCTGAGTCGGCGCGGCGCATAACGTCGGCGTAGCAAAGCTCGCTGGCGCTCGCACCCACCCCTAGCCCCTCTCTGCCAGGAGGGGAGAAAGGCGCGAATGTTCGCGAATGTTCGTAGTGACGGCGCGGGTTTGCTGCGCACGAATGTTCACAATGTTCACGGTCCTACGCGTGCGCACGCGAGGGATCCGCCCGAAACGCAGCAAACGCAGCGATCCCACACGTGTGCGCGCGCGAGGCTGCTCGGCCAGCGCCTCGGTGAAGGCGTATTGCTTTTCGACCGTCCAGCCGTCGTTGGTGGCGGAGGGGCACGGGTTCGAAGGGGATGAGTGGCTGATTTCCTGCGTCTCAGTCCCCCGGACTGGCTTGCTCGTAAGTGGTTCGTCCATATGGTTCTCCTCGAACCATATTGGATCACAGATAAGGGGGTGTAGGAAAGGTTTTTGAACCAGGACAGCGCACGTAATAAAATGAGTGCGCTGCTACTGCTGAATTGCCACCCTCACACAGCTAAGAGCCGAAAGCGCCCAAACCCCCAGGATTACCAATGCAAGTCCCCAGCGCAGCCAAGGCGGGTAGTAGGCGTCCTCACATTCCTTCGAACAAAAGACGTTGCGGGAATGATAGACAGGGAAGTCAGTGAAAAATGGGCCTTTCCCGCAATTCACGCAGTAGTGTTTGTAGCGATGGCAGCCTGTGAATTTAGGCCGGGTATCTCTAACTCTGATATTCTTGGTTCGCTTCAGGCTGACCTCTCCAACTCCCTGTATTGGCCTTATGCCTTGGGAAGTCTCCGGCTCTCAGGCGAGAGAAGATCAGTTGGGGTGTCCAGTCCTGTGAGAGTGAAACTTTCGCGCTCTGAGCCGTCCGAGCGGACGGCAATCCTCCGCCGCATGAGAGCCGTATATGTCTGCCCTGGTGCAATCTGGTCCCCGTGGAGTCGCGCTAGGTATTGGCTGCTCAGCTGTTGGTCGACCTGACCGCTGATGATCCGACCGGTCGCCTCTTCACGGAAATCAAATCGTCTTTGCACGGGTGAGATACCTAGCAACTCGCCTTTTGTAGCGAAGTCCTCGTCATTGACCACCGTACCATGCAGTCTCTCGCGCGCTCGCGCGACCAGTGAATTGTCGAGCACGATGGATCGACTGCTCTCGATTATCTTTAGTGAAGCCGAGTCGTTGTAAAGATTTTCATAGAATGACTGAACTGTGATGAACATTCGACGATCGATGCTCGCGAGAGCATCATCAAAGGTCTCGGGATCAGGACTGGCTAGTGCCGCGAGCATATTGTCGACCTGGGTGATCGCTTCCTTCACCGGGCTGGGCACGAGAGAAGTTTGTCCAGAATCCTTCTCTTCCAACTGAAAACCAAACGATCCATGCACGACGTTTGTTATATTCAGTCGAGCTAAATCGCGTGAAGGCACAGGGCCCGTTCGTGAGAGACCTCCTGTCTCTCTTTCGCCAATCTGTTTTGCGATAAGCTCTTGATAATCATGGAGAGCGTCAGCGGCAAATTCCGCGTCAATGCCGCGGGATCCTTCAACGGGAAAGCCGTCAAAAGCGAGGATGACGACTCCCTGAGTCTCGAGTTCGTCTGTCATAGTCGCGAGTTCAGTACGCACGACCTCCAATCGCTTTGCAATCGAGGCCCGATTAACGATGTCGTTAGGATCAAGCTCATCGAGAAAGTTCTGAAGCGATTGCTCTTCGCTTTGAAGAGAATCCTTGGTGAGTTTCAGGGCCATCTAAGCGCCTCGCCTGCGAAGCTCAGCATCTGCGGCGGCGTCCAAGGCCGCCGGACCCAACGGTATTTGGACAATCCCTTTCCATCGATAGGTCGTCCGCTGGTGCGAAAAGAGACTGAACCAAAACGCGCTCAGCATAGCAACATTCTGACTGAGCCCTCCCAAGTCGATTGGGTACGCGTCACAATGAAAGTGAGCCTTACAGTAGTCCGCATCGAAAAGCGTTGGCAGAAGTGTCGTCGCGACGGGATTCCAATTTGCATCGTTTATCAGATGGGAAGGACGCTTGAAGAGTGTAACGACGTCCACATCTCCAGGAGCGAGTCCCTTGGTTTTTTCCTTGTCCTCAACGAAACTGCCGTCGATCCATTGAAAGCCCTCCTGCAGCCCGGCGCTTCGAAGCTGATCACGGTAGGTGAGTAGTCCCCTAAGAATTTCGTTGCGAGGCGGACTGCTCCCAAACCGAATGATCAAGTCCTCTGGAGTAGTTTTGTAGGGACTTTGGCTCGCAAATGTGCCCGGCTCCGTTCCAATGAATGGAGGCAAAACTCCCCCCAAATCAAACGCCGGAATAGTCATCGGGAAGTTCTAGATCAAACTGTTACATGAGCGCAATCTCTCAGTCGATCTCATCAGGCGCTCGAACAAAGCAGGATGTGAAGACGTCCAAGTCGCCGCTTAGGAAGTATTTGAGGCGCTTCATTCTCACCTACGCATCAATCGCATCCTCATCGACCGCTGCGGCGCTGTTCTGGATGAACTCAAACCTCAGCGCCGGGTCGCGGCCCATTAGACGCTCGACGATATCCCGCGCCGCCTGACGCTCCTCGTACGGCCCCGGCAGAGTCACCTTGAGCATGGACTGTGCGACGCTTCCTCAACAACAGCAGCACAGCCAACCCCGCCGCCGCGACGACATCGTAGGACCCGCAAAATCCCGGCCACCAGACCGGCACGCCGCTGCCCGGAAGCACTCCCAAGCGCAGGAAGTCGAACAGGCCGTGACCGGCGAGGCCGGCGACCACTACCCACAGGCTGGTGCGGAAGCCGATCACCGCCAGCGCCGCGAACACAGCGAAGAACAGGAGCTCGACAGTGAGGCCGGAGCCGCCGCCCATCACCGCGAACAGCACATAATAAGAGCCCACGATGACCAGGACGGTCGCGTAGAAGGCGCGGTCGCGGTCGAAGCCGACGAGGTGGGCGAACAGGCCGACGCCGAGGGCCAGGAACATTCCGATCAGCAGAGCCATGGCGCAGGTGTAGCCACGAAACAGCCGTGGAGCGAGGGTTGCGCTCGGCCTGGTCGATTTGACGAGCCGGGTTCCCGCGTCGGGAGAACTGGCCTAACCATTCGTTGCGGGGGCGGTCCTGTTGTCGCCTGCCGAGCCGGGGGAAAGATGATGAACCGAGCGTCTCCAGCCGGGCGGGCGTGGACCTATGTCGGGCTCGTCATCGCCTTCTTTGGAATCCCCGCGGTCAATCTGGTCTTCAAGCTGGCCGGCTACACCCGCAAGGACGATGGGGCGATCGTCGTGCGCGAGCTCGCCATCCTGGCGCTTGTCGCCGCCTTGCTGTGGATCGTCCGGTCCGGCGAGCGGCTGCCGTGGTCGTCGATCGGGCTTAGGCGGCAGCCGGTCGGATTCGCCATCCTGTGGACCCTGGCGGCGATCGCCGCGTTCGCGGCGGCCTTGTTCCTGTGCCTCGGGCTGCTGCTCCCGGCGCTCGGCCTCACCTACGGCGGGCAAGGGGGGCCGGCGGTCTCGCTCGGAGTGACGACGCTGGTCGTGATGCGCGCCGGCCTCGCCGAGGAAGTGTTCTACCGCGGCTATGCGATCGAACGGCTGGAGGCGCTGAGCGGCAGCCGCGCGGTCGCGGCGATCGTCCCGTTGGTGCTGTTCGCCGGCTTCCATTTCAGCCAGGGGATCGCCGGTGTGCTGATCGCTTTCTTCGTCGGCTCCGCCGCGACCGCGATCTATCTGTGGAAGCGCAATCTGGCGATCCTGATCGCGGCGCACTTCACGGTGGACTTCGTGCCCAACGTGCTGCTGCCGCTGATTGCCGGGAACAGCTGAGCCCGAGCGTGCGGCGAGGAGCCAATCAGGCGTCGACCATGCGATCTTTAGCTTAGTCCCCCGGACTAAGCGTCGACCATGCGATCTTTAGCTTAGTCCCCCGGACTAAGCGTCGATCATGCCATCTTTGGCTTAGTCCCCCGGACTAAGCGTCGATGGCATCCTCATCGACCGCCGCGGCGCTGTTCTGGATAAACTCGAAGCGCAGCGCGGGGTCGCGGCCCATTAGGCGCTCGACGATATCCCGCGCCGGCTGACGCTCCTCATAGGGCCCCGGAAGCGTGACCTTGAGCATGGACCGGCTCGCCGGGTCCATGGTGGTTTCCTTGAGCTGGTTGGGGTTCATCTCGCCGAGGCCCTTGAAGCGGCTGACCTCGACCTTTTTGCCCTTGAACTCGGCCGCTTCGATCTCAGCGCGGTGGGCGTCGTCTCGGGCATAGAGGGTCTTGGCGCCGCTGGTCAGGCGGTAGAGCGGGGGCTGGGCGAGGTAGAGGTGGCCGCGCCGCACCAGCTCGGGCATTTCCTGGAAGAAGAAGGTCATCAGCAGGGTCGCGATGTGCGCGCCGTCGACGTCGGCGTCGGTCATGATGATGATGCGCTCGTAGCGGAGCGCATCCTCGTTCCATTTGTCGCGGGTGCCGCAGCCAAGCGCGAGGTTAAGGTCGGCGATCTCGCTGTTGGCGCGGATCTTCTCTGCAGTGGCCGAGGCGACGTTGAGGATCTTGCCGCGCAAGGGGAGGATGGCCTGGGTCTTGCGGTTGCGCGCCTGCTTGGCCGAGCCGCCGGCGCTGTCGCCCTCGACGATGAACAGCTCGGTGCCTTCGGGGTCGTCGGAGGAGCAGTCGGTGAGCTTGCCGGGGAGGCGGAGCTTGCGGGCGCTCGTCGCGGTCTTGCGCTGGACTTCGCGCTCGGCGCGGCGGCGGAGGCGCTCGTCCATCCGCTCGACGATCGCGCCGAGGAGCGCGCGGCCGCGGTCCATATTGTCGGCGAGATAATGGTCGAAATGGTCGCGCATCGCGGCCTCGACGAAGCGCGCCGCCTCGAGGCTGGTCAGGCGGTCCTTGGTCTGGCTCTGGAAATGGGGGTTGCGGATGAAGATCGAGAGCATCAGCTCGACGCCGTTCATCACGTCGTCGGCGGTGATGTCCTTCGCCTTCTTGTTGCCGACCAGCTCGCCGAAGCCGCGGATGCCCTTGGTCAGCGCGGCGCGGAGGCCCGCTTCGTGGGTGCCGCCATCGGGCGTGGGGATGGTATTGCAGTAATAGCTTTCGCTGCCGTCGGAATAGAGCGGCCAGGCGACCGCCCATTCGGCGCTGCCCTGGGGCTCGCCGGAGGGATCGGGGGGGAAGGGCTGGCGGCCGACGAACGGCACATTGGTGACGGCGGGGCGGTCGCCGAGCTGCTCGGCGAGATGGTCGGCGAGGCCGTTCGCGAACTGGAACACCGCGGTTTCGGGCACGTCGGCGGAGGCGAGCGAGGGATCGCAGCGCCAGCGGATCTCGACCCCGGCGAAGAGATAGGCCTTGGAGCGGGCGAGCTTGTAGATGCGCAGCGGGTCGAACGCCGCGTCGGCGCCGAAAATCTCGGGATCGGGGGTGAAGGCGGTGGTCGTGCCGCGGCGGTTGGGGGCCGCGCCGACGGTCTCGAGCGGCGAGGTGGCGACGCCGCGCGAGAAGGCCTGGCGGTAGAGGGTGCGGTCGCGCGCGACCTCGACGATTGTCTCGGAGGACAAAGCGTTGACCACGCTGACGCCGACGCCGTGGAGGCCGCCCGAGGTCGAGTAGGCCTTGCCCTCGAATTTCCCGCCCGAGTGGAGCGTGGTCATGATGACCTCGAGCGCCGACTTGCCGGGGAAGCGCGGGTGCGGGTCCACGGGGATACCGCGGCCGTTGTCGCTGACGGTCAGGCGGTTGCCCGGTTCGAGCGTGACTTCGATGCGGGTGGCGTGGCCGGCGACCGCTTCATCCATGCTGTTGTCGATGACCTCGGCGGCGAGGTGATGGAGCGCGCGGGCGTCGGTCCCGCCGATATACATGCCGGGGCGGCGGCGGACCGGCTCGAGGCCTTCGAGCACCTCGATCGCGGACGCGTCATAGCTGTCGGGCGCGGATGATGCGGAAGAAGAAAACAGGTCGGCCATTTGCATGCGGTATAGGGCGCGGATTCGAGCCGTGCCAAGCGCGTGCGGCTTGGCAATCCACAGCTTCAATGTTATAACGGCTGTATGAACAAAACGACAAAACTGGTGCCTGTTGGAAATTCCACGGGCGTGATCATTCCGCGGGACATTCTTGCCGCTAGCGGTCTCGTTCAAGGCGAGGAGGTTATAATCACGGCGACGGCCGGCCGGCTCGAGATCGAGACAAGGACCGACGACTTCGATCGGCAAATGGAGATTGCGCGGGATGTGATGAAGCGTCGGTTCAAAGCGCTCCGCGAACTCGCGAAATAGATGAATTGGCGTTGGATCGACGCTTCGTTTGCCGTTGCCGTCCATGATCAACAGCTTGCTACGCACGGTGGCGGAACCGGCATTCGGGACCAAGGCATGCTCGATAGCGCGCTTGCGCGCCCGAAGAATTTGGCCGCTTATGGCGAGCCGGATGTCCCTGCACTTGCCGCCAGCTACGCCTTTGGCATCGCGCGTAATCATCCATTTGTCGACGGAAACAAGCGCACGGCGCTAGTCGTCTGCGAAACGTTCCTCGTTGACAACGGCTATTCGCTGCTCGCGTCCGACGCCGAACTGGCAGTTCTTTTTGAAGCCCTGGCAGGTGGCAAATTAGGCGAAGATGAACTCGCCCAATGGTTTCGAGAGCGCGCTCACCAGTCTTGAAATCGCGCGCGGCGGTTCCAAATTTTTGGCTGCCGGGCGCTCCATGAGGTCCGGTGACGGGGTCGCAGCCTCGGCTGGTCCCCGCCTTGCTCAACAAGAGGAGGAGCAAATGCGTAGTGCTTTCGATTTTGCGCCGTACCGGCGTTCCACCGTCGGCTTCGACCGGCTGTTCGACATGCTCGAAAACAACAGCGTCGGCCAGGCGCAAGAGAATTACCCGCCGTTCGACCTGATCAAGCTCGGCGACAACGATTACCGGATCGAGCTCGCGGTCGCCGGGTTCAAGCCCGACGAGCTCGACATCACCGCCCAGCAGAACGTCCTGGTCGTGACCGGCCGCAAGAAGGACGAGGACGAGCAGAAGGGCAATAATTACGTCTATCGCGGGATCGCGACGCGTTCGTTCGAGCGGCGCTTCGCGCTGGCCGACCATATCCAGGTCCGCGGCGCGGACATGAAGGACGGCCTGCTGTCGATCGAGCTCAAGCGCGAGATCCCCGAGGCGATGAAGCCCAAGAAGATCAACATCGGCGGATCTGAACGCGAGGAGCGCTCGGCGATCGGCGGCGGCAGCGACCAGCCTGCGTCCAGGCAGACGGTCGACGCCCAGGCCGAAGCCCACAACGCCTAAGCATCTGCGACCTCAATGACTGAAAGGCCCCGGAAGCGATTCCGGGGCCTTTCTTCAATGGATTCAGGCGAACAGCGGAGCCGCTTCGGCGATACGCTCGGCCGCGCGCGGCGAAATCGCTTCGAGTGTCGATCTGAACCGTTCGTGGACCATTCCGGAACCGATGTAGGTCCAGCGCGCGGCCTGATGCTGCTGCGCAAGAATTTCGTTCCGGTCCTCGAGCTTGCGCCCGATCGCCAGCTCCAGCGCATCGAGGTTGAAGCCGGCCTGCGCCTTGAGACCCTCGTCGAGAAAGCCGCCGATCTCGAAGAACTCGTCGATCGCTTTGTCGATCTGCTTTTCGGTCCGGCCGACCGCGAGGGAGTCGACGATCAACGTGTCGAGCTTGGCGTGCTGCGCTTCTTCGATCCAATGATTCTTCATCAGGCTTTTGAAGAGCGGATCGAGGTCGGTGTCGTCACGGATCGAGCCGAGATAGTGTTGCTGGGTCATCCACTCGATCATCAGGATGACAAGGCCGACGGCGAGCGGGTCGTGCTTGAGGATTTCGGCACCGATCGCTTCCGACGGACCAATGACCTGACATTCGACCGGGAAGCCGCGGACGAATGCCTGGTGGAAGCGCTTGAACAGCTGGATGTGCTTGGCTTCCTCGCTCGCGAAATTGAGGATCGCGCGAACCTCCCAATCGTCGCCGAGCAGGTGCGGACGTGCGTGATCGACCAGGAACGGCAGGATGAACTCCTCGACCACGCCGAAGATTGTCAGATATTGATGCGCGCTGATCTGGTTGAGGATGCGCTGCTCGAACGGGTTCAAGGTTTCGATCGCCGCGGTGCGGGCGAGGCTCTCGGGCATGAACCGCCTCGAGAAGTCGAGTTCCTGGTCGGTTCGCAGCACGTCGTCCAGCTGCCACTGCGCGCGGATCGACGATGCCAGCGTCGCCTCATAATTGAAGTCGTGATACATTGGTTTAGCTCCCGTGTTGGTTCAGAAATGGTGCAGCCGGACAGGCGGCCCCGTCGCGGCAAGCAGTGCTTCCCCAAGCCCGATTTCGGTTCGCGATTTGATTGGCGGCGTTTAGGTTGGTTGCGGGTTTGCCAAAATGACCGGCGTGCCGGATAAGTTGACCGAAACGCCGGACTGGGCATCCGGGCGGGGACTTCAAATGGACGTTCTCGACGATATCCTGGGTTCGCTCCGCTTAAGCGGCGGTGTGGTCATCGACGGCAAGTTCACCGGCGATTATTGCGTGCGGGCGCAGTTCACGCCGGACCATTGCGCACCCTGGTTCCCGATGCCGGGAACGCTCATCGCTTATCATTACGTCCGCTCCGGGCGGACGATCGCCCAGGTCGACGGGCTCGACCCGGTCTCGGTCGACGCGGGCAGCATCATCATCCTTCCGCGCAACGACCCTCATTTGCTGACCAGCCGCCTCGGCGTGCCGGCCGCCGACGTCGGCGAGATCGGCTGGGTGACGGCCGACGGCGTCCACCGCGTGTCGAGCGGCACTCCGGGCGAGAAGACCGAAGTCTGGTGCGGATTTCTTGGAACGCGCCTCGGCACGCGGCACCCGTTGATGGACGCGCTGCCGGCAATGCTGACGCTGAATGCCGCCAAGCACGAGGCGCAGTGGCTCGACAGCTCGCTGCGCTTCCTCGCGGCCGGCAATGCCTCGCCGGAGATGATTGCACGGCTGTCGGAGCTGTTCCTCGCCCAGGCGATCCGCGACTATGTCGAGAATCTGCCCGACAGCTCGTCAGGCTGGCTGAGGGGCCTCGCCGATCCGGCGACGTCGCGTGCGCTGTCGATCATCCACAACCGCTACGCCGAGGAGATAGACGTCGAGATGCTCGCGCGCGAGGCGGGGGTTTCGCGCACTGTCCTCGGCGAGCGCTTCGCCAGCCTGATCGGCGAGTCGCCGATGCGCTATTGCGCACGCTGGCGGATGCGTATGGCTTCGAACTTGCTGCGCGATGGCCGGCAGACGAGCGGCAGCATCGCTTATGCCGTTGGATTCAATAGCGAGGCCGCTTTCAACCGCGCCTTCAAGCGCGAATATGGCGCCCCCCCGGCGACGTGGCGGAAGCGCGCGGCGGTCGTCGAATTCCAGCCGGCCTGACCCGGTTCAGTTGTCCATCGGCCGCTTGCGGCCGGCCCGCAGCCAAACCTGCTTCTTGAAGCCGAGGCGGTCGAGCCAATCGACGATGTGCGGCAGCCATTGCGCGCGGCGAATCGCGATCGAAGGGATCGAGAGCGCGTCGAGGCCGGTCCACGGCACGAACGGCGTTCGCCGGGCATAGGCCCAAATCTCGGCCCGAGCGTGGGGGCCGGCGGAGCTGCCGCGCGCATGGAAGCCGCAGGTGTCGATAACCACCAGGGTATTGGCGGGCACGGCGAAGCGGTGCGGCGGCGGGAGGTTGAGGGCGGGCAGCTCGTCCGGCGCGACGCGCAGCGAGCCGCGCTGGGAGAGTCGGTCGCTTCCGGCGATGGTGATGCTGCGCGCTTGCTCCCACGCAAGCCGCTCGGGCGTCAGCCGGTGCGAGCCGGCCACGTAGGTCAGCGGGGCCTGATCGTCGGTCACGTCGGTGAGGAACAGCCAAGCCTTCAGCGACGGATGGAACGTATCCGTGTGAAGTTCGAGCTGCGGATCCGAGCCGACACCGGGGCAGTGGGTGAAGATCGCCTGGATGTAATAGAGCGGCTCGCTGCGCGTGCTCGCGACATAGGCAAGGAGCGGGCGCCAGCGCCGGTCGTCAAGCAGCGAGCGAAGCTCGGGCACCGCGCGGCGAAGCTCGGGGCCGATGGCGACGCGGCGGGTGAGCGTGTCGCCTTGCTGTTGCTCGCGCGTCGGGAAGGAGCCTGAGAGCAGCGACTGGCGCAAACGCTCGAACTGGTCCGGAGGAAGGAAATCGCGCAGTTCGACGAAGCCGTCGCGGTCGAACTGCTCACACCATTCACGCGGCACGGCCGCAGCCAGCCGGCGACGTCGCGCCCAGGCCAGCCGATGCGCAAGCTTGAGGCGCGCGACGTGAAGGCCGCGCCGGTTGAGCCGCTCGGAGCCGAGGATGGGATTGTCGGCGAAGCTCTTCGCGCCGGTCGCGAGCGCGATCAGCCACAATGGCGCACGCCACCAGCGGAGCAGCGCGCGGGGGCCCAAGACGCGGCCTCGGTTCTAGCGGACTCTCGGACCGCCGAACGGCATCGGCGGGGGCGGGCGGCGGTCGCGGCGCGGGAGCTGCGCCTGGTAGGCGACGCCGCAATGCTCGACGCAATAAGGAAAGCCCGGGTTCGCCTGCTGGCCGCAGAAGTGGAAGTCGGGCTCGCCGGGATGACCCATCGGCCATTTGCAGATGCGCTCATTGAGATCGAGCAGGCTGGTCTTGTCCGCGACCTCGGGGCTCGGCTTGGCCGGAACCAGCCGTCGCGGCGGGGCCGGCGGGATCGGCGGCTGCTGATCGCCGGGACCCTGGCGGATGAAGCCGCCGGGGCCGATCGAGCGGTACTGCATCTCGGGAGCCGAGCGGTTGACCGGCGCGGGGCGTGGGTCCGGTGAAATATCTTGAGCGGCCCTCGGCGCTTCCGCCTTGGGCAGGGGGCGCGGAGCGGCGGCGGCCGGAGCCGCTTTCTTCGCTTCCTTTTCCTCGCCCGCCTTAACCGGCGAGGGACGCTGCTCGAGCCCGAGGCGGTGGGCCTTGCCGATCACCGCGTTGCGGCTGACTCCGCTAAGCTCTTCGGCGATCTGGCTGGCGGTGGCGCCGTCGTGCCACATCTTCTTCAGGCGCTCGATGCGCTCTTCAGTCCATGACATGTTGTACTTCGCTCCAAAAACTTGCCCGGCCGGTCACCAGCCGATAGGCGCCTCACCCGATGGACAGCCCCGCGGCCCACGACCGAACCGACGATTGGGTGCGCTTCGCACCCGGTAAGCCGGTGTTGAAGGGCGTCAATTGGGGAGGCCTCAAGACCCTCTATATCAAGGAGGTGAGGCGGTTCTTCAAGGTCCAGATGCAGACCGTCTGGGCGCCGGCGATCACGCAGCTGCTGTACCTCGTCATCTTCACCGTGGCCCTCGGCCGTGGCGGACGGACGGTGCTGGGCGTGCCGTTCGCCGATTTCATCGCGCCCGGCCTGATCGTCATGGCGATGATGCAGAACGCGTTCGCCAATGCGAGCTTCTCGCTGCTGGTGGGCAAGATCCAGGGCAATATCATCGATTATCTGATGCCGCCATTGTCGACCGGCGAACTGATCGCCGGGCTGGTCGGAGCGGCCGTGACGCGCGCCTTCCTGGTCGGTTTGGCGCTGTGGCTGGTGATGCTGCTGTGGCCCGGCGTATCGGTCGCGGTGCGCCGGCCGGAGCTGGTGCTGTGGTTCGGACTGATGGGCGCGCTGATGCTGTCGTTCCTCGGGCTCCTGACCTCGATCTGGGCGGAGAAATTCGACCATGCCGCGGCGGTGACCAATTTCGTGGTGATGCCGCTGTCCCTGTTGTCGGGAACATTTTATTCGGTCCACCAGCTGGCGCCGGCATTCCAGAAGGTGAGCCACGCCAACCCGTTCTTCTACGTGATCTCGGGATTTCGCGCGGGGTTCCTCGGGACGAGCGATTCGCCGCTGATGGTCGGCGCGGTCGGGCTGTTCCTGCTCAACGTCGTGCTTTGGATCGTCTGCTACGCGCTGCTCAAGAGTGGGTGGAAGATCAAGAACTAGTTATTTCAATGACATGGGTCGTTTACCAAGTTGAACGCTGAATAACGGACGCGTTCAGACGCGCATCAACCGCGACGGCGCACAACTCACGCATCAACCGCTCAACCAAGGAGAGCCGTTATGCGTAAGATCGTATTTTCCATTGCCGCCGCAGGAGCGGCTTTCGTCGCCGCCAGCCCCGTCGCCGCGCAATATTATCCGCAGCAGCAGCCCGCGCCCTACGGCTACAACAACGGCTATGGCTACAACAACGGCTACGGCGCCAACAATGGCTTCCGGGGAAACTGGGGCCAGGTCCGCGCTCTTCAGGCGCGGATCGACCAGGTCGAGCGCCAGATCAGCCGGCTCGACCGGCGCGACGTTATCGGCGGCCGAAGCGCCGAGCGCCTGTTCAGAGAAGCCAACAAGATCGATCGCCGCTTGCGGGATCGTGCCCGTGGCGGCCTCGATCCGCGCGAGGCCGGCGACATTCAGTTCCGCATCCAGAGGCTCGAGCAGCAGGTGCAGTTCGCGCTCAACGATCGCCGTGGCGGCTATGGCGACCGCGACGACCGATGGGGCCACCGCGACCGCGACGACTAAGTCCGCGTTTAGTGCGCGTAAGGAAAGGCGCTCCGGGAGCAACCCCGGGGCGCCTTTTTTTGCCGGCTTTGCCCTTGCGCGGGCCGCTGGCTATAGGCGCGGCAAGCTGATCATCGCCGCTACAAGGGAGCCAACATTGGCCATCACGCCGCTCATGCCCGTTTACCCGCGTTCGCCGGTGCGCCCGGTGCGCGGCGAAGGAGTCTATCTTTTCGGCGAAGAGGGCGAGCGCTACCTCGATTTCGCGGCGGGCATCGCGGTCAACATCCTCGGCCACGGCCACCCGCACCTGACCAAGGCGATACAGGAGCAGGCGGCGACGCTGATGCACGTGTCGAACCTCTACGGCTCGCCGCAGGGCGAGGCATTTGCCAAGCGGCTGTGCGACCTGACCTTCGCCGACACGGTGTTCTTCACCAACTCGGGCGTCGAGGCGGTCGAATGCGCGATCAAGACCGCGCGCAAATATCATCACGCCAAGGGCAATCCGCACAAGCACGATTTGATCACTTTCTCGAACGCCTTCCACGGGCGGACGATGGCGGCGATCAGCGCGACCGACCAGGTCAAGATGATCGACGGCTTCGCGCCGCTGCTGCCGGGGTTCAAGGTGGTCGAGTTCAACGATCTGGACGCCGCGCTGGCCGCGGTCGACGAGAACACCGCCGGGTTCCTGGTCGAGCCGATCCAGGGCGAGGGCGGCATCCGGCCGGGGACCCACGAATTCCTCGCCGGACTGCGCGCCGCGTGCGACGAGCACGATCTGATGCTGGTGTACGACGAGGTGCAATGCGGGGTCGCGCGGACGGGTCAGCTCTATGCCTATCAGCATTATGGCGTGGTCCCCGACATCATGGCCTCGGCCAAGGGGATCGGCGGCGGCTTCCCGATGGGCGCGTGCCTGGCGAGCGACAAAGCCGCGGCGGGAATGGTGATCGGCACCCATGGGTCGACCTTCGGCGGCGGCCCGCTGGCGATGGCCGCGGGGCAGGCGGTATTCGACATTGTCGCCAACGAGGAGTTCCTCGCCGACGTTAGGCAGAAGGGCGAGCGGCTGCGCTCGGCGCTCGAGCAGATGATCCCCAACCATGACCATCTCTTCGAGAGCGTGCGCGGGGTCGGGCTGATGCTCGGCATCCGGATGAAAACCGACAGCCGGGCGTTCGTGAACTATCTGCGCACCAAAGGCCTGCTGACGGTCGCGGCGGGCGACAATGTCATGCGCGTGCTGCCCCCGCTGGTGATCGAGGAAAGCCACATCCGCGAGTTCGTCGAGACGCTGTCGGCGGCGGCGGGCGAATATGAGGTGCCGGCGGAAGCGGCTTAGCGCGAGCGGCCGTTTCGAATTCGCCAATCACCAGATCGCGTACAGATTGTAGAGCATATGCATGACCGCCGGCGCAAACACGGAGCCGGTGCGCCAGCGGGCGAGCCCAAGGATCAGACCGTCAACGAAAATGATCGCGATCACCCACCAGGAATAGCCGTAATGGAGGAGGCTCCAGCCCAGCGCCGTCACGCCTATCGTCAGCCCGACATTCAGCCGCTCGCGCAGCCACGAAAAAATGATGCCGCGGAAGAGCAGTTCTTCGACCAGCGGACCCAGCACGCATACCGCGAGCACGCGAAGTGCCGAGGCCAGCAGCGGCGCTTGCTGCCACGGGCGAAAGTCCCAAGGGCCCCGCCAGTGGGTCAGGGCGTCGCTCGCAAGCATCCATGCGAGATAGACAGCGATGAAACCGAGGGTCGGAACGAGCGGCGGGGCAGACACTCCGAACCAGCTCAAAGGCCGATTGCTGCGCTTCATGCGGATGCTCAAGATGACGACTCCGGCGGCGGCGAGGCCGGCCTTCATCGCAGCGGACGCGATCGCTTCCATGTAACTCCCCCTCGGTATTGCGGAGTGTCGATGTAACGCATAGGTTACATCAGGGGAGACAGATTCGACCAACCGACGAACGGTTATTTATTCGCCGATACACAAGAAGGAAGACGAGAATGGCCACGGCTGTCACTGCAATCATCGCCAAGGCGCAGCGAAGGATCATCGACCATTTCATGAGTGCCGACGCGGTGTCGCCCGAAAGCGCCGTCGCGTTCGTGCCGAAGCGCCTGGTGGCCGAGCGGCAGTTCGCGCGGTTTCAGCGGGCGGGGGTCGTCCGGACAACCGAGGACGGCCGCTACTGGATCGACATCCCGAGCTACCGCAAATGGGAGAATAGCCGCCGTTTGCGGGTCACGGCCGCCGTGATCATTGCCGTTGCGGCCGCTGCCGCACTGCTTGCCTGACTAGGCGCCCGCGGCGGTGCGGAGCGCAGGTCGGTTGCCGCTCCCTTGAAGCCTCCCTATCTTTCGGCGATGCCCCAGATCGACCTCAAAACGGACGCCGCGCTCGGCGTCGCGATCCCGTCGCGCGATGCGCGGGGGCGGATCGCGCGCCTTGGGCCGGTGGTCGATTCGGTCCTTGCCAATCACGGCTATCCGCCGATCATCGAGCAGCTGCTCGCCGAGGCGCTGACGCTGACCGCCTTGCTCGGCTCGCTGCTCAAGGAGGCCGAGGGGCAGTTGACTCTGCAGGCGCAGACCGAGGGCGGCGCGATCGACCTGATGGTTTGCGATTATCTCGGCGGGGAGCTGCGCGGCTACGTTCGCCACGACGCGGAAAAGCTCGCCGCGTTGCCCTCCGAGCCGACGCTCAAGCAGCTGTTCGGGGACGGCTATCTGGCGATCACGTTCGACCAGCCGGTGGCCAAGGAGCGCTACCAGGGCATCGTTCCGCTCGAGGGCAAGAATTTGGGCGAAGCGGCGCAAAGCTATTTCGCCCAGTCGGAGCAGATCCCGAGCCTGGTCCGGCTCGCGGCCGAGAAACGCGGCGAGCATTGGTTCGCCGGCGGCTTGCTGCTCCAGCATCTGCCCGAGGGCGAGGAGGGCCGGGACCGGCTGCACACCCGGCTAGACCATCCCGACTGGCCGCACGTCGCGATCCTCGGCGGGTCGGTGAAGCCCGACGAGCTGACCGACCCGGAGCTGCCGCTCGACGACCTCATCTGGCGCCTGTTCCACGAAGAGGAAGAAGTGAGGACGCTGCCGGCGACGGCGCTTCGGCGCGGCTGCCGGTGCGATCCCGACTATGTCCGCTCGGTGATCGCGCGCTTTCCGGCCGACGAGCGCGAGGCGATGGTCGGCGACGACGGGCTGATCCGGGTCGATTGCGCCTTCTGCTCGTCGAGCTTCGCGATCGAGCCCCAAGCCCTCAGCTGAGCGGACGCCGGTGCAATTGGATGTTCGGCTGTTAACGGCCGCGTGGTAAGGGCGCGTGAAATGACTCGCGGCCCAACTCTCTTGGTGGCGGCAAGCGCTGCCGCGCTTGCGCTGGCCGCGGCCGGGCAGCCCTCCGCGCTCGCCCAGGTCCAGTCCGGGCTGTGGGAGATCAGCGGCTCGGCCGGCGCGGCGGCGCCGACCCGCCAGTGCATCGCCGACGTGGCGGCGCTGGCACGGTTCGAGCATCGGGCGAAGGCGTGCAGCGCGAAGACGCTGAAGGACGCCGGCAATGCAGCCCAGATCGACTATAGCTGCGGCCCCGCCGGGTTCGGCCACAGCGACGTGACCGTGCTCACCCCACGCTCGCTGAGGATCAGCACGCAAGGAATCTCCGACGGGCTGCCGTTCAATTATGTGCTGCAGGCGCATCGGCTCGGCGATTGCCCATTATCGATGCGCCATTAAGGCGTCGTTTAGCCATGCTCAGCTATTGGGGGTTTGTGCCGGATTTGGCACGCTTTCCTCCCAATCGGGCCTGGGGCCCGATCAACTGGGCCGCTTGTCCTCGGATTGGCGGCCCTTCTTTTGTCGGCGGCTCCGCCTTAAGGGCGCGCGGATGCTTTACCTGGTCATCAAAGCCCTGCTGTCAGGGGCCATCGTCGCGGCCGTCTCCGAGATTGCCCGCCGCTATCCGGGCTGGGGCGGGCTCGTCGCGTCGCTTCCGCTGACCTCGCTGCTGGCGATGCTCTGGCTGTTCCGCGATACGCGGGATGCCGAGCGCGTCGCCGAGCTGTCGATGGGCGCATTCTGGTTCATCTTGCCAAGCTTGCCGATGTTCGCCGTGCTTCCCGCTTTGCTGCGGTCCGGCTTCGGCTTCTGGGCCAGCATGGCGATCGTGATTGTCGGAACCCTGGCGCTCTATGCCGTCTGGTTCTGGGCCGCGCCGCGGATCGGCATCAAGCTGTGAGACAAGCGGTCGTGCTCCTCTCGGGCGGGCTCGACTCGATGGTCTGCGCCGCAATCGCCCGCGAGCAGGGCTATTCCGTCGTGGCGCTGACGATCGATTACATCCAGCGGCACCGGGTCGAGATCGAGGCGGCGCGGCAGATCGCCGGCGCGCTGGCGGATCGGCATATCGTGCTGCCCCTCGACCTGCGTGCGTTCGGCGGGTCGGCGCTGACGGCCGATATCGCGGTTCCGAAGGATGGGGTCGGCGCCAATAATCAGGGGGGCATTCCGGTCACTTATGTGCCGGCGCGCAACACGATCTTCCTCAGCCTCGCGCTGGGCCTCGCCGAAGCAAGCGGCGCGCGCGACCTGTTCATCGGCGTCAATGCGCTCGACTATTCAGGCTATCCGGATTGCCGGCCCGAGTTCATCGCCGAGTTCGAGAAGCTCGCGAACCTCGCAACCAAGGCGGGAGTCGAGGGCGAGCGTTTCGCGATCCACGCCCCGCTGCTGCACATGACCAAGGCCGACATCACGCGCGAGGCACAGCGGCTGGGACTCGACGCATCGCTCAGCCACAGCTGCTACGATCCGCTGCCCGACGGTCGCCACTGCGGCGAATGCGACGCCTGCCGCCTGCGCTCGAAGGGCTTTGCCGAGGCGGGAATCGCGGATCCGACGGTCTACGCGTGAGCTACGCCGTCAAGGAATGCTTCCTGACTCTGCAGGGTGAGGGCGCGCAATCGGGAAGCCGGGCGGTGTTCCTGCGCTTTGCCGGCTGCAATCTGTGGTCGGGGCGCGAGCAGGACCGGGAGAGCGCGCAGTGCCGCTTCTGCGACACGGATTTCGTTGGCACGGACGGGGAAGGCGGGGGCAAGTTCGCCGGCGCCGAGGCGCTCGCGGCGCAGGTCGAGGCTCTGTGGGGCGCGGGCACGGCGCGGCGGCTGGTCGTGATCACCGGCGGTGAGCCGATGCTCCAGCTCGACGAGGCATTGGTCGAAGCGCTGCACCAGCGCGGGTTTTGGGTCGCGGTCGAGACCAACGGCACCTTGCCGGCGGTGGCCGGTCTCGACTGGATCTGCGTCAGCCCCAAGGCCGGGACCGACGTGGTTCAGCGGCACGGTAATGAGCTGAAGCTGGTGTGGCCGCAGGACGGCATCGACCCGTCCGAGCTCGAGCGCTGGAGCTTTGACCATTTCCTGGTGCAGCCGATGGACTGCGACGAGCGCGAGTCGGCCCTCAAGGCGGCGATCAGCCTCGCGATGGATCGGCCGAAGTGGCGCCTCTCGCTCCAGGCGCACAAGGTCGTGGGCCTGCCCTGACCCTTACTGGCTGTTCGCCGTCGTCGTCGAAGGCTCGGGCGCGGGGCTGAGCGTGCCTTCACGCGGCGCCTTCGGCTTGGGCTTGGTCGCGGGGGTCACGCCGTTCGAATCCATTGAGGCGGCAGCATTGCTGTCAGTGAGGTTGCCGAAGTTCATGTCGACGTCGGCGGCCATGTTGGCGGCGTCGCCGGTCACCGCGTCGATCGCGGTCACGTCGTTCGAGACGATGTTCTCGGCGCTGAGGTTCTCGTCGATATTCTGGGTGTTGTCGGACTGGTCGTTGTTGCCGCAGCCGCCGAGCGCGAGCGCGGCGCCGGCAATAAGGAGAATGGCACGCATCGAGGTCACTCCCGGTCAGGCAAAAAAAGAGGCTGCCGGCACGTACCGGCAGCCCCTTCAAAAGCCAACGCCTCCGCGAACGGAGGCGCCACGATTACATCGCGTTGTTGGTCGTTGTAGTCGTCGTGTTGGTCGTCGTCGTCGCGTTCATGCCCGTGGCGTTCATGTCCGTAGCGTTCATGTCCGTCGCGTTCATGTCCGTCGTCGTCGTCGCATTCATGTCCGTCGCCGTGAGATTCTCATCGACGTTCATGGTGTTGTTGGCGTTGTCGTTGCTGCTGCACGCGGCAACCGCCAGGGCCGCACCCGCGACCAGGATAAGAGCACGCATTCAAGACTCCCTATTTATTGCGATCTGCAACGGTTTCCCGTCCCGCAAATCGCGCGGACAATAGTCTGAAGCGCGACCATCCATCAAGACTCTTTACACGGCCGTTCCAACGCATTGAGAAACCGGCCGAAACTGCGCTTCAAGCAGGCATCAACCCCCGCCAGCGGGATTTGTTTCCCAAGCTCGGCGAGGCTTGTGACCCCATATTCGGCGATGCCGCAGGGGACGATACCGGCAAAATGAGAAAGGTCCGGCGCGACGTTGATGGCAAAGCCGTGGAGCGTCACCCAGCGCTTGATGCGGACACCGAGCGCGCCAATTTTCTTCTCGTCGGGACCTTCGCCGACCCAGATGCCAATGCGCCCATCGGCGCGGTGAGCGGAAACACCGATGTCCGCCAGCGTCGCGATCATCCAGCCTTCGAGCGCGTCGACGAAGCGGCGGATGTCGCGCCCGCGCCGTTCGAGGTCGAGCATCACGTAGCCGACGCGCTGTCCGGGCCCGTGATAGGTATAGCGGCCGCCGCGCCCGGCCTCATGGACGGGGAAGTGCAAGGGGTTGGTGAGCTCGGCCGGGTCGGCGCTGGTGCCGGCGGTGAACAAAGGCGGGTGCTCCAGCAGCCAGACGCATTCGGCCATGGTGCCATTGCGGATGGCGGCGGCGCGCTCCTCCATGAAGCGCAGCGCCTCATCATAGGCAACCGGCGCGTCGCTGATCCGCCACTCGATATCCGCGGGCACTTCGTCCACTGATGACAGATGGCGGCGACGCGGCTGCGGGGCAAGCGTTGCGCGATCGCCGCCTGCTCCGCATAACGGGCGTCAAAACGGGGAGGATTCGTGATGAGCAGCCTGTCGATCTCGGCGGCATGGGAGCAGGCGAAGGACATCGTCGCGCGCGAAGGGCGCCTGCTGGCGGCGGTCGCACTGGCGCTGATCGTATTCCCCCAGGTCGTTCTTGCGGTCGTCGGCGTGCCGATCGGCTCCGATGCGACGATGCTGTCCAGGCTGATCTATATCGCCGTCGTGATTCTGGGATTCGTCGCGCAAATCGCGCTCAATCGACTGGCGATCGGCCCCTCGGTGACGGTTGCCGACGCGATCATCGTGGGGTTCAGCCGGGTGGTCTCGCTGTTCGCCGCGATCATTGCGGTGTTCATCGGGTTGATGGTGGTCGCGGTTTTGCTGATGACCGTGATGGGCGCTGCAAAGCTGATCACAATACCGGCCGCGGGGCAGACGCCGCCGCCGCCGCTGATCGCCGTGCTGGTCCTGCTCACCGCGCTCGCGTTCGCGATCTTCCAATTGATTTTCCCGCTCGCGGCGGCGGAAACGGCGAACCCGCTTCGGCTGCTATCGAGGAGCTGGCAATTGGCCCGCGGGCATTATCTGAGGCTCCTCGCTTTCATCCTTATTGTGTTCATGGGGCTGGGCGCGGTGGTGCTGCTCATCCAGCTCGGGGTCGGGAGCGTGGTCCTCCTGCTGCTCGGCCCAGCGAACGCGGGCAGCCTATCGGCGCTGGTGATCGGACTCGTCGCCGGGACGATCCAGGCATGCTTCACCATCGTCACCGCGGTGATGCTGGCGCGGATCTACGTGCAGCTCGCCGGCCGCGGCGGGGCTCAGGCGGGCGTACCCAACAGCGGGATCTGAGGCGCGCAATCCTTCGGCAGGATGCCGAGCAGGCGCGGATCGGGGAAGCGTTCAACCGCACGCTTGAACGGGGTGAACCCGGCGCGGCGGTAGGCGGCGAGCGCCGCGGGGTGATCGAGCGAACAGGTGTGGACATGAACCCGCTCGACGCCCTCGCGCCAGGCGCGGCGCACGGCCTCGGCGAGGAGCCAGCGGCCGTGGCCCTTGCCGGAGAGCTCGGGAACCAGGCCGATGAAGGAGAGTTCGCATTCGTGTGGCTCGCGAAAGTCGAGCTCGAGCATGCCGACCTCGCGCCCGGATTCATCGATCACCGAATCGAGCTCGACCCGAGGGTGCTGGATGATCGCCGCAAGATGCGCATCGTCGATGGTCAAGCGCGAGAACCACAGCCAGGGCGCGCCAATCAGCCGGAACAGTTCGCGATAATGTTCCGGCTGGGGCACTTCGATCCGCTGCAAGGAAAGCGGTGAGGGTGGGACGGTGTGATCCGGCGGCGACCGCATTTCGAGATATGTGACGACCGCTGCAAGCTCGCCGTCGGGAAGCGCTTCGTAGCTCATGTCCACTTCGCGAGCGGCGGCAGGCTCATCAGGATCGCGTCGATGTTGCCGCCGGTCTTGAGGCCGAACAAGGTGCCGCGGTCATAGAGCAGGTTGAACTCGACGTAGCGGCCGCGGAAGGTGAGCAGGCGATCCATGTCCTCATCGCCGTAGGACGTGTCCATACGATTGCGGACGATCTGCGGGAAGATGTCGAGGAACGCCTCGCCGACATCCCGGGCGAAGGCGAAATGCTCGTCGAAATGACCTTCGAGATGGTCGTAGAAGATGCCGCCGGCGCCGCGCGCCACGCCGCGGTGCGGGAGCCAGAAATATTCGTCGGCCCATTTGGAAAAGCGCGGGTAGAAGGTCGGGTCGTGTGCCGCGCAGGCGGCGCGCAGCCGAGCGTGGAACGCCTCCGTGTCGTCCTCATAGGGAATCGCCGGGTTGAGGTCGGCGCCGCCGCCGAACCAGCGCCTGGTCGTGGTCAGGAAGCGCGTGTTCATGTGCACCGCGGGAACGTGCGGGTTGGCCATATGGGCAACGAGGCTGATGCCGGTGGCGAAGAATCGTGGGTCCTCCGCGGCGCCGGGAATGGATTTGGCGAACTCGGGGCTGAACTCCCCGCCGACGGTCGAGACGTTGACGCCGACCTTCTCAAACACCCGGCCGCCCATGTGGCCGCGAACGCCGCCGCCGCCGGACTCGCCGGTGGTGTCGGTACGTTCCCACGGCGTGTAGGTGAAGCTGGCGTCGGACCCGGCCTCGCGCTCGATCGCCTCGAACGTGGCGCAAATCCGGTCGCGCAGGGCTTCGAACCAGTCGCGCGCCGCCTGCTGCTGGTCGTCGAGCTCGATCATCGCGGTCTCTTCGCGGGAGCGGCGGGCGGACGCAAGGCCGCTTATGACAGCATTGTAATCTCTGCATAAATACGCCGTTCACGGCGCGCCGGGCAGTGGTTCACGCGCACAGGGGCAGACCGAAGGATTTCAGGCATGAAGAAGTTGATTGTCGCAATCGCGCTCGGCGCGGCTGTTATTGGCACGCCGGCTGTGGCGCAGGCGCCGGGTGGTGGCGGCTGGCAGCAGCGCGACCAGACCCGGGCCGAGGCGCAGCAGCGCGCCGACACGATGTTCCAGATGCTCGACGCGAACAAGGACGGCAACGTGACCAAGGCCGAGGCCGAGCAGCTTGCAGCATCGCGCGACGAGACTCGTGGCGCCGGCAGATTGCAGCGCATGATCGACCAAGCGTTCGGCACGGCGCAGTCGCTGACCCAGGCACAGTTCGAGGCGCTGGCGCTGACCCGGTTCGACGCGCAGGACCTCAACCATGACGGAACGGTCACCGCAGCCGAGCGCGGGCAAATGCGCGCGCAGCAGCAGGGCCAGATCGTTCCGAACAGCCAGCCGAAGGCTCAGTAAGCGCGCCTTTGCGCGTTCACGAGCATCCGTAGCAGCATGGCGACAGGGCGGGGCACTCCAACCTTGCCCTCGAGCCACAGGCTGACCGCCGAGCGCGACACGCCGATCGCCTGCGCAAGGTCGTTCTGCGTGCGGTAGCCGAGGCTGCGCATTGCCGCGCGCAGCTCGTCTGGCGACAGCGAGGCGAGCATTTCGCGAGACTGAGTCGTCTGGTCAGCCATCAGATGGCGCGCCTAAATCGCATCTGGCCCGCGGTCGCCGGTGCGGATTCGGATCGCCTGCTCGACGTCGAACACGAAGATCTTGCCGTCGCCGATGCGGCCGGTGCGCGCGGCGTTCTCGATCGCCTCGACCACGTTGTCGGCAAGGCTGTCCTCGACCACCACCTCGATCTTCACCTTGGGCAGGAAGTCGATCACATATTCGGCGCCGCGGTAGAGCTCGGTATGGCCTTTCTGGCGGCCGAAGCCCTTGACCTCGGTCACGGTGATTCCCGAAACGCCGACCTCGTGCAGCGCGTCCTTCACGTCGTCGAGCTTGAACGGCTTGATGATCGCTTCGATCTTTTTCACGCGGGGGGCCTCGAAAGATTCGAGGTTCCATAGCTTCGCGGGCGTCGCTTCACCATCCCGCAAGCGGGACGCCAAAGCCGCGTTCAGTCGGCCGGCGGGAGGAAGCGGCCAACGATGTCGCGGGCGAGGCGGGCGGGGCGGTGGCTGACCGCGTCGAGGCAGCACCAGCTGCTCTTGATTTCGCTCAGCACCACCTCGCCGCGCTTGAGCACGGTGTGGAAGAAGGCCCGGGCGCCCTCGACCTTTTCGGCGATGACCTCGGCGACGACATTGTCCTGGAGGAAGGTCGGCCGGAGATAGGTGATCTCATGCTTGAGCGCGACCCACAGGTGCCGGGCAACGGCGTCGGGCGGGGCGACGCTCCGCCAATAATCGATCACCGCTTCCTGGACCCATTGGAGATACACGGCATTGTTCACGTGACCCATGTGGTCGATGTCGGCGGGTTGGATCGCGATCGGATGCCGGAACATGGCTGAGGTGCCTCGCTTCATTTGCCCGCTGAGCTTCCACTAACTGACAAACGTGTCAATTAGACGCGAGCTCTCCGAACGGCGAATCGGCACGGCTCAGCCCGCGGTGATGTCCTTCACATTGTCGTCGCTGTTGCGGTCGATGTAGAAATTATAGGGGTCGACGCCGGCGAAGGCCGGTTTCTTCGCGCTATGCAGGACGATCCGCTGGTCGCCGTTGTGGAGCGGCCGGCGCTCCATCATCACCACGTCCTTCGAGGAGAAGGCGCCGAGGCCCGGCCGGGCGGTGAACAGGCCGACCTCGATCGGCTCGGCGAGCCTGGCCCTGGTTTCCGCGCCCTTCCCGCCGGCGTAGAACTTGTCCGCGGCGATGGTGAGCGTCGTCGTCCAGCCGGTCGCGTCCCGTTTCGTCGACGCGTTCTTGACCTTGAGGTCGTAGAGCGTGATCCGCTCGAACAGGTCGGTGATCAGCTGCCGCTGCTCGGGCGTCTTCGCCTCTTTCTTGAACTCGTCGATCAGGTCGAGCGAGCGGAGGTAAGGTGGGCCCTTGAAGCGGAAGCGGGCATCGAAGCGGGCGAGCGCGCGGTCGACCGCATCCTCACCGAGCCGCTCCTGCAGCAAATACATGACCAGCGCGCCCTTGCGGTAATGGATGTAGGCCTGGTTCTCGACGCGCTCGAGCGGCACTTCCTCGACGACCTCCCCTTGGCGGCTGCGGAGGTAGGCATCGAGCTCATATTTGAGGAAGCGGCGGATCTTGTCCGGCCCGTAGAGGTGCTTCATCACCATCAGCGCGGAATATTGGGCGAGCGTCTCGCTGGTCATCGTCCCGCCCTGCATGGTCGCGCCGATCACCTGGTGCGCCCAATATTGATGCGCCATTTCGTGCGCGACCACATAGGTCGTGAAGTCGATCTTCTCGGGGTCGTCGGTCTTGGCGTTGAAGCCGATCGATTCCGAATAAGGCATGGTCCCGGCGAACGCCTGGGCGAAACTCGAATAGCCGGGGAACTCGACGATGCGCGCATAGTCGAATTGGTACGGCCCGAAATGCGCCCGGTAGTAATCGAGCGCGGTCGCCATGGCGCGCAGCATCTTGGCCACGTTCCAGTCGTGGCCGTCATGGTAATAGACTGACAGGTTGAGACCGTTGTGCATGGTCGAGGTCACGCGATAATTCGCCGACTGCATCGAGAAGAAGTTGAGGATCGGCGCGGTGCTGACGAAATGCGCGGTCCGCCGTCCGTTGCGGGTCACGTCGGACACGCGGCTGCCCGGCGCGATCGGCGTCTGCCCGGCGTCGGTGGTCAGCGTGATGTCCGAGGTGACCCAATCGGCGTCGACATAATTGCGCGCGGTCGCGGACATGTCTTCGAGCCTGGCCGGGCGCAGCTCCGGCGGGAGGCCCTGGCGGCGGCGCTTGGAACGGTCGCTGAGCAGCCCCTGGCGGCTCATCCCGATGATCGGGGCGAAATCGGTGTTGTTCGTGAAGGTGCCGTTCTCGAGTACGTCGGTGGCTGGATTGAAGGCGCGGAAGCCCCGCCGCCATAGCCGCGAGCGGAAGGTGAGCGTGCTGGTGGCGCCCGGTGCGAGCGGGGTATCGAAACGGTAGATGCGGTAGCCGAACGGCTTGTCGTCGGAGACCAGCCGCGCGCCGGCGACATCGAGGTTCAGGAATTCGATGTCGCGGTCGCCAGAACGGATGTGGATTTCACGGATCGGCGCTTCGGTCTTGTTGACAAGGTCGTAGCGTCCATCGGTGAGGAGCATCCGTTGCCTGGGGAAGAGCTGCGCGTTGAACACCACGTTGGTGACCGCCGGCTGCGGCAGCTTCTCATATTTTAGATATTTCCGCTCGTAGGCCGCCTGGAATTTCTCGGCGTCGTCCGACGTCACGTAACGGTTGAGGACCTTGATGTTGTAGTAGGCATAGGCGCCGCTGACGCCCATTCCGAGCGTTGCAAGCCCGACGATCGCGAGCACCGGCACGCTGAACCGCTGGGTCATGCGGAGGAACCGGCCGCGAAGCGCGAGATCGGTGCCGCGCGGCCACAACAGGTGGGCAAGCACGGCAAGGATGATGGCGAAACAGAACCAGTAGAACTGGAAGATCGCCGCGCCCTTCCAGAAACTCCCTTCACCGACGAAATCGCTCAAGGGCACGTTGGGCGAACGCCCGTAATTGTAGAGCGGATTGCCATAGCCGAGGTTGCCCAGGAAAATGCCGAGGACGAACCAGACGAACAGGACGCCCCATCCGACATATTTGTTGGGGCTGAGGACCTGAATGAACACGGCGAGGATGGCGATGAGCAATCCATCGACGGCCGCGGGCAGAATGAACCAGGCGAAATAGTCCGGGATGCCGAGCGTACGGGCGCCTTCCACAACCTCATAGACCATGCCGGTCAGTGCCGCGGCGAGATTGACCATCAGCAGGATGAGGAAGATCGCGAGCACCTTCGGGACGGTCATGACCCAGCCCGGAACCGCGGTGGAGTCGATGAGCTCGTTCATCTTGCGGTCGCGTTCGCGCCACACCAGCTCGCCGCCGTAGAAGGCCGCGATCATCACCAGGAAAAGCCCCGAGCCGCCCATCACCCCGCTGATGGTTGCAGCGACGGTCGGATGGTCGGGGGTTCCATAGGCTGACCGCGAAACCCACAACACAACCGCGGTGAAGGTGACCGCCAGGAGCGCGAGAACGATCAGTCCCGGACTGGTGAGGACCTGCCGGACCTCAACCCGCAACCGGGTCATGAACTGCACGGCGCGAGACGGCCGGGCCTCGCGGGCGACGACCCTTCCGCCGCCGAGCTCGGCGGGCGCCGCGGCAAGCTGAGCTTCGCGCCCCTGCCGTTTCGCCAGCCTGCGCAGGCGGAAGCGGGACGGTGCCCGCTCGGTCAGCGAATAGCGCCACAGGGTCACGCCGAGGAACAGCAGGCCGAGCACGATCGCAAGCACGCGGTTGAACAGCATCGTCCCGGCGAGGTCGACAAGCCTGCCGTTCAACTCGCTTTGCGTCCAATAGCGGGTCGCTTCCGAAAGCGCGCCGGTACCGAGCGGTTCCCCGCGGGCGGCGGTCTCTCGATATTCGATCTTCTGGCCAAGGAGGCTGCTGGTGATGAGATAGCCCATCACCACCACGATCGCCCCGACATAGGCCGCCATCATCGAGCGCAGTAGGGTCGCAAGCGCGAACAGCACTGCGCAGATCAGGAAGATGTTCGGGATCGCGAAGACCAGGAACGGCCACGCGTAATAGGAAAAGACTTGCGGGCCGACCGTCTCCGGATCGACCCAGGGCATGATCGAGCCCGCCCACATACCGACCGGGAGCGCGAGATAGCCGAGCCAGGCGATGATCAGACCGCCGACGAATCGTCCGATGACGATCTGACGGGCGGTGACGGACGTTGCGCGGACGATCGGCGCGAATCCGCTGGCGTCGTCGCGGACGATCGCATTGGCGACGAAGGCAGTCACGACGAAGACGTAGAACAGCGAGAAGATCGCCGTTGCGATGGCAATCGCATTGGGCGCATTCTCGTGCACGCCGCCGGGCGTGCCGACACTGACATTCTCGCTCGCGGTGAGCCCGAAGCCCATCAGGAAGAAGATCGCGACGGCGACCCAGAAGACCGGGTTGCGCAGCTGGTAGCGAATTTCGAAACTGGTGATGCCGAAGAGCATGGACCTACTCCTCAGGCGGCGCGGCGGAGCGTGGAGAGCGTCGAGAAATAGACGTCCTCGAGCCCGCCTTCGACCGGGTCGAAACCTTTCGGCTGTATGTCAGACAAGACGTGGATCACCGAACGGCCGGCGAACAGGCGCGTCGAGATGATCTCGTGGCTCGCCTGGTAGCTATCGAGCTCGGACCGGTCGACGGTCCTGGTCCAGATCCTTCCGCGGGTCGCGGCGACCAGGTCCGCGGGCCTGCCTTCAAGCTGGACGCGCCCGTTCGCCAGCACCGCCATGCGCGGGCAGAGGTCGGCGACGTCGTCGACGATATGGGTCGAAAGGATCACGACGACATTGTCGCCGATCCCGGCGAGCAGGTTGAGGAAGCGGTTGCGCTCTTCCGGGTCGAGGCCGGCGGTCGGCTCGTCGACGATGATCAGCTCGGGATTGCCGATCAGCGCCTGGGCGATGCCGAAGCGCTGGAGCATGCCGCCGGAGAAACCGGCGATGGATTTGTTGCGAACCGCCCACAGGTTGGTCTGCTCGAGCAGGGTCTCGACCACCGACCGACGGTCGGCGGCACTAGTGATGCCCTTGAGGACCGCCAGTTGCTCGAGCATCGCGTAAGCCGAGACGCGGGGATAGACGCCGAAATCCTGAGGCAAATAGCCGAGCGTGCGGCGGAGCCGGTCGGGTTCGGCAAGGACGTCGATGTCGCCGAAGCGGATCGAGCCCGCGGTCGGCGCCTGCAGCGTCGCCACAGCGCGCATCAGCGTCGACTTGCCCGCGCCGTTGGGGCCGAGCAGGCCGTACATGCCTTTGGGGATCGACAGGCTCACGTCGTCGAGCGCGACGGTGCCATTGGCATAGGTGTGCGACAGATTGGCAATTTCGAGCATGCGCGATTCCCCCCGGTGCGGCCGTATTGGGTTAGTAATACGGCGCCGGGCGCGCAACATGACTTTTCGACGGGCCGACGAACGGCCGATTCATTGTGGAGCCGTCGCGGTTGCGAAGCTCGGCGCTCAGGCGCTCGGTTTCGGCGCGGCGGCGCATTGCGGGGTGTCGAGCTGAGGTTCGAGCCAGAGCTGGTGGTGACGATAGTCGAAGGTGATGCGGAAGCAGCGGATCACTCCCGCTCCAAGGTTGCCGGCGAGGTGGCGTGAGGCAAAAGCGCCGCGGCTGTTCTGGCTGAATTCCGCCGGCAGGTTGGGGAAATCGACGCCGGCTAGCGTGAAATGATCGACCCTGCCAGCCTTCGACTTGACCGCACCGCCGGCACCGCCGCCGTTGGTCCGGATCTCGCCGGTGCCCGCATCGATGCCTGACGCGGCGACATAGGCCGGAAACAGGCTGAGGTTGCCGCCATCGCCGGTGTCGAACCTGACCGAAACCGGCTTTCCGTTCACGCTGGCGGTGACCGCGATCGCATGGCCGTCCGAGACGAAGGGCAGCCGCACGCCTCGCTGGTCTGCCGCGACCGCGTCGCGGAACGTCATCGTCTCGGCGCGGTAATCGATGGTGGTCACGAAATGAGCGAGGAACTCATAGCCCAAGAGGCCTGCCGTGTCGGACGGCTTGCCGTTGGTCGGCGGGAAGGGCGAAGGAATGATGATGAAAGATTGGTCCTCGAGCGTCGCCGGGCCGATGCTGATCCGGTCGACCATTCCGAAACCGCCATTGTCCGTGCCTTCGCCGACGCCGCCGATGTTGATTCCTCCAGCCGAGGCGATGCCGAAACGCTTGGCTCCGTCGATCGTCAGGATGTTGGCCGCGCCGGTATCGAAGATGAACTCGGCCGGCGTCCCGTTGATGCTCGCGGAGACCAAAGTGTGATTCTTCAGCCGACCGACCGACTTGAACGGAACGGTTACGGCCCCTCCCAAAGGCGGCAGGATCGGTTCGGCCGGCCTGGCCAGCAATCGCGGATCGACGCGGTCGACCAACCGAACGGATTGGGCGACGTCGACCCCGGGGCCGTCGAGATCGCCAGTCCTCTCCTGGCGGAAGGGGAAGACATATTTGCCGACCGGGCGCCAGTCGCTGAACTTGACGATGACCGGGCCATAATCGCTTTGGATCGTCGCGGTGCTGACGCGATGCGTTGACGGATCGAACGTCAGGTCGACCGCGCTCGCTCCCGGCGGCGTGACGTGCCGAGTTGATTCGCCGGGGCGGCCGAACGTCGCCCAGGCGCGCTGGTTGATCCACCGTTCCGCCTGTCGGTCGGCGAACTCCGATGGCATGTCGATGATGTTGCGTGAGCCGTTGACGTAGTTCCAAAGCTGACCGTCGTAGCCGCGCTCATCAGACGATTGGCCGTGGATTTGAGTCGTGCGCTGGTGGCCGCTGGCGAGATCGATGACGGTCTCATAAGCATTAGTTCCGCCACCAGCGTCACTCGAACCGAACACGATCAGCCCTTCGGCAAGAGCGGGCACCGGCGGCGCGCACAGGAGCAGCGCGAACGGCGCCAAAGCGACCGCGAAACGGCGACCCGAAGCTTGCTTGCGCTCACACGTTTTTCGAAGCACGGCGACCCTCCCCTTTGAGCCACGGCAGAACGGGCATTCAATCGGAGCGGGACTGAACCACCGGTGAATCGGCAGCTTCAGTAGGGCGGCTTGTCCAAGCCCGCCGGGCTCTTGGTGAAGACTTCGCAGCCGCTATCGGTGATCCCGATCGAATGTTCGAACTGGGCCGAGAGCGAGCGGTCGCGGGTGACCGCCGTCCAGCCGTCGTCGAGTACTTTCACGTCGGCGCGCCCGAGGTTGATCATCGGCTCGACGGTGAAGATCATGCGGGGCTTGAGCTCGGGCCCGGTGCCGGGACGTCCGGCGTGGACGACTTCGGGGCTGTCGTGGAACACGCGTCCGACGCCGTGGCCGCAGAAATCGCGAACGACGCTGTAGCGCTTGCCTTCGGCATGGCGCTGGATGGCGTTGGCGATATCGCCGAGATGGTTGCCGGGCTTCGCCTGTTCGAGCCCGAGCATCAGGCATTCGTAGGTGACGTCGACGAGCTTGCGCGCGCGCAGCGGCACGTCGCCGACGAGGTACATGCGGCTCGAATCGCCGTGCCAGCCCTCGAGGATCGGCGTCACGTCGATATTGACGATGTCGCCGTCCTTGAGCGCCTTGTCACCGGGGATGCCATGACACACGACATGGTTGATCGAGATGCAGGAGCTCTTGGTGTAGCCGCGATAGCCGAGCGTCGCCGGGAAGCCGCCTGCGTCGAGCGTCATCTGGTGGACGATGTCGTCGAGCTGCTGGGTGGTGACGCCGGGCACGACGTGCGGAGCCAAAGCATCGAGAATCTCGGCGGCGAGGCGCCCGGCGCGGCGCATGCCGGCAAAGCCCTCGGGGCCGTGGAGCTTGATGATGCCGTTCTTGGCTTCCACGCGGTCGTCGGGCGCTACGGTGATGTATTGAGTCATGCGCCCAAGATAGGCACTGCGCCGGGCGAAGTCGATTGGGAGAGCGTGGTTGGAGGCTGAGTCGAGGCAGTGGACCGCCGCGCTGGTCGTGATCGGAGACGAGATCCTGTCGGGCCGAACGCAGGACCTGAATGTCGCTCAGGTCGCGGTCTGGCTCAACCAGCACGGGATCCGCCTCGCCGAGGTGCGGATCGTGCCGGACGACCTGAATCGCATCGCGGAGACGGTCAACGCTCTCCGCGCGGCGCACGATTATCTGTTCACGACCGGGGGGATCGGGCCGACCCACGACGATATCACCGTCGATGCGATGGCGGCGGCGTTCGGGGTTCCGGTCGTGGTGCATCCCGACGCGCGGAGGATCCTCGAGGATTATTATCGCGACCGACCGGGCGGGCTGACCGACGCGCGGCTGCGGATGGCGCGGGTGCCGCAAGGCGCCGAGCTGATCCCCAACCCGAGCTCGGGCGCGCCGGGCGTCAAGATGGGCAATGTCTATATCCTCGCCGGGGTGCCGTACATTGCGGCGAGCATGCTCGAAGCGCTGGCCGGCAAGCTCGAGGGCGGCCGGCCAGTGGTGTCGGTGACGGTCGGCGCACGAGCACCGGAGAGCGACGTCGCCGATCTGCTGCGTGAAACCGAGGCGGCGAACCCCGGTGTGGCCATCGGCAGCTATCCCTTCTTTCGCGAGGGCCGCTACGGCGCCAATTTCGTGATTCGCTCGGAAGACGGCGAGCTGGCCAAGCGCACCGGCGAGGAGCTCGCGCGGCGGCTGCGCGAGGAGGGATACGAACCGGTGGCCGGAGGAATCTAGCGCTGCGCGAGTTGCGCCGCAACGGCTGACTGACAGACGCGCAGTCGTGGTCCGCCGCAGAAGTCTGGCCAGCGGCCGGTCGATTGCCAGAACTGCGCGAGCCGATATCGCTTCGCCAAGGCGAAGAACCTTGGATCGCCGCGCATCGATTCGGTTTGTGGAATGAACAGGAAGTCGATGATCCCGGTCATCGGATATCCGGGCGATTGAGTTTCGGCGAAGCGAAAGGCCGTGTCGACATCACCCGCTGCCGCGCTCCATGGAATCACGAAGTGAGCCGCCGACGCATCGGTGGGCAGCTTCTCCCCGATTTGCCGGACCCTTTGGCGATCGGCCGGACTGCCCGAAGCCAGGGCCTTCTCAGCGGCCGCGCGGAGCTCGCCAAGGGCAAGACTCTCCGAAGGCCGGTCCATCGTCTGGGCTTCGCGGACCCTTCCCGCATCCAGAAGACACCATCGCAGTGCCCATTTGCTCTCCGCGTCGGCCGGCGCGTTGGACAGCCGCTGGCGAAGCTCCGTAATCGGACTATCGGTTTGCATGGCGTCGCAGGCCATCTTGGCGCCGAACGGCTTCCAGTCGATCTGGAGATCGGCTGCTGCTGCCCGCTGTCCGTAGATCGCCGATTCCCGCATGCGTCCGGTTTCAGTGAGAAACATTGCCAAGAAGCCGTTGCTGTGCGGCCATTTGGGATCGACCGAGACAGCCTTTCGAAGAAGCGCTTCGCGCTTGGCCCAATCGGTCGGGGCGAGCATCATCTCCTGCGCGACGTAGGCGTCGGCGGCATGGGGATCGAGTTCAAGCGCCCGCTTTGAGGCTCGCGCAGCTTCGGCGCGAATCCCCGAAGCTTGGTCGGGCGGCAGCAGAGGAGCGAGATAGGCTCCGAATTTCGCGAAATCCGAGAAGGCGGGAGCGAAGTTCGGCGCCTTCGACATGATGAGGCGAAGGTCGTCGAAGAGCTCGAACGTCGATTTGAAATCCTGAGCGTCCTGGTGATTGACGAAAAGATCGCATACTCGAAGATAGCGCGACAGGAGTTCCGTGTCGGTCAAGCCGCCGGGGCCGAGCGCCCGGTACGCGCAGCTGATCACTCCGGCCATGCTTCGAGCGATCGATGAGTTGAGCGTTGTCGGATCGTCGGTAGTGCCGCTCGCTTCGTAGCTCCACAGGCTTTCGTGCCGAACGCGGTCATCGAGGTGCAGCCGCGCATGGAGATTAGTGCCTGAGCGCTCGACCGTCCCGCTCACCGTGTAGCCGACGCCGAGCGATTTGAGCTTGCCTTCCGCATCGGCGCCAGTCAGCGCTTCGCTATCGGTTCGGCTGATCGTCGGGATATGCCCGTCATTTAGTGACGTCGTGATCTGGTCGGTGAGGCTGTCTGCGACCGCCAAATCGGCTCCGAGCGTCTTGATCGGCTGCACTGCAACGCGCGACGGCGATGCGGACGCCGCTGATTGCGTCCACCACCACCCGGCGAGCGCGATAGCCGCCAGCGCGGCCAAGGCCCCGCCGAGGATTCGACGGTGGACGCGCAGTCGTCTTCGAGGTCTCGATGCGAGTGGCTGATCGAGCGGTTGGCCGGCGACCGCAGCGGTGAGAGCCTGCTTGAGCCGTTCGATGCGCGGATCGCGCAACGATCCGCTCCAGTCGCTGAGATCGAGACCTTGGCGTTCACCAAAGAAGAGCGGGGGTTCGCATGGTTCGAGGAAGAGCTGGACGAGACGACCGCGGGCGCGAGCAACCCGCGCTTCGGACCGGACGTTTTCGCTGGCGACCGAGGCTGGCGACCAGCAGACGATCACGGCTTTGGCGTCAGCCAAAGCCCGCTCGATGCTTTGTTCCCAGCTTGCGCCGGCGGGTATGTCGTCGTCCCACCACGGCTCGAAGCCGAGCTTGCGCAGGACAGCGACGAGCTTCGTGGTTTGCCGCTTGTCGGAACGCGCATATGAGACGAAGACTTGCGGCAACCCCCGATCTCCGCATGTTTCAGCGAACCCCGCCATATCCGGAATGGCGGTCGTTCGGTAGCCAATCACCAACAATCGCAGACGTCTCGCGCCCTGGAGGCCCGGACGCTATACAAAGCGGGTATGTTAGATTTTCTAGTCGACGGATTCGGACGGCGGATCAGCTACGTCCGGCTGTCGGTCACCGACCGCTGCGACTTCCGCTGCCGTTATTGCATGGGCGAGGAAATGACCTTCCTGCCGAGCGAGCAGCTGCTGAGCTTTGGCGAGATCGAGACGCTGGTCGACCTGCTGGTCGGGCGCGGCGTCACCAAGCTCAGGCTGACGGGCGGCGAACCGTTGGTCCGTCGCGGAATCCTCGACCTCGTGGCGCGCCTCGGCCGGCGGATAGGGCGCGGGCTCGAAGAGTTGACGCTGACCACTAACGGGAGCCAGCTCGCCGGCGCGGCGGAACGGCTGTTCGCGAGCGGCGTGCGGCGGGTGAACGTCAGCCTCGACAGCCTCGATGCGGGAAAGTTCGCGCACATTACGCGGCGCGGACGGCTCGACCGGGTGCTCGCGGGGATCGCGGCGGCCAAGGCGGCGGGGCTGCGCGTCAAGATCAACATGGTCGCGCTCAAGGGGCTCAACGAGGACGCGATCGAGCCGATGCTGCGGTGGTGCGCGGGCGAGGGCTTCGATTTGACGCTGATCGAGACCATGCCGCTCGGTGAGGTGGAGGAGGAGCGGACCGCACATTATCTGCCGCTCGATCGGGTCAAGGAGGAGTTGGAAACGCGCTACAGGCTGGTGCCGTCGCTCGCGCGGAGCGGAGGGCCGGCGCGCTATTTCGACATTGCTGAGCTGGGCGTCAGGCTCGGGCTGATCACCCCGATCAGCGACAATTTCTGCGCCGGCTGCAACCGCATCCGGGTGACGGCGACGGGGACGGTTTACGGCTGCCTCGGCCACGACCAGAAGGTCGAGCTCAGGGGCTTGCTGCGAACAGGCGACGTCGGCGGTGCGGAAGCCGCGCTCGATATGCTGATCGCCGGCAAACCGCAGCGCCACCGCTTCGACATCGCGGCGGCGACGCCGGCGGTCGAGCGTCACATGTCCGTCACGGGCGGGTGAGGGCGGCGCAAGGCGACAAATTGGACACCCCCAGATGAGCGAAACTGGCTATTGAGCGAAAGCCACGATCGGATTTTACTTGGAGCCTCACATCCACCAGGGAACGAGGTCCGATGTTCCAGCGTAGCGCCGCGATCCTTAGCCTCCTTTTCGTCCTGAATTCCCCGGCCGTCGCGCAAGCGCCGGCGCCGCGCTCCGCCCCGATGCATGGCGCCTGGGGTATCGACCTATCGGACCAGGACCGGGCGGTTCGTCCGGGCGACGATTTCGCCATGTACCAGAACGGCGGCTGGTTCAGGCGCACTGAGCTCAAGCCGGGTCAGGCTGTTTCGGCCTACTGGCGTGACGTCAGGGTGGAAGGCACGACCCGGATCGACGACATGATGGCCACCCTCGACAACGGGAGCGCGGCCAATCAGGACCGCGTCGAGGCGCTGCTTGCGGCCTTTCATCGCTCGGCCGATGAGCAGGTCGTCAACGGCAAGGGGTTGGCGCCGCTCCGGCCGGCGCTGGATGCGATCCGCTCCGCCAAGGACAAAAGGCAGTTCGCCCGACTGATGGGCGCGATCGAAGGCCCCGGCACCCTGCGCTACGTCCAGTCGCGGCTGATTCCCGGACGCAGCTTCTATGGCGTGAATATCGTCCAGGATCAGATCGATCCTGCGCATTATGCGATCTACATCAATCAGGCCGGACTGATCCTGCCGGGGCGGGAATATTATCTCGATCCGGCCTTCAAGGATTTGAAGGCGACCTACCAGGCGGCGATGGCCAAGATGCTGCGCCACATCGGTTGGGCCGATCCGGACCGCAAGGCCGAGCAGGTCGTCGCGCTTGAAACCCGGATTGCGACTGCAAGCTCGACGCATGAAGAGCTGCGCAACAGCGCTAATACCTATCATCGTGTGACGCTGGCGCAGCTTCGCCGCCAGGCGCCGGGAGTCGATTGGCAAGCCTTCTTCAGGGGCGCCGAACTGCCAAGCGACGCGCGCATTGCGGTCGACGTTCCGCAGGCCATCGGCGGGATCGCGAAGATCTATGCCAAGGCGCCGCTCGACGTGCTCCAGGCCAAGGAAGCGTTCGGCGCGGCGATCGTCAATGCGGTCCGTCTCGATGCGCCGACCTACCAGATCTACAAGGACTTCGCGGATACGGTCCTGCCCGGAATCCTCGCCAGTCCGACCTACAAGCTCGAAATCACCAATTTGATCGAGGACAGCGTCGGCGACGCGATCAGCGCAGCATATGTGAAGCGCTATTTCTCGCCCGAGGTGAAGACCAAGGTGCTCGCCATGTCGCTGTTGATGAAGGACGCGCTCGACCGGCGCGTGCTCCACAGCTCATGGCTCAGCCCCGAAGGGAAGAGCCTCGCTCACGCCAAGGTCTCCGCGATGGAGATTTCCGTTGGCTACCCCGTTCGGCTCGACGATTACCGGGGACTGGTGATCAAGGACGACGACCTGTTTGGCAATGCGTCTCGGGCCGCCGCATACAGGTGGCGTAAGCAGGTCGCGTTGCTGAAGGGACCGGTCGATCGCTCAAAATGGTCGCTGGTGCCTTTCTATGCGCAGATCCCCGCTTATACTCCGACCACCAACTCGCTGATCATTCCCGCGGCGATGCTGGTGCCGCCATTCTTCGACATCAACGCCGATGACGCCGTCAATTACGGCGCGATCGGGACGATCATCGGCTCCCAGATTGCTGGCGCGGTGACGATGCCCGGCATCGACTATGATGGGTCGGGCCGCCTCGGACCGTGGCTGCCGGCCGCCGATCGCGCTCATTTCGACAGTGCTCGGAAGAAGATCAGCGCGCTCTATTCGCGCGAGGAACCGCTGCCTGGACTGCGTCTGAAGGGCGATGTGCTCATCAACGAATCGATGCCGGATATCCTGGGCACGCAGATTGCCCTCGACGCCTATCATGCGTCGTTGAACGGGGCCGACGCGCCGGTGCTTGATGGCTTGACTGGAGACCAGCGCTTCTTCCTCGGCCGCGCCCAATCGTGGCGCGCCAAATTCTCGCCGACCGTGCTACGCAATCAGATTGCCACCGGGTCCAATACGCCGCCCTATTTCCGCCTCAACGGTCCTCTGCCCAACGTCGATGAGTGGTATGGGGCGTTTGGGGTCCAGCCGAGCGACAAGCTCTACCTGCCGCCGGAGGAGCGCGTTCGGATCTGGTAATTCCGATTGTGCTCCGGCCAACGCCGGCGCTGGCCGTTGACTCGCGCCGATCGAAAATCCACATCGACGCCGCCCCGAGCGGGTATGATGTAATGGTAGCCTGTCAGCTTCCCAAGCTGAACGCGCGGGTTCGATTCCCGCTACCCGCTCCAGCCTGAGGCCGCATTGAGCGTTGCGATCATCAATCCTGCAACGGATAAGCCGCTGTCGCGCGACGGGGACTGGCTGTCCGACGAAGACGGCCAGCGCTTCCCGATTGTCGGCGGCGTCCCGCGCGTCTGCGAAGCGGACAATTACACCAGCAATTTCGGCAAACAGTGGAACATGTTCCGCGAGACACAGCTCGATCCGCCTGGCTCAGAGCCGGGGGTGAGCGAACGCCGCTTCTTCGCTGAAACGGCGTGGGACCCGTCGGCGCTCGCCGGGCTCGATGTGCTCGAAGTTGGTTCCGGCGCGGGGCGTTTCAGCCAGGTCGTGCTCCAGCGAACGCGGGCCAACCTCTATTCGGTCGACTATTCGTCCGCGGTCGAAGCCAATTTCGAAAACAACGGCGCGATCGCGCCCGGACGTTTCCATTTGTTCCAGGCCAGCGTCTACGACATGCCGTTCCCGGACAATTCGTTCGACAAGGTGTTCTGCCTCGGCGTGTTGCAGCACACGCCCGATTTCGACGACTCGGTCCGAAGTCTCGTCCAGAAGGCCAAGCCCGGCGGCGAAATCGTCGTCGACTTTTATTGCCTCCGCGGGTTCTGGACCAAGATCACGGGCAAATATCTGCTCCGGCCGTGGACTCGGCGAATGGACCAGCAGCGGCTCTATCGCCTGGTCGAGAAGAACGCGGGCTGGATGATGCATCTTTCGCAGGCCATGAACGGCGCCGGGCTCCACGCACTGACCCGCTTTCTCCCGATCCCCGACCTTGCGACGATGCCCAAGGGCCTGACGCCCGGACAGCTGCACGAATGGGTCGTGCTCGACACCTTCGACATGCTTTCGCCCGAATATGACAACCCGCAGCGGATCGGCACGGTTGCCCGGATGTTCGAGCGGAGCGGTGCGGACGTGAGCTTCGCCGGCTTTATCGACAACGGGACAGGCAGAGCGGCCGTCGTGCGCGCGACCAAGCGCGACCGATGCGTTCCGCATTCTGTGGGCTGACCTTCCATGTCTCGCCCAAGCCGCGATCTCGATGACGTTCAAGGCGCCGGGTCGACTTGCGGGCCAGCCGCCCCCATAGACCGCGCCTGCTACCCGGTTAGCGATAGCCTCGAGTAGGGCGAAATCAGTCGTGTTTCCTTATCTTGCGATGCTTGCCGTACCCGCATGCCTCACCCTGTCGGGCGTTCGCAGAGCCGGAATCGTGCTGCTGCTGGTCGCTGCGTTCTACTGGTTGATGGTCGGCTTCCGGTTCCACGTCGGCATGGACTGGAACAATTATATTTACATCTACGACGCGAGGAAGGCTGAGACCTTCGCGCAGGTACTGACTGCTCGAGAACCGGGCTACGGCTTTTTGAGCTGGGTGGCGGCGAGGTCCGGCTTGGGGGTCCTGTTCCTCAACGCCGCGTCAGCCCTGGTTTTTTGTTGGGGCCTCTTCGCGGTCGCCAGGCGCTGTCCGGACCCTTTGCTCGCAATTGTCGTTGCGACTCCCCTGCTTGTGGTCGCCTTCGCGATGAGCGGCACGCGCCAGGCGATCGCCACCGGCCTCATCTACTATTTATTCGCCACTTGGGAGAAGCGGCAAACTGCCTCGAGGGTGCTGATGGTCGCCCTAGCGTCGCTGTTTCATTTCAGCGCCATATTCATCGGCATCTTCGTCGCTTTGGGGGTCAAGGCGCCCGTGCCCGTCAGGGTCTTTGGGGTGGTTGTGGTTGGGCTGATCTTCCTTGTCGCGGTCAGGATGGCCCCTGTATCGATGGACGCCTATTCGCGGCTCTATGTCGGCGCTCAAAGCAAACTGAGCGCTCCGGGCGCCATCGCCCAGGTCGCACCGCTCGCCCTTGCCGGCGTCATTTATCTTGCCTTGCGGGAGCGCTGGACCGCGCTTTTCGGCGATGACCAACTCATGCGGAGCCTGGCGTGGGGAGCGCTCATCGATCTGCCGGTGATCTTGATCTCGTCTGTCGGCGCGTATCGCTTCGGTCTCTATTTCTGGCCGTTGGCGATGTACGTCTATTCCGGGCTGCCGTCGCTTAGTCCTTCGGCGACGGGGCGTGCCTTCCTCCGGCTCAGCTTCGTCGTCATCTCTTTCGCATTGCTGATCGGTTGGCTCATGTTTGCCAATAACAGCTGGCCCTGGCTGCCCTACGAGAATTGGCTTCTCCAGCCCGGGGGCGCCGGGCTTCTACGTCCCGCCACGCGCTAGATGGGATGCGCCGAAACGCGTGAATCAAGAGATCGAGGCGAAACCGCCCGCACTCTATCGCTCAGTGCCAGCGGCTATCTTGGCGCGATTACGCAAGACCGAGTGAACCGCGGTCGCAAACCGCGCAGCGGACAACTGAGCCGAGAACTTGTCTCCGATCGTTTGGCGAGCGGCTAGCCCGAGTTTTGCTCGGAGTTTCGCGGATGCCTGCAGGGCCAATAAGCGGTCGACCCAATCTTCGGTGGTCGCCGCGAGGAACCCATTCACGCCGTCCGACACGACCTCCACATTCGCGCCGACGGGAGAAACGATGACGGGCCGGCCCGTCGCCATATATTGCAGCGCCTTCATTGCGCACTTGCCGCGGCTGATCTCGTCGTCTGGCAACGGCATGATTCCGACATGACACGAACCGACTTCTTCGGCTTCTCCGTCGGCGGACCAGGGCACGAACCGGTTCTCCGCTCCGGCGATCGGCCGATCCGGGGGGCGGCTGCAAATCACTTTGACCACGAGGGGAACCAGCTTGGCGAGCCGTTCCAGCGCCCCCCGAGCAAGTTCAAAGTGAATCAGCGTGGTCGCCGAACCGGTCCAGCAAACGATGAACTTGCCGGTTTCGGAAGGTTCCGGGACAAGCGGGTAGTTCGACAGCTCGATGCTCGTCGGAACGATGAAAGTGTGGGGATTCCTCGCCATCGCATAGTCGGCCAGAAAGCTGTTGCCCGCCGTACACGCGTCGGCGATCCGGCAGATCGTCGACGTTTTTGCGAAGCAGTGGAGTCGAGAAAGTGACCCGTGGGGCATGGCCTGCGATGCCGACCAGATCGCATCATCGAAATCATAGATGAGAGGAATGCCCGTGCGGGCGAGCAACCGCTCATAGATGGCCGGTCCAACAAGTGCGGCTTCACGGTGAATCACGACGGCGTCATAGTGACGCGAGCGCTCGAGCACTGACGCACGCCGCAAATAATCGCGAAAAACGAACAATGCCTTCGTCGCGGTGCGCCCGGGCTGCGCCAGCAGGGAAGCAAACCTGGGAGATTCGAATGGCGCAAAGTCCAGCGTCAGGCCGTGATCGGCCTCAAGATATGGAGCCCATTGCTCAAGCCTGTAACGTTGGCTCGGAGACATCCCCATGGGCTTGCTCGCGAGCACCAACAATCGATACGCACCAGGCATCAATTCGCGCCAAAACGACTTCGCATTGCGGTTCGACTATACGAGGCTTACGAATTGGTGCCAGTGGACGCCGCCAGCTGGCAGGCCGTCTCCCGCAACTCGGAGGGGGTCATGCCAAAATTTATCCGTAGGGAAGCTATCGACCTGGTTCAGCGGATCTCGTCGGATCGGCGAATCTTGATTTTGGCGTGGCTGATTATCGCGGCGGAAGCCGCCTTTGCGATGTACCATTTCCGGCCTTGGGAGATTGGCGACAGCGAACATTATCTGCTGCTTGCACAGAACCTGGACCAAGGGCGATACGGCACGGTCACCGCTGCGGGATTCGAGCCGGACGCACTTAGACCGCCCGGCTACCCCATCATTTTATGGTTGCTGCTTCACCTCGTGGGTTTGCCGATTGTTGCTGTAGTAGCGCTTCAGCTGGTTGCTTTCTGTGCCGCGATATTTGCGATCCAAAGGGCCATGTTTCCTCGATCGGGCGGGGCGCTGTTCGTCTTGGTGACGGCGCTTTATCCGTTCCCGCTGCTCTATTCGGTTTACCTGCTGACCGAAGCCTGGGCGATCGCCGCAACGACGGCCGCGGCATTGCTGGTGGTTCGCCGTGATTGGCGACGATATGCGCTCGCGGGGATGGCCGCGGGCGCGGGCGCGCTGATCCGGACCGACCTTCTGCTGTTGCCGCTTCTGCTGGCCGCCATTCTATTCATCCGGGACAGGGGCGCAGGAGAAAGCTGGCTGTCCGCCGCAAAGCTCGCAATTCTTCCGCCGCTCGCGGCCGGGGCACTTCTGCTGCCTTATGCGATATGGAACGAGGTGAATTTCGGTCGATTGACACCGGTCCCCGTGGCGGGAGCGGTCGGCACCAGCCTGTATCTCTCGACATGGCAGGACCAGCTGGATTGGGACGATATCGATGCGCTCGAGCGCGGGCGCATCACCGGGCACATGGAAGAAATCGGCTTGGCGCCCGCGGTCCGCAAGCTCAACCACGAGATCGGCGCCCCGGAGAATATCCTCGCCTTCGATCCGCATGCCTACCCAACGGTGAAATTGCGGATTGCCGCGGGGCAAGCCTTCAAGCGAGCAGCAATTCAACGGATTTCCGCCGATCCGATGAACTATGCCGGTCATATCGTTCACAATCTCTGGGCGCTGTGGGTCACCAAGAGGTACAGCGGGCTTCCGACATCCGTTTCCGCGGGTCTGATGATTTCGTCATTCCTCGTGTTCTTGCTCGGGTTCGCCGGGATGGGCGTTTCCCTCGTGCGGCCGCGAACGGCGCCGCTTCCATGGCTGCTTGTGCCCGTCGCGCTCTATCCGTTCGCCATCCATCTTTGGCTGCATACCGAGGCGAGATATACCGCGGCCACCAGACCCCTCCTGATCATGTTTGCCGCAGGGTTCGTCATTTGGCTCGCGCGCCCCGCAAACCGGGAACATGGCGCACCCCAAGGATTCTCGCACTGACTCGGTCTTGCAGACTGTTCAACGTGCTGATCATGCTACGGCTGGAGCGCGCGATTCTAGTGCGGGTTGGCGAGGTTTGATCATGGCGCCGCGATGTTGAAACGTGCGCGATGGCCGGCGGACACTGCCCGGCTGGCCTTTGCCATTGCCTCCGAGCAGAGGGCTCTGCTCCGGTCTACCATATGGAGCCTCGTGCTTCGAATTCTTGGCATGCTGGCTACCTTCGCGTTCGGCGTGCAAGTTGCCAGGATCCTGGGGCCCGGGGGCTTCGGCACTTACGGGTTGGTGCTGGCTATTGCGCTTCTATTGAGCGTTGTTGCGCAATTTGGATTACATACCGTTGGAACAAGGGAGATATCGATCGCTCTCGCGAACCAGCGATGGCGTGAGCTCCGCGGGTATGTTTACGCGTTCTTCAATCTTGTCCTCTGTTTTTCTTTGGCCCTGGCTGCACTTTGGGGACTCATCTGCATTTCGTTTCCGGGGCTTTTAGGTCCAGTGAGTCCGAACCTGGCGGGGACTATGCTCGTCCCCCTGTTTGCATTGACAGTATTTGTCAGCGCGGCGCTCCGCGCGCTCGACCACATCGTCATTGGTCAGTCGCTTGAGACATTTGTCCGTCCGATATTGACCGTCGTGCTTCTCTGCGGCGTTCTTATCGCGGGAGTGGCCCTCACACCCGCATTCGCAGTTGCTATCATGGTGGTCGCGGCAGCGATCGCGCTGATCCTGGGAATTGTCGGCCTTCGCAACGCGATCCCATCGCCCGCTAGACGGGGGACGAAATCATCGCCGCGTGGGTGGATTCGTCCAGCGTTTAGACTCACTGTAGTCGATCTCTTGAAGCAGGTTGATGCGACGTCCGGTCTGTTGCTGCTCGGCGCATTAAGTATAGATGCGGAAGTCGGCTATTTTCGTGTTGCTCTTTCCACGGTGATCTTAGTCTCGACGCCGATTTCGATTCTCAACGTGGTGCTCGCTCCATCACTAGCGAGATTCTACAGCAACAGAGACTTTGAGAAGCTGCAGCAGATCATGTTGTTGGCTTCGGTTGCGATGTTCCTGCCGTCAATTGCCGCGTTCTTTTTGATTGCGGCAGTGGGCAAGCCATTGATCGTATATTTATTCGGGGCGCAATATGCGGCTTCGTGGATTCCACTATTGTTATTGACGGCCGCGCAAGTCGTGAATGGTTTTTTTGGGGTGGGCTGGGTATTCTTGTCCATGTCCGGGGGCGAGCGAGCGCTAACGCGCGCGTACGGGTTTTCAGTGGCCGTCAGCGTAATGATCGCTGCACCGCTGGCCATGATTGCGGGAGCGATTGGAGTTTCGATTGCGTCGGTCGTCGGCGCGCTGGTTCAGAATCTGATATTGTGGCGCGCCGTTCGCACGCACTCAAATCTCGATAGCTCTGCAGCCGCCCTGTTTTGGCGCCCGCGATTTTCCAGCTCGCGCTCGTAGAGCGGTTGGCTTGCGTCCGGGTGCCTAGCAATGGAGAGCCGGCAGAGATGCGCGGGGCTTCATTGCGGCTATCCCGTTCCAAGGCGCCGGCAATAGTCTTCCTGCGTTTCCACCCTGAGCTCGCCGCGCTGCTGCATTTCCGCGACTTCTGAGAGGACCTTTTCCAGCACGTCGCTGGTGTCTGGGGCGGTGATGAGATTGTGCGGATGCATCCATAAATGCGCCACTCCGCCATCGCGAGCGGTCGTTCGCAAGAGGTTCGACCAGCGCGCCAAGGTCATGTCCTTGGGAATTCTGCGTCTCGCGCCAAACCGCCAGTTAAAGAAATAACCCGCCGGAATTGGGATCAGCGTCGTGTCCCCGCGATCTTCCGCCTGGGGCCTCGGGCGAGTGTTGAGCTCGGCCGCCAGCGACAGGGCTTTGCCGATCATGCCGGACGGCCTGCGCAAGCGCTCGCGATAGCCGAGATAGCGATACTCTTTGAGCGCCGCGAGGCTGCCGACCTCGTTCCGCGGGAAAACGAATGTCGACAGGTTGACCCGTTTCAGCTTGGCCGCCTGGTCGGCGGCGCCAAGCTCCGCTGCCGCTTCAGCAGGGGGAGTCATCGGACCGAGCGGACGATGACAAAAGCTGTGGCAGGCGATCTCCTGACCTTCCGATTTCCGGACCAAATCGAACGCGGTTGGCGAGTGCCAGCCTTCGGAACGCCGGCTCTCCATCGCTGCCCAATAGGGCTCGAGCCACGGATCGGCGTGGCCCTTGCGAGGCTTCAGGATTGAGTCGAACTGGCGGCGTTCGTCGGCCGACAAGGTGAAGGCCATGACAAATGCGAACGTTGCCCGAAGCCGATAGGAACCGAGCAGCTTGAGCAGCTGGTCGTAGGCATTCGCGATCGCATCGTCAGACAAAGCGTCGTGATAGGGCTGGAGGTGGTCCGCCATTCCCCACTTCCCCTCGCAGTCGAGCGACATGATGAATGTTGCGGTTTTCTCCAACACTGGGGTCCTTGCGCTTCGTGAGCCGCTACGAAGGCTTGGCGGAAGTCGGCGGGACTTGTCCGATGACGACGAGATGACCCGCGAACCGGCGGACTGTGCGGGATCGATGGACCCGGTCGTCCAGGGGTTCCAACGTGGATGCCGCCGCGGCGCCGACTCTGGTGCCCAGCTTATAGGCCATTCGGAGCGTGGCGAGCATGCGGCCTTCGGACCGAACTTGGGTGAAGCCGACGTCGCGGAACAGCTGTTCGGCCTGGCCGGGCGTGAAGAACAGGCAATAGGGGTTCGTCTCATTGAATTCCGAGCCCTTGAACAGCTGTCGCGCGCGGTGGAACAGGTAGAATCCATCGAGCGCCCAGCGGTTGACGAGGGTCGCGAGGATGAAACCGCCAGGACGCAGGACGCGATACGCCTCGCGCAAGGCGATCTCGACGTCGCTGCGGTGGAGGTAGCGCAGGACCTCGATCATGATGACGGCGTCGAATTGCCCGTCATCGAACGGCAATTCCGTCGCGACGCCTTTGATGAGGATCGCCTCGGGAACGTTTTCGCGCGCTGCTTCGAGCATGCCTGGCGCTGGTTCAACGCCGGTAGGTTTCAATCCAAGGCGGGCCGCGCGCTTCAGATGTTCGCCGGTGCCGCAGCCAACGTCGAGGATCGAGGCGTCTTTTGGCAGAGAGCGGAACAGATCATCCACCATCTGGTCGAGCTTGGAGCGGCCGTAGGTGAAGGCGGAGGCGAACCGGCTCTTCTCCAGGTCCGAATACCAGGACTGGAAATCGCGTGCCAACTGATGGTGGTGGCCAATGGCCACCTGCCTGATCTCCTTGTCACGAACCGACATCAATTGTCTCTCCATTCGACGATCCCAGAGAAGCCTTTTTGCGGCCTCGTTGAACAGAACCGGCCCTCAGATCATGATTATCGAAGCCGCCATCGTGGATTAAACCATGACCGCAGGGGCTTAGACAAAGCCCGCGGCGCGAACAAGAACGCCGGAGAGCCGGCGCCGCGGGCTTGAGCCCCTCCATTTCGGCGTCACATCCGCTATGGGCATGTCGCATGTGCGGAATCGCCGGGATCATCAGCAGGAACGGGCTCGACCGGGGTGTCCTCGAGGCGATGACCGTCGCCGTCGCCCATCGCGGCCCTGACGACGCTGGCCTGTGGGTCGACCCGGAAGCGGGTGTCGGCCTTGGCCACCGGCGGCTCGCGATCGTCGACCTCACCCCGGCCGGGCATCAGCCGATGCACTCGGCCAACGGACGGTTTGTGCTGACCTTCAACGGCGAGATTTATAACCATGCCGACCTCAGGGCCGAGCTGGAGGGCAGCGGGGCTGTGCCTGAGGGCGGCTGGCGCGGTCATTCGGACACCGAGGTGCTGCTGCAAGGGATCGTCACCTGGGGTCTCGCCGAGACGCTCCGGCGCAGCGCGGGGATGTATGCCTTCGCCTTTTGGGACCGCCGCGAACGGACGCTCAGCCTGGTCCGCGACCGGTTCGGCGAGAAACCGCTCTACTACGGCTGGGCGGGCCGCGACTTCGTCTTCGGCTCCGAGCTCAAGGCGTTGCGCGCCCATCCGAGGTTCGAAGGTGCGATCGATCGTCGGGCGCTGCGCCTGCTTGCTTCCCGGACGTACATCCCCGCGCCGCTGTCCATCTATGAAGGGGTGTTCAAGCTGGCGCCGGCGAGCATCCTGACGATCGACGCCGCGGCGGCGGCAGCACCGCTTCAGGCTCCGCCGGAGCCCGGGCGGGCCGGGGGTGTCAGCCTCGAATGTTACTGGTCGTACCGGGACGTGGTGCGCAGGGGCCTCGATCAGCCGATCGACAACGAAGATGAGACGCTGGAGGAGCTGGAGCGGACGCTCGCCACCGCCATCCAAGGCCAGTCTATGGCCGACGTGCCGGTCGGCGCCTTTCTGTCCGGCGGCATCGACAGCTCGACGATCTGTGCGCTGTATCAAAAATATTCGAGCGTGCCGGTCCGCACCTTCTCGATTGGCTTCGAGGAGGCAGGCTACAACGAAGCGCAGGACGCCAAGCGGGTGGCGGCACATCTCGGCACCGTCCACCACGAGCGCTACGTCACCGTGCGCGAGGCGCGCGAGGTCATCCCGCTGCTGCCCCAGATGTACGACGAGCCTTTCGCCGATTCATCGCAGATCCCGACGCACCTGGTCAGCCGCTTCGCGCGCGAGGAGGTGACGGTCGCCCTCACGGGAGACGGCGGGGACGAGCTCTTCGCCGGCTACAACCGTCATTTCGCCGCCCCGAGGCGATGGCGGCAGCTGCAGCGCGTCCCGCAAGCGTTGCGCGCGGTCACGGGCGCACCGCTCAGCCGCGTACCCTCACGCCTGTGGAGTAATGTCGCCCGTTTCGTGCCTGGCCGGCACCAGCCGCATATCGGCGGGAAGGTCCAGAAGGCATTGCGCGTGGCGGCTTCGGCCGGGAGCTTCGACGAGGTCTATGGCAGCTTCCTCGACGAATGGAGCCACGAGCGCTCGCCGGTCATCGGCGGCGACGGTGCCGATGCCGGGTTTGACCTGGAGTTGGGGCCGGACGCGCCGGATGCCGTGCGGATGATGTATTGCGATGCCGTGACCTACCTTCCCGACGACATCCTGGCGAAGGTGGATCGAGCGTCGATGGCCGTCGCGCTCGAAACGCGCGTCCCCTTCCTCGACCACCGGGTCGCCGAGCTGGCCGCGCGCATTTCGCTCGGGCTCAAGGTGCGTGATGGCGGCGGCAAGCACATCCTGCGCAAATTGCTTTACCGGCTCGTCCCGCGCGAGCTCGTCGAGCGGCCGAAAGCGGGCTTCGCGGTGCCCGTGGGCGAGTGGATCAAGGGCCCGCTTCGGCCCTGGGCCGAGGATTTGCTCGACCCCAATCTCATCCGTTCGCAGGGCTGGTTCGACGCGGACCTGGTGCAGGCTCGCTGGCGCCAGCATCTTTGCGGCCAGCGCGATTCAACGCCCGCGCTATGGGCGATTCTCATGTTCCAGAGCTGGCTCGCGGCGCAGTGTGGGGACGTGGCGGCCGATGCTGGCCCACCAGGAACCCGGGGCGCACGAGCGCTAAGCGCTTGAACCTGAACGTCTCTGTGGCGATCGGCTGGAGTGCTGCTGCAAGCTTGCAACACAGAGCAGGATTTTATTATCAAAATGGTGGCATGAAACTTTGCTATGGACTAAGTGTTTCGCAGTCGTGCGGGGTGTCACTTCCTCGCGGTGCCGGAGGAAAAAAATGGGCAGCCATAGGTTGAAGGGTATTCTGGGCGTTGTCGCCGCAGGTTCGTTGATGCTGAGCTCGACGGCCGCGATGGCATCGGCGCCGGCCCCCGTTCAGCAGGTCGATCCGTGGGCCGTACTGACCGCGATGAGTGGTGGTGCGCCGGCCGCCGCGATGTGCGGGGCGGCTGCAGCCGCCGCAGCCGCGCAGGCGCCGACCGGCTGCGTGCTTCCGGTTCTCGATGCCGCGCCGCCGCCTCCGCCGCAAACGGTTGAAGTGGTGCCGCCGCCGGCGGTTGTCGGGGGCGGGGGCATCAATCCGCTGTTCATCGCCTTGCTCGCGATCGCCGCGGGTGTCGGGATTTTCCTTGCCGTGAATGGCAGCGGGAGTGCGAATAGCCCGGCCTGACCGTTCGCGATCCAGGTTTCGGTCCGAAAAGAAGGAAGACGCGCCATGAAGAGTCGGTTTGTCGCACGGACACTGGTCGGGTTGACCGTTCTCGCCGCGCTTCCGGGTACGGCGTTCGCGCAGGCTTGGACGCCCGGCTCGGAAATTGTCGGACAGCCGATCCAGGTGACCACCAACGGCGTTACCAACACCGTGACTCTTGTCCCAGGCGGGCAGGCGACGATTACCACTGCGGGCGGGCGGGTCGTCAACGGCACCTGGACCGCAGCCAATGGACAGCTGTGCCTCGGCAATGGCGTAGCGCAGGAATGCGTGCCTTATGCCGGGCCGTTCCAGGCTGGAACACCAATGGCCGTGACCAGCTCATGCGGTGCGAGCGAGACCTGGCTCGCCTCGTCGACAAACGTTCCGCCGCCCACTCAAGGCCAAAGGGGCGAGCGCGGCCGCTGACCTGATCTCAGTTTCGGACAATCATTTCGCGGCCGTGCTCTCGGGCATGGCCGCGAATTGTTCATGGAGGGCGGCGAGCGAATGCTCGTGCGTCAGGTCGAGGTGGAGCGGGCTGACGGAAACATAGCCGTCCGCGACGGCCTCGAGGTCGGTCGAATGGCCGGGGGTTTCGACCATCGGACCCAACCCGAACCAATAATAATCATAACCCCGCGGGTCGGTGCGCTGGACGATGCGCAGGCGCCCATAGTCGCGCAGGCCCTGCCGGCAGACGCGGACGCCCTTCACCTCTTCGGGCCGCATCGCCGGGAAGTTGACGTTGATCAGCGTTCGCGGCTCGGTCTCGAAATCCAGGAGCGGCCCGAGCACCCGCGCCGCCCATGCCTCGGCCGCCGCGAAGGGCACCGTGTCGCCCATGCCCTCGCGTGAATAGGCCTGGCTGAGCGCGATCGAGCGCACGCCGGCGAGCGCGCCTTCCATAGCCGCCGACACGGTACCGGAATAAGTGACGTCCTCGGCAAGGTTGGCGCCGCGGTTGATGCCGGACAGGATCACGTCCGGCGGCGAATCCTTCATGACGTGCGCCAGCGCCAGCATGACGGCGTCGGTCGGGGTGCCCGTCACGGAGAATCGCCGCTCGTCGTGGCGCCTGAGGCGGACCGGCTTGGTCAGCGTCAGCGAATGGCCGGCGCCCGACTGTTCCTCGGCCGGCGCGACGACCCAGATGTCATCGCTGAACTGACGCGTAACCGATTCCAGCAGGCGCAGGCCGCGCGCGTTCACGCCGTCGTCGTTCGTAATCAGGATGCGCATGGCGAGGGCTATGGGCGAGGCGCCGTTCTGCTGCAACCGCGAACCTCCGCCAAAGGAATTGCGCCATATTCGCAACAGCTTGGCGATTTGTTCACTTGAACTGTGTCAGTTCTTGTTAAGGGTCAGGCGCCTAACTATAGCGCCAGGTGGGGATGGCAGGCTTTCCTGGGGTAAGTCCCGGTAGAGTCAGTCCAAATCGCCTCCGGCTGCACCGGTGGCCCGGCCGCAGCAGGTGGCGGCGTATGGGACGTCCGCGATCGGGAAATCGCGGGCATGTGCGGGGAGGGATATTGATGGCGACCGCTCTAGTCGACCTTTATGGCGGCGAAGACTTCGAACCGTTCGACAGGATCATCATTCCGGAGGCCTATCGGCCGTCGGAAAAGGAAGAATTCATGTGCGGGCGTCACCGCGCCTATTTCCTTCGCAAGCTGAAAGCGTGGAAGGAAGCGATCATCGAGGAATCGCGCGCAACCATGGCCCAGCTCCAGGTTGATTCGATGCGCGAGCCCGATCTTGCCGACCGCGCGTCGACTGAAACTGATTGGTCGATCGAGCTTCGCACCCGCGACCGGCAGCGCAAGCTCATCGCCAAGATCGATTGCGCGATCCGCCGGCTCTACGAGGGCGAATATGGCTATTGCGAAGTGACCGGCGAGCCGATCTCGCTCGGCCGTCTCGAGGCCCGTCCGATCGCGACCATGACGCTGGAGGCCCAGGAGTGCCACGAGCGCATCGAGAAGGTCTCGCGGGACGACTAAAGCGCGGGCGCCCTAGGCAACCCCGGCCCCGCGGCGACTTGCAAAGCCGCCGCGCCCGGATTTTCGATGGTCAGTGCGTCAGGTGGCCAGCCATCGCGTCCTTAAGTCGGAGTTTCTCTTTTTTGAGACGGTGGAGAAGGTCTTCGTCGGGGTGGGTTCGATGCTCTTCCTCGTCGATCAGGGCATGAAGAGCCGCATGCTTTGATTCGAGTTCCTCGACCGTTGCCTTGTCCATTGGCGGCGTTCCTTTCAGTCAGCGTGTCACCACCGCATAATAAATCACGAATCGGGCGCATTGTCTTGACCCTTCTCACGCTTCGGCGGCGCGCGGGTGCTGCTCGCCGTGAACAGCCGGCGGTTCCTGCGCATGGCCCGATGCGGTAGACTGGCGGCAGATGAACGATGACGATCCGGTGCAGCTGCTCGAAACGCTCAGGGCCGAGCACCGCAGGTTGGATGAGCAAATCCGCCTGCTCTCCTCCGAGCCGGTCGGCGATCAACTCGAGATTGCGCGGCTCAAGCGGCAGAAGCTGATGCTCAAGGACGAGATCCAGCGGCTGATGGATTCGAGCGTTCCGGACATCATCGCCTGACGCTTCGCGCGGCGTCCCGAACGGGGACACGGCGACGCGCTGGCCGGACCAACAGCCGGCTTGGGCGTTTCCAGAAACGATGAACGGTGGCAATCTGACGCTGATGGACGAATCGGACATGCTGCGCCCGCAGGTGCGGATCACCTCCCGCCTGATCGACTCGCTCTATACCGAGGCGATGCTGCTCGCCGACGAGGCCCGATCCTATTTCGACGACGCGGGCCGCGACCAGCGCTCGACCCTGGAGCCTTTTGCCCGCGTCGGCTTCGCCTGCGAATCGCTCAAGGTGACGACGCGGATCATGCATATCGTCGCATGGCTGCTGACCCAGCGGGCGATCGAGTCGGGCGAGATAGCTGGCCACGGCGGACGCCGGCCCGACCGCCGGCTCGGCAACGCGCAGGACAGCGACCCCGTGGTCATCGCGACCCTGCCGCCGTCCGCGCAGCGGCTGATCAACGCGAGCGCGGACCTTTATGCGCGTGTCCGCAGGCTCGACGAAGGTGGCCTCGAAGCGAACGTGCCGCAGAGCCCGGCGCGGGCGCTGATGGGCCGGCTCGAGCGTGGACTCGGCGGGCAGAGCGGCTAACAAGACGGCCGATGCGGCCGTTTACCTTCCATCCCGGACCGCGGCTGCTCGCCGGCCCTGATCAGGCGGAGGCGCTGGCCGAGAAGCTGCCACCAGGCCCATGCCTGCTGGTCACCGACGCGGACCTTGTCCAGCTGGGGATCACGGACGCTTACCGCGACGCAATTGGCAAGGATCGAGAGATCGTCGTCTTCGATGCGGTCGAGGCCGACCCGTCGAAGGAGACGCTGCTCGCCGCGACCGAGGCGGGGCGCTCGGCGCAAGTGGCCTCGGTCGTCGGGCTCGGCGGCGGAAGCCCGATGGATGTCGCCAAGCTCGCAGCCTATCTGCTCGGCTCGGGCGACGAGCTCGACGAGATATGGGGCGTGAATATCGCTCGGGGACGGCGGTTGCCGCTGGCTCTGGTCCCGACCACGGCGGGCACTGGCTCCGAAGCGACTCCGATTTCGGTCATCACCTGCGAGGGGGGGGTCAAGCTCGCGGTCAATTCGCCGCCGCTGATCGCCGATTGGGCGGTGCTCGATGCAAGCCTCACGCTGGGGCTGCCGAAGCACGTCACCGCGGCGACGGGCATCGACGCGATCGTCCATGCGGTCGAAGCCTACACCTCGGCGCGGCTCAAGAACCCGCTTTCGGACGCGCTCGCACGGGAGGCGCTGCGGCTGCTCGCTTCCAACCTGCAGACAGCCATCGAGGAGCCGCGGAACCTGGAAGCGCGCTCGGCGATGCTGCTCGGCGCCCACCTCGCGGGTCTCGCTTTCGCCAACGCGCCCGTGGCCGGAGTCCACGCACTCGCCTATCCGCTGGGCGGGTTGCATCACCTGCCGCACGGGCTGACCAATGCGCTGATGCTGCGCCACGTGCTCGCCCATAATGTCGAGGCCGCGCGGGACCATTATGCCGAGCTTGCCGAGATCATCGAGCCGGACTGCGCGGGGCAGGGGAGCCAGGCGCGCGCCGCGCTGCTGATCGAACGGCTCGACGAGCTTGCGCGGAACAGCGGACTTGCGCTTCGCCTGCGCGATCATGGGATTGCGTTTGAGGAGGCGCCGCGCCTCGCCGAGGAAGCGATGAAGCAGGGCCGCCTGCTGGTGAACAATCCGTGCGAGATCAGCCAGAGCGACGCCCAGCGCCTTTATGAGGCGGCATGGTGAGCCGCGAGGCGCCGGCGGCAAGGTCCGAATTCAAAGCCTGGCGGCGGTTCACGACCCGGTGGGGCGACAATGACGCCTACGGCCACGTCAACAACATCATCTTCTATCAATGGTTCGATAGCGCGGTGAACGGCTGGCTGGTCGACCAGGGGCTACTCGACATCCAGGCCGGCGACCCGATCGCGGTCGTCGCCGAAACGCGGTGCGCCTATCATGCGCCGCTCGAATTTCCGCAGGACGTCGAGGTCGGCCTCGCTGTCGCGCAGCTCGGACGCTCGAGCGTCCGCTACCGCATCGGGGTGTTCGCGGTCGGCATGGAGCAGGCCGCCGCGCAGGGCGAGTTCGTCCACGTTCTGGTCGACCGCGCGACCCGGCGGCCGGTCGATGTGCCGAACAATTGGCGCAGCGCGCTGGAGGCGATCAGCTAGCGCAGAGCCTCTTCCTGGCCGCCGCATATTGCTCGGCGAGCAGGTCGACATAGGCCGCGACCGGCCGCACTTGGTCGACCACGCCGATACCCTGGCCCGAGCCCCAGATGTCCTTCCACGCCTTGGACTTGGACGATCCTCCGGAACCGAACTTCATGGTGTCGAGGCTGCCGGCGGCGAGAGCGTCGGGATCGAGTCCAGCACTGACGATCGACGAGCGCAGATAATTGCCGTGAACCCCGGTGAAGAGGTCGGAATAGACGATGTCGGCAGCGCCGCCGTCGACGATCGCCTGCTTGTAGCCGTCGGGCGCGTTGGCTTCCTCGGTGGCGATGAACGATGAGCCGACGTAGGCAAGGTCGGCCCCTGCGGCCTGCGCCGCCAGCACGGCGCCGCCGTTGGCGATCGCGCCCGAGAGGACCAACGGCCCGTCAAACCACATGCGGATTTCCTGGATCAGCGCGAAGGGCGACCAGCGTCCGGCATGCCCGCCGGCGCCGGCGGCGACGGCGATGACCCCGTCGGCGCCTTTCTCGACCGCCTTGCGGGCGAAGCGGTCGTCGATCACGTCGTGGAGCGTGATCCCGCCCCACGAATGGACGGCGTCGTTGAGCTCCACTCGGGCACCGAGCGAGGTGATGACGATCGGCACCTTCCACTTGGCGCAGACCTGCATGTCATGTTCGAATCGGTCGTTCGAGCGGTGGACGATCTGGTTGACTGCGAACGGCGCGGCCGGGCGTTCAGGGTGGTCGCGGTCCCACGCCGCCAGTGCCTCGGTGATCTCATGCAGCCATTCGTCGAGCAGCTCAGCCGGACGCGCGTTCAGCGATGGGAAGCTGCCGACGATCCCGCTGGTGCACTGGGCGATGACCAGCTTGGGGTTCGACACGATGAACATCGGCGAGCCGATGACCGGGATCCGCAGCCCGTCGAGGATGGGCGGCAGGCTCACCGGATGCTGTGATAGTCGCGATACCAGGCGACGAACCGCGGAACGCCCTCGTCGATGCTGGTCGCCGGCTTGAAGCCGTGGTCGCGCTCGATGGCGCTGATGTCGGCGAAGGTTTCGCGAACGTCGCCGATTTGCATCGGCTTGGGGTCGAGCAGCGCCTTGCGCCCGGTCTCCTGCTCCAAAAGCTCGACCACACGCATCAGGTCCTCGCTGCGGCTGTTGCCGATATTGTAGATGGCGTGGGGGCTGGTGCTGCCGCCGGCCTTGACCTCGCCATCGTCGCGCGGCGGTCCATCGAGGCACGCGACCACGCCACTGACGATATCGTCGATATAGGTGAAGTCGCGCCGCATCTCGCCGCCGTTGAACAAGGGCAAAGGCTCGCCGGCGTAGAGCGCCTTGACGAAGATCCACATCGCCATGTCCGGTCGTCCCCACGGCCCATAGACGGTGAAGAAGCGTAGCCCTGTGAGCGGCAGGCGATAGAGGCTCGCATAGCTCTCGCTCAGCAATTCATCCGCTTTCTTGGTCGCCGCATAGAGCGACAGCGGATGGTCGACCCGGTCCTCGACCCGAAACGGCAGGCTCTTGTTGCCGCCATAGACCGACGATGAGGAGGCGTAGACCATGTGCCGCGCCCGCCGGTGCCGGGCGAGCTCGAGCATGTTGCAATGGCCGACGAGGTTCGACTGGACGTAGGCTTGCGGGTTTTCGAGGCTGTAACGGACGCCCGCCTGCGCGCCGAGATGGACGATTCCGTCGATCTCGATCGTGTCGGTGAAGGACTTGAGCGCATCGGCATCGGCGAAGTCGAGCCGCTCGAAGCGGAAGCGGTTGCCGAACTGCTGCTGCAGCTGCGTCAGCCGTGCCTGTTTGAGCCGGGGGTCGTAATAGTCGTTCAGGCTATCGATCCCGACGACCTCGCCGCCGCGCTCGAGCAGCGCGCGCGATGTCGCCGCGCCGATGAACCCCGCAGCCCCCGTGACCAGAACAGCCATGGCCGCCCCATAGGGGGTGCAGTCAGGAGCGCAAAGGCCCTAGAGCGGCCCGCGTGAATCATTCATGGAGCTTCGCCATCGATCGCGGCGGCACCTTTACCGACGTGGTTGCGCGCGCGTCGGACGGCCGGGTGCGGGTCGAAAAACTGCTGTCCGAGAACCCTCGTCAGTATGAGGATGCCGCGCTGGAGGCCATCCGGCGGGTTCTGACCGAGGAAGGCGGCACCGTCGCGGAGGTTCGGATGGGCACCACAGTCGCGACCAACGCCTTGCTCGAACGCAAGGGCGAGCGCGTGGCGCTGGCGACCACCCGCGGCTTCGGCGATGCCTTGCGGATCGGCTATCAGGCCCGACCCGACATCTTCGCGCGGCACATCGTGTTGCCGTCGATGCTTTACGAGAGGGTGGTGGAGGTCGACGCGCGGGTCACTGTCGACGGCGGCGTGCTCGTCCCGCTGGACCAAGCGCGGGCGCGGGAGGCGCTCCAGTCAGTTCGGGAGAGCGGCATCGACGCGCTCGCGATCATCCTGATGCACGGCTGGCGCTATCCGGATCATGAGGCGCGGCTGGCGGCAATCGCGAGTGACCTCGGTTTTTCGCAGGTCTCGGTCAGCCACGAGGTCGCGCCGCTGATCAAGCTTGTCGGTCGCGGCGACACGACAGTCGTCGACGCCTACCTCTCCCCGGTGCTGCGCCGCTACGTCGACCGTGTCGCCGCGGGGCTGCCGAAGGGCACCGATCTTCACTTCATGCAGTCGAACGGCGGGCTTGCCGAGGCGACCGCTTTCCGCGGCAAGGACGCAATCCTGTCCGGTCCGGCCGGCGGCGTCGTCGGCATGGTTGCGGCAAGCGCCCCGCACGAGGCGCGGCAGCTGATCGGCTTCGACATGGGCGGCACCTCGACCGATGTGTCGCATTACGCCGGCCAGTTCGAACTTGCCGAGGAGAGCGTAGTCGCGGGCGTCCGGATCCGTGCGCCGATGATGCAGATCCACACGGTCGCTGCAGGGGGCGGGTCGATCTGCCGGTTCGACGGGATGCGCTTCCGCGTCGGCCCGGAGAGCGCCGGGGCGAACCCCGGCCCAGCCTGCTACCGCAACGCCGGACCGCTGACCGTCACCGACTGCAACCTGTTCCTCGGTCGCATCGACCCGGCACAGTTTCCCGCCGTGTTCGGACCCGGCGGCAACCAGCCGCTCGACAAGGATGCATCCACTATGCGCCTGCAGGAGGTCGCGGATCAGCTCCGCGGCGCGAAGAGCCTCGAGGAGATCGCCGAGGGATTCCTCGACATTGCGGTCGACAATATGGCCGCCGCGATCCGAAAGATCTCGATCGCGCGCGGGCACGACGTGACCCGCTATACGCTCGCCTGCTTCGGCGGTGCCGGTGGTCAGCACGCGTGCCGGGTCGCCGACGCGCTCGGCATGGAGCGGATCCTGATCCACCCGCTCGCCGGCGTGCTCTCGGCCTATGGCATCGGCATCGCCGACGTGAAGGCGATCCGCGAGACGAGCTGGCTGAGGCCGCTCGGGGAGGATTTCTCCGGAGCGCTGAGCGAGCTCGAACAGCGGGCAAGCGTCGCGCTGATCGAGCAGGGGCTGCACGGCGAGCGGATCGAGCTGTTGCGCCGAGCGCGCCTGCGCACGGCTGGCAGCGACACCACGCTCGAGATCGGCATTGCAGCGCCCGCAGACATGCGAGCGACCTTCGCCGAACTTCACCGCCGCCGCTTCGGTTATTGGGAAGAGGACGCGGAGGTCGTCGTCGACGCGCTGGTGGTTGAGGCGGTCGGCAAATCCTCCCCGGAACGGGGAGGTGGCAGCTCCGAAGGAACTGACGGAGGGGGCCCCCTCCACCAAGCTGCGCATGGTCCCCCTCCCCGTTCCGGGGAGGAATTCATCGGGCCGGCCCTCATCTTCGACCCGACCTCGACCATCGTCGTTGAGCCGGGCTGGCGGGCTCAACGCGCCGGTGACGGCACGCTCGTCCTCACCCGCGCTGTTCCGCTGGACCGCGCCAAGGCAATCGGGACCGACGTCGACCCGGTGCGGCTCGAGATTTTCAACAATTTGTTCATGGCCATCGCCGAGGAGATGGGGGTCGCGCTGCAATCCACCGCGACCAGCGTCAACATCAAGGAACGGCTCGACTTCTCCTGCGCGATTTTCGACGCGGATGGCGCGCTGATCGCCAACGCGCCGCACATCCCCGTGCACCTCGGCTCGATGGGCGAGAGCATCCGCACGATCATCGACACCCGCGCCCAGGGGCGGGACGGTCGCGGCATCCGCAGCGGCGATGCCTATGTCCTCAACGACCCCTATCGCGGCGGCACGCATCTGCCGGACATCACGGTGATCGTGCCGGTCTTCTATGGTGACGAGGCCGAGCCTTCCGCATTCGTGGCGGCGCGCGGCCACCATGCCGACATCGGGGGGATTGCGCCGGGGTCGATGCCGCCGGACAGCCGCAGCATCGACCAGGAAGGCGTGCTGATCGACAATGTCCTGCTGGTCGACGAGGGCCATTTTTGCGAGGCGGAGATGCGCGCGCTGCTCGGCTCGGGTGAGTGGCCGGCGCGCAGCCCCGACCGCAACATCTCCGACCTGAAAGCCCAGCTTGCCGCCTGCGTCCGCGGCGCGGAAGTGCTCGCCGCGACGGCGCGCGATTACGGGCCGGAGGTCGTATCCGCCTACATGCGCCACGTGCTGGCCAATGCCGAGGAATCGGTGCGCCGGCTGCTCGGCCGGTTGGACGACGGCGAGTTCGACTATGAGATGGACAATGGAGCGCATGTCCGGGTGAAGATCAGCATCGACAAGGCGGCGCGCGCGGCGACCTTCGATTTCACCGGCACGAGCGAACAGCTCGACGACAATTTCAACGCGCCGCGTTCGATCGCCCGGGCCGCCTCGCTCTATGTCGTCCGCACGCTGATCGACGACGCGATCCCGATGAACGAGGGCTGCCTGCGGCCGATCGAGCTGATCGTTCCCGAAGGCTCGATGCTCAACCCGCGCTTTCCCGCCGCGGTCGTCGCGGGCAATGTCGAGACTAGCCAGGTCGTCACCGATGCATTGTTTGCGGCAACGGGCCGCCTCGCGCCGAGCCAGGGGACGATGAACAACTTCACCTTCGGCAACGCGCAGCACCAATATTATGAAACGATCGCGGGAGGATCCGGAGCGGGGCCGGACCATGACGGGACGAGCGCGGTCCAGACCCACATGACCAACAGCCGCCTGACCGATCCCGAAATCCTCGAGACGCGGTTGCCGGTGAGGCTCGATCAATTCGCGATCCGGCGCGGTTCGGGCGGGGAGGGCGCACACCGCGGAGGCGACGGAGTCGTCCGCGCCGTGACCTTCCTCGAGCCGATGCGCGCCAATATCCTCGCCAACCGCCGCCGCGTGCCGCCCCGGGGGATCAATGGCGGGGCGGACGCTCAAGCCGGCCGCAACTGGGTCGAACGCACCGACGGCGCCGTCGAAATGCTGAGCGCGACCGCTTATGCCGAAGTGCAGGCGGGCGACCGGTTCGTGATCGAGACGCCGGGCGGCGGCGGGTTTGGGAGCAAAAGCGAATGATCGATTATTGGCCGCTGCTTGGCATCGCGCTGGTTGTCATCGGTTTCGCGCTGCGCTTCAATCCGCTGCTGGTGGTCGCGGTCGCGGCGATCGTCACCGGCTTGCTTGGCCATATGCCGTTCCTGAAAGTGCTCGGCACGCTCGGCCACGGCTTTAACGAGAACCGCTACGTCTCGATCATCTGGATCGTCCTGCCGGTCATCGGCTTGCTCGAACGCTATGGGCTGCAGGAGCGGGCGCGCACGTTGATCGCCAATATGCGCGGTGCGACCACGGGACGGCTGCTGCTGCTCTACCTCGGGCTCCGCCAGATCCTCGCTGCGTTGGGCCTGACCTCGGTCATGGGCCAGGCGCAGACCGTGCGGCCGTTGCTTGCGCCGATGACGCTTGCCGCTGCCGAGAAGCAGCACGGCGAACTCGACGATCGGACCGACCAGCGGATCAAGGCCATGTCTGCGGCGACCGACAATGTCGGGCTGTTCTTCGGCGAGGATATCTTCCTGGCGATTGCATCGATCCTGCTCATTCAGGGCGCGCTCGCCGGCTTCGGTATTCAGCTTACGCCGTTCCAGCTGTCGGTCTGGGCGATCCCGAGCGCGATCTGCGCCTTCCTGATCCACGGCACGCGCCTGCTGCTGCTCGATCGATCTTTAAGTCGTCACCCCCGCGAAAGCGGGGGCCCCGCTTCCTTCAGCGGAAGTGAACAAGAAGAGCGGGGTTCCCGCTTTCGCGGGAATGACGAAGGATGATCAACCTCCACTGGCTCTACGTGCTCGCCGCAGCGGTGTTTGCCGGTTTCGCGATTGGCAGCGCGCGCGACGAGACCAATGCGAAGCGTTGGGGCAATGCTACCTTCTGGAGCCTGCTGACGGTCAGCTTCTGGTTCGGCGATTTCCTCGGCGATCTCGGCAATGGCGTGCTGGTGCTCGCGCTCGTCGGCATTGCCGGCGCACATTTGATCGGCCGCGGGTCCAAGGAATCGACCAGCGCGGAAGAACGCCGGCATTTCTCCGAACGCTACGGCAACAAGCTGTTCCTTCCCGCGCTGCTGATCCCGTTCACGGCGTTCGTCGGCACATTGCTGTTCAATTACACGCCGCTCAAGGACACGGGCCTGCTCGATCCCAAGGCGGTCACTTTGGTGCTGCTGGGTACGGGCGTGATCTTCGCTCTCTTCACCTGTCTAGTGTGGCTGAAACCGCCGCCGATCGCGCCCGTCGAGGAAGGCAGCCGTCTGATGAATGCTGTCGGATGGGCAGCAGTCTTGCCGCAGATGCTGGCGGCGCTCGGCGCGATCTTCGCCGCGGCGGGCGTCGGCACGACCATCGGCGCGCTCGTCGGGGCGGTCATCCCCCAGGGCAGCGTGTTCCTCGCGGTGCTGGTTTACGCACTCGGCATGGTCGTGTTCACGATGATCATGGGCAACGCCTTCGCCGCATTCCCGGTGATGGCGGCGGCCATCGGAGTCCCGATCCTGATCCACGCGGACGGCGGCAACCCTGCGGTGATCGGCGCGGTCGGGATGCTCGCCGGCTTTTGCGGGACGTTGATGACGCCCATGGCGGCCAACTTCAACATCGTCCCCGCCGCACTGCTGGAGCTCAAGGATCAATATGGCGTGATCCACGCGCAGGTGCCGACCGCGCTGGCGCTGCTCGCGGCAAACATCCTCATCCTCTACGTCGCCGGGTTCCATCTGTGAGCAAGCTCGACGCTAGGCTTGCCTCGCAAATGGCGGGGATCGCGCTCGGGCACGTGACCCGCGAATATCCGAACAAGCTCGATCATCTGCTGACGAGCGACGCCGACCTGGCTTCGCCGCGGACGCTTCATCCGATCTTCTTCGGCAGCTTCGACTGGCACAGCTGCGTCCATGGCTGGTGGACGTTGCTGACTCTGGGACGGCTGTTTCCGCGCATCGACGAGGCTCAGGCCATCACCAGGCTCGCGGACAGCAGCTTCACGGCGGAGAAGGTTGCCGCCGAGCTCGCCTATTTGGACCGCCCGTCGAGCCGCGGCTTTGAACGGCCTTATGGCTGGGCGTGGCTGTTGTACCTGCACCTCGAAGCGGCTCGGCACGCGGCGGGGTGGGGCGACGCGCTGGAGCCTCTTGCTCGCGCCTTCGCCGAACGGCTGAGCGCGTACCTGGAGGTGATGACCTATCCGATCCGCGTCGGGACGCATTTCAACACTGCGTTCGCGCTGATCCTGTCGCTCGAATGGGCGGACGCGTTCGATCCGGCGCTTGCGGCGGCGATCCGCGGCCGCGCGCTGCACTGGTTCGGCGCCGACCGCGACTGCCAGGCGTGGGAGCCCGGCGGCGACGAATTCCTCTCGCCGGCGTTGATCGAGGCCTTGTGCATGGCGCGCGCGCATCCGGCTTTGTTCCCGGCATGGTTTGGCGAGTTTCTACCGCGCGTTGCGAGCCGGGAGCCCGCCACCCTGTTCGCAGCCGCGGTCGTCAGCGACCGCAGCGACGGCAAGATCGCCCATCTCGACGGCCTGAACCTCAGCCGCGCGTGGTGCTGGCGCGGGATCGCGCCGCTGCTTCCGCCGGCCGGGCGCGCGGCCGCCGGGAGCGCCGCCGACACGCACCTTGCCGCGGCGCTGCCGCACATCGCCGGCGATTATATGGGCGAGCATTGGCTGGCGAGCTTCGCATTGCTCGCGCTGCTCGTTTCGGACGCGAGCTAAGGCCGGGGGGCCAATGTTGGCGTGCACAGCGCCGATGTCGCGGCTGCCGACCGGTCGCCGGGAAGCGGCTGGCACACCGGCGTCGCCTGGAGGAACGCATCGCCCCCGATCGACTGGTAAGTGGTGACGAGATTCTGCGCCGCGGTGAGCTTGGTCAGCACCATCTGCTGCTGCGCAGAATAATAAGACCGCTGGGCGACGAGCACGGTCAGGAACGGATCGATGCCGGCGCGGTAGCGCGCTTCGGTCAGTGTATAGTTGTCGGCCGCCGCGGCTTGGTTGCGCTGAACCGCTGCGATTTCATCGTTGATCGTGCCCCGCCGAGCCAGCGCGTCGGCGACGTCGCGGAACGCGGATTGGATCGCGCGCTGATAAATGGCGACCGCGGCGTTGCGCTGCGCTTCGCTCAGCCGCACGTTGGCGTGACCGGCGCCCGACTGGAAGATCGTGTAGCTCGCATCGGCGCCCGCGCTCCAGCCGAAGGCGCCGCCGGTGAACAGCTTGAGCAGCGCGCTGCTGGCAAAGCCGAGCAGGCCGGTGAGCGTGATTCGCGGGAACAGGGCCGCGCGCGCGGCACCGATCTGGGCGTTGGCGGCGCGCAGCTGATATTCCGCCTGGAGGACGTCGGGCCGCCGCAGCAGCACATAGGAGTCGAGGCCGGAGGGAACGGGGGCGATCTTGCCGAACGCTTCGTCAATCGAGCCCGCGAGCAGCCTGGCGTCGATCGGCGCACCGACCAGCAGCTGCAAGGCGTTGACATCCTGGGCGACCGCGGTGCGTTGGCGCGCGAAGTCCGCTTGCGCGCTGGCCAAAATCTGCTCGGCCTGGTCGAGGTCGGTGCGCGGCGCGATTCCGCCTTCGAGCCGCATCCGCGTCAGCTGCACGCTCTTCTGAGCGCTCGCCGCCGTCTGCTCGGCGATCAGGCGCAGGCTCGAATCCGCCGCATAGTCGAGCCAGGCCGCGGCAACATTGGCGACCAGCACAAGCCGGGTCGCGCGGGCGCCCGCCTCGGTCGCGAGATAGCGCTCGAGCTGCACATGGGTGAGAGAACGCACGCGGCCGAACAGGTCGAGCTCGAAGCTCGGAACCTGGACTCCGGCATTGTAGTTCGCGTTCACGCCGTTTGACCGGTCACCGCTGACGGTGACCCCGGCGCCGGCATTGACGGTCGGCAACAGCTGCGCCCGCTGGATATGATATTGCTCGCGCGCGGCGGCGATGTTCGCGGCGGCGATCATCAGGTCGCGGTTGTTGGCGAGCGCCTCGGTGATCAGCGTCTGGAGGCGAGGGTCTTGAAAGACCTGGCTGTAGGTGACGACCGGAAGTCCGATCTCCGCCTGGGCAAGATAGGGATCCCCGACCGGCCACGATGCAGGAATGGCGGGATCGGGCCGCGCGTATTTGGGCTCCATCGTCGAGCAGGCGCTCGCGGCCAGCGCGAGGATCGCGGCCGCGCGCCTCATGTCTGGGCCTCGCGCCGCTGGCGCAGGCGTTCGCGAAGGGCCTTCATGCCGTCGCGGACGCTTCGCCGGACCAGCACGAAGAAGAACGGAATGTAGAAGATCGCGAGCATTGTCGCGGTCAGCATGCCGCCGATGACCGCGGTGCCGATCGCGATCCGGCTGTTCGCGCCCGCGCCGGTCGAAATCGCCAGCGGCAACATGCCGAAAATGAAGGCGAAGCTCGTCATCAGGATCGGCCGCAGGCGGATCCGCGCGGCCTCGATCGCCGCGTCGATCACGCGCTGACCCTGGCGTTCGGCCCGCTCGGCGAACTCGACCATCAGGATCGCGTTCTTGGCCGACAAGCCCATCGTGGTGATCAGCCCGACCTGCAGATAGACATCGTTCTGCAGGCCGCGCAGCGTGACGAAAAAGATCGAACCCAACAGGCCAAGGGGAATGACGAGCAGCACCGCGACCGGGATCGACCAGCTCTCGTAGAGCGCGGCGAGACACAGGAAGACGACGACGATCGCGACTGCGTAGAGTATCGGCGCCTGGCCCGACGACAGGCGCTCCTGGTACGATTGGCCGGCCCAGGCAACGCTGATGCCTGGGACGCTGCTGGCAAGGGCCTCGATGATGTTCATCGCCTGACCCGAGCTCACCCCCGGGGCGCCCTGGCCGTTCAGCTCGAAGGAGGGATAACCGAGGAAGCGCGACGAGCTGGTCGGGGTCGTGATCCACGAAGTCTGAGCGAACGACGAGAAGGGCACCATGCCGCCCTGGCCGTTGCGCACGAACCATTGGTCGATATCGTTGGGCTGCGAGCGGAAGGGCGCGTCGCCCTGGACGTAGACCCGCTTGACTCGGCCGCGGTCGATGAAGTCGTTGACGTAGCGTCCGCCCCAGGCCGTGGAGAGGGTGCTGTTGACGTCCGCGGCGTTGACCCCGAGCGTGGCGACGCGCTGCTCGTCGATGTTGACCTTGAGGCTGGCGACATCGGGAAGCTCGCTGAGACGGACGGACGCCAGGCGCGGATTGCCCGAGGCTGCGCCGAGCAGGCGGTCGCGCGCCGCTGCAAAATCCTCCGCGCTCATGCCGCCGGTGTTCATCATCTCCATCGTGAAGCCGCTGGACTGGCCGAGGCCGCGGATCGCACCGGGCACGAGCGCGAACACCTGCGCGTCGCGAAGGCCGCGGAAGGCGCCGGAGGCGCGCTGCACGATGGCATCCGCGTTGTTTTTGGAACCTTTTCGCTGGGCGTAGTCGGCGAGGTTGATGAACGCCTGACCGGTGTTTTGCCCGGCCGCTCCCTGGCCGCCGCCCGCGACTGTGAAATAGGTCTTCACGTTCCGCTTCTCGGGACCGTGGAGGAAATAATCCTCGACCGAACGCTGGACTTGCAGCGTCCGGGTCATCGTCGCTCCGGACGGAAGTCGGAACTGGACCAGCGCCGCGCCCTGGTCCTCGCTCGGCAGGAACCCGGTCGGCAGGCGGAAGAAGAGCAGGACGAGCAGCGCGAAAACCCCGGCGTAGATTCCGAGGAACAGCCATTTGCGGTCGACGACACGCTGCACCGAGGCAACGAACCAGTCCCGGAACCGATCGAACGAGTCATTGAACTTGACCCGCGCCCGCTCGAGCGAATGGGCGAGAGCAGGCGCGCGCCGGCCAAGCCAGGTCTGTTCGACCGTGGCGTGCTGACGCCGCAGCAGGTTGGCCGCGATCGCCGGGCTGAGCGTCAGGGCAATGAATACCGAGAGCGCCATCGCCGAGACGATCGTCGCCGAGAACTGACGGTAGATGACGCCGGTCGACCCGCCGAAGAACATCATCGGCAGGAACACCGCGGAGAGCACTAGGGCGATCGCGATCAGCGCCATCTGGATCTGCTCCATCGACGCGATGGTCGCGTCGCGCGGAGTCATTTCGGGATTCTCTTCCATCAGCCGCTCGACGTTCTCGACCACGACGATGGCGTCGTCGACCAGCAGGCCGGTCGCGAGCACGAGCCCGAACAGGGTCATGGTGTTGATCGAGAATCCGAGTGCGTCGAGGATCCCGAACGTGCCGAGGAGCACGACAGGGACGGCGATGAACGGGATCAGGGTCGCCCGCCAACTCTGCAGGAACACGAACATGACGAGGACGACGAGCAGGATCGCCTCGAACAGGGTCTTCACGACTTCGCGGATCGACAGCTTGATGAAGTTGGTCGTGTCGTTGGCGAACGCATAGTCGTAGCCGGCCGGCATGCGGGGGGCGATCTCGGTGACCTTTTGCTTGACCAGGTCGGCGGTCCGCAGCGCATTGGCGCCGGGCTCGAGCGAGATTCCGATGCCGGCGCCAGGATGGCCGTTGGCGCGGATTCGTGCCGAGTAATTGTCGGCGCCGAGCTCGACCCGCCCGACGTCGCCGATCAGCACGCGCGCGCCGGAGGGATCGGATTTGAGCACGATGTTGCGGAACTGCTCCGGGGTCTGCAGGCGCGACTGGGCGGTGACCGTCGCATCGAGCATCTGGCCTTCGGGCTGCGGGAGGCCGCCGATCTCGCCCGCCGCGACTTCGGTATTCTGATTCTGTACCGCCGTGACGACATCGCTTGGAACCAGGCCGAAGCTCGCCAGCTTGTGGGGATCGAGCCAGATGCGCATCGCATAGGACGAGCCGAAGACGTTGACGTCGCCGACTCCGGGCACGCGCGAAAGCTCGTCCTGCATGTTGGTCGTCAGCCAGTCGGACACGTCGAAGTTCGTGCTGCGGTCAGTCCGGTCGTAGATTGCGACGATCAGCAGCAGGTCCGGCGCGCCCTTGGTCACGGTCACGCCCTGCTGCTGCACCTGAGCCGGCAGGCGGGCGATCGCCTGCTGAATCTTGTTCTGGACCTGGACCTGCGCGATGTCCGGATTGACGCCTTTCTGAAACACCGCGCTGATGCTGACCTGCCCGCGCGCGGTCGACGACGACTGAAAATATAGCAGCCCGTCGATGCCGGTGAGCTGGCGCTCGAGCACCTGGGTCACGCTGCTTTCGAGAGTCGCCGCCGACGCGCCTGGATAAGTCGCGCGGACGTTGATCTGGGTCGGCGCGACGTCCGGATACTGAGCGACCGGCAAGGAGGCGATCGCGCCGATGCCCATCAGCATGATGATGATCGCGATCACCCAGGCGAAGATCGGGCGATCGATGAAGATCTTCGACATCCGCTAGCCGCTCTGACGCGAGTTCTTCATCGCCCCTGGCGGCGGCGCCTTCACCCGTTGCGGCGCGCTCGCCGGCACAGGCTTCACCGGCGCGCCGTCCTTGAGGTTCGCGGTGCCCTGCGTGATCACTTTCTCGCCAGGCGCAAGCCCGCCGGTGACCACCCAGTTGGTGCCGATCGTGCGATCGGCCTGGACCGTGCGCTGGACTGCACGGTTGCCCGGCCCGACGACGAACAGGGTCGCATTGCCTTGCGGATCGCGAGCGATCGCCTGCTGCGGCACGAGGATTGCCGAGGTCTGGACCGCCTGCGCGAATCGCGCGGTCACATACATCCCCGGCAGGAGAATCGACTGCGGGTTGGGGAAGCGCGCGCGGATCGTGACCGAGCCGGTGCCCTGGTCGACGATGACCTGGCTGAATTCCACGGTCCCGGTGAAGCCGTAATCGGATCCGTCAGGGAGCGTTAAACGAACCTGCGCGGAGGTCGGAACCGCGCCGCCCTGCGCCAGCGCCTGCCGCAGCTTGAGCAGGTCGGCGGCGGATTGCTGGATGTCGACAAACACCGGGTCGAGCCGCGTGATCGTGGCCAGCGCGCCGACCTGGTTGGCGGTGACCAGGGCGCCTTCGGTGACGTTCGACAGCCCGATGCGGCCGGTGATCGGCGCCGGCACGCGGGTGAAGTGCATGTTGACTTGGGCCGCCCTCAGCGCGGCGCTGTTCTGCGCGACCGCGGCGTCGGCCTGCCGCGCCTGGGCGACCGCATCGGTATAATCCTGCTTGGCGATCGCCTCCATTTTCGCCAGCGGCGCATAGCGCGAGGCGCGGGTCCTGGCGGCAACGGCGCTGGCACGCGCGCTCTGGAGGTTCGCGGCGGCCTGGGCCTGCTGCGCGGCATAGATGCTGGGGTCGATCTGGTAGAGCGTCTGGCCCTGCCGGACGATCGCGCCCTCCTGGAACAGCCGCCGCTGCACGACGCCGGAGACCTGCGGGCGGACATCGGATACCTGGAAGGCGGACACGCGGCCGGGCAGCACCTGCTGCAGCGGCGCACTGCCCTGCTGGACGACGACGTAGCCGACGGTGGCCGGTCCGCCCGGACCGCCGCGCCCGCCGCGTCCGCCGGCTTGCTGGTTACCCCCGCCGCCGCCGCCGCCGCACGCGGCGAGCAGCAAGGTCAGTGACAGAGTTGCGCCGAGGCGCTGGCGCATCGCGCGGGAATGATTCACAGAGGCGGCCAATTCCGGTTGTCGCTACGGATTGCAAGTCCTGACCGCCAGTGACGCCGGGACATGAACATCGGCGGGCCGCTAGGTTAACTTTCGTAAGTGTTGTGAGTTCCTTCGACGAACGGGCCGGCGCAGCCGACCAAGGGATATGCGGCTGGTCGTCGGGAATCCTCGGGGAAGTGGTGGACGCACTAGGGCTCGAACCTAGGACCCGCTGATTAAGAGTCAGCTGCTCTACCAACTGAGCTATGCGTCCACACGGGGGCAGATGCCGGGCGCGTTGTCGCCGGGCAAGGCGCGGGCCGGTAGCATGGGCGTATCTGGTGCGCAACCGGCTGACCTTCAAGCCGGCTCCGACCTGTTCTAAGGCTCGCTGATTCGCTTCGTTCCAAGGTGATTGCCGAGTGAAAGTTCCAACCAGGCTGCTTGTCGCCATTTGCGTGCTGGGAGCCCCGGCTGCCGCGTCGGCCGCAACCGTCGATCCCGCGCTTTTCCAGGACCTGCACTGGCGAATGGTCGGCCCATTCAGGGGCGGGCGCGTGCTTGCGGTCGCCGCAGCCCCCGACGACCCGCGCCGATTCTATTTTGGAGCCGTCAACGGCGGGGTGTGGCGCAGCGACGATGCCGGGCGAACCTGGATCCCGATCTTCGACCAGGTGAACGTCGGGTCGATCGGCGCGATCGCCATCGCTCCGTCGGCGCCCAAGGTCATCTATGTCGGGACTGGCGAGGCCGACATGCGATCCGACATCGCGCAGGGGATCGGCATGTTCCGCTCGGCCGACGGTGGCGCCAGCTGGCAGGCGATCGGCCTGACCGATACCCAGCAGATCAGCCAGATCCTGGTCGACCCCCGCAACCCAGAGGTCGTGCTCGTCGCGGCGCTCGGCCATCCCTACGGCCCAAACGAGCAACGCGGCGTGTTCCGCTCGACCGACGGCGGCAGAAGCTGGACCAAGACGCTCTTCAAGGATGCCGACACCGGTGCGATCGACCTGACCTTCGAACCGGGCAATCCGAGCGTGGTCTACGCCGCGCTGTGGCAGACGAGGCGGCCGCCGTGGAACACCTATCCGCCTTCGAACGGCCCGGGCACCGGGCTGTACAAATCGACCGACGGCGGCCGCACCTGGCGGCACCTGACCGGGCACGGCCTTCCCGCTTCCCCGGCGCGGATCGGGCTTGCGGCCAGCCCGGCGAAACCGCACCGGATCTATGCGCTGATCGACAGCAGCGAGGCGACGCAAGGCGGCCTCTATCGATCGGACAACAGCGGAGCGGCGTGGACGAAAGTCACCGGGGACAAACGCATCTGGAACCGCGGCTGGTATTTCGGGCAGCTCGCGGCGAACCCCAGAAATGCCGACCAGCTGTGGGTCCAGAACACGATCCAGCTCCGTTCGGACGACGGCGGCGCGCATTTCATTCCGATCAAGGGCGATCCGACAGGCGACGATTTCCACACATTGTGGATCGACCCGAAAAATCCCGATCGGCGAATTCTCGGCGTCGACCAGGGGACGCTGGTCACCGTCAACGGCGGGAAGACGTGGAGCAGCTGGTTCAACCAGCCGACCGCGCAGTTTTATCACGTGTCGACCGACAACCGCTTCCCCTACCGGATTTACGGGTCGCAGCAGGATTCGGGCGCGGCAGCCGTGCCGAGCCGCAGCGACAGCAAATATGACGGGATCAACATCACCGAGTTCCACGAGATCACCGCGGGCGGCGAAAGCGACGAAATCGCGCCCGATCCGGACGATCCGGACACGGTCTATGGCGGGCGGGTCGAGCGCCTCGACCTCAAGTCCGGGCAGACGCGGAATGTCGATCCGACGCTGGCGTTTCCGGGCGATTATCGCGGCGAGTGGACGCTGCCGCTGACCTGGGGCAAGCGCGACCACGCGCTTTATTTCGGCAACCAGCGGCTGTTCCGCACCGCGAACGGCGGCCAGACCTGGGTTCCGATCAGCCCCGACCTGACCCGCGAGAATCCCGGAGTGCCGCCGACGCTCGATCCGCCGACGGCAAAGGACACGGCGACCAAGGGCCCACGGCGCGGCGTCATCTACGACATCGGCACATCGCCGATCCGCGACGGCCTGATCTGGATCGGTACCGATGACGGCCTGATCTGGCGCACCGACGACGCCGGCGCTCACTGGACCAACGTCACTCCCGCATCGCTGCCGCCGTGGTCGAAAGTGGGCATCATCGAGCCGTCGCACTTCGACCTCAATGTCGCATACGCCGCGATCGACCGGCACCGCGTCGACGACCAGCAGCCGATCATCCTGAGGACCCGGGATGGCGGCCGGACCTGGGCCGAAATCACCAACGGCTTGCCCAAAGAGGGCGGGCCCAATTCGGTCAACGTCGTGCGCGAAGACCCGGTTCGGGCCGGATTGCTGTTCGCGGGCACCGAGCGCAGCCTCTTTGTCTCGTTCGACGATGGCGACAGCTGGCAGCCGCTGAAACGCGGACTTCCGGCGACATCGGTGCGCGACATCAATATTCACGGCGATGATTTGGTGATCGCGACCCACGGCCGCGGTTTCTACGTGCTCGACGACATCGTCCCGCTCCGTGCCCTGGCCGGGAATGCCGCGGCGGGCATCCATCTCTATCCGGCCGCAACCGCGGTTCGGGTCAACGAGCCGTCGTTCACCGGAACGCCGATGCCCAAGGACGAGCCGCTCGCGGCCAATCCGCCGCTGGGCGCGATGATCGATTATGCGCTTCCGGCAAACGTCACGGGGCCGGTGCAGATCGCGGTCTACGACCGGGGCGGGGCATTGGTGAATCGCTTCAGCAGCACCGACCCGGTCAAACCGGTCGACCTGTCGAAGCTTCCGGTCGCGCCGGAATGGGTGGTCGCGCCGCAGCCGCCCGCGGCGTCACCCGGGCACCACCGGTTCGTTTGGGATCTTCATTACGCCAAGCCCATGGGCTCCAAGGACGACGATTCATTGAGTGGCGTCTGGGCTCCTCCGGGTCCCTACACGGTGGAGCTGACCACTGCCGGGCAAGTGCTTCGGCAGCCGCTGACCGTTGTCGCCGACCCCCGAGTGAAGGTCAGCCAGGCCGACTTCGAGGCGCAGTTCCGCCTGGCGAGGCAGATCGAACAGGCGAGGGTTCGCATGCGCTCGATGACCGAGCAGGCGACCGAACTCAAGAACGGCCTCGGCAAGCTCAAGGGACAGCCGGCGGCCGACGCGTTGAACGCGGAGCTCGATCGGCTGGTCGGGGAGGCGAAGCCGATCGGCGGCGCGACCGCGCCGACGACCTTGACCAGCGTCTCCGAATGGCTCGACAATCTCGCGCAGGCCGTCGACGGTGCGGATGGCGCGCCGACGCCGGACAATCTTCGCGGCTTCGCAATTGTGTCGTCGGCGATGGACAGTCTCGAACCACGGTGGAGGGCCTTTGCGGTCAGGGCCCGCGCCAGCGTCGCGGTTAGCCGCTAATCTCGAATGAGCTGCGAGACCCCGTGCGCTGCTGGCGCTCGAGGGCCATCAACAGGCCGAGGCACAGCATCACGGTCATGACGGCCGAGCCGCCGAAGCTCACCAGCGGCAGCGGGACGCCGACCACGGGTGCGAGCCCCATGACCATCATGAGGTTGATCGCGACGTAGAAAAAGATCGTCGCCGACAGACCGGCCGCGGCGAGCTGGGCGAAACGCGTGCGCGCGGTCTGCGAGACGCGCATGCCCCAGCGGATCACGGCGGCGAAGGCGAAGATCAACAGGACTCCGCCGACCAGGCCCCATTCCTCCGACATGGTCGCGAAGACGAAGTCGGTATGGCCCTCAGGCAAATATTGGAGGTGGCTTTGGCTGCCGTGGAGGAAACCCTTGCCCCAGATGCCGCCCGAACCGATCGCGATCTTCGACTGGGCGATGTGATAGCCGGCGCCGAGTGGGTCGCTCTCCGGATCGAGGAATGTTGCGATGCGCTTCTTCTGATAGCCGTGCATCATCCCGTAGATGACCGGTGCGGCTACCCCGACCGCGACTGGCGGCGCGGCGAACAGCCACCAGGGCAGCCCGGCAAGGAACATGACCGTGACTCCGCACAGCAAGACCATGATGCAGGTGCCGAGATCGGGCTGGACGAGGATCAGGGCGGCCGGCACGCCGAGCAGGAGGAGCGCGGGCCACACCGCGCGCCACTTGCGGATCTCGGCGGCGGGAACCAGCTCGTAGAAACGCGCGAGGCTAAGCACGATCGCGGGCTTCATGAACTCCGACGGCTGAAGGCGGATCGGGCCGATGTCGAGCCAGCGTTGTGCGCCCTTGCTCACAAATCCAAGTGCCTCGACCCCGATCAGCATGATCAGCGTCGCGCCGTAGAGCGGGAAGGCGATCGCCTTGATGGTCGATTCGGACAGCCACGACATGGAGATCGCAATGCCGAGGAACGCGACAAAGATGATCGCCTGCTTCATCGCCCAGGGGCGCATCGACCCGCCGGCCGCCGAGTAGAGCACGATCAGCCCGAACGCCGCGATCCCGGCGACGAGGAAGATCAGGCGCCACGGCAGTTTGGCCAGCGGCCGCGGAATGATCGCGGAGGTGATCATGCCTTTTCGGCAGCGAGCGGCAACAGGCCGTTGGCCGAGCGCCAGCTGGCGGTCTTGCGCGCCAGCCGCTCATCGGTCGTACCGCCGATGCTTTGTTCGAAGGCCTGCAGGGCTGCGATCGCCTTTTGGCGGTCGTAGAGGAACAGCAAAGTGTCGCGGACCAGCGGGGCCGCAACCGCTGCGCCAAAGCCACCATGCTCGACAATCGCTGCCGCTGCGTAGCGCGGATTGTTGAACGGAACGAAGGCCATGAACAGCGAGTGGTCGCGAAGCTTCCATTGTGACGCGGTATAGTCGCCGCGTTCGCCGGCGCTAAGATTGTGCGTCTGCGCGGTCCCGGTCTTCCCCGCCATCTGGATGCCGTCGAGCGGCAGCTTGGCGCCGGCGGCCGTGCCGTGATCGACTACTCCGGCCATGGCGAGCCGGATGAAGTCGAGGTGATCCTGATCGACTGCGAGCTGCGTCTGCGGCACGATCGGCTTGTTCATGAGCAGGCGCGGGACCACGCGCTTCCCGGTCGCCAGGCGGCTCGCCATGACCGCGAGCTGCATCGGGTTGATCAGCACCATGCCCTGGCCGATCGACATGTTGACGGTGTCGTATCCCTGCCACTTCCGATGATATTTACGCGTCATCCAGTCAGGGTCGGGGATGGTCCCGTAGCGCTGGTTGTCGAACGGCAGGTCGAACCTCTCGCCAAAGCCCATCGAGCGCACCATCGGCGAGAGCTTTTCCGCCCCGACCCGAAGGCACATGGTGTAGAAATAGACGTCGCAGCTATGGACGACCGCCGCGTCCATATCGACTGGACCATGGCGCTTGTCGCAGTGGAAAGTGTGATTCCCGAGTTGAAAGGCTCCGGTGCAATTGACCTTTTGCTTGCGGTCGATCCCGGCGTTGAGAAGGGCCATCGCCATCGACGGTTTGATCGTCGACCCGGACGGGTAAAGGCTCTCCAACGCCTTGTCGACGAGTGGCAGATGGTCGTCGCCCGATAGCATCTTCCACTCGTTCTGACTGATGCCATCCGAGAAATTGTTCGGGTTGAACGACGGCATGGACGGCATTGCGAGGATGTCACCGGTGGCCACATCAATGACCACGATAGCCGCGGACTGGTCACCGATCCGCCGTGCCGCATATTGATGAAGGTCGGAATCGATCGTCAGCTGGACGGTACCACCGCTGCGGTCGGGCTTGGGATCGAGCTCCTGGACCAGCTTGCCGCGGGCGGTAACTTCGACCCGCTGGCCGCCGGGCTCGCCGCGGAGCACCGGCTCCAATGTCTTCTCAAGGCCTTCCTTGCCGATCTTCACACCAGGGATGAGGAGCAGCGGGTTCTTGTTCTCTTTTTCATATTCGGTCACCGAGGCAGCGCCTACGTAGCCGATGAGCTGACCGACGCTTGACCCGCCCGGGTAGAATCGGGTGAACCCGCGCGATGCGGCGACGCCAGGCAGGTCGGGCAGGCGCACCGTGATCGCGGCATATTGCTCGTAAGGCACGTTGTCCGCGACGGAGACCGGCTGAAAGCCGCGCGACTGCGACAATTCGCGGGTGATCCGGTCGACCTCGTCGGGCGGCAGGCTCATCAGGCGCTGGAGCTCGGCGATGATCTTCGGTCCGTCGACGATCTGTTGCGGGATGAGGTCGACGCGGAAGCTCGCCTTGTTGATGGCGATCGGCTTGCCGTCCCGGTCGATGATCCAGCCACGCCGCGGCGGGACCGGAATCAGCTGGACCCGGTTGCTCTCGCTCAGCAGCTGGTATTTCTGGTTCTGCGCGATCGCCAGCCAGCCCATCCGTCCGATCAGCAGGCCGCCCACGGCCGCCTCGGCGCCGCCCAGCACCATCATCCGCCGCGAGAAGGTGATCGACTGATGGGCCATCGTGATCCGCATGTGCTTCATCGCCCGAGCCTCCAGGCGTCGACGCGCGATACGACCCAGGCAAACAGGGGGAAGACGCAGATCGAAATGATCGTCGGCGCAGCCATCTGGCTTAGCGGCGGGGCCGCCTCGACCAGCTTGGCGATGCGCCACTGAAACCATTGGTCAATCGTGATCAGCACCCCGGCAAGCACCCATTCCGTCCGATAGTCGCGCCACATGGTTCGGCGGTCGATCAAGTCGAGCGCCAGCATTGTCGCGCTCCACAAAGCTATTGAAAAGCCTATCGGATAACCGGTGAACAGGTCGTTGACGAAACCGAGCGGCGCGGCCCACCAAGCGGGCCAGGGGTCGGCCCGGAGCAGCCGCCAGCTGATAAACACGAGATAGGCAAAATCCGGGTACCAGCCGCTGGTCGAAATGATCGGCAAAGCGGCGAGCAGCGCGGCGGCAACGACGGTCGCGGCCGGAATGTAGGCGGCCATCGGCCACGGCGCCTGCCCGATTCGGCGCGTCGGCGTCAGTGCGGTACGCACCATTAGCGATTGTCCGCCGCGGCCGGCGCATTTTCGGCGGCCATCGCAGCCGGTTCGAATGGCGGTTCGACCATGCCGAAGCTGGTGGTCGCCGGATCGGCCAGCGGAAGAGCGACGGCCCCGTCGTCGTCCAGCTTCACCACCCGCGCGATCGGGACCAGCGGCGGGTACAAGCCGCCGGTGCCCGACGTGATGATGATGTCGCCGCGCTTGAACGGGTTGCGCCCGACCTCGAGCGGGCGGACGTCGATCGTGCCGTCGCCGCGGCCCTGGGCGATGACCGGGATGCCGTTTCGGAGCAGCCGCGCCGGCACGATGCTCGCGCGGTCCGAGACCAGCAGCACGCGCGAGGCGAGAGATCCGGCGTCGATGATCCGGCCGACGAGCCCGTCGGGCGAGCGGACCGGCATACCGATCCTGACGCCGTCGCTCGTGCCCACAGACAGGATGGCGAAGCGCCGCGGGCTGTTGAAGGACGAGCCGACGATCCGGCCGACGGCGATCGTCGCGCGCTCTTGCTCACGCAGCTGGAGCACGGCCTTAAGCTGGCGGTTCTCCTGGAAGATCGCCTTGGCTTCGACCATCCGCCGGAGCATCGCCTGGCGCTCGCGTTTCAGCTCGGCATTCTGGTTCGCCGCGTCCCAATAATTGCCGGCGCCGGTGAAGACGCCTTCGGTGGTTGCGGCGACCTCATGCAGCGCGCCGGCGATTGGCCCGGTGACGTCGAGCGCGGCACCTCGCACCCGTTCGAATTGCTGCGGGGCGACGAGCGAAAGCGTGAGCAGGATCAGGCCGACGATGATCCCGGCAATCACAGCGATTAAGCTGAAGAACAGCCCGTATTGGGCTCGACGCGACCAGCCCGGGCGCGCGGTCGCCACCGCTTACGTCCCCGCTAGGCGGTTTGGAGGACGCCGCGGAACTGCTCTTCCTCCAGCGCGCGGCCGGTGCCGAGCGCGACGCAGGTGAGCGGATCGTCGGCGACGGTGACAGGGAGGCCGGTCTCGTCGCGCAGCACTTCGTCGAGGCCCTGGAGCAGGGCCCCGCCGCCGGTGAGCACGATACCCTGGTCGCAGATATCCGCGGCCAGTTCGGGAGCAGTGTTCTCGAGCGCGATGCGGACGCCCTCGACGATCGTCCCGACGGGCTCTGACAGCGCTTCGGCGATCTGGCCCTGGTTGATCGAAATCTCCTTGGGCACGCCGTTGACGAGGTCGCGGCCCTTGATGTGGACGGTCTTGCCGATGCCGTCGAGCGGCGGTTTGGCGATTCCGACTTCCTTCTTGATCCGCTCGGCCGTGGCCTCGCCGATCAGCAGATTGTGGTTGCGGCGGACGTAGGAGCTGATCGCCTCGTCCATCTTGTCGCCGCCGACGCGCACCGACGTGGTGTAGGCGAGGCCGCGGAGCGAAAGCACCGCGACCTCGGTCGTCCCGCCGCCGATGTCGACGACCATCGATCCGATCGGCTGAGTCACCGGCATGTCGGCGCCGATCGCCGCGGCCATCGGCTCCTCGATCAGATAGACCGCGCTGGCGCCGGCGTTGGACGCGGCGTCGCGGATCGCGCGCCGCTCAACCGAGGTCGATCCCGAGGGCACGCAGATCACGATCTCGGGAAAGCGCCAGGCGCGCATCTTGCCGCCGTGGACCTTGTGAATGAAGTGCTTGATCATCTGCTCGGCGACGTCGATGTCGGCGATGACTCCGTCGCGCAGGGGCCGGATCGCCTCGATCTGGTCCGGGGTCTTGCCCATCATCAGCTTGGCGTCGTCGCCGACGGCCTTGACCTTCTTGACCCCGTTGATGGTCTCGATGGCGACGACCGACGGCTCATTGAGCACGATTCCGCGGCCACGGACGTAGACGAGCGTATTGGCGGTTCCAAGATCGATCGCCATGTCGTGCGACATCCATTTGAACCAGCGATTCCAGAACATTCGATCCCGCCCTCTAGATTGATTTGGCCCGCCGCCCGGGCTTCACGCAAACTTTAATTCTGATTGTTCTCAGGCCATTGAATGCAATCTGAATTTTCCAGAAAAATCAGTGCTTCGCCGGCCCATCCGGATTGGGTTAAGACCCTTAACATGTCAATAAGAAGGCTGCCGCCCGAGCTCATCAATCGCATCGCCGCGGGCGAGGTCGTCGAGCGGCCTGCAAGCGCGCTCAAGGAGCTGGTCGAAAATTCACTCGACGCCGGGGCGACGCAGGTTGCCGTTCGGCTTCACGCCGGCGGGCTCGAGCTCGTCGAGGTCGCCGACGACGGCGGCGGAATGGCGCCCGACGAGATGCGCCTCGCGCTGGAGCGGCACGCCACGTCCAAATTGCCGGGCGACGCCATCGATCGGGTCACGAGCTTCGGCTTCCGCGGCGAGGCCCTGCCGTCGATCGCCAGCGTCTCGCGGCTGACGCTCGAGAGCCGGGTGCGGGACGGGGACGGCTGGCGAATCGAGATCGACCATGGCGAAGTGGCTGGCGATGGGCCGGCCGCGCTGCCCCCGGGCACGAGGATCCGGGTCGAGGGCCTGTTCGACAAGGTGCCCGCCCGGCGCAAGTTCCTGCGCACGCCGCGGGCCGAATATGCCGCTTGCCTCGACGCCGTGAAGCGGCTGGCGATGGCGCAAAGCGATGTCGGCTTCACGCTCGACCATGACGGACGGCGGATCCTGACCCTTCAGCCGGCCGATCCGCCGGCGCGCGTCGCCGAGATCCTGAGCCACGAGCTCGACCGCCACGGGGTCGGCATCGACTGCACGCGCGATGGCCTGAGGCTGACCGGAGTCATCAGTCTTCCGACCTTCAACCGCGGCGTGGCCGACCAGCAATATCTGTTCGTCAACTCGCGGCCGGTGAAGGACCGGCTGCTGGTCGGCGCGCTGCGCGCCGCTTACCGCGACCTGATCGCCCGCGATCGCCACCCGATTGCGGCATTGTTCCTCGAAGTCCCGCTCGAGGAGGTCGACGTCAACGTTCATCCGGCCAAGACCGAGGTGCGGTTCCGCGACTCCGCGGCCGTGCGCGGCCTGATCGTCGGCGGTCTCCGCCGTGCGCTGGATGAGGAAAGCGGGCGCAGCGCCGCGCATGAGCAGGCCGCGGCTCCGGTGATGTGGACGAGCAGCGCGAGCTACGCGCGCGACCTCAACCGGGAGCGCACGGACTCCGCGGTGCGCGAGGTACAGCAATCCTTCACGCCGGTGGGCTTCGTGCCCCAGGGCCGGGCTGAGCCCGCGGCCGAGCCGGTCCCGGCTTTTCCGCTTGGCGTCGCCCGCGGCCAGGTCGCCGCGACCTATATCGTCGCCGAAGCCGAGGACGGCCTGGTGATCGTCGACCAGCACGCCGCGCACGAGCGATTGGTGCTCGAACGGATGCGCGCGGCGCGGGAGGGTGGGATGGTCGACCGCCAGGCGTTGTTGATCCCTTTGGTTGTCGAACTCGACGAACCCGACTGCGATCGGCTCGAAGGCGCCGCCGCCGATCTTTCGGAAATGGGTCTCGACGTTGAGCGGTTCGGGACGGCGGCAATGTTGGTCCGCGCAGTGCCGGCAGCGCTCGGCAAGACCGACGCCGCGAGGCTGCTCGGCGACCTTGCCGCCGAGATCGCGGAGCTCGGCGGGCCGATGAGCCTGCGCGACAAGCTCGACCATGTCGCGGCGACCATCGCCTGCCACGGCTCGGTCCGAGCTGGGCGGGTGCTGAGCGTCGCCGAGATGAACGCGCTGCTGCGCGAGATGGAGGTCACGCCGCGCTCGGGCCAGTGCAACCACGGCCGCCCGACCTGGGTGAAGCTCGGGCACGGCGAGATCGAAAAATTGTTCGGTCGAAGGTAAGCGCCGGCGCGATGCTCTACCTGATCGTCTTCCTCGGCGCCGGGATCGGCGGCGCGCTCCGCCACGGAGCCAATGTCGGCGCGACGCGCCTGTTCGGCTACGGCTTTCCATTCGGGACTCTGATCGTGAACGTCGCCGGCTCGTTCCTGATGGGACTGCTCGCCGGCTATTTCGCTTTTCGCCCCGGGATCGGCCAGCATGCGCGGCTGTTCCTGACCACCGGCATCCTCGGGGGATTCACCACCTTCTCCGCTTTTTCGCTCGATACCGCTTTGCTGGTCGAGCGCCACGCTTATGGCCTCGCCGCCGGCTATGCCGTCGGTTCCGTCGCCGCGAGCGTCTCCGCATTGTTCTTCGGCCTGGCGATGTTTAGGGGCGGGGCGCATCTGCCATGAACATCGATCTCATCCCGACCGGGGACAATCCCCCGGAGAATCTCAACGTCGTCATCGAAGTCCCCGCCGGCGGCGAACCGGTGAAATACGAATTCGACAAGAAATCCGGCGCCCTGTTCGTCGACCGCATCCTCCACACGCCGATGCGCTATCCGGCGAACTACGGCTTCGTGCCCCACACGCTCTCGCCCGACGGCGACCCGCTGGACGCGATGGTCATCGCGCGTTCGCCCTTCGTGCCCGGTTGCGTGGTCCGCGCCCGACCGATCGGAGTGCTCAACCTCGAGGACGAGCATGGCGGCGACGAGAAGCTGATCTGCGTACCGATCGACTCCACTTTCCCTTATTATTCCGACGTCGGCGAGCGCCAGGACCTGCCGTCGATCGTGCTTCAGCAGATCGAGCATTTCTTCACCCACTATAAGGACCTGGAGCCGGAAAAGTGGGTGCGCGTCGGCCATTGGGGCGATGCCGCCGATGCCCGGCGGATCGTCATCGAAGCGATCGAGCGGGCCAAGGAAACAGCTGCCGCGGTCATCTGAGAGCGGTGACTTTCGTCGACGATTCTGCTACCATCGCCGGAAGGCAAGGAGGGCGGGCCATGGCGGACCAGGACCGGATTTACTTCGCGCGCCGCGCCGCCGAGGAGCAGGAGCGCGCGGCGGCTGCGTCCAGCGCCGACGCTGCCGAGGCGCACCGCAAGCTGCAGCGCGTCTATCTCGAGCGGGCGAGCGTCGGCGACCGGCCGGATTGCCGCGAGACGATCGGCTGATCAGCCCTCGGCGTCGCTGAGCCGGCGATATGTTTCTTCGAGCAGCGTTTCGCGATTTTTTAGCCGGGCCTTCTCGAGCCGCGGGTAGCCGCCCGATTCTTCCTGCCTGAGCTCGGCAGCGAACTTGCCGGCGCGAACTTCCTCGAGGACTTGCGCCATGCGCTGCCGTACGCCCTCGTCGATGATCCGCCGCCCGCCGAGCAAAGCACCAAGCTCTGCGGTGTTGGAAATCACCTCGCGCATGCCCGCGATCCCGCGCGCTTCGATGAGGTCGGCGATCAGCTTTAGTTCTCCGACGCATTCGAGATAGGCAAGCTCCGGTGACACGCCCCCCGCGACCAGAGTTTCGAAGCCGGCGATCAGCAGCTCGGGCACGGCGCCCCACACCACGGCCTGCTCGTTGAACAAATCGGCCTCGGCTTCTTCCGCGAAGCTCGACGCGATCAGGCCGGCGCGGCCGCAGCCGATCGCGCGGCCGTAGGCGAGGGCGAGGTCGCGCGCGCCGCCGGTCGCGTCCTGCGCCACCGCCCAGACCGCGATCATGCCTTTCCCCTCGGTGAAGAGCGAGCGAAGCGCGGTGCCCGGTCCCTTGGGCGCGACCATGAACACGTCGAGGTCGGCGCGCGGCTCGACGAAGCCGAAGCGCACTGAGAGGCCGTGACTGAACCCGAGCGCCGCTCCGTTGCGGACGTGCGGCTCGATCTCGCGGTACAGAGCGGCATGGATCTCGTCCGGCGCGAGCACCATGACCACGTCGGCCGACGCGACGGCCGGTTCGAGCAGTGCCGTGGTCAGGCCCACCGCCTCCGCCTCGTTCGCGCTGCCTGAGCCGCCGCGCAGGCCGACCACGACGTCGATGCCGCTATCGTGAAGGTTGAGCGCCTGGGCGCGGCCCTGGTTGCCGTAGCCAAGGATCGCGACCCGCTTGCCGGCGAGTGGCGCGGGGTCGATGTCGGCGTCGCGGAGCAGGTTCATGCGCGGCGCCTAGTCCTTCCCCTTGAGCAGGGCCAGCGCTTGCCCGAGCCGCTCGATGTCGAGCGCTTCCTGGAATCGTAGCCAATCGGCAGGCGGTTGGTGCGCGAACCAGGTGTATTGCCGCTTGGCGTAGCGCCGTGTCGCCTGCTGGCCCGCCGCGACCGCCTCATCCAGCGAGCATTGGCCGAGCAGGTATTGCGACAGTTCGCGAACCCCGATCGCCCGCATGACGGGCAGGTTGGGGTTGAGCTGTCGCGCAAGCAGGGCTTCGACCTCGGCGACCGCGCCTTCGTCGATCATATGGGCGAATCGCTCGTCGCAGCGTGCGTACAGCCACTTGCGCGGCGGCAACAGAAGCAGCGGGCGAAGCTCGACCTCGCCGGCGATGCCGCCTTCGCGCTGCCGCTGCCATTCGGCGAGAGTCCGGCCGGTCGAGAGGATGACCTCGAGTGCCCGGTTGATTCGCGCGGTGTCCGCGCGATTGAGCCGTGCCGCGGCGCCGGGATCGAGAGCCTGCAGCTTGGTTCGGTTCTCGTCGGCGGACGCGTGGCGGACGCGCGTGCGCACGCCGGGATCGATCGCCGGCACGGGTGCGATCCCGTCGAGCAGGGTGCGGATATAAAGGCCGGTGCCGCCGACGAGGATGGGCACCTGGCCGTTTGCGTGGATGGCGGCGATCTCGGTCCGAGCCATCGCCGCCCATTCGGCGGCCGAACAGGGAAGCGCCCCGTCGCGCGCGCCGTACAGGCGATGTTCCGCCCTTTTCAGCGCGTCGGCGCTCGGAGCAGCGCTCAAAATCTTCAGGTCTTGGTAGATTTGCGCGCTGTCGGCGTTGACGATCACGCCTCCAATTTGCTCAGCAAGCGCGAGCGCCAGCGCGGACTTGCCGCTGGCGGTCGGCCCGGCGATGAGGGTCAACGGAGGTTTGGGCGAAGGCATGGCAATCGCGACGCTGATAGCAGCGGGGCAGCTTGATGACAGGCTGATCGACCGGGTGCTGGGCCTGCTTCGGGAGCTCGACCCCGCCGCGATCTTCCTGCGCTGGATCGACGAGGGCGACGCGGCCGACCTGCGCTTTGCCGGCAAGGGGAGGGACGCGCGCTGGACCCTCGAGGGACTGGAGGGCGTCGACATTGTCGTCCAGGCCGACGAGCCGCGGTGGAAGCGACTCCTGGTCGCCGACATGGATTCGACGATCATCGGCCAGGAATGCATCGACGAACTCGCCGATTATGCCGGCCTCAAGGATAAGGTCGCGCGAATCACCGAGCGCGCGATGCAGGGCGAGCTCGACTTTCCGGGCGCGCTTCGGGAACGCGTGCGGCTGCTCGCCGGGCTCGATGAGCGCGCGCTCAAGCGCTGCCTCGACGAGCGCGTCCACCTGACCTCAGGCGCGGAAACGCTGGTTCAGACCATGCGCGCCGGAGGCGCCAGCTGCCTCCTCGTTTCGGGCGGATTCCTGTCCTTTGCCGAGCCGGTCGCCAAGACGGTGGGGTTCGACCGTGTCCGGGCCAACCGCCTCGTTTTTGCTGGTGGCAAGCTTTCGGGGGAGGTCGGCGACCCGATCGTCGACGCCGTGGCCAAGCGCGAAGCGCTGGTCGAGGCCCGAGCCCAGCTCGGACTGAGGAAAGAAGACGTGCTCGCGATCGGCGATGGTGCCAACGACAAGCTGATGGTCGAGGAGGCCGGCCTCGGGATCGCGTTCCGCGCCAAGCCTGCGCTGGTCGAAGTCGCGGATGCGGAGCTTCGCCATCACGGCCTCGACGCTTTGCTGTGGGTGCAAGGCGTTCGGCGCCGCGACTGGTTCCGGCGCTAGCTACTTCCCCGGGACGGGGAAGCACGCGCCGCCGACAGCGACACAGGCGCTGGCCGCGGCGGCCTTGCTCGCGAACGGGCCGACCTGCAGGCGAGTGATCGAGCCGGCCGCGACATAATAAGGACCGCGGCCCGCCAGCACGGGCTTGCCCGACAGGCGCTGGTAAAGCGCCTCGGCCGTGGCGCGCTGGGAGAAAGCGCCGAGCTGGATGCGCCAGCCGCCGCTTGCGTCCGCGATCGGCGCGGGCCTTGCCGCAGCCGGAGGGGCCGGTTTCGTTACCGACGGCTTGGCCGTGGCTGGTTTGGAAATATTTGGTTTGGCCTGAGCCGTCCGCACTCGCTTTGCCGTCGCTGCGACGGGCGAGCCGCTCGGGATCGAACGGGCGAGCGCGATGCCCTTCTGCCGGTCCGCGAGAGGCATCAGTTGATCGAGCTGGGCAAGCGTGTCCTGCGCCGGCGCGAGGCCCTGCGCGGCGGAGCGGCTGACATAGGCGTAGCCGAGCACGCGATCCTGCGCCACGCCGTCGCCATTGAACAAAGCGGTGCCGATGACCAGCAGGGCGCGCGGCTCGCCCTGGTCGGCGGCCTGCTTCAGCCATTTTAGCCCCTCCGCGCGGTCGCCGTTCTGGAAGACCAGCAGGCCTAGCGTCGTCTCGGCGTCGAGATGGCCGCTGCGGGCCGCACGCTCGAACCAAATCTTGGCCGCGGCCAAGTCCAGCGGCACACCGCGGCCGAGGCGGTAGGCCTGGCCGAGATTGAACTGGGCATCGGCATCCCCGCCTTCGGCGAGCGGCCGCCAGATGGCGATCGCGGCGGGATAATCGGCGCGCTGCCACGCATCGATGCCCGCCTTGACCGATTGCGCGCACAGCGGCGCAGCCATCGCCGCGGCCAACAGTGCAGCAACTAAGTGTTTGGGAGTCATGCCTTAACCCACCCTGTGTCTTCCTTAGCCCAGAGCGGGCCAAGCGCAAACAACGTCGTATCGCCGTTAACCAGATTTTAGAGGCTCCAGTGCCACTCCCACAGCTGAACTGACGTCAATTCACGCGAGGGGAAGTACATGCGCGTCCTGGCAATGGCATCGCAGAAGGGCGGATCGGGCAAGACGACCCTGTCCGGCCATCTCGCGGTGCAGGCGCATCTCTCGGGGGCGGGCCCGGTGGTCCTGATCGACATCGACCCGCAGGGCAGCCTCGCCGACTGGTGGAACGAACGCGAGGCCGATATGCCCGCCTTCGCTCAAACCACGGTTGCGCGGCTTGCATCCGACCTCGAAGTGCTTCGTCAGCAGGGTTTCCGCCTTGCGGTCATCGATACGCCGCCGGCGATCACGATGGCGATCCAGAGCGTTATCGCGGTTGGCGAGCTGATCGTCATCCCGACCCGGCCGAGCCCGCACGACCTTCGCGCCGTTGGCGCCACGGTCGATCTGTGCGACCGCGCCGGCAAGCCTTTGATCTTCGTCGTCAACGCGGCGACGCCCAAGGCCAAGATCACCTACGAAGCCGCGGTCGCGCTGTCGCAGCACGGCACCGTCGCTCCAGTCACGCTCCATCACCGCACCGATTACGCGGCCTCGATGATCGATGGCCGCACCGTCATGGAAATCGATCCGAACGGCCGCTCGGCCAAGGAAGTGACCGAGCTGTGGGAATATATTTCCGACCGCCTCGAAAAGAATTTCCGCCGCACGGTGTTCGCGGCTCCGGGAGCTTCGCCCGGCGCGCCCGCCGCTGCGCCTCGGCCGGTCGGCGGCTTCGGTCGCCGCGTCGTCGGTCAGTAAGGGGGCATGCAGGTGCCCACCGAAGCCAAGCCTATCGCTTCTCTCTCTTCCGGTCTCCTTGCCCGCAAGGGCGCCGCCCGTCCGGCCATGCGTCCGCAGGGCTTTGCCCAGGGTGCGCCTGGTCTCGAGGACCTTGGCTGGAACGACATGGGGTTCGAGCCTCCCAAGGCCGCCGATGCGCCGCGCGATGCGACCCACGATGCCTTCGGCGACGATGTCGTCGAGCATCCGCGCGCGCATCCGACGGGCCTGACACCGGTCCATTCTCCGGTCCACGACCAGCAGGCCGAGATCGAGGAACGCTTCGCGGCTGCAGATGCCACTGCCGACGAGGAGGTGGACGACTCCGCCGAAGTTGACGAGCCCGAGCCCGAAGAGGCGTCGGCGCCCGAGCACGAAGAGGCGGCGGCGCCGGAACCGGCCGTGTTCGCGCCGGTCCGCAAAGTTACCGCTCTGGTTCCGCAGCGCCGCGCTCCGCGCGCGCGTTCGGCGCCGGGGACCAAAGCCAAGGCGGCGTTCACGCTCCGTCTCGATCCCAACCGTCATCTCAAGCTGAGGCTCGCGTGCGCTGTGGACGGGCGCTCCGCGCAACAGCTTGTGACCGACGCGCTCGACCATTTGCTCGAGCGCATGCCCGATCTCGACGGGCTGGCCGAAAAGGCAAAATCTAGGGGGTAAGACCAATGAACCAGCAGTTCCGCACCAGTTCCGCTGCGACGATCGCGGTTCTCGCATCACTGCTCGCCGGATGCGCGGCGCCTCAATCCACGAGTGGCGGGGCGACCAGCTTCGGGGGCAAGGTCGGCGATCTCGGTCTTGCCACCCGCGCGCTCGCCGCGCTCAACGCGAACAATGTGCCGCAGGCGATCGCGCTGGCCGAGCAGGCGGTGGCTAAGGCGCCGACCGACGCCGGTTTCCGCGCGCTGCTTGGCAATGCCTACTTCGCCGGCGGCCGCTTCCGCTCGGCGGAGGCGGCCTACAAGGACTCGCTCACGCTTTATCCGAACCAGGCTCAGGCCGTGCTCAAGCTCGCGCTGGTCCAGATCGCGCTCGGCAAGAAGGACCAGGCGGTCGCGTCGCTGAACGACGCGCGGCCGGCACTCGGCGATTCGAATTACGGGCTGGCGCTGGCGCTTGCCGGTCATACCGCCGACGCGATCCGCGCGCTCGAGCCCGCGGCGCGCGGGGCGAACGCCGATCCGACCGTTCGTCAGAACCTCGCTTTGGCCTATGCCTTCGCCGGCAATTGGGACAATGCGCGGGCGATTGCCGCGCAGGACGTCCCGGCCGGTCAGCTCGACGGGCGAATCCATGACTGGATGCAGCTCGTCAGTCCAAAGTCCGCCTCCGCGCAGGTCGCGGCGCTGGTCGGGGTGACCCCGGCTGCGGTCGACGAGGGCCAGCCGGTCAGGCTCGCGCTCGCCCGGTCCGATACGCAGCTTGCCCAGGCACCGGCCGTTTCGGTTCCGCGGCCCGCGGCTCCGGCCTCGAAGCCCCAGACAATCGCAGCGGCCGCGCCGGTCGTTATCGCAGCTGCGCCGATCGCCGCTTCGGCTCCGGTCGTTATCGCCGTTGCTCCGGCTCCGCCGCCGTCGCGTTCGGCCCTCGCTGCGCTGGCCGCTACGGCCGCTACGGCCGTCTCCGAAGCCAAAGCGGTGTTTGCGTCGGTTCTGCCGCATAGCCCGGCTCCCGTCGCGAAGCCGGTCAAGCCGCGCGTCATTGCCGCCGCGGTCCGCCGCGGCAACTCGCCCGCGGTGGTCCAGCTCGGCGCCTACGGTTCGCCCCGCCGCGTGCTCGCGGCGTGGAACGGCACCGCGGCCAAATATGGCGCGCTCAAGGCCTATCTGCCGATGAGCGCCAGGTTCGCGAGCCCCAAGGGCATCTTCTACCGCCTGTCGGTCCGCGGCTTTGGCAGCGACGCCGAAGCGCGGAACCTGTGCATGTCGTTGCATCGCAAGGGCGCAAGCTGCTTCGTCCGCAACGTAGCGGGCGACCAGCCGGTCCAGTACGCGTCGCGCTAGGGCGCGTCGCCGCTGAGCACGAGTTCCAGGCAGGCCATCCGCACGGCCACGCCCATTTCGACCTGAAGCGCGATCAGCGAGCGCTCGGGGTCGTCGGCGACCGCAGGCTCGATCTCGACCCCGCGGTTCATCGGGCCGGGGTGCATGACGACCGCTTGAGGTGACGCACTCGCGAGGCGTGCGCTCGTAAGGCCGTAGCGGGCGAGATATTCGCCGGGGGCATCCCCGAGATCGTCCTCGAGCCGCTCGCGCTGGACGCGCAGCATCATCACCACGTCGGCGCCGGCGATCGCCTCATCCACCGATAGCCGCGGAAGGCCGTCGGGCAGCAGCTCGGGCGGGCCGGCGAGGCGGACCTCGGCACCGAGCCGCGGCAGCAGCTTGGCGTTCGAGCGCGCGACCCGGCTATGGCGGATGTCGCCGCAGATCGCGACCTTGAGCCCCTCGATGCGGCCGAGCCGATGGCGGATGGTCGCGGCGTCGAGCAGCGCCTGGGTGGGGTGCTCGTTGGTGCCGTCGCCGGCGTTGAGCACGGGTGCGTCCATGATCAGCGCAACCGCGGCCGGGGCGCCATTTTCGCGGTGGCGGATGACCAGCGCGTCGGGCCGCATCGCGTTCAAGGTCCGCGCCGTATCCTCGAGCGTCTCGCCCTTCTGGACCGAGCTGCGTTCGACCGACAAGGTGATCGCCGAGGCGCCGAGCCGGTGCGCGGCGGTCGCGAACGACATCGCTGTGCGGGTCGAGTTCTCGTAGAACAGGTTGAAGACGATCCTGCCCTGGAGCCGCTCGGTCGAGCGGCGCCCGCGGTTGCCGGCGAAGAACAGGCCGGCGCGGTCGAGGATCGCGGCGATCTCACCGTCGCTCAGCGCATCGATCGAGAGAATGTCCACGATCGCCCCGCTTATTGCGAACCTGCGAGGTTGGCCAGCGCGTCGATCGCGCCCTGGAGGATGTGCGCGGCGGCGAGCGCATCGACCTTCGCGGCGCGCTTGGCGCGGCTGACGTCGGCGTCGATCATCGCCCGCTCGACCGCCTGCGTCGACCAGCGCTCGTCCCACAGCAGCAGCGGCAGGTCGAGCGGCGCGAGGTTGCGCGCGAAGGCGCGGACCGACTGGGTGCGCGGGCTTTCGCTCCCGTCCATGTTCAGGGGCAGGCCGACGACCAGCCCCACGACATGCTCGCGCCCGGCGAAGGCGCGGAGCTGTTCGAGGTCCCTGGTGAACTTGGTCCTGCGGATGGTGTCGGACGGCCCGGCGAAATGCCACCCGGCGTCGCAGATGGCGAGGCCGATCGTCTTCGTGCCGACGTCCAGCCCGGCGAGCTTGCCGCCGTCGGCAAGCGCGGCGGCGAACTCCTCCGTCTGGGTCATGATCAGCGATGCCATGCCGCAAGCCTCCGCCCGGCGTCGCCCCGGATCGCGCCCCAGAAGAGCGCATAATCATAGACGTGGTAATTGTTGCCCGGCAGCACAAACGTACCGAGCTGCGGCGGCAGGTCGTCGAGGATCAGCAGGCCCTTGTCGCAGTGCGCGCCCACGGCACCCGGCTGGAGGCTCGCGTCGCGCATGTCGGCGGTCGGGATCAGCGTGCCGGGATTGTCTTGCGGCGGTGCCGCGCCGTTCTGTGTGCCGGTGATCGGATTGACGCACAAAGTGTCCTTCTGCCGCCGCTCGCCGCCGGTGAACCCGCGAGTCTTCTCCCATTGGTCGAAGATGAAATTCGGATTGGGCGGGTCGCCGAAGGTCATCCACGAAAGGATGCAGCCGGTTTCGCTCGGCGCCGCGCAGGCGGGCAGCCCGAGCGCGGCGAGGTCGGCCGTCGTGCTGATCGGCCAGCCGACGACATAGGCCGCGACGATTCGTTTCGCGATCGGCTTGCCCGCGACCTTCTCGCGCACCAGGCGCTCGAGGTGGAGAGCGCCCTGGCTGTGGCCGGCGAGGATGATGGGGCGGTCTCCGGCTTGCTTGACGAACCGGTCGAACGCGTCAGCGACATCGCCGTAGGCGAGATCGAGCGCCTTTTGCGCATCGTCGCTCTTGAGCAGGAAGGCGCCATAGGCCGCCTGGCGGTAGCGCGGCGCCCAGATCTCGCCCACGCCGTTGAACGCGCTTGCCTGGCTCTGGACGAACAGCTGCGTGCGGAACTCGGTCTCGCCGCCGGCATCCAGCGGCGCGTTCCAGCGGTCGGTCTCGAGATAGGTGGTCGGGTGGATGAAGAAGACCGCGGCATTGCCTGGGCCATCGGCGGCGACCCCTGCCGGACGCCACTCGGCCGGGTTGCCAGGGAGGCCGCGCCGGGCGAGCCAGCTGGAATCAAGCGCATAATCGGGTCCGCTGCCCGCCGGGGCTGCGGCGAAATGGCCCTTGGGCACCGCCTGCTCGACCAGCACTCGCCCGCCCCACTGATAGACGGCGAAGGCGCCGGCGACGACGAGAAGCGTCATCACGACGACGATCATCAGGAAGCGGCGGGCGCACATTGAGCGCGCGGTTAGGGGAGGGCCGCAAGCCGGGCAAGCGGCACAACGGCCGTTGCGGCGGCCGAGAGGTCTGCGTGCGGAGCCTTAATGAACGAGCGCCGGCTCGGCCTCGTGCAGATGCAGATAGCTGCTGTCGAAATCGCCCGCCTCGGCGAGCTTGCGCCAGTCGCCGATGACGATCCGGCGAGGATTGCTGCGTTCGATGAGACCGGCCGCACCCAGGCTCATGAGGGTGCGGTTGACGTGCACGGCGGTGAGACCCGTCGCGTCGGCGAGTTGCTCCTGCGTCATCGGCAACTCGTAATTGGTCTGCTCGCCCAGTCCCGCGACCTTCAGCCGCAAGGCAAATTCGCAAAGCAGATGCGCAATGCGTGTCTGGGCATCGCGCCGGCCGACGTTGGCGACCCATTCCCGGAAAATGGAGGCATCGACCAGCGTGTCGATCCACATTGCACGGCCGACGGCTGGGCGCTCGAATGCGATGCGCGCGATCTCGTCGCGCGGGATCGCCGCCACCCTGCCCGAAGTCAGCATCTGCACGCTGTGGTCGGCCCGTCCCAGCAGCGAGTTCTGCAGATCGACCAGCTCGCCTCTCATGTGGATGGCGACGATCTGGCGATGGCCCTCGGCAACGATCTTGCTCCGGATGGCGAAGCCGGACAGCAGCACACACGATTGGGTGGCGCAGTCGCCCTCGCGGACCACATAGTGGTTCTGGGCAAATGTTTTCACCGTGAAAGGAAGCGCGAGCACAGCCGCGCGATCCGCACGATCGAGCTTGTGCCAATAATCGAGCTTGCGGAGCATGGGCTCCAGCGTGGAGGAGCCCGGCGGCCCCGTATTTTGATCCGGCATTATCGTCTCCCGCTTATCTGGGCGGGAGCGCGGAACATCTCTCAGTCGCCGGGAACCCACATAGAGACGGGGCGATATCCGGCTATAACACAGATTGGGCCGACCGTCCGCATTGCAGGCCGGTGCTCAATCCTCGACCGTGATGACATCGCCGAAGATCACCGAATCCAGCACGCGCCCGTCCTCGTCCTCGATATCGACGCGGTGGTGGAGCACGATGCGTCCTTCGGTCTTGGTCATTTCGCCGATCATTCCACGAGCTTGCTCAATGGCTTGCGCGCGCGCCGCGTGGATATCGGGCAACTCGACACCCTCCAGGTCCGGCACGTCAATGTCGTTGATCAGGTGGAAATAGAACCTCGGCACAGGCCCACAGCGTTCGCAATCCCGGCTCGTTCCCAACTCTAATCTGTATCAGGTGCGTAATGTCTGCTTTTCCACGGAACATACATTTCCGCTTCACGGGGCGAGGGATCAACGCCGCATGCTGATTGCTTGCCGCTCGGGAACCCCGCCGCTATCCGCCGCTCCCATGTCCGTCAGTTCCGAACAGGTCCGCCATATCGCCAAGCTCGCACGGATCGCGATGAGCGAGGAAGAGCTCGAGCGGCTCGTGCCCGAACTCAACGCGATCATTGGCTGGGTCGAGCAGCTGGACGAGGTCAATACCGACGGCGTCGAGCCGCTGACCGCCGTGATCGAACAGAAACTGAGGCTGCGCGACGATGTGGTCGATGACGGGAACATTCGCGACGCGGTGCTCGCGAATGCACCGGCAGCGCAGCACGGCTTTTTCGCCGTGCCCAAGGTGATCGAGTGAAGACGGTTCAAAAGATCCTCCCCGGGACGGGGAGGTGGCAGGCCCGCGAAGCGGGACTGACGGAGGGGGCCCCCTCCACCACGCCGCTGCGCGTCGCGGTCCCCCTCCCCGTTCCGGGGAGGAGCTTGTGAGCGAACTCACCGCGAAAACCATCGCCGAGCTGCGCGACGGGTTCCGGTCGGGCGCGTTCAGCGCGCGCGAGATTGCGGAAGCGTACAACGCCGCGGTTTCGGCAGCGCGGACGCTCAATGCTTTCACCGTCGAGACCCCGGACGACGCGCTTGCGGCGGCCGAGGCGGCCGACCAGCGCCGTGGGAACGGCGAGCTGCCCTCGCTCGTCGGCATCCCGCTCGGCATCAAGGATCTGTTCGCCACCAAAAACGTCGATACGACCGCGGGAAGCAACATCCTCAAAGGGTTCAGGCCACCCTACGACAGCCATGTCACCGCAAACCTGCGCAAGGCGGGGGCGGGGATGCTCGGCAAGCTCAATATGGACGAGTTCGCGATGGGCTCGTCGAACGAGACCAGCGCTTACGGGCCAGTGATCAGCCCGTGGCGGCGCAAGGGCAGCAATGTCGGGCTGACGCCCGGCGGCTCGTCGGGCGGGTCGGCCGCGGCGGTGTCCGCGGGCATCGCGCCCGGCGCGACCGGGACCGACACCGGCGGGTCGATCCGCCAGCCCGCCGCATTCGCGGGCATTTGCGGGATCAAGCCGACCTATGGACGTTGCTCGCGCTGGGGGATCGTCGCCTTTGCAAGCTCGCTCGACCAGGCCGGGCCGATGGCGCGGACGGTCCGCGACTGCGCGATCCTGCTCGAAGCGATGGCCGGGTTCGACCCGAGGGATTCGACCTCGCTCGACCTCCCGGTGCCGCGGTGGGAAGCGAATTTGTCCAGCGATCTCAGCGGTAAGCGCGTCGGTATTCCCAGGGAATATCGGATCGACGGAGTGCCGGCCGAGATCGGCGCTTTATGGGACCAGGGGATCGAATGGCTCAAGGATGCGGGCGCGACGCCGGTCGAGATCAGCCTGCCGCACACAAAATACGCGCTCCCGACCTATTACATCATCGCCCCGGCCGAGGCCTCGTCCAACCTCGCGCGCTACGATGGCGTCCGCTACGGGCTGCGCGTGGAGGGCGTGAAGACGCTCGACGATATGTATTCGGCGACGCGCGAGGCGGGCTTCGGGGCCGAGGTCAAGCGCCGGATCATGATCGGCACCTATGTGCTGTCGGCCGGATTCTACGACGCTTACTTCAACAAGGCGCAGAAGGTGCGGGCGCTGATCAAGGAGGATTTCCGCAAGGCGTTCGAGCAGTGCGACGTGATCCTGACCCCGACCGCGCCGTCGGCGGCGTTTGGCCTGGGCGAGAAGATGAGCGATCCGCTTGCGATGTACCTCAACGACGTCTTCGCGGTTCCGGCGAGCCTTGCGGGCCTTCCGGCGATGAGCGTCCCCGGCGGGCTCGACGCGCAGGGCCTGCCGCTTGGGCTCCACCTCATCGGCAACGAGCTCGACGAGCAGATCGTCCTCAACGCTGGCCTTGCCATCGAGGAACGCGCCGGCTTCACCGCGCGGCCAGAGAAGTGGTGGTAATCATGGCTGACACTGCAACACCTTTCCGCATCAAAGGCGATACCGGCGAGTGGGAGGTCGTGGTCGGTCTCGAAGTCCACGCACAGATCACCGCGACCGCCTCCAAGCTGTTCTCCGGCGCGGCGACGGCGTTCGGCGCGGAGCCGAACACGCAGGTCAGCCTGGTCGACGCGGCGATGCCGGGGATGCTTCCGGTCCCCAACCGCGAGTGCATCCGCCAGGCGGTGCGCACCGGCATGGCGCTCGATGCGAAGATCAATGTCTGGAGCCGCTTCGACCGGAAGAATTATTTCTACGCGGACCTGCCGCAGGGCTATCAGATCAGCCAGCTCTATCATCCGTTGGTCGGCGAGGGTGAGGTCGAGGTGCTGCTCGACGAGAAGGACGACGCCAGCGCCAAGCGCATCGGCATCGAGCGCATCCATGTCGAGCAGGACGCTGGCAAGCTGATGCACGACCAGCACCCGACCATGAGCTACGTCGACCTCAACCGCTCGGGCGTCGCGCTGATGGAGATCGTCTCGCGGCCGGACATGCGTTCGCCCGCCGAAGCAGGGGCTTATTTGCGGAAGCTCAGATCCATTCTCCGCTACGTCGGCTCGTGCGACGGCAATATGGAAGAGGGCTCGATGCGCGCCGACGTCAACGTCAGCGTGCGCAAAGTCGGCGACGACCTCGGCACCCGGACCGAGACCAAGAACGTCAACAGCGTCCGCTTCGTCATGGCGGTGGTCGAGCATGAGGCGAAGCGCCAGGTCGAGCTGATCGAAAGCGGCGGAACGGTCGCCCAGGAGACGCGGCTGTTCGATCCCGACAAGGGCATGACGCGGTCGCTTCGGTCGAAGGAGGATGCGCACGACTACCGTTATTTCCCCGACCCGGACCTGCTTCCGCTGGAGCTCGATGACGCGTTCCTCGAGGAATGCCGCAAGTCGATTCCCGAACTGCCCGACGCCAAGCGCAAGCGCTACGAGCTGATGGGGATTTCGCCCTATAATGCGAGCGTGCTGACCGCCGAGGTCGAGACCGCCGGCTGGTTCGACGCGCTTGTCGACAACGACGTCGACCCGAAACAGGCCGCCAACTGGACGGTCGCCGAATTGTTCGGCGCGCTCAATCGTCTCGGCAAGACGATGGCCGAGAGTCCGGTATCGCCAGCCCACGCGGCCGAGCTTTTGAAGCTCGTCGCGGACGGCACGATTTCGGGCACCATCGCCAAGCAGGTGTTCGAGATCATGCTCGAAACCGGCGAACCGCCTTCAAGGATCGTCGACGAACGCGGCCTCAGGCAGACCAGCGACACCGGTGCGATCGACGCCGAGATCGACAAGGTGCTTGCAGCCAACGCCGACAAGGTCGCGGAGTACAAGGGCGGCAAGCAGGCGCTGTTCGGCTTCTTCGTCGGTCAGACGATGAAGGCGATGGCCGGCAAGGCCAATCCGCAGCTGGTCAACGAGCGGCTCCGGGCGAAATTGGGCTCATGACCGTCATCCCGGACTTGATCCGGGATCCGCCTTTTCACTTTCCTCTGTAACAAAGAGAAGGCAGACCCCGGATCGAAGTCCGGCGTGACGATGGAGCTGATCGCGATATGCAATTGAAGTTCTTGGCTGCTTTGGCGGCACTGTTCGCGACCCAATCCGCAGCGCAGGCGCCGACGCCGCCCAAGCTCCTCGTGGTGATCGCGGTCGACCAGTTCTCCGCCAATTTGTTCGACGAATACCGGCCGCAGTTTACCGGAGGGCTCGCTCGCCTGGCGACCGGCAACGTGTTCCGCAACGGCTATCAAAGCCACGCGATGACCGAGACTTGCCCCGGCCATTCGACACTGCTGACCGGCGACCATCCGGCGCGCACCGGGATCATCAACAATTTCTGGGTCGACCAGTCGATCGGCCGGTCCGACAAGAGCGTCTATTGCGCCGAGGACGAGACCCAGCCCGGCACCAGCTCGATCGCCTACAAGGTCTCGCCCAGGCATTTGCTGGTGCCGACGCTGGGCGAGCTGATGAAGGCGCGCTGGCCCGGCAGCCGCAGCGTCGCGGTCGCCGGCAAGGACCGCGCCGCGGTGATGATGACCGGCCAGCGCCCCGACCAGCGCTGGTACTGGAACGGCAAGACCTTCGACACGGATCTTGGCGGAGTCGCGGTCCCGCGGACCGTGCCCAAGTTCCAGTCGGCGCTTGCCGCGGCGCTAGCCCAGCCCCGGCCGCCCCTGGAGGCGCCGCCATATTGCCAGGCCAAGGCACGCGTGGTTCCGCTCGAGGGAGGCGGCAAGCCGGTCGGCTCCGGCCAGCTGGCGCGCGCCGCCGGCGACCTGAACGCCTTCCGCGCGTCGCCGGAACTGGATGGCGACACGCTGGCATTGGCTGCCGGGCTGGTCGACGAAATGCAGCTCGGCCGCCGCGCCGACCCCGATCTTCTCGCCATCAGCCTGTCGGCGACCGACTATGTCGGGCACGCCTACGGCACCGAGGGCGAGGAGATGTGCCTTCAACTGCTCGAGCTCGACCGCGAGGTCGGCGATTTCCTCAAGCTGCTCGACAGCCGCGGGTTCAATTATGCGGTCGTGCTCACGGCCGATCACGGCGGAAAGGACATTCCGGAACGCGAGCGGCTTGCCGGCGTCACATCGGCTGCTCGGGTCGACCCGGCGCTGGGCGCGGCGGCCATGGGCAAGAAGCTGGTCACCCAGCTCGGCCTTCCCGGCCGCCCCGGCCTGCTCGGCGACAGCAACTTCGGCGACATGTACGTCGATCGCGGCCTCAAAGCCGGCGATCGGGCACGGCTGCTCAGCGCTGCGGTCGCCGCCTATCGCGCGCACCCGCAGGTCGAAGCGGTGTTCACCGCGGCCCAGCTTGCGCGCACCCCGGTTCCCACCGCGCCGCCCGAGACATGGAGCCTGATCCAGCGCGTGCGGGCGAGCTATTATGCCGGCCGCTCGGGCGATTTCCTCGTCGTTCTCAAGAAAGACGTGACGCCGATCGCGGATACGACGCGCTTTATCGCGACCCATGGCTCCCTGTGGGACTATGACCGGCGGGTTCCGATCCTGTTCTGGCGGCCGGGAACGGCCAGCTCGACGATCGAGCGTTCGGCCGATACCGTCGACATCATGCCGACGATCGCCTCGATGATCGGCTTGCCGGTCGCTCCGGGCTCGATTGACGGGCACTGCCTGCCCGAGCCGGCGGGCGCTGCGTGTCAGCGCTAAGCACCTAAAAAGACAGACTTTTCTTTCATCAGCGATTCAGGCATGATCGTCCACTAAGATGGTGGGAAAGGGCGCTCGCGCGCCCTTTGAGAGAGGGTCGGGATGCGGAAATCGAGTCTCGCCGCGGCGGTCGCCGCAAGCGCCGCGCTCAGCGCCTGCGTGCAGACGCGGCAGTTCTCCGACGTGCAGTTCACGCCGCCCAGCGGCGATTACAAATTGCTGGTGCTTCGGCCCGACGTGACCGTGGGGTCGCTGACGACCGGCGGGATGGTTCAGCCGCGCGCCGACTGGACCGAGCAGGCGCGCACCTACATCGTCCAGGCGCTCCGCGCGCAGCAGGCGACCCGCGGCGGCAACGTCACGCTCATCGAGCACCGCAACCAGCTTCCAGGCGTCGGCGAGCAGGAGCTGGCCGATGTCGAGCGGCTGAACTCCGCGGTCGACCAGGCGATCGTCCAGCACAAATATCTCGGCGATTATTTGCCGACCAAGCGCGGCAAGGGCCTCGACTGGACGCTCGGTGCGGACGCGGTGAAGCTCGGCCAGAAAACCGGCTATGATTATGCTTTGTTTCTCCACGCCGAGGACGAGGTGGCGTCCGGTGGCCGCGTGGCGCTCGGACTGCTCGGCCTCGCCGGCTGCTTCATCGGATTTTGCGCACCCAACGTCGGCGGTCAGCAGCAGCTCGATTATGCGTCGCTGGTCGACCTCAAGACCGGCGAAGTCGTGTGGTTCAACGTCGTCTCGGCCGGCAGCGAGCTGCCGGGAATCAAGTTCGGCGACCTCCGCACTCCGCAGGGCGCGGCGCAGATGGTCGATCGGCTGCTCGGGCGGATGAAGCCCGGCCGCGCGGTCCAGCGCCAGGCGGAGCGCCGCTGATGTGCGCCCGCTGCCTTGAAGTCACGCGCCGCTCGCTGCTGGCCGGCGGAGGCGCCGCCGCCGCCGCTCTGCATGCCGGCGTCGCGACGGCACGCATTCGGCCGCAGGACATGGTCCCGCTGGTCGGGCCCGGCTATCACCCGGCCGAGCGCGACGAGATCGGCCTGTGGAAGGAGATGGAGCGCGTCGAGGAGGAGGTCGCGGGCTCCAACCTGCTGATCACCGACCCCAGGATCACTGGATATCTGCAGAACCTCATCGGCACCGTCGGCGGGCCGGCGGCGAAGGACTTCCGCATCTATCTGGCGCGGATCCCCGAGTTCAACGCGATGATGTTCCCGACCGGTTTCGCGGTCGTCTTCTCCGGGCTGTTGCTGAGGATGCGCGACGAGGCGCAGCTCGCGGGCGTGATCGCGCACGAGGCCGGCCACTTCCTGCGCCGGCACATGATCCGTTCGTGGCGCGACCAGAAGCGCAAGACCGACCTTTTCTCGATCGGCGCGATGCTCGCCGGAATCGGCGGCGCGGGCGCCGGCGTCTATCTCGGCGACTACGTCCAGCTGGCCGAGCTCGGCACCATCCTGTCGCTGTTCCGCTACAGCCGCGAGATGGAGGCGGAGGCGGACGCCATCGGCATCCGCAACCTCGCCGCGGCGGGTTACGAACCGATGGCCATGTCGACCATCTGGCAGCAGCTGATCGGCGAGGAGGAAGCGAGCGCGCGCTATCGCGGCAAGCACCGGCACAAGGGCGGGCTGTTCGACACCCACCCGTCGGAGGGGTCGCGCCTGGTCGACCTCAAGGCCGACGCGCTCGAGCTGACCGTGCCGGGCAAGGTCTATGACCGGCATCGCGACCGCTATCTGGCGACGATCGGCCCGATCCGCCCGATGTTGCTCGACGACCAGGTCAAGCTCAACGACCCCGGCGCGAGCCAGTATCTGATCGAGACGCTGGCGCAGGACGGCTGGGACGGGCTGCTGCGGTTCAACGAGGGCGAGGTCTGGCGCCTGCGCAACCGGCCGGGCGACGCGACGCGCGCCGCGCAGAGCTATGCCGCCGCGGTCGCCTATCCCGACGCGCCGGCCGACGCGTGGCGGTGGCACGGCATATCGCTGATGAAACAGGGCCGCGGAGCGGAGGCCAAGGCGGCCTTCGCGCGCTACCTGACGATGAAGCCCGACGCGCCCGACGCCGCCTGGGTGCGGCAGATGGCTGGGTGAGGAGAGGGCAATTGAAATCGGCTTCGAAACTGACGCTCGCCGCCATGAGTCTGGCGCTTGCCGCCTGCTCGTCCGTCGGCGGCGGCGAATATGGGTTCAGCGATTATTCGGCGGTTCCGGTGCGCCGCGTATCGGTTGGCGACAAAACCATGGTCGTGTCCGCCCCGCGCCCGTGGAACCGCCACCGGCCGATCCTGTTCGAGGATATCCGCCAGGTCGAGGACTGGACGCTCAACGGCCCGCTGCTCGACGGGATCAGCTTCGTCACCGGCCTCAAGAACGGCAAGTCGCTGATCCGCCAGCGCCGCTCGGCGAGCCAGCAGGTGCCGATGTTCCGCTCCGACATGACTCCGCCCGAGGTCGCGGCGATGATCGAGAGCCTGTACCGCGTTCGCGGCGGCTCGGTCGATTTCCGCACGCTGTCGCTGCAGCCGCGGCCGTTCCTCGGCGCCAATGGGTTCCAGCTCGACTATGAGCATCTCGACGACGACGAGCTGTGGCGCCGCGGCCGCGCGGTCGGCGCGGTGATCGACGGGAGGCTCTATCTCATCCTGATCGACGCCGCGCGGTCGCATTATTGGGACGCGGCGCTGCCCGATTTCGAGGCGCTGGTCGCGTCGGCCCGGCTGCAGCGCGTCTAACCGATCCGTTGGACAATGTCCGCAATGGGTGGAAAGCTGACATTGTGAGGCAACTAGTCTCCCCAGCCTTTTTTGCGCGCCTCGCGCTTAGTGCGAGCGACGTAAGCATACCAGCGAAGCACCAGTACGCTGAGTGCAATTAGGTAGAATCCAGCGAGACAAGTGAGATTCCATATCAGCGAAAGCGGCGGACGACTTCCCGTCATGGCGGCAATAAAGAGCACGAAGCCTAACAAGGCCGTCAGAACTGCTGCGTCGCCGTACGAATTGCGAACCGCAAATCGGAGGAGCGACCAGCTTGTCTGCGGTTCGTAGGCCACGACAGACGGTGTCACGAATGCCTAATGTCTGCAACGGGTTGAAAGCTGCCACTGCCACTGCGCTAATGGCAGGAATGGGTCGAAAGCAGACATTCGAGGTGGTTCAGCGCGGGCGTCGCTTCATCCGACCGGCGAGATTGGCGTGGTCGGCTGAGTTCCCGGCGAAGGCGGCGAGGGGACATCGATGTTCGGGTTTTCTCCCGGCTCCTCCGGCGGAGCGTGGGTGGGTTGGCCCGGCTGCGTGGGCTGTGCCGGCGGCGGTACTGGGCGCTCGGGAGGGTTCTGCTGCATCGCTGGTTCTCCTGTAGGAGTCCAACGATCGCGGTCCGCGGCGGGTTGCCGTGGGTTGCCCACGGGGCCATGCCTGTTATAGGCCCGCATCCTTTCAAGCGTCCGGCGCGGGCGTGGCGAAATTGGTAGACGCGCTTGGTTTAGGTCCAAGTGGGAGACCGTGGGGGTTCGAGTCCCTCCGCCCGCACCAACCAGCACGAACGCCAGAATCATCAGGACCTTAGGAACGTGACCATCAAAACCGTCGAGACCGAGAACGAGGGCCTGAAGCGCGCCTTCATGCTGACCATCCCCGCCGAGGACATCGAGGCGCGGGTCGACCAGGAAGTGAAGCGCATCGCGCCGCAGATCCGCATGCCGGGGTTCCGGCCGGGCAAGGTGCCGGCCAATCTCATCCGCAAGATGCATGGCGAGAGCCTGCGCGGCGACGCGCTCCAGGGCGCGGTCCAGGACGGGGTCCAGCAGCTTCTCACCGAGCAGAAGATTCGACCCGCGTTGCAGCCGCAGGTCGAGCTCGACGACGGCTACCAGCCGGGCAAGGACGCCGAGGTTCGAGTCAGCCTCGAGGCGCTGCCGGACATGGCGGCGCCGTCGATCGAGGGGCTCAAGCTCGAGCGGCTGACGGTCGAGCCCGACGAAGCCGCGGTCGACGAGCAGGTTCGCCAGCTCGCGAGCCAGAACAAAAGCTGGGACGACGCACCCAGGAAACATGCGGCCGCGCCGGGCGACCTCGTCGTCATGGATTTCGCCGGCACGGTCGACGGCACGCCCTTCGAAGGTGGCAAGGGCGACGATATGTCGGTCGAGCTTGGCTCGGGGCGGTTGATCCCGGGGTTCGAGGACCAGCTCATCGGCGTCAAGGCCGGCGACAAGCCGGAGGTCAATGTCACCTTCCCCGACGATTATCCGGTCGACAATCTGAAGGGCAAGGAAGCGACCTTCGCAGTCACCGTCAAGTCGGTGAAGACGGCTGCCGATACCAAGGTCGACGACGCATTCGCCAAGACGCTCGGCCTCAATGACCTCGAGCATCTGAAGGGCCTGATCCGCGGCCAGTTGGAGCAGGAGCTCAACGGGCTGACCCGTACCCATATGAAGCGGCAGCTGCTCGACCAGCTCGCCGCCCGCCACGATTTCGCGGTTCCGCCGTCGATGGTCGAGGCGGAATTTCAAAACATTGTCGCGCAACTGAAGCACGAGGCGAGCCACGAGGAGGATCCCGCGGCGGCGCTCAAAGAAATCGACGCCGAAGCCGGCGATTACCGGCATATCGCCGAACGCCGCGTGCGGCTGGGGCTGCTGCTGTCGGAGATCGGCGGCGCCAATGGGGTCGAGATCAGCGAGCAGGAAATGCGTAACCTGGTCGTTCAGGCGGCCTCGCAATATCAGGGCGAGGAGCAGAAGCGCTTCCTCGATCTCGTCCAGCGCGAACCGATGTTCGCCGCGCAGCTCCGCGCCCCGCTGTACGAGGACAAGGTCGTCGACTTCCTGTTCGCGCACGCCGAAATCAGCGACCGCACGGGAACTCGGGCGCAGCTCGAGGCGGACCTTGAGTCCGAGGAGGGCCATGTGCACGGGCCGGGCTGCGGCCACGACCATGCGCCCGCGCCCAAGGCGAAGAAGTCGGCCGCCAAGGGCAAGGCTGGAACCAAGAGCAAGGATGCGCCCGTCCCCGAGGAACCGGCCAAGGGTCCGGTCGAAAAAGCGTCGGCCAAGCCCAAGCCCGCCAAGCCGCTGAAGGATGAGCCGGGCCGCAAGGCGCCGCAGCCGAAGGCCGCAGCCAAACCGGCACCGGCCAAGGCCCCCGCGAGGAAGGCGCCAGCGAAGAAGCCGGCCAGGAAGGCTTGAACGAGCGCGAGATCGTCTGCGAGGACCTGAGCCTCGCGATCGACGATCTGCGGCGCGAGGGCTTCCGCATCGACGTCATCTATCCGGCCGACGATCCGGCGACCGCCGTGCTGAGCAAGGACGGCGAGGCGGTGCGCGTGTCCCTGCCCGCCGCGCCGCCAATGCCCGAGACCCTGCCCCCGTTCGTGCCCGAGTTCGTCGTGACCCGCGCCGGCGCGGCGGCCGGGCAGGGCCGCGCGGGTATGCTTTACCGCGACCTGATCCCTGGGCGGCTCGGTGGGCGCACGATCGCCTCGCATATCACGATCCAGCAGGCCGGGCCGGTCGCCGACTGGGTCCATTACCACCGCGTGCTGGTGCAGCTGATCTACGTCCGGCGCGGCTGGGTGCGCGTCGTCTATGAGGATCAGGGCGAGCCCTTCGTCATGGAGCCGGGAGACCTGGTGCTCCAGCCCCCGCTCATCCGCCATCGCGTGCTGGAAAGCTCCGCCGGCCTCGAAGTCGTCGAGATCAGCGCCCCGGCGCTGCACGAGACCTTCGCCGACCATGAGCTCGAATTGCCGAACGCCGAGCAGCCGCAGCGGATGTTCGGCGCGCAGCGCTTCCTCCGGCACGTCGCCGCTGAGACCGCCTGGACGCCGTTCAACGGCGGGGAAGCGCAGGAAACGATCATCGCACAAGCGACCGGACAGCTCGCGGAAGCCCGGACTATCCGGCCGGCTGGCGCTTCTGAAATGAGCTTCGAGGCCCATGACGGCGAACTAGTGTTCGGTTTCGTGCTCGAGGGCCGAGCCGCGCTCGATCATCACCAGCTCGGTCCCGCCGACGCGTTCGTCATCCCGCCCGATCATCAGTGGAGGCTCACCGGCATGACCAGCGACTTCCGGCTGCTCCATGTCACCACCGCATGTCTCGACGCCGCGGCTTGATGCCTTCTATAGCTGGCGCGTCAGTCCCGGGGGTCCAGTTGAACAAAGTCCAGTCGCCCACAGTCGCGGTGCTGCTGCCGTGCTACAACGAGGAAGCGGCGATCGCGGCGACGATCGCCGGCTTCCGCGCCGCGCTGCCGGGCTCGACCATCTACGTCTATGACAACAACAGCAGCGATCGCACGCGCGAAGTCGCCGCAAAGGCCGGCGCAATTGTCCGCAGCGAGCGCCAGCAGGGCAAGGGCCATGTTGTGCGGCGGATGTTCGCGGACGTCGACGCCGACGTTTACGTCATGGCGGACGGCGACCTCACCTACGATCCGAAGTCGGCCCCGGCGATGGTCGATTTGTTGCTGGCCGAGCAGCTCGACATGGTGGTCGGCACGCGGCGGCATGAGGAGAAGGACGCGTACCGGCGCGGCCATGCGATGGGCAACCAGCTGTTCACGGGCCTTCTCGCGGGCCTCTTCGGCCGCAGCTTCAGCGACATTTTCTCCGGTTACCGGGTGTTCTCGCGCCGGTTCGTGAAGAGCTTCCCGGTGCTGAGCTCGGGGTTCGAGATTGAGACCGAGATCAGCGTCCACGCGCTCGAATTGCGGATGCCGGTCGGCGAAGTTGAGACCGCCTACGCCGCACGGCCCGAAGGCTCGCAGTCGAAGCTGTCGACCTGGTCGGACGGCTGGCGGATCTTGAAGACGATCGTCACCTTGTACCGGATCGAGCGGCCGGTGCTCTTTTACGGCGGGATCGGCGCAATCTTGCTGGCGCTGGCCGTCGTGCTCGCGGTTCCATTGGTCGCGACTTACCTGCAGACCGGGCTGGTGCCGCGCTTTCCGACGGCGATCCTCGTCACCGGGATCATCATCGTCGCCGTGCTGTGCTTCTTCAGCGGGCTCATCCTCGACACCGTGACCCGCGGCCGGCGCGAGGTCAGGCGCCTCTATTATCTTTCGTTAGCGGCTCCGCAGTAACTGTCGTTGTTTTGCATCAGCAGCTGACAATTGTGTCGCATGCGTGACAGTTTCCGTTCCCCCGATTCCTCATCTCGGTTAGGAATCCCCCATTACTGACTAGGGTTTTCCACATCCTGGATCGGCGTCGACACAAGGGGGATTGCATGAAACGGTCTGAGATTCTTCGCGCCGGTGTGGCGCTTTCCGCAGTAGCGACTGCAACGGGTGCGGTCGCGGCGCAGCCGGTCGTCCCATCCCAGACGACGCCGGTCACTGCGGTTAGCAGCCAGGAAATCGTCATCACCGGATCGCGCATCCGCCGCGACCCGCTCAGCCAGAACGCCCCGGTGGTGTTCGTCGACAAGGCTGCGATCGACAAGACGGGCCTGTCGGCGGTGGCCGACGTGCTTCAACGCGTCCCGAGCGCTGCCGGCGGCCTCAACACCAAGGTCAACGCCAGCGGCAACCTCGGCAACCCGCCGGACGGCGGCGGCGTCGGCGCGGGCTCGGCGACGATCGACCTTCGCTATCTCGGCTCGAACCGTACCCTGGTGCTGGTCGACGGCCTGCGCTTCGTCAACGGCACCAGCGCCAGCGGCATTCCCGGCTCGGTCGACCTCAACACGATTCCGATCAACATGATCGAACGGATCGAAGTGCTCCAGGCGGGCGCCTCGCCGCTCTACGGCTCGGACGCCATCGCCGGCGTCGTCAACGTCATCACCGTGCAGCAGCAGAGGGGCCTGCGCGCCTCGGCGCAATACGGTCAGTTCCGTCAAGGCGACGGCAAGACCCAGGATTACCAGGCGAGCTACGGAATCCAGGCGAACCGGACCAGCATCGTGTTCGGCGCCAACTACGCCAAGCAGGAGCCGGTGTTCTCGCGCGACCGCTCGATCTCGCAATTCCCGAATCCCGGACAGACGACCTGCAACATTGGGGGAGGCGGCTGCAGCAGCGCTTCGGCCGGCGGTCGTTTCGAAACACGGACGGATGCGGGGCCGATCGCCGGCACGCCGTTCGGCAATTTCACGCCGACGAACCCGCCAGACAGCACTCCGACTCTGGCAGAGCTGCGGACTTTCACCAACGCCGATAAGTTCAACTTCGCGCCCTACCAGTACATCCTGACGCCGTCGAAGCGCTACGGCGTCTGGGTCAGCACCAAGAGCGCGCTGAGCGATTCGGTGAACTTGCGCATCAAGGCGCTCTACGGTCACCGCGAATCCGAGAACAAGGCGGCGTTCGAGCCGCTCTTCATCGGCCCCGATGCCGGCAACGGCGCTGGCAGCCTGTTCGATACGCTGTCGATCGACGTCACCAATCCGTTCAACCCATTCGGCGTGACGCTGCAATCGGGAAAAAATCCCAATGGCACCTCGAACGGTCTGACCCCCAACTATGTGTTCATTGCCCGCCGCCTGATCGAAGCCGGCCAGCGCGACTTCCACCAGCATGTCGACACCTATTCCGCGACCGGAACCCTCGACGGCTCGTTTCATGCCGGCGAGCGCCAATGGTATTGGGACGTCAACACGACGTTGGGAATCAACCAGGCGCGCCAGGCCTTCACCGGCAACGTCCGCGCCGACCGGGTTGCTCAGGCAATTGGTCCGGTGGCCAATTGCACCGCGCCCTGCGTGCCGCTGAACCTGTTCGGCGGCGCCGGGTCGATCACCCAGCCGATGCTCGACTGGATTCAGTTCACCGAGCACGACAAGAGCGACCAGCATCTTTGGGACAACAGCGTCAACCTCAGCGGTGACCTGTTCGACCTGCCGGCCGGCCCGCTCGCGGTCGCGATCGGCTATGAGCATCGCTACCAGAGCGCGAGCTTCACGCCGGACCCGATCGTCTCGGCCGGCCTCGGCGCCGACATTCCCGCCTTGCCGGCACGCGGCCATTACAACGTCAACGAAGTCTATGGTGAGGTCAGAATCCCGATCGCCAAGGAAATTCCGGGCATCTATTCGCTCGAGGCCAACGGCGCTGCTCGCTACTCGCATTATTCAACCAGCGGCGGGTCCACGACCTACACCATCAACGGTCTGTGGAAGCCGGTCCACGATCTGCTCTTCCGCGCCGCTTACTCGACCGGGTTCCGGGCTCCGACGCTGGGTGAGTTGTTCGGTGCCCGGTCGCGCTACGACCTTCCGGTTGCTGACCCCTGCTCGAACCAGGCCGGCAACCCGTGGCAGACCAGCGCCACCGCCAGGGCCAACTGCATCTTCAACGGCGTCCCCGCGAGCGGCAGCTATGCGGAGGATCCGGGCCAGCTGCCGGTGATCACCCAGGGCAACCGCAACTTGAGGCCGGAGACTTCGAAGAGCCTCAATCTCGGCGCCGTCTACTCCACCGCATTCGGCGGCCACGCGTTCAGCGTCGAGGGCGACTATCACGACATCAAGATCAAGAACGCAATCGCCGGGCTCGATCCCGGCCTGACACTCCAGAACTGCGCGTTGGTGAGGGTCAATTGCAATCTCGTGATCCGCACCCCCAACGGCTTCGTCAATGAGATTGACGGGACGCTGCAGAACCTGGCCAGCATCCACACCCGCTCGATCGACGCGAACCTGACCTACCGCACGCCTCTGACCGGCATCGGCCGGTTCGGCCTGACGGCGAACGGCTCGTGGCTGCTCAAATATGTCGTCACCCAAACCAACGGTGGGCTCGGCGTGTTCGTGATCAACCGCAGGGGGACGGAGCGCGGCAGCCCCGACCAAGCCTATCCGAGGTTCAAAGGCAATGCGACACTCGATTGGACTCTGGGCGGGTTCAATGCCTCGGTCACCGGCCGCTATATCGCCAAGGTGACGGAATTCAGCCTGACGCCCCTCTTCGGTTCCGGTGCGCTGAGCAACGTCCTCGGCAGCCGCTTCTACGTCGATGCTCAGCTCAACTGGACTCCGCCGATCATGGACCACCAGATCACGCTGACCGTCGGCGGGAACAACCTCACCGACAAGGATCCGCCGGGCTGCTTCACCTGCAGCATCAACAATTACGACCCGACGACCTACGATGTGCCCGGCCAATTCTATTACGGACGCATCTCCTACAAGATGGGTCCCAGGCACGAGGCGCCGCCGGCCTATGTGCCGCTACCGCCACCGCCGCCGCCGGCGGTCGAGCCACTGCCGGCACCGCCACCACCGCCACCGCCCCCGGCACCTCCGGCGCAGCGGGGCGAGCGCGGCAATTAAGGCAGCGCCAGAACAGGGAGGGCGGTCCGGGAGATCGGGCCGCCCTTTCTTGTAGATCGGCCGCTTGAACCTTGCGCCGATCCGCCCGATGTAGTCCCGAGCCACAACCGCCCAGGAACCAGCCACAAGTGACCGACCATCAAGACATCCTCTCGCAGCTCGTCCCCATCGTCATCGAGCAGTCCAGCCGGGGCGAGCGCAGCTTCGACATCTTTTCGCGGCTGCTGCGCGAGCGGATCATCTTCGTCACCGGCGCGATCGAGGACCATATGGCCTCGCTGATCACCGCCCAGCTTTTGTTCCTCGAGGCCGAGAATCCGAAGAAGGACATCTCGATGTACATCAACTCGCCGGGCGGGGTGGTGACGGCGGGCCTCGCAATCCACGACACCATGCAATACATCCGCCCCAAGGTCGGCACGGTGTGCATCGGCCAGGCCGCATCGATGGGCAGCTTTCTGCTCGCCGCGGGCGAGCCCGGGATGCGCGTCGCGCTCGCCAACAGCCGGATCATGATCCACCAGCCCTCGGGCGGCGCCCAGGGCATGGCCGCGGACATCGAGATCCAGGCGCGCGAGATCCTGCGCATGCGCGCCCGCCTCAACGAGCTTTACGCCAAATACACCGGCCAGAAGCTCGAGGAGATCGAGAAAGCGATGGACCGCGACAAGTTCCTCGAGACGGACGAGGCCAAGGCCTTCGGCATCATCGACGAGGTGTTCGACAAGCGCCCGGACGCGGGCGAGGACGGCGGGACCGGGGCAGGGGACGTGACGCTAACGCCGCCGTAATCGCCGTCACCCGGCCTTGAGCCGGGACCTACCTTGATCTCAAGCGCAAGCGGATCGAAACCGAAATCTTCGGCGAGATCGCGCCAGGTCGCCTAATGATGGACCTGAAGCGAACAATTCCCCGACGACGGTCGCGAAGCGAGCCCGATCGACGTCACGAATTTACTTCGTGACGGCCATGACCACGTTGCCGATGTTCCCCACTTGTTCTCATCGAACAAACGCGGTACACGAAGCTTCTCACCAGGCGGGGCTCGGCCGCTTTTGATTGACGCTTGAACGGAGACAGGGGACATGGCAGCGCAGCTCAAAGTCATCGGCAGCACATTGGAATCGCGTAACTTGGAAAGTTCCGGCACGGATCGTCAGAAAGCGCTCGAGGCCGCGCTTGCGCAGATCGACCGCGCGTTCGGCAAGGGCTCGGCGATGAGGCTCGGCAGCCGCGAGAAGATGGAGGTCGAGACGATCTCCTCGGGCAGCCTCGGGCTCGACATCGCGCTTGGTGTCGGCGGCCTGCCGCGCGGCCGGGTGATCGAGATTTACGGGCCCGAGAGCTCGGGCAAGACGACTTTGGCGCTGCATGTGATCGCCGAAGCGCAGAAGAACGGCGGCACCGCGGCGTTCGTCGATGCCGAGCATGCGCTCGATCCGGGCTACGCCAAGAAACTGGGCGTCAACATCGACGAGCTGATCGTGTCGCAGCCCGATACCGGCGAGCAGGCGCTCGAGATCGTCGATACTTTGGTGCGCTCGAACGCGATCGACGTGCTGGTGGTGGATTCGGTCGCGGCGCTGGTTCCGCGCGCCGAGATCGAGGGCGAGATGGGCGATAGCCATGTCGGCCTCCAGGCGCGGCTGATGAGCCAGTCGCTGCGCAAGCTCACCGGCTCGATCAGCCGCTCGCGCTGCATGGTCATTTTCATCAACCAGCTGCGGATGAAGATCGGCGTGATGTACGGCAATCCCGAAACCACGACCGGTGGCAACGCGCTCAAATTCTACGCCAGCGTGCGGCTCGACATCCGCCGCACCGGCCAGATCAAGGACCGCGACGATATCGTCGGCAACACGACGCGGGTCAAAGTGGTCAAGAACAAGGTCGCGCCGCCGTTCAAGCAGGTCGAGTTCGACATCATGTACGGCGAAGGCGTCTCCAAGGTCGGCGAGATCCTCGACCTCGGGGTCAAGGCCGGGTTGGTCGAGAAGTCGGGCTCGTGGTTCAGCTACGACAGCGTGCGCATCGGCCAGGGCCGCGAGAACGCCAAGGTCTATCTCAAGGAAAATCCCGACGTCGCCCAGCGCATCGAAAACGCGATCCGCGGCCGCACCGAGGAAGTCGGCGAGGCCTTGATGGTCGGCGGCGGTCCGGACGACGGCGACGGCGACGAGGTCGCGGCCGAATAGTTCAGCCGAAATCCTCGGCGATGCACGGCGGCTCCTCGTCCACTCCCGCGGGGAGCCGCTCGAACAACCGCTTGGGCTCGGTGAGGACGATAATGACGAAACCGAGCGCGGCGCATGCCGCCGTTCCGACGGCGAACGGAGTAACGGTGCCGTCAAACGACTGTCCGATCAGGAAGCCGAGGACGGCGGCTCCCAAGGTGCTGACCACGCCCTGCACGGACGAAGCGGTCCCCGCGATTGGCGCCATATGCTCCATCGCCAGCGTTCCAAGGTTCGAGGAGGCGAGGGCGAAGCAGCACATCGTCAGCCCCTGCAGGATGACGAAGCCCGGCAGTGTTTCGCCGCCCGCCATGGCGAGCGCCGCATGGACTGCGGTGACCAGCATCAGCGCTGCGGCCGCGCTATGCCCGACCCGGCGCAACCCGTAGCGTTCGACGATCCGGCTGTTGGTCCAGGAAGCAAGAGCCATCGGCGCCGCAATTGCCGCAAACACCAGCCCGATGTATCGGCCCTCGCCAAACACGTCGAACACGATCTGCTGGATGGACGAAATGTATGCGACAAGCGCCGCGAACATGATCGTGGTGGCGATGGTGTAGCCGCGCGACAGCGGGTCGCGCACCGTCAGTCGCACCGCGCTTGTCATCTCGCTCCAGCGAAGCGAGCGGCGGAACGCCGGGTGCAGCGTCTCCGGCAGCCGCCACGACGACCAGGCGAGCATCGCCAGCGCGTAACCGGCGAGCACGACGAAGATCGCCCGCCACGACGCCACATAGAGGATCGCCTGGCCGATGTTCGGCGCGAGCACCGGCACCAGCATGAAGGTCATGAACACCAGGCTCATCACCCGCGCCATCGCCTCGGCCTCGAACAGGTCGCGGACCATCGCCACGACCAGCACGCGGGTCACCGCCGCCGACGCGCCCATCGCCACCCGCCCGGCGATCAGCAGCGGGAAGCTCCCCGCGAATGCGCACAGCAGCGCGAACAGGATGTACAGCGCGATTCCTACCCCGAGGATCGGCTTGCGGCCGAAGCGGTCGGCGAGCGGCCCCCAGAAGAGCTGGGTTGATGCGAAGCCGACGAAATAAGCGACCACGACGAGCTGGCGGTGGTTCTCCTGCGCCACTCCGAGCGAGCGGCCGATCGCCGGAAGCGCCGGCACCATCGCGTCGATCGCGAACGCGTTGAGCGCCATCAGCCCGGCGAGCATCACCGTCATCTCGCGCGCGCCAGGGCGCTTCACGCCGTCGTGGGAAAGCGAATCGAACATGGGAGCGGGCCTGCTGGCCGATTGCATCCCGCCGTGCAACAGTGCGCCGCAGGAGGGGAAGCATGATCCATTCAACCATCCGCCGGCGCGGATTCCTCAAGGGCACGGGCGCGTTCGTGGCGACGATGGCACTGCCGTTAGACCGTGCGTTCGCGCAGGCCGCCGCCGAGCTTCCGTCGATCCCGATTCCGCCGCCGATCGGCCCGGCGGAGCGGCTGCAGCGCCTCGCCAAAGCGCGCGCGCTCATGGCGCGGAACGGGATCGGCGCGATCATCGTCGAGCCGGGCGCAAGCCTCGATTATTTTACCGGCGTGCAATGGTGGCGCTCCGAGCGGCTGACCGCCGCGGTGATTCCGGCCGTGGGCGACCCGATCATCGTCACGCCGTTCTTCGAGCGGCCGTCGGTCGCGGAAAGCCTGTCGATTCCGGCCGAAATCCGGACGTGGAACGAGGACGAGGAGCCGCTGAAGCTGGTTGCCGGCTTCCTCCGCGACAAGAAAATCACCCGCATCGGCTTCGAGGAGACCGACCGCTATTTCATTCTCGATCGGTTGAGGCAGCAGCTCCCGGCCATCCGCGTCGTCAGCGCCAATCCCGTCGTGCGCGGCTGCCGGATGATCAAGTCGCCGGCCGAGCTCGCGCTGATGCAGACGGCGAACGAGATCATGCTCGCCTCACTCCGCTACGCCGGCGAGCGCACCCGCGAAGGCATGACCCAGGCCGACATCGACGCGATGATCGCCGCCGCGCATAAGAAATACGGCTCGGCGTACGATGGCGGGCTCGTGCTGATCGGGGAATCCTCGGCCTACCCCCACGGCAGCCACAAGCCGCAAGTCGTCCGGCGCGGCAAGGTCGTGCTGATGGATTGCACAAGCGCGATCCACGGGTACCAGGCCGACATCACCCGGACGTTCGTGTTCGGCGCCGACCCGACGGCGGAGCAACGCAAGCTGTGGGACCAGGTCCATCGCGGACAGCAGATCGCGATCGCCGCGGCCAAGCCGGGCGTTCCCGCCGGCAGTGTCGATGACGCGGTGCGCCGCACCTACGAAAGCTGGGGCTTCGGACCGGGCTACCGCCTGCCCGGACTGCCGCACCGGACCGGCCACGGCATCGGCATGGAGGTTCACGAGCCGGTCTATCTCGTCCACGGCGAGACCACGCCGCTCGCGCCCGGCATGTGCTTTTCGGACGAGCCGGGCCTCTATATCCCGGGCAAATTCGGGGTTCGCATCGAGGATTGCTGGCACATGACCGCGGGCGGGCCGAAGTTCTTCACCCAACCGCCGCCAAGCATCGACCGGCCGTTCGGCTAACGGCGCTCGGCGAGCGCCAGCCGCAGCGCGAGGCCGCCCATTGCCGTGGCGGCAACATATCGCGCCGCCCGACCGATCCACGACACGTTGCGCAGACGCTCGGCAGTGCTCGCGGCGACGAGCGCGACTGCGATGTTCACGATCGTGCCGACCACATCGAACCACAGGCCGAGGCACAGGATTTGGAGCCCGGGAACGGTCGCGTTGGGATCAATGAACTGCGGCAGAAAGGCCAGGAAGAACAAAGCGACTTTGGGATTGAGCAGGTTGACGAGCGCCGCAGCGCGGAACAGCCGCCAGCCGGTCTGGCCATGCCGATCGAGCTTTCCCCGGGATTGCCCATCGGCCAAGAGCAGCGATACCGCGAGGTACATCAAATAGGCCGCGCCGATCCATTTGATGATCGTGAACGCGGTCTGCGAGGCCGCCAGCAGCGCGGATAGGCCAAGGACCGCGGCGAGGATGTGAACCAGAGTGCCGCCGCCGATTCCCAGCGCGGCAATGATGCCGGCGCGGCGCCCGCCCTGCGCCGCGCTGGCAATGACGAAGGTCATGTCGGCGCCCGGAACGAAGTTGAGCGCAAGTCCGGCGAGCGCGAAGGCAAGGAACAGCGGCGCCGGCGGCAGAAGCTCGATTCCAGTGATCGCCAGCATCAGGTCAGCCCGCTTTGCGGGGCTCTGCGCGACGTGAGGCGGCGTGCGCGGCTTCGATATCGGGCGATAACGCCGGACCGAGATCGCCCTCCCATCGCGCAACGACGCTCGCAGCGACGGCATTGCCGACGACGTTGGTCGCCGACCGGCCCATGTCGAGGAAATGGTCGACCGCAAGGATCAACAGCAGCCCCGCTTCCGGAATCCTGAACATCGACAGAGTCGCTGCAATCACCACCAGGCTCGCTCGCGGTACCCCGGCCATGCCCTTCGAGGTGATCATCAGCACCAGCAGCATGGTGATTTCCTGGCCGAGGCTGAGGTGGATGCCATAGGCCTGCGCGATGAAGATCGACGCGAAGGTCATGTACATCATCGAGCCGTCGAGGTTGAACGAATAGCCCAGAGGCAGGACGAAGCTGGCAATGCGCGGCGGAACGCCGAACCGCTCAAGCTCCTCGAGGGTACGCGGGTAAGCCGCCTCGCTCGAGGCGGTCGAGAAAGCGAGCACGACGGGATCGCGAATGTATCGCACCAGGTGGCGCGTGCGCGGTCCGACGATGACGAAGCAGGCGCCGATCAGCACCGCCCACAGGATCAGCAAGCCAAGGTAGAAGCTGCCGACGAACTTGCCCAGGGTCATGATGATCTGCGGCCCGCGCTCGGCCAGCGCGCTGGCGACCGCGGTGAATACCGCGAAGGGCGCGAAGCGCATCACATAATTGGTCACCTGGAGCATAACCCGGACGAGCGATTCGACGCCGCGGACCAACGGCTTTCCCTTCTCGCCGATCGCCGTCAGCGCGACTCCGAAGAAGACTGAGAACACCACGATCGGCAGGATCTCGTTCGCGCTCATCGCCTCAAAAATCGACTGCGGCACGACGTGGCTGATGAAATCCTTGAGGTTGAACGCAGCGGTCTCGACCCCGCTCGCCGCCGTCGCCGGAGGCAGAGGAAGGTTGAGGCCGACTCCCGGGTGAAGGGCCGTGACCAAAATTAGTCCGAGCGTCAGCGAGACGAAGGTCGCCAGCACGAACCATAGGATCGAACGCAGGCCGACGCGGCCCAGCGCCGCGATGTCGCCCATGTGGGCGATGCCGGCAACCAGGGTCGAGAAGACGAGCGGCGCGATGATCATCTTGATCAGGCGCAGGAACAGCGCTGTCACGATGCTCAAATAGTCGGCGATCGACTTGAGGCGGGCGGCGCTTTCGGCCGTGCCGTCGTCTATCGCGGCATTGATGACCCAGCCGGTAATGACGCCGAGCACCAGCGCGATCAGGATGTAGCGGGTCAGTCGCTTGGCCATTGGGTTCCCCTTGAACGCACGACCCAAGCCTGCGGCGCCGCGGTCGTCAAGCTTCACAGGCGCGCGGCGCGTGGCTAGGTGTCGGCCCATGGCAGCAGACCGCAGTTCACCGATCGGCGTCCTCGAGTTCGGGCAGGCGATCCTCCACGACGAAGCGCGCGCGCTCGATGCGCTGGCCGACCAGCTCGGCGCGCCGTTCGAGAAAGCCGTCGAGCTCATCTGCGCGTGCAAGGGCAAGCTGATCGTCAGCGGGCTCGGCAAGTCGGGGCACGTGGCGCGCAAGATCGCCGCGACCTTCGCCTCGACCGGGACGACCGCCGTATTCCTCCATCTTGCCGAAGCGATCCACGGCGACATCGGCATGGCGGCCGAGGGCGATGTCGCAATTCTCATCTCGCAAAGCGGCGAGACCGCCGAGCTCGAGCCGGTGATCGATCATTTCCAGTGTGGGCACATTCCGATCATCGCGATCACTGGTCATGCCGGCACGATGCTCGCCGCTGCGGGTACGGCGTCGCTGGTGCTGCCGCATTGGCCCGAAGTGGGGCCGGAATCGGTCGCGCCGACGACCTCGTCGACCATGGCGCTGGCGCTCGGCGACGCGCTGGCGATGACGGTGATGCGGCAGAAAGGCGTGACCCGCACCGACTTCGGCCGGCTTCACCCCGGCGGCTCGCTCGGCGCCAGGCTCAAGCCAGTGCGGCGGCTGATGCACGGCGGCAAATCGCTGCCGCTGACCCGCGAAGACAGCTCGATGCACGACACGGTCGTCGAAATGTCGGTCAAGCGGCTCGGCGTGATCGGGGTGACCGACGCTTCAGGCTATCTGATCGGCGTCATCACCGACGGCGACCTTCGCCGCAACATTGAACGCGGGCTCGACCATAATGCAGGCGAGTTCATGACCCGCGACCCAAAGACGCTGCGCCCGGACGACCTCATCGACGACGCGCTGGTGCTGTTCGACGAGCACAAGATCACGGCCCTGTTCGTGGTCAAGGAGGACGGCCGCGGCAAGAAGCCCGTCGGCGTCCTGCACATCCACGATTGCCCCGCCGCTCGATGAACGTCGCGATCCTGATCCCGGCGCGCTACCAATCGTCGCGCTACCCGGGAAAGCCGTTGGTCGAACTGAAAGGCGCGGGCGGTGCGGCCAAGCCGCTGATCCAGCGAAGCGTCGAGGCGGCGCGGAGAGTAGCCGGAGTATCCGGCGTCTTCGTGACAACCGACGACGAGCGCATTGCGGATGCGTGCAAGGCTTCCAAGGTTGGCGTGATCATGACGTCGAGCGAGTGCCGCAACGGCACCGAGCGCTGTGCGGAGGCGCTGGGGCAGCTGCACGATGTCGACCTGGTGATCAACTTCCAGGGTGATGCGCTGCTGACGCCGCCGGGCTTCGTCGAGGTTCTGATCGATCGCATGGCGCAAGATGCGGACGCGCAGGTCGCAACCCCCGCCTTGCGCCTGCGCAGCGATGAGGTGCGCGCGCTACGGGCCGAAGAAGCCGCGGGGAGGGTTGGGGGAACCACAGTCGTCACGGATTCGAATGGGCGCGCGCTCTATTTCTCCAAGCGGCTCATTCCGCATTTGCCTGCGGGCGCGTTGGAGGACGAGATGTCGCCGATGCGGCTTCATGTCGGAGTCTATGCGTACCGCCCAGCCGCGCTTGAGCTTTACGCAAAGACGCCGCCGAGCGAGCTCGAGACGCTCGAAGGGCTCGAGCAGCTCCGCTTTCTCGACGCCGGCGTTCCGGTCGCGGTTGTGGAGGTGACGCCGCCGTCCTTCGCCTTGCGCGAACTCAACAATCCGGAGGACGTCGCGCCGATCGAGCAGGCGCTTGCACAAGCGGGCCTCGAATGAGCCCATTGGACGCGCTCGACCCCAAGTACCGGCTGATCCTGTGCGACGTCTGGGGGGTCGTGCATGACGGCGTGACGCTCTATCCCGGCACGGCAGAGCGGCTGTGCCAATGGCGCGACCAGGGCCGGTGCGTGATCCTGATCACCAACGCGCCGCGCACCGCCGAGGCGGTCAGCGGGCAGCTTGAGCGAATGGGCCTGCCGCGCATCTGCTGGGACGCGATCGCGACCAGCGGCGAGGCGGGGATCGAGGCGCTCAATGCGCTCGGTCGTCCGGTGGGTTTCCTCGGCACGCGCGGCGACTGGGCGATCCTCGAAGGGCGCGGCGTCCGGCTGGCCAAAGGCGACGACTTCACCGACCTCGCCTGCACCGGCATCACCGAGGAGCGACCGAACCCCGAGGACTATCGTCCAGACCTCGAGCGCTGGGCCGACCGCGATGTTCACATGCACTGCCTCAACCCCGACCGGATGGTGGTGCGGGGTGGCCTCATCGAAGCCTGCGCTGGCGCGATCGCGGACATCTACCAAGGGCTTGGCGGCCGCGTGACCTGGTACGGCAAGCCGTACGACACGATCTATCGCCATGCGCTGCACCTCGCCGGCGATCCGCCGGCGGACGAAGTGCTGGCGGTCGGCGACGGGCTTCAGACCGACATCCTCGGCGCGGCGCGGATGGGCTTCGACGCGGTCTTCGTCAGCGGCGGGATCAACGAGGGTGCCCCGTTTCCGGCCGATTTCGCGGAACGCTATGGGCTCGGTGAGTGGCGGCCAGTGGCGGCGATCGAGGGGCTCGCCTAGCCCGCCGCCGGTTGCGGGGCGCGTCGGCCGGCGGGAACCCTGACTCGCACGACCGTTTCGGGAAGGCGGCCTTCGAGCGCGGCCTGAACCGCGGCGCAGGCGGTCTCGAGCGGATCGGCGTCGAGCTTGCCGCAGCGTGGGTCCTCGATCGTTCCCACGAGTCCGCGCGCGCCGAGGTCGTCCCAAAATTTCCTCAGGTCGCGGATTCGAAACCGCCGCCCACGAAGCTCTTCGATCACCTGTAACAACTGCCCGATCGGGTTCAGGTCGAGGGGGATCAGGCCGACCGGCTTGCCCGCTGCCACCGCTTCGGAAAGCATCGACACGCTGTCGCCGGTGACGTGAATCTCGTCCGCCGCGCTGAGCAGCGCATTGTAGCGGGGGAAGCTGCCCTCGACGACGGCCAGCGGTCCGAGCTCGGCGCGCGCGGCGGCGGCGAGCCTCGAAGACGTGCGCGGGCTAGTGACCGCGATCACCGAGCCGCCATCGCGTTCCGCCATGGTCCGCAAGGTGCGGGCTGCCTCGGCGATGGCCGAAGGCTTGAGCTGCCAAAGCGACGTCGCGCCGCCAACGGCGATCAGCCGCCGGGGACGCGGGAACGCCGCCAGCCAATGCTCTTCGGCAGCATCGGGCGCGGTCGGCGGATTGGTGATCGTGACCGGAAGCCGGATCACGTTTTCGGCCTCGCGTACCGCATATTGCGTGGTGGTGATGACGAGATCGAATAGCCGCGGCGACACCATCGGATCGCCGAGCCGCACGATCGTCGTGCGGCCGCCGGACGCCTGCTTGATGAAGCGCGCGACCGGTGCGCTGCGCTGGCCGATGCCGAGGAGGAGCGACGGCCACGGCGGGGCGATCTCGGCGCGCGCTTCGGGCAGGAGCTGCGAAATTGCGACGCTGCGGAGCGCCGCCGGCACGTGAGCGAACCAGCGGTAGCGCATCTGGATCGGACGGAACGGGACGCCGAGGCCCTCGGCAAGCGCCAGCACCTGGTGGTTGTCCCCACGGTGCGGACCCAGGAGCACCCATACGTCCGCACGCTTGGTCGCCGGCATATAACTTTCGATTACAGCCAATGTCCGCGCGCGTCCATGCCGTCGATCACCTTGCGGCCCGGCTCAACTCGCCCAGCTTTCTGCTCACGGTGGCGGCGGCGGGCGTCGTCGGCTAACGCGGCGCGATGAAGCTGCTTGGACAAGACATCGGGCTCGATCAGCCCCTGTTCCTGATCGCCGGGCCATGCGTGGTCGAAAGCGAGGATTTGCAGCTGCGCACCGCCGAGCGGCTGAAGGGCATCACCGACCGGATCGGGGTCCAGTTCATCTTCAAATCGAGCTTCGACAAGGCCAACCGCAGTAGTGACAAGAGCTATCGCGGACCCGGCATGGAGGAGGGATTGCGGATCCTCGAAAAGGTTCGCGATGCGGTCGGCGTGCCGGTGCTGACCGACGTCCACGACATCGCCCAGATCGGGCCCGTGACCGAGGTCGTGGACGTCCTCCAGACGCCGGCTTTCCTCGCCCGGCAGACCGATTTCATCCATGCCGTCGCCGCCTCGGGCAAGCCGGTCAACATCAAGAAGGCGCAGTTCATGGCGCCAAACGACATGAAGAATGTCGTCGACAAGGCGCGCGGCGCCGCTCGGGCCGCCGGGGTCGACGACGACACGATCATGGTGTGCGAGCGCGGGGCTTCGTTCGGCTACAACAATCTGGTCAGCGACATGCGCAGCCTGGCGATCATGCGCGACACCGGCTGCCCGGTGGTGTTCGACGCGACCCACAGTGTGCAGCTTCCAGGCGGGCAGGGGACCAGCTCGGGCGGCCAGCGCGAGTTCGTGCCGGTGCTGGCGCGCGCCGCGGTCGCGGTCGGCATCGCCGGACTGTTCATGGAGACGCATCCCGACCCGGCGAACGCCAGGTCCGACGGGCCCAATGCGTGGCCGCTCAACCGCATGGAAAGCCTGCTCGCGACCCTGGTCGAGCTCGACCGCCTCGTAAAGCTGCGCGGCTTCGAGGAAGTGACTCTCTAGCTTAGGCCGGTTCCGGCACCCGTTGCTGGATCACCTTCTCGGCGAGCGGCCCGTTGAGCTCGGCCAGATGGTCGAACTGGGCCTCATAGGTGGCGAGCCCCTGGCTTTGCGACCTCAGCTCAGCTTCCAGGCCGGATAGCTCGGCTTCGGGGATCAGCGCGTCGATGCGGTCCCAGCCGGTCCACCCATCGCGGGGCCCCATGCCGAGCATCTGGCCGCGGCGGCCAGCGACCGCCGAGGTGATCCGGCTGGTTGCGCTCGACGGGCAGACGACCGTCAGCTTGTGCATCGGCTCGAGGAGATGCGGCTGCGCGGCGGCGAGCGCCTCGTGCATCGCGATCCGCCCCGCAAGCCTGAACGCCAGCTCGGAACTATCGACGCTGTGGTAGCTGCCGTCGACTAGGGAGACCGCGCAATCGACCACTTCGAAGCCCAAGGGTCCCTTGCGCATCGCTTCGCGAACGCCGTCCTCGACAGCCGGGATCCATTGCTTGGGTACCGAGCCGCCGTGGATCTTCTCCTCGAACACGAAGCCGGAGCCGCGGGGCAGGGGTTTCACTTCGATGATCACGTCACCGAACTGGCCGTGGCCGCCCGACTGCTTCTTGTGGCGACCCTTCTGGGTCACTGGCTTGCGGATCGATTCGCGGTAGCCGACGGTCGGCGTGTGGCTCTTCACCTCGACGCCGTAGCGGCGCTTGAGGCGCGCGATGACCGCGTTGAGATGCTCGTCGTTAACCCCGCGCAGGCGGATCTCGTGATTGGCGTCGTCATGCTCGACGACCAGCGCGGCGTCCTCTTCGCTGAGGCGCTGGAGAGCGCCCGACAGCTTGACGTCGTCCTTGCGGTCAGCAGGCTCGATCGCGATCGCGCAGTTGCGCGCGGGATAATCGATTTCGATCGGCGGCGGCAGCTTGCCCGCGCCCAGCCAGTGACCGGCCTTGGCCGTGTCGACCTTGGCCACGGCGACCACGTCGCCGTCGCGCGCTTCGCCAACCTTGACGGTCTTTTCGCCCTGGACCCTGAACAGCGATCCGACGCGCGCGTGACCGCCGTCTTCGAGCTTGAGGTCCGAGCCTTCGGCGATCCGCCCGCCGAGCGCGCGCGACAAGGCGAGCCGGCCGATCGAGCCGTGAATGACCTTGAAGACGTACAGCGCCGGGTCCGTGATGCCGAGGCGGCTGACGGTCGACGGTGCAGCGGGCGCCTCGTGGCGAATGGCCTTGAGCAGCCGGCGGACGCCCCATGAGCTGATCGCCGATCCGAACAGCACCGACACGCCAAGATTGTCGCTGGTTTCGCGGGCGAGGTCCTGAAGGACTTTCTCGCGCGCCGGCGCCTCATCCATCAGCAATTGTTCGAGCAACTCGTCGTCATGGTCGGCAAGTTGTTCGAGCATTTGCGTGCGGGCTTCGATCTCGCGATCGTGGAGCTCGGCCGGAATCTCGATGCGCTCGGATTCCTTCCCGGCTCGATATTTGAACGCATATTCGAGCGCCAGGTCGATGAAGCCGCCGATCTTCTCGCCGTCCCAGATCGGAATCTGCCGGGCAATCAAGGGCGACACGCTCATTGGCTGGAGCGCGGTCAGGAGGTCGCGGATGCGTCCGTGCGCCTGGTCGATGCGGTTGACGAACACGAGGTGCGGGATGCCGAGTTCGTCCAGCGCGCGCAGCGCGGGGGCAGCGAGAGGCGCCCGCGCCGGGTCGGGATCGACGACCACGATCGCCACGTCTGCAATCGCCAGCGCCTTGGCGCCGTCAGCGGAGAAGCCAACCGAGCCCGGCACATCGAGGATGGCGAACTCGTCGCCGAGATACTGGAAATTGTAGAGGTTCAGCTCGGTCGAGCCGCCGCGTTGACGGCTTTCAGGGCTGGAGTCGCCGATGCTGGAGCCGTTGGCCGTCGACCCCAATCGGTCGCTGGCGCCGGCTGCGAACAGCATCGCTTCGGCAAGGCTGGTCTTTCCTGCGCCGGCGGGTCCCACCAGCGCGATCACTCGAGTGCCTTTTGTAGATTCTCCGGCCATGCGACTCTCCCTTCGTGCCGTTACCGACGCCGCGAGCCGCTCTCGAGAGAGGCGCTTCGGCGCCTGCCTGGAAAGCGCTACCGTCCGCCTGTTTTTGGCGCTTGGCAAGAGGGGTCGTAAGAGCCGACGGCGCGCGGCCGGAAGAGGCTTCGCCTGGCCGAGGTATTTGAAGCATGGTCGATCAAAAGGGTCATCGCGCGAAATCGCCGGCCGAGATGCCGGCGCCCGCATGGAAGGACATCGTCGCCCGTACCTACAAGAGGATCTGGGACGACAATGTCGGCCTGGTCGCCGCGGGCGTGGCCTTTTACGGTTTCTTCGCGCTGCTCTCGCTGCTCGGCCTGATCGTCCTCGCCTACGGTTTCGCCGCCGACCCGTTCACCGTCGTCGAGCATATGCGCGCGCTCACCGCGGTACTGCCGACCGACGTCGCCTTCGTAATCGGCGACCAGCTGATGACGGCGGTCCGGGCATCGCAAAAAACCAAGGGTCTCGGCATTCTGCTCGCGTTCCTGGTCGCCACTTATGGCGGGACCAACGGCGCGGCGTCGGTGATCACAGCGCTCAACATCGCCTATGAGGAGAAGGAGAAGCGCAGCCTCGTGCGCTTCTACCTCCTCGCCGTCGGCATGACGCTGATTGCGCTGGTGGTTGCGCTCGCCGCGCTCGCGGCGACGGCCGCGCTCGCCTTCCTCCAGCATCTGCTTCCAAATACGCCAAAGCCGCTGATCCTGGCGGGCAAGGTGCTTGGCTATGTGGTGCTGACGTTCGCTGCAGCAGGGATCGCCTCCACGCTGTATCGGTTCGGCCCGGCGCGCGAGGACGCGCGATGGAAGTGGATTACGCCAGGATCGACATTTGCAGCGATCACCTGGCTGCTGCTCACCTGGGCGTTCGGCATCTACGTCAGCCGCTTCACAAACTATCGCGCGACCTATGGTTCGTTGGGCGCTGTCGTCGCGCTGCTGAGCTGGATGTACCTGTCGGCCTATGCCTTCGTCGTCGGGGCGGAGCTCAACAGCGAGATCGAGCACCAGACGGCGATGGACAGTACCACCGGCTCATCGCGGCCATTGGGCGAGCGCGGCGCCTGGGCAGCCGACAATGTCGCGACCGACGACCAGGTCCAGGACCGGCCTGAGGAGCAAAGGGAAGGGGAGCGGCTGACTCAGGCCGCGCCGAAGGTCGCCGAGGAGAAGGGCTAGGCCGCCGGAAGCAGCCGCTGCTCGCCCGCAAGCCGCAACAGCGCGGCCTGGAGCTTCTCGAACGCGCGCACCTCGATCTGACGGATGCGCTCGCGGCTGACGCCATAGACCTGGCTTAGCTCCTCGAGCGTCTTCGGCTCGTCCGCGAGGCGACGTTCCATCAGAATATGCTTTTCGCGGTCGTTCAAGCTCTCGAGCGCGGTCACCAGCAGGTCATGGCGGACGCGGCTTTCCTGATCCTCGGCGATTTGCTCGTCCTGGAGCGGGCCCGAATCGACCAGAAAGTCCTGCCACTGGCTTTCGCCGCCTTCGTCGCCCTTGAGCGAAACGTTGAGGCTGGTGTCGCCGCCCATGGCCATGCGGCGGTTCATCGACACGACTTCGTCCTCGGTGACGCCAAGATCGGTCGCGATCTTGGTCACGTCGGCCGGCTTGAGGTCGCCTTCCTCGAACGCGTCGATCTGGTTCTTCATCCGCCGCAGGTTGAAGAACAATTTCTTTTGCGCCGCGGTGGTGCCGATTTTGACCAGGCTCCACGAGCGCAGGATGAATTCCTGGATCGAGGCGCGGATCCACCACATCGCATAAGTGGCGAGACGGAAGCCGCGGTCGGGCTCGAATTTCTTCACGCCCTGCATCAGCCCGATATTGCCCTCGCTGATCAGCTCGCTGACCGGAAGGCCGTAGCCGCGGTAGCCCATCGCGATCTTGGACACGAGCCGCAGATGCGAGTTGACCAGCTTGGCCGCGGCCTCGGTGTCGCCATGCTCGCGCCAGCGCTTGGCGAGCATATATTCTTCCTCCGGGCTGAGGATCGGGAATTTCTTGATCTCCGAGAGATAACGGTTGAGTCCGGCCTCCCCGCCGGACGCGGGGAGCGAGACGATCCGTTTTTGCGTAGCCATGTTGTTCGTCTTCTCCGTTATTGCGCGGGCCCGCTTCCGTGGCGCCCTAGCCAGTTACAACCTATACACCAAGTGCGTTGAACAGTTCCTGCATGTCCGGCGGCATGGGACTTGAGAACGACAGCCCGTTCTTTGTTACCGGATGGGTGAACCCGAGTTCCGCCGCATGCAGGGCCTGGCGATGAAAACCAAGCTCCTTCAGTAGCTTGCCATGTGTCTTTCCCGAACGACCGTAGACGGGGTCTCCGACCAGAGGGTGGCCGATCGAGGCCATGTGGACGCGGACCTGGTGGGTGCGGCCGGTTTCGAGCCGGCATTCGACCAACGCCGCTTCCCTGAGGCTTTTCAGCCGTTTCCAATGCGTCACCGCCCGCCTGCCGCGGCCGGCCCCGACCACCGCGATCTTCTTGCGGTTGGCCGACGAGCGGGCAAGTGGCGCATCCACCGTGCCCTGCGCCGCTTTCGGCACGCCGGAGACGATCGCGAGATAGCGGCGGTCGATCGAATGGGCGGCGAACTGCTTTGCCAGCCCCTCATGCGCGACATCGGTCTTAGCTACGACGAGCAGGCCGGAGGTGTCCTTGTCGATGCGGTGGACGATTCCTGGACGCGCGACGCCGCCGATCCCCGACAGCGACCCTTGGCAATGGTGGAGCAGGGCGTTGACCAAGGTGCCGTCGAGGTTGCCCGCGGCGGGATGGACGACGAGGCCGGCGGGCTTGTCGACGACCAGCAGATGCTCGTCCTCAAACACGACCTTGACCGGAATGTCCTGCGGCGCGTTATGAGCCTGCTTTGGCTCGGGGACCGCCACTCGAAACGATTCCTCGCCGCGGACCTTCGTTGCCGGGTCGCGCACGGCCCTTCCTTGGGCCTCGACAGCGCCGCCGCGGATCAATGCTTTCAGCCGCTCGCGCGACAATGTCGGCACCGCATCAGCGAGCGCGCGGTCAAGGCGCCATCCGGCGTGGGCGGGCGCCAGGCGCACGTCGATCGTCTGAATTCCCCCCATCTTCGCAAGGGAATATGGGTTTTCGGCGAATAGGCTTCAATAGCGCGGAACTTGCGCCCGATTAAACTCTGCCCCATCAAGCCGGAGCGATGAAATCCGTCGATCTCGCCAGTTTGCTTTGCTCCCGGCTCTGCCATGACCTCATGTCGCCGGTTGGCGCGCTCAACAACGGCATCGAGCTGCTTGCCGACGAGACAGACCCCGAAATGCGCGAGAAATGCCTCGAGCTGCTGGCCGAAAGCGCCCGGGCCTCGGCCAACAAGCTCAAGTTCTTCCGGCTTGCGTTCGGCGCCGCCGGTGGGTTCGGCGAGGAGGTCGACACCCATGAGGCACAGGCGGCGGTCGAAGGCCTGTTCGGGCCCGAGCGGCGGATCGAGCTCGGCTGGGCTGTGAGCGACGACAAATTGCCCAAAGGCGCAGTGAAGGTTCTGCTCAACCTCGCATTGCTGGCCGGCGATGCCCTGGTCCGCGGCGGCAGGCTTGACGTTGGCGCGGAGCGCAACGGCGGTGACGTCGAGCTGGCGGTGCGGGCCGAGGGCCCGCGCATCCTGCTCGATCCGGTCCTGCGCGAGACGCTCGCCGACGGCGCCGTGGACATGGTCGAACCCCGCGCCGCCGCGGCGTGGCTGGCACATAATCTCATCACCGACGCCGGGGGCTCGATCCAGTTGTCGGATGCATCCAGCGGCGCGCTGACCATCGGCGCGCGCCTTCCCCGGAGCTGAGCCGATTTCACGGATAACGCGGCATTAACTCCTGCCCGGCATAAGGACCCGAAGCCAGCGCTAAGGGGCGATTTCGCCGATGGACGACCTGATTGCCGATTTCGTAGCCGAATGCCGCGAAATGCTCGAAGCGCTGGGCGGGGAAATCGTCGCCTGGGAGGCGCAGCCCGACGACCGCGCGCGGCTCGACAGCATTTTCCGCTTTGTCCACACGGTGAAGGGCAATTGCGGCTTCTTCGAATTCCCGCGGCTCGAATCCCTGAGCCACGCCGCCGAGGACGCACTGGCCGACGTCCGCGCCGGCCGCCGCCATCCGGACGGCGCGCTGGTCAGCGCGGTGCTCGCGGTGATCGACCGCATCGCCGAGATGGTCGCCTGCATCGAAGCCGGCGATGACATGCCCACCGGCGACGATAATCATTTGATTGATGCGCTTGCGCCGGGCGCGGAAGGCGCAGCGACGCCGGTATTTGCCGCCGCTGACGCAGGCACCAGGGCGTCGGCAGCGCCACGCACAATCCGCTTGTCGGTTGAGCTGCTCGACCGTGTGATGAGCACCGTGTCCGACATGGTCCTCGCGCGAAACGAGCTCGCCCGTCGGCTGCGCGAATCGGCCAACGACGTGCCGGTCGACGGCGCGTTCGAACGCCTGTCCTCGATCATCGCCGAGATGCGCGACGCGATCACCCGCACGCGCATGCAGCGGATCGAGAATCTCTTCGTCGGCCTGCCGCGGATGGTCCGCGACCTCTCGGCCGAGCTTGGCAAGCAGGTTCTGGTCGATGTCGAGGGCGGCGACGTCGAACTCGATCGCGAAATGATCGAGATGATCCGCGATCCCTTGACGCATATTATCCGCAACGCGGTCGATCATGGCATCGAGAAGCCGGCCGAACGGCTGAAGACCGGGAAGCGCGAGATCGGCGTCCTCGCCGTATGCGCGCGCCAGTCGGGCAACCAGATCCTGATCGACATCCACGACGACGGGCGCGGCATCGACGGCAAGAAGCTCGTCGAGAAGGCCGTCAGCAACGGGGCCCTCAGCAAGGAGGACGCGGCGCAGCTCAGCCCGCGCGACCAGCTTGCGCTGATCTTCGAGGCCGGACTGTCGACGGCGAAGGAGGTCACCGCGATCTCCGGCCGCGGGGTCGGCATGGACGTTGTCCGCTCGAACGTCGAGCGGATCGGCGGCATCGTCGAGGTCGACAGCAGGCCTGGCGAAGGCACGCGCATGACCCTGCGCGTGCCGCTCACCCTGACCATCATCCCAGCGCTCACGGTGTCCATCGCCGGCCAGCATTTCGCCATCCCCCGCTCGGCCATCGAGGAGATTGTGCGCTCGAATGGCGAGAGTGTCGTGCTCGAGCATCTCGGCGGCGCCGGCGTGGCCACCATTCGCGGCCGCCGCGTGCCCGAAATCAGCCTGGCAGCGGTGCTGGGCATCGATAGCCAGGTCGACGAGCGGGATCGCACCCTCGTCGTCCTCCGGCCCGCCGGCGGCGATGTCTATGCGCTTTCGGTCGACCGCATTCACGACCATGAGGAGCTGGTGGTGAAGCCGGCTGCGCCGGCGGTCATGGCGACCGGCCTTTATGCCGGAACGACGCTTGCCGACGACGGCAGCCCGATCCTGTTGTTCGACCCGGCCGGTATTGCCGCCGTGGGTGGTGTGAAGCTGGAGGTGCAGGAGCGGACCGCGCGGATCGCGGAAGGACCGGCTGCGATGGTTTCGAAAGCCACCCCGGTGCTCTTGTTCCGTGGCCTGGACGGCGGCCGCCGCGCGCTTCGGCTGGCCGTGGTCGACCGTATCGAGGAAGTGCCCGCCTCCGCCGTCGGAGAGGCCGCGGGCCAGCTTCGCGTGCAGCTGGGCGAGACGATCCTGCCGCTCGCCGGCGCCACTGCGAGCGAATTGGGCGACCAGCGTGTGCGCCTGTTCCGACTCAATGACGGGGCGCACGAAATCGGTTACGCGTTCGCCGAGGTCATCGACTTCGCGTCGATCGAACATGACGTCATCCACGCAGACCGGCCGGGCGAAATCAGCGGCGTGTCGCTGATCAACAATGAGCCTGCCGAGCTGGTCGACGCCCATTGGCTGTTCGCCAACCATGCGGCCGCTGCCGCTCCGACGAAGGAGGAGCTGGTCTGCCTCATTCCGGATTGGGACCCGTGGATGCAGAACATGCTCCGCCCGCTGGTCGAGGCCGCCGGTTATCGCGTCGTCGACGACGCCGAAAACGAGAAGGCCGACGTTGTGATCGCGTGCCTTGGCGAGGAATTGCCCGAAGACGCCAGTCACAAGACGATCTGGCTTCGCAGCGAGCCCGAGGCCGCGAGCAAGAAGGATTTCAGCATCTATCGCTACGACCGCGCGGGCCTGCTGATGGCCCTGAAGAGTGCCGGAGCGGGACGCTGAAAATGAGGAACACCGCGGGGAGGGGCAAGTGAACGAGCTGTTGCTGGTCGTCACCATCGCCGGCGAGCGCGTCGCGCTCCCCGCCGCAGCCGTCGAGTCGGTGGTCGAGCTGGACACGTTGATCCCGGTGCCGCGCGCCGCCCCGCACGTCGCCGGGCTGTCGGCGCTGCGCAGCCGCGTGCTGACGGTCATCGATTGCATGCGTTCGCTCGAACTTGGCGACACCGACTGCTCCGACGGCATCCGCGAGGCCGCCGTAGTGGAGCTGGACGGGCACCATTATGCACTGATCGTCGACCTCGTAGAAGATGTGCTTGAGGCGGGCTCCGATCCGCTGCCGGTCCGCGCGGCGATGGGGCCGGGATGGGAGCGCGTATCCGACGGAATGGTCGAGACCGAACAAGGGCCGTTGCTGCTCGTCAATGTCGCGGCGCTGATCGCGGGCGCCGAGGCGAAGGCGGCGGCGTAGCGGAGCTTAAGCTCTTCGTTACCCTTAACGTTTAGTGGTTTGAGGATTGGGAACCGGGAAGCCGAGCACATGAAGAGCTGTTTGATCGTCGATGACTCCAAGGTGATCCGCAAGGTCGCGCGGCACATTCTCGAGACGCTCGAGTTCGAGGTTGAGGAAGCCGGCGACGGTCAGGAAGCGCTGACTCGCTGCGAAGCCAAGATGCCGGACGTCGTCCTGCTCGACTGGAACATGCCGGTGATGAGCGGCATGGATTTTCTGCGTTTGCTCCGGCAGCGCGGCCACGGCGACCAGCCCAAGGTCGTTTTCTGCACCACCGAGAACGACATGGCGCATATCCGTGCGGCCCTCGAAGCGGGCGCGGACGAATATGTTATGAAGCCCTTCGACCGCGAAACGCTCCACATCAAGCTTCAGCTCGTCGGCGTCGCCTGAGCGCCCGGCCGATGGAGCGGGCGCTCGCCAGATCGCGGGACCGCCTTCCGGAGCACCGCAGCACACGCCGCAGAATCCGGCTGATGATCGTCGACGATTCGACCGTCGCCCGCGCGGTGCTGTCGCGGATGGTCGAATCCGACCCCGTATTTGAAATCACCGCCGTCGCCGGCAGCGCCGAGGACGCGATCGAGGCGCTTGGCCAATGCCGCGTCGACATCGTGGTGCTCGACCTCGAGATGCCGGGCGCGGGCGGCTTGAAGTCGATCCCGCGGATCATCGCCGCGGCCGCCGGTGCCAAGGTGATGATCGTCTCGTCGGTCGCCGAGGACGGTGCCGAGCAGACCGTCGCCGCACTGGCGCTAGGTGCCGCGGACACGCTGCCCAAGCCGGGCACGGGGCGGTTCAACGGCAAGTTCTCCGAAATCCTGCTGGGGAAGCTCAGAGCACTTGGCTACGCTTCGGTCGAGGCCCGTCCGGGGCCACCCGCGAGGAGCGGCTCGGCGGGACCGTTGCGCGCGATGCCGACCGACCCGATCGACGTTTTGGCGATCGGCGCGTCGACCGGCGGCATCCATGCGCTCGGCGCGCTGTTCCACGCGCTGCCCGCCCAGATCGGCGTTCCGATCCTCGTCACCCAGCATCTCCCGGCCCTGTTCATGGGCGTGTTCGCGCGCCAGCTGGGCGCCGTTGCCCGGCGTCCGGCAGTCATCGCCGAGGACGGTATGAAGCTGGAGCCCGATGTCATCCTGGTTGCGCCGGGCGATGCGCATCTGACGGTCGAGCCCGGACCCAATGGCCCGTCCGTTCGGCTCACCCACGGGCGCAGCACGAGCGGCTGCATGCCCTCGCTCGACCCGATGTTGGGGTCGGTCGGCGCGATCTTCGGCGCGGGCGCGCTTGGCGTCGTCCTCACCGGGATGGGCCGTGATGGGGTCGAAGGCGCTTCGCGGCTGGTTGGATGCGGCGGCTCGATCCTCGCGCAGGACGAAGCAAGCTGCGCGGTCTGGGGAATGCCGCGCGCGGTATTGGAGGCCGGGCTCGCCTGCGCCATCTTGCCGCCCGACAAGATTGCCCGGCGGATCGCTTCTCGCATCGAGGAGCCGCCGGCGTGCAATTGAGCGACAGTTCCAGCCGCATCCTCGCCGGCCTGCTCGAGGCCCGCACCGGCCAGCAACTGACGATGAGCCGCCGCTGGCGAATCGAAACCGCGCTCGCCTCGCTGCTGCGCGAGCGGGGCATCGCAACGCTCGACGAACTGATTACGATCCTGGTTATGGGTAAGGAGCCAAGCTTGTCGCAACAGGTGGTTGAGGCGTTGCTCAACAACGAAACCTATTTCTTCCGCGACCGCGGCCCGTTCGACGTGCTCGAGCGGCACGCGCTGCCGGAGCTTGCACAGCGGCGTGAGAAGTCCAAGCGGCTGCGCATCTGGTCGGCCGGCTGCTCGACCGGCCAAGAGGTTTATTCGCTGGCGATGCTGTTCGCCGAGGCGCCCGAGCAATGGCGCGGCTGGACCATCGACATCCTCGGCAGCGACGTGTCGACATCGTGCGTCGAGCGAGCGCGCAGCGGGGTCTTCACCCAGTTCGAGATCCAGCGCGGCCTCGGCATCAACCAGATGATCAAATGGTTCGAGGAAGTCGCCGACGGGTGGCGTGCGGTCGAGGCGCTGCGCAAGCCGGTCCGCTTCCAAGTCCACAACCTGCTCGAGCCGGCGCCTCACCCGGGCGATTTCGACATCGTCCTGTGCCGCAACGTGCTGCTCTATCTCAGCCCCGAGAAAAAGGCCTTCGCCTTCGAGCGGATCGCCGGGGCGATGGCGCAGGACGGGTGGCTGATGCTCGGTGCCGGCGAGACGGTGATCGGCCAGACCCGAAAGCTCGGCGCCGACGTCAATGCACGCGGTCTGTACCGGCTGATCGGCGAAGGCGGCGGGGTCGATAAGCGCGCGGGCATCGACCGCCGCGCCGTCACGGGGGGCTTGACCCAACTCCCGTAGCTGTGCGCCATTGCGCACGTGGATCTGGATCTGATCGAGCGGCCTTCACCCAATTTCGACGAGCGGCAGCTGCCTGTCTCGATGATCGTCCTTCATTATACCGGAATGCCTGATGCCGCCGGCGCGCTCGACCGGCTGACGTCGCCCGAAGCGAAGGTCTCCTGCCATTATCTGATCGACGAGGACGGGACGATCTACCGTCTGGTCGACGAATCGAAGCGCGCGTGGCACGCGGGCAAATCGCGCTGGCGCGGAATGACCGACGTCAATTCGGCGAGCGTCGGCATCGAGATCGTCAATCCCGGCCACGAATTCGGCTACCGGCCGTTCCCGGACGAGCAGATCGCCTCGCTCATCCCGCTGGTCGCGGACATCAAGGAGCGGCACGGCATCGGGCGCGGTAATGTCGTCGGCCATTCGGATGTCGCGCCGGCGCGCAAGGACGATCCCGGCGAGCTGTTCCCGTGGCATGCGCTGGCCAAGCGCCGGCTTGCGCTTCCAAGCCCGACACGCGACCTGATCGACCCCTATTGGACGGACGCCGGGTTCCTGCTCGCGCTGGAGCGGTTCGGCTATGACGTGACCGACCCCCAGAAGGCCGTGATCGCCTTCCAGCGCCGCTTCCGCCCCGACCTGATCGACGGCATCATCGACGGCGAATGCCGGGCCAAGCTGCTCGCGTTGTTGCTGCCGCGGCCGCAGTAATGTCCGTCTGCCGAATGCAAGCTCACTCCTGCTCAGCGACTGCAGCTGTTCCCAAAGGTCACAAAGTTCGCGTCAGAAAGGTTGAATTTGGGGCGAGGCGCACGCGCCTCGCCCTTCCCCAATTATGACCGGTTAGCGGTCCAGGTCGTTTTTGAACCGTTACGCGGATCCACCGACACGAGGATCAGCTTGCCGTCCGAGCTAAGCGTGAACGTTGTCACGTTGACGACCTTTCCACCCGCACTGTCAGTCTCCTGATAACTGTTGTCGGAAAGCTTTTTCACCGAAGCAGTTGCGCCCGCAGGATCGCCCTTGATCGGCGTTGGACTTCCGTCGAGTTTGGCATCGTAGCTGACGCCCGTCGGAGAGCTCATGTGCAACATGTCGGCATCGGTCTTCAGATTCAGCGTGATCGCTTCCTGATTAACCGCAGCGATTTTGGCCGGCGTCCATGACCCTGACAGCGCGTGCGATCTCGCCGGGCCGCTGGCGACACGATTCTCCACGAAAGAACCCGTGTTGGCCTTCGCGTTGGCGACCGACGTGTCGGTCCAGTTGATCGTCAACGTCTTGCCATCGGGAGAAACCGCCATTGTGGCGTGGCCCGTCTCACGACCCTTCAGTTTGGTCGACTGCTGAACCGTTTTGTCGTCAACGACCTTGATCGACTCCTCGTCGTAGTAAGCGTGATTCGTCACTGGCTGATAAGCGCCATCGGCCGCGATCGACACCGGAGGGATGCATGACTTGCAGTCGAACCTGCCATTCTGAAGCAGGTATTCGTCAGGCTTCTGTTCGAACTTCACACTGCTGACGTCACCTTTCCAGGTGCCGTCGATGGTGCCGTCAGTTGAGCTTGCTCTCGTCGTCGTCGTCGTTGCATTCGTTGTCTCGTTGGTCGTGCTGCCGCTCTGCTGGCAGGCCGCCAGAGTTAGCATCGACACGCCTGACAAAACCGCCATGACTGACTTGATCATTCCAAGATCCCCTCTTTTTCCCATCGCCTGGCCGCCCTGGCGGCAATGGCCCCGAGCCACTCGGCTAACCGAGACCGGCGGACGCAAGGCTAGTCTCATCTGGCGTCGAAGCAACTCATGCCGTTGCAACATCTGGCTTCGGAGCCGAACGGTTTGAGTGGAGTGTGCTGCGCCAATCCCGAGCGTCAGCTTTCCACCCAAAGCAGACATTACAAGCCCGACTCGCAACGGCACGGCTGATCCCCTATATCCCCCGTCGCCAGAGGGCCGGGCGGCCGCGGCGGAGACCTGTCTCCGGCGAGGAAAGTCCGGGCTCCACGGAACTTACGGTGCCGGGTAACGCCCGGCGGCCTCCACGCAAGTGAGGGTCAGGGAAAGTGCCACAGAAAGCATACCGCCCGCCTTCGGACGGGTAAGGACGAAAGGGTGCGGCAAGAGCGCACCGCGGCCCTGGCGACAGGGCCGGCACGGCAAACCCCACCGGGTGCAAGACCGAATAGGGGCGGCAAAGGGCTTCGGCTCTGGGGCATGGTTCCGGCTCGCCGCCCGGGTTGGTTGCTGGAGGGGCGGGGCAACCCGTCCCCTAGAGGAATGGCCGCACAGTCACGCTTGAAGAAGCGCGATGGACAGAACCCGGCTTACAGGCCCTCTGGCATTTTTCATGTTTGGGCTGCTCGCAATCCGGGCATTCACGCCGTAAACCGCAGGAAGCTATGGCTCGACACAAGAGATCGGACGACTGGGGATTCCCGCGCTGGCGCTCCTACGGCGACAAGGGACGCTCGGCGGCCAAGGTGCGGCTGTGCGATCGCGTCGGCTGCAGCAATGTCGGCGACCGGCCGGCGCCGAAGGCCCCCCACAGCAGCGAGCGCTGGTATTTCTGCGAGGCGCATGCTGCCGAGTACAACAGGAACTGGAATTATTTCGCTGGATTGAGTCCCGAAGAAGCCGCGCGCCGCGAGGCTGAAGAGGAAATGAGCGCGAAGGGCTTCCGCAAGGCCGCGCAGTGGAAATGGGCAGGGCCGGGCGATGGCAGTCGCAGCCGCGACGAGATGCGTGCGCTCGACGCACTCGAGCTCGATAGCGACGCTGACTTCAAGGCGGTCAAGGCGGCGCACCGGCGGCTGGTCAAGCAAACCCACCCCGATGCCAATTCCGGCGACCAGGAGGCCGCCAAGCGCTTCAAGCAGGTCCAGGCGGCTTATGACGTCCTGAAGAAAGCGGAAGAACGAAAGAACGGCACGGCAGCTTAGGCGCTCGGAGGCCGCCGTCGTTCTCGTTTGCGCCGGTCGCCGCGGCGGCGTTCGCCGAGAGGAAGTTTCTCCTTCGGCCGATTGACCTTCCGGCGATCGGTCGTTCGGCGGTCTGCCTTTCGCCGATCGCCTTTCGAGCTGCCCGAATCGCCGAGTTGCCCGGCATCGACGACAATTGAATCGGGGTCACCGTCGGCTTTCCCGAGCCGCGATTTCACGGCGGTTACGACAAGCGGCAGGTGCGTCCTGACGAACTCGCATCGGTCGTCTTCGGACATTCGCGCCGCCGCGTCGAACCCGACAACGGACGCGATCGCTTCCTTCTCGACGCAGATTGCCCGAAGCTTGCCGTTGACCCAGATATCGACGAGCGTGCTGGCTCCGCTCGCGCGTATCGAATCATTCTCCATCTACTAACCCCTCACGCCGGAGACTGCCGATCTCCCCGTTGTATTGCAGTTGGAGCGCGGGGCTAGCGGAAAAAGCGCCGGGCTAGAGCAAATCGCCTAGGCGGCCGACGCGAAGCGCTCGGCGGTCTGCTTCACGAGCGCGATCATGTTGGGAACGCCCTGCGTGCGATTGGCGCTAAGATATTTGGAGAGCTCGAACGGCGCGAGTGAGGCTGCAACGTCTGTCTGGGCGACTTCCGAAGCAGGCTTGTCCTGCACCGCGCTCAAAACCAGCGCGACGACGCCTTTGGTAATCGCCGCGTTGCTGTCGGCGAGGAAGTGGAGGCGGCCGTCGCTGACGGTCGGGTAGACCCACACCGAAGCGGAGCAGCCGCGAACTTTGGTCGCATCGGTCTTGAGCGCGTCGGGCATCGGCTCCAGCTGGCGGCCGAGGTCGATCAGCAGCCGGTAGCGGTCCTCGGCATCGACCAGCTGATATTCCTCGAGGACGTCGGCGAGAGTGGGGAGCCCGGCCATCCGACGCGCCTACATCGCTAGCGGTCGCGGAGCGACTCGATTTCCTTCGCCAGGCTATTCTCTTTCTCGACGGTGATCCGCTCGAGCACCTTGAGGCGCTCCTTGAGCTCTTTCACTTCGTCTCGCAGGCGCAGAGTCTCCCCCTGGTCCGACGGCGGAATTTCACCGCCGTCGCGGCGACGGTGTCGGCCATAACCATATTTGGCCCGGATGATCGATGCGAACATGACGATCGCGACGATCATGACCGCCGTAAATTCCCCGTGGTTCATCGTACCTTGTCTCCGTCTTCCAATGCGTCCCGGTCACGCAGTGCCTCGATTTGAGCCGCCGTTTCGACACCCCGGTCGGTGACGATGCGCTCAAGCACCCGGATTCGATCCTGAAGCTGCTGCACCTGGTGCCGGAGGCGGTCGTTCTCCGCGTCGTTCATCGGTGCGTCGCCGCGCATTTCGCGCATCGATCGCGCGGGAATGCCCAACTTGTGCCTGATAATCGTGAAAGCGAACACCAGGATGAGGACCGCGAGGACGAACTCGAAGGGGTTCATTGAGCTTTGTCTCCAACCGGAATCCGCGCCTGCTCGCGCAGCGCTTCGATCTGCTGCGCCGTCTGCGCGCCGCTATCGGTGACGATCTGTTCGACCACCCGCAGCCGCGCCTCGAACCGCTCCATGTGCTGAGCGTATTGAGCGCTCTTCTCCGCGGCTAGGCTGGTCTGCGCCTCGATCTGCTTTTCCTTGATCCGCATCCACATCTTGAACGGGGCGATTGCGATCGCGGCGAGTGGAATCAGCACCCAGATCCAGCTTGCGATATTGTTCATGTTCGGATTTGCCCTTGTCGCGAATAGGTTTCGTGTTCCAGCCGCTTCAGATCAAGCGATGGCGTCGCGTGCAGGCACGCGCTTCCGGCTCAGTCGCTTCGGCGCTTCGCGCAAGGCCTCGATCTGGGCGGCAGTCTGCGCGCCGCCATCGGTGACTATCTGTTCGAGCACGCGGACGCGATCCTCGAGTTCGTGGGTGCGTGACGCATATTGCGCTGCCTTCTCGGCCGCCATGCCCGCCTCGACCTCCAGCCTCTTTTCACGAAGCCGGAAGTAGCGATTGGCGATCAACATCAGCATCAGCACCGGCAAGCCGATAATGATCAGCGCAATCATCACTTCGCCGGGACCAATCATGCCTTACCTCCCTTGTCGAGGGCCAGCGCGTCGATCTCGCGGGCGAGCGAGCGGTTCTCGGTCGTGACGTAGCTTTCGATGTCCGCCAGTCGCCGGTCGATGTCCTTGAAGCGCGAACGGATATCGCGCGCCGCGCGTGTCGGCGACGCGCGCACACCCTGCCAGAACTGCTTCTCTTCCCTGTCCCCACGCTCAAGCGACACCGGCTTGGTCGGCGTGACCATGGCGGCGATGAAATAGAAGGGCAGAACGCCGCCGCCGCTCATGAACATGGCGGCGAGGAAGCAGATGCGGACCAGGCTGACATCGAAGCCAGTGTAATCCGCGATCCCGGCGCAGACGCCGAAGATCTTGCCGTTGCGCTTGTCGCGATAGAAGCGGGTGCGGCTCGCGGGTTGCCCCGAATAATAGTCGGGTTCGCTGACGTAGTGCGGCTGGTTTGAGCGCTCGATCGGCCGGTTCGAGCGTTCCTCCGGCCGAGAATAGCGGTCGGAAGCCATCTTACTCGCCCTCCGCCAGGAGGCGCTGGCGATCGTCGCGGCCGGGCAGGCACTGCTGGCGCCAGTCGGGATTTTCCGCGGTCATGATCCGCTCGATGGTGCACAGGCGGTCGTCGAGGCGGCGCGCTGCGTCGTGCAGTTCGTCGAGAAGCTTCTCGTCGCCGGACGTGAGCGTCGCCGCGGTCTTCCACTTGGTGATGTAGTGGAAGATCAACCAGGGGAGGCCGAAGCAACAAACGATGATGGCGATCGCGCCAACCAGGTACCCCAATACGTCATCCATATTCTCTTACTTCCCCCTGGCTTTGAGCGACGCCTTCATGGCTTCGAGCTCCGCATCGACCGACTCCGCGGCCTTCAGTTCGGCAATTTCTTCCTCGAGGCTCTTCGGCCCGGTCATTCCGAGCGCGTCGGCGCGGCCCTCGGCGAAGTCGGCGCGCCGTTCAAGCACTTCGAAGCGGCTGAAGGCATCCTCGGTGCGGCTGCCGTTCATGATTTCGCGGGCGCGTCCGCGGGTAACCGCGCTCTCGAACCGGGCGGCGATCGCGTTCTGGCGGGCGCGCGCTTCGCGCAGCTTGCCCTGGAGCTTGGCGATGTCGACCTCGTACGCCTTGAGCGTGTCGTCGATGACCTTGATCTCCTCGCGCAGGCCCTCGCCCATGTCGGCGGCCTTCTGGCGCTCGATGAGCGCCGCCTTGGCGAGGTCCTCACGCTCTTTCGACAACGCCAGCTCGGCCTTCTCGGTCCAGTTCCGCTGAAGCTCGTCGAGGCGGGAGAGGGCTCGGCGCATTTCCTTGCCGTCGGCGATGCAGCGCGCCGCCGAAGCGCGCACGTCGACCAAAGTCTCCTCCATCTCGAGAATGACCATCCGGATCATCTTGGCCGGGTCTTCCGAGCGGTCGAGCATCTCGGTGATGTTGGCGGCAAAGATATCCCGTGTTCGGGAAAAGATACTCATTCAGCTACCTCGTATTCGATCAATCAGGGCCCTGTACCTGTCCAATCTCATACAAGCACCGTGCCAATTTCGAGGAAATCAGAGAGTTACGGGAAATCCTTGCTTTCTGACCGGAAAAAGCCCTGAAAATCCTTGCTAATTGGTGGGATTTGCCACCAACAGTCGGTCAGATTCTTGATCGAAGGAAAGATGGAGCGGGCGGACCAGTTCATCGGCCAAAGCCTTGCGTTCCTCGACGCGGTCGAGCGGGCGAGCCGCGCCGCGCCGCTCAACCGGCCGGTGCTGGTCATCGGCGAGCGGGGCACGGGCAAGGAGCTGATCGCCGAACGTCTCCACCATTTGTCTTCGCGCTGGGCCGGGCCCTTGATTATCATGAACTGCGCGGCGCTGCCCGAAAATCTGATCGAGGCGGAGCTATTCGGTCACGAGGCGGGAAGCTTCACCGGCGCGGCCAAGACGCGCCACGGACGCTTCGAGGAGGCCGACGGGGGAACGCTCTTCCTCGACGAGCTCGGCACCTTGTCGATGCCCGCGCAGGACCGGTTGCTGCGGGCGACGGAATATGGCGAGATCACGCGCATCGGCGCGTCCAGGCCGATCAACGTGGATGTCCGCATCGTCGCGGCGACGAACGAGAATTTGCCCGATCAGGTCGACAAGGGGAAGTTCCGCGCCGACTTGCTCGACCGCCTGTCGTTCGAAGTCATCACTTTGCCGCCGCTGCGCGCCCGCCAAGACGACGTGCCCCTGCTCGCCGAGCATTTCGGACGACGGATGGCGGTTGAGCTGGACTGGTCCAATTGGCCGGGTTTTACCGCGCGCGCGATCGGCGCCCTCGAGGCCTACCACTGGCCCGGGAACGTGCGCGAGCTGCGCAACGTGGTTGAGCGCGCGGTATACCGCCATGAGAACCCTGAGCGGCCGATCGACGAGATCCAGTTCGATCCGTTCCATTCGCCGTGGGCACCGGCGGCGAGGGGCGAGGCGACGCCGGCGATCTTCTCACCTGCATCCGCGAACGAGGGGACGGAGGTCCCGCCCGCGACGGCGCCGGCTTCCACCGCAGACTTCCGCGCCGCCGTCGCCGAATATGAGCGCCAGCTCCTCGAGGACGCGCTGCACCGCAACCGCTTCAACCAGCGCGCGACCGCCGCCGCGCTCAACCTCAGCTACGACCAGCTTCGGCACGCGCTCAAGCGGCACAAGCTGCAGGATGCGTCCTAGCCATCCGTTAGTCGAAACGGGGGTGAAAGAATTGGTCGAAGAGGGTATAAGCCGCGCCGCTTGCCAAGGAGGTTCGAATGAGAACTTTGACTGTGGCCGCGGGCATTGCTTTGATCATGGTCCCGCTCACTGCGGCTGGCGGCGCCGTCTTTTCCGTCGGCGGACCGCTCTCCCACAATTGTTATGAGGCCGCGCTTGCCGCGGATACCAGCGACGTAGGTCTCGACAGCTGCACGAGGGCGTTGCGGGAAGAGCCGCTCGCGACCCGCGACCTCGCCGCGACATTCGTCAATCGCGGCATCCTGCAGATGGTCCGCGGGCGGGATGTTTTCGCCGACGCGGACTTCGATGCCGCGCTCCGCCTCGACCAGAGTCTTCCCGACGCCTGGCTGAACAAGGGCTTCCTGCGTCTGCGCAGGGGCGAGGGCCGCTCCGCTTTGCCACTGCTTCAAAGCGGGATCGACCGCGGTGCGCGCCGCCAGGCGCTGGCGATCTTTGCCCGCGGCGTCGCTTACGAGCAGATGGGCGAGTTCAGCTCGGCCTATGCCGACCTTAAGCGCGCGCACGAGCTCGAGCCGCGCTGGTCGATGCCGAGCGAGTATTTGGCCAACTATCGCGTCCAGCAGCGCTAGGCTGACGGCAGACCCAGGCGCGCGCTAGCCTGCGCGGCTAGTGGGCGTTGGTCATCGCCAGCAGCATCGGGATCGACAGCAAGGTGTTGGTCCGCGAGAAGATCATCGCAGTCCGCGCAGCCTTTGCCTTGGCCGCGTCGTCGGCCGCGACGATCCCCAACGCCTTCTTCTGGTTGGGCCAGATCACGAACCACACGTTGAAGGCCATGATCAGCGCCAGCCACATGCCGATGCCGATCAGCCGAGCCGATGGCTGAAGCTCCATCGCCTCGCGCAGTTCGCCGTAGGACCATGCGAGAAGCAGCCCGGTGAGCACGGTGAAAGCGGCGCCCCAGCGGAAGTAGAAGAGCGCGCTCGGCGCGATATATTTGCTGACCCCCGGCTTCAGCTCGGCCGGGACCTTGGGCATGGTCGGAATCTGCACGAAGTTGAAATAATAGAGCAGGCCGATCCAGGTGATCCCGAAGAAGACGTGGACCCATTGCAGGATGCCGTTGAGAAGGTCGCCGGTGGGCGGGCGGTAGCCCGAGTCCGGGAAGACGGCGATCAGCACGGCGAGCACCACACCGACCACCAGCACCAGCCCAAGATTCTCAAAGAACTTGCCCATTGGCTCCCCCCTTCGACTTCCGGCGGCGTCCCGGCCGCGCTTCACCGCAAAAGATCGTTGCGTGGTCGTTTCATGGGTTGAAAATCGGCCGCGCGCAAGCATCTCGCCTTGAGCGGGCGGGGGCTCACGCGCCGGGGTATCGTCCCCCGGCATCGAAGGAGTTGCCCCGATGCCCTTCCAGCTTCCCGAACTGCCTTATGCCAAGGACGCGCTCGCGCCGGTCATGTCGGCCGAAACGCTCGAGTTCCACCACGGCAAGCACCACAAGGCCTATGTCACCAAGACGAACGAGCTGATCGACGGCGAGCAAGGCCTGAGTGGCGCGTCGTTGCTGCAGGTGGTGCGGAAGGCCAAGGAATCGGGCAATGCGAAGCTGTTCAACAACAGCGCGCAGCTGTGGAACCACAGCTTCTTCTGGCAATGCCTTGCACCGGCCCAGGGCCAGCAGCCCGAGGGCAAGCTCGCGAAGCTGATCGAGGACGCGTTCGGCAATCCCCAGGCGCTGCTCGACAAGCTGCAGGAGGAAGCGGTCAATCATTTCTCCAACGGGTGGGCATGGCTGGTGCTGGACCGCGGCAGCTTGCGGGTCACTTCGCTGCACGATGCCGACACGCCGTTCGTCCACGACGGGATGGTCCCATTGTTCACGCTCGATGTGTGGGAACACGCCTATTACATCGACTACCGCAACGAGCGGCCGCGTTTCGCCTCGAGTGTGTTGTCGAACATCGTCAATTGGGATTTCGTTGCCGGGAACCTCGACGGCCAAGGCTTCGAGCGCGCAAACCAGGGCGAACGGGCCCGGTCGCCCGAACTGACGTCCTAGCTATTACTGTTTCAACCGATACCCCGTCCTGAACATCCAGGCGATCACCGTCATGCAGAGGGCGATGATCGCCAGGGTGACGGCGGCGCTGGACCAGACGGGCACGTCGGCGACCGAGTAAAAGCTCCAGCGGAATCCGCTGATCACGTGGACGATCGGGTTGAACAAAGTGGCCGTGCGGAACGGCTCGTGAAGGGTTTTGACCGAGTAAAAGGCCCCGCCGAGAAAGGTCAGCGGGGTGATCACCAGCATCGGGATGATCTGCAGCTGCTCGAAATTCTGCGCCCAGACGCCGATAGCGAAACCGAACAGACAGAATCCGGTGGCAATGCCGACCAGGAACAGGATCATCGCCAGCGGATGGTCGACATGGACCGGCACGAACAGGGTCGCGGTGGCAAGCGTCACCAGCGCAAGGATCACCGACTTGGTGACGGCCGCGCCGACATAGGCGAGGACAGCCTCGAAGCTCGAGATCGGCGCTGAGAGCAGTTCGTAGATCGTGCCCGTAAACTTCGGAAAATAAATGCCGAAGCTGGCGTTGAAGATCGATTGCATGAACACGCTGAGAAGCGTCAGGCCCGGCACGATGAAAGCGCCGAAGCTGACTCCATCCATCGAGGTCATCCGGCTGCCGAGCGCCGACCCGAACACGACGAAATAGAGCGCGGTGGTGATCACCGGCGTGATGAGGCTCTGCCACAGCGTGCGTTTCCAGCGCGCCATCTCGAAGCGGTAAATGGAGGCGATGCCGTGGCCGTTCATGCCGCGCCGCCTCCCTCTGCCCTCGGTTGGTGGACCAGCTCGACGAAAATATCCTCGAGGCTCGATTGGTGGGTCGATAAGTCCTTGTAGGCAATGCCGAGCTCACCGAGCCGCCGCATCAGCGAGGCGATTCCGGTCCGCTCGGCATGGCTGTCGAACTCGTAGCAGAGGACGTGGCCGTCATCTTCGAGCCGGACGGTCCATTCGGAAAGCTTCGGCGGGATCGCGGCGATCGGCTCGGTCAGGACGATGTCGAGCGTTTTCTTGCCCATCCTGGCCATCAGCGCCTGCTTGTCGTCGACGGCGATCAGCTCGCCGCGGCTGATCACCCCGACCCGATCGGCCATCTCCTCGGCTTCCTCGATATAGTGGGTGGTGAGGATGATCGTGGTCCCGTCGGCGCGAAGTTTCCTGACCAGTTCCCACATATCTCGCCGGAGCTCGACGTCGACGCCAGCGGTGGGCTCGTCGAGGAACAGGATCTCGGGCTCGTGGGAGAGTGCCTTGGCGATCATCACCCGGCGCTTCATGCCGCCCGACAGATGCATCATGATGGTCTTGCGCTTGTCCCACAGCGACAGGCGTTTCAGCAGGTCCTCGGTGAAGGCGTCGTTACGCGGCTTGCCGTAGAGGCCGCGCGAGAAGCTGACCGTGTTCCACACCGGCTCGAACGCCTCGGTGGTGAGCTCCTGCGGGACGAGGCCGATGCGGCTGCGCGCGTGGCGGTAATCCGACTGCCAGTTCCGGCCGTTGACCAGCACCTCGCCGGAGGTGGCCGTGACGATGCCGCAGACGATATTGATCAACGTCGTCTTGCCGGCGCCATTCGGGCCCAGCAGCGCGAAAATCTCCCCGCGGCGGATGTCGAGGTCGACGCTTTTCAGCGCCTGGACGCCGGTCCCATATTCCTTGCGCAGGCCGCGGATCGAGAGGACGGAATCGCTCATTCCACCGGCCCCGGCTCAGCCGGCATCGCATCGTCCTTCATCAGCCCGTGGCGCAGCAGCATCGGGATGTTGGCGGCGGCGAAAAGGAAGGTAAGCGGGATCGCGCCCCATAGCTTGAAGCCGATCCAGAAATTGGTCGAGCTGTTGCGCCAGACCAGCTCATTGAGGACCGCCATGAAAGCAAAAAAGGCGGCCCAGTTGCGCGTAAGCTTGGTCCAGCCAGTCTCGTCGAGGCCCGGATAAGTACTGCCGAGGACACGCTGGAGCAGCGGCCGGTCGGTCGCCAGTCCGAAAAACAGTAGGCCCGACACCAGCGCGTAATAGACCGTCGGCTTCATCTTGATGAAGCTCTCGTTGTGGAGCCAAATGGTGAGGCCGCCGAGGACGACGACCATCACCCCCGAGAACCACAGGAGGGGCGAGATGCGGTGATAGCGGATCGCCGAGAACAGCATCGCGGCGACCATCGCGATCATGAACGCGCCCGTCGCTACGAAGATCTTGAGGATCGAGGGGACCGGCGCGAAGAAATTCGCCAGGAAGAAGATCAGCAGCGGCCCAAGGTCGATCAGGAGCCTGGCACCGCCCTGGGGCTCGGCTTTCCCGCTCATTCGGGTGGGAGCCCGGCAATTGCGCGTGCGACAGCCCGCGGGTCGAACGGACGCAGGTCGTCGGCGGTCTCGCCGACTCCGATGGCATGGATCGGCAGCCCGAACTTCTCCGCCGCGGCGACGAGGATGCCGCCGCGGGCCGTGCCGTCGAGCTTGGTCATGATGAGGCCGGTCACGCCGGCGGTCTCGCGGAACACTTCGACTTGAGCAAGGGCGTTCTGCCCGGTGGTGGCGTCGAGCACGAGCAGGATGTCGTGCGGCGCCTCGGGGTTGAGGCGGCCGAGCACGCGGCGGATCTTCGATAGCTCGTCCATCAGATGTTGCTTGTTCTGCAGCCGCCCGGCGGTGTCGACGATCAGCACGTCCTCGCCGGTCGCTGTCGCCTGGCGGACGCCGTCGAACACGATCCCCGCCGCGTCGCCGCCTTCCTTGCCGGCGATCACCGGGGCGCCGACGCGCTCGCCCCAGATCTGCAGCTGCTCGATCGCCGCCGCACGGAAGGTGTCGCCGGCGGCGAGCAGGACGCCATAATCCTGTTCCTTCAGCCAATGACCGAGCTTGCCGATGGTGGTCGTCTTGCCCGAGCCGTTGACGCCGATCACCAGGATCACGTGCGGACGCGGAAAGCCCCAGACTTGCAGCGGCTTGGCGACGGGAGTGAGGATCTTCTCGATCTCCTCGGCGAGGATCGTTCGGAGGCCGCGTTCGTCCAGCCGCTCGAACTTCTGGGCGGCGATCGCGTCGCGGATGCGATGCGACGCTTCCGGACCGAGGTCGGAGGCGATGAGCGCTTCTTCGATGTCGTCGAGGGTCGCGGTGTCGAGCGCGGCGCGGCTGGTCAGGCCAGTGAGGTTGTCGGCAACACGCTCGGCGGTTTTCTGGAACCCGCCACGCAGGCGGTCGAGCCAACTCATGCCCAGACCGCGGTCAAATAGTCGCCGTCGCAGCCGGTGATGAGCGCCCTGCCGGTTTGGCCGCGGCGAGCTCCGGCGATTGCTACCGGCGCGAAATTGTCGGTGTGGCCCTTGTCGGGTCCTTCGACCAGCAACGGCTGCACGGTGCCGATCATGCTTTCGAGCCAGCGGCCGCGTCGGTCAGCGGCGGCGATTCGCAAACGAGCCGCGCGCGCCTTCACGATCTCACCGGAAAGCTGGGGCATGCGGCTCGCGGGAGTGTTCGGGCGCGGCGAGAAGGGGAAGATGTGAGCTGCGATGACATCGCAATCTTCGAGCAGTCTCAGGCTGTTGAGCGCCATCGCGTCCGTTTCGGTCGGAAACCCGGCGATGAGGTCGGCGCCGATCGTCGCATCGCCACGCGCACCCTTGATCCGCTCAACCGTGCGCACCGCGTCGGCGCGACTGTGGCGGCGCCTCATGCGCTTGAGGATCATGTCGTCGCCGGCTTGGAGCGACAAATGGAAGTGCGGCATCAGCCGCGGCTCGCCCGCGATCAGCTCGAACAGGAGGTCGTCGATCTCGATGCTGTCGAGCGACGACAGGCGCAGCCGTTTCAGGCGCGGCTCGGCCGCGAGCAGGTGCTGGCAAAGGTTTCCCAGGCCTCCGGAATAATCGGTGATGTCGACGCCGGTCAGCACGATTTCCTTCGCGCCGCGGTCGAGCTCGCGCGCGACGGCATCGCGGATGGCCTCGAACGGCAGCGACAGGCTCGGCCCTCGCGCCTGCCAGATCGAGCAGAAGGTGCAGCGGTGATCGCAGCCGGTCTGCACAGCGACAAAGCTCTTGACGTTAGCGAGCAGCCCCGCTGGCGCCATGACGTCATTTGCCGCCATGCTACTCAGCTTGCGCGCATTCCCGACGACCCGCGACACGCCCGGCATGGTTACGAAAGACGCCGGCTCGAGCTCGGCGGCGCAGCCGGTGACGAGGATCTTCGCACTGGGCCGCTGCCGGTGCGCGCGGCGGATCGCCTGCCGCGTCTGGCGCACGGCCTCGTTGGTGACCGCGCAGCTGTTGACGACGATCCAGTCCTCGCCGTTGGGTGCCGTGCGCGCGATCGTCGCGCTTTCGGCGAAGTTGAGCCGGCAGCCGAGCGTGACCGTCTCGACGCTCATTGCAGCGCGTCCAAATCGAGCTCGCCGCTGAACACATGTGTCGCCGATCCGCGCATCCGGATCGGCTCGCCAGGCGCCCAGCTGACCGTCAGGCTGCCGCCGGCCATCTCGACGCGCACCGGCGATTCTGCGCGCTTGGTCACGATCGCTGCGACGGCGCTAGCGCAAGCCCCCGTGCCGCAGGCCAAAGTCTCGCCGGCGCCGCGCTCGAAAGTGCGCAGTTTCAGGCGATCGTGAACATAGGTCGTGACATTGACATTGATGCGGTCGGGGAACGCGGGGTCGTTTTCGATGCGCGGGCCCAAGACGTCCAGGGGCACCGCTCGCGCATCCGGCACGAAGAAAACCAGGTGAGGATTGCCGACGTTGAGCGCCATCGGATGTTCGAGCCCGTCCCAGGCCATCGGCAGCGCGGCCGTGTCCATCGGGTAAGCGAGGGGTATTTCGTCCCAGCCGAAGCGCGGCTCGCGGATGCTGACCTCGATTTCGGTGCCGAAGTCCTCGCCCTCGAGCAGGCCGCCGTCGCTATCGATCCGCCGTGCGCCTGTCAGTTGCACCACGCAGCGCGTCGCATTGCCGCAGCTTTCGACCTCGCCGCCGTCGCTGTTCCAGATACGCATCCGGAGGTCGGCGGCGTCGCTTGGCTCGAGCACGATCAGCTGGTCGCAGCCGACGCCGGTGCGGCGGTCGGCGATCGCCCGCGCGAGCGATGACGTGACGTCGAACGGCTCGTCACGCGCGTCGATGATCACGAAATCGTTGCCGAGACCGTGCATCTTGTCGAAGCGGCGCTTCATGGGGGTCAGGCGAGCTCCGGCGCCGATGTTCTGGCTGAGTTTCGCGCGCGCATCGGCTCGATCACCTGGGCAGCGAAGCGGTCCATCTCCTCGGCCTGCGGGCTCATCTGCAGCAGCAGGAGGTCGAGGCCGGCCGCTTCATATTCCTCGATCCGATCGCGGACTTGCTCAGGCGTGCCAACAAAATTGGGCCGCAAGCCCCTGTTCGAGACCGAATATTCCTGAAGCTTGAGCTCGCGTTCCAATTCCGTGCCGGAAAGCCACTGGTCGAAATTGTCGAATCCCTTTGGGGGGCTGGGCGGCATCTGCGTGACCCTTTCAAGCTCGCGCCTGGCCTCGGCTTCGCTGTCGCGGACGATCGCGAAGGCGGCCATGCCATACTGCATGCGGTCCTTGCCGGCGCCGGCACGGCGCTCCTCCATGTCGGCGATCTTGGGCCTGATCGCGTCGACCGGGTCGCCGTGCATCACATAAGCGTCGCACAAAGTGGCGATCAGCGTCTTCGCCGCTTCGCTCTCGCCGCCGGCATAGATGGTCGGGCGCGGCTTCCGGACCGGCTTGGGCTCGCAGATCGCGTCCTTGAGCTTGTAGCGTTCGCCGTCGAAGCTGAAGCGGTCGTGAGTCCACAGCCCGTCGACCACCTGCAGCCATTCGGTCGTGCGGGCATAGCGGTCGTCATGCTGGTCGAACTGGAGGCCGTACTGGGTCGCTTCGTCCGCCCACCACGAGGACACGACGTTGAGCGCCAGCCTGCCGCCCGAGATATTGTCGATGTTGGCCGCTTCCTTGGCGAACAGGGCCGGCTGGTGGAAGTTCGGCCGTACCGCGACCATCAATTCGATGCTCGAAGTCACTGCGGCGAGGGCCGCCGCGGTCGACCAGGCGTCGAGCGCTGGCTGGTCGATGCCCTTGATGTCGTTGAGGTTGAGCTCGGCGATCAGCGTCAGGTCCCAGCCGGTCTCCTCGCTGCGCTGGGTCAGACGGCGGACATAATCCCAGCTCGCTTGCATGCCCTCGTCGGGGATGTTGCGCAGCCAGCCGCCGAAAACCGGCATCCAATATCCGAACCTCATGCCGCCACCTTCTCCGTGATGAGCGTCTCAAGATAGTCGATGAGCCGGTCGTGCGGATCCCAGCCGAGAACGTTCAATGGGTCCGCGACGAAATTGGACATGGCGTTGATGTCATAGAAACGCGGCGTGCCGTCGCGGTCGTCGATCACGACTTCGACGCTGCCGAGGTCGAGACCTGCGGCGCGGGCGATCCGTTCGGCCGCGTCGATGAGTTCGGACGAGGGTGTGATCGCCGTCATTCGGATCGCCTTTCGTCCGGGCTGCGCGATGCACGCGTCGGCCGGGCAGAGATCGAAATTATCGCCGCCGCTCTCGGCTTCGATTGCGTAGAGGAAGCGGCCGCCGAGAGTCTCGATGCGCAGGATCGTGCCGCCGCGCGGGGGGACATAGTCCTGGACGAGCAGCACCTGGTCGACCGACTGCGGCACCGTGAGATCGGCGATCGAGGCGCGGAGCTCCTCGGCCGAGGAATAGCGCGCGATGCCGGCGCCCGAGCCTCCGATATTCGCCTTGACCAGCAGAGGATAGCGCATGCCCTCGGCCGCGGCGGCGAGGTCCCGACCGCGGTGCACGACGCGCGTCTCAGGCACCGCATAGCCAAGCGAGGTGATCAGCGAGAGCTGCCGAGCCTTCGAAGAATCGATCGCCAGGACGTCGGCGCCGTTGAGCACCCGGGCGCCGCAGCGCTCCCAATGGTCGAGCAGCGCTTCGGCATAGAAGATCGGGTGCTCGGGCTCACGCAGGAAGCTCGATTGCGCGACGCGGCTGAGGACCAGCGGCGCCGGGGCATCGCGGGTCGCCGGGTCGAAACGGTGGCCGGAGAGCGCGATCGGCAGATAGGACATGCCGCGCCGCTCGAGCGCGGCGAACAGGGGTTGAAACCACTGCGGGTGCTCGTAGAGGACGGCAAGCCGGGCGGCGGGGCTGGAAACACTCATCTGCGGCCGGGCACTTAGGGAGCGGCTGGGCCCAAGTCCACCAGCGAGGGACAGGATCGAATGCAGAAAGCGGCCAACGACGTCATGCAATCGATCCTCTTTTCGGCGATCCTGGAAGGGCTCGCGGCCCTGAAGCGCGCGTCGGGCGGGCTGCCCAACCAGCTGCTGCGCGACGTCCAGGCGATCCATCCCAACGTGACCTTCGCCGATTTGCCCAAGGAGCTGCAGGATTCGATCGCGGAGAGCACGCGGTCGGCCTTCACCCAGCTGCTCAAGGAAGGCTATGCCGTCGGCCCGCGCCAGTTGATGCAGCAATCGCGGCCGATGGACCGGGTGCCGGAGCGCGACCGGCGCGGTCCTCCCCGCGGCCCCGGCGGACCGCCCGTGCGGCGCGGCGGACGTCCGCCCAACGGCGGCGGGGGCGGAAAGCCGGGTGGCGGCAAGCCGCGCGGTTGAACTTGAGCGCGTAAGCGGCTAAGCGCCGCGGCGTCTTAACGGACATATATCGATGTTGAGCGCCCTCGGGCGCAGGCCGGCCAACGAGGTTTCGTTCGCCGGCGCAATTGCGTTTGGGGCGCTCGGCATCGTTGAGGAGACTTGAATGTTCGACACGTTGAGCGATCGGCTCGGCAGCGTATTCGACCGACTTCGCGGGCGCGGCGCGCTCAGCGAGGCGGACGTGCGCGCGGCGATGCGCGAAGTGCGCGTCGCGCTGCTCGAGGCGGACGTCGCTCTCCCGGTCGCCCGCGATTTCGTCGACCAGGTCACCGAAAAGGCTGTCGGCCAGGAAGTGCTTCGCTCGGTCACGCCGGGGCAGATGGTGGTCAAGATCGTCCACGACGCCCTGGTCGAGACGCTCGGATCCGAGACTGCCGAGCTCAACCTCAACGTCAGCCCGCCTGCCGTCATCATGATGGTCGGGCTGCAGGGCTCGGGCAAGACGACCACCACCGCCAAGCTCGCCAAGCGTCTGTCCGAGCGCGAGCGCAAGAAGGTGCTGATGGCGTCGCTCGACGTCGCCCGTCCCGCCGCGCAGGAGCAGCTGGCGGTGCTCGGCCGGCAGGCGGTGGTCGATACGCTCCCGGTCGTCGCCGGCCAGCAGCCGGTCGATATCGCGAGGCGCGCGCTCCAGTCGGCCAAGCTCCAGGGTTATGACGTCGTCCTGCTCGACACGGCGGGGCGCCTGCACGTCGACGATCAGCTGATGGCCGAGATGAAGGCGGTCGCAGCGGCATCGAGCCCGGCCGAGATCCTTCTCGTGGTCGATAGCCTGACCGGCCAGGACGCGGTCAACGTCGCCAAGGGCTTCGCCGGTGAGGTCGACCTCACCGGCGTGATCCTGACGCGAATGGACGGCGACGCACGCGGCGGCGCGGCGCTTAGCATGCGCGCGGTCACCGGCAAGCCGATCAAGTTCGCCGGCGTCGGCGAGGCGATCGACAAGCTCGAGGCGTTCCATCCCGAGCGCGTCGCCGGGCGCATCCTTGGCATGGGCGACGTCGTCAGCCTGGTCGAGCGGGCGGCCGAGACGATCCAGGTCGAGGACGCGGAGAAGCTCGCGGCCAAGATGGCCAAGGGCAAGTTCGACCTCGACGATTTGTGGATGCAGCTCAGGCAGATGCAACGCATGGGCGGCCTCGGCGCGCTTGCCGGCATGATGCCGGGCCTCAAGGGCATGAAAGGCGCGATGGACAAGGCGCAGGACGACAAGGCGCTGGTCCACATGGAGGCGATGCTGTCGTCGATGACGGCCAGGGAAAGATCGAAGCCCGAGATCATCAACGCCAAGCGCAAGATCCGGGTGGCGAAGGGCTCGGGAACGACCGTTCAGGAGATCAACAAGCTGCTGAAGATGCACCAGGAAATGGCGACCGCGATGAAACGGCTCAAGAAAATGGGCGGATTGGGCAAGCTCGCGGCGATGTTCAGCAAAGGCGGCTTGGAAGGCGCGCTCGGCGGACTTGCCCCCCCGGGCGCCCTTCCTCCCGGCGGCTTGCCTGGCCTGGGCGGGGGCGGGGCGGGATTACCAGGCATTGGCGGTGCGTCGTCGTTCAACCTTCCACCTGGCTTCGACAAATTCTCAAAGAAATAGAACGATTTACGAAAGGAACTTATGATGGCAGTTGCAATTCGTCTGTCTCGCGCAGGCTCCAAGAAAAGACCTTATTACCGGATCGTGGTCGCGGACAGCCGCAACGCGCGTGACGGCCGCTTCATCGAGAAGGTCGGCACCTACAACCCGCTGCTGGCGAAGGATTCGCCCGAGCGCGTGAAGCTCGACACTGACCGCATCAGCCATTGGCTCGGCGTTGGCGCCCAGCCGTCCGACCGCGTGCTGCGCTTCCTCGATGCCGCCGGGATCCGCGAGCGGGCGGCGAGGAACAATCCGCAGAAGGCGGAGCCGGGCGAGAAGGCCAAGGAGCGCGTTGAGGAGCGTGCGAAGAAGGCCGCCGACGCCGAAGCCGCCGCCAATGCGCCCGCCGAAGAGGTTGTCGCCGAGCAGCAGGAAGAAGCGGAGGCGGTGATTGCGGCTGAGGTCGAAGCCGCCACTGCCGAGCCGACCGCCGAGGCCGAGCAGGTCGTCGAGGAAATCGCCGAGCAGACTCCGCCGGTCGAGGTGACGACCGAGGCCGAGGAAGTCGCCGCCGAACAGGCACCGGCTGACACGGCTGATCAGCCCACCGAAGAGCCGGTCGCCGAGGAAGCGGTTGCCGAAGCCGAGGCGGGTGAAGCTGTTCCGGTCGCGCAAGCCGCTGCCGAGGAAGCACCTTCCGTTGCCGAAGAAGCGGCCAGTGAAGCCGAAGCCGGCGAGGAAGAGGTCATCGCCGAGCCCGACACTGGCGAAGCTCCGGCCGAGGAAGCGGTCGAAGAGTCCGCGCCGAGTGCCGAGGCTCCCGCCGAAGGCGCTGACGATGTCTCCCCGCCGACCGAGGATTCGCCCCAGGCAGAAACCGAAGCGAAGGCCGAGTAATTGGCTCAGTCCGGTGACCGTAGCGAGCGCAGAATCGCTCTCGCTGCGGTCGCCGGGGCCCAGGGCGTCAAAGGCGAGGTTCGATTGAAGCTGTTCAGCGACAGCATCGACAGCCTTTCCGCGCATAAGAAGCTCTACGTCGGAGGCGCCGAGCGGCGCCTCGTTTCGGTCCGCGACGGCGGCAAGACGGCTGTCGCACGGTTCGAGGGCATCGCCGACCGTTCGGCGGCCGAGGCGCTGCGCGGCTCACTGGTCGAGGTCGATCGCTCCACGCTGCCGCCGCTGGAAGAAGGCGAATATTATCATGTCGACCTGATCGGCCTCGAAGCCGTCGATGCGAACGGCAATCGGATCGGCACAGTGACCGCGGTCGAGAATTACGGCGCCGGCGACCTGCTCGAGATCGAGATGGAGGGCGGCAAGACATCGTTGATCCCGTTCAAGCCGGGAACCGCCGACCTGGACCGTGACCGGATCAGAATCGACCCCGAATTCCTCGCCTAGCTGCCGCTTTCCGCTTCCTCCATGTCCTCGACCGGCTCGCGCCAGCGCGGCCGCTCGGCGTACAAATCATTGCGGATCGTGGTGGCGGCGACGCCGCCCTCGCCCATCGCATGGCTGATCTGGTCGAGCCCGTGGACCACGTCACCCGCGGCGTAGAGGCCGGGGACGGTCGAGCGTTGGTGAGCGTCGGTGACGATGCACCCGTCGGATGCAAGCTTCGCGCCGACCATCTCGGCGAGTTGGGTGTGGGTATCCGACCCGAGCGCCGGATAGATGCTTTCGAATGTAAAATGGCCCTCGACCGTGTCGACCGTGATGCAGTTCCTGGCGATTGCCACGGCCTGCGCCGGCCCGTCGACGCACTCGATTCCGGCATCCTTGAGCTTCTGACCGTCCTCGGGCTTGAGGTGCAGGGCCTTGTCAGGCGCTATCAGGGTGACGTCGGCGGTATAGCTCCGCAGGAACAAAGCCTCGGCGACGCCGTGGCTGTCGCTGCCGATCACGCCGACGCGCTTGTCGGTGACTTCGTAGCCGTCGCAGATGGGGCAGTAACGCACCAGCCCGCGCTCCAGCGCGTCGTCGTGCAGCTCCTCGTCCATCGGCGGACGGCGGTTGGTCACCCCTGTCGCCAGGAGGACGGTGCGCGCGGTCGCGCACCCCGACCCCCATGTCGCGGTGAACAGGCCGGTCGCCTCGTCGCGCTCGAGCTTGGAGACGAACTCGTTTTCGATCTTTGCGCCATATTTGCACGCCTGGTCGCGCATCCGCTGGAGCAGCTCCTGGCCGCTGATTCCGTCCGGGAATCCGGCGTGGTTGCGCGTGCAGGGGATCCACGACGCGCGGCTCTTGCCGCCGTCGACGACCAGGATGTCGAGGTGGAAGCGTGCGAGATAGATCGCGGCGGTCAGCCCCGCGGGGCCGCCGCCGACGATCAGGCAATCGAGGATTGGCTCGTCCATGCGCAGCCCAATGGATTGTGATAGCGGCGGTTCCGAGATGACCTTCCGCGCTTCCGTCCTGACCCTCTATCCGGACATGTTCCCGGGGCCGCTGGGCATCAGCCTCGCCGGGAAAGCGCTTCAGGAAGGGATCTGGAGCCTTGAGGCCACGAACATCCGTGATTTCGCCACCGACAAGCACCGAAGCGTCGACGACACGCCGGCGGGCGGCGGGGCGGGGATGGTGCTTCGGCCGGACGTGCTCGCTGCCGCGATCGACAGTGTCGCCGACGGGCGGCCAATGCTCGCGCTGACGCCGCGCGGCGCGCCGCTAACCCAGCACCGTGTGCGCGAGCTTGCCGGTGGCGATGGGGTGATCCTGTTGTGCGGACGTTTCGAGGGATTCGACGAGCGCATCTTTGAGGCGCGCGCCGTCCAACCCGTCTCGGTCGGCGACTATGTCCTGTCGGGCGGCGAGCTCGGGGCGATGGTGATCCTCGATGCTTGCGTAAGGCTGCTCCCCGGGGTAATGGGCGCGGCCTCCAGCGGAGAGGAAGAGAGCTTCGAGCAAGGTCTCCTGGAATATCCGCACTATACCCGACCTGGTGAGTGGGAAGGGCGCACGATCCCCGAAGTGCTGCGGTCGGGGGATCATGCGAGGATCGCGGCGTGGCGACACGAACGCGCGGTCGAAGATACACGGCTATGGCGGCCGGACCTGATCGAGCGCCATGGGGGCGCATCGCAGGCACCGCCCTCTGGCGCGCGGCGACGAAATACGAAGGCAAAAGACCAATGAACCTGATCGAGACCCTGGAGCGCGAGGCGATCGACGCGCTGACCAAGGACAAGCCCGTTCCCGAATTCCGCCCCGGCGACACGCTGCGCGTCGGCGTCAAGGTAATCGAGGGCGAGCGCACCCGCGTCCAGAACTTCGAGGGCGTGTGCATCGCCCGCGCCAACAAGGGCGTCGGTTCCAGCTTCACGGTGCGCAAGATCAGCTTCGGCGAGGGCGTCGAGCGCGTCTTCCCGCTGTATTCGCCGATCATCGACCATATCGAGGTCGTGCGCCGCGGCGACGTCCGCCGCGCCAAGCTTTATTACCTGCGCGGCCGCACCGGTAAGGCCGCGCGCATTGCCGAGCGCCGGACGATCCAGCGCGACGTGCCGGGCGGCAAGGGCGCCGAAACCGAGGCCGCGCCGGCGGAGACGCCGACCGAGGCTTAAGAGCTTTCGCAGACAAGCGATTGAAAGGCGGGGCGTTCCGGCTCCGCCTTTCCTTTTGCGCAAACGACCGTACCGTCGCGCCATGCGTAACGAACTCGCCCTTCTCGTTCTCGCCGCCTTCGCCACCCCCGCGTTCGCCAAGGACATCCCGCTCGACCGCGTCTTCTCCAGCCCGGCGCTGAGCGGACCGACGCCGCGCGAACCCAAGCTGTCTCCCGACGGGCGGTTCGTGACCCTGCTCAAGAACCGTCCCGACGACAGGGATCGATACGATTTGTGGGCGATCGACACCGCGACGGGCGCGGCTCGCATGCTGGTCGATTCCAAGAAGATCGGCAGCGGCGGCCCGATCTCGGAAGAGGAGAAGATGCGCCGGGAGCGGGCGCGCATCGCCGGCACCAAGGGCATCACCGCTTATGAGTGGGCGCCGGATTCAAAGTCGATCCTCGTACCGATCGACGGCGACCTGTATCTCGCGACCCTCGACGGAAATGTGCGCCGACTGACCGAAACGGCCGCGACCGAAATCGATCCTAAGGTATCGGAAACCGGTCGGTACCTGTCGTTCCTGCGCGACCAGAACCTGATCGTGATGGATGCCGCGACCGGTCAGGAGCGTGCGCTGACGAGCGACGGAGGCAAGACTCTGAGCTGGGGCGCGGCGGAGTTCATTGCGCAGGAAGAGCTGAGCCGCGACACCGGTTACTGGTGGGCGCCGGGCGATCGCTACATCGCCGTCGCGCGCGTCGACGAAAGCCCGGTCGCGATCGTGAAGCGCGCGGCGATCGGCGCTTCGGGCACCGAACTGATCGAGCAGCGCTATCCCGCCGCCGGCACCAGGAACGCGATCGTCGACCTTTACCTGATGACTCCAGACGGCCAGTCGCGGGTCAAGGCGGACCTCGGGTCCGATCCCGATTATTACCTAGCGCGGGTCGACTGGGCCAAGGATGGCAGAAGCCTCTACGTCCAGCGCCTGAGCCGCGACCAGAAGCGGCTCGACATGCTGCGCATCGAACCGGCGACCGGCCGCTCGACCCTGTTGTTTTCGGAAACCTCACCGACCTGGGTGAACCTCACCGAGAACTTCAAGCCGCTGCGGGACGGCAGCCTCATCTGGTCGTCGGAGCGCAGCGGCTTCTCGCACCTCTACCGGTGGCGCGCGGGCAGGTGGACGCAGCTGACTCAGGGCGCTTGGGCGGTCGAAAAGGTCGCCGGAGTCGATGAGAAAGCGAAGCGCGTCTATTTCACCGGCACGGCCGAAACGCCGCTCGAGCAGCAACTCTACTGGGTGAGCTATGAGCGGCCCGCCGCGCCGGTCCGGGTGACCGAGCGCGGCTGGTACAACAATGCGGTGATGGACAAGGGCGCGACGCATGCGCTGATCACTCGGTCGAACACGGCGCAGCCGTCGCAAACCTACCTCGCCGACGCGGCCGGCAGGCGGCTCGGCTGGGTCGAGGAAAATGCGCTGGACGCGTCGCACCCCTATGCGCCCTATCTCGACAGCCATGTGAAGCCGACCTTCGGGACCATTGCAGGTCCGGACGGGTCGACGCTTTACTACCGGATGCTCTCGCCGCCGCGCGTGCCGGGCAAGCGCTATCCGGTCTATCTTTTTGTCTACGGCGGTCCCCACGGGCAGCAGGTGACCGATGCCTGGTACGGCCAGCTGCCGCTGCACGAAGCGCTGGTCGACCAAGGCTGGATCGTCTTCACGATCGACAATCGCGGGACCAATCGACGCGGCACCAAGTTCGAGAGCGCGGTTTATCTCACGATGGGCGATGCCGAGGTCCAGGACCAGCTCGCGGGGGTCGAGTGGCTGAAGCGTCAGCCGTACGTCGACCCGTCCAAGATCGCTGTCCAGGGCTGGTCCTACGGCGGCTACATGACCTTGAAGCTGCTCGAGAAGGCGCCGGGCGTGTTCGCCGCGGGTGTCGCCGTCGCGCCCGTCACCAAATGGGAGCTCTATGATACGGCCTATACCGAGCGCTACCTCGGAAGCCCGTCACTCGACGCGAAGTCCTACCGGACGTCCGATGCGCTCGACGATGCCGCGAAGATCCGCGACCCGCTGCTCCTTATCCACGGCATGTCGGACGACAATGTCGTGTTCCAGAACAGCACTGAACTCTACGCCCGGCTGCAGCAGACGAAGAGGCCGTTCGAGATGATGGCGTATCCGGGCGCGACCCACGCGATTGCCGGCGAAGGCCCGCAAACGCACGTCTGGACCACCATCGTGCGCTTCCTCGACGACAAAGTGCTCGGCAAGCGCGCCGACTAGCGCCTCGCCTGAAGAGCGTCGCGGTCGACCAGGCGCGTGTAGAGGTGCCACGTCGAATAGCCGAGCCACGGCAAGACGAACGCCAGGCCCACGAACAATGGGATCGAGCCGACCGCCAGCAGGGCGGTTACGATGACTCCCCACCGGACCATTTCCAGTTTGTTGGCGTGCGCAGCGCGCCATGAGGTCGAGACCGCCTGCGCCGCGCTGAGGTGACGATCGACCAGTATCGGCAGCGAGACGACGCTCAATGCGAGGACCGACCAGCCGAAAATGACGCCGACCGCGGCCCCGATGCCAATCAGCGCCCAGCCGCGCGGCGTCGTGAACACCATCGCCAGGAATTGGGAAAGTGATTGCGGCGCGGTCCAGCCGAACAGGAGCACGTAGAGGATTCCGGCGGCGAGCAGCCAGGCGAAGAAAATGACGAGCAGCAGGCCCGCGACCAACCCCATCTCCTCGACCGACGGGCGCTTCCGCACGTCGAGGAAGTTGAACCAGTGCACTTCCTGCCCCGCCTCGCGGCGCCGGGCGAGCTCATAGAAGCCGACAGCGGCGACTGGGCCAAGGAGCCCGACTCCGGCAACGACCGGGAAGAAAAAAGGCACCAGCGGCATGTTGGCGGTCATCACCACCGCGGCGAGGCCGATCAAAGTGTAGATGAGCCCCGCGAAGAACAGGTCGCCGCGCAGATCGAGGAAATCGTCGAGGCCCTGCCGCAGCGCGATCCTGAGATCGTCGCCGGTGATCTGTCGGACGGGAATTTTGCGTGCCCTGCGGGTCGCGCGCCGAGCGATCGTATGGGTCGCCATGACACCTCCTTCGAATGGTGCCGTCCAGCGCAGGGCGCCGGGCGCCGGGGGCACTCGCATAGCACAACCGCACCGAGTCGGTCAGAGCTTCACTTGGCTGCGCGTGATGGTCGAGTCGGGCGCATATTGGGGAATGGCATCTCGTGGGCGCGCGGCGGCCAGCGCCGCACCTTGCGACGGAAGGCCGAAGCGCGTCGAGAACAGTTCGGCCGTCACTGGCCGCCTATCGCCAAAGACGGCTTCGATCACCAGCCCGTCGCACGAGCGGCCGGTGCAGCGCAGTGCCGTTTTCGTCGATTTGCCGTTCTTGGGAATAGGCACGGCCTCGCCCGGCAGCCCGAGGGCGAGGACCTTTGCGCCCTCCGGGAAGCGGATTGCGACGGTGTCGCCGCCACCCGGCGATATGGCGATCCGGAGGCGTCGTCCGCTGCCTGCGGGCGTGCTTGCGAGCAGGCGGGCGGTGGCCACCGGCGTGGCGATCAGGGGCGCCTGCGAGACCCAGCGCTGGCGCCCGTTGTAAGGGAGCACGGCCTTGCGCCAGGTCCCCGGCATTGCGGCCGGAAGCGGTGCTTGCTTGGTGGCGATCGCCCAGCTCGCCGAGCCGCGGGCCGCGTCGTGGAAATAATCGATGGTGAAGCCGAGCGGCCGCTCGGCGCTGGCGCGCGGCATTGCCAGCGCGGCGGCGGACAGGCCGGCTGCGGCAATCGTCAACATGACGAGCGACGGGCGCAGCCGCGTGGGCTCCAGCTCGATCAGCACCGGAAGCACGGCCAGGGCGGCGAGCGGCGCGACCGCCCACAGCGGCCCGTCGACCAGCAGCATCTCGATCAGCGCGAGGAGCTCGGCGAACATCAGGAGCTGGATCAGCGCCGCGCACCACGCGAGCAGCGTCGCGCCTTGCGGCGACCGCTCGCTGAGCGCGATGCCCAAAAGTCCCAACGCCGGTGCGATCAGGAAAAAGATGATTGCTCCGGGCATGGCAAGGCTGAGCGCTGAACCGAGCAGGAGCACCACCAGCCATGTCGCGGCCCGCAAGGGCTCGCGTGCGAGGCGGCCAAATCGAGCGAGGACTGCCGTCATGACCAGGACGACCAGCGCATAGACCGCGAGGTAAGCGACCAGCGGATAGGCGCGCCAGAAGTCGCCTGCGCGCAGCAGGCTCAAGACGAAGCCCGCAATGGCTCCGCCCGCGGTCCCCCCGACCACCATCATCGCCGCGACAAGGAGGGGCCTGCCCGCTGCCTTGCGCAGCCAAGCGAGGGCCAGCGCAAGACCCAGAAGCACCGCGAGCATCAGCGCAGCGACGGTCAGCGGCAGATGAATGAACATACGGCCGACGATGTCGGTGAAGACGGTCCGGCCGGTCCCAGCCGCTGCAGGATCGGGCAGCGACGCAAATGTTCGAGTGGCGGCGAGCACTTCGCTGCCGAGGTGCGCGACCATTGCCGGATTGAGCGCCGCAAGACTGTCGCCGGGCGAATGGTAGCGCGTTTCATTGCCGATGAAGCCATAGTTGAGCAGGGTCCAGCCGCGCGGCTTGAAGAAGACGACGTCGGTGGTGTTCGGGATCAGCCTCGCGAAATCGGTGCTGAGCGAATTGGCGAAGGGCCGCCGCGCAGCGCTTTGGTAGGCTGCGAGGGCGGCACCGTTCGGATCGCTGGTTTCGTACATCAGCGCCGGGCCGGTGACGCCCCGCCCGTCGATGTTGATCAGCGAATTGACCTGGCGCGCTTCCGGGTCTCGGCGGACGAATGCCGCGGCGCCATTGAGCCCGAACTCCTCACCCTCGTTGAACAGCAGGGTCACCGGGCGGGGCGGCGGCGCGGCTTTCAGGATGGACGCGACTTCGAGCAGCGTTGCGACGCCGATCCCGTCGTCTCCCGCGCCCGGGCCCGTCGGCGTGCTGTCGTAATGCGCGTTGAGCAGCAGGTGCGGGCCGGGCGCGCGTCCGGGGACCGACGCAATGACGTTACGGACCCGCGAGCAGCTGACCACGGGCGACTTGGGAAAACCACTGCAATCCTCGACTTCCTGAACGCGGGGCTGCAGGCCGATGGCGCTGAGCTCCGCGATCAGCCGCGCGCGGACGGCGTCGTCGGCAGGCGTGTCGACGGGATGTGCGCGCTGATCGCCGAGAATGCGCTGCAGGCGCGTGAAAGCACGACTGGTGTCGAACTGCCCGGCAGCGGCAATCGCCGGCGCGCGGGGCGGCGCGATCAACACGCCCTTCAACGCGAACGCTGCAAGCAGCAATGTCACGAACAGCAGGGCCCGCCACAAATTGCGATCCAAGGTCATCGGTTTTTCCCCCTCACCAGCGCGGCAAGTGTGACACGTCCGTGCGCGTTGACAATCGGTGGCCCGACGCCCACCTCGCCAGCCACTTCAGACGTGCACAGAAAGCGAACAGGAATGGGTTACCGGGTCGCGGTTGTCGGGGCGACAGGCAATGTCGGGCGCGAGATCCTGAATATCCTCGCCGAGCGCCAATTCCCGCTCGATGAGGTTGCGGCGGTCGCGTCCGCGCGCTCCACCGGCGACGTGATTGATTTTGGCGACAGCGGCGAGGAGCTCAAGGTCAGAAACCTCGAGCATTTCGACTTCGCGGGCTGGGATATCGCGTTGTTCGCTGCCGGCTCGGAGGTGTCGAGAAATTACGCATCAAAGGCCGCCGCCGCAGGCTGCACGGTGATCGATAATTCATCGCTCTTCCGGATGGACCCCGACGTTCCCCTGATCGTGCCGGAAGTGAATTCCGATGCGATCGGCGGGTATCGGAAGAAGAACATCATCGCCAATCCCAATTGTTCGACCGCGCAGCTGGTCGTGGCGCTGAAGCCCCTTCACGACGCGGCGAAGATCAAGCGGGTGGTCGTCGCGACCTATCAATCCGTCTCTGGGACCGGAAAGGCGGCGATGGACGAACTGTTTACGCAGTCGCGCAACATCTTCGTCGGCGATTCCAACGAGCCCGAAGTCTATCCCAAGCAGATCGCCTTCAATGTCATCCCGCAGGCCGGCGATTTCCTCGACGACGGCTCGACCACCGAGGAATGGAAGCTGGTCGTCGAGACCAAGAAGATTCTCGATCCGGCGATCAAGGTCAGCGCGACGTGCGTCCGGGTGCCGGTGTTCGTCGGCCATTCGGAGGCCGTGAACATCGAGTTCGAGAACGAGATTTCGGCCGACGAGGCGCGCACGATCCTCCGGGAGGCGCCGGGCGTGATGGTGGTCGATAAGCGCGAAGACGGCGGTTACGTGACGCCGGTCGAGGCGGTCGGCGAATATGCCACTTACGTCAGCCGCATCCGCGAGGACCCGACGGTGGACAATGGCCTGTCGCTATGGGTGGTCAGCGATAATCTGCGCAAGGGCGCCGCGCTCAACGCCGTCCAGATCGCCGAGCTGCTCGGCCGCAAGCATCTGCAAAAGGCGGCATGACGATCAGACTCGCGCGCGCAGAAAGCGAGCGCGAACTCCTTGACCCCGAGATGGTTGGTGAGTGGGCCGATGAGCTGGCCGACCTTTGCAGGGTCCGAGCCGAAGGGCCCTGGGGGGTTCATGTCGCGAGGGACCGGGGCGAGCCGGTCGGTATTGGCTTGTTCAAGGGCCCGCCGGACGAACAGGGCTGGGTTGAGCTCGCCTATTTGACCTTCGTTCCGTGCCGCGGTCGCGGCATTGCGACCGGAATTGCCAGAGAGCTGGTTCGAATTGCCGCCGACGAGAAAATGGCTGGCATTCGGGCGCACACTCTTCCCGAAGAGAATGCGTCGACCGCCGTGCTGCAGCGCAATGGATTCGTTTGCAGGGGAATCGTCACCGACCCCGCCGATGGCGATGTGTGGCGGTGGGAGCGCCTTTGCTAGGGCACTGACCGGCTTAAGGTTTTTCACCCCAATAGCGGAGCAGCTGGGCCTGGATAAACTGCATGCGCGTGTAATTCTCCGCGCTCATGTTGAGTCCTTCGAGCGCGGCGACCTCATTCAGATCGTACAAGAGGTTACGGCGGAACGGGTCTTGGATACGGCTCTGGATGAAGGTGATTGCCACCAGCCGTTCGCCCTTTGTGACCGGCTCCACTTCGTGCATCGTGTCCGACGGGTAGATGATCGCCTCGCCAGCACGCAGTTTGAAGTGCAGATTCGCATCGCCGTACCGCACGTGAAGCGAACCCCCTTCATAGCTTTCGGGATCGTTGAGGAAGACCGTGCAGCTGAGGTCGCTGCGCAGCTCGCCTTGGGGCGATCGGAGGAAAGCGGCGTCGGTATGAAAGCCGTACTTCATCCCCGGGCGGTAACGCGTCAGAAAGGGAGGGGCGATGAACACCGGGAAGGCAAAATCGCGGAACTCTTCGCTTCGCGTGAACGCCTGCAGGAGTAGCTGAGAGCTCTTCTGAAAGGCCTGGGGCTCGTGCAGTTGCTCGTTCACCTTGGCGGTGTTGTGCGGATTGGTGATCCGTCCATCGACGAACGGCGCGGTAGCCGCAATCCGCTTGCACTCGGCGATCTCTGTGTCGGTCAGCAGCTGCAAGATCCGGTACATAAACCTCTTATTCCTCGGCGCGGCTCAGTGCGCGGGCCAGCAGCGGCGACTTTTCGGCGCTGGCGCGGAGCATGGCAAGCGCGGCATCGATCTCGCCGCCCTGAAGGCGGATCTCCTGGGCGATGAGCTCGTCGCGCAATGCCGGGCTGTACTCATATTCCAATGCCTTCGAATAGCGCTGCATCAGCGGACCGGCCGCGATCGCTTCGATCCGGGCCCGATCGGCGCTGAAGCCGAACAGGTCGGCGGCGCGCGCCAACTCCTTGCCCATGCCGACCAGCATCGAATCGAAATCGGCCCACGCGATATGGCGGTCGGTCATCGCGTCCGCCGCCGCCTCGAGTGTCGTCATCTCACATGCCCAGGCCGCGGCAGCGCGCTCGGCGTCGTTGCGGGCGGGCGGCAGTGCAATCCCGCGCGCCGCCAGCCGCTGGTTGCGGTAGTCGCCCAGCCCATGCAGTTCCTTCAGGCTGTTCTCGCCGGCAAGAATGCTCGCGACGTAGTTCCGAGGGCGCGCATACATGAGCAGCGCGCGTTCCCCCGACGGGATCAGCTGCGCGGCGATCTCACTGGCGAAGCTCGTCGCCTTGACGCAGGCGATCTCGCCGGCGGCGAAGGTCCGCGACATGAGCTTGGGTACCGGGCCGACGTAGCGTGCGCGCACGTCCGGCGGGGCGAGAGCGAGGTCGCGCAGCAGGCGCGGCTCGCGCACGCCGAGCACTCCGTCGATCTCGCCCAACAGCCGCGAGATCAGCGTCGAGCCGACGTGGCCGATGTGAAAGATCCACCGAGCGTCGCTCCGCATCTCGCCGCCGACTGCCGCCTCGATCTCGGGCCACGGGACGATGTGGGCGTCGACCGGCTGCTGGATCAGGCGGTCGTCGAGGAAGCTTGCGGCGCGGTAGCTGTCGCGGTCCATCGCCACCAGTCGCACCGTACCGGACGACGGGTCGAGCGCCTGCGCGAGCCAGGTCGCATCGCTGGCGATCTGCTCGGCCGTGGGAGCGCTGGACATGCCGCCCCTTAGCCGCGCAAGGGGCCGGTCACCAAGGGAGGTGAGTCATGGCTGCGCCAATGACCGGCGGCTGCGCGTGCGGACGGATCCGCTACACCGTCACCGTCGATCCAGAGGAATCCTATCTCTGCCATTGCCGGATGTGTCAGCGGGCGACAGGCTCGGTGTCCATTGCCTTCGCCACCTTTTCGCTCGACGGTCTGCGTTGGGACGCGGAGCCGGACTGGTACGACAGCTCGCCGATCGCGCGCAGGCCGTTCTGTCGCCAATGCGGCACGTCGCTCGGCTTCATCTTCAAGCAGGACGCACGCAGGATGGATTTGACGGTCGCCAGCTTCGACGATCCCAGTCACTTCGCGCCGAGGCATCACTTCGGCGCCGAAAGCATGCATCGAGCATGGGCCAATACCGAAGGCCTACCGGAATATCGCACGGACCAGTATCAAAAACTGGTCGACAAATGGGTCGAGGCCACGGGCCAGTTCCCGGGATGAGCGAGGCGCGGGTCCACTTCTGGGCGGCCTCCGACGGCATCGAGCTCGCCTATCACGAGCTCGGTGAGGGCAGGCCGGTGATCCTGCTCCATGGACTGTTTTCGGACGCCAACATGAACTGGATCAAGTTCGGCCATGCCGAGCGGATCGCGGGCGACGGCTTTCGCGTGATCATGCCCGACCTTCGCGGCCACGGGCTGAGTGGCAAGCCTCATGAGCTCGAACATTATCCGCGAGGGATCCTGGCCCGGGACCTGCGCGAGCTGGTCGCGCATCTCGGCCTCGGCGAATTCGACCTCGGCGGCTTCTCGCTCGGCGCGCGGACGACGGTCGAAGGGGTCGGCGAAGGCCTCAAGCCGCGCCGCGCCATTCTCGGCGGGGCAGGGCTCGAGGGCCTCAGGCACTGGGAGCGGCGCAAGACCTTTTTCCTCGAGGCGATCGAGCTGTTCGACCGCGTTCCGCGCGACGACCCGCACTGGCTCTCGGTTCAGTTCATGAAGAGCCAGAAGATCGACCGCGTCTCGGCCGCGCTGCTGCTCGAAAGCTTCGCCGACGCGTTCGTCGACTGGCTCGACGCCTTCACCATGCCGACTTTGGTCGTGTGCGGGTCGGAGGACGACGACAACGGCTCGGCCGAGGAGCTCGCCGCGGCGCTGCCCGACGCGGTCTTCCGGGAAGTGCCAGGAACCCACATGAGCTCGGTTACCAAGCCCGAGTTCGGCCAAGCGATCGCCGAATTTCTGATGGACTGATGAGTAAGGGGGCGCCCGCCCGGCGCCCCCCGCGTCAATTGCGTCAGGTCGTCGACGGGATGCCCTGACCGCGGCCGCGGCTGCTCGAATTGCCGCGGGTTCCGCCGCCGCCGCTGCGCCGGCCGAGGCTGGCATTGCCCGCGCCGGTTTCGCTCATCCCGCGCTGGCTGCCGGTTGTGGTGCCGGTTCGGCCCGACGTTGTCAGGCCGGCGGTGTCGTCCGACCCGCCGAACTGATCGCCGGAGCCGGAATTCCAGTCGCCGATCTGGTCGCTGAGGCTGCTCAGCTGGTTGCTGATCTGCGCGCGCTTCGACCACAGGAACAGCCCGGCCGCCGCCGCACCGGCCGCCGCCGCGGCAGCCGCGAACGGACGCTCGCGCGCCAATTCCATGACTCCCCAATCGCTATACTGATTGCGGCCCGAGGGATTGTTGTTGCGGCCGCTCCGATTGTTGCTCGGCATATTGCTTTCTCCTTTGCGAATGATTTCGCTTTCGAACCGGTTAAACGATTGAAAGCGTTGGCCGTTTCGTCGCAGCCGAAACAACCGGGCGAGGAGAGCCGAGTGGGCGGTGAACAGTCAGGCGGTCGCCAGCTGGTCGAGCATGGTTTCAGCGCTCGACGCGCGATATTCGCCCGGGGCTTCGACGTTGAGCTGCTCGACGACGCCGTCGTTGACGATCATCGAGTAACGCTGCGAGCGCTTGCCCATGCCGAACTTGCTGCCGTCGAACGACAGGCCGACCGCATCCGAAAACGCGCCGTTGCCGTCGGCGAGCATGACGATGTCCTCCGAGCCGTCAGCCTTGTTCCAGGCGGCCATCACGAACGGATCGTTGACCGAGATGCAGGCGATCTCGTCGATGCCCTTGGCTTTGAGGTCCTTCGCCTTGTCGACGTAGGAGGGCAAATGCCGCGCCGAGCAGGTCGGCGTGAATGCGCCCGGGACCGCGAACAGCGCGACGCGCTTGCCGGCGAAATATTCGCTGCTGCTGGTCGGCTTCGGGCCATCGGCGGCGGCAATCGACAGCGGCACGTCGGGAAGGCGGTCGCCCACTTGGATGGTCATCTTGAAAGCTCCTTTGCGTAACGGATGAAGCGCGACTTAGGCCCGGCGTATGGCGGCTTCAACACTTGCCCGCCCCGCTGCCGCGTCGCATGGTCGAAAGCATGGTGGACCAGCCGACCTTCCTGTCGGGTAAGCTGCTGCTGGCGATGCCGGGAATGGCCGACCCGCGCTTCGAGCGCGCCGTCATCGCTTTGTGCGCGCACGACGAGAACGGGGCGGTTGGCGTCGGCATCGGCCACAAGCGCGCGGGCATCAGCTTCCGCGGCCTGCTGCGCCAGCTCGACATCGAACCGGGCGAGGCGCCCGACTGCGCCGTGCACCACGGCGGCCCGGTCGAGCCGGGCAGGGGCTTCGTGCTCCACTCGAGCGACTGGGGCGGCCAGGACACGCTCCATGTGAACGGCGACAGCGGAGAGCTGTTCGCCATGACCGGCACGATCGACGTGCTGCGCGCGATCGCCGAGGGACGCGGGCCTGAGCGGTGGATCGCAGCGCTCGGCTATGCCGGCTGGGGCGAAGGCCAGCTCGACGAGGAAATGACCCGTCACGGCTGGTTCGCCGCCGGCGCGGACACGGCGATCCTGTTCGACAAGCCGACCGACGAGCGCTGGGCGGCGGCGTTCAAGGCCGAGGGGATAGATCCGCGGCTGCTGGCGAGCGAGACCGGGGTGGCTTGAGCACACGTTAGCCTCCCCCCTCATGGGGGAGGTTGGTGGGGGCCGGCCGCGTCTGCGGCCGAAGAGAGTCTTTGCTCGCCGCCACCCAACCCTCCCCACGAGGGGGAAGGCTCATCGGCTGCTCCAGCTGAATGTTCATCAATGTTCACGGTGACGGCGGCGAAACGCAGCAAACGCAGCGATCCTACGCGTGCGCACGCGCGAGCCGGGGGGTGCTTCGTCACGCGGAATAAACCCGACGTGACGTCGATCGACACCGCTGCGCGGGTCGTCGGCCGAGGCGGGAAGCTGAGGCGGTCGCTCATCGGGCATGATGAACCATGAAGTGCCGGCTGTAGGACAGCATTTTCTTTGGCGGGCGGCAGTAACACCTTCATCACAACAGGTTCCACTGTCGTTCGGCCGGCGGGTTCCTCGACGAACGGCATGCGACACGGATGTGAAGTGGCCCGGCATCGAAGTCGGAGCGGCCGGCCAGATCGGCGAGCTTCAACATCCGGTGGTCCTGCTGCGCACGCATTATCACGATGATCAGAACATCATCGGCTGTTCATCATGGGCACGTTGGCAGACCGAACCCCACGCAGGCGCCATCGCGGGTGAGTCGCGAAGTTCACACATCTCACAAGGAAAACGCCATGAGAAAGCTTCTTCGTGCAACTGCATTAGTCGTCGGCGCCGGTCTGATGGCCTCACCGGTAGTCGCCGGCGAAATCACCGGACCGCCGCCGACGGGGAACGTTCCCTCTCCGCCGAATACCAGCATTAGCAATGGCAATTCGCTTTGTTCGTTTTCGGGCCTGAATGATACGCCTCTTGGACTTCCCGGAATCGATCCGGGCGGGCAGGTGCAGTCATTTGGCTATTTCATGTCTCAGTTTGGCTTGTACGATCCGAGCGATCCCGCGCAGCGGGACAGCTTTGCCTTCCCATCTCAGGGCTGCAATCCGCAGCATACGTTTGGCAGGCACTAAATGACCGCAAGGGGTGGGGTCGCGGTAACGCGTCCCCCTCCTTGAGCCCACGACCAAGATCCGCTTTCCACGCGTTTAAGACACAGTCGAGCCACGGTGATGAATCGAGGTACGATGCCGGCCCTTATTCAACTTGCAGCAGCGGCTCTGATTGCCGCGCAGCAGTTCGACGCGTCCGCCCCGGCACGACAGAGCAGCGCGGACCAGGCGATCGCACGCGATCAGATCTGCTACAGGCTCGCGACCGCCGAGGCATATCCACTCGACCTTCGAAACTGCCTGGCCTTTGCCCATTCGCCAAATGCTGCGTTCAAAACGCAGGTCTGTAATTTTCTGAAGGAGACGGACCAGCTCGCCGATTTCGAGTTCATGTCTTATGCTGCCTGCATGTCGTCGTCGCCATCTGCATCAGAATGAGTAGGTGGCATTTCACCAACTTCTGTGTTTGCCTCCGCTCGCGGTTGCGATGAAAGCTTGGCGGTGGGCGCCGATTAGACCATGATCACCAGCCGATGACCTGCCGATCGGACGGAGGAACTGGTGAACGCAGCAGCGACGTTTCCTCTCCGTGTCGCCGAACTGACCATCGACCCGATCCGACGCCGCATTGCTGGCCCCGGCGGCGAAGCCCCGATGGAACCGCTGGTCATGCAGCTGCTCCTGCAACTCGTCGACCGTCAGGGACAGGTGCTGCCACGGCGTGATCTGTTCGATCACTTGTGGGGGAACGCTCAGGTCGGTGACGACAGTCTCAACCGGCTGGTCGGAAGCCTCCGGAAAGCGCTCGAACGGACGAGTTCCGGCGCGGTGCAGATCGAAACGGTGCCCCGGGTCGGATATCGATTGATCACCGAGCCGCGGGGCGGCGGCGTGACGCGGCCGATCACCCGCCGATCGCTTATCGCCGCCGGTGCGTCCTCGTTGGTGGCGCTCGGTGGAGCCGGGCTGTGGCGCGCGCGAAAGCAGAGTCGCGTTGCTGAGGCACGGCGCTGGATCGACCGCGGCGATATCCTGCTGCGCGACGCAGTTCCGCTCCAGGCCGGCGACGCGTTGCCGCCGTTGCGCTCAGCGCTCGGGATCGATCCTACGAACGCGAAGGCGCTTGGGCTGCTGGCGCTGGCTGAAGAGACCCGCGCGAACAACGGCGGGAGCGCCAATGCCGGCGAGACACTACGGGCTGCAGAGGAGGCTGCGCGAGCAGCGCTGCAGCGCGATCCAGGCGAGCCGCATGCGCGCCTCGCGATGATCGATATCACGGCCGGCAATCTTGACTGGTCTCAAATGGAAGACCGGCTGGAGGCCCTGCGTGCATCTGCGCCGGCCAACCTGCATGTACTCGGCAGCATGACATCGTTTCTTCAGGCCGCAGGGCGAACATCCAGGTCCTGGTTGTACAATGAACAAGCAGTGGCAGCCGCTCCGACCTCACCTACGCCCCAATGGCGGCGGGCCCTCCGGCTTTGGACGGGGGGCCGCGACGAGGAGGCGGTAAATCTAAGCGAACGGTTGCTGCCGCTGTGGCCCAGGCACGCACTGGTGTGGAACGCGCGTTTCATGATCCTCGCGTTCACGGGTCGGACAGGCGCAGCCTCGGCGATGCTTCGTAGCGGGGCGGGCGCGCCGGGTAACGCGCATCCCGTTACGCTTGCTCAATGGCTGCCTACCCTCGACGCCTTCGCCGAACCGAGCCCCACGTCCATCGCAAGTGCAAGAGAGGCCAATCTTGCGGCGGCGCAGCTCAATCCCGGCCAGGCGACGTATGCTGCCATGGCGCTCAGCCACCTAGGTGAAATTGATGCAGCATTCGCCGTTATCGACGGCCTGTTGCTGAGCAAGGGGCCGCTGGTGGCAAATCGGCCGATCGTCCCGCGCAGCTTCGTGGCAAATTCGCCGAGCTGGTGCCGAACCCAGTGGCTGTTCCTGCCCCCGCTCGCGGCTGTCCGTAACGACGTCCGCTTCAAAGGTTTGTGCGAGGAGATCGGATTGGCGCGCTATTGGCGGCAGCGGGGTGTCCGTCCGGATACACGGCTCCCCGGCTAATCTCTACGCGCTGCTCCGTCATATAAAGCTTTCCTTATATGTTGCCCTGCGCTAGGGGCGGCGCATTCGCGCTCCGCCGAGCGCACCATCACAAGCTTTGGAGAATCTCGACGTGGCGACGCAGGCTGAAACCCGTTTCAATGACTATGTCGTGAAGGACCTCGGCCTGGCCGACTTCGGCCGCAAGGAGATCGAGATCGCCGAGACCGAGATGCCGGGGCTGATGGCGCTGCGCCAGGAGTTCGGCGGCACCAAGCCGCTCAAGGGCGCGCGGATCACCGGGTCGCTGCACATGACCATCCAGACCGCGGTGCTGATCGAGACTTTGATCGAGCTCGGCGCCGAAGTGCGCTGGGCGTCGTGCAACATCTTCTCGACGCAAGACCATGCCGCGGCGGCGATCGCGGCGCGGAACATTCCCGTGTTCGCGATCAAGGGCGAGACGCTCGAGGATTATTGGAACTATGTCGTCCGCATCTTCGACTGGGGCCATGATACGACCTGCAACATGATCCTCGACGACGGCGGCGACGCGACCATGTTCGCGCTGTGGGGCCATCGGGTCGAGCAGGGCGAGGCGCTGTTCGCGCCGTCCAACGAGGAAGAGGAGATCTTCGCCGCGACCTTGAAGCGCTTCCTCGCCGAGCGGCCGGGCTATCTCACCAAGACCGTCGAGGCGATCAAGGGCGTGTCGGAGGAAACCACCACCGGCGTTCACCGGCTCTACGAGCTCGCCAAGCAGGGCAAGCTCCCGTTCCCGGCGATCAACGTCAACGACAGCGTGACCAAGTCGAAGTTCGACAATCTGTACGGCTGCCGCGAGTCGCTGGCCGACGGCATCAAGCGCGCGACCGATGTAATGGTGGCGGGCAAGGTGGCGGTGATCTGCGGGTACGGCGATGTGGGCAAGGGCTGCTCGCATTCTCTGCGCGGCATGGGCGCGCGCGTGATCGTGACCGAGATCGATCCGATCTGTGCGCTTCAGGCGGCGATGGAAGGCTATCAGGTGCTGACCCTGGAAGACACGCTCAGCTACGCCG
>NZ_JBJMVI010000019.1:0-466520 GCF_045810705.1 Sphingomonas sp. | reverse complement strand
GGTGTATTTCTTGGCGATCGAGATGACGAGGCGGAGGTTGGCCTCGACCATTTCCTTCTTGGCGATGCGCGCCTCGCGCTCGCCCTTCTGGACCATGTTGACGATCCGCCGGAACTCACCGAGCGAGGTGCCGGTCGCCTGGGCGATGTCGGAAATCTCGGTGCGGATGCGCTCGACCGTGTCGCGCTCGGCGATGGCGAAGGCGGCCCATTTCTTGTCGATTGCGGCGATGCTTCCGAGCCACGCCTCGTCGAGCTCGTGGCCCATGTAGCTTTCGAGGAACGCCCGGCGCGGCACCTTGTGGCGCTCGGCGAGGCGCAGCATCTGCCCGCCCAAGGCGGTCAACCGGCGGTTGTAGGTGTAGAGCGCGTCGACCAGCGCCTCGATCTTGCTGCCGTGGAACTGGACGCTTTCGACCTCGGCGGTGAGCTGCTCGCGCAGCCTCTGGTATTTCTTCTCTTCGTTCGCGGGGAAATCCTGGCCGCCCTGGACCGCTTCCATGCGGTGCGCCTGGACCTTGCTGAACTTCTTGAAGATCGCGGTGATCTCGGCGAACCTCTCGAGCGCCTGCGGCTTGAGTGTCTCCTCCATCTGCGCGAGGCTGAGGGTATTGTCCTCCTCTTCCTCCTCCTCGGCGCGGGGCGCGGTGCGGCGCTCGACCATGTCCTCGTCGTCTTCGTTGGCGCCCTCTTCGGGCTGGTCGGCGACCTCTTCCTCTTCCTTGATCGTCGGGCCGGCGACCTTCTCGCTGATCTCGCCTTCGCCGCCGCCTTCGCCGCCTTCCTCGGTGGCCGCGATCTGCTCGGCCGTCGGGCCCTTGGACAGCATCGCCTCGAGGTCGAGGATCTCGCGCAGCTGCATGCGCCCCTCGTTCAAGGCGTTGGACCAGCCGATGATCGCGTTGAAGGTGATCGGGCTTTCGCACAGGCCCCAGATCATGATGTCGCGGCCGGCCTCGATGCGCTTGGCGATCGCGATCTCGCCCTCGCGGGAGAGGAGCTCGACCGCGCCCATCTCGCGCAAATACATGCGCACGGGGTCGTCGGTGCGGTCGGTCGGTTCCTTCTTGGTCGCCGCCGCGGGCCTCGGGCCGCCGTCGTCGAGCGGGTCGACCTCGTCCTCGGGCGTGGGCTCGGGCTCGGCCTCGCGCTCTTTGTCGTCGTCGTCGTCGGCATCATCATCCCGCTCGACCACATTCACCCCGCGCTCGGAGAGCTGGGACATGAGGTCTTCGATGAGCTCGTTCTGGTCGGCGGGGATGGCCGCGTTGATTTCGTCGATGGTGATGATGCCGCGCTTCTGGGCGCGCTGCATCATCTTCTTGATCGACGCATCGTTGAGATCGATCAGCGGCGCATCGCCGTCCTCGACCGTCTCGACGTCCTGGGTATCGTTTTTCGCCATGTTAATCCGCCGCTTAGTCTGTGCCGGCAAGCTGCGCCAGCCTGTCTCTCAATGTCTGCTGCGCCCCGATCAAGCGCTGCTGCTCTTCCAGGGCTTCGTCGGTCAAATCCCGCTTCAGCCGTTCCGTTGCATGCGCCAGGGCCTTTTCCACTTCCTCCGCCGCGGCGATGATCTCGACCGCCGCGGCCAGATCGCTTCGGGCGCGGTCCGGGTCGCTGTCGCGGCGGGTGAAGGAAAAACCCATGGCGCGCGGGACGTTTCGGCCCGTTGCTCCGTCGGGCGCTAATATGGTGGCAATGCCCTCCCGATCAAGCGCGGCGCCGGAGAAGGCGGCGTTGACCAGCTCGTCGCGCATCCGCGCGGTCGATTTGTCGGGGATCGGGAGCGCCGCGAGCTGCTCGCAATGGGCGGGCAACTCCTCGGGATAATAAGCGAAACCGAGGATCAGAGCGCGAGCGGTCGGAGCGTCGATCCCGGTCGAGGCGATGGCCCGGGCGTTGGAGCCGACCGGCTGCGCCGGCGGCACGAAACGGCCGTTCTTGAAGCTGCCCCGGCGCTGCGGAACGAAGGCCCGTGGCGTGCCCTCAGGGCGGCGCTGGGCGTAGAAGCGGTTGAGCCAGTCCTCGCGGTACATCCGCGCGAGATCGGCGTGGCCGATCGCATGAGCATGAACGATCAGCCGTTCCTTGAGGCCGGCCCACGCCTCGGGCGTCGACAGCGGCTCCAGCTCGAGCTCGTGGCGCCACAGTCGGACGTCGAGCGGCTCGGGGCTGGCGAGCAGCGCTTCGAACGCCTCCTTTCCGCCGGAGCGCACGACGTCGTCGGGGTCCTGGCCGGCGGGCAGCTCGACGAAGCGCAGCGTCCGGTCGGGGCGGAGCAGGGGCAGTGCCCGCGTTGCGGCACGGATCGCGGCTTTCCGCCCGGCCGCGTCGCCGTCGAAGCACAGGATCGGCGAGGGGTCGAGGCGCCACAGCCGCTCGAGCTGGCCTTCGGTGAGCGCCGTGCCGTTGGGCGCGACCACCTCGGCGATTCCGGCGCGGTCGAGCGCGATCACGTCCATATAACCTTCGACCACGATCAGGCGCCTGGCGGTGCGGCTCGCGGGTGCGGCGCGGTCGAGGTTGTAGAGCGTCCGGCCCTTGTCGAAGAGCACGGTCTGCGGCGAGTTCAAATATTTGGGCTCGCCTTCGCCGAGAATGCGCCCGCCGAAGCCGATCACCCGGCCGCGGGGGTCGCGGATCGGGATCATCAGCCGCCCGCGAAACCGGTCGTAGCTCTCCTTCTCGCCTTCTTCCGGCTGGATCAGCATGCCGGTTTCGATCAGCTTGTCCTCGCCGAGCTTGCCGAGCGCGCGCTTGAGCGACGTGCGGTTGTCGGGGGCGAGGCCGAGGCCGAAGCGCTGCGCCGTTTCAGCGTCGATTCCGCGCCGCTTGAGATAGTCGCGCGCGTCGGCGCCGCCGAGCCCGTTGAGCTGATCCGTGTACCAGTTAGCGACCTCCGACATGACGTCGGTGAGCGTCGCGGTGCGCTCGGCCTGTTCCTTCGCTTTCGGGTCGGGGGCGGGGACGTCCATCCCGGCCTTGCCGGCAAGCTCCTTGACCGCATCCATGAAGGGCAGGCCGCGCTGGTCGGTCAGGAAGCGGATCGCGTCGCCGTGGGCGCCGCAGCCGAAGCAATGGTAGAAGCCCTTGTCGTCATTGACCGTGAAGCTCGGGGTCTTCTCGTTGTGGAACGGGCAGCAGGCCTTCCACTCGCGGCCGGCGCGGATTAGCTTCACCGACGGCATGATCACGGCCGACAGCGTCGTGCGCGCGCGCAGCTCGTCCAACCATTGCGGTGAGAGGGTCACGAATTGACCCTAGCCGCGACTGAGTCGCCCGCAAGCATCGCAAACGACTTATCCACAGCTGGCGAGGGAAACGGCGCGCGTGAATATTTGACAAATGCCCCTACGGCCTTGATTTCGCACGATTCATTTCATGCACGGAATGATGCGCTTTAGGGTTAATCTCCCCCTTGTTCCGAAACGGCGGCGAAAGATCGCTAAGCGGAATCACCAGGGAGGGTTTTGATATGTTGATGAAAATTGGCGGGCTTGCCCGCGCTATCGCCATCGTACTCGCCATCGTCGCCGGGTTTGTGGCCCTTAACATGATGAATGTGCCGTTGGTGCTTGTCGTGCTCGGCCTGATCGCCGGTCTCGCGATGGCCCAGGATCGGGTGGTCCTGTCGACCGTAACGTTGATCGCCTTGCCGATCATCGGCGCGGCGCTGGCCACCATCCCGACGATCGGCGCACAGCTTGCCGCGGTGTGCGGTAACCTTCAGCTGGCCATCGCCGGCGCTCTCGCGACCACCATTGCCATCCGGCTTTATCACATGACCATGGATGGCGTGACGGGCATGATGGGCGCGGCCGCCACCCCGGCAGCCGCAGCAAGATAGACGAAGATTCGATCGAATTCAGGCCCTGCCGCACCCTGCGGCGGGGCCTTTTTCGTGCGTCTTTTAGCTAAGGGCGGCCTTCACCAGCGTTGACGCCCGGGCAGGCTCGATCGACCCGCCGAGCCGCTCCTTCACCAGCGCCATCACCCGGCCCATGTCCTTCATCGACGAGGCGCCGGTCTCGGCGACGATCGCGCGGATCTGCGCCTCAGCCTCCGCGTCGCTCAGCTGCCGCGGAAGGAAGCGCTCGATGACCGCGATCTCCGCCTCTTCCACCAAGGCGCGGTCGTCGCGGCCGTTCTTGCGATAGATGTCGGCGGATTCGCGCCGCTGCTTGACCATTTTCTGCAGGACTTCGGTGACCAGCTGGTCGTCGCTCGCGGGCGCTCCGCCGGTCCGCAGCTCGATGTCGCGGTTCTTGATCGCCGCCTGCGCCATCCGCAGCGTACCGACGGCGTCCTTGTCGCCATTCTTCATCGCGGTGATGGTGGCAGCCTTGATATCGTCGCGGATCATCGTTTCGTCTCGTGTCGGAAACCGCCAGACCTAGCCGCCGATTTCAGGCCTGACCAGCCGTTGACCGGGGGCCGCAAAGCGCATAGCGGAAATGCCTTAGCGACATCGCTGGTTTGACCCCCGACGGAAGGCTTATCCGCCCATGGCCGACGCACGACCTCTGCGCGCACCTCAATCCGAGGGCGCGACGGGAGTCGTGGTGTTCGCCGACGGACGTGTCGTCTGGGGGCAGGGCTTCGGGGCCGAAGGCGAAGCGGTCGGCGAGCTGTGCTTCAACACCGCGATGACCGGCTACCAGGAGGTGATGACCGACCCGTCCTACGCGAAGCAGGTGATCGCCTTCACCTTCCCGCACATCGGCAATGTCGGGGCCAACGACGAGGACGTCGAGGCGGGCGAGGCGCATGCGCTCGGCTGCCTGGTCCGGGAGGTCGTGACCGAGCCGTCGAATTACCGCGCCAACCAGGGCTTTGCCGAGTGGATGCGCAAATGGGGGCGGATCGGGATCGCCGGGGTCGACACGCGCGCTCTGACTAGGCTCGTGCGCAACGAGGGGCCGCCGAACATTGCCGTCGCGCACCGCGCCGATGGCCAGTTCGACCTCGACAAGCTGCAGCGCATGGCGGCGGAATGGCCGGGGCTGGAAGGCATGGACCTCGCGAAGGAGGTCAGCCGGTTGCAGGTCGAGCACTGGACGGGGGGCAAATGGGCGTGGGGACAGGGATATGAGCTCGGGCCGGAGGATGAAGGCCGCCCGCACGTCGTCGCGGTCGATTACGGCAACAAGCGCAACATTTTCCGCCTGCTGGTCGAGGCCGGGGCGCGGGTGACGGTGGTGCCGGCGCAGGCAAGCTTCGACGAGATCATGGCGCACGAGCCCGACGGATTCTTCCTGTCGAACGGGCCGGGCGATCCGGCGGCGACCGGCGGATATGCGGTGCCGGTGATCCAGGCGATGTTGGAGACGAAGAAGCCTTTGTTCGGCATCTGTCTCGGACACCAGATGCTGGCGCTGGCGGTCGGCGGCAAGACGTCGAAGATGTTCCAGGGCCACCGCGGCGCCAACCACCCGGTCAAGCGCCTCGCCGACGGCCGCGTCGAGATCACCAGCATGAACCACGGCTTCGCGGTCGAGCGCGAGGGCATGCCCGACCATGTGCGCGAAACGCACGTGTCGCTGTTCGACGGAAGCAATTGCGGGATCGAGCTGACCGACCGCCCGGCGTTCAGCGTGCAATACCACCCCGAGGCGAGCCCGGGACCGCAGGACAGCTTCTATCTGTTCGAAAAGTTCGTGGGAGCGATGCGATGAGCCACATTTTGGCGATCGCTTCAGCGCTGCTTCTTTTGTCGGGGGAACCCACATCGACGCTCCAGCGACAACGACATGACGACACGATTTACATCGTCCGCGGGACAGTGGATCAATTGACCCGCTTTCAGACTGATATCGCGTCTCACTGGGACGGCGGACGACTCCTGACGAAGGACGACGCTGAAGGCCTCTATCGCTACTGGGCATATCCGGATCGGACGGCGCCGCAGGCTCGAGAATTCATGTTCGGTGCCATGCGGTCTGGGCTGTTTCTCGACATTATCGCCTACGACGAGCGGCTGCCGTTTCGGGGTGAACGTAGTGCGCTCGATGCGATCGCAACCGGTTGCGGTCTGATCCACGACCCGTTTTTCATAACGCCGATGGGGGAGCTTAAGGTCTCTTTCGATACCGCCGAGCCGCCACAAGCGGTTAGCTGCGCAACCAAGAAGCTGAAGCGTGCTTCATTGCCGAATGTTGTGAAGCGTCCGGCGACCTGATGACCCCGCGCATCTTCGCTTTGATCAGCATTGGCATTGCTGCTCTCGCCCTCTCCGCCTGCGCGACACCGGCGCGGATGCATGACGAGGCGCAGCTCAATGATGTCGCGCTCGGCTGCGGGCTGGCACTCGGCGAACTGATCCAGGACGAGAGCGAGAAGCGCCTGCTGCTCACCATGCGCAGCGATCCCTCGCCAAGCCAGCGCATCTGCGTCGCGCGCTGGGCCCGCCGCAACGGGCTGAAGGCGGTGTTCGTCAACATCAACTTCCCGGAGGAGCCCAAGACATGACGCTCTCGATCAGCGGCGGCGATGATGGCCACTGGAACATCTTCTCGAAGACGGCGGCGTCCGGGAGGGGGCTGTTGTTCCGATCGCGCACGCGGAACCCGGAGGTGCAGGCTTTTGCGACCCAAAACCAGATGATGCGCGTGCGCTGTGTGCTCCGCGAGGACCAGGTCGCGGACAGCGGCATGCCCAGGTCGAGCTCGGACATCGAGGATTATGAGGACCGGCTAATCGCCAAGCTCAAGGAGGCGAATGCCGAGGTCTATCTCGTCGCCGCGGTGACGGGCGAGGGCAACCGCGACCTGTTCTTCGCCGCGCGCGACCTCGATGACCTCCGCGCCGCGATCAAGGCCGCCGATACCGACATCGACACGTTCAAGGTTCAGTACGCGCCGATCAGCGACATACCCGACTTCCTCAACATGCTGACGCTGTCGGACGAGATGATCCAGGCGGCAAAGGAGGCCGGGCGTGTCCATGCCGTGCCGGTGGACCGCAAGGGCAATCTCCTTGGAAAGCTGTTCGGCCGATAGATGTCTAAGCGCACCGACATCTCCTCGATCCTGATCATCGGCGCGGGGCCGATCGTCATCGGCCAGGCGGCCGAGTTCGACTATTCGGGAAGCCAGGCGGTCAAGGCACTGAAAGCCGAGGGTTATCGGGTGATCGTCGTCAATTCGAACCCGGCGACGATCATGACCGACCCCGACCTGTCGGACGCGACCTATATCGAGCCCATCACGCCCGAGATCGTCGCCAAGATCTGCGAGAAGGAAAGGCCCGACGCGCTGCTGCCGACGATGGGCGGGCAGACCGCGCTCAACACCGCGCTCGCGCTGGCCAAGGACGGCACGCTCGACCGGCTCGGCATCGAGCTGATCGGCGCCAATGCGCAGGCGATCGAGATGGCCGAGGACCGCTTGAAGTTCCGCGAGGCGATGGACCGGATCGGGCTCGAAAGCCCGCGCTCGGCGATCGCCCACAGCCTCGACGAGGCTTTGCAGGCGCTCGACACGGTCGGGCTGCCGGCGATCATCCGCCCGAGCTTCACGCTCGGCGGCACCGGCGGGGGCATCGCCTACAACCGCGACGAGTTCGAGGCGATCGTCCGCGGCGGGCTCGAAGCGAGCCCGACCAGCGAAGTGCTGATCGAGGAATCGGTGCTCGGGTGGAAAGAGTTCGAAATGGAGGTCGTGCGCGACCGCGCCGACAACGCCATCATCATTTGCTCGATCGAGAATATCGACCCGATGGGTGTGCACACCGGCGACAGCATCACCGTCGCGCCTGCGCTGACGCTGACCGACAAGGAATATCAGCGCATGCGCTCGGCGAGCATTGCCGTGCTGCGCGAAATCGGCGTCGAAACAGGCGGTTCCAACGTCCAGTTCGCAGTCGATCCGAAGACCGGGCGGATGCTGGTGATCGAGATGAACCCGCGCGTGTCGCGCTCGTCGGCGCTGGCGTCCAAGGCGACCGGCTTCCCGATCGCCAAGGTCGCGGCGCGGCTGGCGGTCGGCTACACGCTCGACGAGATCGCCAACGACATCACCGGCGGCGCAACGCCGGCGAGCTTCGAGCCGACGATCGATTATGTCGTCACGAAGATCCCGCGCTTCGCGTTCGAGAAGTTCAAAGGGGCGGAAGCCTTGCTGTCGACATCGATGAAGTCGGTGGGCGAGGTGATGGCGATCGGCCGCAACTTCGCCGAGAGCCTGCAGAAGGCGCTGCGCGGGTTGGAGACCGGCCTCACCGGGCTCGACCGCGTCCGGCAGTTCGAGGATGCCGACCCGGCGGAGATCGAGAGCGCGCTGGCGCGGGCGACGCCCGACCGGCTGCTCGTGGCCGCGGAAGCGCTGCGGCAGGGGTTCACGGTCGCGCGGATCAATGAAATCGCCGGGTTCGACCCGTGGTTCCTTGAGCGCCTCCAGGAAATTGTCGAGGCCGAGGAGGAGGTCCGGATCACCGGGCTTCCGAGCGACGCGCGCGGCATGCGGCAGCTGAAGGCAATGGGCTTTTCCGACGCTCGGCTGGCGCAGCTGGCGCTTCGCTCGGCAGGGGTTGAACGCGGGATGGGCGAAGCAGTCGCGGCGGGCGGCTCCGGCATCGTGCACAGCGCGATGAGCGCGATGACCGGCGGGATCACCGAGGGCGAGGTACGGTCGCACCGCGAAAGGCTCGGTGTTCGCCCGGTGTTCAAGCGGATCGACAGCTGTGCCGCCGAGTTCGACGCGGCAACGCCGTACCTCTACTCCACCTATGAGGCGCCCCTGTTCGGCGGGCCGGAGGACGAGGCGGACGTCAGCGAGCGGCGCAAGGTGATGATCCTCGGCGGCGGGCCCAACCGGATCGGGCAGGGGATCGAGTTTGATTATTGCTGCTGCCATGCCGCCTTCGCGCTCGGCCGGGACCGCGGCGAGCAGAAGGGCGCCGGGTTCGAAGTGATCATGGTCAATTGCAACCCCGAGACCGTGTCGACCGACCCGGACACGTCGGACCGGCTCTACTTCGAGCCGCTGACCGCAGAGGACGTGCTCGAGATCGTCCGGCGCGAGCAGGAGAAAGGCGAGCTGCTGGGCGTGATCGTCCAGCTCGGCGGGCAAACGCCCTTGAAGCTCGCCGAGGAATTGCAGGCCGCGGGCGTACCGATCCTCGGCACGTCGCCCGACAGCATCGACCTTGCCGAGGACCGCGAGCGGTTTGCCGCGCTGGTCCAGCGCCTGGGGCTCAAGCAACCCGCGAACGGCATCGCGCGCAGCCGCGACGAGGCGCTGCGGGTAGCCGAGCGGATCGGCTATCCGGTGCTCCTCAGGCCGTCCTATGTGCTCGGCGGGCGCGGCATGGAGGTCGTGGAGGGGCCGCAGCAGCTCGAATATTATATCGCGACCGCGGTCGAAGTATCGGGCAAGAGCCCGGTGCTGATCGACCGCTATCTGCGCGACGCGATTGAGGTCGACGTGGATGCGATCTGCGACGGAACCGACGTCGCGGTATGCGGCGTGCTCCAGCATATCGAGGAGGCAGGGGTGCATTCGGGCGACAGCGCCTGCTCGATCCCGCCTTACAGCCTGCCGGCGGACGTGATCGCGGAGATCGAGCGGCAGACGCGCGAGCTCGCGCTGGCGCTCAAGGTCAAGGGGCTGATGAACGTCCAGTTCGCGGTCAAGGACCCCGGCTCGGAGGCCGGGGCAGGCGCCGAAGTCTATCTGATCGAGGTCAACCCGCGCGCCAGCCGGACGGTGCCGTTCGTCGCCAAGGCGATCGGCCGGCCGGTCGCGAAGATCGCGGCGCGGGTGATGGCCGGCGAGCCGCTGGCGGCGCTGGGCGAGGTCGGACGCGACCTCGACTATGTCGCGGTCAAGGAATCCGTATTTCCGTTCGCTCGCTTCCCGGGCACCGATCCGGTCTTGGGACCGGAAATGAAGAGCACCGGCGAAGTCATGGGAATTGCGCATGATTTCGACATCGCCTTCGCCAAAGCGCTGATCGGCGCGGGAATGGCATTGCCGCAGGGCGGGACGGCGTTCGTGTCGGTCAAGGACAGCGACAAGGACCATATCGTGCCGGCAGTCGAGAAATTGATCGAGCTCGGCTTCGCGATCATCGCGACGGGAGGCACCGCAGAACATTTGCGCTTGCGCGGCCTTGCGGTCGAGACCGTGAACAAGGTCGCGCAGGGGCGGCCGCACATCGTCGACCGATTGCTCGACGGCGACGTCGGCCTCGTCTTCAACACGACGGAGGGTTGGCAGTCGCTGAAGGACAGCCATTCGATCCGCACGACCGCGCTCAACAAGAAGGTCCCGTACTTCACAACGGCCGCCGCCAGCCTGGCCGCGGCGCGGTCGATCGAGGCGGTCCGGGGCCGCGCGCTTGAAGTCGTCTCGCTCCAATCCTATTATTCGGCCTCCCAAGGCTAGGCTTCCACATACAATCTGCCTCGACATCGCGGGCCTGAGCCACGCGGGCGGAAGAGTTTTGAAAAGGGTTTTGAACAGATGGCGACGAGTGCCGAGAAGGTGCCGATGCTGGCCGAGGGCCACCGCAAGCTGACCGACGACCTCAAGCGGCTGAAGAGCGAGCGCCCCGACATCGTCGAGGCGATCGAAGCCGCGCGCGCGCATGGCGACCTCAGCGAGAATGCGGAATATCACGCGGCCAAGGAGCGTCAGGGGCAGATCGAGGCGTCGATCGCCGACATCGAGGACCGCCTGAGCCGCGCGATGGTCATCGATCCGACCACGCTGTCGGGCGATAAAGTCGCGTTCGGAGCGACGGTCACGCTCGTCGACGAAGACGCGAAGAAGGTGAAATACCAGCTCGTCGGCCAGGTCGAGGCCGACGCCCGGGTCGGGCGGATCAGCTACAATTCTCCGCTCGGTCGGGCGCTCATCGGCCGCCAGAAGGGCGAGGACGTCGAGGTGTCGACGCCGTCGGGCGACCGCTATTACGCGATCAAGAAGATCGAGTTCATTTAGTGGGCCAGCGCTTCCCGCGCTCGGCGACCAACATCATCGCCGTGCTGACCGCGCTGGCGTGGGTCATCGCCCTTCTTCTCGGGCAGACCGAGCAGGCGGCGTACCAGCTCGGCTTCATTCCCTTGCGGATGACTCACGCGATGGCGTCGGCGGCGGTTCCCGCGGCGCTGACCCCGCTGACCGCGACCTTGGTCCATTCGGGGCTCATCCACCTCGGCTTCAACCTGCTGATGCTGCTGTGGTGCGGAACCGCGGTCGAGCGGACGATCGGACCGCTAGGGCTGGTCATCCTGTACGTCGTTGGCGCCTATGCCGCCGCGGCGGCGCAATGGGCGGCGGACCCGGCCGGGATCGTGCCGACGATCGGCGCGAGCGGCGCGATCAGCGCGGTCGTCGGCGCTTATGCGCTAAGCTTCGGGCGTGCGAAGGCCTTCACCAACAATTTGCGGCTCAACCGGTGGATCAACGTTGCCTGGCTGCTGGCAGCGTGGGTTGTGCTGCAGATGATGATGGGCTGGCTGGCCGGCGGGCAGGGCTATTTGCTGGCGACGCCCGCGCATGTCGGCGGGTTCGCGGCGGGGCTGCTGCTGCAGCGTCCGCTGCTGCTGTGGCACTACCGCAAGGCTTAGGCCGCCGGCTCCCTGGGCCGAGAGATACCGTCCGAGTCCGGCTCGAGCAGCCGATGCAAATGGACGATCACATATCTCATCTCGGCGTCGTCGACCGTGCGCTGGGCTCTGCCGCGCCAGGCATCCTCGGCCGCCGCATAGCTGTCATAGACGCCGACGAGGTCGATCGTCTCAAGATCAAAGTCGAGGCCGCGCGGGTCGTGGACCCGGCCGCCGAAAACAAGGTGAAGCTTGCTCATTGCCCCCTCCGCTAGCCGATCAACCCGATTTCGTCAGCCCTGGTTGCGGGCGGCCTCGGCGGCAGCCTTGGCCGAAAGCCGCGCCGCGTCAGTGAGGCCGTCGAGCAGGCTGCGGAAGGTTTCCTCACCCTTCTCGCGGCTGATCCCGAGCTCGTCGAGGCGCTGCGTACCCGTGTCCCGAGCCGCGACGAAGGCGGCGCGCGCGCTGTCCTTGACGCGTCGCGCTGTGGGCCGGACGAGGCGGGATTCGGCGTTGGTGCGCGGAAGGAGCGCGGCGATCAGCGCTCCGGCCGCAAGACCGCCGGCAAGCGCGAGCAGCGGCGCCTGGCCAAGAGTGTCGGCGGCGCGGCCGCGCGCATCGTCATAGCCGCGGATTGCGCGCTCGCGAGCCGATCCGCGCGCCTCGGGCGTGGTGGGGTCGTTGTCGCGTTCAGTCATTGGCTTTCTCCGTATCCTGCTGCTTGGTTCGGGCCTTGCGGGCCTTTCGCGATTTGCGCTTCTCTCCGACATTGTCGGCGAGCCTGCCGGCAAGGTCGATCAACGGCTCGCGGGCGAGGAACATGGTCACGGCCGCGACGACCCCGGTAGCGGTGAGTGGCCGCGAGCGGACGGCATCGACGGCGTCTTCGGCGAGGTCGGCGCCCTTTTCCTTCGCGCCCTGCCACGCGCCCTTCGCCAGGACCTTGGGGCTGAGCCGTTCCTGCAATTCGTGCGCAGTCGCCATGGCCCGTGCCCGGCTGCGGTCAACTTCGGCGCGCGCGGCGACGATTTCGGGTGAATCGCTCACAAGTCGCGCCTCAGCCGCTGATAACCGGTCCAGCCAAGCAGGCCGGCAATGGCAGCGAAGATCAGCATGCCGACGAACCCCGCGGCGAGCGGGCCGATGAACGTTTCGAGCGCGATGACGACGCCCACCGCAAGCGCGTTGAGCGCCGCCATGGCGAGGAAGAACGCAAGCGCGAACAGCGCCATGGGAATCGCCAGCGCTTTGCCCTTGGCCGCCGCGATCGCCTTGACGAGGCCGATCTCGGCTTGTGCATACGCCTTGCCGTTTTCGATCAGCTCGTGAACGAGCTCACCGATCGGGCGTTCGGGCGGCGGCGGTCCGGGATCGGCCGGCTTGAGCATCAGTCCCCCAGGTCCCTCAATCCTCGTCCTCGCGGTCGTCGGCGGGAAGCCCGGTCTTGAGCAAGCGCGCAACGACGAAACCGACCACGGCAGCCCCTGCGAGCGCGATGCCCGGGCTGTTGCGGACGAAGTTGCGGGTATCGTCGATCAGCTCGTCGGGATCCTTGGCTGCGATGTTGTTGGCGACGCTTTCGATCGAGCCTGCGGCGCGGCGGGCATAATCGCCATATTCGGCGCCGAGCCGCTCATCGATGCCGTCTGCGGTATCGCCGATCATCTTCGACACGTTGGCGAGTGCTTCGGACGTGCGCTCGAGCCCTTGCGTGACGAAGCCGCGCGCCTTTTCACCGGCTTGGCCGGCCAGTTGCTCGCGCCCGCTGCGCAGGCGGTCGACCAGACCACCCTCCGGGCTTCCGCTGCCGCTCACGGGCCGTTCCGCATCGCCGGCGGGAGCGGGGATTTCACGTTCCGTGACCAAAGCAGTGTCCTCCACGATTATGGTGTCGCCGTCGCCGCTTTTGGCAGCGCCTTCGATAATCTCGTCGGTTCCGTCGGGCAGCGCGGCCGTCGTGTCGTCAGTCCGTTGGTCAGTCATCAGGCCAGTCCTCCTCGACGTCTTGAACCCGGAGCCTCGCGCCTTCGTTCCGGCTCGCCAGACCGAAAGTTGCACGGTCGAACGCTCCGATTATAGCGCTTGGCTACACCCATATTGTTACGCGCCCGCAAGAAGGAAAGCCATGACCGCGATCGTCGACGTTCACGCCCGCCAAATCCTCGACAGCCGCGGCAATCCGACGGTCGAGGTGGACGTCACGCTCGACGACGGCAGCATGGGCCGTGCCGCGGTGCCATCGGGCGCTTCGACCGGCGCCCACGAAGCGGTCGAGCTGAGGGACGGGGACAAGGGCCGCTGGGGCGGCAAGGGCGTCATGAAGGCCGTGCGTGCGGTCAATGGCGAGATCGCCGAGGAGGTCGTCGGCCTCGACGCCGAGGACCAGGCGGGGCTCGATGCCTCGCTGATTGCGCTCGACGGGACCGAGAACAAGGCGCGGCTCGGCGCCAATGCGATCCTCGGGGTCAGCCTGGCGACCGCCAAGGCGGCGTCGGACGCGCTCGGCCTGCCGCTCTACCGCTACGTCGGCGGAGTCGATGCCAATTTGCTGCCGGTGCCGATGATGAACATCGTCAACGGCGGGGTCCATGCCGACAACAATATCGACTTCCAGGAATTCATGGTGATGCCGGTCGCCGCGCCCGACTTCGCCGAGGCGCTGCGCTGCGGGGCGGAGATTTTCCATGCGCTCAAGAGCGGCCTTCACCAGGCGGGCCTGTCGACCGCAGTTGGCGACGAGGGCGGCTTCGCGCCGGCGATCAACTCGGCACGCGAGGCGCTCGACTTCATCGACAAGGCGGTGCGGGCAGCCGGCTACAAGCTCGGCGACGACGTGCTTCTGGCGATGGATCCGGCGGCGAGCGAGTTCTTCGGTGAAGGCCGCTATGACCTGAAGGGCGAGGGCAAGCGCCTGACGCCGGTCGAGATGGCCGATTACTACGTGGCGTTGGCGTCCGATTATCCGATCGCTTCGATCGAGGACGGCATGGCCGAGGACGACGCCGAGGGCTGGAAGGCGCTGACCGACAAGCTCGGGTCGCGGGTCCAGCTGGTCGGCGACGATGCCTTCGTCACCAACGTCAAGCGGCTGCAGTGGGGCATCGACCACGGGATCGCCAATTCGATCCTCATCAAGGTCAACCAGATCGGGACCCTGACCGAGACGATCGACGCCGTGCGGCTCGCGCAAACCAACGCTTATACCGCCGTGATGTCGCACCGTTCGGGCGAGACCGAGGATTCGACCATCGCCGATTTGGCGGTCGCGCTGAGCTGCGGCCAGATCAAGACCGGCAGCCTCGCGCGTTCCGACCGCACAGCCAAGTACAACCAGCTGCTGCGGATCGAAGAGGAGCTGGGCGAGACAGCGCGCTATCCCGGGCGGGCCGCGATCAAAGCCTATCGCGCGTCTTAGCGATCGACCATAAACCTCGCGATCGGCACCCATTTTGGGGAGTGATAGATGATCGTTGTTGCAATCTCGCCGGCGAGGATTGCCGGGACCGCGATTTCATAGACGCGGTGGAGACGTCCGCGCGTCAGCCAATCATAGCCGAGCGCTCCAGCCAACAAGAGGTCCGTTCCCGCGTACGTGTAGATCAACACCCCGCTGTAGCCATCGCCGAACAGATGGTAGAGGGCGCCGCTCCACCAGCGCCCATATGCCGCGCCAACGATCATCGTGGTGGCCAGGATAATCAAGCGCTTGTGCGACGCAGGGTTCTTGCGAGCCGCAATTGCGGTGCTGGCGAGCGCGGTGAACGCGATCACTTCAAAAATCGCAATAATGAAGAAGGCCCGCTCGTCCGGGTCGGCGGAGCGGAAACGCTGGCTGTAGATTTCTGAAAGCAAAGCGCTGACTGCCATCACTGGGACCAATCCCGCAGCGACGAGGCCGAGCCGCATGTGCAGTTGCGGGCGGCGCGCGCGGATCAGGAGGATCTGGGTGGTCAGCAGGACCATCCACGCGCTGAAGGCAAATGCATGAATCTCGAGGACCAGCGGCGCTGGATAGTCGGCGTGACCGGCGTGGCGCTTTATCGCCGCCGGCACGAACCCCATCAGAACCCCGAGCCAGCACAGTGCAAGGAAAGCCAAGAAGAAATTGCGGTCCCACTTGTGGAAGGCAATGAAGCGTCGTCGGGCAGGCGTCGGCAACCCGGCCGGCAAGACGATTTCTGCTGACGGCTCCATTAGCACTTCCCCCCTCGCGGAGGCCTAACATGCCGCGTGGTGGAAGTCATTCGAACGCCCGGGGCGCTGCTGATCCACAACTTTATCCCCGCTTCATCCACCAAACCATTCTTTTCACTTGCCTTCGTGACTCCTTCGTGATTCTTCTGGTGACGTCATGGGGGGTGCGCAGAAGAGCCTGGGACTGATCCGCCGCGCGGCGTGGCCGGCGCTGGCGCTGATCGTCGTCGGCACTTTTGCCGGGCATGCGGTCGCCGGACCCAACGGGGTGCTCGCCTGGGGCAGCTATCACCGCGCGCTCCAGCAGCGGCAGGCCGAGCTACAGCAAATCGAGCAACAGCGCGCCCAGCTCAGGCATCGCTCCGACCTGCTCGATCCACGCAAGGCCGATCCGGACATGGCCGATGAGCTGGTGCGCAAGGATCTCGGCCTGGTCCGTCCGGACGAGGTGATCGTCCCGCTCGATTGAGGCGCTTGCCCAACCCGTTGGCGAGCGAACGACCTGCCGGGGCATTTCAACCTGCCTCCATCCGGTATCGTGCCGACATCGACGGCCTGCGCGGAATAGCCGTGCTGATGGTCGTGTGGTTCCACTCCGGCTTGCCAGGAATGCCCGGCGGCTTTGGCGGGGTCGACGTGTTTTTCGTGATCTCCGGGTATCTGATCACGTCGATTATCCAGCGCGACGCCGGCGAAGGGCGCTTCAGCTTTGGCTATTTTTACCAGAGGCGCTTCCGTCGAATTGCGCCCGCGCTTGTGACCGTAACTGCTTCCACGACCGTCGCGGCCTACGCACTCCTTCTGCCGTACGAACTCGATCAGTTCGCGCAATCGGCGGTCGCTACGGTGGCCATGGTCTCGAACGTCTTCTTCTGGCGGACGGCAAACTATTTCGCATTCGCGCACGGCGTTGTGCCGCTGCTGCACAGCTGGTCGCTGGGCGTCGAGGAGCAGTTTTATCTGCTGATGCCGGCGGTGCTGGTCATTGCAGCACGATTGGGCAAACCCAGGCTGGTCGTCGGCCTTCTCGGAATCGCGTCCTTTCTGCTGTGCCTCATCATGACGAAGCGGGCGCCGGCCGGGGCATTCTATCTTCTCCCGACCCGCGGTTGGGAACTGATGATCGGCGCCGCGCTTGCGCAAAATTTGCCTTCCATCCCGGAGCACCTGAAACGCGCGAGGTACGCGAAGCACGCGGAAGGACTTGCTGGACTTGCGCTTGTCCTCATGTCGGGCGTGCTGCTGTCCGCGGCCGACCCGTTTCCTGGATGGCGTGCGCTCGTGCCGACACTTGGCGCTGCGCTTCTGATCGGAGGCGGACCCAGTTCCATCACAGGTCGGTCTCTATCCTTTGGGCCGCTCGTGTACGTCGGCCGGCTCAGCTATTCCTTATACCTCTGGCATTGGCCCATCTTCGTCCTGCTGCGGCACTGGCGAGCCGATGTCGAGCTTCCGCCGGCATGGGATATCGGTGGCATCGCGCTTGCGGTCCTTTTGTCGGTCGTAAGCTTTCGCTGGATCGAGCAGCCCGCGCGCGAGCGGTCGACTCGCTTCCGTCTTGTGCTTGTCCCCTGTCTTGTCGGTGCTGCTGCAATCTTGCTTGCGTCGGCCATTGCAATTGCCGGCAAAGGTTTGCCTCAGCGGCTGCCGCCGGCAGTCGTCAAAATCGCTTTTGCTCACGATGCATATGCGCCGCTTGCCCACCGCTGCACGACCGTCAGTTTCGGTTATGCACTGGAACATTGCCGCATCGGCCCAGCAGGTGAGCCCCAGTTGCTGCTGTGGGGCGACAGCCACGCTGCAGCTGTCTCCGAGGCTGTCGCCCAAGGCACCCGAATGCCTGGGCTGGTGATCTCGACGGGCGCGTGCCCTCCCGTGCCGGATTGGCCGGGCGGTGAAGTTCCAGGCGCGTGCAGAACCAATAATGCGCGTGCCTTGCAGCTTGCCGAACGTGACCGTCACATGACGACGGTGGTCCTGAGCGCTTATTGGCTGGCGCTAGAAACCGGGCCTCCGACGCAGTTCTGGCAATCCGAGCAGCAAATGATCGATCGACTGAATGCAGCGGGCAAGACGGTCGTTGTTGTGGCCGGCGTGCCGGACCCAGGCTCGGACGTGCCCTGGTCGAGCGCCATCCGGCAACGCTTCGGCCGGCCCCCATTGAATTTAACCTGCCCAAAAGCGCATATTCCGCTCCACGGCATCATACTTGTCGATGTATCGGCGGCGTTCTGCGGCCAGCCCGCCTACATGCTGTTCTCGGACTCGAACCATCCGAGCCGATATGCAGGTCTAGCGATCATAGCTCCGGCCATCCGAAAGGCGATGCAGGCTGGTCCGTAAGCGCAGGTCCGGGCCCCAGTTGCCGCGTGCCGCACCGCCTCCTATAGACCCGCCGCTACCCCGAGGAGAGAGATCGCCGTGGCGCGTCCCGCGAAGAAAGCCGTCGTGTCGTCGCAGCCGCAAGCGCCGCAAATCGAGCGCCCGCCGCAGCCCAAGCGCTTCAAGGCGAGCAAGGACCAGCTGCTCCAATTCTATCGCCAGATGCTGCTCATCCGCCGCTTCGAGGAGCGCGCGGGCCAGCTCTACGGCCTCGGGCTGATCGGCGGCTTCTGTCACCTGTACATCGGCCAGGAAGCGGTCGCGGTCGGGCTGCAGTCAGCAATGACGGTCGGCAAGGACAGCGTCATCACCGGCTATCGCGACCACGGCCACATGCTCGCCTACGGGATTGATCCCAAGGTGATCATGGCCGAGCTCACCGGCCGCGCCGCGGGCATCTCCCACGGCAAGGGCGGGTCGATGCACATGTTCAGCGTCGACCACGGCTTCTACGGCGGGCACGGAATCGTCGGCGCCCAGGTGCCGCTCGGGACCGGCCTCGCGTTCAAGCACAAATATGCCGAGGACGGCGGCGTGTGCCTGACCTACATGGGCGACGGCGCGGTCAACCAGGGCCAGGTCTACGAAGCGTTCAACATGGCCAAGCTGTGGGACCTGCCGATCATCTACGTCGTCGAGAACAACAAATATGCGATGGGCACATCGATCGCCCGCTCGTCGGCCGAGCCTTTGCTCTACCGGCGCGGCGAGGCGCACCGGATTCCCGGCCTGCAGGTCGACGGGATGGACGTGCTCGCCGTGCGCGGCGCGGCCGAGGTCGCGCTCGAATGGACCCGCAGCGGCAAAGGGCCGATCCTCATCGAGTTCCTGACCTACCGCTACCGCGGCCACTCCATGTCGGACCCCGCGCGCTACCGGACCCGCGAGGAAGTGCAGGACGTGCGTGAGCATAATGATCCGATCACCCACGCCGAGCGCGGCCTCGAAGCGATGGGCGTCAAGGAAGAAGAGCTCAAGGCGATCGACAAGGAAATCAAGGACATCGTGGTCGGCGCTGCCAAGTTCGCTGAAGACGCACCCGAACCGGATCCGAAGGAACTCTACACCGACGTGCTGGTGGGGAGCTACTGATGCCGCTGGAGCTCAAGATGCCCGCTTTGTCCCCGACGATGGAGGAGGGGACACTCGCGAAGTGGCTGGTGAAGGAAGGCGACGAGGTGAAATCCGGAGACATCCTCGCCGAGATCGAAACCGACAAGGCGACGATGGAGTTCGAGGCGGTCGACGAGGGCAAGATCGCGAAGATCCTTGTTCCCGAAGGCACCGATGGGGTGAAGGTGGGCCAGCCGATCGCGCTTCTCGCCGGCGATGGCGAGCAGGTCAGTGCTCAGCCGGCCGATGCCGCCCCGAAGCCGGCGATGGCCCCGAAACCGGCGATGGCCGAGGAGCCGTCTGTCCCCGCGCCTGAATCGCAGCAGGACGAGGCAACGCCGACGCCGCACGTGTTCGAAACCGCGGCGCGGGACCTCGTCGCCGATGTCGCGGCGACCCACGACGATCCGGAAGTGCCGGAAGGCACGCCACTCGTCACGATGACGGTGCGCGATGCGCTGCGCGACGCGATGGCGGAGGAGATGCGCAAGGACGAGCGCGTGTTCGTGATGGGCGAAGAGGTCGCCGAGTACCAGGGCGCGTATAAGGTCACACAGAATTTGCTGCAGGAGTTCGGGGCGAAGCGCGTGGTCGATACGCCGATCACCGAATATGGCTTTGCCGGTCTCGGCACGGGCGCGGCAATGGGGGGCTTAAGGCCGATCGTCGAGTTCATGACCTTCAACTTCGCGATGCAGGCGATCGACCACATCATCAATTCGGCGGCCAAGACCAATTACATGTCGGGCGGGCAGATGCGCTGCCCGATCGTGTTCCGCGGGCCCAATGGCGCAGCGGCGCGGGTCGCCGCCCAGCACAGCCAGAATTACGGGTCCTGGTACGCGCATGTGCCGGGCCTGATCGTGATCTGCCCCTATAGCGCGGCCGATGCCAAGGGCCTCCTCAAGGCCGCGATCCGCACCGACGATCCGGTCGTGTTCCTCGAGAACGAACTGCTCTACGGCCAGCATTTCGACGTGCCCCAGCTCGACGATTACGTTCTGCCGATCGGCAAGGCGCGGATCGTCCGCCCGGGCAAGGACGTGACCATCGTCAGCTATTCGATTGGGGTCGGAGTTGCGCTCGAGGCGGCGCAGGAGCTGATGGCGCAGGGCATCAACGCCGAGGTCATCGACCTTCGCACGCTCCGCCCGCTCGACAAGGCGACGGTGCTACAGAGCCTCAAGCGCACCAACCGCATGGTGGTGGTCGAGGAGGGCTGGCCGGTCTGTTCGATCAGTTCGGAGATCATCGCGATCGCGATGACCGAAGGCTTCGACGACCTCGACGCGCCGGTGCTTCGCGTGACCGACGTGGACGTGCCGCTGCCTTACGCCGCGAACCTCGAGAAGCTGGCGCTGATCAAGGCGGGCCAGGTGGTCGAGGCGGTGAAAGCGGTCACCTATCGCTGAGCGCGGGCTCGACCACGACCGCCGGGTCGCGCTCGACCAGCTGCCACGCGCCGTCAGAGGCGCCTTTTCGGCCTTGTGGAACCTGGACCTGGCCTTTGCCGACGTCGTCACGACGAGCAGCGACCCGCGGCTCGGCGCGATCCGCCTCGCGTGGTGGCGGGAGCGGCTCGAAGGACTTGATCAGGGCAAGGTGCCGGCGGAGCCGCGGCTGCGGGCCGTCGCCGAAGAGCTTGTTCCGCTCGGCGTCAGCGGCCAGCAGCTGTTGCAGCTCGAAGACGGGTGGCTGCCGCTGCTGGAGCCGTTTCCGTGGAGCGATCCGCAGGCCGAGGGTCTGAAGTTGCGCGGGGGGATCTTGTTCGGCGCCGGTGCGCGGCTCCTCGGCGCTGAGGCGAGCGACGGTGAAGCCGCCGGGGCGTTTTGGTCGCTGATGGACGGCGCGCACCATTGCAGTGATTCCGCGTCGCGAGACTATCTCTTGAGTGAGGCGCGTGCGGCGTTGGCGGGCCTCGGCGAGAGGCTGCCGCGGCAATTGCGGCCGCTGACGGTGATCGCGGCACTCGCCGCCGCCGATTTGGTGCGGCAGGGTCGCGGACTGGCGCGGCTGTCCGCCGTGGTTCGCCATCGGCTCGTGGGTAGTCTGCCCCACGGTTGACAGGGGTGCCTCCAATCTGGAGGTTGCCGCCCGTGCCGAATCTCCTCTCGAAGGAGATGTGCCTTGCTGCGATTCTTTGCCGGCGCCGCCGCCTGCTTCCTCCTCCTGACCGGCGCATTCCTGATCTGGCAGTCGCGTGCCGCAAAAGGTCCTGTCTTGCCTGGAGCGCCGCCGGCGCGCGCGGCGAGCGCGTCACTATTCGGCGCAGCCGAGCCGCTCCAGGCGCCCGAGGCCGATGCCAAAACGCGCGAAGAGAAGCGCTTCAGCCGCTACGACAAGAACAAGGATGGAAAGGTCGCCGCGGACGAGTATCTCGCCGCCCGCCGCCGGAATTTCGACAAGCTCGACCTCGATCACAACGGCGCGCTCGGTTTCCAGGAATATGCGGCCAAGGGGATCGAGAAGTTCAACACGGCCGGCGGCCGCAAGGGATGGCTGTCAGCGGCCGAATTCGTGGCGACCGCGCCGCCGCCAGCGAAGCACAAAGCAGCGTGCAGTTGCCGTAGCTCCGCCCCGGCGGAGGTGGACAACGCGAATGATGATTAGGCTGGTTTCAGCCGATCCAGCCGCGCACCAAGGGCATTACGGGCGCGGTCGCCAGCCCGAGGTCACGCGACGCAACGTTCTTCAGGATCTTCGATGATCTCACCCGGGACGACATAGTCGACGATCAGGTGGACGCGGCCATTATCGGTCGGATTCCGCACGGCGTGTTCCTCCCGATTGTTGATTTCCCAGATTTCGCCCGGCGCTAGATGCCGGATATCGTCGCCGACCTCGAACTCGATTCGCTGGTCGGTCGTAATCGCGATATGATTCCGGTGTGACCGAAGGAGCGTGTCACCACCGTCGCGGTGGCGATATATCCAGCAGTGCGGATTTAGACGCGTGAGGATGATCCTGATGAAATATCCCTCATCGTCCGTTCCAGGGACAGGGGGATTGGCCTTCCTGATGATCGTCAGCGCGGGTTCCAGGAGCGGCTCGAGTTGAGCCAAGCGTGGCCAAGGCGTCGGTTGCGTATGGCGCCCGTCGTCATCATAGAGCAACGGGATCGACTGGGTCCCGCGATGCATGTTGTATGAGTGCTGGCGACCGACATGTTCAAGCCATGCGGCTTCGCCGAAAGACTCGACCGCGCGTGCCAATGGCGCCGGATCGATTGCGCCGATGTAGCGAAACGTGCCGTCGAAATACATGCTATGCTTCCTTCAACGCCTGGCGGCTTTCGCCTTCAGAAAAGATGGTTCCGCTCTTCCATCCGCTGCGTGGATGCAATCTCGATTTCTTGGGGCTTAGCGGCACGACATGATCGTAACGGACCGACTGGTATTTCTGCATCTTCATAAAAGCGGCGGCACTTTCGTCAACGTGTTGCTGATGCGCTGCGTGCCTTCTGCGAGGCAGATTGGTTACCACCTGCCTTATCGCGAATTACCGCAGCCCTATCGCAGCCTTCCGGTTGTCGGCACCGTCAGAAGTCCTTGGGATTATTACGTTTCGTGGTACCATTTCCAACGCAACCAGCACAACCCGAATGTGCTTTTTCGCATCTGTTCGAACGCCGGACAGCTCGGTTTCAAGGAAACGATCACCAATCTGGTAGGACTGTCCGCGGACGAACCTCGCCTCGCGCTTCTCGAAGCGGGCGTGCCGGACACCTTCACTAATCATGGCCTGAATCTCACAAAGAAATGCGTCGGCGAGCTTCGGGAAGGGCAGCTGGGATTCTACAGTTTTCTGTACGAGCGCCTTTATGCCGGAGCGCAGCAGGCGACGATCCTTCGGATGGAACGCCTCCGCGAGGAACTGCGGACGACGCTTTCGCTGCTCGGACACCTGCCCAATGAATGTGCTGACCGCTTTCTAAAGCAGGTTCCGCGCCTGAATGTTTCGCCGCACGATGTGAGCTCGCGCTATTTCGATGATCGTCTAGCTGCCCTCGTCGCCGACCGCGATCGACAGGTCATCGAACGCTACGGCTACACGCTCTGAGCGGTCAGTCGTTTCGCTCCAGTGCGCCAAAGCGGCGCGGGCGCGGTCGGTGTAGGCCTTCTTGCGGTCGGCGCGCTTCCATCGGCCGGGAAGCGGGGGCATCAGGCCGAAATTGACGTTCATCGGCTGGAAGGTCTCCGCGTCGGCGCCGCCGGTGATGTGGGCGAGAAGCGCGCCCATGGCGGTTTCCGGCGGCGGTGGCGTCATGGCGTCACCGCGCAGCTCGCCAGCAGCGAAACAGGCGGCGAGGATTCCGACCGCGGCGCTTTCGACATAGCCTTCGCAGCCGGTGATCTGCCCGGCGAAACGGATGTTCGGTTTCGACTTCAGGCGCAGCTCGCGGTCGAGCAGCCGCGGCGAGTTGATGAAACTGTTGCGATGGATCCCGCCGAGCCGCGCGAACTCGGCTTTCTCGAGACCGGGGATGGTGCGGAAAATGCGGACCTGCTCGCCATGCTTCAGCTTGGTCTGGAAGCCGACCATGTTCCACAGGGTGCCGAACGCATTGTCCTGGCGGAGCTGGACTACCGCATAGGGCGAGCGGCCGGTGCGGGGATTATCGAGGCCGACGGGCTTCATCGGGCCATGCCGCAAAGTCTCGGGGCCGCGCTCGGCCATCACTTCGATCGGCATGCAGCCTTCGAAATATGGGGTGTCGGTTTCCCATTCCTTGAACGGCATCTTCTCGCCGGCGACCAACGCCGCGACGAAGTCCTCGTACTGCGGTCTGTCGAGGGGGCAGTTGATGTAATCTTTCCCACCTTTGTCCCAACGCGCGGCCATCCAGGCGACGTGCATGTCGACGCTGTCGCGGTGAACGATCGGGGCGATCGCGTCGAAGAAGGCGAGAGCGCTTGTCCCGGTCTCGGCGGCGATCGCTTCGGCCAGCCGCGATCCCGTGAGCGGGCCGGTGGCGATGATGGTGGGGTGATCGGGGAGCGTGTCGACGCGCTCCCGGACGACACTGATGTTCGGATGGCGCTCGATCGTGTCCGTGACTTCGGCGGCGAAGCCTTCGCGGTCGACAGCCAGCGCCGAACCGGCGGGGACGCGGTGCTGGTCGCCCGCGCGGATGATCAGCGAACCAAGCGCGCGCATCTCCTGGTGGAGCAGGCCGACTGCATTGTGATCGGCGTCGTCCGAGCGGAAGCTGTTCGAGCAGACCATTTCGGCGAGGCGGTCAGTCTCGTGCGCAGGCGTGGTGTCGCCGCCGCCGCGCATCTCGCTGAGGCGTACGCGCAGGCCGGCTTCCGCGAGCTGCCACGCCGCCTCGCTGCCGGCGAGCCCGCCGCCAATGATGTGAATGTCGAAAGCCATTGTTCGATCGTCATTGCGGGGAGTGAGGCGATGAAGCAATCCACTTGCGCCGCTGGATTGCTTCGCTCTGCTCGCAATGACAGGGAAGAGCCATGCGCATTTTCACCATCGGCTACGAGGGCGCGACGGTCGGCGAGTTCCTGGCCGCCCTGCAAAAGGCCGGCGTCGAACGCGTCATCGACGTCCGCGCGCTGCCATTGTCGCGGCGGCCCGGCTTCTCGAAGTCGCCGCTGCGGGCTGCACTCGAGGAAGCCGGGATCGAATATGTCCACTTGAAGGCTCTGGGAACGCCGGCGGAGGGCCGCGCTGCAGCGCGGGCAGGGCGGCATCAAGACATGGCGCGGATCTACGCCGGCCAGCTCGAGTTGCCCGAGGCGCTGGCCCAATCGGCGCAAATGCTCGACCTTGCGCGCGAGCGGCCGAGCGCCTTGCTGTGTTTTGAACGTGAGCCGGCGGACTGCCACCGGACCTTGCTGCTTGACGCCGTGGCGCCGAACGTCGAGGCGCTTCATCTGTTCGCCTGACACCATCAGATCAGCACTCGGAACCGCGCGCGTCATTGCCGGTTTCTCCTCCGCAACGATGACCGAAAGATAGGGAGAAGCGTCGATGAGGAAACTGGGGATCCTGCTCGGCGGAGCGCTTGTGCTCGCCGCTTGTGCGCAGCGTACGCCTGTGCCGGTTGATCTCAACAACGCGCTGCTGGCGCCGGGCTTCCTCGCCCAGGCCGGGAGCGCCAACGAGTTCGAGATCGAATCGAGCCAGCTCGCGCTACAGGCATCGCAGAATGCCACGGTGCGCAATCTCGCCAACGTGCTGATCAGCGACCATACGCAACTTGGGCAACAGGTCGGGGCAGCGGCCGTGTCCGCGCACCTCGCGCCGCCGCCGCCGACGCTGTTGCCGGCGCAGCAGGCGACGCTCGACCAGTTGCGTGCCGCGGGCACCGGCTACAGCTTCGATCAGGCGTACCAGCAGGCGCAGATCACGGCGCACCAGCAGGCCATCGGGCTGATGCAGAATTATGCAACCAGCGGTGATGTGCCAGTGTTGCGGACCACCGCCGCCAGCGCCATTCCGATGATGCAGCGGCACCTCGCGATGGCGCAGTCGCTGGTGGTCACCCCGCCGCCACCGCCGGCGCCACCACCGCCTCCACCGCCGCCGGTCCGGCGCTCGGGCGAGCGGGGCTAAAGCGCGTATATTCGGAAGGGCTCGGCGTCGTCGCCGGGCCCTTTCGATTCACGCGGTCGGCAAGTCGCCGGCGGCCGTCTCGCTTTCGAGCAGGGCTTCGATGTCGGGGACCGGCCGGCCGCTCATTTCCTTGTTGATCGTGCTGACGATGCGCCTCGCGACTTCCTTGTGAAGGCATTTCTTGAGGACTCCGAGCGCCTTGGGCGGGGCGACGATCGCCAGTGCATCGAAATCGCCGCGAAGGACTCGCGACTTCAGTTCATCGGCGGCGTCCTTGATCCAGCGGTCCTCTTCCTGTTGTTGAAAATCAGCCTCCTCATAGGTTGAGCGGCCATAGCCAAAGCTTTGCTTGGCCGTCCCTGGCGCATCGGTCTTGATCTCCCGGTCCTTGCGGTCCCGGCGCGCACCATGCGCCTCGGTTCTAAGGTCGATCTGATTTTCATCGCCATGATTGCGGAAGAACAGCATCTTGCGGCCGTCGGCGACGAGGACCAGCGCATCGTGGGGAAGGGGCATGGATCAGCTTCTCCTTAAGTGTCGAAGACGAGAACGCGGCCCTGTCCCAGCAAGTTTCAGCAGCTCGTCGCAGCCGGACCTTACTCCGGCTCCGGGTCCGCGGGACGGTCGAGCTCGCTCTCGCCGACGATCGCATCCTCGGTCGGCGCGATTTCATCGCCGCCTTCGATCTCGATCTCCTCCTCGTCGCTTTCGTCGATCTTGGCGACGCTGACGACATGCTCGTTCTCGCCGACACGGAAGATCGTTACACCCTGGGTGTTGCGGCCCATGACGCGGATGTCGCCGACCGTGGTGCGGATCATCTTGCCCTGGTCGGTGACCAGCATCAGCGCCTCGCCCTGGTGCGCGGGGAAGCTCGCGACGACGCAGCCGTTGCGCTCCGAGGTATCGATGTTGGTGATGCCCTGGCCGCCGCGGTTGGTGCGGCGATATTCATAGGCCGAAGAGCGCTTGCCATAGCCGTTCTCGGTGAGGGTGAGGATGAACTGCTCCTTGTCAGCAAGCTCGGCGACACGCTCCGCGGCAAGCGTGCATTCGACGTCCTCGCGCTCGCGCCATGGCGGGCATTTCAGATAGGCCTCGCGTTCCTCCTGTGTCGTGCCGACACGGTGGAGGATCGACATCGAGATGACCTGGTCGCCCGTGTGCAAGCGGACTCCGCGTACGCCCCGCGACGTGCGCGACTGAAACTCGCGGACATCGGTCGCCATGAACCGGATCGCCTTGCCGTTGCGGGTGGCGAGCAGCACATCGTCACCCTCGGTCAAAAGCTCGACCCCGATGAGGCGGTCGCTGGGATCGCCCTGGTCGTCGCTGTCGTCGCTCTCGGTCTCCTCAGCCGGTCCGATGCCGAAGCGCATTGCGATCTTCCCGGCGGTGGGGATGTTGGTGAAGGCGGCCATGCTGTTGCGGCGCACGGTCCCGTTGGCCGTTGCGAACATGATGTGCAGGCCGCCCCATTCGGCTTCGTCCTCGGGCAGGGGCAGGACGGTCGAGATGGTCTCGCCCTCCGCCAAGGGGAGCAGGTTGACCATCGGCCGGCCCTTGGTGTTGGCGCCGCCCTCGGGCAAGCGCCAAACCTTCATCCGGTAGACCCGCCCGAGGTTGGAGAAGAACAGCACCGGGTTGTGGGTCGAGGTCACGAACAATGTAGTGACCGCATCCAGTTCCTTGGTCGCCATGCCGGCGCGGCCCTTGCCGCCGCGTTTCTGCTCGCGGAACACCGTGAGGGGCGTGCGTTTGATGTAGCCTTCCATGGTCACGGTCACGACCATGTCCTCGCGCTCGATCAGGTCCTCGTCCTCGATACCGTCGGCGGCGGGGGCGAGTTCGGACATGCGGGGCGTCGAATATTCCGCGTCCACCTCATCGAGTTCTTCGCGCATCACCTCGTAAAGACGGACTCGGTTAGCAAGGATCTCGAGCAGCTCGCCGATGTTGACGGCGAGCCCCTTAAGCTCATTGCCGATCTCGTCGCGGCCGAGGGCGGTGAGGCGGTGCAGGCGAAGCTCGAGGATCGCCTTAACCTGCGCGTCGCTGAGCTTGTATTTCTCGCGCTTGGCCTGCGGTTCGACCGCTTCGACGAGCTGGATGTACGGGCGGATTTGCTCACCGGGCCATTCGCGCTCGAGCAGCTTTTCGCGCGCTACGACCGGGCTCGCCGACCCGCGGATCAGCTTCACGACCTCGTCGAGATTGGTCACCGCGACGACAAGGCCGAGCAGGAGATGGGCCCGCTCGCGGGCCTTGAACAGCTCGAACTTCGAGCGGCGGGTGATCACTTCCTCGCGGAAGCGGATGAACGCCTCGATGAAGTCGCGCAGGGTCAGCGTCTCGGGCCGGCCGCCGCGGATCGCGAGCATGTTGGCGGGGAAGCTCGACTGCGCCGGGGTGTGCCGCCACAGCTGGTTGAGCACGACGTCCGGGGTGGCGTCGCGCTTCAGGTCGATGACGACACGGACACCCTCGCGGTTGGATTCGTCGCGGATGTCGGCGACGCCCTCGATGCGCTTGTCCTTGGCCGCCTCGGCGATCTTCTCGACCAGGCCGTTCTTGCCGACCTGATAGGGGATTTCAGTGAGCACGATCGAGCGCCGGTCGCCGCGTCCCTCCTCGACGTGGTGACGCGAGCGCAGCATGATTGAGCCGCGGCCTGCCGTGTAGGCGCCGCGGATGCCCGACTGGCCAAGGATGAACCCGCCGGTCGGGAAATCGGGGCCCTTCACATGCTCCATCAAGCCTTCCGAGCTGATCGCCGGATCCTCGATGTAGGCGCGGCACGCGGCGAGCACTTCGCCCAGATTGTGCGGCGGGATGTTGGTCGCCATGCCCACGGCGATCCCGCCGGCGCCGTTGACCAGGAGGTTGGGGAAACGCGCCGGAAGAACCTGCGGCTCGCGCTCGGAAGCATCATAATTGGGCTGGAAGTCGACCGTGTCGCGGTCGATGTCGCCCAAGAGGAAGTTCGCGACCTTGGCGAGGCGCGCCTCGGTGTAGCGCATCGCCGCCGGCGGGTCGGGATCCATCGAGCCGAAATTGCCCTGGCCGTCGATCAGCGGCACGCGCATCGACCAATCCTGGGTCATGCGAGCAAGGGCATCGTAGATCGCGCTGTCGCCGTGCGGGTGATACTTACCCATGACGTCACCGACGATGCGGCTCGACTTGCGGTAGGGCCGGCCGGCGACATAGCCGGCTTCCTGGCACGCGTAGAGGATCCGCCGGTGAACCGGCTTCAGGCCGTCGCGCACGTCGGGCAGCGCGCGGCTGACGATCACGCTCATCGCGTAATCGAGGTATGAGGTCTTCATCTCCTCGACGATGGAGATTGGCGTGATCGCGCTGTCGCCAGAAGGCGGTGGGGTGGTTGGTGCCGGGTTGTCGTCGATCGGGGGCTGAGTGGCCAAGAAGCGGTCCTGCTAGACTGAGGTGTAGGAGAGGGCGGCCGAATGCCGCTTGCCCCCTTCACCCTAGTTAGTCGCACTCTCGGGCAAGCGCCACCCCGCGCGTACGCGCGCGAGGGAGGAATTCATGCAGCGGCACTTGGGATCGGGCGATTTCCGGTGCGAATCCAAACGGTTCAAAGGCCGTTCAGAGCGCATCTGCCAAGCCGCTTGGCCTTGCAACATTCCGGGTCTAATGCGCCGCCGACATTCCTCGCCGGCGTAACCGGCCGCAACAGGAGAGCCCGCTCATGAAGCCGATCACCACCACCGCGCTTGCGTTCGTCATGGCCCTCGCGGCAACTCCCGCAGCCGCCCAATATGGCAGCAGCGCGCCGCAGCAGCCGCCGCCGGAGCTTCCGCCGCGGGCAAACCAGCAAGAGGCGGCGCAACCGCAGGCTCAACCCAAGATCAAGCCGTCGGCGAAGGCCCTGAAGGCGATCATCGAGCTTCAAGACGCGGTCAACAAGAACGACGTCGCCAACGTGCCGGCCAAGGTCGCGGCGGCACAGTCGGTCGCGACGACCAAGGAAGACCGCTATTTGATCGGCCAGTTGGAGATCAAAGCCGGGCTGGCGGCAAAGGACAACACGTTGCTGGTCGCCGGCGTCGATACGGTCGGGTCCTCCGGCTATGTCGATGGCGCCAAGGCAAGCGAACTCTACCTCAGCCTCGGTTCGACGCTCTACAACGCCAAGCAATATGCGCAGGCCCAGGCGGCCTTCCAGAAGGCGATCACCGCCAATCCGGCCAATTCGAATGCCATCGCGATGCTTGGGGAAGCCTATCTCACCCAAGGCCAGAAGGCAGAGGCCGCCGCCGCGTTCCAGCGTGCGGTCCAGGCGAGCGTGGCGGCCGGCCAGAAACCCGACGAGGCGCTTCTCAGGCGGGCTGTCGCCATCGCCTACGAGACGCAATCGCCCCAAGCAGTCGACCTCGCCCGCCAATGGGTTGCGGCCTATCCCAGCGCCGACAGCTGGCACAATGCGATCGCCATCTACCGCAATCTCAACAGTCCCGACGTCGAGGGCACGCTTGACCTGTTGCGCCTGATGCAAGCCGCGGGCGCGCTGACCAGCGCGGGCGATTATGGACTTTTTTCCCGCGCGGCCGCCGAGCAGCTCAACTATAACGAGGCGCAGGCCGTGGTGAACGCAGGGATCGCGGCGAAGCTGGTCGATCCCTCGGCGCCCGAATTCCGCGACGTCGTGGTCGGACTCAAGGCCAAGAACATCGCCACCGCCGCCGACCTCGACGTCGCAACCAAGAGCGCGCGCGATGGAATGGCGCTGTTGCGTATCGGCGACCGCTACTACGGCATGGGCAACTACGCCAAGGCGGCGGAACTCTATCGCATGGCAATGGCCAAGCCCGGCGTCGACACTGCGGTCGCCAACCTTCACCTCGGGATGGCGCTTGCGCGCGCCGGCGACAAGCCGGCGGCGACGGCGGCATTCAACGCGGTCACGGGCCCGCGCGCCGGCATCGCCAAATTCTGGCTTGCCTACGTCAACCAGAAAGCCTGACGGCGGTCGTCGCGTTCGGGCCGTCGACGCGCGGCAGCCCACCGAGACGGGCTTGTGCCGTTTCGGGATGGTTAAATCGTTTCCCCTTAGCGCTTGGTAAATGCTCGCTTAGAGCGGGTTACGAGTGCGTCCGAAGGAAACGAGCAAAAAGGTGCGGTTCGACGATCGTCTGCTGACCGTCCTCAACCAGCCGGCGGAGGACCGCCACGATGCGGCGGTGCGGTGGCGCCAGCTGGTCGACCTCGTCGCGCGCGCCGGTGCGATCAGCGCGAGCCCGGTGCTTGCCGAGGCCCTCGCAGCCATCCGCGATGAAGCCGCTCGGGTTGACGAGGGGGTTCGCGCCGCCACTGCCCGCTCGGTCGCGGCGCTGCCCTTGCCGCTCGGTCTGCTCGAATATTTCGCCTCGGACACCTTGAGCGTGTCCGCGCCGGTGCTTGCTGCGGCAACGCTCGATTCGTGGCAGTGGCGTGCGCTTGGCGCCGTCGGCGACGATGAAACCAATACATTCATCGCAACCCTCCATCCCGAAATTCGCGCCGAACCCCATGCCGAAGCCGAGTCTCGGCAGGCCGAGACCGTCGTGCGCGAGGCAACTCTGGTCGGGGCCGCAGATCGACCAACGGGCTCTCCGTCGCTGCAGGACGTGATCGAGCGCATCGAGCGTCGGCGCCGGCTGCGCTCGGATCAGCCGGCGGCGCCAAGCCAGAGCGCAGCACCAGTGGCCGGGTCACCGGCCTTGTTCCGCTGGGAATGCGGCCCGGGCGGCGAGATCGCCTGGGTCGAGGGCGCGCCGCGAGGGCCTCTCATCGGCAGATCGATCGCGCGGCAACAGGAGAATGACGGCGACCGCGTCGACGTCGACGTGGTTCGCGCGTTTGCGGCGCGCGCGCCGTTTCGCGATGCGTCGCTGCGCGTCGGCGGCGCCGGACCGGTCGCGGGAGAATGGAAGATTAGCGGCGTTCCCGCATTCGAGCCGAGCGACGGCCGCTTCGCCGGCTATCGCGGGGTCGCATTGCGCGACACGCCGGCAGCCGTTGCCGCCCCACAGCGGGAGATGCTTCCGGACGTGCTTTCGGATCCGGATTCGGTGCGCGAGCTGGTCCACGAGATCAAGACCCCGCTCAATGCGATCATGGGTTTCGCCGAGATCATCGAAGGGCAATATCTGGGTCCGGCGGACCGCGGCTACCGCGAGCGCGCAGCCGAAATCGGTCGCCAGGCGCGGCTGCTGCTGACGGCGACCGACGACCTCGATTTCGCGGCCAAGGTTCATTCATCCATTGGCGACGCGCGCGAACGCGTCGACCTTGGAGCGCTGGTCGAGCGAGCGGGTGGCGAGCTGCGCGACATGGCCGGCAAGCGGGGCGTCGAGGCGACAATTGTTCGCGCGCGCCGCGAAGTCGCCGCAGCGGTCGAGCCCGAGCTTGCGGACCGGTTGCTGTTCCGATTGTTCGGCGCGCTCGCCGACCGCGCCGAGCGCGGCGAGCGGCTCCAGGTATCGGCCGAACAGGGGAGCGACGGTCCGCGGATATCGATCAGCCGGCCTGCGGCGCTGAAGGGGATCGGCGATCCTGAGCTGTTCGAGGGGGCCGGCGTCGAGGGCGCCTTTTCGTTGCGCCTCGCACGCGGGCTTGCCCGCATCGCCGGCGGCGATCTCGTCAGCAGCCGCGACACATTCGCACTGCTGTTCCGCCGCGCCTGACGTTCGCGCCTTGGCGGGCGCTCAGCCTTTCTCTATCCCGGCATGACCGGGGAGGGCCTGTAGCTCAACGGTAGAGCCGGCCGCTCATAACGGCTAGGTTGTAGGTTCGAATCCTGCCGGGCCCACCATTTTCACGCGCAGGCAATCCCGGGGGATTGCCGAGCATGAAAATCTGAGCGAAGCGAGGGCCGGCTCCAATGTCGGGGAGTGGCGCAGCCTGGTAGCGCATCTGCTTTGGGAGCAGAGGGTCGCAGGTTCGAATCCTGTCTCCCCGACCATCTTTTCCTCGTGGCCGCTGCGGAAATCCCGAATTGACGGGTAGCGGCTGATGGAATGAAAACCTTCATTTTTCAGGAAGCGTAAACCGATTCTTTTGATAAGGTGGGAGTCCGCAGCCGGGGGGCTGCGCTTGGATCAACCACGGGTGGGGGGAGAAGAGCCACCGGAGTAACACGCGTGAACATCCAAGCCCCGCGGGACTTTATCGATCGCCGCCAGCTCGTCAGCGCGCTTCGCGCGTTGCGCCGCGGTGACTTCTCTGTGCGCCTCCCCGAAGAGGTTGACGGCGCGGATGGCGAAATCGCCAGTATCTTCAACGAAGTCGTGTCCCTCAACGAGGAGATGACGCAGGAGTTCGAGCGGCTCTCCAAGGTCGTCGGCAAGGAAGGAAAGATTAGCCAGCGGGGGCGGGTGAAGAACGCGCGGGGCGGCTGGGAAACGGCGATCCGTTCGGTCAACGAGCTGATCGAGGACATGGTCCAGCCGACCGCGGAAGTTTCCCGCGTCATCGGCGCGGTCGCCAAGGGCGACCTTGCACAAAGCATGACGGTCGAGATCGACGGTCGGCCGCTGCGCGGCGAATTCCTGCGCATCGGCAAAGTCGTCAACACGATGGTCGATCAGCTGAACGGATTCGCCTCGGAAGTGACTCGCGTGGCGCGCGAGGTCGGCACGGAGGGCAAGCTCGGCGGGCAAGCGCGGGTGAAAGGCGTCGCCGGTACGTGGAAGGACCTCACCGACAACGTGAATGCGATGGCCACCAACCTCACTGGCCAGGTGCGCAACATCGCCGAAGTGACGACGGCCGTGGCCCGCGGCGATCTTTCCAAGAAAATCACCGTCGAGGTGAAGGGCGAGATTCTCGAGCTCAAGAACACTATCAACACGATGGTCGATCAGCTCAACGGCTTCGCTTCGGAGGTGACGCGCGTTGCCCGCGAGGTAGGCACCGAAGGCAAGCTTGGCGGTCAGGCGCGCGTTGAAGGCGTCGCCGGCACGTGGAAGGACCTCACCGACAACGTCAATCTGATGGCCGACAATCTCACCGGCCAGGTGCGCAACATCGCCGAGGTCACCACGGCCGTCGCCAAGGGCGACCTGTCGAAGAAGATTACGGTCGACGTGAAGGGCGAGATCCTCGAGCTCAAGAACACCATCAATACGATGGTGGATCAGCTGAACGGCTTCGCTTCGGAAGTCACGCGCGTGGCGCGCGAGGTCGGCACCGAAGGCAAGCTCGGCGGGCAGGCGCAGGTTCCGGGAGTCGCGGGCACATGGGCCGACCTCACCGACAACGTCAATCTGATGGCCGCGAACCTTACCGGTCAGGTCCGCAACATCGCGGACGTCACGACGGCGGTCGCGAAGGGCGATCTGTCAAAGAAGATTACCGTCGACGTGAAGGGCGAGATCCTCGAGCTGAAGAACACCATCAACACGATGGTCGACCAGCTCAACTCATTCGCGTCCGAAGTCACCCGCGTCGCCCGCGAAGTTGGCTCGGAAGGAAAGCTCGGCGGCCAGGCGCAAGTGGAAGGCGTCGGCGGAACCTGGGCCGACCTCACCGACAATGTGAACCTGATGGCCGGCAACCTCACCGCCCAGGTGCGCAATATCGCCGAGGTGACGACGGCGGTCGCGAAGGGCGATTTGTCCAAGAAGATCACGGTCGACGTCCGCGGCGAGATTCTCGAGCTCAAAAACACCATCAACACGATGGTCGACCAGCTCAACTCGTTCGCGTCCGAAGTGACGCGCGTCGCCCGCGAAGTGGGCTCGGAAGGCAAGCTCGGCGGCCAGGCGCAGGTCGAGGGCGTCGCCGGAACCTGGGCCGATCTTACGGACAGCGTGAACCTGATGGCCGGCAATCTGACCGGTCAGGTCCGCAACATCGCCGAGGTCACCACGGCCGTCGCGAAGGGCGACCTGTCGAAGAAGATCACGGTCGACGTGAAGGGTGAAATCCTCGAGCTCAAAGATACCATCAACGTCATGGTGGACCAGCTGAACGCGTTCGCGTCCGAGGTGACGCGCGTGGCCCGCGAGGTCGGCACGGAGGGCAAGCTCGGCGGGCAAGCTCAGGTGCCGGGCGTCGGCGGGACGTGGAAGGACCTTACCGACAACGTCAACGCGATGGCCGCAAATCTGACCGGGCAGGTCCGCAATATCGCGGAGGTGACGACGGCCGTCGCTTCGGGCGACCTGTCGAAGAAGATCACGGTCGACGTGAAGGGCGAAATCCTCGAGCTGAAGAACACCATCAACGTCATGGTCGACCAGCTCAATTCCTTCGCGTCGGAGGTCACCCGCGTCGCGCGCGAGGTGGGCACCGAAGGCAAGCTTGGGGGCCAAGCTCAGGTGCGCGGCGTCGGCGGCACCTGGAAAGACCTCACCGACAACGTCAATCTGATGGCCGCGAACCTGACCGGCCAAGTGCGCAATATCGCCGACGTGACGACGGCCGTCGCGAAGGGCGACCTGTCGCGGAAGATCACGGTCGACGTGAAGGGCGAGATTCTTGCCCTCAAGAATACCATCAATACCATGGTCGACCAGCTCAACGCGTTCGCCTCCGAGGTGACCCGCGTGGCGCGTGAAGTGGGCACGGAAGGCAGCCTCGGCGGGCAGGCCCAGGTGCCGGGCGTCGGTGGAACCTGGAAGGATTTGACAGACAACGTCAACCTCATGGCGACCAACCTGACCAACCAGGTGCGCGGCATCGCCGAGGTCGTCACCGCGGTTGCACAGGGCAATTTGAAGCGGAAGCTGACGCTTGACGCCAAGGGCGAGATCGCCGCGCTCGCCGACACCATCAACTTCATGATCGATACGCTTTCGACCTTCGGCGACCAGGTCACCAACATGGCCCGCGAGGTCGGCATCGAGGGCAAGCTCGGCGGCCAGGCGCGGGTGCCGGGTGCCGCGGGCCTGTGGCGCGACCTCACCGACAACGTCAATCAGCTCGCTGCGAACCTGACCAACCAGGTGCGCTCGATCGCCGAAGTGGCAACCGCCGTGACCAAGGGCGACCTTACTCGCTCGATTGCGGTCGAAGCATCGGGTGAAATGGCGGCGCTCAAGGACACGATCAATGAGATGATCGCGAACTTGAAGGAGCAGACGCTCAAGAACGCCGAGCAGGATTGGCTCAAGACCAATCTCGCCCGCTTCAGCCGCATGCTGCAGGGAGAACGCGACCTCGCGACCGTCTCCAACCTCATCATGTCCGAGCTCGCGCCGTTGGTGAACGCCCAATACGGCGTATTCTATGTGACCAACCGCGAGGAAGAAGAGACCAAGCTCGAGCTTGTGGCCAGCTACGGCGCCGAGAATGCCGACGAGCTGAGGCAGGAGTTCCGCCTGCGCGAGGGCCTGATCGGACAGGCCGCCGCCGATCGTCGTCCGATCCTGCTCAAGGACGTCCCGCCGGAGTTCATCAGGATCGGTTCGGGACTCGGGCGCGCGACCCCGGCCAGCGTCAACATCCTCCCCGCGCTGTTCGAGGACGAAGTGAAGGCGGTGATCGAGCTCGCCTCCTTCGGCGAGTTCAACGAAACCCACCAGAACTTCCTCGACCAGCTGATGGAATCGGTCGGCATCGTGTTGAACACGATCGCAGCGACCATGCGCACCGAGGGGCTGCTCAAGCAATCGCAGCTGCTGACTCGGGAGCTCCAGGCGCGACAGACGGAACTGACGCGCAAGCAGCAGGAGCTGCACGCGACCAACGAGGAGCTGCAGGAGAAAGCGCAGCTGCTCGAGAACGAAAAGAAGCAGGTCGAAGCCAAGAACCTCGAGATCGAGATGGCCCGGCGCGCACTGGAGGAGAAGGCCGAACAGCTGGCGCTCACCTCGAAGTACAAGTCAGAATTCCTGGCCAATATGTCCCACGAGCTTCGCACGCCGCTCAACTCGCTGCTGATCCTGTCGAAGCTCCTCGCCGACAATGCGCAGGGCAACCTCCTCGAGAAGCAGGTCGAGTTCGCGCGGACGATCAACTCTGCGGGTTCGGACCTCCTCAATCTCATCAACGACATCCTCGATCTGTCGAAGGTCGAATCCGGTACGGTGACGATCGAGGTCGGCGATATGCCGATGGCGCATCTCAAGCAGCACATGGAACGAACCTTCCGCCAGCTCGCGGCCGACAAGGCCCTCGACTTCAACGTGAAGTTCGATCCCAAGCTGCCGCAGACCGTCCGCACCGACGAGAAAAGGCTGCAACAGATCGTGCTCAACCTGCTGTCCAACGCCTTCAAGTTTACGTCGAAGGGCAGCGTGACGCTTGGGGTGCGGCTGGCGAACAAGGGCTGGAGCCCAAATCAGCCGGCGCTGCGCGAGGCCAGCAAGGCGATCCAGATCTCGGTCACCGACACCGGCATCGGCATCCCGGAGGAGAAGCAGCGACTGATCTTCGAGCCCTTCCATCAGGCCGACGGCACGACCAGCCGTAAATATGGCGGGACTGGCCTTGGCCTCTCGATCAGCCGCGAGATTGCCCGTCTGATCGGTGGCGAGCTCCAGGTCCGCTCGATCCCGGGGGAGGGCTCGACCTTCACGCTGTACGTCCCGCTCGAGGCCGAGCCTTCTGCCGTTGCGGAATCCTCGGCCATCCGGCTCGAAAATAGCGGAGCGGTCATCCCGACCGCTTTGCCCACGGGATTCGAGGTCAATGATGACCGAGACGATCTCGGCAAGGATCCGTTCGTGCTGATCGTCGAGGATGATCCGACTTTCGCGACTATCCTCCTCGATGCAGCTCACGAAGCGGGTTTGAAGGGGGTCGTTTCGACCGCGGGAGCCGGCACGCTGGCGATGGCGCGAAAGCTTCAGCCGAGCGCCATTACGCTCGACCTTGGGCTTTCCGATATCGACGGGTTCGTCCTTCTCGACCTGCTGAAGCACGACCCGGACACAAGCCACGTGCCGATCCACGTGATTTCCGGCGTGGACCGGACGAAGTCGGTGATGGGGATGGGGGCATTCGGAGTTACCGAAAAGCCCGCCGAGCGCACCGAGCTCGTTCGGGTCTTCCGATCGCTTCTCCGGGAGGTGTCAAATCAGAAACCGAAGCGGCGCAAGGCCAAAGCCGCGGAGGCCGTCGCGCCGTTGAACCGGCCGGTGCCCGAGCTTGCAGGCGCCAAGGTGCTCATCATCGACGACGATATCCGCAACATCTTTTCGCTGACGAGCGTTCTGGAGAGCCATGACGTGGAAGTGCTCCACGCCGAGCGGGGAAAGGATGGCATTCTGATCCTGGAACAGACGCCGGGTGTCGACGTCGCCCTCGTCGACATCATGATGCCGGACATGGACGGCTATCAGACGATGCAGGAAATCCGGCGGTTGGCGGAGCTTGCCGACCTGCCGTTGATCGCAGTGACCGCCAAGGCGATGAAGGGCGACCGTCAGAAATGCCTCGACGCGGGGGCCTCCGATTATATCGCCAAACCGGTCGACATCGAGCTGCTGCTGGCATTGCTGCGCGTGTGGATCGCACGCGGCCGCGAGGCGCAGGCCGCCGTTGCCCGACCGATCCCACTCGAGGCTGCGGAGTAAGCGGTGAACCGTCCCGCCAAAGAAATCCCCGCCGTGCTTCAGCCGGAGCAGGGGCGGGCGGAGAAGCCGGAACGCGACCGCGCGCGAGTCCTTTTGGTCGATGACGACGAGCCCAACTTGCTTGCCGTCGCGACCGTGCTCGAAGATCTCGGCGAAGTGGTCCTCGCGCGTTCCGGCGACGAAGCTCTGCGCCATTTGCTCAAGGGCGAATTCGCGGTGATCCTGCTCGACGTCTACATGCCCGGGATGGACGGATATGAGACCGCCCAGATCATCCGCAACCGCGACCAGACCAAGGGCATTCCGATCGTCTTTCTGTCGGCGGTCAACAAGGAAGCCGAGCATCAGCTACGCGGCTACGCGATGGGTGCCGTCGATTATGTGTTCAAACCCGTCGATCCCATGATCCTCCGATCGAAGGTCGCGGTGTTCGTTGAGCTGTTCGAGAAGACCAAGGAGGTCGAGCGCAAGGCGCGCCACGAGCAGGCGCTCCTGGATGCGAACCTTCGCGCCAATGCCGAGCGGCTGAAGGCCGAACAGGAACTACGCCGCGCCGAGCAGCGCCAGGCGGCGATCATCCAGTCGCTGCCGATGGTCTTGTATCTCGAGCCGATTGACGCGGCGCAGCGCGCGCCGACCTACGTCAGTGGCGACCTCGAGGCGATTTGCGGTTTCTCTTTGGAGCAGGTCCAGTCAGAGCCGACAATCTGGGTCGAGCGGCTCCACCCTGACGACCGCAACCGTGTCCTGGCGGCACTGGAAGCACGGCGCAAATCGGGCCGATCGTCGATCGAGTATCGCTGGCATTGTGCCGACGGCAGCTACAAGCATTTCCTCGACCAGGCCGTGCTGCTGAGGGACGCCGACGGCAAACCGGTTGAGTTCGCCGGAACGTTGACCGACATCACGGAGCAGCGCTCGCTCGAAAGCCAGCTGGTCCAGGCCCAGAAGCTGGACGCGATCGGCAAGCTAACCGGCGGGATCGCGCATGACTTCAACAATCTTCTCGCAGCGGTGATCGGCGGCCTTACCCTGCTCGAGCGCCGCGGGACTCTAGAAGATGAGCAGCAGCGGATCCTCGGCATGGCCAAGCGGGCGGCCGAGCAGGGCAGTGAGCTCGTCCGCCGCCTGCTGGCCTTTGCTCGTCGCCAGCGCCTGCAGCCTCACACGATCGACCTGACGGCCTTGCACGAGGCGGTGTCCGACCTCCTGACTCACACCCTCGGCGGACTTGTGAATGTCGAATGGCACATCGGCGATGCGACCTGGATGGTCTTCGCAGACCAGGCGCAGCTTGAGCTTGCCTTGCTCAACCTCATCATCAACGCCAGGGATGCAATGCCCGAAGGCGGAACGGTGACGATCCTCGCGGAAAACCAGAAACTCGCCAATGTCGGGCCCCCTGGCCTCGAACCGGGGGAGTATGTGCGCATCGAGGTGACGGATACCGGCAGCGGGATCTCGCCCGATCACCTCGAAAAGGTGATGGAGCCGTTCTTCACGACCAAGGACGTCGGAAAGGGCAGCGGGCTCGGCCTCAGCATGGTCTATGGCTTTGCCAAGCAGTCAGACGGCGCGTTTCGCCTGGAAAGCGAACTCGGCAAGGGCACGACGGCCGAGCTATGGCTACCGCGCGCGCCCGAAGCCGTGGTCGCAGATGCTGTCGAACTGGTCGAACCCGAGGGTCACCAGCTTCGTGCGTTGAAGGTGCTCCTGATTGATGATCACGCCGAAGTACGAAACATGACCGCAGCAATCCTTGAGGATGGCGGGCACGCGGTCGTTCAGGCGGATAATGGCGTTGAAGCGCTGGCGATTATCGACAAGCGCGATGGGGATTTCGACCTGCTGATTACGGATTATGCCATGCCGCATCTCTCGGGCACCGATTTCCTGCGGGAAGCGCAGAAGTCGCACCCTGCGGTCCCGGCGCTGATGATCACCGGTTACGCCGAGACCGACATGATTAATCATCGCCCGGCCGGCGTCGAAATGCTCCTCAAGCCATTCACGCCGGCAACGCTCGAGGCTGCGATTGCGCGTGCCTGCGGCGCGGAAACGATCACGATTCGATGAGCCGACCGAATTCGCCGGTGCGACGCGAAACCGGCAACGCTTCCGGCATGTTGAGTGGCATTCGGTGGGAAAAAGGGGCTACGGCGTGCCTGACGCACACGATCTGAACGGCGCGAATTTCGAAAAAGTGAATTTGACCCTGAACGAAGGGTTGAAGAGCTGCCGGGCGATTGTTTCGGGATACCGTGCATTGATCGCGGGCTCGTCGGACAACGACAATCTCGACGCAGAAAATTCGGCGGCGCCGATTGAGATATCCGACGCACTCGGAACTCAAAGCCAGCAGAATTCCAACACTAGTTGATGCACTCCCGCCTCCACCTTCTCGCGCGTGGCGAGAAAGGTGGGGCGTTCGCCATCGGCGGGCCCGGCCGTCCGCGGCTATTTCGATTTGTTCTCGGTGGTCGTCGTCGTCGTTTTCGAGGTCGTGTTGGTGTGCTCATCGTGGCCGATCTTCACGTCGATATCGGCGTTGCCGACCTTGTTCTCTAGCTTGTCGCCGGTCTTCTGAACGTCGTTGCCGATGTCGGCGGCGATGTTCTGCGCCGTGTTGCCGATGTCCTCGGCAGTGTTTTGGGCGGTGTTTTGGTCATATTGAACGGTGACGGCATTGCCGTCCTTGCTGACGTTGCAAGCGCCGAGAAGCAGCAGCGGAATGGCCAAAGCAATGCGCATCCTATTTCTCCCTGGTTTTGCGAGGGTCAACGCCGCTTCGGCTGTTTCGCTCCCGGCTCGATTCCGCCGGACAGCACCGCGAGCATCGCTGTCCAGGCGGCGACGTTCTGCCTGAGCTGCGCGGGGTCTATTTTGTCGAGCGTGTCGTCGGGCGTGTGGTGCCAGTCGAAATAACGGGTGCCGTCCTGGCTGAGCGAAATCCAGGGAGCGCCCGCGGTGATTGTTGGCTCGACATCCGTCCCGTCGGCTTCGCCCTTGTCGTTCTTGGTGATGCCGAGCGGAGCCAGCGCCGCTGTAAGCTGCGCATAAGCCGCGGGATCACTCTTCATCAGCTGGGAGCTGAAGCGCCACACGCGGTCGGCCCCGAAGTCGCTTTCGCCGGCGATGGCATGGGCTTCCTTCCCGTGGGCGGCAGCATAGGCCTTGCCGCCCAGGCCGCCGGGCTCCTCGGCGCCAAACCACACCACGCGGATCGTGCGGAGCGGGCGGCCCGCGTCCATGATGTGCCTGGCGGCAGCAGCGGTTATCGCGATCCCGGTGCCGTCGTCTATCGCGCCGGTGCCGAGGTCCCAGCTGTCGAGGTGGCCACCGACAAGCAGGATCGGCGCTTTGGCGTCGCGTCCCGGAACCTCGGCGATCACATTACCCGAATGGCCACCCTCGGCTTTCTGGCTGACAAGCGTCAGGTGCATCACGACGGGTTGCCCACGCTCGAGGATTCGAACGAGCTGCTCGGCGTCGGGGACGGAGAGCGCGCCCGCCGGGATCGGCTTCGCGCCGTCGGTGAAATATTGGATGCCGGTGTGCGGGTTGCGGTGGTGATCGGTGCCGATCGAGCGGATCACGATCCCGATCGCCCCTTTGAGCGAGGCGATGGTTGGCCCCTGGCGCCGTGGAGCGCCGAACTGGCCGTAGCCCGAGCCATCCTGCGCCGGCATCATGTGATGGTCGATGAAGACGATCTTGCCGCGGACCGCGTTGTCGGGCGCGGCGCGAAGCGCGTCGAGGCTATCGAAATAGACGATCTGTCCGGTGATCCCGGCCGCGGTTGTCGATCCGCTGTAGCCGAGCGCGGCGATGGCGAGCTTCTGCGGGAAGGGCGAGACGATCTCGGCGCTTTCGGCACCGCGGGTCCATACCGGCATGGTGAAAGGCTCGATGTGGACATTGGCGAAACCCATCGCGGTTAGCCGCTTCACCGCCCAGTCGCGGGCGCGGGCTTCGGCCTCCGTTGCGGCGAGGCGCTGGCCGACTTCGGTGGTCAGTCCTTCGACGATGTCCCAGGCATAATGGTCGTTGGCGAGCGCCTCGTCGCGAAGAGCGGCGACCCGCGGGTCACCGACGACCGGCTGCGGCAGGGTGGTGATCGACTGCTGTGCGATGGCAGGGGCGGCTGTGAAAAACAGCGCGGCGAGGAGCGTTCGGTTCATCGTGTGGTGCCTAAGGAGGGAAGGGCGGCAAGTCACCGCTCAGCATCGATCAAATCTTGCCATTGGTCGATTAAAGCAGGCGCATCTGATCGCCCTCGGGCGGGCGGAAGAGATCGGTGCGGAGAGGGAATTTGGCCTGCCTGAGTCCGTATTTCTTGCAGGCGATCTCGAACCGGGTCCGAAGCAGGTCCGCCCAGGGCCCCTGGCCGCGCATCCTGCTGAAGAAGTTCGGGTCGTTGTCGCGGCCGCCGCGCAGCGACCGGATCGTCGCCATGACCTTGGTCGCGCGATCGGGATAATGCTTGTCGAGCCAGGCGCGGAACAGCGGCGCAACTTCGTGCGGAAGACGCACCGGAAGATAGAAACCGCCCGGAGCGCCGGCCGCGACCGCGGCTTCGACGATATGTTCGAGCTCCGGGTCAGTGATCTGCGGGACGACCGGCGCGATGGCGACGAAACAGGGGACGCCGGCGTCGTTCAGCGCCTTCATCGCGGCGAGGCGCTTCCTCGGCTGCGGAGCGCGCGGTTCGAGCCTGCGCGCGATCCCGGGATCGAGCGAAGTCACCGACAGCGCGACCGAGGCGATCCTGAGATCCGCCGCCTGCTTCAACAGGTCGAGATCGCGGAGCACGCGGTCCGATTTGGTGGTGATGGTGAACGGGTGGCGGGTTTCGAGCAGAAGCTCGACGATCGAGCGGGTGACGCGCCAACGCTCCTCGATCGGCTGATAGGGGTCGGTGTTGGTGCCCATCGCGATCGGCCGGCATTCGTAGGCCGGGCGCGACAAAGCGGCATGGAGCAGCTGGGCAGCATTTGGCTTCACGAACAGGCGCGATTCAAAGTCGATGCCGGGTGACAAATCGTGGAAGGCGTGGGTCGGGCGCGCAAAGCAATAGATGCAGCCATGCTCGCATCCGCGATAGGCGTTGATCGAGCGGTCAAAGCCGATGTCGGGCGAGCTGTTGCGCGTCAGGATCGACTTCGGGTGCTCGATCGTGACGGTCGTCCGACGCCGCGGCACGCCGTCGAGCGCCTCGACCTGGTCGAGCCATTCTCCCTCGACCACGCGCTCCTGGAGGTTGAAGCGCGTCGGCGTTGGATTGCGAGTTGCGCCCCGCCCGTGGTTCGATTCGACCGGCATGGCGCGAGTCTACGCGTTCGACGGAACATATCAAGAACAAGGAATTCATGATCGCTGGCCGCCGAAGCAGGAATCGTGAGAGAGCGAGCAGATCGGCGAGATATGAATTAACCAGCCACCGACAGCGAGTATTACTGAAATATTTCAACGCCATATCAGCGATTTGGAAGACAAACCTGACAAATTCACTGTTGCAAGCGTGCAACAGGTGGTCTGGAATTGATGAGGTTTGGCGGCCGGATTCCGAAACGTCTGTTGCACGCCCAGATTTGCCTGCCCATTCTTCCGCACCAACTTGGAAGGAGGCGTCCCATGATGCGCAAACTCTTGCTGGCGAGTGCCGTGGCGGCGATCGCAACGCCCGCGGTGGCTCGCGACGGTCTGCCTTATGTCGGGCTCGAAGGCGGCGTCCTCTTTCCGCAAAACATGAACGGCGCCCTGACGGCGACCTTCACGCAGACGGCTCAGGTGCCCGCGGCCGGAACAGCCGCTGCCGCGCCGGGCACCGGTAGGGTCGGAACCGCGCCGGCAGTTCCGACGATCATAGCCCAGGACCCGAACGTCCGGTTCAAGGCAGGCTATGACATCGACGCGATCGCGGGCTATGACCTGGGCATCTTCCGGATCGAAGGCGAGCTCGGCTACAAGAGCGCCAATATCAAGGACTTCAATGACTTCGGGTTTGGTGCGGCGGTTACGACCGCGCTGGTTCCGACCGGCTCGACCACTCCCGCCGGTAGCACGACGTTCGTCTTTCCGGTCGCAGGCGTGACGCCGTTCAACCTTGGCGACCATGTCAATGTCTGGTCGGGCATGCTTAATGGTCTGCTCGACTTCGGCGACGAGAACGGCCTGTCATTCTACGCCGGCGGCGGTATCGGCCTTGCCAGCGTCAGGATCTTTGGCAACAGCGACAGCGCATTCGCATATCAGGGCATTGCGGGCTTGCGTTTTGGGCTGGGCTCGGGCGTCGATATCGGCCTGAAGTACCGCTACTTCCGCACCGGAAACGTGAACCTCGGCTCTGGTACAACGACTTTTACGAACACGAGCACCGTTGCGGTCGCCAACGTGCCCGCGCCGGGCGGAACGGCATCAGGCACGACGAATGTGACTTTCTCGCGGACGGGCACCATCAACGGCACGTTCACCGACCATTTCGCGTCGCATAGCCTGCTGCTGAGCCTCGCCTATAACTTCGGAGCGCGGGCGGAAGCACCGCCTCCGCCTCCGCCGCCACCGCCGCCGCCACCACCGCCGGCGACGCAGACCTGCCCGGACGGCAGCGTGATCGACGCGACGGCGACGTGCCCGGCACCGCCGCCTCCGCCGCCTCCGCCGCCTCCGCAACGCGGGGAGCGCGGATAAGCGCAAGCGCTTCGAGCGTCAGTCCAGAGCCTCCCGGGCACACGCCCGGGGGGCTTTTTTTGGTTGAGGAGGTGCTTCACGACCGCAGTCAGACTGCAGCGCTGGAAATCAAAATCGTCGGGCACATGAATTGTGCGGGGACGCACAATCGGGTGGAACGACAGCAGGCTGAGTTCCGAGAGAATGCGGAGCTAAAACAGCAGCTTGAATGGCGAGGCTCTCCGGAAGGCTGTTGCAAGGCTGCAACAGTAAGTAGCGATTGAGTCAGCCTGGCGGCGCGATTCTGAAACCTTCACCGTCTCCGCTGGTTGCGGGGCCATTCTTCCAACCGAAAAGGAGGCATCTAATGATGCGCAAATTCTTGCTCGCGAGCGCCGTGGCAGCGATCGCCACACCGGCGCTAGCCCGGGACGGCTCGGCCTATGTGGGGCTCGAAGGGGGCATCCTCTTCCCGCAGCACATGACCGGGATATACACGTCGACTTTCACGCAGACCGCGCAGAGTCCCGCGGCGGGCACCGCCGCAGTGGCACCCGGCACCGGCGTCGTCGGGACGTTGCCCGCGACCTTCACCACGCCTGTCGCACTCGTGAGCGGAAGCGCGGAGACCCGCTTCAAGGAGGGTTACGACATCGACGCGATCGCCGGATACGACTTCGGCATGTTCCGGCTCGAAGGCGAGCTCGGCTACAAGCATTCCAGTATCAAGTCGTTCACCCAAGCCACGGCGTTCGGAACGGCGGTGACCACGGCCCTCAACCCCGCCGGCGCGACCACAACGACTGCGTTCGTCTTTCCGGCGGGCAACCTGACCACCTTCAACCTCCGCAATAACGTCAACGTATGGTCGGGCATGATCAATGGCTTGCTCGACTTCGGCGATCCGAACGGCGTGTCCTTCTACGCCGGCGGCGGCGTTGGCTACGCGAGCGTCAAGGCCTTTAACACCAACACCAGCGACAGCGCCTTCGCTTACCAGGGCATTGCCGGCGTTCGCTTCGCGGTTAGTCCGAATATGGATATCGGGCTGAAGTATCGCTATTTCCGCACCGGCAACCTGAACTTCGCGCCCGGAGCGACCGCGTTCACTTCGACCAGCACCGTTGCAGTCCCCAACGTCCCCGCCGCGGCAGGCGGCGCCGCGTCGGGCTCGACCAATGTCGCGTTCACTCGCACGGCCACCGTGGTCGGGGCATTCAACGACCACTTCTCGTCGCACAGTCTGCTGCTCAGCCTGGCCTATAACTTTGGGGGCGTGGCCGAAGCGCCGCCTCCGCCTCCTCCGCCGCCGCCGCCACCACCGGCTCCGGCGACGCAGACCTGCCCCGACGGCAGTGTGATCGACGCGACGGCGACCTGCCCGGCACCGCCGCCGCCGCCGCCGCCGCCGCCGCCCGCGCAGCGCGGCGAGCGCGGCTAAGCGCCGGCCCAGCGCCAGCAAAGAGCCTCCCGGGACCAGTGCCCGGGAGGCTTTTTCGATGGGCCGAGCGGGAGGATCCGCTGGACGCGCATCGCCAAGTTCCACGCCGCGAATCGAGAACATAATTAGAACGCAGGATTAATAACGGCGAGCCGTGGTTGTTCCGCCGACGAACCGAGACGGCTGAAGCATTCGTAATGTTCGATTCATCTGGGAGCCAGCTTCGACCCCCCACTGCCGCGCGCAACAGGGGCTCATAGAAGCCAAAGGGAATCATCCATGAAAATCTATCTACTGGCGGCGGCCGCGACGGCGGCGGCATTCGCGACGCCCGCCTATGCTGGAGCTGACGGTCCCTACGTCGGGATCGAAGGCGGCGTGGCACTGCCCCAAACCACCGATCTCGACGTCATCCTCAACAATACGAGCGTGACACCGAATACCTCGACGACTGAGGTCAATGGCTACAGCGTCAAGTCGAAGACCGGCTACGACGTGGACTTGCTGGCGGGATACAAGCTGGGACTGCTGCGGATCGAGGCCGAAGGCGGGCATCAGCGGGGGAGTGTCAAAAGCCTGACAGTTTCCGCGCCGCTGCTGACCGATGTCGGCACCGCCTCGGGGACGGCCGTCACCGCGGCGAACTTTCCCGTCGGAAATCATATCGGCGTTACCAAGTTGATGGCCAATGCGCTGCTCGACAGCGACTTCGGGTCGGGCTCGCGATTTGGCGGCTATATCGGGGGCGGCGCCGGCCGTGCATGGACCAGCTACACGGGCAGCAACGCCAGCGCCTGGGCGTACCAGGGCATTGCCGGGCTTCGTTACGCGCTTACGCCGAACCTCGATGCCGGGGTGAAGTACGAATATTTCCGGACCGCCAAGCTCAACTTCGGGGATGCGTTCGCGGTGAACGGAACCAACTTCACCACCAATGCGAGCGGGCACTTCGGCTCCAGCAATGTCCTCGCGAGCCTGGTCTACAACTTCAACTCGCGTGAGGCTGCGGCACCGCCGCCACCGCCTCCGCCGCCTCCGCCACCCGCGGCGCCGGCGACACAGACCTGCCCCGACGGCAGCGTGATCGACGCGACGGCGGCCTGTCCGGCACCGCCGCCACCGCCACCGCCACCGCCGCCGCCCGCACAGCGCGGCGAGCGCGGCTAAGCGCCCGAGTTTCGGCCTTAGTAAAGAGCCTCCCGGGCCGCGGGGTCCGGGGGGCTTTTTTAGTGGTTGAGCGCCGTCATAGTGGTTGGGAAGGTCGGCCAGCGATGCTCGGCCATCGCGTGCAGCGTCGTGCGATCCTCGTTGTTGAGGCCCTCGTAGACCCACATGTTCCGAAGCACCGCGGGCACGTAGTAGCGCGTCTCCCAGTAAGGGATGGATTCAATCCACAACAAGGGATCGCCCTTGTCGTTGATCCCGGCCCAACGCGCGACCGGCAGCGGCCCGGCATTGTAGGACGCGATCACCCGGGGCAGCTGCCCCGCCGTCGCGGACGAACCGCGCATCGTCTCGATGAAGCTCTGGCCGAATTCCAGGTTGAACCGCGGATCCGTAAGGTTGGCGCGCGAATAAGCCACGCCGCGGCTGTTCGCCATCTGCTGCGCGGTAATCGGCAGCACCTGCATCAAGCCGACCGCGCCGGCGCTGCTGACCGCGGTCGGCCGGAACGCCGATTCCTGGACGATGTGTCCGAAGGCGAGCGCCGGATCGACCCGCCAGCCATTGAGCGGGGTCCAGTGGGGATTGGGATAACGGTCCGACGAATCCGAACGCGCGCCCCACTGGCCGTTATTGGCGAGCCACAGCTGCGCGGCAGGGAGATCGAGGTGCTTGGCGAGCTGGATCAACGCATGATGCTCGGACGGCACGCAGATCCTGGCCTGGTGCCGGAGCATCTGCTCGGCCAGCGCCGGTTCGCCAATCTTGGCCAGCTCGACCGCGCGCTGGACGTTGGGCAGGTTCTCGACCGGCGGGTCGCTGCCGATGAACGGGTCGACCGTAAGCCTGGTCGGCAAGCCGAGCGTCTCGCGCGCGACGAGGCCGTAGAAGCTTTCCGTGGCTTCGGCGGTATTGGCTGCGGCTTTCAGAAGCCTGGCGACGGATCCGGGTCGCCCGGCGGCCTGCTCGGCACGCGCGGCCCAATAATAGCCGCCGGCGCGAAGCTCGCGTTGCTGGGCGAGCTGCGCCACCCGCTGGAAGGTGGAGGAGGCCGCATTCCAGTCCGCGAGGCGCCATGAGGCAAGCGCCGACACCCAGGCCGCCTGGCTCGCCCATTCGCCAGCCGCTCCCTGGCGCCAGGTATCGGCGACCCGGCGCGCGTCCATATCCTGGCCCATCACGTAATACACGAACGCGACGCGGGTCGCCGCCTCGGCCCGCGCCTCGCCCGACAGCTGGGGCGCGTAGAGGATCAGCTGTCCTTCCGCGCCGGCGGCATCGTCGGCCTTGACGAGCGGATCGAGAACGGCCCGCAGCTGGTCGGCATAGGGCTCGCCCTGGACGGGTTTGGCCTTGTAGCGGATCGGCGCCGAGCCGATGCTGTAGATCGGCCTGTCGCCAATGATCGAGGGCGGGGTCAGCGCGCCGCGCCTGATCGCCATGTTCGCGAGCTGCTCGGCCTGAGGCAGCTCGGGCGCCTCGGCAATCAGGGCCTCGAGCGAGCCGAGGTCGACGACCGGTGATCCCCTGGCGGTGTAAAGCTCTGCCTTGGCGACCGGCGTTAGAACGCTCCTCGGCAAAGCGGCGATGCCGGCCTGGGCCGACGCCCAATTGCCGGCATCGATCGCGTCGAACACGCCGCGCCAGTCCTTGGGTACGGTCACCGGCCTGGGGAGGTTTTGAGAGACGATAACGGGGCTTTGAGCGGCGGGAACTGTTGGCTGCGGCAGATCTGCGGTCGGAGGAGCGGGCAAGCTTCGTTGGGCCGGCGGCGGGGCGTTTACCGGCAAAGGCGCAAGCGGGTCAGGCGAGCTCTGCGCGAATAAGGGCGCGGCCCAGACAAGACTCCCGAATGCGAGCAGGCCACACTTCACGATTCGTCCTCCATCAAAAGCAGCAAGTCCTTCCATGCCAAGGATTTGTTTGAGGGCCGATTAATCAGCGACCGCGGGTGGAAGGTGGCGACCGTGCGCACGCCTTCGATCTTGTGGACGTGAGCGCGCGCCTGGACCAGGGGCTTGCCGAGCAGCGCCTGTGCCGGTCCGTCGCCGAGCAGCAGCAGGCGCTTCGGCGCGGCAAGCTTGATGTGCTTGCGGGCAATTTCCGCGCATTCGTCGCGCTCGGCGGGCGACATTTTCGAACCGGGCAGGTGAAGGCAGGAGAGCGAGGCGCTGTAGGCCTGCTCCACGGGAATCTTGATTGCTGCGAGCATTCGCTTGGTCAGTTCCCAGGCGTCGCCGCCGATCGGCTGGCCGGCGGCCGAATCCTCGAAGGTGGGCGAGTCGCTGAGCAGCATGATCGCAGCATCTTCGGGCCCGTGGGGCATGATCCGCTTCGCCGTTGCCGAGACCAGCGGCAGCTGCATGCTGCTCGACAGCCAGCCTTGAAGTTCCGCGAGCGTCTCGTGAGCCGGTTGAACGATGTTCGCGGGCTTCACTTCGGCCAGCGTGGCTGGCAGATTCGGCGGCGGCGAATGCAGCCAGTCGCGGGAATCCTCCTGGACCAGCACATCGACGCCCGCGTCGAGCCACCAGGTCAATGCGCTGCGCGCCTCGGCAATGCCGATCGGATTCGCCTGCCCGCCCACGTCTACTCCCTTGGCCATACCTCGCGCGGCATTGACGGCGCGGTCAAGGAATTGGCAGGGCATTTGAGTCGAATTGTGTTCCGGCCGCGACAGGACGAAGGGAAGGGGATGAGCCAGCGCGAATCCATGGCCTATGACGTGGTGATCGTCGGGGGTGGGCCAGCGGGGCTTTCCGCGGCGATCCGGCTCAAGCAACTGGCGGCGGCTGCCGAGCGCGAGCTTAACGTCTGCATCCTCGAGAAAGGCAGCGAGGTCGGCGCGCACATTCTGTCGGGCGCGGTGATCGACCCGATTGCGCTCAACGAGCTGATCCCGGACTGGAAGGACAAAGGCGCGCCGCTGACGGTGCCCGTCACCGAAAATCATCACTGGGTGCTAACCGGGAAGAGCAAATTCTCGATCCCCGAAATGCTGATGCCGCCGTTGATGCGCAACCGCGGCACCTACACGCTGAGCCTCGGAAACTTCTGCCGCTGGCTGCAGGGCCAGGCCGAGGAGCTTGGAGTCGAGATCTTCCCGGGCTTTCCCGCGGCCGAGATCCTGTTCAACGAGGATGGATCGGTGAGGGGCGTGGCGACCGGCGACATGGGCATTGCGCGCGACGGCAGCCACCGCCCCGACTACCAGCCCGGCATGGAGTTGCACGCCCGCTACACCTTTTTCGCCGAGGGCGCGCGCGGCCATCTGACCAAAAGACTGACCGAGATCTTCGGCCTGCGCGATCAAAGCGGCCCACAGGTATTTGGCATCGGAATCAAGGAATTATGGGACATTCCTGCGGATAAGCATAAGCCAGGGCGAGTGATCCACACGCAGGGTTGGCCGCTTAAGGACGCGTGGGGCGGAGGCTTCCTCTATCACCAGGAGAACAACCAGGTCGCGCTCGGTTTCGTCGTCGCGCTCGATTATTCGAACCCCTATTTGTCGCCGTTCGACGAGATGCAACGGTGGAAGATGCATCCGGCGGTCCGCGCAGAGATCGAGGGGGGCCGACGCGTCTCCTATGGCGCGCGGGCGATCAACGAGGGCGGCTACCAGGCCATCCCCAAGCTCGTCTTTCCCGGCGGAGCACTGATCGGTTGCTCGGCGGGGTTCTTGAACGTGCCCAGGATCAAGGGCACGCACACGGCGATGAAGTCGGCGATGCTCGCCGCCGAAGCGGCGTTCCAGGCTATTGGAGCCGACCGCCGCGGCGACACGCTCGATGCGTACGAGATCAATCTTCGGTCGAGCTGGATCGTCAAAGAGCTGAAGAAGGTCCGCAACGCCCAGCCGGCCGTCGCGCATTGGAGCGGGACTTTAGGAACACTCTACGCCGGGCTCGACATGTGGCTGAACCAGCTCGGGATTGGCGTTCCGTGGACGCTCAAGCACAAGCCCGACAACGAGCGGCTCAAGTGCAAGGACCAGGTGCGGCCGGTCGACTATCCCAAGCCGGATGGCGTGCTGACATTCGACCGCTTGTCCTCGGTGTTCATCTCGAACACCAATCACGAGGAAGACCAGCCGGTTCATCTGACGCTCAAGGACGCCGACATACCGACGGCGATCAACCTGCCGGTATATGCTGGACCCGAACAGCGTTATTGTCCCGCGGGGGTGTACGAATTCGTCGATGGCGAGAATGGTGAACCGAAGCTTCAGATCAACGCCCAGAATTGCGTCCACTGCAAGACATGCGACATCAAGGATCCGACCCAGAATATCAACTGGGTCACCCCAGAAGGCGGCGGAGGCCCCAATTACCCGAACATGTAGACTTCCTGGTTGCGCGGCCGTTGCGGCCTTGGCGCTGAGCTCGTCGCCGGCGCTGGCGCGGCTCAGCCTGTCCGATGCGGCGCGCACCTATGTCGAGGCGCGGGCAGCGTCGATGAGCGGCGATCATGCGCGGGCGGCGCAGCTGCTGGCCGCGCTGGCGCAGGCGCAGCCGGATCAGTCGGACATTGCGCGCAAGGCGCTGAGCGAGGCGATCGGCGCCGGCCAGATGGATTTGGCGCTCGGCCTCGCGCGCAACGTGCCCGCGACCAAGCTGCCGGTCGATGCGCGGCTGCTGCTCGCCACGGAGCAAATCCGGCGGCGCCACCCCGAGCGGGCGCTGCCGTGGCTCGCGGCGAGTGGCGAAACCGGCGACCTGTCGTTCCTCACTCCACTGATCAACGCCTGGGCGGCAGCGGACCGCGGCAACGAGCAGCAGGCGCTCGCGGCGTTCGACCAGATTCCGGCAACCAGCCTGCTCGCGCCGATCAATGCAGAGGAACGGGCGTTCATCCTGCTGAAGTTCCGGCGAACCGCCGAGGCTGAGCCGCTCGCGCGGCAGGCGGTGGGCCGCGCAGGCGCGCGCGAGACGCGGCTCCGGCTCGCCTTCGCGGACGGATTCCTGGCAGCAGGCGACCGGCCACGCGCGTTGATGATCGTCGAGGGAATGGGCGTGGGCGAAGCCGCGGCGCGACAGCGCATCGCCGCCGGCAAGCTGAGCGGCCAGGGCATCGATAATCTCCCGGAGGCGCTGAGCGAGGTGCTGATGGCGTTTGTCGGCGATCTGCTGCGACTGCAGCGGGGAACGCCTCCGATCGGGCTGGTGCAGGTCGCGCGCTACGCCAACCCCCAGAACAGCAGCGCGACCGCTCTGCTCGCTCTTTTGCTTGCCGGGCAGAGCCGGAGCAACGAGGCACTGGCCCTACTGCGTTCGGTTTCCCCCAGCGACGCGTTGATTTCGCAAGTCCGCGACGTCCAGACCCGCATTCTTCGCGACAACAAGAATTTCAACGAAGCCTACCAGGTCGCCGCGAGCGCGGCCGCGGCCCCAAACGCCGACGTCAGCGACCTTTCGCGGCTCGGCGAAGTGCTGGAATCGATGAAGCGGCACAACGAAGCCGCCGACGCCTACGGTCGTGCGATCGCCTTTGCGCAGGCGCAGAAGCTCGATAGCCAATTGTGGTCGCTGCTGCTGCTGCGGGCGAGCGCGCTCGAGGAGGCCAAGCGCTGGCCCGAAGCACGGGCGTCGCTCCAGCAGGCGCTCGCGCTCGCGCCCGACCAGCCGCTGCTGCTCAACTTCCTCGGCTACGCCAAGCTCGAGCGCGGCGAGGATGTGGACGCAGCCGAAGCAATGATCCGCAAGGCCAGCGAGCTTGCGCCTGACGAGGGGTCGATCACCGATTCGCTGGGCTGGGCCCAGTTCAAGCGCGGCAAGGTTGGCGAGGCGATCGTGACGCTTCAGCACGCCGCCGAAAAGGATCCGGCGGAGGCCGAGATCCAGGAGCATCTGGGCGACGCGCTGTACCGCTCGGGCCGCCGCTACGAGGCGCGATACGCTTGGAATGCATCGCTGGTGACGGCGGAGGACGAGACCGCCGCGCGGGTCAAGGCCAAGCTGGCGGGCGGGCTGACTCCGGCCAACGCCGCGCCTTGACGACGCCAGCCCGCGAGATCGCGCCGGCGAAGCTCAATCTCGCGCTGCACGTCAGAGGCAAGCGGCCCGACGGCTGCCATGCGATCGAGACGGTGTTTGCATTCTGCACCGATGGCGACGGGCTCAGCGCGGCATCCGCCGATACCATTTCGCTCGAGGTCACCGGGCCCTTCGCCGGCGGGCTCGGCAACCGTGAAGAGAATCTGGTGGTGAAAGCCGCGCGGGCGCTTGCCGCGGCGGCAGCTTGCGAGCGTGGCGCCGCGCTCACGCTCGACAAACGCTTGCCGATTGCTTCGGGGATCGGCGGCGGATCGGCCGATGCGGCGGCGGCGCTGAGGTTGCTGACGTCGTTGTGGCAGATCGATCCGAAGCACGCGCAGGAGGTCGCGCCGGAACTCGGCAGCGACGTGCCTGCGTGCTTGCTGAGCGTACCGATGCGGGGCGAAGGGGCGGGCGACAAGCTTACTCCGATCGATCTGTCGCATGGCTCCGGGGCACCCGTGCTGCTGGTGAACCCTCGCGTGCAGCTGTCGACGGCCGATGTGTTCGGTCGCTGGGATGGAGAGGACTTCGGGCCGCTCGGAGGGTGGCGCGAAGGGCGCAACGATCTCGAGACGCCGGCAATCGCGCTGGTGCCGCAGATCGAAGCGGTGCTGGCGTGGTTGGGGACGCGGCCCGGGGCGAGCTTCGTGCGCATGTCGGGCTCGGGCGCGACCTGCTTCGCGCTGTTCGACGATGAGGGAGCGTGCGACGCGGCGGCATACGCGGTGCCGCGCGAATGGTGGCATCTGGCGACGTTCCTGCGCTAGGTGCGCGGGATGAACCGCCGCCCGATCCTCACCGCGCATGCGATGCGCGCCGCCGAGCAGGCGGCAATCGATGCCGGCACGAGCGTCGAGCAGCTAATGGAGCGGGCAGGGGCGGGGCTGGCGGAGGCGGCTTATCGGTTCGCGGGGCCCAAGCCCGCGCTGATCCTGTGCGGACCGGGGAATAACGGCGGCGATGGCTATGTCGCGGCGCGCCACCTCGCCGAGCGCGGCGTTTCGGTCCGCGTCGCCGCTTTGTCCGAGCCCAAGAGCGAGTCGGCGAAATCGGCGCGGGCACAGTGGACAGGCGAGGTGGAGCAGCTGTCCGCCGACACCGGAGGATGGCCGCTGTTGATCGATGCGCTGTTCGGGACAGGCCTGACGCGCGGTCTCGACGAATCCGTGAGCCTGCTCTTGTCCGAGCTGGTGCACGAGGCGGCCGTGGCGATCGCCTGCGACCTGCCGAGCGGGGTCGAGACGGACTCGGGCGCGTTGCTCAACCCGCTGCACGATTACGACATGACGGTGACCTTCGGCGCCCTGAAGCCGGCGCATTTGCTCCATCCGGCGATGCACAAATGCGGTCGGATCGTGCTCGCCGACATCGGAATTGCGGCGTCGACCGAGTGGCACGAGATCGCACCGCCTGGGCTTCCGCCGCTCGATCCGGGCGGGCACAAGTACGACCGCGGGCTGGTCCACGCGCTTGCCGGCGCGATGCCAGGAGCGATCGCGCTTGCCGCCAAGGCAGCGGCGAGGGCAGGGGCGGGCTATGTTCGGGTCAGCACCTCGCGGCCGATCGACGGACTCCCAGCGGCGGTGGTCCAGATCGACACGGCGCCGGTGAATGACGAGCGCATCGGCTGCCTGCTGGTCGGTCCCGGGCTTGGCGATGCGCCGCAGGTGCTGACGCTCGCGCTGACGTCGAGCGCGCCCAAGGTGATCGATGCCGACGGCATCACCCATCTGGGCGAGCCGGAGCGGCTGAAGGGCCAGGATACGATCCTCACGCCGCACGAGGGCGAATTCAGGAACTTGTTCGGCGAGATCGCGGGGACCAAGCCGGAGCGCGCGATTGAGGCCGCGCGGCGTTCGGGCGCGGTCGTGGTTTACAAGGGCCCGGACACGCTCGTCGCGGCGCCTGATGGGCGGATCGGGTTCGCGCCACGAGCACATCCGTGGCTGGCGAGCGCGGGGACCGGCGACGTGCTCGCCGGCTTGATCGCCGCGATGCGGGCGCGCGGATTGTCCGCGTTCGAGGCGGCGTGCGCCGGCGTGTGGCTGCACGGCCGCGCTGCTGAGATTGCCGGGCCGCAGCTGATCGCCGACGATCTCACCGACGCGATCCCCGCGGCCATCGCCGCCTTGTGAACGAGCTCGTCGTTCGTATTGCCGCGCGCGGGGACGGGGTCACGGAAAGCGGGCGCCACGTGCCCTTCGGCGTCCCCGGCGACGCGTTACTCGACGATGGCGCGCTCGCCTACGGCCCGCATCATCAGGAGCCGCCGTGCCGGCATTTCCCCGAATGCGGCGGGTGCCAGCTCCAGCATGCGGATGACGAGGCGTACCGCGGCTATCTCGTGTCGCGGATCGAGACGGCGCTGCAGCAGCATGGGCTCACGACCCAGATCCGCGAGCCGCATCTGTCGCCGCCATGCAGCCGGCGGCGCGCGACCCTCAAGGCGCTAAAGGCCGGTTCGGGCGTACTGGTCGGCTTCAACGCCGAAATGTCGCACCGCATCGTCGACATGCATGAGTGCCACATCCTAAGGCCCGAGCTGTTCGCTCTGGTCGCGCCACTGCGGAACCTGCTCGCCGCGATGCTTCAGCCCAAGCGCATCGGCGAAATCCAGCTGACGCTGATCGATGGCGGCGTCGACATGCGAATCAAGGGGGTTCCCGCCGGCAGGCTCGCGGAGATCGAGCAGTTGACGTCGTTCGCAACCGCGCACGACCTGGCGCGGCTCAGCGTCGACCGCGGTCTCGGGCCGGAGGCGCTGTTCGAGCCGCAGCCGGCGAGCGTGACCTTGTCGGGCGTACGGGTCGGCTTTCCGCAAGGCGCATTCCTGCAACCGACCGAGGATGGCGAGGCCGAGCTGATCCTGAGCGTCCAGGAAGCGGTCGGCGGCGTGGCTGCGGTCGCCGATTTGTTCGCCGGGCTCGGCACATTCGCGCTGTCGACGAGCGCGATCTATGCCGCCGAAGCCTCGCGCGACGCGGCGGGGGCACTGAAGCGCGCCGCACCGGCCACGACCATCGAGCACCGCGATCTGTATCGCCGCCCGCTGGACACCAGCGAGCTCAAGCGGTTCGAGAGCGTCGTCCTCGACCCGCCGCGAGCCGGCGCCGCCGAACAGGTCGCCGAGCTTGCTTCCTCAACAGTGGCGCGCGTCGCCTACGTCAGCTGCAACCCGGCGACCTTTGCCCGTGATGCCAGGTCCCTGACCGACGGCGGTTATCGGCTCGACTGGGTCCAACCCGTCGGACAGTTCCGCTGGTCGACCCATGTCGAGCTCGCGGCCGCCTTCAGCCGATAATGCCGCAATCGTGCAGGATCCTCAGGCCCGCGTGCGTCGTCAGGCCGATCAGGCACAGGCTCGCGAGCAGGAAGATCGGGAAGCGGATCGCAACGATGTTGATCGTCGCCTGCACCAGGCTGTGGAGGATTCGGAAGCCGACATAACCCCACGCCAGCCAGTAATTGATGCCGCCCCCGAAATTCATCAGCGCGAGAGTTAGCGCGATCGCATAGAAAATCGTCGGCTGCTCCATCAAGTGAATGTAGTTGTGGGACTTCCACTGCGCGTGCGGGTCCGCGCGGCCTTCGAGGTCGGCTCCGCGCGAGCCGGGCGGAATGTTCGAAAGTGTGATTCCCAAACGCCTGAACTCGGCAAAGCGAGTAATGGCCATCCACAGCATGACGAGAATCGTCCACGCGACGAGCGCCACGACCGGCGCCAGTATCGGACTGTACTGCATGAGCGGTCTCCCCCGAGTGAGGGGGAGGAGGGTGCGTCAGTTTGTTACGCTTGGCAATCGTCCGTGGCGCCGCTTGCGATTCGGCTGGCTGGGCTGCGCCGACTCAGGTCAGCCCGAGCCAAACGGTTGGGCGACCGATCTACCAGGGCCAGCGGACGCCATAGCCGTAGGTTGAATAACCGTACGGATTGTAACCGGAGGAGTACGGTGAATATCCGTACCCCGGATACGAATAGCCGTAGCTCGGGTAGGAATAATTGTAGCTCGGATAGGCGTAACTGTAGGTCCGGTAGGCGGGGCGGCGATAGGCGTAGCTGGAGTATGCGTAACGGTAAGGCGCGTAACGGTAACCGTAGCTGTAATAGCGATGATGATGATGGCGGTGGCGTGCGTCGGCGGGCGTGGCGATCAGCGCGCTCGCTCCCGCCGCCAGCAGAATCAATGTCTTCGACATCGGATAACCTCCATGGGCGTCCTAACGGGCACTCCCTGTCGGCGGTTACAACGTCACATCGGCCTTCGTGTTGCATCGACGCGCCGAACTGAGCCGCGCCGAAGCCCGAGCGTCAGCCTATCCTTCAATCGAACAGCTTGGCGAAGCGGCGCTTCGCCCGGTTGCGCCAGGCGCCGCGGTGCCACGCGTCGCTCGCCAGCAGCGGCAGCACCGAGGTGGCCTCGGCGAACACCATTTGCTCCATCGCCGTCGAGACCTTGCCCCAACTAGCCGCCTCCTGAAGAGTCGAGGAGGAGCAGGCGCCGTCGCGCACGTCTGCGACAGTGATCTGCACCGCATATTTGTGCACTTCGACGTCGTCGTGCCCGAGGATCTCGGCGCAGACGACCGTGTCCTGGGTGAAGTTCTTCGGCACGCCGCCGCCGATCATCAGCAGGCCGGTGGTGCCGGCCTTGATCTTGATGTCGGTGAGCTCGCGGAAGTCGGCAATCGCGTCGAGCACCATGTACGGATTGCCTGCTTTCATCCGCTCGACCTGATGCTTGACGAGGCCGAAGCCCGCCGAGCTGTCCACGAACGCAGGGCAGAAGATCGGCACATCATGCTCGTAGGCGAGCTGGACCAGGCTGCCGGGCTTCTTGGCGTTGCCCTCGCTCAGCCACTTGCCCATTTCGCGAATGAAGGCGCGGCTGCTGTACGGCCGCGGCTCGAGGCTGTCGGCGATCGCGCCGATCGTATGGTCGCAATCCTGCAGCTGCTCTTCATCGATGTACGTGTCGTAAATGCGGTCGATATAGAGCGACCGCAGCGTATCATCGTCAGGGACTTCAGTGGCTTGGTAGTGTTTGTGGCCAAGCGCTTCGAAGAAATCCATGTCGACGATGGAAGCGCCGGTGGCGACGATCGCATCGACCATATTGGAGCGGACCAGCTCGGCATAGAGGTCCATACAGCCGCCGGCCGAGGTCGAGCCGGCGATGACCAGGATGATTGAGCAGCTCTGGTCCTCGAGCATCGTGTTGTAGATCTTCGTTGCCCGCGACAGGTCGCGGCTGGTGAAGCTCATCTTGCCCATCGCGTCGACGATCGGGCGCGCGTCATACTTGGTGATGTCGATATGCTCGACCGGGGTCGCCAGCAGCTCGCGCTTGCGCGTGTCGTTGACCTTGGTTTCCTCGTTCATTTCATGCTCCAAATGCGGCCGGTGCCCCTGCGGAGGCAGGGGCCCAGACTCTTCTCTGTTGCGCTGGGCTCCGGCCTACGCCGGAGCACGATCAAATTACAGCTTCACGACGTTCGACCGAGTGGGTTCGGCGGCGCCGTAAAGGCTCGCCATCGGCTCGTCATCGACGATCGCCGAGTCGGTTACGCCGAAGCCGTTGAACTGAGTGCGCATCGCGCAGCCATAGGCACCGAGCATGCCGACCTCGATATAGTCGCCGGCGCCGACGTCTGCGGGCAGCTCGAACGGTCCAGCCATGCGGTCGAGGTCGTCGCAGGTCGGGCCGTAGAAGCTGAAGTTCATCGGGCGAACGTGCGAGTCCTCGGCCCGGACAAGCCGCACCGGATAGCGCCAGCCGATGTGCGCGGCGTCGAACAGGGCGCCGTAAGCACCATCGTTGATGTAGAGCTCGTCGCCGCGGCGCTTCTCGACGCGGACGAGCACGCTCGCATATTCGGCGCACAGCGCCCGGCCGGGCTCGCACCACAATTCGGCCGAATAGCTGATCGGCAGCGCCTCGAACGCCTGGTGGATCACGGCGAAATAGGTTTCGAGCGGCGGCGGCTCCATGCCGGGATAGGACGAGGGGAAGCCTCCGCCGACATCGACGATGTCGACCGTGACCGCGGCCTCGACGATCGCGTCGCGGACGCGCGCCATCGCTTCGGCGAACGCTGCCGGAGTCATCGCCTGGCTGCCCACATGGAAGCAGATGCCGAGCGCATCGGCCGCCTGGCGGGCGGCGAACAGCAGGGTGGCGACATCGCGCGGGTCGGCGCCGAACTTCGATGCGAGGCTGAGCTTGGCGTGGTCCGAGCTTACGCGGATACGGACCAGCAGGTTGAGGTCGGTCGCGGGCACGCCGTCGGTGGCGGTCGCCCGAACGATCTTGTCGAGCTCCTCGATCGTATCCAGGCTGAACGTCTTCACGCCATGCTCGAAATAGGCCTCGCCGATCGCTTCCTCGGCCTTCACCGGGTGCATCAGGCAGATGACCGCCTCGGGCAGCGTTTCGTGGACCAGCCGGACCTCGCTGATCGAGGCCACGTCATAATGGGTGACGCCCGCGTCCCAGAGGATTTGCAGCAGGTCGGGCGACGGGTTCGCCTTGACCGCATAGAGCGAGCGCCCAGGGAACTTCTCGACGAAGAAGCGGGCGGCGCGACGCGCAGCGTGCGGACGAAGCAGTGTGACCGGCTGAACCGGTTTCAACATGGCGATAGCGGCAGCCCCCCGGCTGCCGGTCGGGGCGGACGCTAGCCCCAGCGCGCGATGATGCTTGTGCAACTCAAGGGACCTCCAACAGGCTTGTTCAACATAAAGCTGCCTTGCGGTTGGAAGTCCCATGGGGCAGCGGGAGCGCGATATATGAAGGGGATATCCTTAAGTAAAGGTTTTTTGGACCCGCATCGCCAATTCCCCGCTTTTTGTCATTCGTTTGCAACGCTTCGTCGAAAGGGTAGCAACATCAAACACTTAACCGAATCGACGAAAGTGAGTCGCGAGGACGTCCTCGGCGCCGCAGGGCGGATCGGCGAGCTCGTCCAGCACACCCCGTTGATCGAGAGCGAGGTCGCGGGCGTTCGCGTTTGGCTCAAGTGCGAATGCCTGCAGACCGGCGGCTCGTTCAAGCTGAGGGGCGCGACCAACCGGCTGCTCCAGCTGTCGCCGGAGGAGCGGGAACGCGGCGTCGTCGCCTTTTCATCGGGCAACCATGCGCGCGGCGTGGCGATAGCCGCGCGGCGGCTCGGCATTCGCGCGATCATCATCATGCCGGCGGACGCGCCCCAGGTGAAGATCGAAGGCACCCGCGGCGAGGGCGCCGAGATCATCTTCTACGACCGCCGAAACGAGAGCCGCGAGGCGATTGCGGCGCGCATCGCGGCCGAGACTAGGGCGACCGTCGTGCCGAGCTTCGACGATCCGGCGATCGTCGCCGGGCAGGGCACCGCGGGCCTCGAGATCGTCGAGCAGCTCGGCCGCGCGCCGGCGCGCATCGTCATTCCGTGCGGCGGCGGCGGCCTGGCGTCGGGAATCGCGCTCGCCGTGCCCGAGGCCGAGATCGTCGTCGTCGAGCCCGAAGGCTGGGACGACATGGGGCGCTCGCTCGAGCTTGGCGCGATCGTGCCCGTGGCGGCCGACGCGCCCGACACGTTCTGCGATGCGATCCAGACGCCGCTGGTGTCGCCGATCACCTTCGGCATCCTGCGCGAACGCCATGCCCGCGCCCTTTCCGTGAGCGATGCCGAAGTGGCCAAGGCCATTCGCTTTGCGTGGGAAAGGCATGACCTGGTGGTGGAACCGGGCGCGGCCGTCGCGCTCGCGGCGCTGATCGCAGGCAAGCTCGAGCCGAAAGAGGATACGGTCGTGGTCGTGTCTGGCGGGAATATCGATCCGGCGCTTCACGCGCGGATCATCGGCGAACGGGATTAGCCGACGCTGCGGGCCCGATATTCGCCTGGCTCGACGTGCGCGGGGCTGGAGCGCTCGACGGCCTTGGTCAGCTCCTCGAGCTCGGCGGCGAGCGTCTTCAATTCCGCCGCAAGGAAGCGCCGCTCATTCTCGGCAACCGATTCGGATGCGTCGATCAGCGTATCGAGCATCATCGCGATGCACGGCAGGATCGTCTCCTCGATCCGCTCGAACGCCTCGTCGAGGCGCGCCTGCTGGTCCACCTTCGGCATTGCCGCAATTTGACCGATGTTGGTTAAGTCTTGATGAAACTCGGCGCCGGAAATGGATAAATTCCCGTCAGTTGCGATGACCGCGGCGATGATTGCTGCGTTCGTGCTGCTTGGCGGCGGCCTCAGCCTCGTGCGTCGCGGTCAAACGCGGGTGCGCGGCGCGCTGATGATCGTCGCCGCGCTGGTGATCGTCACGAACGTGATGATCTGGACGGTATAGCCGGCTTGATCGGGTCGGTCGCGAGCCGCATGTCGAGATAATCGTCGACCGATTTCATCAGCAGGTCGAGCTCGTTCGCGAAGAAGTGGTTCGCGTTGGGAATGAGGTCGTGGTTGATGGTGATGTGCCGCTGCGTGCGGAGCTTGTCGACCAGCTTCTGCACCGCGCTCGGCGTGACCACCTCGTCCGCTTCGCCTTGGATGATGATGCCCGATGAGGGGCAGGGGGCGAGGAAGCTGAAGTCGTACATGTTGGCCGGCGGCGCGATCGAGATGAAGCCGCGGATCTCGGGGCGCCGCATCAGCAGCTGCATCCCGATCCAGGCGCCGAAGCTGACGCCCGCGACCCAGGTCGTCTCGGCCTCGGGGTGGATCGACTGCACCCAGTCGAGCGCGGACGCGGCGTCGGACAGCTCGCCGATGCCGTTGTCGAACACGCCCTGGCTCTTGTTGACGCCGCGGAAATTGAACCGGAGCGTCGCGAAGCCGCGCCTGACGAAGGTTTGATAGAGCAGTTGGACGATCTTGTTGTTCATCGTGCCGCCGGCCTGCGGGTGCGAGTGCAGGATCAGTGCGACCGGTGCGCGCGGACGAGTGCCGGGATGAAAACGTCCTTCGAGGCGCCCCTCCGGGCCGGGGAAAATGACTTCGGGCATGTGCTCGCTTATGAAGGTGCTGCTCGCGGGTGCGCGGCAGCGTCGGCTCCTATATAGGGCTGGGCATTCAGGTGGCAATTGGCAGGAATTCGGCTGTTTTGAGCTCAGCGGAGCGCCTTTACCTCGACCATGCGGCGACGACGCCGATCCTGCCCGAGGCTCGAGCGGCTGTCGCCGCCGCGATGGAGCACTGGGCCAATCCGAGCTCACCGCATGCCGACGGCCGCGCCGCGCGCGCCGCGTTCGAAGGCGCGCGCCGCTCGATCGCGGACGCGCTCGCCTGGCGTCATGACGTCATCCTCACCTCCGGCGCCAGCGAAGCGGTGCAGATCGCCGCAGCGCGGGCCAGGGCGGAAAGGCGGATTGTCGGACCGACCGAGCACGACGTGGTGATTGCCGCCATGGGCGAGCAGGCCACCATGTTGCCCGTCGACGGGAACGGCCTGATCGACGTCGCCGCGCTCCGGGCCGAGCTCGTAAAGGGGCCGGCGCTGGTCGCGATTCAGCTCGTCAACAATGAGACGGGCGTCGTTCAGCCGATTGAGCACATTCAGGAGGTGGTTCGCGAGGCCGGCGCGTTGCTGCTCGCCGATTGCGCGCAGGGCGCCGGCAAGACCGCGCTTCCGGAAGCGGATTTCATCGCGGTCTCGGCGCACAAGCTCGGCGGGCCGCCGGGTGTCGGAGCGTTGCTCGTCCGCGACCTCGCAACGCTTCAGCCGAGCGGCGGGCAAGAACGCGGCTATCGGCGCGGGACCGAGAATTGGCCGGCGGTTGCGGGGATGGCGGCGGCGCTCTCGTCGCATACCTTCGCTGACGCGCTGCCGAGGCTGGTGTTGCTGCGCGCGATGCTCGAGCAGGAGATTAGAAGCGCGGGGGGGATCGTCATCGGCAGCGAGGCGCCGCGGATCGCGACGATCGGCGCTTATGCGATGCCCGGTGTCGCGAGCGCGAGCCAGCTGGTCCAGCTCGACCTGGCCGGTATCTCGGTGTCGGCGGGCAGCGCCTGTTCGTCGGGAAGCATGAAGCCGAGCCGGGTCCTCGCCGCGATGGGCATCCCTGAAAATATTGCCGGATCGGTGATCCGCGTCAGCTTCGGCCCGACGACCAGCGAAGCGGACATCGAACGATTTACCACGGAGTGGCGTCGGATCGGGTCGCTGGCGAAAGCCGAGGCGGCATGATCTACCTCGATTACCAGGCGACCACGCCAGTCGCGCCGGAAGTCGCCAAAACGATGCAGCCGTGGATCGAGGAAAAATACGCCAACCCGCATTCGCCTTCGCGTTGGGGCAACGAGGCCGAAGCGGCGATCGAGGTTGCGCGCAAGCAGGTCGAGAAGGCGCTCGGGGCGAAGGGCGGAAGCCTGGCCTTCACCGGCAGCGCCACCGAAGCGATCAACTGGGCGCTCAAGGGCACGGTCGAGAAAGCGCCGAAGGGCAGGAACCGAATCATCACGGTCGCGACCGAGCATGCGGCCGTCCTCGACACGTGCGAGTGGCTCGCCGGACGCGGAGTCGACCTCACGGTCCTTCCGGTGCTTCTCGACGGGTGTCTCGATCTCGACCTGTTCGAGCGGGAGCTGGACGAACGCGTGCTGCTTGTCGCGGTCATGATGGTCAACAACGAGATCGGGGTCAGGCATCCGGTGAGCGCGATCTCTGACATGGTTCACAAGGCCGGAGCCCTGATGATGTCCGATGCCGTCCAGGCATTCGGCCGCGTCGACGTATGCAAGGGACCCGACCTGATCGCCATTTCCGCGCACAAGATCCATGGACCGAAGGGCATCGGCGCGCTGTGGATGCGAAAGGGCAGTGAGCCCGCGCCGTTGATACATGGCGGCGGGCAGGAGCAGGGGCTGCGCTCCGGCACGCTGTCGCCGATGCTGTGCGTCGGCTTCGGCGCGGCGGCCAGGCTCGCCGACGAGCGTTGCACGCTCGACTACGACCATGTCCAAAAGCTGTGGAACGCCGCCGTTCATGCGCTGGGCCCCGGCTGGATCGTCAACGGAAGCGTTGGCCACCGCTACAAAGGCAATCTCAACATTCGGCGCGAAGGCGTTGATGCGGCTCGGCTTATTGCGGATCTGCGCGATGTTGCCTTCTCGCTCGGCAGCGCCTGCGCCAGCGGCTCCGGACGGCCGAGCCATGTGCTTCGCGCGCTCGGGCTCGACTATCGCGCGGCGCGCTCGTCGATCCGGCTCGGCTTCGGCCGCTATACGACGCAGCAAGAGCTGGTCGATGCGTGCCGGCGGATCGCGGCGCATGCGGTCGCGCAGGAGAAACTCGACGCGTGACCCTGGTGCGTTTCTTCAAGGCTGACGGAACCCTCGACAAAGAAGTGGACGCGGCGCCGGGTCAGCGGCTGCTCGACGTCGCCTGGACGGCGGGTCAGCCGCTCGAAGGCGCCTGCGAGGGCGTTATGGCCTGTTCGACCTGCCACGTGATCGTGGAAGCGGAGGATTTCGAGCGGCTCCCGCCGGCCAGCGACGAGGAGGAGGATCTGCTCGACCTCGCGGCGCACGCGACGCACACTTCGCGTCTCGCCTGCCAGATCATCCTGACCGAGAACATGAAGTCCTTGACTGTGCGGGTGCCGCCAGAGGCGCGCAACTGGATGGGGCGCTAGCGGTCGAGGGGAACCGGCACGGCGACCCGCGGGTCGACCGACTCCTTCTGGCGCTTGCGTTGGTGCAGGGTGCCAAGCACGATCGTCCACTTTGCCTGAAGCGCATCGAGCGTGAGTGCTCCGCGACGGTCCGAGTCGAGTAACTGGAAACGCGCCAGGGCCGCCTGTTGGAACTCGGTGCGGGAAATGGTGCGGTTGAAGTCGGCGTCCGCCGCGGCAACTGGTTCGGGCATGTTGAGCAACCCGTACCGCGCTGCGCCTTGAAGGCCGGACAGCGAGTCAGGCTCACCGTCGCCACGGCGGTAGCGCCGATCTTTCGCAAGCTGTTCGCCGTCTTCAGCGGCCTTTGCTGGCGCAGCTTCCCCGGGACGGCGCCTGAGTCGCGAACTGAGCTGGATGTCGGGCGCGAGCTCCCATTCGTAGTGGATCAGCTCTTCCGGTCCGATCTCGCCGTCTCCGTCGCTGTCGAGCGTGGCGAAGAAGCGATCGGCGTCGGCCTGCATTTCGCCGGGGGTGATTTGCCCATCATGATTGCGGTCGGCCTGGTCGAACCAGCGGGCGAGCGTGTCGTCGGTCGCGGTGCGCGCGCGGAACGGTTCGCCCATCGGGCTGATGAACGGAGCCCAGGCGTGTCCGACGACGTTGATCGGCCGCTCGGCCGGCGCTGCTGCAACGAGCAACACGGGCAGACACCTTACGAAAAGGCCCGCGCAGTGGGCGCGCCAATCGATGGTTGAGGTCATTTGTAGGCTGGTGGTTGGTAGGACTGGCTGTCGTCACTCGGTGGCGGCGACCCCGGTGTCACGTTCCGATTGGGCTGCGCCGCCGGTGCAGGGCGGACACTCGCTAGCGCCGGAAGGGTCAAATAGCCGTGATGATCGAGGTCGAGCGCGATGAAGCGTTGCGCTGCCGCCTGCCTGAACTCCGATAGCGAGACGCCGCGGTTGAAGTCGGCATCGGCCGAAACGACGGGCTCGGGAAGGTCGAGCAGGCCATAGCGACTGGCGCCCTGGTGGCTCTCGTCGCCGCCCCGGGCGTGGAAGCTCCCGCGGTGACCACCGCCGCCGCCGCCTCTGCCGTCGCCCCCGCCCGGACGATGACCGCCTCCGCCGCCACCGCGATGACCGCCGCCGCCATATCCGCCGCGTCCGCCGCGCTCGCCTTCGCCGCTGCTCTCGGGCGCCGGTCCGAGATCCATTGCGAAGCCGCCGCCGCTCCGGATCTCGGGTGCGATGACTTCTTCGTAGCGACTTATATCGTCGGGATCGATTTCGCCGTCGTGATTGACGTCGAGAAGCGCAAAGAAGCGCTCGGCATCGCCCTGCATCTCATCGAGGGTCAATCGGCCGTCATGGTTGCGGTCGGCTTGCGCGAACCAATCGGCGAGGCCGTCATCGCTGCGGTCGCGAGGCCGGAACGGCTCGCCCATTGGGCTGATGAACAGACGCCCGCCATGGCGCGAGGCGAAGGGAGGGACGGGCGGCGGAGCGGGGGCCGTTGCGGGCGCCTGGGCGGCGCTCGATGCGAGCATGAGCAGGAAGGGGACCATCACCATCTCCAAGTCAAGCATTGCGGCGGCTTGCTGGGAAGTGAATGGCACATGAAATCGTGCGGACGTCGCCTCAACTTGCATGGCGGAGGGCCATCGCCCATATGCGCGACTGGAAGTCGGCGGACGGCGCTGTCGCCAACCTGGTCAGATCCGGAAGGAAGCAGCCACAACGATTTCGTGCCGGGTCGTCGGCTTCCACCGCTCGCATTGGCGAGCCTCTCCCCCTAAACCGCTGTTGTGACCGACGACGAATCGCCCGCATTGGGCCTCGACCTTCCCGAGGAGCCCGCAACGCCGGCCGCGGCATCGCCGTACCGCGTGCTTGCGCGCAAGTACCGACCGCAGACCTTCGCCGAGCTCATCGGCCAGGACGCAATGGTGAAGACTCTTGCCAACGCGATCGATCGCGGGCGCGTAGCCCATGCGTTCCTGCTGACCGGCGTACGCGGCGTGGGAAAGACCTCGACCGCGCGGCTGATTGCCAAGGCGCTGAACTGCATCGGGCCAGAGGGGCAGGGTGGGCCGACGATCGACCCCTGCAACGTATGCGAGCCGTGCCGCGCGATCAGTGAAGGGCGGCACATCGACGTGATCGAGATGGATGCCGCCAGCCACACCGGCATCGACGACATCCGCGAGATCATCGACGCGGTGCGCTACGCTTCGGTCAGTGCGCGCTACAAGATCTACATCATCGACGAAGTCCACATGCTGTCGAAGGCGGCTTTCAATGCGTTGCTGAAGACGCTCGAGGAACCGCCAAGCCACGTGAAATTCCTGTTCGCGACGACCGAGGTGAACAAGGTGCCGGTGACCGTGCTGTCGCGGTGCCAGCGATTCGACCTGAGGCGAATCCCCGCGGAGAAGCTCGTGGCCCACTTCGCGCAGGTGTCGAAAGCCGAAGAGGTCGAGGTCGATCCCGAAGCACTGGGCATGATCGCGCGCGCGGCGGAAGGCTCGGCCCGCGATGGCCTTTCGATCCTCGACCAGGCGATCGCCCACGGCGCGGGCGCCGTCACCGCCGACCAGGTGCGGGACATGCTCGGCCTCGCCGACCGCGGCCGAATCCGCCGGCTGCTGCAGCTAGTCCTTTCGGGCGACGCAACCGCCGCGCTCGCCGAGCTCGACGAAGCGCATGACCTCGGGATCGACCCGACCCAATTGCTGCGTGGGCTGATGGAGGCGCTGCACTCGGCCACGCGGGCGAAGGTCGGAACGAATGCGGGCGCCATGCTCAGCGCGGAGGAACGCGAAAGCGCCGCCGAAATGGCACGGCAGCTCTCGTGGGGCCTGATCCACCGGCTTTGGCAGATGCTGCTCAAGGGCCTGCAGGACGTCGAAGTCGCCCCCGACCCGCGCGAAGCCGCGGAGATGGCCTTGCTCAGGCTGATCCACGCCGCCGACATGCCGGACCCGGCTTCGCTAGTCGCGAAGCTTACCGGCGACGGGACCGCCGCCCCGACGTCGTCCGCGCCGGCCAGCAAACCATCTGGTGCCAACGCCCAGCTGCCAGCCGATTTCCCGGCACTCATCCGCTTGCTCGAACGGAGCGGCAGACACAATCTCGCCGTCCAGCTTCATGACCAGGTCGGCCTGGTGCGCTACGCGCCGCCCGAACTGATCGTCAGGCCGTCCAAGCCGCTCGGCGGGGATTGGCCGCGCGAGCTGGCACTGGAGCTCAAGTCGATTACGGGAACCGTGTGGAAGGTGTCGTTCGCCGACGAACCCGGCGAACCCTCGTTGCTCGACCAGGAGAAAATGGCCGAGGAGCGCGTTCGCGCTGACGTGCTTGCGGATCCCAACGTGCGCGCGGTGATGGACGCTTTCCCCGACGCGGAGCTCGAAACCTTTCCAACCAGAGGCGGCTGACATGCCCGAATTGCCTGATTTCGACGAGATCATGAAGCTGGCGCAGAGCGCGCAAGCCGAATTGCAGAAGGCGCAGGATAATCTCGACCAGATCGAGGTCGAGGGCGCCGCGGGCGGCGGACTGGTCAAGGTCCACGCCACCGCCAAGGGCCGAATCCTCGGCGTCGAGATAGACGAAAGCCTGCTTGCGCCGTCCGAGAAGACGATGCTCGAGGACCTGGTCGCGGCCGCCATCAACGATGCGCGCACCAAGGCCGATGCCGCCGCGGCGGGCGAGATGCAAAAGATGCAGAGCAGCTTGCCCCTGCCGCCGGGATTCAAGCTGCCCTTCTAGCCGTTTCCGCGGCCCTGTTTTTGCGGCATGATGCGCGCTCCTTGGGGGAGACGCGCTGATGGGCATGCTCGGCGCAATGCAGGATTTTCCGCTCCGCATCATGCGGTTGATGGACCATGCCGAGCGCGAGCACGGTAACCGCGAAATCGTCGCGGCGCGTGCCGATGGAACCATTGTCCGAACCAACTGGAAGAACCTCGCGCACGACGCGCGGCGGATGGGGCAGGCGCTTGAGCGGCTTGGCATCAAGCCGGGTGACCGCGTCGCGACGCTGGCAATGAACCATGACCGGCACCTCGCCGCCTGGTTCGGGGTGGCCGGGATGGGCGGCGTTCTTCACACCTTGAACCCGCGGCTGTTCGACGATCAACTCGCCTACATCATCACCCACGCCGAGGACCGAGTGATCCTCTTCGACCAAGCGTTTGAGCCGCTCGTCGAGCGGCTGAAGCCGCGGCTGGCGACGGTCGAGCATTACATCTGCTTCCAGAGCGATTTCGACGCATGGCTCGATGCCGAGGACGGCGACTATGCCTGGGCCGAGGGCGACGAGCGCGACCCGTGCGGCCTGTGCTACACCAGCGGGACGACCGGGAACCCCAAGGGCGTGCTGTACGAGCATCGTTCAACCGTGCTCCACGCAATGTCGATCATCGCCCCCGATTGCTTCGACGTATCGGCCCGCTCGGTCATGCTTCCGGTGGTGCCGATGTTCCATGCCAACAGCTGGTGCATTCCTTATGCGGCGGCAATCGCGGGGTTCAAGCTGGTGATCTGCGGCGACAATGTCCCCAAACATCTGTGCAAGCTGTTCAACGAAGAAGGGGTTACCCATTCGGCCGGCGTGCCGACCGTCTGGCTGGGCATGATCGACCATGTCGAGCGGACCGGCGCCTCGCTGGGCGCGCTGCGCCTGGTGATCATCGGAGGCTCCGCGGCGCCCGAAGCGACGATTCGCTGGTTCCGCAAGCGCGGCGTCCACGTCAATCATCTGTGGGGCATGACCGAGATGTCGCCAGTCGGCACGATCGGCGCGCCGCCGCCCAACTGGGATTCGATGAGCGACGACGAGCAGGTCGACTATATGACCCGCGCCGGGCGCTCGATGTTCGGGGTCGAGCTCCGCGTCGTCGACGACTCCGGCAAGGTCCTGCCGCGCGATGGGGTCAGTTCGGGCCGGCTGCAGACGCGCGGACCCGCCGTCCTCCGCCGCTACTTCAAGCACGATGAAGATGCATGCAGCGAGGGCCAGTGGCTCGACACCGGCGATGTCGCCGCGATCCATCCCGACGGATCGATCCAGATCACCGACCGCGCCAAGGACGTGATCAAATCGGGCGGTGAGTGGATCAGCTCGATCGATCTTGAGAATGCGGCGATTGGCTGCGCCGGAGTCGCGGAGGCCGCGGCCATCGGCATCCCGCACCCCAAATGGGACGAACGGCCATTGCTGCTTGTCGTGCGCTCCGATGGCAGCCGGGTGAGCGAAGGCGAGATCAGGGCCCATCTATCGCAGGAGCTCGCCAAATGGTGGCTCCCGGACGCGATCGAGTTCGTCGACGAGTTGCCGCATACGGCCACGGGCAAGCTCAGCAAAAAGGATTTGCGCGACCAGTATCGCGATTACCGCTTCGCGACCGCGCATGCGATGGTCGGCCGCGACTAGAAAAACCGCGCCCGAACGCCTAACTGGCCGGCAACTCTTCCAGCACTTTCCCGAAGGACATCCGCGACCCCATGGCCGCCCAATACAGCTTTGTGATGAAGGGCCTGACCAAGGCCTTCCCGGGCCAGAAGCCCATCCTCAACAACATCCACCTGCAATTCTACCAGGACGCCAAGATCGGCATCGTCGGTCCGAACGGATCGGGCAAGTCGACGCTGATGAAGATCATGGCGCAGCGCGATAAGGAATTCACCGGCGAGGCCTGGCCGGGCGAGGGGATCAGCGTCGGCTATCTCGAACAGGAGCCGCAGCTCGACCCGAGCAAGACCGTCAGGGAGAATGTCATGGACGGGGTGCGCCCGGTCGCCGACATGCTCGACCGGTTCAACGCCATCTCGGCGCAAATGGCCGACCCGGGCGACGACTTCGACGCGCTGATGACCGAAATGGGCGAGCTCCAGGAGAAGATCGACGCGGTCGACGGCTGGACCCTCGACAATCAGCTCGAGATCGCGATGGATGCATTGCGCTGCCCGCCCGGCGATGCATCCGTCACCAACCTGTCCGGCGGCGAGAAGCGGCGCATCGCGCTGACCCGGCTGCTGCTGGAAAAGCCCGGCATCCTGCTTCTCGACGAGCCGACCAATCACCTCGACGCCGAGAGCGTCCAGTGGCTGGAGAAGCATTTGGTCGACTATCCGGGCAACGTCATCCTCGTCACCCACGACCGCTACTTCCTCGACAATGTCGTGAATTGGATCCTCGAGCTCGATCGCGCCCGCTACTACGTCTACGAAGGAAACTACTCCACCTATTTGGAAAAGAAGTCGAAACGGCTCCAGCAGGAGGAGCGCGAAGAAGCCGGCAAGCAGAAGGCGATCGCCGACGAGCTGGAGTGGATCCGGCGCTCGCCCAAGGCCCGCCAGGCCAAGTCCAAGGCACGCATCAAGGCCTTCGACCAGCTGGTGGAGGCGCAGGAGAACCGCGCGCCGACCAAGGGCGAAATCCTGATCCAGATGCCTGAGCGGCTCGGCGGCAAAGTGATCGAGGTCAAGAGCCTCACCAAGTCGTACGGCGACAAGTTGCTGTTCGAGAATTTGAGCTTCAGCCTGCCGCCGGGCGGGATCGTCGGGATCATTGGCCCCAACGGCGCCGGCAAGACGACGCTGTTCAAGCTCATTACCGGCCAGGAGACGCCCGACACGGGTGAGGTCGAGGTCGGGCCGACCGTGCATCTCGGCTATGTCGACCAATCACGCGACGCGCTGAACGCCAAGCACAATGTGTGGGAGGAGATCAGCGACGGTGTCGATGTGATCAAGATCGGCAAGCACGAGCTCAACAGCCGCGCCTATGTCGGCGCGTTCAACTTCCGCGGCCCCGACCAGCAGAAGAAGGTCGGGCAATTGTCGGGCGGCGAGCGCAACCGCGTGCACTTGGCGAAAATGCTCAAGGACGGCGGCAACGTGCTGCTGCTCGACGAGCCGACCAACGACCTCGACGTCGAGACCCTGCGCGCGCTCGAGGACGCGCTCGAGAATTTCGCCGGCTGCGCGGTGGTCATCAGCCACGACCGCTTCTTCCTCGACCGCTTGGCGACCCACATCCTCGCGTTCGAAGGCGACGGCGAGGTCACCTGGTTCGAGGGCAATTTCGAAGCGTACGAAGAAGACAAGGTCCGCCGCCTGGGCGAGGAAGCGACGCGCCCGCACCGGATGACGTACCGGAAATTGACGCGGTAATCCCGACATCGTTGTTAAGGTAGCTGAGCAGTCTCACACTTAGTGGGATCTCGCGCCCGCCATGAGCTTCGTTCGTCACCCCGGGCTTGACCCGGGGTCCACCTTCTCTTCCACTGTGGCAATGGAGCGCACGCCCTGCGTCTACCTTCTCGCAAGCGGCTTTCACGGTACGCTTTACACCGGAGTCACGTCGAATTTACTAGGTCGCATCTGGCAGCATCGCGAAGAGGTCACCAAGGGCTTCACTTCTCGATATGGGGTCAAGCGGCTCGTTTGGTTCGAAGTGCATGAAACGATGCACGGAGCGATCAGCCGCGAGAAATCAATCAAACGGTGGCACCGCAGCTGGAAAATCGACCTGGTCGAGCGCAACAACCCAACTTGGCGTGATTTGGCACAAGACTTCGGATTTAACTCGCTGATCAAGAAGGTGGATCCCGGCTCAAGGCCGGGATGACGGCATGGCGCTGCAACCCACCTTCTTCCCCACCGAAGCCGACTTCCGCCGTTGGCTCGAGGCCAATCACGAGACCGCGCCCGAGTTGCTCGTCGGCTTCTGGAAGAAAAGCAGCGGCAAGCCTTCGATCGACTGGCCGCAGGCGCGCGACCAGGCTTTGTGCTTCGGCTGGATCGACGGCATCCGCAAATCCCTGGGCGAGGACGCCTACACCATTCGCTTCACGCCTCGGCGCAAAGGCAGCATCTGGAGCAGGGTCAACCTCGCGCGCTACGAGGCGCTTACCACTTCGGGTCACATGACCCTTCGCGGCGTCGGCGCCTATGAGCAGAACAAGCACAAGAGCGGGCTCTATTCTTACGAGAATGAGCAGAAGGCGCTGACGGAGGCCGAGGAAAAGCAGCTCCGCAGCGACAAGACGGCGTGGGCCGATTGGGAGAAGCGGCCGTCTGGCTACCGCAAGGTCGTGCTCCACTGGATCACCAGCGCCAAGAAACCGGAGACGCGGGCCAGGCGCCTGGCCATATTGATCGAGGTCAGCGCGAAGGGCGAGCGGATCCCCGGCTACGACTGGCAGAAGAAATGACTGGCAAATTAGGATTTCATTTGTCAGCAATCCTGCGGCTCTTTTGAATTCGTGAACTCAGCCCCGCAGCACCGGAAATGGCGGTGAGAAGATGAGCCCGAACGTCGCCATCACCGTGAACATTGGGAACATTCGCGCGCAGCCTGTCCGGGGGACGGGCGAGCACGAATGTCGCGCGCAGCCTGTCCGGGGGACGGGCGAGCACGAATGTCGCGCGCAGCCTGTCCGGGGGACGGGCGAGCACGAGTGTCGCCTATGATCACCGTCACCGTGCCCCTCAAGCTCTGGAGCGGCGACAGCGGCAGCTGGCATTTCGTCACCGTGCCCGAGGAGCAATCGGACGAGATCCGCGCGCACTGCCTGGCGAGCATGCGCGGCTTCAAGTCGGCGCGGGTCGAGGTGACCGTCAACGGTGTCACCTGGCGCACCTCGGTGTTCCCGGTGAAGAGCGGCGGCTATTTCCTGCCGGTGAAGGCCGACGTTCGGCGCAAGGCGGACATTGCCGCCGGCGACCAGGTCACGGTCGAACTGGAGCTGCTTTGACGGCTTAGTTGTCGTTCACGCCGCGAAGCTCGGCCGCGGCGCGGTCGAAGCCTTCGGCCATTTTTTGGAGAACGATTTCGCTTTCGCGACTGTAGAGCGCACCGGCGAGGCGGCGGCAGCGCTCGGCCTGAAGCGAGAGCGCTTCGCTCTGCTCCCGAGTCACGTCGATCAGCATGTTTACAGCGCGCGTCATGTTGCCGTCGCCGTCAAACAAGGGTGTGGGATAGGGCCGGAACGCGACGCGGCTGCCGTCGGGGCGTTCGGCGATCGCAACCGCGTCTCTAATCACGCGCTGGCCGCGAATCGCGTCGGCCATCGGGCATTGATCGTGGGGCATGAACTCGCCGGTCGCCGAGTAGATCTTCCAGGTGACGCACCAGCGGTCGCGACCGCGTTGCGGCTCGCGGCCCGCGAATTCTACGCAGGCGCGATTCCAGTAGGTTACCGCGCCATCGGGGTCGGTGATGTAGATCGGCGCCGGAAGCTCGTCGAGCACGGACTCCCAATTTGAGAGGCTCGACAAAGCATCAAGCGCAGTGTCCAGAATCTGTTCTGGATTTTGGCCAACCAACATGAATCGTGATCTTCCAACCCAGCTCGCGTGGCAGAACGGTCCTCCACACGGCCCTGTTCCCCCATCGAACAGAAACTAGCCGCGTGTGTCGGCTAGAGCACAGTGGAAGACTCGGTACGGCTCCGAAATTTCTGTGGACGATCAATCCACAGCCGGCCGCCTAGCGCAGCCGCTTGACCAGCAGGCGGCCGTCGTCGCCGGTCTTGACCTCGAAATTGGGCACGGCGCGGATGAGGTCGGACAGGCGGGTGTAGCCGAAGTTGCGCGCGGCAAAGCTCGACACGGCCTTGGCGCGCTGGCCGAGCTCGGAGAGCGGTGTGTAACCCTCTTCGTCGCGCTTCGAGGCCTTGTAGGCTGCGCCGAGCACCTGCAGCAGCTCGGTATCGACCGGGCGCGTGCCGGCCGCGGCCTTGGGCTGTTCGAGCTGCTCCTCATCATTCATGGCCAGCGCGCCGACGTCGAAGAAACGGGTGCAGGCTTGCTGGAACGAAACCGGGGTCTTGGCCGTGCCAAAGCCGTAAACCGGAAGCCCGTCCTCGCGGATTCGCTGGGCGAGCGGCAGGAAATCGCTGTCCGACGACATGATTCCGAAGCCGTCGACATTGCCGCGGTAGAGCAGGTCCATGGCATCGATCGTCATGCGCATGTCGGTCGCGCTCTTGCCCTTGACCACATCGAACTGCTGCATCGGGATGATCGAATGCGGTCCGGTCTGCGCGCTCCAGCCCTTCAGGCTCGCCTTCGACCAATTGCCGTAAGCGCGGCGGATGTTGATCGTTCCGAGCTCGCCGAGCACGAGCAGCACTTCGTCGAGATGCTCGGGCGAGGCATTGTCCGCGTCGATCAGCAAGGCGATATTGGCTTCCTGCTCGGGCAAGCGGTCGCGGTCGCGCATTCCGAATCCTTTCGGCACTCCTGTAGCGCGGCGTCGCGGATTGACCACCGTCCGGCGCTCGGGCCGTCTCAAGCTGAACCGCAGATGATCACTGCCGGAACGAAAAGCCGCTTGGAGCACTAATGTCGGTTACAGGGGGCGAGTTGAGGAAGGACGGGACGATGAGGAAGCTTGGTCTTGCGGCAGTCCTCGCCGCCAGCATTGCGGCGACCGGCTGCACGACATATCCGAACCAGTACGGCTACGATCCGTACGGCTATAACAACGGCTATTACAACAACGGTTATTACAATAACGGCTACAACAGCGGCTACGGCTACAACAACGGCTATTACGGCAACGGCACGAACGGCTCGAACGTTGCGGCCGGTGCTGCCGTCGGCGCGGTTGGCGGCGCGATCGCCAGCCGGGCGCTCGGCGGAAGCGCGGTCGGCGGCGCGGTCGCCGGTGCGATCCTTGGCGGCGTGCTCGGCGCGAGCATCAACGGTCGGCAATATTATCGCGATACACGCGGCTATTGCTATTACGTCGACCAATACGGACAGCCGCACTACAACTATAACACCCGCTGCTAATCGCGCTTTCCGGCTGTTGAACTGCTAGACGGGGCGGAACTCACCTTCCGCCTCGTCGAGCACGTACAAGCGACCTTCGGCGACCGAGAAATGGGCGCCATGCAGCTCGAGCTCGCCGGCGCGCTCGCGCTCCGCGATCCACGGAAAGGTACGCAGATTGGCGAGGCTGACCTTCACGGCCTCGCGCTCCATCTCGAGGAAGGCGTCGCTGTCGAGGTGGTGATGATGGGCTCGGACCTGGTCGCGCGCGGCGCTCAGCATCCCGACCCAATCGGCGATGAAATGGCCTTCGCCATGTCCGGCATCGTCGAACTGGCCGGTCAGCGCTGCCGCGCAGCCGCCGCACAAGCCGTGGCCCATGACCATGATCTCGCCGACCTCAAGCTGCGTCACCGCAAATTCGAGCGCGGCCGAGACGCCGTGATGGCCGCGTGTCGTCTCGTAGGGCGGCGCAAGCGCGGCGATGTTGCGCACGACGAACATCTCCCCCGGCCGCGCGTCGAAAATCTGCGCCGGGTCGACCCGACTGTCGGCGCACGACAGGATCATCACTTTGGGACTCTGGCCCTCGGCGAGCTCCGACCAGCGCGCGCGCTCGTGCGCCCAGTCGTGCTCGCGGAAGCGGCGATAGCCTTCGATCAACTGCGTGAGATACGGCATCTGTCGCCGCTAGCGTGCCCGGCGCGGGGGTGGCAAGCGGCGGCGGCAATCGCTATCTGCGCCGCATGAACGCTCCTGCCGCCGTACCCCCAAAGCAGCGCAAGCCCGACTGGATCCGGGTCAAGGCTCCGGTCAGCGAAGGATATCATGCGACGCGCCGGCTGATGCGCGAGCTCAATCTCGCTACAGTGTGCGAGGAGGCGGCCTGCCCGAACATCGGCGAGTGCTGGACCAAGAAGCACGCCACGGTGATGATCCTCGGCGACACCTGCACTCGGGCCTGCGCCTTCTGCAACGTCAAAACCGGCATGCCGCGCGCGGTCGACCCGCTCGAGCCCGAGCATGTCGCGACCGCAGCGGCCGAGCTCGGCCTCGAGCATATCGTCGTCACTTCGGTCGACCGCGACGATTTGCCTGACGGCGGCGCTCGCCAGTTCGTCAAGGTGATCGAGGCGCTGCGCAAGCGCACGCCCTCGACGACGATCGAAATCCTGACTCCCGACTTCCGCAACAAGAGCGAGGCGGCGGTCGAGGAAATCGTCACTGCGGGGCCCGACGTCTACAATCACAATCTTGAGACGGTGCCGCGGCTCTATCCAACCATCCGCCCAGGTGCGCGCTACTATGCCTCGCTACGGCTGCTCGAGAGTGTGAAGCGCAAGGCGCCGCATATCTTCACCAAGTCCGGGTTGATGGTGGGATTAGGCGAGCAGCGGCTCGAAGTGCACCAGGTGATGGACGACATGCGCTCCGCCGGCGTCGATTTCCTGACCATGGGCCAATATCTCCAGCCGACGCCGCGGCATGCGAAGGTCGAGGAGTTCGTGACGCCCAAAGCGTTCGAGGCTTATGCGGCTATCGCAAGAGCCAAGGGGTTCCTGCTGGTCGCCGCTTCGCCGCTGACCCGGTCGAGCTACCATGCCGGCGACGATTTCAAGAAAATGCAGGCGGCACGTCTCGCGCAGCTGGAGCGTTCGAACGGCTGATGCCGCGTCACAGCGAGACCCGTCACCTACCGTACACACCCGAGCAGCTGTTCGAGATGGTTGCCGATGTCGCGCGCTACGACGAATTCCTGCCGTGGGTGGTCGCGGTGCGCGTCCGTTCGTCAAGCGAGAAGGAGACGATCGCCGACCTCGTGGTCGGCTTCAACGCCTTCAAGGAACGCTTCACCAGCCGCGTGGTCAAAGAGCGGCCGAGCCGGATTTGCGTCGACTATGTCGAGGGCCCGCTCAAATTCCTGCACAACGAGTGGCAGTTTGATCGTGCCCCAGACGGCGGCACGAACGTGCGCTTCTCGGTCGATTTCGCGTTCAAATCGCGGCTGTTCGAGACGCTCGCTGGCTCAATGTTCGATCGCGCGCTGAGGCGCATGGCCGGCGCGTTCGAACAGCGCGCCGCGGCGCTCTACGGCATCAATAGCTCGAGCGCGCAGAGCGCGGCCTGAAGCCGCACGCCCGAGCGGGTCTTCTCGTCGAAGAACTTCTGGTCGGCGACGATCTTGGCCGGGTCGGCGTCGCGCTCGGCGCGAGCGAAGACGACCGTGCCCACGGGCTTCTGCGTGGTGCCCCCGCCGGGCCCGGCGATCCCGGTGATCGCCACCGCGACGTCGGCGTCGGAGGCGGCGAGCGCACCGCGGGCCATCGCCCAGGCGGTGGCGACGCTGACCGAGCCGAAGGTGTCGACCACGTCTTCCGAGACCTTGAGCTGTGAGATTTTCGCAGCGTTGGAATAGGTTACGTAGCCTGCTTCAAACACATCCGAAGATCCGGCGATCTCGGTCAGGGCCGCGCTGACGAGCCCGCCGGTGCAGCTTTCGGCGATCGCGATGCGGCGCCCGGCGGCGCGGTTGGCCTCGACCACCTCGCGTGCCTTACCGACCAGTTCGTCGGGCAGAAGATAGTCGCTCACTTGGCCCAAAATCCCATCCGAATGCTGGCGACGGCCTGGGCGGCGATGCCTTCGCCGCGCCCGGTGAACCCGAGGCCCTCGGTCGTCGTCGCCTTCACGCTGACCTGATCAACGCTCAACCCGGCGATTTCGGCAATCCGGGTCCGCATCGCCGCCCGATGCGGTCCGACTTTCGGCTCCTCGGCGATGATCGTGCAGTCGACATGGTCGATGAGAGCGCCTCGTTCACGAACCAGGTTGACCGCATGCGCGAGGAACACGGACGAATCTGTACCCTTCCAGCGCGAATCCGCAGGCGGGAAATGCTCGCCGATGTCGCCGAGGCCGGCAGCGCCGAGCAGCGCGTCGGTGATGGCGTGGAGCACCACGTCGGCATCGCTGTGGCCAGCCAGGCCGCGGGTATGGGGCAGTTTTATGCCGCCGAGCATGATTGGGCCTTCGCCGGCAAAAGCGTGGACGTCGAAGCCCATGCCGGTTCTGGGAGTCAGGCAGCCGGCGAGCCATTGTTGCGCGCGCTCAAGATCAGCCTGACTTGTGAGCTTCTCGAGCGCGGGGTCGCCTTCGACGGCAGCGACCTTCATACCGGCCGCCCTGAGGACAGTGGCTTCGTCAGTGGGCGCGGGCCCCTTCCACAGTTCATATGCGGACTCAAGCGGGCCGAGGCGGAAGGCCTGGGGCGTCTGGACTCGCACAAGATCTGTCCGATCGACCGGCTCGCCGAGCGTCGCCGCCGCCCGCGCCAAAGTGTCGCCCACCTGGAGCACCGGCGCGGCGCCATCGAAGAACTCGAGGCTGGCGAGCAACCGGTCGATCACCGCTGGCGGACAGAAGGGCCGTGCCGCGTCGTGGACCAGCACCGCATCTCCGTCGATCGCAGAGAGGCCGGCGCGCACGGAATCGGCGCGCTCGGCGCCGCCGGTGATGAGCTCGCCGACATCGAGCCCGTCGAGCGCTTCGGTGGCCTTGTCGCGCTGTCCGTCCGCGATCACCACCCGCGTCGATCGCACGGCAGGATGACGGATGAGAGCCTCCACCGCCCAGCGCAGCACCGGCTTGCCGCCGAGGGGCCTGAACTGCTTCGGCACTCCGCCGCCAAGGCGTTCTCCGCGGCCGGCGGCGACGATCAGCGCAGTGGTAGCCATGGCGGCGCGCCTTGCCCCTCCAAAGGCCGTCCTGTAAAGCTGCGCCTTCCCATGACCGTTCTGAAGCCCATTCACGTCGGACCCGTCCGGATCGACGCGCCGGTGATCCTGGCGCCGATGACCGGCGTCACCGATCTGCCGTTCCGGCGCGTGGTCAAGCGCTACGGGGCGGGGCTGACGGTGAGCGAGATGATCGCCAGCCAGGCGATGATCCGCGAGACTCGCCAGTCGCTGCAGAAGAGCCTGTGGGATCCGGCCGAGGATCCGGTCTCGCTCCAGCTCGCCGGCTGCGAGCCGGAGGTGATGGCCGAGGCGGCGAAGCTCAACGAGCAGCGCGGCGCGGCGATCATCGACATCAACATGGGCTGCCCGGTGAAGAAGGTCGTCAACGGCGAGGCCGGGTCGGCGCTGATGCGTGACCTTCCGCTGGCTGGGAAGCTGATCGCGGCGACCGTTGCCGCGGTGAAGGTACCGGTGACGCTCAAGATGCGCATGGGCTGGGACCATTCGAGCCTCAACGCGCCCGAGCTGGCGCGCATCGCCGAGGACCTCGGCGTGAAGATGATCACGGTCCACGGCCGCACGCGCTGCCAGATGTACAAGGGCGAGGCCGACTGGGCGTTCGTGCGCCGGGTCAAGGACGCGGTCGCCATCCCGGTCATCGTCAACGGCGACATCTGCTCGATCGAGGACAGCCGCGAAGCGCTGCGCCAATCGGGCGCGGACGGCGTGATGATCGGCCGCGGCGCCTATGGCCGGCCGTGGCTGATCGCCCAGGTGACCAGCGAGCTCAGCGGGGGAGGGCATCGCCCCGATCCGAGCCTCGACGAGCAGCTCGCAACCATGCTCGAGCAATATGACGACATGTTGCGGCTGTACGGGACGCACACCGGGGTCAATCTCGCGCGCAAGCACATCGGCTGGTACACCAAGGGCCTTCCGGGATCGGCCGAGCTGCGCAACACGGCCAATCAGCAGGATGATCCGGCAGTTGTTGTCCAAATGTTGCAGGACTTCTACGCGCCGTGGCTCGCGCGCTCCGCAGCCTGAGCAGAAAACCGTTTCAACGACTGTGTTGTTTCTGCAACGCCCATGCTAGGGCGCTCGCCGGATGGATGCGCGTACGGCCGAATCGCCGGTGATTTCAGAGCGGGACAGCTGGCTCCAGCGGGAGCGGGCGAGCGGGCGGTTCTACGACCGCCTCGGCTGGCTCATTGCGGTCATTCTCGCCGGCATCATGGCGTTCAGCGTCTGGCTCCTGCGGCGCGCGGCCGAACCGGGCACCTTGTTGACGCCGCCATTGATTGCGCTGCTGCTGATCGCCAATCTGCTGCCGGCGATTGCGCTGATGGTGCTCTATTCGCGGCGCATTGCGGTCCGACGCGCGGAGCAGGGCGGGCTTGGCAGCGGCCGCCTCCACGTCCGGCTGGTTGCGCTGTTCTCGGTCGTCGCCGCGGTGCCGACCGTCCTGGTGGCGATCTTCGCCTCGCTGCTGTTCCAAAGCGGGCTCGAATTCTGGTTCTCCAACCGCGCCCGCACGATGCTCGAAAACACGGTCCAGGTGGCGCAGGCGACATATCGATACGAACTTGACCGGGTCGGCAATGAAGCAAACACCATGGCCGGAGACCTGACGGGCTATCTCCAGAAAGTTCCGATCGACGATCCCCGATTCAACACTGGTCTGGCCTATCAGACCTATCAGCGTTCGCTCAACGAAGCGGCAATTATCAGAGTAGGTTCGGATGGCGAGCCGCAAACGCTGGCGGTCGCGGCCGGCAATTACGGCGTCAATATCGATGCTCGGCGAATCAAGGCGGCGATCGCCAAGCTTGATTCGCTTCCGCAAAGCGCAGACGTCGATGCCGGTACGCCCAACCGGGTCTCCGTGCTTACGCGGCTGGACCCTGGCACCAATACCTACCTGTATGTCGGCCGGTTTGATCCTCAGATTTCGGCACAGATCAGCCGCGCGAACACGGTGTTGCGCGACTATCACACTCTTCTCGAACGCTCTCGAGCCAATCAGCTGAAGTTCAATGCCGCGCTTCTGCTCGGCGCGCTGGTCATCGTCGGGCTATCGATCTTGACCGCGCTCGGACTCGCCGACCGGCTTGTCCGCCCAGTGGGTGAGTTGGTCACCGCAGCCGGCCGGATCGAGGCGGGCGACTTCTCCGCCCGGGTGCCGGTCACGCGGACCGAGGACGAAGTCCAGACGCTGGCAGCCGCCTTCAATCGGATGACGGAGCGGCTCGAGGAGCAGACCAACGCCCTGCGCTCCGCCAACACCCAGCTCGAAACCCGACGCGCGTTCATCGAAGCCGTACTGTCGAGCGTCACTGCCGGCGTGGTGGCGGTCGACACGAGCCTGAAAATCCTGCTGCTCAACCGTTCGGCCGAGACCTTCCTTCAGAAGGGGCAGGCGGAGATCGAGGGTCAAGCGCTGGCGTCGATCTCGCCCGAGCTCGACGAGTTCATGCGCGGCGAGCAGTCGGAAGCGAACGTGCTGATTCCCGGCGACGGCGGCCAGCGCACGCTGGCCGTCAAGCGCGTGCGTTATCAGGACGGATCGGTGCTGACGTTTGACGACATCACCGACCAGCTGTTCGATCAGCGCCGTGCGGCCTGGTCGGACATTGCCCAGCGGATTGCACATGAGATCAAGAACCCGCTGACGCCTATCCAGCTCGCCGCCGAGCGATTGGAGCGCCGGTTCGGCAAGGAGATCGTGTCGGACAAGGAGACGTTCGAGCGGCTGACCGCGACCATCGTCCGGCAGGTCGGGGATCTTCGGCGGATGGTCGACGAATTCTCGAACTTCGCGCGGATGCCCAAGCCCGTGTTTCGCGAGGAAGACGTGCACGAGATCGCGCGCCAGGCCCTGTTCCTGCATGAGGTGGCGCACCCGGCGATCAGCTTTGCGCTCGACCCACCTGAGGGCGATTTCCGCATGGTCAGCGACCGGAGGCAGCTCGCCCAGGCTCTAACCAACATCGTCAAGAATGCCGTGGAAGCGATTGAATCGCGCCGTAATCGTGGCGAGCATAGCCTGGCGGGCGACCGGGTTGAACTGAAGCTCCAACAGACTGGGGCGCAGCTTGTCATCGACGTGCTCGATACCGGCATCGGACTGCCCGACGACCGCGAACGGCTGACCGAGCCTTATATGACCACGCGGGTAAGGGGGACGGGCCTCGGCCTCGCGATCGTCAAGAAGATCGTCGAGGAACATATGGGCGAGATCGCTTTCCTCGACCGCGCCGGCGGGGGCACGCACGTGCGCATCTCGTTCGACACGGAGAAGCTCCGCGAGCTCGGCGCCGATCCGGGCCCAGACAACAGCAATCGCATTAGCGAACAGGATGAGGAAATCTGATGGCGCTCGAAGTTCTTGTGGTCGACGACGAAGCGGACATTCGCGACTTGGTCAGCGGAGTGCTGGAAGACGAAGGTTACACGGTGCGGACCGCTGCCGACAGCACCCAGACGCTCGACGCGATCGAGGAGCGACGTCCGTCGATGGTATTGCTCGACGTTTGGCTGCAGGGTTCGAAGCTCGACGGGCTGCAGGTCCTCCAGGAGATCAAGCGACGCGATCCGACCATCCCCGTCCTGGTGATCTCGGGTCATGGCAATCTCGACACGGCCGTCGCCGCGGTGAGGGAAGGGGCGGTCGACTTCATCGAAAAACCGTTCGAGGCGGAGCGCCTGATCTATCTCGTCGACCGGGCGACGGAGACCGAGCGCTTGCGGCGCGAGAACGAGACGCTTCGGCTCCAGGTCGGGCAGGAAGACCAGCTGCAGGGCAGCTCGATCGCGATCAACACCGTCCGCGCCACGCTTAAGCGCGTCGCGCCGACCGGCAGCCGCGTGCTCATCTCCGGTCCGCCTGGCGTGGGTAAGGAGATCGCGGCGCGGATGATCCACCAATGGAGTCCGCGCGCGCGCGCGCCGTTCATCGTGCTGTCGGCAGCAATGATGAGCCCCGATCGCGTCGAGGAGGAATTGTTCGGCAGCGAAAACGACGGCGTGATTCGTCCCGGACTGCTCGAACATGCCCACGGCGGCACGCTGTTTTTGGACGAGATCGCCGACATGCCGCTGACGACGCAGGGCAAGATCCTGCGCGTACTGACCGACCAAAGCTATGCGCGGGTCGGCGGGCAAAGGCCGGTAAAGGTGGACGTCCGCGTGCTCTCGGCGACGTCGCGCAATCTCCAGGACGAGATTAGCGCGGGGCGGTTCCGCGAGGACCTGTTCTATCGCTTGAATGTGGTCCCGGTCCGCCTCCCGGCATTGCGCGAGCGGCGCGAGGACATCCCCGAGCTGGTTAGCCATTTCCTCGCCCGGATCGCGGCGGAGCGGCGGATGGCCGCTCCGTCGGTTTCCGAAGAGGCGGTAGCCGCGCTTCAGGCGCATGATTGGCCCGGCAACGTCCGCCAGCTGAGGAACATTATCGAGCGGACGCTGATTCTCGCGCCCGGCGACCGCGTGGCGTGCATCGAACTCGATCTGCTGCCGCCGGAAATCCTTGAAAATCAAAGCGCCATGAGCAGTGCGAGCACGGGCATGGCGATCATGGGTAGCCCCCTTCGCGAGGCGCGCGAATCCTTCGAGCGTGAGTATCTCAAGATCCAGATCCGGCGCTTTTCGGGCAACATCTCGCGTACAGCCTCGTTCATCGGGATGGAACGATCCGCATTGCACAGGAAGCTCAAGGCGTTGGGAATCGGCGAAAAGCGCGAGGGCGAGGAATAGAGGTGCCGCGATGGCCGCGCGATCGCTGAGCCTGCAGGATCATTTCCTGAACAGCCTGCGCCGAGCCAAGCTCCCGGTGACCATTTTCCTGGTCAAGGGCGTCAAACTGCAAGGCGTGGTCACCTGGTTCGACGCTTTCTCACTGTTGCTGCGACGGGAGGGGGCTTCGCAGCTGGTTTATAAGCATTCGATCTCGACCATCATGCCGCCCGAAATGCTGCCCGACTTCGTCGCGACTGCACCTGAGGTCGACGGGGCGAAAGGGAGCCTTCAGGACCAGTTCCTCGCCGCCGCCACGCGCGACAAGGAACGCATGACCTTGTTCCTGATCAACGGCGTGATGCTGCAGGGCGCGGTCACCGGGTTCGACCAGTTCAGCGTCGTCCTCGAACGCGGCGGGCAGGTTCAGCTGGTCTACAAGCATGCAATCTCCACGCTGCAGCCGGCACACCCGCTGACCCTTGGCGGGGGAGGGGCAGGCGAGAGCGAGGGAGGAACGCCCTGAGCACGTTCGACGGCAATGGCGCGATTGAGGTGGCGCGCGGCGAACGCGCGATCATCGCCGTGCCCGAGCTGCCGCGCGAAGGCTCGCGGCGCTCCGCCGAGGCGAGGGTAGAGGAGGCGCGGGGTCTTGCCGACGCGATCGGCATCAACGTGGTCGCGGCGCGGCCGCTGCGCGTCCGCGCGGTCCGGCCAGCGACTCTGCTCGGGAAGGGCCAGGTTGAGGAGATCGCGGCGCTGGCCAGCGACAAGCGCGCCGGGCTGCTGATCGTCGATGCGGCCTTGACGCCAATCCAGCAGAAGAATTTGGAAGACGAGGCCGGGACCAAGGTCATCGACCGGACCGGCCTGATACTGGAGATTTTCGGTGAGCGAGCGGCGACTGCGGAAGGGCGGCTGCAGGTCGAGCTGGCGCATCTCGATTACCAGGCGGGCCGGCTCGTCCGCAGCTGGACCCACCTCGAGCGTCAGCGCGGCGGGTTCGGATTCCTCGGCGGTCCGGGCGAGACCCAGATCGAGGCCGACCGCCGCCTGATCCGCGACCGTATGGCCAAGATCCGGCGCGAGCTCGGCCAGGTGAAACGCACGCGCGGGCTGCATCGCGGCCGCCGCCAGCGCGCACCGTGGCCGGTGATCGCGCTGGTCGGTTATACCAACGCCGGTAAGTCCACTCTTTTCAATCGCTTGACCGGAGAAGCCGTGTTCGCGGAGAACCTGCTGTTCGCGACGCTCGACCCGACCATGCGCGACATCCGGCTGCCCGGCTTCGACAAAGCGATCCTTTCGGACACGGTGGGCTTCGTCTCGGATTTGCCGACCGAACTGATCGCCGCCTTCCGGGCGACGCTGGAGGAGGTGCGTGAAGCTGACCTCATCGTCCACGTTCGCGATATGGCTCACGCAGATCGCGAGGCGCAGCGCGAAGACGTGGAGGACATACTGGCATCGCTCGGGCTTGCGGAAGAGGGCGCGCCGCCGCGGATCGAGGCTTGGAACAAGGTCGACCTGCTGCCGGAAGAAGACCGCCGGCGGCTCGATGAGGAGGCTCGGCGCCGCGCAGACGCCATGCCCATTTCCGCAACGTCGGGCGAGGGGATCGATGCCCTGCGGGGACTCATGGGCGAGAAATTGCGCCACGGCGAGCAGGTGCACCGCATTCGCGTGCCGGCGGGCGCCGGGGAGCGGATCGCCTGGCTGCACTCGCGCGGCGAGGTGATCGAGCAGCATGTCGATGAGGACGAGCTCGAGATCTCGGTCCGGTTGTCCCCCGATAATTGGGCGCGTTTTCAGGGGACCGAGTCGACTTGAGCCTTTTTCGCGCGAGCCCAGAGCGCTTCTTTGTCGTCGAGCGACAAGTCGGCGAAGCCGGGTTCCTGCTCGATTGCCCTAAAGCGCTGCTCGAACTTCCGATTCGCTCCTCTTAACGCGGCTTCTGCGTCGACGTTAAGATGACGTGCGAGGTTCACAACGGCAAATAAGAGGTCGCCGAGCTCGTCCAGCTTGCGGTCGTGATCACTTTCCGCGTCGAGCTCGGCAAGCTCCTCGTCGATCTTGGCCCGAGGGCCCGAAGCATCCGGCCAATCGAAGCCGACCCGCGCTGCGCGCCTCTGCAGCTTGGCGGCGCGATCCAGCGCCGGAAGGGCCAAAGCCACGCCCGCAAGCGCGCTCTTGTCGGGGTCGGCAGCGCGCTCGTCGGCCTTGATCTTCTCCCATAAGTGGTGACCGCCATGCTCGGCATCGCTAAAAATGTGGGGATGGCGGCGTTCCATCTTGTCGCAGATGCGGTCGAGAACGTCATCGAGCGTGAACAGGCCGGCTTCTTCGGCCATCCGCACGTGAAACACGACCTGGAGCTGGAGATCGCCGAGTTCGTCCGCCAGCGAATCCATGTCTTTGCGCGCGATCGCGTCCGCGACTTCGTAGGCTTCCTCGATCGTGTAGGGGGCGATCGTCTCGAACGTCTGTACCGTATCCCATTCGCAGCCGCTGACCGGGTCGCGCAACCGGCGCATGATCTCGACGAGGCGATCAAGCGGCATGGGGGCCCCTCCGCTGCCGCTGATCTGTAAGTATGATAATATGCATTATGTAAAATCCAACTTGGGTCAAGGGACCAGAACCAGCCATCGCCCTTCCACGCCCCAGCGGCTCAAAGACGATAAATAATTCATCCCGAGAACGTTGAGATCGTCATTGTCGGCAATCTCCAGGCCGACGTCGTGCTGGACGATGCCGCCCACACGCAGTTCGGCCGCGCGGCCGTTCGCGACCCGGATAACGCCATTGCCGGTGCGCACGAACTGGTCGCGGCGCGTTGAAATTTCGACCCCCGCCGCCTTTGCCGTCGCCCGATCGATTGTCGTCGTGGTGGCGCCGCTGTCGACCAAAAACCTGACGTCGCGGCCGTTGAGCTTCGCGTCGACCCAGAAATGGCCGTCGATCGCCATCGGGATGCGAGTTTCCCGTCCCTGTTCGACCGGAGTTCCGACGGCTTCAGCCTTCAGGCGTTGCGCAACCCAACCCAAATTGTCACGAAATGTGAAAAGGATAAAGCCCGCTCCGAAGATCGCGACCCAGGCCAGCGCCATGGTCAACATCTTCGCCGCGGGCTCGCGCCTTGAGATCAGCGCTCCAGACACGAGCATGATGGCCATGAGCAGATAGACGCCGCCGAGCATCAGGTCGTTGGTCATCGGAGTTGGATCTCCAGCCCATCATAGGCCGGCGCCGCCCAGTCGGGCAGCTCGGCAACCAGCGTGTGATAATCGAGCCCATTGCCCATGTGCACCAGAAAAAGCTGGCCGACGCCGAGGTCGCGGGCAAATCCGAGCACCCCGTCGAGGTGCATGTGCGTCGGGTGCGGCTTGCGCGTCAGGCAGTCGGCGATCCACACGTCCACGCCTTGGTAGAGCGATGCCATGTCGTCGCTCATGTCGCTGAAGTCGACCGCATAGCCGACGGAACGGCCTGCCTCGTCGAAGCGGAGGCCTAGCGACGTCGGCCCACCGTGCGGCTGGTCGACGAAGCGGACGCGGGCGTTCCCGAAGCGAAGCTCGTCCCCAAGCTGCCGTGCGGCCACGATTGGCCGATAGAAATCCGATTGGCCGAACGCGTAGGCGAAGCGGAGCTCTAGCTCCTCTATGACGTCACCCCGTGCGTGAAGCGGCACCGGGCCACCGGTCGCCTGCGATACCGGCCGCAGCTCGTCGATTCCGTGGCAATGGTCGCCGTGAGCGTGCGTCACGATCACCCCATCGAGCCGGCTGACCTCTGCGCCCAGCAATTGCTGGCGCAGGTCGGGGCCGCAATCGACTAGCATCCGTTCGCCCGAGCTTTCGACGAGGATCGAGGTTCGCAGGCGCTCGTTCCGCGGTTCGTTGGGATCGCACAGACCCCAGTCGTTGCCGATCTTCGGCACACCGGTCGACGTCCCGCATCCGAGGATACGGACCTTCAAGCGGTTGGCCTTTGGGCTTTCTTGAACAGATTGAAGAAGTTGTCCGTCGTCGTCTCGGCGAGTTGCTCGGGATCCTCGCCTCTGAGTTCGGCGACGAACGCGGCAGTGTCGACGACGAAGGCGGGTTCGCATTTCTGGCCGCGGTGCGGGACCGGCGCGAGGAACGGCGCGTCGGTTTCGACCAGCATCTGGTCGGCCGGCAGCCATTTGGCCGTCGCCTGAAGATCGGCTGCATTCTTGAAGGTCACAATTCCAGACAGCGATACATAGAAGCCGAGGTCGAGCCCCGTGCGCGCCAATTCCGCCGAACCGGTGAAGCAGTGGAGCACGCCGGTCACGCCCCCTTCCCTGACAGCGGCGGAGAGGATCTCCGCGGTGTCGTCCTCCGCGTCGCGGGTGTGGACCACAAGGGGCAGCCCCGTCTGCCGCGCTGCGTCGATATGGGCTTCGAAGCGCTCGCGCTGCGCGGCGCGATCTGACTTGTCGTAATAATAATCGAGGCCGCATTCGCCGATTGCAATCACGCGTGGGTGCTCGGACGCTTCGGCCAGCGCAGCCGCGCCGAGGTCGGGATGGGCGTCTGCTTCGTGGGGATGCACGCCGACGCTTGCCCAGACGTCGCTCTCGCGCTCCGCAACCGCGATGATGTCGCTCCACTCGCGCTGGCGCGTCGAGATGTTGAGGAAGCCGGCCACGCCGCGTTGCCGCGCGTTTTCAAGAACTTCGGCCTGACGCTCGATCAGACCTTCGTAATTGAGGTGGCAATGGCTGTCGATCAGCCTCATGCCGCCTCCTCCTCGTCCTCCAGCAGCTCGAGGCGCGGAAATAGCGGCGTCGGTTGCGCGATGGGTGCGCCGCCTTCACCGGCATCGATCACGCTCAGCAACTTGTCGGCAGACTCCGGGATGATCGGCGCGATGGCGACGGTCAGCTTGCGCAGGGCCACCACCAACGTGCCCAGCACCGCGGCCATTCGTTCGGGATCACTCTCGCGCAGCGCCCACGGCGCCTGGGCGTCGACATAGGCATTGCAGGCGAACACGGCGCGGAGCCACGCTTCGATGCCGGCCGAGAAAGCGAAACGTTCGAACGCTTGCGGCACATACTCGTCCACGGTCTTGCGCACCATGTCGAGCAGCTGGACATCGTCGCCGGCGTCACCTCCGCCAGGAAGAACGCCGCCCAAATTCTTGTGGATCATCGATAATGTACGCTGCGCGAGATTGCCGAAACTGTTGGCCAGCTCGGCATTGGCGCGCGCGACGATCGCCTCCGCGCTGTAGCTGCCGTCCTGGCCGAACGAGACTTCCCGCAGCAGGAAGTAGCGCAGCGCGTCCACGCCGAAGCGGTCGGCGAGCACCATCGGATCGACGACATTGCCGACGCTTTTGGACATCTTCTCGCCGCGGCTGAGCAGGAAGCCGTGGCCGTAGACCTGCTTTGGAAGGGCGATTCCGGCCGACATCAGAAAGGCTGGCCAGTAGACCGCATGGAAGCGCACGACGTCCTTGCCGATCAGGTGGACGTCGGCCGGCCAGTAGCGGCCCCACAGTTCCGTGTCGTCAGGATAACCGAGGCCGGTGATGTAATTGGTCAGCGCGTCGAGCCAGACGTACATCACATGATCGTCGCTGCCCGGCACCGGCACGCCCCAATCGAAACTGGTGCGCGAGATGCTGAGATCCTTGAGGCCACCCTCGACGAAGCGGACGACCTCGTTGCGGCGGCTTTCGGGACGGATGAAGTCCGGATTGGTCGCATAATGGTCGAGCAGCGCCTGCTGGTACTTGGACAGCCGGAAGAACCAGCTCTCCTCAACCGTCCATTCGACCGGCGTGCCGTGGGGCGACAGCTTTGATCCGTCGTCGGCCGGCGTCAGCTCGTCTTCCTCATAATAGGCCTCGTCGCGGACCGAGTACCAACCCTCGTAGCGGCCGAGGTACAGGTCCCCCCTCTCCTCCATCGCCTGCCAGATCGCCTGGCTGGCGCGGTAATGGTCGGGCTGCGATGTCCGAATGAAGCGATCGTATGACACGTTAAGAATGTCGCACATGCTTTGGAAAAGTTGAGACATTTTGTCCGAAAATGCGCGTGGCTCGACGCCCTCGCCGCGGGCAGCCTGGGCCATCTTGAGGCCATGCTCGTCGGTGCCGGTCTGGAAGCGCACGTCGCGGCCCTGCTGCCGCTGGAAGCGGGCGATCGCGTCGGCGGCGATCGCCTCATAGGCGTGGCCGATGTGCGGCGGACCATTGGGATAGCTGATCGCGGTCGTGATGTAGAAGGGATCGGCCATGCCGTTGCCCTAGCCGCCGCGCACTACCGCTTCAAGGAAGGGGCGCCGGCAACCTCCGCGAGCATCCCGCCGATCTGAAACACGGTCGCGGCAGGGTCGAGCGACAAACGCGGTGCGACCGCGGCCAGCTCGCGCGCCCGGCTATAGGCGTCGAGCGCCCGTTCGCGGGAAGCCCCGTTCAGCCGGCGCGCTTCGCGGGCGATAAGGGAGGGCGCCAGGTCGAGGAATGCGGCATAGCGGCCCGCGGCTCCCTTCTTCCCCAGTTCGGACGCAAGGTCGGAACGCCGGGCGTTCGTCGGGTCGCCTTGCCGGAGGATGGCAAGGGCCGCATCCTCGAGCTTGGCCAGGCCCAGCTCCGCGAACGCAAGTGCCCGTCCCGCTGAGCCGAACGACACCGAAATGATGCGCTGGCGTTCCGCCGCGGCGAGGGCCGGAGCATGCTGCGTCAGTATTGACGTCATGGCGTCATCGTCGAGCTTGTGGAAATCGAGGCGTCGGCAGCGCGAGCGGATCGTCGGAAGCAAGCGGCCGGGCGCATGGCTGACGAGGAAGAACAGGCTGTTGGCCGGCGGCTCCTCGAGCATTTTGAGCAAAGCGTTGGCGCCGGAGGGCTCAAGCTCGTCGACCGTGTCGATGACTGCGACGCGCCAGTCCGACATCGCCGGGCTGAGGTCAAAGAGCTCGGCGAGGCCGCGCACCTGATCGACGCTGATATTGCGGGCAAGGCCTTCGCCCCGCTCCTTCGGCAGCCGTTCAAGCCAGCGCATATCCGGATGGCTTCCCGCCTCGATCAGCTTGACCATCGGATGGTTGCCGGCGCTGTCCAGTCCGGGCAGGTCGAATGGGGGTCCCGCGGCCTCCGCCAGCACGCGGCGAGCGGCGGCATGCGCAAAGCTCGCCTTCCCCACGCCTTTCGGTCCAGCCAGCAACCACGCATGGTGCAACTTGCGTGATGCCCAAGCGGTTGTGAACTGGTCGACCGCGCGGTCCTGGCCGACGATCACGGCAACAAGTCCGCCAGCGCGTCGATCAACCGCTCAGTGACTTCCTGCGGCGTTCCCGACGCATCGACCAGCTTGACGCGCTCGGGCTCTTCCGCCGCGATGATGTGGAACGCGGCCTCGACCTTGCGGTGATAATCGTCAGAGCGGCCGCCAATGCGGTCGCTTCCGTCGGCGTCCCGGGCGCGCGCCCTTTCAGCCCCGCCTTCGAACGTGAGCACGAGCGAGCGATCGGGAAAATCGTCGCCGATTCCGAAGGCGTTGATCGCGCGCACGGCCTCGATGCCGAGGCCGCCAGCGCCGCCCTGATAGGCGAGCGAGCTGTCGACGAAACGGTCCGAAAGAACCCATTGCCCCCGTTCGAGCGCAGGTCGGATGGTTTTCGCGACGTGGTCCGCGCGTGCCGCTGCGAACAGCAAGGCTTCCGCCGGCGCATTCCAGCGATCCTCGTTGCCGCTCAGCAGCAGGTCGCGGATCCTCTCCGCGCCATCGCTCCCCCCCGGCTCGCGGGTCACGATGACGTCAAGGCCGCGCTTGCGTAGCGCCTCGGCAAGCGCACCAAGCTGGGTCGACTTGCCGACCCCCTCCCCGCCTTCGAGGGTGATGAATCGTCCGCGGGGGCTCACGCCATGCCGAACAACGACTTGAGGCCGAGCCAGATGCGCCCGAAGAAGCCGGCGCGCCCAACGTCATCGCCCGCGACCAGTGGCACGACCTGCGGCGGCGTGTCACCGGTCGTCACCACGAGCTGGGCGACCTCCTGGCCCTTCGCGATCGGCGCCACGAGCGGCCCTTCGTAGCGGATTTTCATTTGCACCGTGCCGCTCGAGAGGCCGGCGGGGACGGTCACAGCCAGGTTCCGGGGTGCGACCAGAGGGACTTGGCTAGAGCTTCCGAGCTGGACCTTGGCAACCCCGACCTTGGCTCCCGCCGAGAATAGCGGCTTGGCCTGCCACGCCCCGAAGCCCCACTGGATTAGCCGCGTCGATTCCTGGACTCGCGCGTCCCAGCTCGGCAGGCCCGCGACGACTTCGATGAGACGGCGTCCGTTCTGATCGGCCGAGCCGGTGAAGCCATAGCCGGCCTCGTCGGTATGCCCGGTCTTGAGCCCGTCCGCGCCCGGAACCTTACCGAGGATCGGGTTGCGGTTGGCTTGTGTGATGTCCTGGTTGGAGCCCAGCGTCTTGCCCCAGGTGAAACTCGGTAACGAATAGAATTGCTTGTACAGCTTGTAATGGTGCTCGATCTCGTACCGGGCGAGCGTCGCAAGGTCGCGCGCGCTGACGTAAGTGACGCCATTGTCGGGCCAGCCGTTGGCGGTCCCGAAATGGCTGTTGGTGAGCCCGATCTTCTTGCCCAGGGCGTTCATCTGGCCGGTGAAGGCCTGCTCTGTTCCGGAGATACATTCGGCGAGCACAACCGAGGCATCGTTGCCTGACAAGGTGACGATCCCCTTGAGGAGGTTCTCGACGCTGACCTGCTCGCCCGGCGACAGGAACATGGTCGAGCCGGCCGCAGGCCCGTGCCATTTCTGCCACGTTTCCGGCCGCACCGTGCACATCTTGTTCAACGGAAGCTGACCCTTGTCGATCAGCTCGAACGCGACGTCGGTGGTCATCATCTTGGCCATCGAGGCCGGCGGCATGCGCGCATCGGCATTCTTGGCGTAGAGCGTCGCGCCCGACGACAGGTCGAGCAGATAGGCGACTTTCGCCGGCGTATCGAACTGCGGCGCGGCTGCGGGAGCAGCGCTTGCGAGGAGGAGCGAGGCGGCGGCGGCGAGAATCATGGTGCGCGGCATGGAGTTGGACAGCTTCCTCAATTCAAGGTGAAGGCTCTGTCTATCGCCGCGCAATCGCGTCCGCCAGAACTCCGACCGAAATCGCGTAGAAATTCGAGCAATTATAATCGAGGATCGCGCGATAGTTCGCGGTCGCAAGGTAAGCGGTCGCATAGGGACCATCAGGCTCGATCAGGCTCGCCATCTCGTTATCGGCAATAGAGCGGCCGATCGGCGTTACGCCGAGGGCGCGCCACTCGCGCATCGTCAGCCAACGGCTATGGCGCCGATAGACCTGCGGACAACGCGACGCGGTGGTCCGCGAGACGATCGCGGCGCGGTTGAGATTGGCGGGCGTGCGGACCGGGATTCCCCAGGGGATGTTCGGCTTCCACCCGGCGTCACGAAGATAAGACGCAATTGAAGCGAGGCCGTCGAGCTCATTGCTCCAAATGTCGGAATATCCGTCGCCGTCGCCGTCCGCCCGCAACCGCAGCGCCACCGAGGGCATGAACTGCGGATAGCCGGTCGCGCCCGCCCAGCTTCCTTTCAGGCGCCAGCGCGGGACACCCTCATCCATCAGCTTGAGCGCCGCGACGAATTCGGTTTCGAAGAAATCGCGGCGGCGGCCGTAATATCCGAGGCTGGCAAGCGCCTGGAGCAGATCGGTGCTGCCGGTGACCCTGCCGTAGCTGGTCTCGAGGCCCCAGATCGCCATGAGCACCGCGGAATCCACGCCGTAGCGCGCTTCCAGGCTGCGCAAACCGTCATAGTGGTCGGAATAATTTGCCTGCCCGCGGCGGATCAGCGATTCGGTGACGTGCGCGCGCAAATATGGCTGCAGCGCGCCGACGACCCCGCCGCTGCTGCGGGCGATCGGTTCGGTGCGCTCGAGTTCGATGACCCATTCGTTGCGAGTGAGCCCGGGAACGTTCGCCTGGACGGTGGCTTCACGCACACCCTGCTGGCGAGCAAGCGCCGCGAGGCGCAGCTTGTAGCCATACCATGGGTCCATGACCGGTACGGGTTGGCTGTAGGATGGCTCGAGGCCGCTCGCCTGCGCCAATTGCACCGGGACACCATCGCGGACCGGCGGCGCGGCTGAACCCAGCGAAGCCGCCGCGAGCCCGATCGCTGCCCATCCATTCGTTCCCAACACGACCTCCTCTACCGGGGCCGAGGCTAGGGTGGAGAGCCCCTACCCCGCTAGCATGGTTCGACGCGCGCCTTGCACAGCTTGTCGTGCCGACGGTATGCGACCGGGCATTAAGGAGAGGTGGCCGAGTGGTTTAAGGCAGCGGTCTTGAAAACCGCCGTGGGTTCACGCCCACCGTGGGTTCGAATCCCACCCTCTCCGCCACTGCCCCCGCTTACGCAGACTCATTCATCTTGCGTTCACGCTACAAATGTAGCACATGTTGGTCCGCCCAAGGCGATTCTGCCGGGCAAAGGGGAACAGCAGTGCTGAGCAAGTTGCCGCCGCGTGAACGCCAGATCGTGGACATCCTCTATGAAAGAGGTGCCCTAGCCGTTGCCGATATCTGCGATGCTTTGCCTGTCCAGCTGAGCGGCTCTGCCGTCCGAGCCATGCTCAAGCGACTCGAAGACAAAGGTTATGTTCGCCGCGCCGGATCGGAACGGGGCTTCCTCTACAGCCCGGTGGTGTCGGACACCGTCGCCAAGAAGTCCGCGCTGAGCGAGATCGTTCGAGTCTTCTTCAACGGGTCGCCGGCCAGTGCGGCGAGCGCTCTGCTCGGCATGTCGGACAAACTCAAGCAAGATGAGATCGACGAGCTCGAGCGGATGATTGCCCGCGCTCGCAAGTCGAAGGGGGGCCAGTAATGCCTGTCCTCATCGGAATTGCGCTGAAGTCGCTGCTGATCGCGGGCCTCACGCTCGGCCTGCTCCAGCTGATGCGAAATCGCTCCGCTGCCGAGCGCTCGTGGGTCGCGCATGTCGGGCTGCTGGCGTTGGTAATCGTGGCTTTTGCCCCGCTCGTCCTGCCAAGCTGGACTGTGCGAGCGCCTTCGATCTTGGATCGCGCTCACCTGGCCGCGACGGTGTCGCAGCCAGCTGCAAGCGCCGTGAGCGCAAAGGCTGTCGTGGGGACGAGCGCGACGCCTATGTCCGTCGCAGCGGCACCCACCGCTTCCGTCCACCGCGCATCCGCGGATCCGGTCCTCGACCCGATTGCGGCGTCGACCGCGCTTTATGCGATCCCCGCGGCCATCCTCTTGTTGCTCACCTTTCTCGCCCTTGCCCGACTGGTCGCGCTCCGAGCACGCGCCGAGGTGCTCGTCGACGCGCACTGGTTGAGTGCCCTCGCCCGCGCGCAGCGGCGCATGGGGTTTAAGCACGGCACCGCGCTGCTCACCAGCAATGAGCTCGCCTCGCCGATCAGCTGGGGCGTGATGCGTCCGGTGATCCTGCTCAACAGCCGGGCCGTCGAGGCGACCGCGGAAGCCGAGGCGATCATCGCCCATGAGCTCGCCCACGTCGCCCGGATGGACTGGATCAAGCTCCTGCTCGCCCGCATTACGACGGCCTTGTTCTGGTTCAATCCCCTCGTCTGGGCGCTCGCTCGCGAGGCGCACCAACTGCGCGAGGAAACCGCCGACGATACCGTGCTCGCCGCTGACATCTCCGATACGGATTATGCCCAGCTGCTGGTGGGAGTCGCCAGGCACGAGTGCCCCGGCCTGCTGCTTGGCGCGCATGGTGTCGCTCCCTCGAAAAGCTCGCTGGCGCGGCGGGTGGCGCGCGTGCTCGACGGCAAGTCGGTGCGGGGCCCGGCCGCGCGCGGTTTCGCAGCCGGCGTGTTTGCGGGCGCGGTGCTCGTCGCCGCCCCGCTTGCGGCGCTTACGTTCACTCCAGCGGCGCCAAAGACGCTTCCGACTGGATTCCTCGGTCTTGCGGCCGCAAGCTCACCGGCGGCCTCTTATCCGGAAGGTTCCGGCCAGGCAGCCGACCTGCCCCACATCATCGCCAGGGGCGTCTCGGCGTCGGTGACCACCGCTGTCGCGGCGGCGACCGCAGTGACGCCGGACATTGTCAACCAACAGCAGCGGAATTTCCGCGTGGAATCGCCGAACGGCGCGACGGTCGAGGAGGTCAACGGGAAGCTCGTCTCGACCGGGCCCAACGGGGCGACGGTGACCATCTATCCGCCGGACGCGAACGGCCGCAAAAAAATCGTCGCGCGCGCAGCAAATGGGGCGACCTCAGTCACCTATGCGAATGCCGATGATTGGGCCGATCGCCACCACAACAAGGCCATCGACCGGGCCATCGAGATGAAGGCCGTCGGGGTGACGCCCGAATATGTCGGCGCGATGCGCGCCGCGGTTCCGCGGCTCGGCGCGGTCGAGTTTGAGGATTTCGCCCAATTCAAGGCGGTTGGGGTCACGCCGGAATTCGCCCGCGATCTCGTTTCCGCCGGTTTTCCATCCATCACTGCCGACCAGCTGACCGAGGCGCGAGCCGTCGGAGTGACGGGCGCCTATGTCCGGGCGATGCGCGCGACGGGCCTGCAGGGAAATATCGACGATTTCATCGAGCTTCGCGCCGTTGGCGTCGATCCCGGCTTCGCAGCGCGGGTCAAGGCCTCGGGGCTCAAAGTTCGCAGCGCCGAAGATCTCGTCGAGCTGAGGGCGATCGGAGTTACCCGTCCGCCAGTACCCCCAATTCCCCCTGTTCCGCCGCGTGCGTGGAACCCGGACCCGAACCCCGACGGCTGAACCCTCCGCCCCTGGCCTCCCGATCTGAATCTATGCCGCATTCGAACCGCCCGCTTCGGGCGAACGGGTGAACTTTGCCCACCGACTCCAAAGGAGAACCAACATGACCGGTCGTCTCGCTCTCACCTCCGCCGCGCTGCTTGCCTTAGGCACGATCATTTCGGCCGCCCCGGCAGCGCCCGGCAACGAGATTCGCTTTTCCCTCGAAGCGCAACATGGCGACGCGGCGAAAATCCGGGCGAATTTTCGGGACGACAGCAATGGCGCTGACCGTAATAATTGGTCGACCGGTTTCCTCCCCTCCGAACTCGTTGGGTTGGAGGTGTCCTCCTTTCGCGCTGCCGGCTCCCGACCGCTTCACTTCGCCATAGTCCGCGAAGCCGGGCACCTCGACTGCGCCGGAAATGGCGGCGGCAATTATGCGGTCGGTGGCTGCCGTTTTACCGACAATGCGGCGTTCACGCAGCTGCTCGTCAGCCGCGGTGTCGGGCGGGCGAACCGCGAGCAGGCCTTCGGCCTGATGGCTGTGAACGCGCGGCGCGAGGTCATCGATGCGGTCGCCGCAGCTCACTATCCCACGCCCAGCATCGACGACTTGATGGCTCTCGCCGCGCTCGGTGTCGACGGCGCGTACATCAGCGGAATGGCCCGAGCCGGCTACCGGCCGGGTACGATCCACTCCCTTGTCGAGTTCAAGGCGCTGCGGATCACACCCGAGTGGATCGCCGGGTTCGCTCGGGTGGGTTACGCCAATCTACCCGGCGATGACTTGGTGCAGCTGCGTGCTCTTGCCATCACGCCAGAGTATATCGCCGGATTCCAACACCTCGGGTACCGCGACTTGGCAGTCAGCCAACTCGTCGAGCTGAAGGCGCTCAACATCACGCCCGAGTTCGTTCGGAACGCAGTTGGTGAGCAGTTGGCGATGCCGCCCGTCAACCACCTCGTCGAGATGAAGATGTTCGGCCGAGCGCATTGACGAAGCCACAGCGGTCCATTCGTCGCTTCGTATGCCGGATGGGCGCTTTGGTCGAACTGTTGGCCGATTGATCGACGCCTCATGGCGACCGGAAAGCCAGGTCGCATAGAGGTGCCGGCGGAACATCCAAAGGGGATATTGTGACGCGCACGCTGTTGCTCGCAACGGCCGGAATGGCTGTGCTTACCGTGGCAAACGGTGCGGTCGCCCAACCCGCGACCACCGCACCCGTCCAGCCAACCGCGCGAGCCAGCCGGACGACGGTCTATGAGGCCGGCTTCTTCGCTCAATATGCGCCGCGGAGCGCCCTCGACATGGTCCAGCGTGTCCCGGGCTTCTCGCTCGACCTTGGTGCGACGCAGACCCAGCAGGGCAGCGTCGACGTGCGCGGCTTCGCCGGAACCGCCGGGAACGTTGTCATCAACGGCGCGCGGCCAAGCACCAAGGCGGAGACGATCGATGTCACACTGTCGCGGATTCCGGCACAGCAGGTGATTCGCGTCGAGCTTGGGCCGGGCGACCTCTACGGCTCGGATTATGCGGGGAAGAGCCAGGTCCTCAATGTGGTCCTTTCGCAGCAGTCCGGGATCGACGGCAACGTCACGGCCTCGGCCAAACGCTGGTACAGCGGTTTCATAAACACCGACATCCAGGGATCCGCACTGATCCGCCGCGGGGCTTCGACTCTCAATTTCTCGGCGGGAACAGGCCGTAATCGCCAGATCGAGGAAGGCGACGACGACCTCAGGGTAGTCAGCACTGGCGAACTCCTCGAGCACCGGCGCAAGCACAACAGCTATTTCAACAAGGATCCGTTCGTGTCCGCCGCTTGGGGCGTCGAGCATGGATCTGATAAGGCTTTCCATCTCAATGCCCGCTGGCAGCCGAGCAGCTTCGACTTGTTTCAGAGTAACCGCGTAACGCCCACCGGCGCGCCACAGCACGACGACAATTTGATCCAGACCTACCGCGACCCGGTGGTCGAGCTGGGCGGAGATGTCACCCGGCCACTGGCCAAGGGCGCCTTGAAGTTCGTCGCGCTGGCGACGCGGCGCAAGCGCAACGACGTCGATCAATACATTCAGCACGATGGCCTGCTGTCCAACAATGCTGCGGTCGATGGCGGGTTTGAGCAACATGTACGTGCGCATCGGAACGAGACCATCGGGCGCGTCAGCTGGACGCGCGCCAACCTTTTGGGGCTGTCCTTCGAAGCCGGTGCAGAGGCGTCGTATAATACCTTGCTCGACAGCACCGATTTGTTCGCGATCGACGAGAACGGCCAGGAAGAGCGGATCGACCTTCCGATCGCCAATGCGACGGTCAAGGAGAAGCGCGGCGAAGTCTATGTCAACGTCGGCAAGACGCTGTCGCCGTCGCTGCGGATCGACGGTGGGATCAATTACGAATTCTCAAATCTACGGGTCAGCGGAGACGCTACCGCGAACCGGACGCTGAAATTCTTGAAGCCCAGCCTGACGGTCGACTGGAAGCTTGGCGGCGGCTGGCACAGCCAGCTCTCCATCCGCCGGACCGTGGCGCAGCTGAATTTCTATGATTTCATCAGTTTCGGCGACCTCTCGGTCAAACGCGTCACGGGAAGCAACGCCGATCTTCAACCGCAACGGTCGTGGGAATATCACGCGACCATCGAGCACCCGATTCTCGTCGACGGACTGTTCAAGCTCGACGTCGGGCACGACCAGGTCAGCTTGCTCCAGGATCAAATCCTGATCGTCGACGACCGCGGCAATGCGTTCAGCGGCCCGGGCAACCTTGGCACCGGCAAGCGCGATTTCGCGTCATTGACGCTCGACGCACCGCTCGGCGGCCTGTGGTCGGGGCTTCGCGCCAAGCTTACCGGCACACTGCAACGGACTCGGGTCGAGGACCCGATCAGCCATAATCAGCGGAAGTGGAGCGGCTACTGGCCGGCGTGGCAGTGGGACTTTACGGTACGGCGCGACACGGGACGAATGTCGTACGGCTTCGAGCTTAACGACAATCAGCGGTTCACTTTCTATCGAACGGACGAATTCGACACCAACATGAACCGCGGCCCCTACATGACGGCGTTCGTCGAATATCGGCCGACGCCGCGCCTGGCGGTCAACTTCAGCGTCGACAACGCATTGGATACCCATGCGGCCCGAGACCGGATCCTGTTCCGGCCTGATCGCGCTCATCCGATCTCCGTGTTCGACGAGTTCCGCGATCGCGATCGCCACCCGAGCTTCCAGATCACGCTGAAGCAGAGCTTCGGCGGCGCGACTGGGACGCGGGTTGCGGCGAAGGGCCAGTGACCGCCGGCGGGGTGGCGCGTTTGGCGCGCCACGGCTAAGAGCCGCCCGACTTCATTAAATGCGGGGATCCAAGCCGTGGCCGAGCCAGCCATCCTGCCGTTCGACTGGCAGGATCCGTTCGATCTCAATCACCAGCTCACGGACGAGGAGCGGCTCGTCCGCGACACGGCCGAGGGCTACGCGCAGGAGAAGCTGCTGCCGCGGGTGACGAGCGCCTACATGGAAGAGCGGTTCGACCGCGAGATCATGAGCGAGTTCGGCGAGCTTGGTCTGCTCGGAGCGACGATCCCGCACGAATATGGCGGCGCGGAGCTTGGATATGTGAGCTACGGGCTGATCGCTCGAGCAGTCGAGCGGGTCGATAGCGGTTATCGCTCGGCGATGTCGGTCCAGTCGAGCCTCGTGATGTACCCGATCTACGCCTACGGGTCGGAGGAGCAGCGCAAGAAATATCTCCCGAAGCTGGCAACTGGAGAATGGATCGGCTGCTTCGGACTGACCGAGCCCGATTCCGGCTCCGACCCCGGCAGCATGCGGACGCGCGCCCAGAAGGTGCAGGGCGGCTATGTCATTTCCGGCACCAAGATGTGGATTACCAACTCACCCATCGCCGATGTGTTCGTCGTCTGGGCGAAGTCCGACGCGCATGACGGGAAGATCCGCGGCTTCGTACTCGAAAAGGGCGCCAAGGGGCTGACCGCGCCGAAGATCAAGGAGAAGCTGTCGCTTCGCGCCTCCGTCACCGGCGAGGTCGTCATGGACGCCGTTGAGGTCGGCGAAGACGCGCTTTTGCCCAATGTCGAAGGCCTCAAGGGGCCGTTCGGCTGCCTCAACCGGGCGCGCTATGGGATTAGCTGGGGCTCGATGGGCGCGGCCGAGGCATGCTATGCGGCCGCGCGACAATATACGCTCGACCGCAAGCAATTCGGGCGCCCTCTCGCCGCCAACCAGCTCGTTCAGCTCAAGCTCGCCAACATGGCGACGGAGATCACGCTCGGTCTGCAGGCGTCATTGCGGGTCGGCCGCCGACTCGAAGCAGACGAGCTGATCCCGGAGACGATCAGTCTGGTGAAGCGCAACAATTGCGGCAAGGCGCTCGAGATCGCGCGGATCGCGCGCGACATGCACGGCGGCAACGGCATTTCCGCCGAATTTCACGTGATGCGCCACGCCGCGAACCTCGAGACGGTCAACACATATGAAGGCACGCATGACGTGCATGCGCTGATCATGGGCCGGGCGATTACGGGTTTGAGCGCCTTCTAACCGGTCAGCCCCACGCCGGGCGCCTGAGCACCAGGGTTGGGCTGTCGTGATAGACCACCTCGGTCACCGGCTCGAACCCAAGCCGTTCGGCCAGCTTCAGCGAAGGTGCGTTCGCCGGGGCGATGATCGCCCACAGCGGCGTTGGGGAAAGATTGTCCTTCGCCCAATCGAGCACCGCAGCGCAGGCTTCCGAGGCCATCCCCTGCCCGTGCGTCTCGGTATCCAGAATCCAGCCCATCTCGGGCTCATCGCCGAATTCGGGCTCGATATCGCGCCAGGCGGTGAACAGGCCGGCGTTGCCGATCAACTTGCCATCGGCTTTGCGTTCGACTGCCCAGGTTCCGAACCCGTTGAATTGCCAATTGCCCACGGCCGCGAGCAGGCGGCGCCAGCAGTCTTCCGCCGTTGCGGGCGCAGGTCCGAAATGACGATGGACCTCGGGCTGGCGAAGGATCGCGTGATAGGGGCGGAAGTCGTCCTTGCGCCAATGCCGCAGGACAAGCCGGTCGGTTTCAATCCGCGGTGCTTCGCGGAGCAAGCTGCTTATTTCTTACCGAGCGTCAACCCGCCGAAGCGCTTGTTGAAACGCGCGACCTGGCCGCCCGTATCGAGCAGCTTCTGGTTGCCGCCGGTCCAGGCCGGGTGCACTTTCGGGTCAATGTCGAGGTGGAGGGTGTCGCCTTCCTTGCCCCAGGTCGAACGCGTCTGGAACTTGGTGCCGTCGGTCATTTCGACGTTGATCATGTGATAATCGGGATGAGCGCCGGACTTCATGTTATTTTTCCTTGAGTTAGCTGCTGGTTTCCGACCAGCGGCAACAAGTTGAGCGGCGCCTCTACAGGGGCGGTCGAAAAGTTGCAACCAACCGGCGGATCAGGCCGCTTGCGGCGCCCTGCCCTGCCGCAGCCGGGGCGCGGCATGCTCGGCCACGCGCAAGCCACCGAACAGCAGCGTTGCGTAGAACAGGTCGCCGGCGAGCGTGTTCTGGAAGAAGGGAATCGCCGCGACATAGCAGCCGACGAGCCCGCCGGCGGTATGGGGATACATGCCGCTTAGCGCCCAGGTCCCGAAGTTGCTGACCAGGAAAAAGACGATTGCGCTGGCGAGTGCGGCGCCGGCAACGCGCAGCACTGAGACCCGAGACAGGGCGACCCACCCCACCAGCACGATCAGCGTAACCGCCAGATAAGTGATCCACATCCCCGAATAGAAACCGAGTATGGCATCGCTAAGCAACATGGCACCCAGAGGTGCGGCGAAGGCCAGCGGGCGGCGGCCGAGATAGGCGCCGCTGAACAAGGCCATCGCTCCGATCGGCGTGAAGTTGGGCGGATGCGGAACCAGGCGCAGGACGGCGGCGACGAGGATCGCGGACAGGATAGCGACGATGCGGCTGTAGTTGACTGTCATGGGCCTCCCCTTAGCCGCGACAAGCACAATTTGACAGCCCGCCACGGGCGAGCTTAGCACGGCTTCGACTGGGGTGCCGCCCACGGACGCAAGTCCGGCGGGGGCGGTTCAAAGGGAAGCCGGCGAAAATCCGGCGCTGTGCCCGCAACTGTGAAGCCGAGCTTGCTCGGCAAGTCAGGAACCTGCCTTGGTCCGTCGTCCGTTTCCTCGGCCGGGTCCAGCCGCGGGGCGTGGGCCTCGCTGCCTTCAGGCGGCGCATCCCTCTGTGACGACAGGTTCGTCAACAGGGAGGATCACATGCCCGCATTGCCAATAGACACCAACCAGATCGTCATCACCGCCTCGCGCGTTCCGCAGCAGGAAGCGCAAACCCCCGCGAGCGTCACCATTATCGACCAGCAAAGGATCAAGCGGCTCGATGAGCCGCTGGTCAGCACCCTGCTGCGGCTGACGCCCTCCGTGGCAGTCGCAACATCGGGGCCTGCCGGGTCCTTCACCGAAGTTCGCATCCGCGGGGCTGAGAACAACCACACCTTGCTCTTCATCGACGGCATTCGGGCGAACGACCCCGCGAGCGGCGATTTCGCTCGCTTCGAGCTGCTGAACGCAGACATCGCCTCTCGCATCGAGGTGCTTCGCGGCCCACAATCGGCCTTGTGGGGCTCGGACGCAATCGGCGGTGTCATCGCCGTCAATGGCACGAACGACCACGCGGGGTACGCGGCGGCCGCCGAAGCCGGTTCCTATGGATTCGCGCGCGGCAGCGGTTCCGCCGCAATTTCCAGCGGAGAGACACTTCTGGCCGGTGCCGTCGGCTGGCAGCGGGCAACGGGTATCGATAGCTTCGGCGCACCCGGCGGTGATAGGGATGGCTATCACAATCTAGCCGCGCGGCTGCGGGCTTTGGCCGCGTTGACCCCGAATGTTCGACTTGGCGCTGCGGGCTTCGCACTGAGCGGATACAGCGAGTTCGATGGTTATGACCCGGTCACATTTGCGCGGACCGACACGCTCGACAACAGCCGGAACCAGCTTGATGCAGGGCGTGTCTGGGTCGAGTATGGCAGCAAGGCATCCCTGTTGAAGGGGCATATCGGCGCGTCGCTGCTAAACTCGTCGAACCGGAACTTCCTTGCCGACACGCCGGTGAACCGCACAAGCGGAACACGCCGCACCGTCGACGCCCAAGTCGAGCGACAATTCTCTGCCGGGGCATTGGATCAGACTCTGATCTTGGCAGCAGAGACGGAGCGCGAAACTTTCCATGCTCGAGGCCAGAGCTCGGGCCTATCCACCGATCAGGACCGTGGCCGCCGTCACAGCGCGCTTACGGCGGAGTGGCGCGCGAAAGGCGGTCCGGTCGTCGCCGACGTCGCGCTTCGCCGCGATTTCTTTGACCGGTTCAAGGACGCGACGACCTTCCGCGCTTCTGCGCTCGCGGATGTCGGCCGGGGATTCGCGCTCGCCGGCTCGTTCGCCGAAGGAATGGCGCAGCCAACCTTTTTCGACCTCTACGGGACCTTCCCCAACAACTTTATTGGCAACCCGTCGCTGGAGCCGGAAACGTCTCGCGGATTCGAAGGGTCGCTGCGCTTTCGTCGGTCAACCGTCAGCGCGTCCATGACAGCCTATCGGCAGCGCCTGCGCCATGAGATCGTCGATGTGTTCAATCCGGCGACCTTCCTGCTGAGCACGGCCAATAGCGATCAAGTCAGCAATCGTTGGGGCGTGGAGGCTGAAATCGGCTGGCAGATCAAACCGCACCTCCGCCTCAGCGGCAATTATTCGTTCCTGCACGCGACCCAGCCGGATACGATATCGGGACGGCAAGTTCGTGAACTCCGCCGGCCCAAGCACAGCGGCGCGGTCGTAGCTGACGGGAGCAGCGGCCCCTGGAGCTATGGCGCGTCAATTGCATATGCAGGTTCGCATCTCGACGTCTTGGAAGTTCCGCCGTTCGGAATTGCGCGCGTGAAGCCTTACTGGCTTGCCGGCGGGCGGGTCGCTTACACGATCAGGCCCGGCGTTGAGCTTTTTGCGCGCGGTTCGAACCTGTTGGGCGCCAACTATCAGGAAGTCGCCGGCTACCATACCGAAGGCCGAGCAATGTTCGCGGGGATCAGGCTGGCGGATCGGCGATCATCGCCGTGAAGCTCGCCTCTGCGGCGAGGTTGCCGTCGACGCTCGCGCGGCCGGCGAACTTGCATACGCTCGAACGCTTCTGGACGAACTCGACCTCGAGCTTGAGGAGAACCCCGGGTTCAACGGGCTGCCGAAACTTGGCGCCTTCGATGGCCATGAAGTAGACAAGCTTGCCCGAGCCGGCGAGGCCGAGCGCCTCGACCGCGAGAACGCCCGCGGCCTGGGCGAGCGCTTCGATGATCAGCACGCCCGGCATGATCGGTCGTGCCGGGAAATGCCCTTGGAAGAACGGCTCGTTGATTGTCACCGCCTTGATCGCGACGATGCCCTTGTCCGGATCGAGGCTCTCGATCCGGTCGACGAGCAGCATCGGATAACGATGCGGCAGCGCCGCCATCACCCGCTTGATGTCGAGCGGACCGATGGCGGCGCTTTCAGTCATCAGTATCTAGCGGCCCTGCGGTTGCGGCGTCGCGGGTGCGGCGGGGGCGTTCGTCTGGATCGCCGGCAGGGCGACATTGAGCCCCGCAACCACATCATTGGACACATCGAGCGCGCTCGCCGTCGCCAGCGTCGAGCCGACTTCGACCATGAGGTTGGCGCCACGACGTTGCATCACCTGACTGTAGATAGGGCCGAGCTTGTCGCCGATCTGCTTCTGGACAAATTGCTGATTGCGCTGGATTTGCTGCTGCTGTCGCTGAAGTTCCTGCGCCGCTTGCTGTTGCTTGTTCTGGAAAGCCGTGATGCGCGCCTTAAGCGCGGCGTCCGGCTCCTTGCCCCCGAGGGCATCCACCGCGGCCTGAAGCGATTTGCCTTCGGTCTGGAGCGGCGTGGCCAGCGCGCCTTCGCGGCCCTGGTACGCCTGAACCTGCGACCTCAGCGCCGCCGCCGCGGTCTTGCACGCGTTGCAATTGGTGCTGACCTTATCGAGGTCGACCACCGCGACGATGGCTGGCGGAATGGCTTGCGCCTCAGCGACTGTCGGGAGCGCCATCGGAGTGGCGAGCGAAGCGAACATGAGCATTTTTTTCATCAGAATTGAGTTCCTACGTTGAAGCTGAACAATTTCGTGTCGTCGCCCTTCTGCTTCATCAACGCCTTTGCGAGGTCGATGCGAAGCGGTCCGAAGGGCGAAACCCAGTTAACGCCGATGCCGATCGACAGGCGCGGCCTCGGCGAGTTGCCGAGGAAGCGCTCCTGGAAGCCGGGGGTCGCTAAGAACAGTGCCGGGTCGTGAGCGACGCCGTTCGAATCGACACTGCAATTCGCCGCTGATGTGGTGAACGGCACGTCGGTGGTGGTGGTTGCGATCGGGGTGCAAATGTTGCGCACATCCTGGAGAAGCGGCGAAGTAATGCTCCACAGCGAGCCCGCGTCCAGGAAAGCCGACGGCCTCAGGCCCAGACTCTTTAGCCCCGAGCTGAGCGGGAACTGCAGCTCAAGCCGGCCCATATAATAGGCGCGTGCGCCGATGGCGTCGGTAATGACAGCCTTGGTCAGATCGAGCGTGCCGTCGGCATTGTAGGGAACGCGCTGGATGCGCGGGCCGAGGCCACGGATGTCGAATCCCCGCAGGCCGATGTCGAAGAAGCGGTCGGTCAGGCGGACAGCGTCACGTCCGGGGCCCGGCGATTTCTGGAGCGGAGCGATATAGCCGCCCTCGCCGTGCGCCGAGAAGACCCAGCCGCCACCGATCGACTTGAACTTGGTGGCGTCGATCCGCGAGCGGATATAACGCACGTTTCCGCCGAGGCCGGCGAAGTCCTCGGACCAGGTCAGGCGCTGGCCGCGTGTCGGGCGGATTCCGTCGGTGTCATCATACACGGTCGAGAAGCCGATGAGCGAGGTGAGCCGCTTGCCGATTTCGTCGCACAAATAGCGTCCGGCCTTGAGCGGATCGCAGACCGCCGGGAGGGGCCCTGCGCCGTCGGGATCGGTGTAGAACGTCGCCGGATCGAGCGAGATCCGATCGGTCTGGAGCGTATAGCGGCCGCCGAAGCTCCAATATTCGGTAATCGGGAAGCCCATCCGCAACGCGCCGCCGGTCGTGACCTGCGAATAGGTGGTGTTGCGGCTATTGCCGATGAAATTGAAGTTGCGGTAGTCGCGCCGGAAGAGGTTACCGCCAAACAGGATCGGCTTGTCGAGGAAATAGGGGTCGGTGAAACCCGCCTCGATCGACTTGGAATAGACGGACCAGTTGACCGACGCGTCGAGCGTCTGGCCCTTACCCATGAAATTGTTCTGGCTGACCGCGAGCTGGATGACGAAGCGCTCGAGGCTCGAATAACCGCCCGACAGCGACAGCTGCCCGGTTGGCTTCTCCTCGACATTCACGCCGAGCACCACGCGGTCAGGCGCCGAACCCTCGGTCTGCTTGATCTCCAGCTTCTCCTGGAAGAAACCGAGGCTCTGGATGCGGTCCTGGCTGCGCTTGACCCTCAACGCATTGAAGGCGTCGCCCTCGTTGAGGCGGAATTCGCGCCGGATGACCTTGTCGCGGGTCGAGGTGTTGCCGGTGATGTCGATCCGTTCGACATAGACGCGCGGCGTCGGCCCGACCTTGATGGTCAGGTTCATCACCTTCTTTTCGGCGTCGCGGTTGTAGGCCGGGTTGATGTCGGCGAACGCGTAGCCGAGGTTGCCGGCGGCCTCGTTGAGGTTGGTGACCGTGTCCTCGACCAGCTTGGCATTGAACCATGCGCCGGGCGTGATGTTCGCCAGTTTCACGATCTGCGCGTTGGGGAAATCACGCAGAGCGCTGTCCGCCTCGACGGTGCCGAAGCGGTAACGCGGGCCCTCGTCGACAACGTAGGTGATGACAAAATCACGCCGATCGGGAGTGAGCTCGGCAAGCGCTGAAACGACCCGGAAATCGGCATAGCCCTGGGTTAGATAATAGGCCCGCAATTTCTGCTGGTCGGCGGCCAGGCGATCGGGGTCGTAGGTATCGTTCGACTTGAGGAAGCCGAGGACGCCGCCCGACTGGCGCGTGTACATCTCCTTGCGCAGCCGCTCGTCGGAGAAGTGGGTGTTGCCGAGGATGTTGATCGCCCGAACCTTGGCGAGATCGCCCTCGTAAATCTCGAACACCACGTCGACGCGATTCTGGTCGAGCTGGACGATTTTGGGATCGACGCGCGCGGCAAATCGGCCCTGGCGCCGATAAAGCTCGAGGATTCGGTCGACGTCCGCGCGAACCGCGCTGCGGGTAAATATCTGCCGCGGAGCGAGCTTGATCTCCGGTGTGATCTTATCGTCCTTGAGGCGCTTGTTGCCCTCAAGGATGATGCGGTTGATCACTGGATTCTCGCGGACGTTGATGACGAGGTCGCCGGTCTCGGCGCCGCCGATCGTTACGTCGGCGAAAAGCTGGGTCGCGTAGAGATCCTTGAGCGCCTGATCGAGCGTCGCGGCGGTATAGGTCTGACCCGGAGCGAGGTTCGCGTAAGCCCGGATGGTCTCCGGCTCGAGACGCTGGTTGCCGTGGACGCCGATCGAGCGAATCGTCCGCACGGCCGGCGCGGGCGCTACGGCGGGCGCGATCGTGGCCGCTGGTGTCTGGACTGTCGGCTGCGCGGTGGCGGGCGCTGCGGGCCGCTGCGGTGGCGGCGCCGGAGCGACTTGTGCGAGGAGCGGCGTGGATGTGCCACCGAGCACCGTTCCCACCATGAGCATTGCGCCGGCGCGCCGGCTAAAAGTCTTCGACCTTGAAATCACGCGTCCCCGCCTTGTGTGCCAATGGTGCTGCGGCGCGCTCCGCCGCCAAGCCCCGATTACTGCCCTGCCCCAAGCCTTCTAGCCAATCAAGCGCTGTAGCCGGTCCCACAGGCCAAGTGAGCCCAAATCGTTGACGGTCGTGAAGAGAACGAGTGCAAGAATGACGGCAAGTCCACCGCGAAACGCCCATTCGAGCGCCCGAGCGCTGATTGGACGGCGGCGGATTGTTTCGACTGCATAGAAAAACAGATGCCCTCCATCCAGCATCGGGACTGGCAACAGGTTGATGAATCCCAGATTAATTGAAAGCAGCGCCAGCAGCTGAACAAAGGGCAATGCGCCCAATGACGCTCCCTGGCCGGCGATCTGCGCGATCCTGATCGGTCCCCCGATCTCCTTGGTCGAAACGCGCCCACGGGTCATCTCGATGATTCCGTCGACGATCGAGCGCGTGATCAGCCAAGTGTAGCGGGTCGCGTCGGGGATCGCGCGGTAGATCGGCAGAGGCGCCGGCGATACGCCGAGTATCCCGCGCCTGAACTTGTGCCCAAGGGCGTCGGGCGCGTCGTCCGAGGCTAAATGAACTGCGACCTCCCGAACCCGCTGGCCGCGTTCGACGCGCAGCTGCACAGTCTCACCTGGGTGTGCGACAACAACCGACTGGATAACCGTGAAATTGGCCGTCTCGCGGCCGGCGATCGACAGAATTCTGTCGCCCGGTTGCAGCCCGGCCGATGAAGCGGCGGTTTTGGGGAGAACCTTGCCGATGACGTTGGTGCTCGGGCCGCCCAGCGTCATGAAGATCGCCGCGAAGATCAGGATGGCGAGCAGGAAATTGGCCGCTGGACCGGCGAGCACGACGAGGAACCGCTGCCATACCGGGCGCAACTGGAACGCCCGCTCCCGCAGATGCGCGGGGATGGATTCCATTTCCGCCGGACCGCTTGCCGGCGTCATGTCGCCGACGAACTTCACGTAACCGCCAAGCGGCAGCCAGGCGACCTTCCAGCGCGTTCCGAGCTTGTCGGTCCAACCGACGATTTCGTGCCCAAAGCCGATCGAAAAGGTTTCGGCGGGGATGCCGAAGAGCCGCGCAACCAGATAATGGCCGAGCTCGTGGAAGAAGACGATCGGACCCAGCGCGCAGAGGAACGCGACGAGTACGAGCCAGAGGGGTGGATTCGGCAACATCTTAGGGGCAGCTCGCTGTCATCATGGCCTTCGTACGGTCGCGGGTCACGCGGTCGATCTCCAATACATCGCCGATTGAGTGCGGCGCATCGTAAGCCGCACTGCTAAGCGCTTCCTGAACGAGACGCACGATGTCCGGAAACCGGATATGGCCAGCAAGGAAGCTCGCCACGGCGCCTTCATTGGCGGCGTTGAGGACGATGGGAGCCGCCCCGCCCGCTTCCAGCGCTTCGCGAGCGAGGCGCAACGCCGGGAATCGCTCCAGGTCGGGCGCTTCGAAGTCGAGGCGCGCGATTGTTGCCAGGTCGAGGCGCTGCGCGGGGGTTGCGATCCGCTCCGGCCAGGCGAGTGCATAGGCGATCGGGATCCGCATGTCCGCGGTGCCCAGCTGGGCCAGTACCGAGCCATCGACGAATTCAACCATCGAATGCACCACCGACTGCGGATGGACGAGAATGTCGATCCGCTGGGACGGCAGTTTGAACAGATAATGGGCTTCGATCAGCTCGAGCCCCTTGTTCATCATCGTCGCCGAATCCACGGAAATCTTCGCGCCCATCGACCAGTTCGGATGAGCGACGGCTTGGGCCGGGGTGGCGGCACCGATGATCTCGGCGGACGCAACGCGAAACGGCCCGCCGCTTGCGGTCAGGATTATCCGTGAGACGTCATCACCACGGTTACCGGCAAGACATTGAAAGATAGCATTATGTTCGCTGTCTACGGGAAGTATCGTCGCGCCGCTTGAGGCTGCGGCGTCGGTCATCAGCGCGCCGGCCGTGACCAGCGCTTCCTTGTTGGCGAGAGCGACCGTCTTGCCCGAATCGACTGCCGCCATCACCGGTTTCAGGCCCGCGCAGCCGACGATTGCCGCGATGACCAGCTCAGCCTCGCCCGCAGCCGCTTCAAGAAGCGCATCCTCGCCCGCCGCGACGCGGCAGGTCGTGCCGACGAGCAATTCGGCAAGTTGGCTGTAGCGGGCTTCATCGGCGACGACCGCGAGCTTCGCGCCAGTGCGCCGGACAATATCCGCCAGCGCTTCGACGTTGGTCGCGGCCGTGACCGCGGTCACTTCGAATGCATCGGGGTTGCGTTCGACGAGGTCGAGCGTCGACTTGCCGATCGAGCCGGTGGCCCCGAGGATGGCGATCTTGCGGGTCACGTCAGCCCTAATAGCTGCGCAGCGGCCGCCAGCACAGCCACGGGCACGAGGCCGTCGAGGCGGTCGAGGACGCCGCCATGCCCCGGAAGCCAGTTGCCGCTGTCCTTGATCCCCGCCCGCCGCTTCATCCAGCTTTCGAACAGGTCGCCAAGCTGCGCCGCGATCGCCAACAGCGGCGGCAAGGCGAGCAGCGGTTTCCCCAGCCCCGTCGCCAGCGCCCAGCCGCCGCCGAACAGCGTCGCTGCGAACATGCCGCCGTAAAGCCCTTCAACCGTTTTGTTCGGGCTGATCGACGGGGCGAGCTTGCGCTTGCCGAACTTGCGGCCGGCGAAATATGCCCCGATGTCAGTCGCCCACGTCACGATGAACGCCCAGATCAGCAGCTCCAGGCCATGGGCGTCGCGTTCACGCACCCACAGCAAAGCGAGTGCTGGAAGAAGCGCGTAGATGAAGCCTGATATATACCAGACAGCACCCCAGCCACGGACGATACGGGTCCATTCGTAGAACATTGCAGTGGCGACTGCAGCGACGAGAACGGCCAGCACATATCCGCCCTGGACCGCCGCCAGCAACGCGACGGCGACGAGGATCAGGCCGGTGGCGGTGCGGACGAGAAGCTCGTTCAAGCCGCCGACCCTCGCCCGCCGAACCGGCGCTCGCGCGCGGCGTAAACTTTGAGTGCCTCCGCGAACGTCTGCTCGTCGAAGTCGGGCCATAGCGTGTCCACAAACAATAGCTCGGCATAGGCCGCCTGCCACAGCAGGAAGTTCGATAACCGCTGCTCGCCGGAAGTGCGGATCAACAGGTCGAGCTCGGGCAGGCCGGCAGTCTGCAACTCGGCCCCAATTGCCGCCTCATCGATCGAGGCGGGGTCGATCTCGCCGGCGGCTGCCTTCACTGCCAGGCGCCGGGCCGCGGCCGTGATTTCGGCACGCGATCCGTAGCTCAGCGCAATGACCAGCGTCAGCCGGTCGTTCGACGCGGTCCGCTCGACCGCCTTCTCGAGCCGGTCAACCAGCTCTCCGCCGAACGCCGAATGATCGCCGATCAATCTCAGCCGCACTCCTTCCTTGTCGAGCGTCTTAATCTCGCGCTCCAGATAGAAGCGCATGAGCGCGGTGAGGTCGGCGATCTCTTCCGTGCTGCGCCGCCAGTTCTCCGACGAGAAGGCGTAGATGGTGAGCACTTCAACACCATGATCGGCCGCAGCCTGAAGCGCACGCCGGACCGCTTCTGCACCGGCGCGATGCCCCGCCGCTCGGGGCAGCCCGCGCTGCTTCGCCCAGCGGCCATTGCCGTCCATGATGATCGCGACGTGCCTTGGTATCGGGCGCGGAACCCTGTTGCCGCTTCCGGGCCCGGCCGCGCCCTCGATCGGGGCCGGTGCCAAAGTCACTTGCCGAGGATTTCCTTTTCCTTGGATGCAGCGGCGTCGTCGATCTCGTTGATCGTTTCGTCAGTGAGTTTCTGCACTTCATGCTCGAGCCGCTTGCGCTCGTCTTCGCTGATCTCGTGCTTTTTCTCATCGGTCTTGAGATGCTCCATCCCATCGCGGCGAACGTTGCGCACCGCGATGCGCGCCTTTTCCGCATATTGCCCGACGAGTTTCGCCAGCTCCTTGCGCCGCTCCTCGGTCAGTTCCGGGATTGGCAGGCGGATCATTTGGCCGTCGGTAATCGGATTAAGTCCGAGCCCGGCGGAGCGGATCGCCTTTTCTACCGGGCCGACGTTCGAGCGGTCCCACACCTGGACCGAGAGCATCCGCGCTTCCGGAGTCGATACCGTCGCCACCTGGTTAAGAGGCATGTTGGATCCGTAAACCTCGACATGGACGGGATCCAGCAATGCGGTCGAGGCACGGCCGGTGCGCAGACCGCCGAGGTCGTGCTTCAGCGCCTCGACCGCGCCGTGCATGCGGCGCTTCAGATCAGCGGTGCTGACGGTGGTCGTCATGTCCTTACTCCCCAGTCTGGACGATGGTCGCGATCCCGCGCCCGGCCAGCACTTCGGCAAGATTGCCGGGCTGGCGGACGTTGAACACGACGATCGGAATATTGTTGTCGCGGCATAAAGCCACCGCGGCGGCGTCCATCACCTTGAGGTCGTCGCTCAGCACCCGGCCGAAGCTGACCGTGTCATAGCGCTCGGCACCGGCGACCTTCTTCGGATCGGCGGTATAGACGCCGTCGACGCTGGTACCCTTGAACAGCGCGTCGCAGCTCATCTCGGCGGCGCGCAGCGCGGCCGCGGTGTCGGTCGTGAAATAGGGATTGCCGGTACCGGCCGCGAACAGCACGATCCGCCCCTTCTCGAGGTGCCGCAGCGCGCGCCGCCGAATGTAAGGCTCCGACACGCTCGCCATCGGGATCGCCGACAGGACGCGCGTATCGGCGCCGAGCTTCTCGAGCGCGTTCTGCAGCGCCAGCGCGTTCATCACCGTCGCCAGCATCCCCATATAATCCGCCGTCGCCCGATCGAAACCCTTGGCGGCGGCGGCCATGCCGCGGAAGATGTTGCCGCCGCCGACGACGACACACAGCTCATGCCCCTGCGCCTTGGCGGCGGCGATCTCGCCGGCCATGCGGTCGACCGTTTCCGGGTCGATGCCGAACTGGCCCGTCCCCATCAAAGCTTCGCCCGACAGCTTGAGCAGGATGCGGTTGAAGCGCGGGCGGGTCATGCGGCGGTTGATTCCCCAAGATGCAACGAAGGCGGCTCCGCCTTTATGGCCGAGCCGCCCGGTTGCCAACTGCTTAGCGGCGGTCGCGTGGTTAGGCGACCGGTTCCGCCCTGGACGTGCCGGCTGCGGCGGCGACTTCGGCGGCGAAGTCTTCCTGCTTCTTCTCGATGCCCTCGCCGAGCTGGAAGCGGACGAAACCGATCAGCTCGATGCCGGCGCCGGCGTCCCTGGCGGCCGCGGCGAGGACCTCGGCGACGGGCGTCTTGTTGTCCATCACGAACAACTGCGAGATGAGCGCATTCTCCTTGCGGAACTTGGCGAGACCGCCTTCGACCATCTTGTCGACGATCGCCTGCGGCTTGCCGCTCTCCTTCGCCTTCTCGAGGGCGATCGACCGCTCGCGCTCGATCAGCGCCGCGTCGAGGTCCTCCGCCGTCAGCGCCAGCGGGTGCGCGGCGGCGACGTGCATTGCGATTTGCTTGCCCAGCGTCTGGAGCGTCTCGGCCGGAGCGCCGCTCTCGAGCGCGACGAGAACGCCGATCTTGCCGAGGCCGGGAGCGACCTGGTTGTGGACATAGGACACGACCGCGCCCTCGGTCACTTCGAGCACCGCGGCGCGGCGCAGCGACTGGTTCTCGCCGATCTTCGCGATATTGTCGGTCAGCTTCTCCTGGACGGTGCCGCCGTCCGGATAAGCGGCGGCGCCCAGCGCCTCGACGTCGGTGCCGCGCTCGAGCGCCAGCCTGCCGACGTTCCTGACGAAGTCCTGGAACAGCTCGTTCTTGGCGACGAAGTCTGTTTCGGAGTTGACCTCGACGACCGCGCCGCGCTTGCCCTCGACAACAACCCCGACCAGCCCTTCGGCCGCGGTTCGGCCAGCCTTCTTCGCGGCCGCGGCAAGACCCTTGGAGCGGAGCCAATCGATCGCGGCTTCCATTTCCCCTTCGTTCTCGGCGAGCGCCTTCTTGCAGTCCATCATGCCGGCGCCGGTGCGCTCGCGCAGTTCCTTCACTGATGCGGCCGTGATCTCAGCCATCTGAATTTTTCCTCTGATCTCCCCTCCCTCGCGAGGGAGGGACCGGGGGTTGGTATTTGGCAAGTTGGAAAGGTGGGGACGTTCGACCCACCCCTCAATCCCCTCCCTGCCCGGGAGGGGAAAAAGATCAGGCTTCCAGCGCGGCCTCGACGGGCGGCTCGGCCATCTCGCCGACGTCCTGCCCGCGCGCGGCGGCATTGCCGGCGCGGCCTTCGCCGATCGCCTGGGCGACGGCGTCGGTGTAGAGGCGGATCGCGCGGCTGGCGTCGTCGTTGCCGGGGACCGGGAAAGCGATCCCGCTGGGGTCGCTGTTCGAATCGAGGATGGCGACGACGGGAATGCCGAGCACGTTGGCCTCCTTGATCGCGAGCTCCTCCTTGTTGGTGTCGATCACCACCATGACGTCGGGAAGGCCGCCCATGTCGCGGATCCCGCCGAGGCTCTTCTCGAGCTTGTCGCGCTCGCGCGTCAGCTGGAGGACTTCCTTCTTGGTCAGGCCGGCGGTGTCGCCCGACAGCTGCTCCTCGAGGCTCTTCAGGCGCTTGATCGAGTTGGAAATCGTCTTCCAGTTGGTCAGCATACCGCCGAGCCAGCGGTGATTGACGAAATGCTGGCCCGAGACCTGCGCGGACTCGGCGATCGCGTCCTGCGCCTGGCGCTTGGTGCCGACGAACAGCACCTTGCCGCCGCGGGCGACGGTCTGCTGGACGAAGTCGAGAGCGCGGGCGAACAGCGGCACCGTCTGCGACAGGTCGATGATGTGGACCCCGTTGCGGTCGCCGAAGATGTACGGCTTCATCTTGGGGTTCCAGCGGTGGGTCTGGTGGCCGAAATGCGCTCCGGCCTCGAGCAATTGCTGCATCGTGACGACGGTGGTCGCCATAGGTCTTCTCCTTCCGGTTCTGCCTCGATGGAGCCAAGTCACCAGCCTTGCGGCCGGCACCGGGATGTAAGCTCCATCTGTGGAATGCGGCGGCCCCTAGCCCAAGCGGCCCCGCGTTTCAAGCGCAGCGCTCATGCGAAGCCGTGGCTTGACACATGAGAACAAATCAGGAACATAGCCGCCTCCAAGGAGGATGCGATGACGGCAGCAATGGGCACCCTGATCTTTCTTTCCACCCTGTGGTTCCTGGTGGTCGTGGGTGCGGCGGTTCTTGAGGAAAGCGGCGCCAAGATCGCCGCCGCCCTCAAGGGCAGGCAAAACGTGCCGTCGCCGCTCCGGCTTTCCGTCACAGCTGGGCAAAGCCGCAGCCGGCACGCTCAGCCTAGGGGCGTGCCCGTAATCTGGCGCGCCGCCGCTTGACCCGCTCGTAGCTGGCGAAGGCGACCGGGATCATCAGCAGGTAAAGGACGGCGAGCCCGAGCAACGTCGGCCATGGAGTCACGATCAGCGCGGCGCCGAGCAAGGCGATTCCGGCGAGCGCGAAGAGCCGCCAGGCGCTGCGGACGCGAATACTCGCCCAGCTGTAGGTCGGCAGGCTCGAGATCATCAGCGCGGCGATGAACAGGGTCCACGGCATCACCGCCTGCCAGGCGTGGAACCGCTCGTCGCCGGTGATCAGCCACAGATAGATCGGCACGAACGCGAGGCCCGCGCCGGCCGGCGCCGGTACCCCGGTGTTGAACCCCGCCGACTTGTGCGGCTGCTCGGCGGCGTCGAGCCGGGCGTTGAACCGCGCGAGGCGAAGCGCGCAGCACACTGCCAGCGCAAGCGCGGCAATCCAGCCGAAGCGCGGTGCGGCCTGCAGCGACCACAGGAACAGGATCAAGGCCGGCGCGGTGCCGAAAGCGATATTGTCGCTCAAGGAATCGAGCTCCGCGCCGAAGCGGCTTTCCGCGCGCAGGAGCCGGGCGATGCGTCCGTCGATCCCGTCGAGCACGCCGGCGAGGACGATCGCTCCCAACGCCCGCTCCCACTCGCCGCGGATTGCGAGGCTGACCCCGGTCAGCCCCATGCACAAAGCGACCGCGGTCACCGCGTTGGGAATCATCGCACGGAACGGGATCCGCCGGGGATCCCGCTCATCGGTCACTGGCTGATCCCGGTCAGGGTCACGTCGACGCCGATCTCGGCGAGCACGGTCTCACCGGCGATCGCCCGTTGGCCAAGCAGCACGCGCGGCGACGTCCCGCTTGGCAAATAGACGTCGACCCGGCTGCCGAAGCGGATGAGCCCGACGCGCTGCCCGGCGTCGACCGTGTCGCCCTGACGGACGAAGGCGAGGATGCGCCGCGCGACCAGGCCGGCGATCTGGGTGAAACCGATCCTCAGCCCGTCGGCGCCTTCGATCAGCAGATGTTGGCGCTCATTGTCTTCGCTCGCCTTGTCGAGGTCGGCATTGACGAACTTGCCGGGGACATAGGCGACGCGCGTGATTCGTCCGGAGATCGGCGCCCGGTTGATGTGGACATCGAACACACTCATGAAGATCGACACGCGCGTATAATCCGGGTCATGCAGCCCGTCGGACCCGCGCAGCTCGGCCGGCGGCGGCACCTTGGCGATCATCGTCACCAGGCCGTCAGCGGGCGCGATCACCAGGCGATTTCCGCGCGGCGTGGTGCGCACCGGGTCGCGGAAGAAGCTCGCCACCCAGATCGTCAGGCCGACCAAGAGCCAGCCGAGGATGCCTGCGTGCAAGACGAAGGCGAGCAGCGCCGCAGCGCCGGCGCCCACGGCAAATTTCCGGCCTTCCGGATGGACCGAAGGGAAGCGCCACTTGACTGTTGTCATCGGCAGCGGACTGTCATGCTTGTCGAGGTTGGGCATGGCGGGTTCCTTAGTGGCGGCATGCTTGCTGCACAACGGCGCGGTTGCCTGTCCGCGGCGCCGGTCCTAGAGCGCGGCGCGAACCAGAACGCAGGACAACAATGGCCAAGATCAAGGTGAAAAACCCCGTCGTCGAGCTCGACGGCGACGAAATGACCCGCATCATCTGGCAGTGGATCCGCGAGCAGCTGATCCAGCCCTATCTCGACGTCGACCTGCTCTATTACGACCTGTCGATCGAGAACCGCGATGCGACCGACGACCAGGTTACGGTCGATGCGGCCAACGCGATCAAGCAGCATGGCATCGGCGTCAAATGCGCGACGATCACGCCGGATGAGGCGCGCGTCGAGGAATTCAAGCTCAAGAAGATGTGGAAGTCACCCAACGGCACTATCCGCAACATCCTCGGCGGGTGCATTTTCCGCGAGCCGATCGTCATTTCCAATGTGCCGCGGCTGATCCCCGGCTGGACCGACCCGATCGTGGTCGGCCGCCACGCTTTCGGCGATCAGTATCGCGCGACCGATTTTCGCGTTCCGGGCCCCGGCAAGCTGACGATGAAATGGGTCGGCGAGAACGGCGACGAGCTCGACTTCGAGGTGTTCGACTTTCCCGGCTCGGGCGTCGCGATGGGCATGTACAACCTCGATGCCTCGATCCGCGACTTCGCACATGCCTGTTTCAACTACAGCCTGGGACGCAAATGGCCGCTCTATCTGTCGACCAAGAACACTATCCTCAAGACCTATGACGGCCGGTTCAAGGACATCTTCCAGGAGATTTACGAGAGCGAATACAAGGCGAAATTCGCCGAAGTTGGCATCGAATATCAACACCGCCTGATCGACGACATGGTGGCAAGCGCGCTCAAGTGGAGCGGCAAGTTCGTATGGGCGTGCAAGAATTACGACGGCGACGTCCAGTCGGACCAGGTCGCCCAGGGCTTCGGCTCATTGGGATTGATGACGTCGGTCCTGATGACCCCGGACGGAAAGACCATCGAGGCCGAAGCAGCGCACGGCACCGTCACGCGCCACTACCGCATGCATCAGCAGGGCAAGGCGACCTCGACCAACCCGATCGCCTCGATCTTCGCGTGGACCGGGGGCCTCAAGTATCGCGGCAAGTTCGACGAGACGCCCGAGGTGGTGCGCTTCGCCGAGACGCTCGAGCGGGTGTGCGTAGAAACGGTCGAGGCCGGTCAGATGACCAAGGACCTCGCCATCCTCGTCGGCCCGGAGCAGGCGTGGATGACGACCGAGCAATTCTTCGAGGCGATCGTCAGGAATCTCGAGGCGGCGATGGCCGAGGAGCAATTGGCGATCGAACCCGCTCGCGCCTGACGCCGAGACCGATGAATCGGCCAGGGATGCGCCGCAGCAGTGGAAAGTGGTCGAGCAAGCGCACGACCAGTGGCGCCTTGACGATCGGCCCGCCAGCCTGAAGCAGGCGCCCGATGACTCTGTCCTGCGCAAGCTTTTGCGCGCCCTGGATGACGCGCGTCGGGAACAGCCGGCGCTGCTCGACCTTGTGCAGCAGCGAGTCGACGTCTTTGCCTGCGGCGAGCGGACCGGCGAGGATGTTGGCGGCGGCGACCGCGTCCTGGACGGCAAGGTTGATGCCGATCCCGCCGATCGGCGACATGGCGTGGGCGGCGTCGCCGATGGCGAGAAGGCCGGGGCGATGCCAGCAGGTCAGCCGGTCGAGCGCCACGCTGAGCAGCTTGAGATCGCTGATGTCGTCGAGTTCGCGGACATCGAGGCCGGGCGCCGCCTGGGCGACCTCGTCCCGGATCGCGCCGATGCCCTTTGCCTGATAGGCGTCGGCCGCGCCCTTCGGAATCAGGAAGGCGCATTGCCAATAATCGCGCCGGTCGATCATCACGAGCAGGCGCGAGCGGGCGACGTTTCCGCGAAGCCCACCTTTCTCATCCGGCGACTTCGGGATTCGAAACCAGAAGACATCCATCGGCGCGCCGAGCGTCTCGAGTGGAAGCATCGTACGCACAATCGACGCGCGGCCGTCCGCTGCGATCACCAGTTTGGCGCGTAGGTCGTCACCCCCCGTCAGCCGGACGCCGTCAACCCTGCCCTCGCCTTCGATGAAGCCGGCCACAGGCGCTTCCATCCTCAAGTGAAAACCGGGGAAGGCCTTGGCTTCCTCGCGCAGGAAATCGAGGAAGTCCCACTGCGGCATCATCGCGATGAACGGCGCCGGCGTCTTGAGGTGCGAGAGGTCGCCGATCCTCCACTGTCGCCCGGCCATCCTGAGCTCGGCGCTGTCGAGCTCGCTGTGCGGACGCTTGAGAAAACGCTGGAGCATCCCGAGCTGGTCGAGGATCTCCATCGTCGAGGGGTGGACCGTGTCGCCGCGGAAATCGCGGAAGAAGTCGGCGTGCTTCTCGAGCACCAGCACGTCGCAGCCGGCGCGCGCGAACAGCAACCCGGCCATCATCCCGGCCGGCCCGCCGCCGACGATAATCAGATCATGGTCTGGCGTCATGACGTCAGCCCTATCGCCGCGGGGACGAAAAAGGCACAACAAATCCATGGCGGGCGAACTCGGCGGACACGCGCTCAAGGATGCGCTGGTGATCCTGGGCGCGGCCGGCATCGTCATTCCCGCCTTCGCGCGCCTCAAGATCTCGCCGGTCATCGGGTTCATCATCGTCGGGATGGTCGTCGGACCGTTCGGCCTTGGCGCGCTGGCCGAGCACCGCCCCTGGCTCAACCCCGTCACGATCACGGATCGCGAGGGCATCGAGCCGTTCGCCGAGTTCGGGATCATCCTGCTGCTGTTCGCGATCGGGATGGAACTCAGCTTCCGGCGGTTGTTCGCGATGCGCCGGGCGATCTTCGGGATTGGCGCAGCCGAGATGCTGCTGGGATCCGTGCTGATCGGTACCGGCCTGTGGCTCGCGGCCGAGTCTCCCGCGAGCGCGGCGACGCTGGCGGTGGCGCTTGCCATGTCGTCGACCGCCCTCGTCCTGCCGATCGCGGGCATGAGCTCGCCGGTAGGCCGCGCCGCTTTCGCCATGCTCCTGTTCGAGGATTTGGCGCTGGTCCCGTTGCTGTTCGTCCTGACCAGCGCAGGTCCGATCGGCGGCCTGCCGCTCGTGCTGGCGAAAGGCGCCGCAATCGTCCTCGTTTTGGTCCTGGGCGGACGGTATCTGTTGCCGCCGCTGTTCGCCCAGGCCGCCCGGACCAAGAGTCCCGAGCTGTTCCTCGCGGTCAGCCTGCTCACGGTCATCCTCGCGAGCCTTGCAACGGCCGCGTTCGGCCTGTCGCCGATCGTCGGTGCACTGGTGGCCGGCCTGGTGATCGCGGAAACCGACTATCGCAGTGAAATCGAAGTGATCACCGCTCCGTTTCGCGGCCTGGCCCTCGGGGTTTTCCTGATCACCGTCGGGATGCGGATCGATTTGCAGATGCTTGCAGCGCTTTGGCCGCAGCTGGTGGGTGCACTTGCGGCGGTGCTGGCGGTGAAGGCCCTGGTGACCAGCGGCTTGCTGCGCATGAGCGGCTCGCGGTCCGGGACCGCCGCGGAAACCGGGCTGCTGATGGCCTCGCCCTCGGAGACGACGCTAATCCTGATCGGCGCCGCGGCGGCGACGGGCGCGATCGCTGCGGGGACGGCGAGCTTCTGGCAGGCGGTGACGGCGCTCGGCCTGACGATCACGCCCTTGCTTGCCATGCTCGGCCGGTTCGCGGGAGGCAAGGTCGATGAACGCCGTGTCGATGAATACATCGAAGGCGACATCAAGGGCCGCACGATCATCTTCGGATTCGGACGCGTCGGACGGATGGTCGCGGACATGCTGATCGTCCACAAGCGGCCCTATCTCGCCGTCGACAGCGACATCGACGGTGTCGCGCATGCCCGGGAGGCGGGTTACCATGTGCTGTTCGGCGACGTTCGGAGGCCCGAACTCGCCGACAAGCTCCATCTCGGCCACGCGGCAGCGCTGGTGCTGACGATGGACGATCCGGTGCTGGTCGCGCAGCTTGCCCGGCGTATCCGCGGGGGGATGCCCGACCTGCCGATCATTGCCCGCGCTCGCGACACGGACCACGCCGCGCAGCTCTACAAGGCCGGCGTGACGGACGCAGTGCCGGAAACGCTCGAAGCATCATTGCAGCTCGCCGAGGCGGTGCTCGTCGACGTTGGCGCACCGATGGGCCCGGTGATCGCCTCGATCCATGAGAAGAGATCGGAGCTGCGCTCCGCGATCATGGCGGAGGCCGAGCTTAGCTCAGAGCCGAGATTAGGCCGCCTGCGACTGCGCGATTCCAAGCAGGAGAGCGGTTAGGAGCCGGCATTTGCTTTCCTCACGATCTGCTCGAACTCCGCCCTGGTCATGTCCAGCAGCACGCCAGCCTTGTTATGGCCGAAGGCGTCGGCTGGGACTTTCACCTTCCCGGTTGCGCTCGAAACAACGACTCCGTCGGGACCAATCTGCTCGATCCTGGCGATGGCGACGCCGGTCTTGTCATTCACCGGTGCACCCGCCGCCAGCTCCGACGCCTTCGCCGGCCGTGACCGGCCCAGATATTTTTGACCGCTCAACCTGTCGGATAATTCGCGCTCGCGTTGCTTCAGGAGCATATCGTGCATGTCGGGCGTGGAGAACGAATCGTGCGCGCCCAGATCAGAGTTCCGGATGTCGGGCGCCGGTCCCGACGGCGCATTTCCCGACATTTGGGCAAGACTGGCCGCTGGAGTCAGACTCGCGGCAATCCCCAAGACAACAAGCAATTTGCGCATGATCACCCCCTCATTCGGCGGGTCGATTATTGCTCCGGACGGTGAGGAACGCCAGCCTATCTGAAGCGGTGTCAATCAAGCCGCGACCTTCTCCAGCGCGCCGCGAACCGCGTCGAGCGCTGCCTTGGCCTTCGAGCCCTCCGGGCCGCCGCCCTGGGCCATGTCGGGACGGCCGCCGCCGCCCTGCCCGCCTAGCGTCGCAACCGCCGCTTTGACGAGATCGACCGCGCTCACCTGGCCGACGAGGTCGTCAGTGACTCCGACGGCGACGCTCGCACGGCCTTCGTTCACCGCGATCAGCGCGCCGATGCCTGAGCCGAGCCGCTTCTTCATGTCGTCAACAGCGGCGCGCAAATCTTTGGGATCCAAGCCTTCCACGACCTGCCCGAGGAACCTGTGACCGTTCACGTCCTCGGGAGCGACCGCCTCGGAACTCCCGGGACCACCACCCATTGCCAGTGCCTTCCTCGCGTCGGCAAGCTCGCGCTCGAGGCGCTTGCGTTCCTCGACCAGCGCCCCGATGCGCGCCGGGACCTCGTCTGGCGCGCTTTTGAGCGTTGCCGCGGCCTCTCGCAGCCTGGCGTCGCGATCGTTGAGCCACTGGCGCGCGGCTTCGCCGGTCAGCGCTTCGATCCGCCGGACGCCCGACGAAACCGCACTTTCCGAGACGATCTTGAGCAGCTGGATGTCGCCGAGCGCGCGGACGTGCGTGCCGCCGCAGAGTTCCACGGAATAGTCCGCGTCGATGTCGCGGCCCATGCTCAGCACTCGCACCTCGTCGCCATATTTCTCGCCGAACAAAGCCATGGCGCCCGCGCCGATCGCCTCTTCGGGCGTCATCAGGCGCGTCGCCACCGGCTCGTTGGAGCGGATTTGCGCATTCACCTCCGTCTCGACCGCCTCGAGCTCCTCGCGGGTCAGCGCCTTGGGGTGCGAGAAGTCGAAGCGGAAATAATCAGGCGCCACCAGGCTCCCCTTCTGCGTCACATGCGTGCCGAGGTGCCGGCGCAGTGCGGCGTGCAACAAGTGCGTCGCGCTGTGGTTGGCGCGGACCCGGTTGCGGCGCTCGGCATCGACGGTCTGGTGGACGGTTTCACCAACCGAAAGCTCGCCGGCCACGACCTTCGTCCGCAGCACATGGAGCTTGCCAAGCGGCTTCGACGTGTCTTCAACATCGCCGACGAAGCCTTTGAGAGTCGTCAGTTTTCCGCTGTCACCAACCTGACCGCCGCTCTCACCGTAAAAGGGTGTCTGGTTGAGCAGGACCTCGACAGTCTCGCCGACCTCCGCCCGTTCCACACGCTGGCCATCCTTGACGATCGCGAGCACGACGCCTTCGCCTTCGTCACCCGAGTAACCGGTGAACTCGGTCGCGCCATGTTCCTCGACGAGGTCGAACCAGATGTCCTCGCTCGCTTTCGAACCGGAGCCTTTCCAGGCGGCGCGCGCCTTGGCCTTCTGCCCGGCCATGGCGGCGTCAAAGCCCGCCTGGTCGACCTTGAGGCCGCGCTCGATCAGCGCCTGCTCGGTAAGGTCGAACGGGAAACCAAAAGTGTCGTAGAGCTTGAACGCGGTCTCGCCCGGCAGCGTGCCGCCCTCGCCCAGTTCGGCCGTCGCGTCGTCGAGCAGCTTGAGACCATTCGCGAGCGTCTGGCGGAAGCGCGTTTCCTCCTGGCTCAGCGTCGCCTCGATCAGCGGCTGCGCACGGAGCAGCTCGGGATAAGCGGAGCCCATCTCGGCGACCAGCGCCGGCACGAGGCGCCACATCAGCGGCTCCTTCGCCCCGAGCAGGTGAGCATGGCGCATGGCCCGCCGCATGATCCTGCGAAGGACATAGCCCCTGCCCTCGTTCGCGGGCAGGACGCCGTCCGCGATCAGGAAGCCCGAAGCGCGCAGATGGTCAGCGATGATGCGATGGCTCGCGGTCATGTCGGCGGCATGGTTGCCGCTCAGCGACTGCGAGGCGTCGATCAGCGCCTTGAACACATCCGTGTCGTAATTGTCGTGGACGCCCTGGAGGACCGCGGCGATGCGCTCGAGGCCCATGCCGGTGTCGATGCTCTTGCTCGGCAGCTCCGAGACGATCTCGTTCGCCGCCTGCTCATATTGCATGAAGACGAGGTTCCAGATCTCGACGAACCGGTCGCCGTCCTCCTCGGGGCTGCCAGGCGGGCCGCCGGGGAGGTGATCGCCATGGTCGTAGAAGATCTCAGAGCAGGGTCCGCACGGGCCGTCGTCGCCCATCGCCCAGAAATTGTCCTTGGTCGGGATGCGAATGATCCGGCTCTCGGAAAGGCCCGAGATCTTCTTCCACAGATCGAACGCTTCGTCGTCGGTATGATAGACGGTGGCGGTCAGCCGGTCCGGGCTGACGCCCCACTCCTTGGTCAGCAGGTTCCACGCAAGCTCGATCGCACGATCCTTGAAATAGTCGCCGAAAGAGAAATTCCCGAGCATTTCGAAGAAGGTGTGGTGGCGCGCGGTGTAGCCGACATTGTCGAGGTCGTTGTGCTTACCGCCCGCGCGGACGCATTTCTGCGAGCTGGCGGCGGTCTTGTACGGCCGCGTCTCGAGGCCGGTGAAGACGTTCTTGAACGGCACCATGCCGGCGTTGACGAACATCAACGTCGGGTCGTTCTGAGGCACCAGCGGCGCCGACGGCACCCGCGCGTGTCCGCTCTTCTCGAAATAATCGAGGAAGCCGCGGCGGATGTCGTTGGTCGAGGTCATCTCAAGCCGATGTAAATGCGCTGCCGCACTGCGGCAAGGCGAGGTCTTGGCAGCGCGGGCAAATCCGCTACGCAATCGCAATGGCGAAGCGAAAGTCCACGATTCCGCGCTACAAGCGCCGGCGGCCGCGGGGCTCGATCCTCGGCCGAATTTTTGGCTGGATCGTCAAGCTGATCGTCGGGTTCGTGGCCGCCTCGATCCTGTGGGTGCTGGCTTATCGCTTCATCAACCCGCCGACCACGATCACGATGCTCGGCGATCTGGTCGCCGGCCGCGGCGCGCATCGTGACTGGATGCCGATTGGCGAGATCGATCGCGACATGGTCCGCGCCGCGATTGCCGCCGAGGATGGGAAGTTCTGCTCGCATCACGGGTTCGACTACCAAGCCATTGAAAATGCAATGCAGCGCAACGCGTCTGGTGGGCGAATCCGTGGCGGGTCGACGATCAGCCAGCAGACGGCGAAGAACGCCTTCCTGTGGCAAGGCGGCGGCTATGCCCGGAAAGGCGTCGAAGCCTGGTTCACATTCCTGATCGAGCATTTGTGGGGCAAGCGCCGGATCATGGAGGTCTATCTCAACCTCGCCGAGACCGGCGTCGGGACCTATGGCGTGAACGCGGGCTCGCAGCGCTATTTCGGGCATGACGCCAGCGCGATGAGCGCGGTAGAGGCCGCCCGGATCGCAGCGGTGTTGCCATTGCCCAAGGAACGCGGAGCCGTCGCCCCCAAGGGCTTCACGCGCCGCTATGGCAACATAATCGCCGCGAGGATCGGGACGGTCGGACGCGACGGGCTCGACAGCTGCATTTACCGGGGCGCCGTGGCGCCGGTGAACAAAGCGCCGCCGCCGGTCGCCAGGAAGACCGGGCCGCTGCCGGGCGAGGAGTATGAGGCGAAGAAGCCGCTGCCGCCGCTCGAGAATGCGGTCAGTGAGCTTCCGCCGGCTTCGACCGAGCCGCTGGAGCCCGCTCCCGCGCCGGCCAATTCGGCCGCGCCCACCCCGCCGCCCGAGCAGCCGGAGACGTCGCAGAACAGCCTTTAGGACAAAGCGCCGAAGCGAGCTCAGAAAGCGGTTCGCAACAGGAACGCCGCCCCTCCCCTATCCGTTTAACGCGGTAAATCCAGGCAGAGGAGGAGTTATGGTTACGCGTACCCAAAGCCGCCCGTCGAACAGCAGCAGCTCGAGCGAGAATCGCGCTAGCCGCGGCAATCGCCGCAGCACGAGCAACAGCGGCGAACGCAGCGCATTCTCGTGGAGCGAAGGCGCCGGCCCGGTGGTTGCCGCGGCGCTTGGCGGCGTGGCGATCGGCTTCGCAGCAAATTTCGGCCGCAAGGCCCTGATGCAGGGCATGGAAGCGGCCGCCGGCGACTGGGACGCGATCCTCGCGACCGAGCACGACCTGGCGCTCGCGCTGTTCGACAAGATGCTGGCGACCGACGAGACGCAGACATTCAAGCGCAAAATGCTGCTGATGAAGCTGACCCATGCGCTCGAGAAGCATGCGCACCAGGAAGAGATGGTGGTCTATCCGGCGCTGCGCGAGGCGAACGAGGCGGGCGACGCCGATCACCTCGAGGGCGAGCACGGCTACATCAAGACCTTCATCTATGAGCTCAACAAGATGGGCTCGGACTCTCCGACCTGGCTCGAGAAGGTTCGCGAGTTCCGGCAGCTTGTCGCTAGCCATGCGCACATGGAGGAAGAGCAGGTCTTTCCCAGCTTCAAGAAGGAGCTGAGCGAGGAGCAGAACGCGCGCGTCACGAGCCTCGTGAACCGCGACGGCTTCTGGATGGCCTGAGCCTAGCCGACGAGGGCGAGCTTCGGCGGCTCTTGGACCGAGAGGTCGACGCTCCCCTCGCCGCTGATGCGCTCGATCCGGGCGGCGATCTCGGCATCGAGCGCAAAATCGCGGCCGGCGACGATGACTGCTTCTCCACCCGAGGACATCGGGACGATGAAGCGCACGAGGCCGTTCGATCCTCGCATTTCCGCCAGTTCGCGGGCGATGCGCTCCGCCGCTCCACTGTCCGGTACGCGGACGGTCATCTGCAGCCGCGTGCGCCTGGCAAGGTCGGCGAGCGGCTGGAACCGCTTGACGGTCACCCGCGGCGTCTCGTCGCCGGCCCGCCGGTCGAGCTCGACGCTCAGTAATCCGCACTGTCCGGCCTTCGCCGCCTCTTCGAGTGCTGCGGTGACCTCGTCGTCAAATGCGGTCGCGACGAACTGGCCGCTGCGGTCGCTCAGCGTCGCCATCATGTAGCGGCGACCTTTCGCTGACGTGCGCCAGCGCGCCTCCTCGACGAGGCCGGCCATGGTCGACCCCACCCGCTCGCCTTCCGCGACATAGGTCTCCGCGATTTCGGCGAAGGTCTTGACCTTGTGCGCCGCAAGCAGGTGCCGGGAAGCGTCGACCGGGTGGGCCGAGAAATAGAAACCGAACGCGTCGCGCTCGGCGGCCATGCGCTGGGCGAGCGTCCACCCGGCGTCGCGCGGCAGCCGGATCGGCGCGGCCTCGGCCGAATTGGCGCCGAACAGACCCGCCTGGCCGCTGGTCCGCTGGTCGTGCGCGCTTGCCGCGTGGGCGAGGATCGTCTCGGCCGCGGCGAATACCGCGGCGCGCTCGGGCTTGATGCTGTCGAAGGCGCCCGCCGCGGCCAGGCTTTCCAGCTGGCGGCGGTTGAGCAGACGCGGATCGATGCGCGCCGCGAAATCCTCGAGGCTGGTGAACGGCCCGCCGCGCTCGCGTTCCTCAACCAGCGCTTCCATCGCTTTCTCGCCGACGCCCTTGAGCGCTCCGAGCGCATAGCGGACCGCTCCGTCTTCGACCGTGAAGAAAGCGTCGCTCGCATTGATGTCGGGCGGCAGGCACTCGACCCCTCCGCGGCGCATGTCCTCGACGAAAATCCCGAGCTTGTCGGTGAGCGCCAGGTCGAAGCTCATCGATGCGGCGTAGAATTCGGCGCGGTGGTGCGCCTTGAGCCAGGCGGTCTGGTAAGCGACCAGTGCGTAGGCGGCCGCATGGCTCTTGTTGAAGCCATAGCCGGCGAACTTGTCGATCAAGTCGAACAGCTCTTCGGCCTTGGCCGGCGGGATGTTGTTGTGGGTCGCGCAGCCGTTGACGAAGGTCTCGCGCTGGGCGTCCATCTCGGACTGGATCTTCTTGCCCATGGCGCGGCGAAGCAGGTCGGCCTGTCCAAGCGTGTAGCCGGCGAGCAGCTGCGCCGCCTGCATCACCTGCTCCTGGTAGACGAAGATGCCGTAGGTCTCGGCGAGGATGCGCTCGAGCAAAGGGTGCGGATATTCGATCCTCGTCCGTCCGTTCTTGCGGTCTCCGAACATCCCGATGTTGTCCATCGGGCCGGGCCGATAGAGCGCGACGAGCGCAACCACGTCGCCAAAGCTGGTCGGGCGAATGGCCGCCAGGGTCCGCCGCATGCCTTCGGATTCGAGCTGGAACACACCGACCGCATCGCCGCGCTGGATCAGCTCGTAGACCGTCGGGTCGTCCCACGGCAGCTTCTCGAAATCGACCTCGACCCCCTGCTCCGCTAGAAGGCGGCGGCCTTCCTTCAGCACCGAGAGCGTCTTGAGGCCGAGGAAGTCGAACTTCACCAGCCCCGCCGCCTCGACATATTTCATGTCGAACTGGGTGACGGGCGTGTCGGAGCGCGGGTCACGGTACAGGGGCACGAGCTCGTCGAGCGGCCGGTCGCCGATGACCACGCCGGCGGCGTGGGTCGAAGCATGGCGCGGCAGGCCCTCTAGCTTCATCGCGAGGTCGAACAGCCGTTTCACCTCGGGCTCGGCCTTGTACTCGGCGGCCAGCTCCGAAATGCCGTTCAACGACCGTTCGAGCGTCCACGGATCGGTTGGATGGTTGGGGATGAGCTTGGCGAGCCGGTCGACGTGCCCGTAGCTCATCTGCAGGACACGGCCGGTGTCCTTCAGCACCGCGCGCGCCTTTAGGCGGCCGAAGGTGATGATCTGCGCGACCCGGTCGCGTCCGTACTTCCGCTGGACGTACTGGATGACCTTGTCGCGGTGGGTTTCGCAGAAGTCGATGTCGAAGTCGGGCATCGACACGCGCTCGGGGTTGAGGAACCGCTCGAACAGCAGGTCGAGCGCGATCGGGTCGAGGTCGGTGATGGTGAGCGCCCAGGCGACGACCGAGCCCGCGCCGGAACCGCGGCCGGGCCCCACCGGGATGTCGTTCGCCTTCGCCCATTTGATGAAGTCGGCGACGATCAGGAAGTAACCCGCAAAGCCCATGCCGGTGATCACCTCGAGCTCATAGTCGAGGCGCTCGCGGTAGTGCTGCTGGTCCTCGGCGGCGCGGCCCTCGAGCCGCACGGCAAGCCCGGCATGGGCGTCGCGGCGGAGCTGCTCATCCTCATTGTCGCTGAGCCGCGGAAGGATTGGCCTGCGGTTGGGGGCCGCGACGGCGCAGCGCCGCGCAATTACGGCCGTATTGGCGATCGCTTCGGGCAAATCGGCGAACAGCTCGGCTACCGCGGCGCTATCCTTGAGCCAGGCATCGGGCGAGGAGCTGACGCGGTCGCTGCTTTCCACATAGGCCGAGCTGGCGATGCACAGCATGGCGTCGTGCGCGGCGTGATAGCTTGGATCGGCATAGGCCGCGGGGTTGGTCGCAACCAACGGCAGGTCGCGCGCATAAGCGAGGTCGAGAAGCGACGCCTCCGCGGCTTCCTCGGTCGCATCGTGCCGGCGCGACAGCTCGACGTACAGGCGTTCGGGGAACAGTGCCTGGAGGTGGTCCAGATAGCCTGCGGCCTTGATCTGCTGGCCATCCGCGATCAGCCGGGCAAGCGCGCCTTCGCGGCCGGCGGTGAGCGCGATGAGGCCCTCGCCGAAGTCCTTCAGGCGCTCGAATTCGACGTGCGGGTCTTCCTCGACGGGTCGATCGAGATGCGCCGCGGAGACGAGCTTGCAGAGGTTCGCATAGCCTTGATCGTCCTTGGCGAGCAGGGCCAGCCAGTCGATGCGCTGCTCACCGCCAAGGTCGGCGGGCCGAGACACGGCGAGCATCGCGCCCACGATCGGTTGCACGCCTTTGGCGAAGCAGGCTTCGCTGAACGGCATCACGCCATAGAGCCCGTTGCGGTCGGTCAGCGCGACGGCGGGGAAGCCGAGCTTCGCGCCGCGCTCGGCGATCGTCTTGGGCTCCATCGCGCCTTCGAGCATGGTGAAGGAGGAGAAGACGCGGAGCGGAACGTACGGCTGAGTCACAGTCTGTTTATGGGATACGCCCCGGGATCAGGAAAGCGCGCGGCGGTCACTTATCCCCAAATTAGCGCGGCGCCTGCCAACGTCCCTCGATGATGTCGCGGATCTCGCGCACGCGGCCAGCGTAAGCGGCCGCCATGCATTGGCGGTCCGGACAGCGGTCGCGATAGGCATAGAAGCGCTGCGCCGTCTGGCGGAGCTGGTCGCGCTGCTCGGGCGTGGCGACGCCGACCGCGCGGCCGTATTCGATGGACATATCGCGATCGAGGGCCGCCAATGTGCTGTCGCCGCAGACGGCGATTTCGCCTCTCGACCGGGCGTTGGCGCAGCCGGAGCTGGGCCGCGCGGTGGGCGTCTGCGGTGCGGCCGGTGGCAGCGGTGTCTGGATTGCACCGCCACTTAGCGCTTGCGGAGCGATGCCATTCTGCTCCGCTGGCGCGCTTGACGCAGGCGGCGCTTGCGCGACCCGCGAAAGTGTCGCGAGCGGCGTGATGATCGCGTCCGCGTTGCGCAACAGCACGACCGACCCGCTGCCGTCCGCGGCCGGCTGCACGCTATAGTCGACATCCGACGACAAGGTTCGGCGCCCGCCGACAACCGCCACGCCCGGCGGCAGGTCGAGGGACAGCGAGCCCGAGCAATTTACCGCGTGGGTCGATTGATCCTCGCTCTCCATCACCGGATTTTCCATGCGCACGACGGCGTAGGCGGAAAGCCGATCATAAGCGGCCTGATCGCTCCCGCGCAGCTGTGCCGCCCGGCGAAACAGCTCGCGCTTGATGAGGTCGTAGGTCGCTTTGCTCGCGCAGGCTTTCTCGTTGGTCGCCCCGTTCGCCATCGAGGTCCGGCTGTTCGTCAATTTGTCCTGATCGTCGTTTCCGCGAGTGGCGAAATAAGCGACGACGAGCACCAGCAGGACGAGGCCGCCGATCAGCGCGATGGTGGTCCAGTTGAGCCTGCGCACGGGCGCTTGAACGCGGCGATCCCGGTCCGGCTCCACTATTCGAGCCGCCCCTCGTGAAGGCGCACAACGCGGTCCATCTTGGCCGCCATGCGCTCATTGTGGGTCGCGACCAGCGCGGCTGTCCCCTCGCCCCGCACGAGGCGGAGAAACTCGGCGATGACCACGTCGGCGGTATGCTCGTCGAGGTTGCCGGTGGGCTCGTCGGCGAGGATCAGCGGGGGCTTGTTGGCGAGCGCTCGGGCGACAGCGACGCGCTGCTGCTCGCCGCCAGAGAGCCTTGCCGGCCGATGATCGAGCCGCTCCGACAACCCCAGCGTGCCGAGCAGTTCCCGCGCCCGCTGGCGCGCGGCCTCCGGCTGCGTGCCCTTCACCAGCTGCGGCAGGACGACGTTCTCGACCGCGTTGAACTCGGGCAGGAGGTGGTGGAACTGATAGACGAAGCCGAGCAGCTCCCGGCGCACGCGGGTGCGGCCCTCGTCGTCGAGCCGCGACGCCTCCTCGCCTGCGAGGCGGATCGAGCCCTGGAACCCGCCCTCGAGCAGGCCGACCGCCTGGAGCAGGGTCGACTTACCGGAGCCGGACGGGCCGAGAAGCGCGACGATCTCGCCCGGAGCCACCTCGAGATCGACGCCGCGCAACACCTCGATCGTGACATCGCCTTGGACGAAGCTGCGCTTGAGGTCGCGGGTGACCAGAACCGGCTCACTCATAGCGAAGCACCTGGACCGGGTCGGTGCTCGCCGCCTTGTACGCCGGGTAGAGCGTCGCAAGGAACGACAGCACCAGCGCGGTCAAAATGATGGCGACAATCTCCACTGGATTGGGCTTGGCCGGCAAATCGGTCAGAAACCGAACCGACGGATCCCATAGATTCTGGCCGGTCACCGCCTGGATGCCGTCGACGACGTCCTGGCGGAAATAGAGAAAGATCGCGCCGAGGACGATGCCGAGCACGATCCCCAGCGAGCCGATGGTGACACCAACCGTCACGAACACTTTCATCATGCCGCGGCGGCTCGCGCCCATGGTGCGGAGGATCGCGATGTCGCGGGTCTTGGCGCGAACCAGCATGATCAGCGAGGAGAGGATATTGAACACCGCGACGAGCACGATCAGCGACAGGACGACGAACATCGCGACGCGCTCCACCTCGAGCGCCTGGAACAAAGCCGAGTTCATCTGGCGCCAGTCGACGATGCCGCCGCGTCCCTGGACCATGCGCCGGATCGGCGCGATGATCTCGTCGACGCGATCCGGATTGGTGGTCTGGATCTCGACCATGCCGACCTGATCGCCCATCAGCAGCAGTTCCTGCGCGTCTTGCATCGGCAGCAGAACGAACGCTTTGTCGTAATCGTAGACGCCGATCTCGAACACCGCGCCGACGGTGTAGGTGACCTCACGCGGAACGGTGCCCATCACGGTCGAGCGGCCTTCGGGATTCCACAAAGTGATCTGGCTTCCGGGATAGGCACCGAGGGTATCCGCGAGGCGCGAGCCGATCGCGACCTTGCCGCTACCAGGTGTCACCGACCGCATGTCACCGGCCACGACACCGCCCATGATCGTCCTGTTGCTGCGGATGTCCGACACGCGCATGCCGCGCACCAGTGCGCCTTCGAAACGGCCGTTGGCGGTCGCCATGAGCGGCGTCTCGATCAGCGGAACGGCCGAGGTGACTCCCGGCGTTTTCTTTGCGGCGTCGGCAATCTGTTCCCAGCCGCCTAGCCGCCCGTCATAGCCCTGGACGACCGCATGGCCGTTGAGGCCGACGATCTTGTCGAACAGCTCGGCGCGGAAGCCGTTCATCACGCTCATCACGATGATCAGCGCGGCCACGCCGAGCGCCACCGCAAGCAGGCTGATGCTGGCGACGAGGAAGATGAAGCCTTCACCCTGTCCGGGCAGCAGGTAACGTCGGGCGAGCATCCGCTCGGCACGGTTGAGGATCATGACGTCAGTCTCGCGAGGGCGCTTTCAATACTTAGCTCCTCGCGCTCGCCGGTTGAACGGCGCTTTAACTCGACGGTGCCGGCCGCAATTCCGCGCGGACCGACAATGACCTGCCAGGGTAGGCCGATGAGATCCATCGAGCCGAGCTTGACCCCGCCGCGCTCATCGCGGTCGTCGTAGAGCGTCTCGACGCTGGCCGCCTTGAGCTGCGTGTAGATCGCCTCTGCGGCAGCGGCGCTCGGTTCATCGTCGGCGCGCATGGTGACCAGCCCGACGCGCCACGGCGCGACCGCCTCAGGCCAGACGATGCCGGCCTCGTCATGGCTCGCTTCGATGATCGCGCCGACCAGCCGCGAGACGCCAACGCCGTAACTGCCCATCATCGGCGTGACCGGGCTGCCGTCGCGGCCCGACACCTTGAGGCCCATCGCGGCGGAATATTTGTCGCCGAAATTGAAGATATGCCCGACCTCGATGCCGCGCCCGGTGCGTCGGCTGTCTTCCGGCAGCACTTCCCATTTGGCGACGTCGTGCGTCTCGTCGGTCGCGGCGTAGGTCGAGTTCACGCGGTCGAACAGGCCCTGCAGGCCAGCTTCATCGCCATAGCTCAAATTCGATTGCTGCCAGTCGAAGCCCTCGTAAGCGGCGTCGTAGAAGACTTCGCTCTCGCCGGTCGGCGCCAGCACGATGAACTCATGGCTGAGGTCGCCGCCGATCGGACCGGATGCGGCTTTCATCGGCACCGCCTGGATGCCCATGCGCTGGAAGGTGCGCAGATAGGCGAGCATCTGGGTGTAATAGCTCTGCCGGGCGCCGGCCTCGTCTAGGTCGAAGCTGTAGGCGTCCTTCATCAGGAACTCACGGCCGCGCATCACGCCGAAGCGCGGGCGGACCTCGTCGCGGAACTTCCACTGAATGTGGTAGAGCGTGCGTGGCAGGTCGCGGTAGCTCTTGACGTCGTCGCGGAAGAGCGCGGTGATCATCTCTTCGTTGGTCGGGCCGTAGAGCATTTCGCGCTCGTGACGGTCGCGAATGCGCAGCATTTCGGGCCCATAAGCGTCGTAGCGGCCGCTTTCCCGCCACAGCTCGGCCGACTGCAGCGTCGGCATCAGCATCTCGAGCGCGCCGGCGCGGTCCTGCTCCTCGCGCACGATCTGCTCGATCTTCTTGAGGACTCGGAAGCCCAGCGGCAGCCATGCGTAGATCCCGGCGGCGGTCTGGCGCACCAGGCCAGCGCGCAGCATCAGCTTGTGGCTGACGATCTGGGCGTCCGCAGGGCTTTCCTTGAGGACCGGAAGAAAGGCACGGGACCAGCGCATGGGGGCGGGCTCTAGCGGCCATTGATCGCGACTTGCAACCGCACCTCCCTGTGGCTGCACCGACACAGCGGGTCACAAAAGCAACTTCAATCAATTTCCAGCCGTGACAAGGCGGCCCGGGCGCGCTTAGTCACTCGCAGTCCAAACGAGCTGGGCTTGGGTCGAGTTCGGGGTGCGGCTGAGCGACTGGGGACGTTCGCCGCGACGACATCCAAGGGGGCTGACGAGCAATCGTCACGCAAGGCGCCCGGATCGCTGGTCGATCCGGGCGTTTGCTTTTCATGAACTCTGTTGACGCGACCCCAGACTTAAGTGATCAGCCCCGGCAGCCGAGCAAGGCGCAACGCGACCGTTGCTTCATGTTGGTTCCGGCCTATCATGGACCAAGAGGAATCTCGGTACTGACAAGAGGATAGCGGCAATGGCCAAAAATGTCGGACGGCAAGACCGGATAGTTCGAATCGTCGTCGGAGTTGTGCTCGCGGCCCTCGCCTATCTCGGCGTGCTTCCAGGCGTGGCCACGATCGTCATGTGGGTTCTTGCCGCCTACCTGCTCATCAGCGGCATTTTGTCGCGGTGCATCTTCTACAATCTCGCCGACATCGACACGACGATCCAGGAGCAACCCTACTCCAGCACGGACGATCGCGCCGGGCTGTGAGTTGATTGGGGAATCGTCCCGCTTCCTGCTTGCGTAGCGACCGCCTTCCTGAAGGCAGCGAATGACCGATCGCAAGACAGGCACGGAAACCAAGCTCGTCACCGGCGGACGCCGCAAGGAATGGCGCGGGCGGCTGGTCAACGTCCCGGTCGAGCGCGCCTCGACGATCCTGTTCGACAACGTCGACGAGCTTCGAAAAGCACGGCCGGGGCTGGGCCAGCATAATTACGGGCTTCAAGGCACCGCGACTCATTGGGCGCTGTCGGAAGCGCTGACCGAGCTGGAGCCCGGCGGTGCCGGAACGGCGCTTTACTCGTCGGGGCTCGCCGCCATCACGGGGGCGCTGCTCGCCGTGCTTTCTGCGGGCGATGAGCTGCTCGTCGTCGACAGCGTCTATGGCCCGACGCGGAAGTTCTGCGACACGATCCTGAAGCGGCTGGGGATCGGAGTACAATATTACGATCCGATGGTTGGAAGCGCGATTGCCGAATTCTTCACCGACCGCACCCGCGCGATCCTGCTCGAAAGCCCAGGCAGCCTGACCATGGAAGTGCAGGACGTGCCGGCAATCTGTGCGGCCGCCCGCGAGCGGGGGATCGTGACCTTGCTCGACAATACGTGGGCCTCGCCGTTTCTCTTTCCCGCACTCGCGGCGGGCGTGGACATCAGCATCCTCGCGCTCAGCAAATATGTCGGCGGGCACTCGGATGTGATGCTCGGCGCCGCAACCGCGAGTGCGGCCCATTTCGCGCACCTGCAGAAGACGGGCTGGGATCTAGGGCATTCGGTGTCGCCCGACGACGCCTGGCTCGGCTCACGGGGCCTGAGGAGCCTCGCCGTGAGGCTCCGGCAGCATGAGGAGAGCGCGCTAAAAATCGCCCATTGGTTGAAGGAGCAGCCGCAGGTTGGCCTGGTGCTGCACCCTGCCCTGCCCGACTGCCCCGGCCACGAGCTCTGGAAGCGCGATTTCAAGGGCTCGTCGGGCCTGCTCTCGTTCGAATTGAAGGACGCCGACGTTAAGCGGCGCGCTGCCTTCGTCGACAGCCTCGAGCTGTTCGGTATCGGGTTCAGCTGGGGCGGTTATGAAAGCCTGGTGCTGCCGGTCGACCCGGTGCGCACGGTGTCAAAAGCGCCTGCGGGGAACCTGGTCCGCCTGCATATCGGGCTGGAAGACCCCGACGACCTGATCGCGGACCTGGCGGCGGCCTTCGCTCAGGTGGGGCGCTGACCGGTGATGTTGCCGGCTTCGCTGTAGCGGCAGACGAGGAATTCCTCCTGCCGTCCAACCGCGGTGGCGCAACCGACACGGCGCGACCCGCGCCATATTAGCTGGGTGTAGTGGCCGACACGCTCGACATCGCCCGAGCGGCTGTTGTTGGGAAACAGGCCGGGACGATAGTCGGCCTTTTCGGCGGCCCAGAGCGCGACCATCGCTTCGGGCGCAAAGGCGCGCGGAGTTCCCGCCCACAAATTCTCGCCCTGAATCGGCCTGCCGGGCGCGTCGACGGAATGTTCGAAGCGGCCGGTCGCCGCGAGCTCGTCGGCCCAGCCACGCGCATCGGCGGCGAGCGCCGGGTCCCAGGCCAACGCCGGGACTCCCAGCCGCACTCGCTCGGCGTTGTGCGCCGCCAGAAGCCGCGCATTGAAGTCGGCGCGCTGCACGGTGCCACCGATCAGCAACGGGCTGCACAGCAATACAGCCAGTAACAAGGTAAAGCGGATTTTCGCCTGCACGGAAGCCCCTCTTCGAGAGAGGCATGCGTAGCGGCGGCTGCCTTGGGCTCGGGTTACGGCTTATGGTTAACGGCGCGCTTACGCTGTCGCCGCGCGGAGCGGGAGCCCGACGACGACGACCTCGTCGCCGACCCGGGTCGCATTGAACAGCCGCTCGGCGAACGGCATCGGGACACCAATGCATCCATGAGTCGCGGCGCCCCAACTGACGTTGCTGGCGTGGATCGAGACGCCATCGCCGGTGAGACGCAGCGTGTACGGCATCGCCGCGTCGTAAAGCGACGACCGGTGGTTCTGGGCCTTGGCGAGGATGTGAAGTTTGCCCGCGGGCGTCTGCTTGTTGTCGCCGCCGTAGACGATCACCGCTGTGCCGATCTCGTGCCCCGCGCGAAAGACGGAAATAAGCTGAGAGCGAAGATCGATGCGGAGCCAGGTCGTACCGGCGGGGACGCCGCGGTCATTCCACGAATAATCGCCGAAATGCAGCGGCACCCGGACGGCCAAGAGTGATTTGACTGGCCGATCGAGCGTACCGCTGGCAATCGCCTGGTCGAGCTGCGCCTTGGTCAGGAACAGGCGATCGTGCCCCGCCGGCCCGGATGCAGACGCGGCTTGTGCCGCAGCCTCGATGCTCGTTCCCCTGTCAGGCAGTGCAAAGGCCCAGGCCGCGGCGCTCGCAGCTACCACAGCGGCCGCGACGGCAATGACCCCGCCCCTCATCGTCTAGCCGATCGCCCGCCGCAGAACTGCCGCGTCCTTGCGCAGCACGCGGCCGATCAGCGCGAGGCCGACGAGCATCATCGCCCATGCTGCCGGCTCCGGCACCGGCGTCACCGGTATGGGAGGCGTGTCGGGCGCAGCCGCGACAACCGGCGGCGAGAAGATTCCGCCTCCGCCCCCACCAGGCAGCGGGATATCCGTGAGGACCGGCGGTCCTCCCGGCGTGCCTGGAACCACGCCAGTCGTCGGTGCAATCACAACCGGCGGGCCGCCCGCGACGACATTGTACAGGGGCGCTTTGGGTGGCGGTGCGATTACGGGATTGGGCGGTGCCGCGACCAGCGCCTCATAGGGGATCGCCGCGGGTCCGCGCACCTTGGGCAGCGCGCGCTCGTGAAGAGCGCTCTGGCGCTTGGGCTTGAGGTTGACGAGCGCACCGTCGGGACGCTCTCCCGGCGAACGTTCCGCCAGCATGGCCGCGACCGTCTTGACGCTCTCGATGCTGCTGCTGACGCCGTCGCCCACGGCGCGCCCCAACTTGGAATCGGACAGAATCGCGACCGACAGCGCCGTCGCCACAGCGATGCCGCCTATCGCAGCGGCGCCGCGGCGCCCGACCCGCGGGCCTGGCGATGCTGACAAGGCCGCGATTACCGACACTGCTCGACAGCCTTGATTGGGTTTGAAGGACTGTGGTTGCTTTCCGCGGCGAACAGCCGGATCCGGGTCGCCGCACCCACGCCGCGAACCTGGAGCCAATACGAGCCAGGCAACCCTTGTGCCCCGGAATCGGTGAAAGTGCCGCCGCGCCCGTTGGGCAGAAATGCCCAGGCGCGCCCCACGCCTTCCTCGGCTTTGGTGAAACAGGCACCGAACTCGTCGAGTGATCGTGCGGCCGTCGCATCGAGCAACGGCACCGACGCATTGGGCGACGCAAGCGCCAGCAGGATCAACACGCCAACCAACTGATCTCGATCCCCGTCCATCGTTATCGTTGCGTTAACCTTTGGGGACTGAATTGGTTGCGCACAACGCGCAGTCCCTCCGCTTTGGCGGGAATCGCTGAGCGAGACAGCGTCAAGCTGCCTGCTGGCGCCCGGGATCTCGATCTGACGCTTGATAGAAGGTGGTAGCGGAGGAGGGACTTGAACCCCCGACACGCGGATTATGATTCCGCTGCTCTAACCAGCTGAGCTACTCCGCCCCAAGGCTGAAACGCGCCGCCGCGAGGGCGCCGGAGGCGCGGGATATAGGTGGGCGCATCCTACCGGTCAACGCGAGGAACCGCTTACGGCTGCTCTCGTTGAGCGCAGCATTGGAGACCGACGTTCATGGACCCCCTGACCCCGCTCGACACGCTTTGCCGGATCATCCTCAGAGCCCGCGAATATGAAGCGCAAACCGCCAGCGACTATGACGCCGGCGAGGATCCGGACAATGTCGACGACGAACAGGAGGGCGCGCTCTCGGTGCTCGATGACGACATCAACACCAGCGTCGAGGAAGAGCTCCAGGCGGTGTTCGAGGACCTCGGCGAGGACCAGCTTGCCGAAGTCGTCGCTTTCTGTTGGGTCGGCCAGGGCACCTACGAAGCGTCCGATTGGGACGAGGCGATGGAGGAAGCGCAAGACGTGGTCCGTGGCGGCACCAGCAGCGCGATCGAGGAGCTGCTGGACCAGCCGATGCTGGCCTCGGTGCTTGAGGCCGGGCTCGCGGCGTTCGACCTCAGTTGCGCCGGGATTGGCGCAGTCTCCTAGCGACCGCGGAACGCATAGCTCGCGAGGGCCTCCCACGGGCCGCCAAGGTAACGGTGAAGGCCGAGGCCGGCGATGCGGAGCGGCCGCGGACGGAACTCAGCTCCGAGGCGAGCGAGCAGCGCCCGCGCTTCCTTGAGCGGCACCTTATTCTGGATCGTGATGTGCGGCCGCCAGCCGCCGCTGTCCTGTGCGCTCAGCAAGCCGCGAAAGTCTGCGGCGAGCTCGCGGCGGATCGCATCGAGCTCGGGTGAGACGACGCGGAATGCGACGCCGCCGCCGAGGTCCATCAGTCCCTCGGTGCTGGCGCGCGGCGACGGGTTCGAGGCAAGCCTGGCGAGGGTTCTGCGCGCCTCCCCTTCAGCCGATGGCGGCAAGGAATGGAACATGGTGAGGTGAGCGGGAAGCTGGTTGCGATCGGACGGATAATAAGCGCGCCGCAACTGATCGAGCCAAGCGAAATCGGCCGGCGCGAGTTCGGCCGTAACGATCAGCGCGCCGGCCATCGATCACGCGGCACTTGCTCGAGTTGGTCAAATCGAGCGTGGTCGAGAGTCGCGATGACCTGCTCGCCGTCGACGCTGGCGGCCGTCCAGGGCAGTCGACGCAAGGTTTCGCCGACACCGGCGACGCCGCCCTGCGAGACGACGACATAGCTGAGGCGCCCGCTGCGGCAGCCCGCCATGGCGTCGATGCAGCGGCCAAGCTCGACGCCGCCGCTCACGACCTCGGCGCGCGATAGCAGGGAGATCGGGAACAACGCCTCGCCCGGCGTTTGCTCGCTGGCTTCCGACGCGACCCGAGCGCCCTCCTCGACCTTGGTCTGCCGACCGAGCCAGCGCCAAATCCCGAAGATGTTGAGCAGCGTCAGCACGACATTGGTCCAGGTCAGCGCGGGCTGGTGGGTGATGAGCCCAGTCGCGAGCCAGGCGAGCGAGCCGATCAGGAACACGCAAAAACCGAAGCCGGTGATCCGCGAGCCGAGGTTTGCCGCGGTCATCGACGCGGCGATGATGGTCGCGATCGTCGCGATCCAGGAGATGGCGTCAGTCATGGCGCGGGTACGCGCGGACCGCCGCGATGGTTCAGATTTCCACCTGGCTGCCGAGCTCGACTACGCGGTTGGTCGGGAGCTTGAAGAACTCCATCGCGCTTTCGGCGTTGCGCAGCATCCAGGCGAACAATTTCTCGCGCCAGATGGCCATCCCCGGCCGCGACGAGGCGAGCAACGTCTGTCGAGCAAGGAAGAAGCTCGTATCCATCATCTTGCACTGGCTGCCGATGTCCTTGAGCTGCGCGAGCGCGGCGGGAACGTCGATTTCTTCCATGAAGCCGTAGCGCAGGATCACTCGGTAGAAGCCCGCGCCATAATCTTTGGTTTCGAGCCTTTTCTCTTCGGCGACATAAGGAACGTCCTCGATCCTGACGGTGAGCAAGATCACGCGCTCGTGGAGCACCTTGTTGTGCTTGAGATTGTGCAGGAGCGCGTGGGGAACGCCAGTCGCCGAGCTGGTCATGAACACCGCGGTTCCGGGAACGCGTGCCGCGCTCGGCGCCGCCGACTTGATGAAGATCTCCATCGGCAGGCTTGCCTCGTTCATGCGGCTGATCATCAGCTGGCGGCCCTTCGCCCAGGTCGTGAGGAAGGTGAAGGCGACGGCGCCGACGAGGAGCGGAAACCAGCCCCCGGCCGGGATCTTGAGGAGGTTTGCGGTGAGATAGGTGAAGTCGACGCTGAAGAAGAGGATCAGCAGGCCGGCCACGACCAACCGGTTCCATTTCCACATCTGCCGCAGGACGACCGAGATCAGGATGCTGTCGATGGCCATCGCTCCGACCACGGCAATACCGTAGGCCGCCGCCAGGTTGGACGAGCTGCGGAAGGTCAGGACGAGCAGGATGACCATGGTCATCAACGCCCAGTTGATGATCGGGATGTAGATCTGGCCGGCGGCGGCCTCGGATGTGTGAGTGATCCTCAGCCGCGGGACGAAGCCGAGCTGGATCGCCTGCTGAGTCACCGAGAAGGCGCCGGAGATCACCGCCTGGCTTGCGATGATCGTGGCGGCAGTGGCGAGCAGGACCAGCGGCAGCCGCAGCTGATCGGGTGCGAGATAGAAGAACGGATCCTTGACCTTGGCCAGCGCCGTCGCCGGGTCGGCCGAGAGAATCATCGCGCCCTGGCCCATGTAATTCAGCAGCAGCGCGGGAAGGACGAAATAGACCCACGAAATGCGGATCGGCTTGCGCCCGAAGTGCCCCATGTCGGCGTACAGAGCTTCGGCGCCAGTCACGGCAAGGACGACCGAGCCCATCGCGATGAACGCCCGCATGAAATCGGCGGTGAAGAAATGCACGGCGTTCATCGGATTGAACATCGCGCTGATTACCGCGGGATCGTTCCTGATGTGCATGACGCCGAGCACGGCCAGCGTGATGAAGTAGAAGATCATGACCGGGCCGAACATCAGGCCCACCCGGGCCGTCCCGCGCGCCTGGATCGCAAACAGCCCGACCAGGATCCCGATCGCTATCGGGATCACGAATGGCCCCAGGCTCGCATTGACCGTGGTCAGGCCCTCGACCGCCGACAGCACCGAGATCGCCGGGGTGATCATCGAATCGCCGTAGAACAAGGCCGTGGCGAACACGCCGAGCATGACGATGCCGCCGGTCCACTTCTTCTTGCCGCTAAGGGTGCGGTTGATCAACGCGAGCAAAGCGAGGCTGCCGCCCTCACCCTTGTTGTCGGCGCGCATGATGATCGTGACATATTTCAACGTGACGATGATCATCATCGACCAGAAGATGAGACTCAGCACGCCGTAGATGTGGAGCCGGTCGGGGATCAGGATGTGGTGTCCGGCAAAGGTCTCGCGGAAGGCGTAGATCGGCGAGGTGCCGATGTCGCCATAGACGATGCCGATGGAACCGATGACGAGCTTGTACAGGGGCCCCCGCGCATGGCCGTGCGCAGTGTCTTGTGGGGCTTCGGTGACGGCGCCCCCCGTCGCGGTGATGTTCATGTGTTGAGGTTCAGACTCGACAGACCGCGAACTCGCATCCCCTGAGCCGCGATCGAGACCTCGATCACGGACGCGCTCCACTAGCACTGCCGTTCCGGCCCCGCAATCGGACGGGACAGGGGCAAAAAGCCCGTCTATAGGCCCGCGCAACCATCGACGGAGCCAACGAATAAATGCGCATCGGAGTGCCAAAAGAGATCAAGGTCCACGAATATCGCGTCGGCCTGACACCCGCCTCTGTCGCGGAGTTGCTCGCGCACGGACACGAGCTGTTCGTCGAAACCAAAGCCGGCAACGGGATCGACTGCCCGGATTCGGCCTATGAGAAGGCGGGCGCGAAAATCCTTCCCGATGCCAAGTCGGTGTTCGATGCCGCCGAGATGATCGTCAAGGTCAAGGAGCCGCAGCCGCAGGAAATCGAACTCCTGAGGCCCGACCAAATCCTGTTCACCTATCTCCATCTCGCCGCCGACAAGCCGCAGGCGCTCGGCTTAATGAAATCCGGGGCGACATGTATAGCTTATGAAACGGTGACCGCGGCGAATGGCTCGCTGCCGCTTCTCAAGCCGATGAGCGAGGTCGCTGGCCGCATGTCGGTGCAGGTCGGCGCGCATTATCTTGAGAAGGAGCAAGGCGGCCGCGGCGTGCTGCTGGGCGGCGTTCCCGGCGTCGCACCGGCCAAGGTCGCGATTCTCGGCGGGGGCGTTGCCGGCGTGAACGCCGCGCAAATGGCGACAGGCATGCGCGCCGACGTCACCATTTACGACATCAACAACGATCGGCTCGCCGAGCTCGACATGTTCTTCTCGAGCCAGATCAAGACGGCCTATGCGTCACGCGCGGCGATCGCCAACGCGGTCAAGGAAGCCGAGCTGGTGATCGGCGCGGTGCTCGTGCCCGGCGCCGCCGCACCCAAGCTCGTCACGCGCGACATGCTGAAGACGATGAAGCGCGGGTCTGTGCTGGTCGACATCGCCATCGACCAGGGCGGCTGCTTCGAAACCAGCCACGCGACCACCCACGCCGACCCCGTCTACGTCGTCGACGGCATCATCCATTATTGCGTGGCGAATATGCCTGGCGCCGTCGCGCGCACCAGCGCCTTTGCGCTCAACAACGCGACCCTTCCGTTCGCGCTGAGGATTGCGAACCTCGGCGCAAAGGAAGCGATGCGGCAAGACGAGCATCTGGCGAACGGCCTCAACGTCTCGAGCGGCAAGATTCGCCACCAGGCGGTCGCCGAGGCGCTCGGCCTCAAGTTCGCGCCCGCCTAGCGCGCTCCGCCTCGCGGCGGCTCGCTGAGCGCGGCGACGCCCTGCTCGACGAGCGGACGCCATTCCGCATCCTTTGGGGCGGTCATCAGGATCCGCTGCCACTGCGCCACCGCGCCCTGCCTATCGCCTGAGCGGGCGAGCGCCAGCCCGTAGAAGAAGAGCGCGCCCGGATGGCCCGGCGCCATCTGAGCCGCGCGCTGAAAAGCGAGCTCGGCCGGCGGTGTCAGGCCGCGGGCATGATCGACCAGCGCATTGCCGAGGCCGACCCACAGCTGCGGATCACCCGGGTAGCGCTTCACCGCGTTCTGCAGGACCCCGACGGCGTCCTCGCTTTTGCCGTCGCGCGCGAGCGCCTCGGAAATCCGCAGCCAGCTCTCGGCCGGGGTGAAATGACCGTAGAAGGCGTGGCGTGCGTCAGTCAGCGGGACGATATTGTGACCTTCGCCCGCGGCCGCAGGCGCGCCAGGCACGCCGGGCCTTCCTTGCAGCGCATAGCCGGAGGCACCGAGAAACAGCGCCGCCGCGCTCGCGGTAAGCAATCCGCCGCGGACCCCGAGTCCCCAGAGAAGACCAAGGCTTGCAACCGCGAGGAGCAAGAGGAGCAGCCAACCCATCAGCTCTTCGCCCTCAGCAGGATGCGTCGGCCGACCAGCAACGCGCCGATCAGCAACAGCGCCAGCGGCGCGAGCCACAACGGCCATGCGGCAGGCTCGCCTGTCGGTTTGTAGCTGATCCATGTGCCGTAGCGCTGGACGAGCCAGGTGCGGATTGCGCTCGGCCTTTCTCCTGCGGCAATGCGCCGGCGAACGAGATCGCGCATGTCTCCGGCAAGCTCGGCGTCGGAATCCGCTATCGATTGCCCTTGGCAAACGAGACAGCGCAGTTCACCCATCAAGGATTGCGCTTGCGCCTCCTGTCTGGCGTCCGGCAGCTGGCGGTTAGCCCAATAAGCCGGAGGCAGGTTGCTGTCGGCGAACGAGGGCTCCGCGGCCAGTAGCGTCAAGGCCAAGGCGACGCGCTTCACCGCAGGCTCCTCAGTTCCTGGATCAGGCCCGGAGTGTTCGCGGCAGTCAGTGGCCCGATATACTGACGGCGAATGACGCCGCGGCCGTCGATCACGAACGTCTCCGGAACCCCCGAGGAACCGAGCGAAATCTGAACATCGCTCTGTGGATCAAGGCCAATCCGCTCGTAAGGATCTCCATGACTAGCGAGGAAGGCGGCAACTGCGTCAGGCCTGTCGCGGACGGCAATCGCGTCGATTTTAACGCCCTTCTGTCGCAGCTCGCCAAGGATCGGCGCCTCGGCGACGCAGGGCACGCACCAGCTCGCAAAGATGTTGAGCAAACGCGGTTCGCCGTGGCCAAAATCCGCCGATGCAAGCGCAGGCTTTGCCGGCACCGCCGGTGCGAGCACGAATTGTGGAAGCGCGCGTTCAACCAATTGCGACGGGATCGATGGGTCCGCGGGCTTAACGAGATTCCACGCGAGGCCGCCGACGACAAACAGGAGAAGGACGATCGGGATAAGGCGCAATCCGCGGCTCATGCATAGCGTTCCCGACGCCAGTCCCGCGGTTCGCGGCGACGCCGCAACCGCCACAATCGTCCGATCAGCGCGAGCGCCCCGCCGAGCGCGATCAGCGCGCCTCCCGCCCAGATCAGGGTCACGAACGGCTTCCACCACAACCGCAGCTGCCAGCCGCCCGAGGGATCCGATTTCCCCAGCACGGTATAGAGCTGGCCGTTCCAGAAGGTTTGGATGGCGGACTCGTTCGTCTCCGTCGGCGGGTCGCTGTAATAGTGCGTCTGCGGATTGAGCGTGACCACACCCTCGCCGCGTGTTGCGCGCAGCTCAGCCTCGAGCGCCGTGTAATTCTTGCCCGCTGCGGGCGTCACGTCGCGAAGCTGAACCAGCCATGGGCCGACGCCGAGCGTCTCGCCCGGCTTCGCGACCGCAAGCCGCTCGCTCGAAAAGGCCGCGTTGGCCGCCATGCCCGCAAGCGCGACGGCAATGCCGAAATGGGCGACGACCATGCCCCAGGTGGAAAGCGGCGAGCGGAGCGGATTGCGGCCGACGAGCGGGAGGATGCTGGCGGCTGCCAGAAATGCGGCCGCCGCAAAGCCGAGGCGCGGCAGAATGTGAATGTCGGGAGCAAGGATGATCGTGATCGCCAACGCGCTGGCGGCGAGAAGAGCCGGCAGTTTCAACTGGACGAGCACGGGCCTCCGTTGGCGCCGCCAGCTGAGCAATGGGCCGATCCCGACCAGCACCGCGAGGACCAACGCCAACGGGCCCGCCACCGCATTGAAGTAGGGCGCGCCGACCGACAGCTTCTCGCCGCTCACCGCCTCGACGAACAAGGGATAGAGCGTCCCGACGAAGACGATCCCAAGGATCACGCTCAGGATCAGGTTGTTGATCACCAGCCCGGTCTCGCGGCTGACCAGCTCGAACGGTGCGCCTTCCTTGAGGGTCGCTCCGCGCACCGCGAACAAGGTGAAAGCGGCGCCAACATAGATCGCGAGCAGCGCGAGCAGGAACGTGCCGCGCTGCGGATCGATCGCGAACGCATGGACCGAGGTCAGGATTCCCGAGCGTACGAGGAAAGTCCCGACCATCGACATCGAGAAGGCGATGACGGCGAGCATCATCGTCCACGCCTTGAGCGCGCCGCGCGCGGCAAGCACGTTGATCGAGTGGACAAGAGCAGTCGCCGCGAGCCACGGCATAAGCGAGGCATTCTCGACCGGGTCCCAGAACCAGTAGCCGCCCCAGCCGAGCTCGTAATAGGCCCAATAGCTGCCGGCGGTGATGCCGAGCGTCAGCAGCGTCCAGGCCCCCAGAACCCATGGCCGCATGGCGCGCGCGAGCTGGGCGTCGACCTCGCCGGTAAGAAGCGCGCCCACGGCGAGGCTGAAGGCGACCGACAGCCCGACATAGCCGAGGTAGAGCGTTGGCGGGTGGAAGGCGAGGCCGGGATCCTGCAGAAGGGGGTTGAGCCCCTGCCCGTCTGGCGGCGCCGGGAACAGCCGTGCGAACGGGTTCGAGGCGATCAGGAGGAAGGCATAGAAGCCGAGCGCCAGCAGGGCCTGGCTACCGAGTGCCGCTACGAGCGTGCGGTCGCTGGTCCGGCGCGAGAACAAGGCGAGACATGCGCCGGCGACGGCGAGGATCGTCACCCACATCAGCATCGAGCCCTCGTGGTTCCCCCACGTTCCGGCCAACTTGTAGATGAATGGCTTGGCGCTGTTGCTGTTGGCGTACACCAGCGCGACCGACATGTCGCTGCGCGCGAACACCAGCAGCAGCATCGCGAAGGCGACCAACGTCAACGCGCCCTGCACGACGGCGACGGCGCGCATGGGCCGCACGACATCGACCGCGCTTCTCAGCGCAAGCAGCATCAGGACGAACTGGTAGGCGGAAAGCCCGGCCGCGAGCCACAACGCCGCAAGGCCCGCTTCGGCGATCATTTCTCGAGCGTCTTTCCGGCCTTGTGCTCCGCCGCGAGGTTGCCAAGCTCCGGCGGCATGTAGCGCTCGTCATGCTTGGCGAGGATCGTGTCGGCGACGAACGTACCGCCCTGCAGCTTCCCTTCGGCAACGGCTCCGCTGCCTTCGCGAAACAGATCGGGGACGATGCCACGAAAGAGGACGAGCGTTTCGGCTTTGCCATCGGTAACGACGAAGCGGATAGTTACGCCATCGCCAGCGCGCCAAACCGAACCCTTTTTGACCATGCCGCCGAGGCGAGCCGGCTGCCCGTCCGTCGCCTTGCCCGCGACGATGTCCGCCGGCGTGTAGAAATATGAAGCGCGATCCCGCAGGCCCCACATGGCGAGAACGACCGCGAGCAGCACGGCGGCCATGGCCGCGCTGATCAGCACCAGCCGTTGGTTCTTGGGCTTCATCGGCGCTTGAGGGCGTCGGCGGCGGCTTCGGCGCGGCGCATCGACGCGAACGCCCACAACAGCAGCGCCGCAGTCAGCGCGACGGCCACGAAATACGCGGCAACGACAAACGGCCACGGGTTCATTCGCGTCCCATCCTCCGCATCCGCGCTTCGACCTTGGCCTCGGCGAGCTCGGCGCGCATGCGCATCAGCGTCGCCGCCGCGAACAGGCAGGTGAAGCCGATCATCGTCAGCGGCAGCGGCCACAGGATCGAATTGTCGATCGACGATCCGGTGAGCCCGATGCTCTCGCCCTGGTGGAGGGTTCGCCACCACAGCACGGAATAATGAATGATCGGCAGGTTGATCGCGCCGACCAGGCCGTAGATGGCGGCGATGCGCCCCTCCCCGCCGCGCTCGCGCTCCGCGGACGCGAGCGCGATGTAGCCTAGATAGAGGAAGAACAGGATCAGCACGGATGTCAGCCGGCCATCCCATTCCCACCACGTGCCCCAGGTCGGACGGCCCCAGATCGAGCCGGTTACGAGGCAGATGGCCGCGAAAGTCGCTCCTGCCGGCGCCACGGCGCGGCCAGCGACGGCGGCAAGTGGATGGCGCCACACCAGCTGGCTCACCGACGCGGCCGCGATGCCGAACCATCCGGCCATGCCGAGCCACGCAGCGGGCACATGGATATAGAGAATCCGAACGGTTTCGCCCTGCAGATAATCCGGCGGAGTCAGCGTGAGGCCCGCGGCCATACCCGCAATCGCGAGCGCGGCACCGATCAGCACCAGCCAGGTCGTGGCGGGCCGGGCGAAACGCAGGAAGCGGGCCGGGTTAGCTAAAGCGTGCACGGAGGCGCTTATGCCCTGCCGATCAGCCTTTGCGCCATAGCGTCGGCGACAGCCGCCGGATCGCGCCCGCTCTGCTGACTTTCGGCCCAGATCTGCTCGAGCCGCAGCGGGATGCCCTCGATCCGCTGGCGCACCAGACTGGCATCGCCATCCCCGAGATATTCGGTGCAAACATTGATGATCCCGCCGGCGTTGATGACGTAATCGGGCGCATAGAGAATGCCCCGCGCATGTAGCCGCTCGCCATCGCCAGGATTCGCCAGCTGGTTGTTCGCGCCGCCCGCCACGATCGGGGTTTTCAGCGCGGCGATCGACTGCTCGGTCAGGATTGCTCCAAGCGCGTTCGGGCTGACAACATCCGCTTCGAGGCCGAGGATGTCGTCGGTCGAGACGACCTGGCCATTGGTCGCATCGGCGAGCTTCTGCGCCTTCGCCTGGTCGACGTCGGCGATGCTGAGTTTCGCGCCTTCCGCTGAGGTATGCAGTGCAACGCCAGTCGCGACGCTGCCGGCGCCCTGGAGCGCGATGTGCAGGCCCGACAGATTGTCCTTGCCGAGCGCGTGCTTCACAGCCGCCTTGATGCCGAGGAACACGCCGAGCGAGGTGTGTGGGCCGGGATCACCGCCGACGTCGCTACCGCTGTTCGGCAGACCGGCGACAAAGGTCGTCGAACGGGCGATCTCGACCATGTCGGCGACGTTCATGCCGACGTCTTCAGCCGTCACATAGCGCCCCGCAAGCCCGCCCACTGCGTTGCCGAACGCGTGCAGCATTTCCGGTGTCTTGGTGCGGTTCTCGTCGGCCAGAATGACCGACTTGCCGCCGCCCAGCGGGAGTCCGGCCATGGCATTCTTGTAGCTCATCCCGCGCGACAGCCGCAGTGCGTCGGTCAGCGCTTCGTCATCCCGCGCATAGTGCCAGAACCGCGCGCCGCCAGCGGAGGGCCCTAGGTGGGTCGAGTGGACGGCTATGATCGCCTTGAGGCCGCACTTTCCATCCGTGACGAAGTGGATTTCCTCGTGCCCGTCGAAATCGGGCAGGCCCCAGGGCGTGGTCATTTGCGTTTGCTGTCCGTTGGGTTGAAAAATGGGGCGACCGAGGGGACTTGAACCCCCGACCCCTGGTACCACAAACCAGTGCTCTAACCAGCTGAGCTACGATCGCCACGGCTTACGCATAGAAGGCGCTTTCTTGGCCGCGCGCGCCACTTAAGGGGCCTCAATGGTGAAGGCAAGGATGGCTCTGCGGAGGTGAGGATGGAAGCCATTGGCAGCTTTCGATGAGTCGCCGCGTGCCTTCGATGTAGACTAGTGCGTCTGCCGTTTCGTGGGCGTATCGTTGCGCGGGGAGACCGCATGGCGAGTCGGCGCACCAGGGCGCTTGGGCAAACAGCATCGCTGCGCGAGACGTTGGTCTCGGCGGGTCTTGACCCGCGCCTCGCCGACCTTCTCGATGCGATGCCCCATCGCCTGATCGAGGTCGAGCCGCGACGGCCGTTTCGCGATCCTGGCGCGCCGCGCAATGAAGTCATGTTCGTCCGTTCGGGCATATTGGCGAAGTTCAAGCCCGACGCCTCGGGAGGGCGCCAGATCGTCGCGCTGCGCTTTCCCGGCGAAGGCATCCTTCCGCGCAACGGCCCCGCGCATTACGGCATCCAGGCAGTCATTCGCAGCGAAGTGATGATCGGTCAGGCTCGCGATTTCGATCCGCTGGTTCAGCAACACCGGGAGTTGCAGCATTTCTTCTGGTGCACGGTCCAGCGAAATGAAGAGGTCGGCTACGAATGGCTGGTCAATTGCGGTCGCCGTGATTCGACGGCACGCGTCGCTCACTTGCTGTGCGAGACAGCCGTCCGGATGCACTCCGGCGACGACCGCCTGGTCAATCCGTTCACCCAGCAACAGATCGCCGACATTACCGGCCAAACCTCGGTCAACGTCAATCGGGTGCTCGCCGATATGGAGCGCCACGGCTTGATCCGCCGCAAGGGACGCGACATCCAGTTCATGGACTGGGCCGAAATGCTTCGCGTCGGCAGCTTTCAGCCCGCCTATCTCGAAGCTTGAATTCGCCGCGCGCCAATGCCGGTCTGGTGGGCGCGACAGGGATTGAACCTGTGACCCCACCCGTGTGAAGGGTGTGCTCTACCGCTGAGCTACGCGCCCGCCGTGTTGCGGAAAGCGGCGGATATAGTGCCACCGCTTCTTCTGTCCAGCTATTGCACCGCGTCCTTGAGGACCTTGCCCGGGCGGAATTTCGGCTGCGAGCTGGCCTTGATCTGCATCGGCTCTCCGGTGCGCGGATTGCGACCGGTCGAGGGCTTGCGCCGGGTAACCGAGAAATTGCCGAATCCGACGAGGCGCACTTCATCGCCGCGCTTCAGCGTCGAGGTGATCACTTCGAGCATCGTTTCGACGGCGCGCATCGCGTCGTTGCGGCTGAGCCCCGAGCGATCTGCGACATTCCCGATCAGTTCCTGCTTGTTCATGCCCCAAGCTCTCCCTCACCGGCGGCCAGACTCGCACGCGCCAGCGCCGATCCTTAAGGCAAGACTCGACGGCTGAGTCCAGTGGCTCAAATGTCCATTCGCCGTTTCAGCATGGGACTCTCCCGAAGCCAGGCATCGCGTCTATAAGCCGCAAATCCCCGATTGAAGGCGAGGAGCCAAAAATGAGAAACGATGCACCCGACCAGCAAAATGCCACCTCGGGCGAGTTCGTCAGCCGCATCGAAACCGAGCTGCTTCGCACACGCAAGGTGCTCATCTTCGGCGACATCAACGACCGGCTGGCGCGCGACGTCTGTTCGAGGCTGCTGCTGCTTGCCGACCGCGACACGAACGAACCGATCGACGTCTATATCAACTCGCCGGGCGGGCACGTCGAATCGGGCGACACGATCCACGACATGGTCCGGTTCGTCCGCAACGACGTCCTGCTGAACATGATCGGTACTGGCTGGGTCGCGAGCGCGGGCGCGCACATCTTCCTCGCCGGAGCGAAGGACCGCCGCTTCTGCCTCCCCAATACGCGCTTCCTGCTCCACCAACCGGCGGGCGGGACGCGTGGGATGGCGGCGGACATCGAGATCGAAGCCAAGGAGATTCTCCGGATGCGCGAACGTCTCGTGCGCATCATATCGGAGGAAACCGGACAACCGATCGAACGCATCAACAAGGACATCCACCGCAATCACTGGATGACCGCCGAGGAAGCGATCGACTACGGCATGGTCACGAGCATCATTCGCGATCCGCGCGACATCCCGCGCGGCTGATCGCGCAGGCTAGTGGCGAATGGCCGGTTCGCCAGTCGTTCCGGGCGGATGGACCGGCGGTTCGGCCGCACGGTCGTCGTCCTCGGTCCACTCGATCGCATGCAGCGGCTCGACAAGCGCGCGCGCAAGCACCTGATCCACGTGGTCGACGGGAATGATCTCGAGCCCTTCCTTCACGGTTGAGGGAAGCTCGACGAGGTCCTTTTCATTCTCCGCCGGAATGAGGACGGTAGTGATCCCGCCGCGCAGCGCGGCCAGCAGCTTCTCTTTGAGACCGCCGATCGGGAGCACGCGGCCGCGCAGCGTGACCTCGCCGGTCATCGCAATGTCGCGCCGGACCGCGATCCCCGACAGGGTCGAGATTATCGCCGTCACCATCCCAATGCCGGCCGAAGGTCCGTCCTTGGGCACCGCACCTTCGGGCAAGTGAACGTGGATATCCTTGCGCGCGAAAATCGACGGCTTGACGCCATAGGCCGGCGCACGCGCCTTGACGAAGCTCATCGCCGCCTGGATCGACTCCTGCATCACCTCGCCGAGCTTGCCAGTGGTCTTGATCTGGCCCTTGCCGGGGACAGTTACGGCCTCGATCGTCAGGAGCTCGCCGCCGACCTCGGTCCAGGCGAGACCGGTAACCGCGCCGATCTGGTCCTCTTCCTCGCCGATTCCATAGCGGAATTTCCGGACGCCCAGAAAATCGCCAAGATTGTCCGGGGTCAGCTCGATCTTTTCGGCTTTGCCTTCGAGGATCTGGCGAAGCGACTTGCGCGCTACCTTCGCTAGTTCACGCTCGAGCGTGCGAACGCCGGCCTCGCGCGTGTAATGCTGGATCATCTTGCGAAGCCCATCGTCGGTGAACACGAGTTCTTCGGCCTTCAGCCCATGCGCCTCCATCTGCTTGGGGATCAGGTGCTGCTTGGCGATCTGCACCTTCTCGTCCTCGGTGTAACCCTCGAGCCGGATGATCTCCATGCGGTCCATCAGCGGCTGCGGCATGTCGAGCGAGTTGGCGGTGGTCACGAACATCACGTCCGAAAGGTCGTAATCGAGCTCCAGATAATGGTCCTGAAACTTGCTGTTTTGCTCAGGGTCGAGCACCTCCAGCAGCGCCGATGACGGGTCGCCGCGGAAATCCTGGCCGAGCTTGTCGATTTCATCGAGAAGGAACAGCGGGTTTGACGTCCCCGCTTTCTTGATGTTCGAGATGATCTTGCCTGGCAGCGAGCCGATGTAGGTCCGGCGGTGACCTCGAATCTCGGCTTCGTCACGAACGCCGCCGAGCGACTGGCGGACGAATTCACGGCCCGTGGCGCGCGCGATCGAGCGGCCGAGCGAAGTCTTGCCGACGCCGGGCGGCCCGACGAGGCACAGGATCGGGCCCTTGAGTTTGTTCGTCCTGGCCTGCACGGCCAGATATTCGACGATCCGGTCCTTGACCTTCTCCAGACCGTAATGGTCCTCGTCGAGCACCCGCTGGGCCTCGGCGATATCCTTCTTGAGCTTGGATTTCTTGCCCCACGGCAGGCCAAGCAGCACGTCGAGATAGTTGCGAGCGACGGTTGCCTCGGCCGACATGGGGGCCATGGCGCGGAGCTTCTTGAACTCGGCGTTGGCGCGGTTGCGCGCCTCCTTGCTGAGGCGCGTCTTGCGGATCTTTTCGGCAAGCTCCTGGAGCTCGTCGCCGCCTTCCTCGCTCTCATTGCCGAGCTCGCGCTGGATCGCCTTCAGCTGCTCGTTGAGATAATATTCGCGCTGCGTCTTCTCCATCTGGCGTTTGACGCGGCTGCGGATCTTCTTCTCCACCTGGAGCACGCCGAGCTCGCCTTCCATGAAGGCGAATACCATCTCCATGCGCCGCGCGGGATTGAGCTCGCCGAGCAGCGCCTGCTTGTCGGCGACCTTGATCGAGAGATTGGATGCGACCGCGTCCGCCAAGGCCGAGGCGTCCTCGATCTCGCCGAGCTGGATGCCGGTTTCCGGCGGAAGGCGCTTGTTGAGCTTGGCGTAATTCTCGAACTGGTCGATGACTGAGCGCATCAGAGCCTGCGCTTCGGGGCCGCCGGCCTCGTCCTCCTCGACCTCCTCGACCTCAGCGACCGTGTAGCTGTCGCGCGGGACCATATCGACAAGGCGCGCGCGCTTCACGCCCTCGACCAGCACGCGGACAGTGCCATCGGGGAGCTTCAGGAGCTGCATGGCGGTTGCGACGACGCCGAGGTCGTAGAGCGCGTCGCGGTCGGGATCGTCCTCGCCCGGATCGAGCTGCGCGACCAGGAACAGCTCCTTGTCGGCGGCCATTGCCGCCTCCAGCGCCGCGACGGACTTTTCGCGGCCGACGAACAGCGGAACGATACGATGCGGGAACACGACGATGTCGCGGAGTGGAAGGATCGGAAGAAAGCGAGTCATGGATGAGTATATGGGCTGCACCCTTCCCGCGCGCAACAAAGGCAGGAACATTCGCGCGGCCGCGCTCGCTATGCCTGGACACACAGGACGAGGAGCCTCGAAATGGCTGATGACCGCGAGAAGATCAGCACCGGCCCCAATGACCGGCCGCTCAACGAGACGATCGCCGGCACCGGGCCGGGAATTCCCGATGAGGCGCTTGCCCCGGGCGAGGAGCTCCCCGAAGCTCCAAGTGATGAGGAAGTCGAACGGATCGCCGAAAAACTTGGCGCTCGCACGGCAGAACGCGACACGCTTCCGCTGGAAGGTGAGTAAATCGCGGCGGAAGTGAACGGAAGATTCTGTAATCGTTCAGTTTCGATGCCTAATTATATCGTCATGACCATGCGCCATGCCCTTCTCGCGCTCAGCGCACTCACGATTCCGGCCGCTGCCATGGCGCAGTGGAACGGCAATTGGCCCGTGCCCGGCCCCGTAGCGCCCCCGCCACCGCCGGCTGCGGTTGCACCGCAGGTTCCGGTGGCCGAACCGTGGATGGCGCGGCCGGCCCCGTCCGGACAACCGTGGCAATCGCCAGCCGCGGAGCAGAACCGGGCGCCTGCCATCGAGCCGATCGACCTTCCCCCTGCGATCGAGCAGGGCGTCGACATGATCTATATCGACGAGGAGTTGGTTCCTCGCGCGGCCCGCGACAGCAGCCCGGCGGGTGACGCCTCGTTGGCCGCGTGGAGCGGCGCTCCGGTCGATTTCTTCACCTCGGTCAACCCGATCTACACCGACCTGCGGCGCGGCCTGGTCAAATATCAGCAGCGCTGGGGCAGCCTGCCGCAGCTCCCTATCCCCGCCGGACCGGCGCTCAAGGCCGGGATGAGCGGCGAGCGCGTCGCCATGCTGCGCACGCGCCTCGGCGCCGCCGCCGGGGATAAATATGATGCTGCGCTCGCGGCGCAGGTGAAGGAATTCCAGTCGGTCCACGGCTTCAAGCCCGACGGGATCGCGGGCGCCGGGACGATCGAAGCGCTCAACCGCGGCGCGCAATATTATGAGCAGCTGATCATCATCAACATGGAGAGGGCTAAACGCCTTCCCGCGCCGGAGGAACAACGCAAATATGTGCTGGTCGACGCCGGCGACGCGCGCCTGTCGATGTGGGAGAATGGGCGCAAGGTCGACGAGATGAAAATCGTCGTCGGCAAGGCCGAGACGGCAACGCCGATGATGGCGGCCTACATCAAATATGCGAGCGTAAATCCGTATTGGAACGTTCCGCCCGAGCTGGTGCGCAACCTCATCGGGCCGCGCATCGTCGCCCAGGGCGTCGGCTACCTGACCGAGCGCGAATACCAGGTGCTGGCCGATTATGGCGATGACGCCAAGACCATCGACCCGCACGATGTCGATTGGCAGGCGGTGGTCGACGGACGGCAGGACGTGCGGCTGCGCCGCCTCCCCAGCCCGGCCAACTCGATGGGCATGATGAAGTTCATGCTGCCCAATTACTTCGGCATCTACCTCCACGATTCGCCGGAGAAAGAGCATTTCACCAAGAACGAGCTGTGGATCAGCAACGGCTGCGTTCGGGTCGAGGACTATAGGCGCTTCGCGAACTGGCTGTTCGGCGGCTACGTGCCCAGGGGCAAGGACCCGAAGGTCGAGGAAGAGGTCGACCTGCCCAAGCCGGTCCCCGTGTACATGACCTACCTGACGGCACAGCCGACGGCGAGTGGCGTCCAGTTCATGGCGGACCCTTATGGCCGCGACCAGCATCTGATGGAGCGGTTCGGCACGCAGCTGCTGGCAGCGGTCCGCGGGCTGCGATAGCCGATGAATTCTTGCCGGGGTTTTGCCGCGCCCCTCTAGGCAGGACGCCGCCTAGGCCGCGTCGCCGGTCTTGTCCTTGGCGGCATAGACGCGAACCGGTTCCTTGCGCCCTTCGACCACATCGCGGTCGATGTGCACCTCGTCGACGCCGTCCATCGATGGAAGGTCGAACATGGTGTCGAGCAGAATCCCCTCGAGGATCGAGCGCAGCCCGCGCGCTCCGGTCTTCCGGTCGATCGCCTTGACCGCAATCGAATGCAGTGCGTCATCAGTAAACTCGAGCTGCACGTCTTCCATGTCGAACAGCTTGGCATATTGCTTGATGAGCGCGTTCTTCGGCTCGATCAGGATCTTCACCAGGGCCGTCTCGTCAAGGTCGAGCAGGGTCGCGATCACCGGCAGGCGGCCGACGAATTCCGGAATCAGGCCGAACTTGAGCAGGTCCTCGGGCTCGCAGTGCTGGAGGATCTCGCCGGTCTTGCGCTCGTCCGGCGCAGAGATATGGGCGCCGAAGCCCATCGACTTGCCCTGCATCCGGTCTGAGATGATCTTGTCGAGACCGGCAAAGGCCCCGCCGCAGATGAACAGGATATTCGTCGTGTCGACCTGGAGGAATTCCTGCTGAGGGTGCTTGCGGCCGCCCTGCGGCGGAACGCTCGCGGTCGTGCCTTCCATCAGCTTCAGGAGTGCCTGCTGGACGCCCTCTCCCGACACGTCGCGGGTGATCGATGGATTGTCCGATTTGCGGCTGATCTTGTCGATTTCGTCGATGTAGACGATGCCGCGCTGCGCCTTTTCGACGTTATAATCTGACGCCTGGAGCAGCTTGAGGATGATGTTCTCGACGTCTTCGCCGACATAGCCCGCTTCGGTGAGGGTCGTCGCATCGGCCATGGTGAATGGCACGTCGAGAATCCGTGCAAGCGTCTGCGCCAGCAACGTCTTGCCGCAGCCGGTCGGGCCGATCAGCAGGATGTTCGATTTGGCGAGCTCGACCTCGTTGCCGGTTTTCGCACCGTGCGACAGGCGCTTATAGTGGTTGTGGACCGCGACCGAGAGGACGCGCTTGGCGCGATCCTGGCCGATCACATAATCGTCGAGCACCTTGCAGATTTCGGACGGCGTCGGAACTCCGTCGCGGGTCTTCACCAACGCGGACTTCGACTCCTCGCGGATGATGTCGTTGCACAGCTCGACGCATTCATCGCAAATGAACACCGTTGGGCCGGCGATCAGCTTCCTGACCTCGTGCTGCGACTTGCCGCAGAACGAGCAGTAAAGAGTGCTCTTGCTGTCGCCGCCTGAAAGCTTGGTCATTCCTGTCCTTATACTCCGGTCGCGAACGGCCGGCCTCTCCTGGGCATGCTAGCCCGCTTTATGGCACAATCAACTCTGCAAGGCGGTTAACGTATCCGCCGCCGTAATTTGCCGCTTCAATTCAAGAATATGGAGGGAGCCCAGTCCACTAGCAAGGGGCCGACTGTCACGCTTTGAGACGGTCAAGCGCCTCGCGCATCGCATCCTGAAAGTCCGACCGGCGGTAGATGTCATTATGGCCGGCCCGCTCGATGGTGCGGTCGTAGACCAGATCGGGAACCACTTTGCGCAGCGCTTCAGTGCGGTCGCCCGGCACGATTTCGTCGCGCTCGGCAGCAATGATGGCGATCGGCATCTTGGCTTGGCCAAGCGGACCCGCGGCATCGATCTCGTGGTCGAAAAGCCGGCCGATTGGCAGCCACGGATACATCGACTGAGCAACGCCCTTCAACGAATCAAACGGAGTAACCAGGATCAGGCCGTCGAGCTTGCGGGCAGCGGTGAGCTGGGCGACTACGGCGCTGCCGATGCTGAAACCAACGCCGACCACCCGCCGCGGGTGCGCGGCCCGCACGGCAGAATCATAGACCAAGGGAGCGTCGGCGATCAGTGCCTCGGCCGATGGCGACCCGGTGGACGGCGCGTAGCCCCGATAGTGGAAGGCGACGACCGCATGCTCCGGGTACAGTTCGTGGAGATATTCGGCGACATCCTGCGCGTTCCAGGCGTTTCCGCCGAAGCCGAGGATCAGCGTTTGCGTCGCATCCGGCTCGTCCGGCGGGATCAGCACGCCCTTCACCGTTTCGCCGCTCGGAGTATGCGCAGAGAGCCGCTCCGCCCCGGGCGGCAAGGGACCCGCGGGAGGTACCGCGTGCGCGGGAAAGATCAAATGGCTCTGAAAATCGAACATGGTGATTGGATGGGCACGGCCGCGGCGGCGGCGATGAGCCTTAGGCGGCGAACGCGGCGTCGATGGCGGGCGTTACCCGGTCCACCGTGTATGGTTTTTCGATAACCGGCGCGTCCTTGAACTCCGGCGGCGGCGGGTCGACGTGGCCGCCCGTGGCAATGACGAAGGGCACGTTCTTCTGGCGCAGGCGGGTCGCGACCGGCCAGACATTTTCCCCCTTAAGGTTGACGTCGAGGATGGCGAGGTCAAACCCCCCTTTTTCGGTCTCATCCAACGCGCATTCGACGGTGTCGCAGGTGCCGTGGACCCTGTGGCCCAGCGAATCGAGGAAATCCTCCAACATCATGGCGATGAGCGGCTCGTCCTCGACGATCAGAATGGAACACGGACCGGACATGACCCCCTTCGCATAACCGGCGAGGGAGAAACCGCAAACAGCTTATTTGCCCATCACCGTGCGTCGCGCCGCTTCGGCAAGCTCGATCACCGAAAAGGGCTTGGGCAGGAAGTTGACGTTCTCGATATCGAGCGACTTCCTCAGCTGCTCCTCGGCATAGCCCGACATGAACAGGATCTTGAGATCCGGCCGGCTCTTCCGCGCCTCCTGCACCATGGTTGGACCATCCATCCCCGGCATGACGACATCGCTGATCAACAGGTCGACCGGTTCATTCTTTGCGAGGATCTCGAGTGCGTCCTCGCCATTGTCGGCGGTAATCACGGTATAGCCATGCCGGGTGAGAGCGCGCTCGGCGACGCTCCGCACCGTCGGCTCATCCTCGACCAGAAGGACGGTTCCGCTGCCCCACAGCTCGTCTTTTTTCGCTTGCCCCCGGATGCGGGAACGGGCCGCGCCCGCATCCTCGCTGTGAACCGGCAAATAGATTACGAAGCGCGTGCCTTCGCCGACCTTGGAATCGGCGAAGATGAACCCGCCCGACTGCTTCACGATGCCGTATACGGTCGATAGGCCGAGGCCCGTCCCCTTCCCCACTTCCTTGGTGGTGAAGAAGGGCTCGAAAATCTTGCCCAAGACGCTCGACGAGATTCCCGTCCCGGTATCGGCCACCGACAGCGCGCTGTAATCGGCTATCGGCAGGATGTCAGAGCCGAGCTCGGCCACCTGATTGGATTTGACCGCGTAGGTCTGGATTGTGAGCGTTCCGCCGCCCTTGACGGCCATCGCATCCCGCGCATTGACCGCGAGGTTCACGATGACCTGCTCGAGCTGGCCCGGATCGGCCCGGATCGGCCCTAAAGAGCGGCCATGCTTGACGACCAACTCGACCGTTTCGCCGAGCAGGCGCTTGAGCAGGTGCGACACCTCGGACACTACGTCCGGGAGCTGCAACACTTGGGGCCGCAGCGTCTGCTGCCGCGAAAAGGCGAGGAGTTGCCGCGTCAGTCCCGCGGCGCGGTTCGAATTCGACTTGATCTGCTGAATGTCGTCATAGTCGCTGTCACCCGGCGTATGGCGCATCAGCATCAGGTCGCAGTGACCGATGATCGCCGTCAGGATGTTGTTGAAATCGTGGGCGACGCCGCCCGCGAGCTGGCCGACCATCTGCATCTTCGTCGCCTGCGCAACCTGCCGCTTTAGCTTAGCCTCCTCGCTATTGTCCTTGAGCAGGAGGAGCACTGCGGCATCGCCAAGACCGCGCAGGCCGGCGATCGTCAGCGCGACCGGCTCGGTTCCCTGATGAATCAGCCGTACCGCAAGGTCTCCGGACATCGCCGGTCCCCGCGAATTGCGCCGGACCGCATCGGCAACCGCGGCCTTGTCCTCCTTGACCACCAGGTCGCCCGGATAGACCGGCATGGCCGACCCCTTGAGGCCCGCCGCCTGGCGAAACGCGCTATTCATGGTCAGAAATCGGCCATCGCGGTCGACCAGCGCGAGGCCGATCGGAAGTATGTCGAGCAACGCCTGCAGGTTCGACGATTGCCCAACGGAATCGGCGTGGCCGCGATCGAACAGCAGGAAGGTCCCCGCCCCGCCTTCGCCCATCGGATCGGCAGGAACGTGAACCGCGCGAAATGCGGAGCCCGCTTCACCTTCGGCGAGGAGCCGCATCTGTTCCTTATCGCTGACCTCGACCAGATCAGCGAAGCGGGCATGGTGAATGGCGTGCCCGGTTTGAATCGCCCGATCGGCGAACAGGCTGTTCGCGGCGATGACTTGGCCTTTCAAGTCGACGACGGCAGCAAGAACGCCCGCCGCGGCGAGCCGCTGGCCAGTCGGACCGCCGATCTGACGAGCGGCGGCGCTGAGGGGATCCCCCGCCGGCGCCGCCGGAAAGTGCCACAGCAACAGGTCGTTCATCGCGCCGACGCGGTCGACCTCCACCCGGCTCGTGCCCACTTTCGTCTCGACGCCCGCAACACAGCCGCCGCCATCGCGCCACGCCATCGACCGCGCGAGCGTCAACGCCTGGCCCGCCTGCTCGCTCGCCGCCAGAGCAAGCGGCGGCGCGGCGCCGAAGCGCTCGCGGTAAGCCACGTTCACCACGAGCAGCGTTCCCTCGCCGTCGGTCAGCGCGACAGGGTCAGCGGAGATCCCCAGCGCCGAACCGACCAGCGAATAGTCGGGCCCGGCCACCAGCGGTTCGGTCGATGCTAGTGCGGCGGGCGACCGGCGCGCGAGGATGACTGCAATTCCGATACCCACGATTATTGAGACGAGGCCGACGAGCGTCTGCCCGGCGATCTCGAAGACGACCGCGCCGGTGAGACCAGCGGCCGCCGCCAGCGCAGGAGCGAGCCAACGCTCCCAACCGTCGAGCGGGGTGGATTCGATACGAGGCAATTCCTGGTACAGCATGGGCGTCGCCGCCCATGCTACCAGAAGTGCATCATCCTACCAGATGCGGACACGGTCCGCCGGAGCGAGGTACAACTTCTGACCGGGCTGCACCTCGAACGCCTGGTACCAAGCATCCATGTTGCGGACGATATTCGCGCGCTGCTCCGACGGTGAGTGCGGATCGGTGAGCAGCCGCTGGCGCAAGTTCGCTTCGCGATAATTCCGCCGCCACACCTGCGCCCAGCCGAGATAGAAGCGCTGGTCGGCGGTGAAGCCGTCGATCAGCGGAGGCGCCTTGCCGCCCAACGAGGCGAGATATGCGTCGTGCGCAGTCGTCAGGCCGGCGAGGTCGGCGACGTTCTCACCCATCGTCAGCTTGCCGTTGACGTGCATCCCCGGCAGCGGTTCGTAGGCATTATACTCGGCCTCGAGCCGGTCGAGCCGCGACTTGAAGGCGGAGACGTCCGAGGGCGTCCACCAGTCGGTGAGCTTGCCCTGCAGATCGTACTTTGCGCCCTGGTCATCGAAATGGTGGCTCATTTCGTGGCCGATCACGGCGCCGATTCCGCCGTAATTCACCGCCGGGTCCGCATTCGGATCGAAGAACGGCGGCTGCAGGATTGCCGCCGGAAAGGTGATCGCGACGATCTCGAAATTCGCCTGCGCATTCACCGTCATCGGGGTCAGGCCCCATTCCCAGCGGCGGATCGGCTGTCCCAGCTTCGAGAGATTGTCGTCGCTATGCCACTGGACCGAACGAAGCTCGTTACCGAAGGCGTCGCCGGGGACGACTTGCAGCGTCGAATAATCGTGCCACTGCGAGGGATAGCCGATCCGCGGCGTGAATGCCGCGAGCTTCTGGTGCGCCTTGACCTTGGTGTCGGGGCTCATCCAATCGACCGCGTCGATGCGCCGGTTCATCGCCGCGATGATGTTGCGGACCATTTCGTCGGCCGCCGCCTTGGTTTCCGGCGGGAAATATTTGGCGACGTAGAGCTTGCTGACATCATCCGTCAGGCTGCCCAACGTATAGTCGACGGCGCGCTTCCAGCGTTCCTCCTGCTGCGGGGTTCCCGACAGGGTCGTTCCGTAAAAGGCGAAATTCTCCTTGTCGAACGCGGCCGGAAGCACATCTGCATAATTGTCCAGCGAGCGCACGAGCAGCTGGTCTTTCAGCACCTGGAGTGGCGTCGCCCCGACGAGCCGGGCAATCCCCTTCACGGCTGAAGGCTGGGCGACGATCAACTGGCCAATGTTCGCGCCGCGCGCCTTGAAATAAGACGGGAAATCGAAGCCGGGCGCGAAGCGCCCCAGCGCGGCGAGGCTCATCTTGTTGTAGGTTTTCTCGGAATCGCGGCTTTCGACCTTGGTCCAGTGGACTTTGGCAATGCCGGTTTCAAAGGCGACCAGCGCGCGGGCCCGTGCATCGGCGTTGGCCTCGCCGGCCAGCGACAGCATGGCGGCGACATGCTTCACATAGACGGCCTTGGTCTGAGCGAGCTTGGGATCGGCCGAGAGATAATAATCACGGTCCGGCATGCCCAACCCGGCCTGGGCCAAGTTCATGATGTAGCTGTTCGGATCCTTGTCGTCGGTCTTGACGAAGCTGGCGAGCGGCCCGCCGACGCCGTTGCGGCTCGCCACGGCGACAAGCGCGGAATAGCCGGCCTTCGACTTGAGCCCTCGGATCTGGGCCAGCCACGGCTGGATGGGCGCAAGACCCTTCGCCTCGATTGCCGCGCTGTCGAGATAGGTCCCATAGGCAGCGCCGATCTTCGAATTCGGGTCGGTCTTCGCCTGTTCGAGGATTTCCTGTGTGCGCGTGTGCGACAGATCGTCGAGTAAGTTGAAAGCGCCGTAGTTCGACTTGTCCGGCGGGATCGGCGTGTTCCGCGCCCAGGTGCCGTTCGCGAACTGGTAGAAATTGTCGCCCGGCGGAACGCCGCGGTCCATCCCCGCGACGTCGAAGCCGAACGTGCCGTATTGCGACTTCGGCACCGACGGGAGCTCGGCTGCCGCAGCTGGAGCCGGCACGGCGACGACAGTCGGCGGCGGCGACACCTGGTTGGCGCAAGCTGCCAGCGCCGTCGTTGCCAGTGCGAATGCGATTGTTCGAAACATGAATGACCCCTCCAGTGAACGGCTCCTGTTGAGCGGACGGCTCGACACCCTGCGAACATCAATCGACGACCGCAAGTCTATTGGCTGCGAACGGCGGTCATTCGGGCTTTGAGCGGCGGCGTTGCTGCCAGCGGCTCCCCGACCACAGTCGCCACCCAATCGTCGCAACGACATAGCCGATGACCGCGGCAATTGTGGCGATCGTCAGAATCCCCATTGCGATCGGCCCGGACGCCTGGTGAATCCAGAACAGCATGCGGCCGAGCTCGCCGGAAAAACGCTCGGCGGTGCCTGGATTGATCACGCTCGCGTCGTGATGGAGCTCCCACGAGCCGACGCGGTACGCGGCATAATAGAGCGGCGGGATCGTGAGCGGATTGACCAACAGGGTCAGAAGCGCCGCGACGGCGACATTGGCGCGAGCGGGAATCGCGAGGAGCGCGGCGACGAAGGTGTGCAGCACGGGGATGATGACAGCAACGAATAGCCCCACCGCCACGCCGCGCGGGACCGACCTGCGGTTCATTCGCCATAGTGACGGATGGCGAAGATGCGACGCGAACGGGCGCAGCAGTCGATATTGATCGATCGTCTCGCGGGTCGGGATATGGCCTTTCAGCCACTTGAGGAGCGAAAGGCGCGCCTCAGCCATTGCTTCTGAGCAGCCGCTGCTGCTCCCGCTTCCAGTCCCGCTCCTTCACCGTTTCGCGCTTGTCATGCACCTTCTTGCCCCGGGCCAGCGCCACCTCGACCTTCGCCCTGCCGCTCCCGTTAAAATAGACGGACAAGGGGACAAGCGTCAGGCCCTGGCGCGTGACCGCGCCGTGCAGCCTGGCGATCTCACGGTTCTTGAGCAACAATTTCCGCGGCCGCCGCGGCTCATGATTGAGGCGATTGCCGTGGCTGTATTCGGGAATGTGGCTGTTGATCAGCCAGATCTCGTCGCCTTCGGCGGTGGCATAGCTCTCGGCGATCGAGCCCTCGCCCTGGCGCAGCGACTTGACCTCGGTCCCGGTGAGCTGGATGCCCGCCTCGAACCTCTCCTCGATGAAATAATCGTAACGCGCGCGGCGGTTTTCGGCCACGACCTTTTGCTTGTCGAACGGCTGCGGAAGCGGCTTGGCCATCGCGTCGTCAGATCAGCCCCGCGTGCTCGAGCGCGGCATCGACCGCGCGCTTCGAGGCGTCCGACGCTTCGACCAGCGGCAGGCGAACATCCGCCGGAAAGCCAGGCCGCACCCGCGTCAGCGCATATTTGGTCGGCGCCGGCGAGGCATCCGTGAACAAGGCGGCGTGGAGCGGATAAAGCCGGTCCTGCAGCTTGAGCGCGTCGTCCCAGCGCGCTTCCTTCATCGCTCCTTGGAACTCGGCGCAGAGCTTCGGCGCGACATTCGCGGTGACCGAGATGCAACCGACACCGCCCATCGCGTTGAAGCCGAGCGCCATGTCGTCGTTGCCCGACAACTGGATGAACTCTTCGCCGCACGCGAGCCGCTGGGCAGACACGCGTCCGAGGTTGCCCGTTGCATCCTTCACCGCGACGATTTTCGGGTGCTTTGCGATCTCGGCCAGCGTTTCGACCGAGATGTCCGCGACCGTGCGGGAGGGCACGTTGTAGACCACGATCGGCAAGGGCGACGCATCCGCGATCGCGGTGAAATGCGCCGCGAGCCCGGCCTGGCTCGGCTTGTTGTAATAAGGCACGACGACCAGCGCCGCATCGGCCCCGACGTCGGCCGCGGCGCGAATGCGCTCGATCGAGCCGGCCGTCGAGTAGGTTCCGCAGCCAGCGATCACCGGCACCCGGCCCTTCGCGACCTGGACCGCGTGCGCGATCAGTTCGCGAAGCTCGTCGGCGCTCAGCGTCGGCACCTCGCCGGTCGTCCCGCACGGCACCAGCGCATTCGAGCCCTCGGCGATCTGCCATTCGACGAACTCGACGAATGTGTCTTCGGCGACACGGCCGCCCGAAAATGGCGTCACAAGCGCCGGAATCGAGCCGAAAAACATGAACTTGCCTCCTTGGAGGAGCGTTAAATTGCGCGCCGGGCCAGCGTTCACGGCCTGATAAGGAGCGGGACGGCAAGATGTCCAGCATGTGGCGTGTCGCTGTGATCATTCCGGTGCTGCTGGCCACCGCGCCTTCGAGCTCCGCGCAATATGCGCCGCCGGCGAGTTATGCCGCCGTGCCCGTTGGCGCACCAGGCGTCTCCTCGTCCCTCGGGTTGTGGCGCACGCTTCGCCAGAGCAGCAATTACCGTTTCAGCGATTATGCGGGCTTCTTGATCGCGAACCCGGACTGGCCCGATGCGGCCAGGATGCGCGGCTGGGCCGAACGCGCCATGCAGCCGGGAGAGAATCCGGCGACGGTCCTCGCCTTCTACGCTAGCCTAAAACCGAAGACGGGGACCGGCTGGGCAAGGCTCGCCGATGCTTTTGCCTCCGTCGGCCGGTCGGCCGACGCGCTCGATGCTGCACGCCGCGCATGGGGCTCGGCTGATCTCGGGCCTAACGACGAGCAGGCGATCTGGAATCGCTACGGGAGCAGCTTCACCCGCGCCGACAATGATGTACGCGTCGATGCGCTGTTGTTCGCCAAAAAGCCGGACGATGCCGCGCGTTTCCTCTCGGCGACGAGTCCTGAGCGGCAGGCGGCTTTCGCGGCGCGCGTCGCCATGCAGCAGGGCACGATCGACGCCGACAGCCGCTACCAGGCGGTAATCGGCAGCGTGACGACCGACGCCGGGCTGCTGATGGATCGTGCGCGCTGGCTTCGCGCCAACAATTATGCGGCCGCCGCGGCGCAGTTGGCGGCCCGGGATCATCAATTCACGGTCAGGCCGACCGATCCCGAACGATTCTACGACATGCTGATCCTGATCGCGGGCGACGCAGCCGCCGACCGTCAGTGGAACACGGCCTTCAATGTTGCCAGCCAGATCGACGACGTCCTGCCTGCGGGCGTTAGCGTCGCCGACCAGCCGATCGCGATCCGCGACGATTACACCACGCTCGCCTGGCTGGCGGGAACCGCCGCGCTCGACCGGCTCAACCGCCCCCAAAGCGCGATCGCGATGTTCGACCGCTACGCCCAGGCCGGGCGCTCGCTGCAAGTGCAGACCAAGGGCTATTATTGGGCGGGCCGAGCGGCGCTGGCTGCAGGCCGGCTCCAGCAGGCCAACGCCTATTTTCTCCGCGCCGCCGCTTATCCCGAGCTGTTCTACGGACAGCTCGCACTCGAGCGGCTCGGCCGTTCGGTCACGGCCCCGCCGGAAGCGCTGCCGCGATACGTCGCCAGCTCGCCGCAGCGCACGGCGTTCAACAATCGGAGGCTGGTGCAAGCGATCCGCCTGCTCGGACAGCAGGGCCGGTCGACCGAACAGGCCCTGTTCGTCAAGGCCTTGGCCGAGTCGCTCGACAATGACGGCGACCGCAACCTGGCAGTCCAACTCGGTCAGCAGATCGGCCGTGACGATCTTGCGGTGTGGACGTCGCGCATGGCGCGGGTGAAGGGGTCGGCCTTCTACGTCCGCCAGGCCTATCCGACGCTGCGCACCTCGGTTTCGGGCGAGCTGTGGTCGCTCGCCCACGGCATCAGCCGACAGGAAAGCTCGTTCGACCCCTATGCGGTCAGCCACGCCGGCGCGCGCGGCATGATGCAGCTGATGGTGGGTACCGCGCGCGAGCAGGCCGGCAAGATGGGTGTCGGCTTCGACAGTTACCGGCTAATCAGCGATCCCAGCTACAATGTGATGATCGGCTCGGCCTATTTCCGGCGCATGCTCAACATCTGGGGCGGCAACGTCCCGCTCGCCGTGGCCAGCTACAACGCCGGTTCCGGAAATGTCGGCAAGTGGGTCCGGCAATATGGCGACCCGCGCGGCCAGGTCGACGTGCTCAAGTGGATCGAGGCGATCCCGTACACCGAAACGCGCGCCTACGTTCAGCGCGTGATAGAGAATAGCGTCGTTTATGATTCGCTGCGGTCGAACCCGCCGCAGCAGGCGGCGGTCCACGTCTCCCGCTACCTTGGGAAGGACCGGCCGGCCTGATACGCAGCTGGCGTGGCGGACCGTTTCATCACACCCGGAGGGCTCGCGCGGATCCGCTCCGAATATGACGAATTATTCGCGGTCGAGCGGCCCAAGGTCGTCGAAACCGTCTCCTGGGCCGCGTCGCTCGGAGATCGGTCCGAGAACGCCGATTACATCTACGGCAAGCGACGCCTACGCGAGATCGATCGCCGGCTGGCGCACCTCGCGCGGATCATGAAGCAGGCCAAGGTGGTCGATCCCGCCGCCCAGCCGACGCGGGATCAGGTGAGGTTCGGCGCCACCGTCGAATTGGCCGATGAGGACGACAACCGCCGCAGCGTCACGATCGTCGGCGACGACGAAACCGATGCGTCGGCCGGACGGATCGGCTGGAGCGCTCCCATTGCCCGGGCGCTGATCGGCGCCAAGGTCAGCGATGAGCGCATCGTACGCCTGCCCGGCGGCGAGAAAAGCTACGAGGTGATCGCGATCCGCTATCCCGGCTAAGCCACGCGAGGGCTGGTCACGACCTGTGGCAGCCGGGCCGGCATAGCCTTCGACCAGGCCTCGGCCACCGCTTCGAGCGCGGCAAGCGCCGCCTGCTGTTCGTCGTCGCCATCGATCGTCCGCCACGGCGACCAGCGCGTGTCGGTGTTGCCACGCAATTGCTCCAGCGCGGTCTGGTACGCAGGCTCGTCGGCGCGGATGTAGTCGTCATCGGCACCCCGCACCCGCCAGGGACTTTGCCGCCGGCGCGCGACGCGCTGCTCCTGCACGTCGGCGCTGACGTCGAAGTAGAGCTTGACCAGCAAGGTGCCGTAATCGCGCTGCTGCGCCTCGAACTCGTTGATCTCGTCGAATACGCGCGGGATCGTTTCCTCGGCTGTTCGGCCAAGCACACGATCGTCGAGCACGCGGCGGTACCAGCTGCGGAAGAAGATCGTGGTGTTTCCGGCGCTTGGCAGTTGGCGCCAGAAGCGGGCCAGCCAATGCCCCTCGCTCGCCTCCCGCCGATCGAACGGCGTCGAATGGACGGTGAAATGGCACGGATCGAACGCCGCCGTGAGTTCCCTCAACGCGAACTTCTTGGCCGAGCCCTGGAGCCCTTCGAACAGGATGATTGCTCGACGGCCGTGCGCAATTTGCGGCAGCTGCAGCTCACCGACATGCTCGCGGAGCGCCGCGAGCGTGTCATCGCGCTGGGTTGTCCATTCCGCCACAAGGCGAATTTAAACGCCGCCGGCGCCGCGAACAATCGCTAACTGGCGTTGCTCAGTCCGCGACGATCTTGATGTGCAGCTCCTTGAGCTGCTTGGGCAGCACCGGTGACGGCGCGTTCATCATCAAGTCTTCCGCCTTCTGGTTCATCGGGAAGAGGATGACTTCGCGGATGTTGGGTTCGTCGGCGAGGAGCATGACGATGCGGTCGATGCCCGGGGCCGAGCCGCCGTGCGGCGGAGCGCCGAACTTGAACGCGTTGATCATGCCCGAGAAGTTCGTGTCGACCTCGTCGCGCGAATAACCGGCGATCTCGAACGCCTTGTACATGATGTCCGGCCGGTGGTTGCGGATCGCGCCCGAGCTCAGCTCCACCCCGTTGCAGACGATGTCATATTGCCAGGCGAGGATCTCGAGCGGGTCCTTGGTTTCGAGCGCGCCCATCTCTCCCTGCGGCATCGAAAACGGGTTGTGGCTGAAGTCGATCTTCTTTTGCTCTTCGTTATATTCGAACATCGGGAAGTCGACGATCCAGCAGAAGCGGAACTGGCCCTTTTCTATGAGCTCGAGCTGCTCGGCGACGCACGTGCGCGCAGCGCCGGCGAGCCTGACGGCCTCCGCTTCCTTGCCCGCGGCAAAGAAAATGCCATCGTCCGGGCCAAGGCCCATCTCCTCGGCAAGGCGGTTCATCCCCTCTTCGCCGTGGTTCTTGGCGATCGGTCCGCCCCACTCGCCGCTTTTGCAAGTCGCATAACCGAGGCCGGCGAAGCCTTCGCTCCGCGCCCACTCGTTCATGTCGTCGAAGAACTTGCGGCTCTTCTCGGCTGTGGCTGGCGCCGGGATGGCGCGGACGACCCCGCCGCCGTCGGCGATCTTGGCGAACAGACCGAAGCCGGAGCCTTTGAAATGCTCGCCGACGTCGCTGATCAGCAGCGGGTTTCGCAAGTCGGGCTTGTCGGTGCCGTATTTGAGCAGCGCTTCCTTGTACGGGATACGCGGAAATTCGCCCGCCGGCGTGACCGTGCGACCGTCGGCGAATTCCTCGAATACGCCCGACAGGACCGGCTCGATGGCCGCGAACACATCGTCTTGCGTCACAAAGCTCATCTCGAAATCGAGCTGGTAGAATTCGCCGGGGCTGCGGTCGGCGCGCGCGTCCTCGTCGCGGAAGCACGGGGCGATCTGGAAATAGCGGTCGAAGCCGGCGACCATGATCAGCTGCTTGAACATCTGCGGCGCTTGCGGAAGCGCGTAGAACTTGCCCGGGTGGACGCGGCTCGGAACGAGATAGTCACGCGCGCCCTCTGGCGAGCTCGCGGTCAGGATCGGCGTCTGAAACTCGGTAAAGCCCTGGTCGACCATCCGCCGCCGGATCGACGCGATCACCGCCGAGCGCAGCATGATGTTGGCGTGAAGCTGATCGCGCCGGAGGTCGAGATAGCGGTATTTGAGGCGGATTTCCTCGGGGTAGTCCTGCTCGCCGAAGACGGGCATCGGCAGTTCGGTCGCTGCCGACTGTACCGTCACTGAAGTGGCGCGAATTTCGATCTCGCCCGTCGGGAGGTTCGGATTTACCGTCTCAGCCGAGCGCGCGACCACTTCGCCATCCACCGTAACCACCGACTCCACGCGGAGCCGATCGAGCGTCTTGAACGCCGGCGATTCCGTGTCGGTGACGATCTGGGTGATTCCGTAATGATCGCGCAGGTCGACGAACAGCAATTGGCCGTGGTCGCGCTTGCGATGAACCCAGCCCGACAGGCGGACTGTCTCGCCGACGTTGCTCAGGCGCAACGCCGCGCAGCTGTGGGTACGATAGGCGTGCATGAGGAAGTCCAGCCCGTTCGCGATAAAATTGTGGAGAATGACGCGCGCCGCGCTTCACTGGAGCGAACCCTTTTGTCAACCGGCGAGGGCCCCGCTAAAGCCCATCGCAAGACTCATGCGTATCCATCCCCTGATTACCAAGTCGGACGAGCTGAAGGCCCTGGTGGGCCGTCTCTCCGAGCACCCGTTCATCGCCGTGGACACGGAGTTCATGCGGGAGAATACCTATTGGCCCGACCTCTGCCTGATCCAGGTCGCGAGCACCGACGAAGCGGCGGCGATCGATCCAAAAGCCGAGGGCATAGACCTCAAGCCCCTGCTCGATCTGTTCGTCAAGAACGAGGAAGTCCTCAAGATCTTCCATGCCGGCGGGCAGGATCTGGAGATCATCCACAATTTGACCGGCAAGGTCCCGCACCCGCTGTTCGATACGCAAATTGCCGCGATGGCGCTCGGTCACGGCGAGCAGATCGGCTATTCCAATCTGATCGAGAGCCTGCTCGGCCACAGCCTCGACAAGGGCGCGCGATTCACCGACTGGGGCCGGCGGCCGCTCGACAAGCGCCAGATCGATTATGCCATCGCCGACGTCACCCATTTGGCCACGGTGTTCCCGCGCATGGTCGAGAAGCTGAAGAAGACGGGCCGCGGGGCTTGGCTCGACGAGGAGATGGAACGGCTCGCGGACCCGTCGAGCTTCGCCTTCCCGCCAGAGGATGCGTGGAAGCGGCTGAAGCTACCGAGCCGCAACGCGACCATTCTCGGGCGGCTAAAGGCGCTCGCCGGGTGGCGCGAAACCGAGGCGCGGCAGAAGAACTTGCCGCGCGGCCGGATCATCAAGGATGACACGCTCAATGAAATCGTGCTCCATCCGCCAAAGACGCAGGACGATCTGGGGCGCATCCGCGGGCTCTCCTCGGGGTGGAAGACCAACGACATCGGCGCCCGCCTGATGGGCGCGATCCAGGGCGCGAAGCCGCTTGGTCCCGACGAAATGCCCGACCGCGAGCCGCGGCGTCCCGGGCTCACCAAGGATGCAGCGCTGGTCAGCGACCTCCTCAAGCTGCTGCTCAAGATCCGCTCCAAGGAGACGGGCGTCGCGGCGAAGCTGATTGCCCGTTCGGACGACCTGGAGGCGCTCGCCGCCGGCGTTCGCAAGAACCTCAAGATCCTTTCGGGCTGGCGCTTCGAGCAATTCGGCAAGGATGCCCTCGACCTCGTCGAAGGGCGGCTCGCGTTCGGAATCGAAAGCGGCAGGCTGAAAATGAACCGGGTTGTCGCCAAGGAGACGGTCGATGCGTAGAATCGTGGCTCCCGTCGCGGCGTTGCTCGCAGCCTGCGCCGTCAACCCGCCACCCACCTCAGCCGGAGCCCTTGAGGGCGGCCCGCCGCAACCGACGCCCGTCCATGGAGTCACTCCAGGGCACAAATGCGAGGCGACCGGAACCGACCGGTTTATCGGCCAGCCCCGGACGAGCGCCACAGGCACCGCAATCAAGCGCGCGACGAAGGCTGCGGTGCTCCGCTGGTCGCCACCAAACACCTTTCTGACGATGGATTATCGCGAAGATCGCGTCACCGTCTGGCTCGACGGCAACAAGAAGATCACCAAAATCCGCTGCGGCTAAGCGGCTTCGCCGATCATGCGCGCGTCGATCAGCGCGCGGCGGATCGTTGGCAGCGACAGCCGCGCGCGCTCCGCAATCGCATAGCGGTCGACCGCTTCGACCGCCCGTTCGATCGTCCAATAATCGCGGTGCAGCCGATCGGACATGAAGCGCAGCGCATCGCCGGGGATGTGCAGGCCGCGGTCGGCGAATTGAAGCTGGATCAGCGCCGGAAAGAGCACGTCGTCCGGATGATGGATCCGCACAACCGGTGTGATTGCGAGACGCGTCTTGAGGTCCGGCAAGCGCGGGCTCCAGGCCGGCGGCACGCCATCGGCGACCATGATCAGCGGGCGACCCGTGTCCTGGGCCTGGTTCCACGCGTGGAACAGCTCCTCCTCGTCGCGCCGGTCAGCTTCGTCGAATAACCGGCCGCCGACGCGCTCGATGAAGCTGCGCGCGAGCAATGTTCGTCCCGATCGCCGCGGGCCGGTGAGGATGGTCGCCTTGACCGGCCACAAGCTAAACTTGCGGAAATGGTCGAACGCGTCCTGATTGGCGGCCGAAACGATGAAGCGGGCGTCGCCATCGCTTTGCGGCCAGTCGAGCGGGAGCGCGATCTGGTCCGGCCCCTGCTTCATGGCCGCGGCGTTGCCTGATTGGTGGTTGGCTGTGCGTTCTGGGCTGGAGGCTGAGCAGGCGGCGGCTGAACCGGCGGGGGCGGCAGCGCCGGCGGCTTTTCCGAATTCGAATGCATCCGGACAACGGTTCCCGCGAAGTCGACCACCCAGCCGCGGCTGCTGAGCGCCGCGGCAAGCTGTGAAATATCGCCTTTATATTGCACCAATATGTAGCTGGTGCCGCCCGGATTGATCTGCTGCGGAGTGGCCGAAGCAATCCCGGGCAGCGTGCGCAGATGCGCCATCGCGAAATTGTAGACCGTGACATTGTTCCCGGTGACTTGCACCTGGACCGCGGTCAGGGCGTTCGCCGCGGGTCTTGTCTCCACCGGCAGCTCTGGCAACACCGGCGGCGGCGGCAAGTTGAGCGACGGGTCGCGCGACAGCCTTCCTGCCGCCAGCGCCTGTGCGTAAAGTTGGTCGATCCGCTGCGCGCCCTGCGCCAACATCGCGGGGATTGCATCACCGTTCGGTGCGGATAGCGTGAAGCCGCCGATGATTTCATTGTCAGGCCCGTGACGAGCGATGAATCGCCCTCGCGCCGGGCCGCCGGGATAGAGCCGTTGCAGCTGCACCTCGGCGACGAGCACATCGGCCGCTCCGTACATTTCAAGCAGGCTTCGCCACCAGCCCCGGCCCGGCCGCGCGGTTTGGGCGGCATTGATGAGCAAAGGATCGGCGCCCATGCCGCTGACGCGGACATAATCGATCGGGCTCTGCGAGGTGCGGAACTGAGCCCAGGCGCGCTGCCAGGCGTTGCGCTGCTCCACCGTGGTCGCGGTCCCACCCGAGACCATCACCGGGATCAGCAACATCGGCACGGATCGCTCGACCTGCCCTCCCTCGACGCCGAGGAAGGGCGCCGCGCGCACGCGATCGAACAACACACCGAGGTCGGCGATATAGCGGGTGGGTCCGATCTCCTCGCGCTCGACATTGATCGAGCTGACGATCTGGTCGAGCGTTCCGTCGGGAAGCGTCGGCGCCTGGCCGATGGGCGCATTGTGCATTTTCGCCCACAGCAACTTGAAGCCTTGTCGCTGAGCGACGCGCCAGCCGGCATAGCGCGCGCTCTGGGCGTCCGCACCGCCGACGTCGACGTGGATTCCGCCGATCTCCAGCGTGTTCGAGCTGTCGAGCGGCGGGATACCCCGTTCACCGGTCTCGAGTTGCGCGAACAGCACCCCGCCAATGCCGGCAAAGGCGAAGAGCACCATGAGGGGGACGGCGATATGGCGAGGCAGCATTCGCGCCGCCTTTTGGCGACAACGGCGTGGAAATCCAAGCGGCTTGTCTCTACTGCCCCTCGCGGATGAGTGAGAAGCCCCTGACCTATGCCGACGCCGGCGTGTCGATCGATGCCGGTAACGCGCTGGTCAGGGCCATCGGGCCCCTCGCCCGCTCGACCGCGCGTCCGGGTGCCGATGCCGAGCTCGGGGGGTTCGGCGGGTTCTTCGACCTAAAGGCCGCCGGGTACAGCGATCCGCTCCTCGTCGCCGCCAACGACGGAGTCGGGACCAAGCTCAAGCTGGCGATCGAGACGGGACGTCACGACGGCGTCGGCATCGATTTGGTGGCGATGTGCGCCAACGACCTTGTCGTGCAGGGCGCCGAGCCCCTGTTCTTCCTCGATTATTACGCGACCGGGAAGCTCGACAGCGAAGTCGCGAGGGAGGTGGTGGCATCCATCGCCGAGGGCTGCCGCCGCGCCGGCTGCGCGCTGATCGGGGGCGAGACGGCGGAAATGCCGGGCATGTACGCCGCGGGCGATTACGATCTGGCGGGCTTCTGCGTCGGCGCGGTCGAGCGTGACAAGGTGCTGACGGGCGTCGAGATCAAACCCGGCGACCTGATCCTCGGCCTCGCCAGCTCGGGGGTGCACAGCAACGGCTTTTCGCTGGTGCGGCGGATCATCGAGCAGGAGCGCTGGGACCTCGAGCAGACCTTCCCCAGCCTCGGCAGATCGCTTGGGGCGGCCCTGCTGGAGCCAACTGTGATTTATGTCCGCCGCTTGCTCCCGCTGGTGCAACGCCGACGCATCAACGGTCTCGCTCACATTACTGGGGGCGGACTTCTCGAGAATATTCCGAGGGTTCTGCCTATTGGTTGTCACGCGGTCGTAGATACTGGTCAATGGGAGCTACCCGCAATCTTCGCCTTGCTGCAGCAGGGCGGACGCATCGCTCCCGAAGAAATGGCGCGGACCTTCAACTGCGGGATAGGCATGGTCGCAATTGTCTCCGCGGACGCCGCCGAGGCCGTCGCGCGGGAGTTGGAAGGCGCAACGGAGGAAGAGGTGTTCGAGATCGGCCGAATTGAACCAGGCCGCCGCGGCTGCACCGTCAGCGGGTCGGCCGGGACATGGAACGCAGCGGAGGACTGGTCCGCGACTCACCATGTCTGAGCGAAGCCGCGTCGCAATCCTGATTTCCGGGCGCGGGTCGAACATGGCCGCCCTGATCTATGCCGCGCGCGCCGCCGATTGCGCTTATGAGGTCGTGCTGGTGACCGGGGACAGGCCGGACGCACCAGGGCTGGACCTCGCGGACGCGGAAGGCATTCCGACCGCCCGGTTCCCTCGACCCGCCGCTAAGGACAAGAGCCAGTTTTTCGAGGCGCTGACCGAGGCGCTTGAGGCGGAACAGGTCGACCTCATCGCCCTCGCCGGATTCATGCGCATCATCCCCGCGGATTTCGTCGAGGGCTGGCGCGGGCGAATCCTCAATATCCATCCCTCGCTGCTGCCCAAATACAAAGGCGTCGGCACGCACGAGGCGGTGCTGGGAGCCCGCGAGACATCGACTGGTGCAAGCGTTCACCTCGTCTCCAACGAGCTCGATTCGGGGGAAGTCCTCGGCCAGGTCGAGGTCGCGGTGTTGCCCGGAGACGATCCGAAGACGCTGGCTGAGCGCGTGCTCATCGCCGAACATCAGCTCTATCCCCGAATCCTGTCCGAATATGCGGCGCGCCCGTTCAACTCCGAATGGATCGAAGGCCAGGTCGACGGCCTCGCACGGCAACTGCCGGAAGTGGGGCGGAAAACCAGCCACGGATCGCCCGGATGGTCGGTCGGCGGAGAGAAAGGCAAGCTATTCGCGATCATCGCCAACCATCATCATGGCGAGGACGCGGTCGGGCTGCTGATCAAGGCTAGCGGCCCCGACGAGATGACCGGCCTTATAGAGGCGCAGCCGGACGTCTATTATTGGCCGAAATATTATGGCGCTAGCGGCTGGCTGGGCGTGAAGCTCAATCGCCGCGACGTCGACTGGGGCCAGGTCCGCGACTGGCTCGAGCGAAGCTGGCGAGCCTGCGCTCCGCCGCGGCTCACCAAGTTGATGCGCGCGGCGGACGAATTCTGATGCCGTGCCAATGGAAACTTGCGGCCCTCGGGCGCTTGCTCGAAGCTGGCCGACGATGAGCGAAACCGAATCACAGGCGCGCCGACGGCGCTGGATCAACCTTGGCGAGCTGATTGCGATCGCAGCCTTGGTCGTCTCGGGGCTTGGCGTGTGGATCGCCTGGAAGAATACAAATCAGGACAAGCCGACACGCGTGGTCGAAGAGAGATCCGCCGTGCCCCTGGCGCTGCGCGGCACCGCAGACAGCGACGGGCGAAGTCTCACGATCATGCCCGCGGACCCCGCGCACGCGCTGCAATCGCTGCGCCTGTCGATCAAGGGCGCCGCTCCGATCGACGTCGGCAGTGACGGGCGTCTCTCCGCGACCGATGTGGCGGTCGCGCTCAAGGACCGGGAGAAAGAACCGAAGGACGTCGCCCGCAGCGTGCCAGTGCGGATCGATGCGCGCTATGTCGAGCGAGGATCCGACCGTCGCGGCGGCGGCACCTACGTCCTGCGCTATAAATGGGAAGGCGGCGGATTGTTCGGCGGCCGCTCGCTTCGGCTGCTCGCGCTGGCCCGTTAGTCGAATCGCTGGACAGCCGCGCGCGGATGTGCGGCTGTGGCGGCCATGAGGCCGTTTGAATCGATCGGGACGAGCGTCCTCGCAATCGCCGAAGCGACCGTGTTCATCCGCGCGATTCTTCGACCGCACCGCGAGCCCGCTTCAAGGATCGCCTGGGCTGTCGTCATCGTCGCCCTGCCCGTGGTGGGCGTCCTCGCCTACCTGTTGCTCGGTGAGGTCCGCATCAGCCTCAGGCGGCGCCTGCGCGGCCGCGAGATCGAGGCGAGGCTGCCCCGGCCGTCGGGCGACGGAACGCTCGCCGAGAAGATCGGCGCCGGCTTCTATCGCGCGCCCTTCGCGCTCGGCCGGAGCATCAATCGCCTGGCGCCAACCAGCGGCAACAAGGTCAGCCTTGCCGCCGACAGCAATGCAGCGATCGACGAGATGGTTGCGGACATGGATGCCGCAACGTCGACCGTCCATTTGTGCGCCTATATCTGGCTCGCGGACAATAACGGCTGCAAGATCAAGGACGCGCTGGTGCGCGCGGCCGGGCGCGGCGTCGCGGTCCGCGCGCTCGCCGACGCGCTGGGTTCGCGCCGGTTGATCCGTTCGCGCCACTGGCGCGAGCTTGCGGTGGGCGGCGTCCAGGTCCGCGTGGCTCTTCCGGTCGGCAACCCGTTGTGGACCTTCATCCGCGGCCGAGTCGACCTCCGCAATCACCGCAAGCTGCTGATCGTCGACAACCGCGTCGCCTGGTGCGGGAGCCAGAATTTCGCCGACCCCGAGTTCCGCATCAAGCCGCGCTACGCGCCCTGGGTCGATGTGATGAGCCGCTGGGAAGGCGCGGTCGCTCGGCATTGCCAATATCTGTTCGTGTCGGACTGGATTGGCGACGGTGGCGACGACATCAGCGGGCTGCTGGCCGAAACGCCCGCAAAGCACGCCGGGAGTGGCGGCGGCGCGATTGCCCAGGTTATCGGGACGGGCCCGACGGTGAGCTTCGATTCGATGCCGTCATGCTTTGCCGAGCTGATGCACTCGGCACGCGAAGAGCTGGTCGTCACGACGCCCTATTTCGTGCCCAACGACCAGGTGCTGTTCGCGCTTACCTCAGCCGCCCGCCGCGGAGTGAAGGTCGTCCTCGCCTTGCCCAAGCGGAACGACAGCATCGTCGTCGCGGGGACCAGCCGAAGCTATTACCAGGACCTGGTCGCCGCCGGCGTCACGCTGTTCGAATATCGCCGCGGGCTGCTCCATGCCAAGACGATCGTCGTGGACCGAAAGATCGGACTCATCGGATCCGCCAACCTCGACCGCCGCAGCTTCGAGCTCAATTTCGAAAACAACATCCTGTTTGCCGATGAGGGCTTCGCATCTGTGCTCCGCGCACGGCAGGACGAATATCTGGCCGATTCCGACCCGGTCACCCAAGCGGTAGTCGACGGCTTCGGTATCTTCGGGCGACTGTGGCAGAACAGCCTGGCGATGATGAGCCCGATTCTTTGAGAGGGCTCAGCCGACGATTTCGTCGGGCTTGAAGAAGAAAGCGATCTCGGTCGCCGCGTTCTCGTCGCTGTCCGAGCCGTGGACCGAATTGGCCTCGATCGATTCCGCATACGTCTTGCGGATCGTTCCCTCGTCGGCCTGCGCCGGATTGGTGGCGCCCATCACCTCGCGGTTGCGCAGGACGGCATTCTCGCCTTCGAGCACCTGGACCACGACCGGACCCGACGTCATGAAGGTGCAGAGGTCGTTGAAGAACGGCCGCTCCTTGTGAACCGCGTAGAAGCCCTCGGCCTGGTCGCGGGTCATGCGGATGCGCCTGGAGGCGACGATGCGCAGCCCGGAGTCCTCGAGCATCTTGGTCACCGCACCGGTCAGGTTGCGGCGGGTGGCGTCGGGCTTGATGATCGAAAAGGTGCGCGTCACGGCCATGACCGGGCGATCTCCTGTGATTGACGGGTGTGGAATTGGTCGGGCGCCTAGCCGTGCGTGCGCCCGGCTGCAAGCCTCACCCCTTCTTCACCCATTTGCCGCCCTCGCGCGCCCAGTAACGGCGCTCGATCCCATCTCGGCCGGCGAGCAGCTTCCACGCCAGCCGCGCGCCTTCCAACGCCTCATCGTCGAACAGGTAGAAGCTCCGGTCGTAGGTCAGCGCCGCCTCGCGCCACAAACCGTCGACGATCAGCATGTTGCGGGCTTGGTTGGGAGCGTCCGGGCTGGTCGACAGCAGGATCGGCTGGCTCGCGTCGTCGGCGCCACCCGCCACGCCGTGGGGCAGGAAGCTCGACGCGCCCTGGTCCCACAGCATCCGATCAAGGCGAGCAAGATTGGCTTCGTCCTCGCCCACGATCAGCAGGCGGCCGTCACCTTCCAATATCTTTTCGGCGAGCGTCGCGATCACCTGCTCCGCGGGCGTCCCGGCAAGGTGGTAGAAGTCGACCTGCACTTGTTGTTCCGGTTCAGCGCTCCAGCACGTCGGCGACATATTGGTCGAGCAGCCGCACACCGTACCCTGTCGCACCCTTGTCGTATGTCGACGCGGCCTTGTCCGACCAGGCCTTGCCGGCCATGTCGATATGCGCCCATTTGACGCCGTTCTCGACGAAGCGCTGGATGAACTGCGCCGCGGTAATCGAGCCGCCTTCGCGCGGCCCGACATTCTTCATGTCGGCGATGGGCGAATCGATCAAACGGTCGAAGCTTTCCGCGAGCGGCATACGCCACAATTTGTCGCCCGACTGATCGCCGGCCACCTGAAGCTTGGCCGCAAGCTCGTCGTTGTTCGAGAACAGGCCCGCCCATTCGTGGCCGAGGCTGATGAGGATCGCCCCGGTCAGCGTGGCCAGATCGATGATGGTCGCGGGCTTGTAGTTGCGCTGGACGTAGGTGATGGCGTCGCCGAGCACGAGCCGGCCCTCGGCATCGGTATTGATCACCTCGACCGTTTGCCCCGACATAGTGGTGACGACGTCGCCGGGACGCTGCGCATTGCCGCCCGGCATGTTCTCCACCAGCCCGCAAATACCCACGATGTTGGCCTTGGCCTTGCGGAGCGCGAGCGCCTTCATCGCGCCGACCACGGCGCCGGCGCCGCCCATGTCCCACTTCATCGCTTCCATGCCAGCGGCCTGCTTGATCGAGATGCCGCCGGTATCGAAGGTGACGCCCTTGCCGACGAACGCGGTCGGCTGGCCACCGTCGCCTGCACCTTTCCATCTCAGAATCATCAGGCGCGCTTCGCGGACGGAGCCCTGCGCGACGCCGAGCAGCGCACCCATGCCGAGCTTCTCCATCGCCGTTCGGTCGAGGACCTCAATCTCAAGGCCGGTGCCATCGACCGCAGCGCGGACGCGCTCGACGAAGGTCTCGGGATAAATGATGTTCGCGGGCTCGGTCACCAGCTCGCGAGTCAGCGATACGCCCTCGACCACTGGCGCCCAGCGCTGATCGTAGCGCTGCGCCGCGCCGGCATCGCCGCCGACAACGACGATCTCGTCGAGGGTTGGCTTCTGATTGTCCTTGAGCTTGGTCCGATAGCGGTCGTAGCGCCACGACCGCAGCGCCGCCCCAAGTCCGACGCGCGCCGCCGCGTCAGCATCGTAGCCGAGCCCGGAAAGGTCGATGACGGCGGTCTTCTCGCCCGACGTCTGGAGCCGCGCGGCCGCAGTTCCGCCCAGCTTCTCGGAAGTCTCGCCGCCCGAGGCGCCCGCGCCCACGCCAACGACCAGTAGCCGACGGGTGCTGCCGTTATCGTCGATAAATTGCTCGGAGACACTCGACGCCTCGCCTTCGAAACGCTGGCGATCGAGCGCCGTGCTCACCGTCTGCTGCGCAGCGTCGAGCACGGCCAGCCCCGAACGGTCCTTGCCCGCAACAGGGACCACGAGCGCATGGTCGCCCTGCGGTCGGGCGTCTGCGAAACGAATTTGCATTGGCTAAATTCCTGAATGGGCGAACATCTGCTGCGCCTTTAGGATGCTCGCCGAAACTTGGCAAAGCAGCGCCCCAGCCGAGTTTCGGGCGATTGTCGCCACGCCTGCGAGGTGCGATAGGCACGCTTGAGAGGCGTCATCAAAGGGTCGGGGCGAATAAGCGTTGCGCGCGAGATTGGTCTGGTGGTCGGCGCTTCCGATGTTGCTAACGCTTCCGGTCCCGGCGGCGGCGCAGGACAGCTCTACGCCGCCGACAGCCGCGCAGAGCGAAACCGTCACGTTCAGCGCTGACCAGGTCACCTACGACAGCAATGCCGACCTTGTGACCGCGAGTGGTGATGTCCGGATGAACCGCGACGGCAACTACCTCGCCGCCGACGAAGTCGTCTGGGATCGCAAATCGGGCGAGGTGCGCGCGCGCGGCAAGGTCGTGTTGCTAACGCCGCAGGGTGACAAGCTGGTTGGCGACGACGTCCAGCTGACAGACACCTTGCGCGACGGGACGGTCGACAATCTTATGGTCGTGCTCGAAAGCGGGGGCCGCATCGCGGCGAGCCGGGGGACGCGGCTGAACGGCGTGTCGACCTTCGCCAATGCGATCTACTCGCCATGCCCGGTCACCACGGCGACCGGATGTCCCAAGCGGCCAAGCTGGTCGATCACCGCGGCGCGGGTGATCGATGACCCCAACAGCCCGCGCATCCGGTTCGAAGGCGCGAGGCTGCAGCTGTTCGGACTGAACCTGCCGCTGCTCCCGGTGTTCAACATCGCCAAGGGCAACGAAGGCGTGACCGGCCTGCTCATCCCCGACATCGCCCTCTCCAGCCGCAACGGCCTCGAGCTCGCTTTGCCCTACCATTGGCAGATTGCGCGCAATCGCGACGCGACGGTCACGCCGCATGTCTACACCGCCGTGCTTCCGGCAATCGAAGCGAAATACAGGGAGCTCAACAGCCTGGGCGCGTTCCAGGTGAGCGGGTTCCTGACCTACGGAACGATCGACAAGCTAAGCTCGACAACCCCGCCCACGGCTCGAGGGTTCCGGGGCTATGTCGACGCCAACGGTCGCTGGCAACTCGATCCGGCGTGGACGGTCACGGCCTCGCTCCGCGCCGCGAGCGACAAGACGGTCACGCGCAGGTACGACCTGACGAACGACGATCGTTTGCGCAACGTCATCAACGCCGAGCGGATCACGCCCGATAGCTATGTCTCGATTGCCGGCTGGGTGTTCCAGGGGCTGCGCGTCGACGATCGCCAGAAGCAAATCCCGATCGCATTCCCGGCGATCGACGCCCGCTTTCGTCTCGACGATGTCGCCGGCGGCCATGTCGAACTGCAGGCGAACAGTCTTGCTATCGAACGGATCGAGGGACAGGACACGCAACGCGCTTTCATGAGCCTTCGCTGGGACCTGAGGCGGATCACGCCCTGGGGTCAGGAACTGACGCTTACAGCGTACGGCCGAGGCGATCTTTATCATACGCAGGGCGCCGAAGACACGACCGTCGCGATCTATCGCGGCACCGACGGTTGGCACGCCCGAGCGATCGGCGCCCTCGCCGCGGACGTCAAATGGCCGTTCATCGGCTCTCTGTTCGGTGGCATCCAGCAGCTCGTTCCCCGCGTCCAGCTGGTCCTCACTCCGCCGACCGCGAACATGGACATCCCCAACGAGGACGCCCGTTCGGTCGACCTCGAGGACAGCAACCTGTTCGCGCTCAACCGCTTCCCCGGCTACGATCGTTGGGAGGATGCATCGCGCATCACCTACGGCGTCGACTGGTCGCTCCAGCGGGGGAACCTGTCGATCGCGAGCACCGTCGGCCAGAGCTATCGGTTCGGCAGCCTGCGCGATATTTTCCCCGAAGGTACCGGGCTCACTGGGCGCGTGTCGGACGTCGTAGGGCGCACCCGCTTCCGCTACGGCCGCTTCATCGACATCACGCATCGCTACCGCATCGACAAGAACAATTTTGCGGTCCGGCGAAACGAGATCGATCTCACCGTCGGAACGACCCAGACCTATGCCCAGATCGGCTATCTCAAGCTCAACCGCAACATCGACCCGGCGATCGAAGACCTGCGCGACAAGGAGGAGCTTCGCGTGGCCGCGCGGATCCTGTTCGCGCGCTACTGGTCAGTGTTCGGTGCCAGCGTGATCGATTTGACCGACAGGACCGAGGACCCGCTCTCGCTCGCGAACGGCTGGCAGCCCGTCCGCAACCGCCTCGGCATCGAATATGAGGACGATTGTTTGCAGCTTGGCGTAACCTGGCGACATGATTATGAGCAGATCGGCACCTTCCGCAAAGGCAGCACCTTCGCCATTCATTTGGCTTTGAAGGGCGTGAGCCGCTAAGCCTGCGTTCAGCGGGCCAGCAGCATGGCAGACATTGGGAAATAAGGAAAATTCGATCGTGGCAGCAGGTTTTGGAGTGACAAAGGCGCGTCTGTGGGTTGTCGCCGGGGCGGCAATGATTGCGGCCGGCAGCGGCGCGGTCGCGCAAGATGCCGGGCAGGGTCAAACTCAGCAGCAGCCGAGCGACACCAACAGCGCGCAATCACTGAAGCTGCCGCAGAATGCGCAGATATTCGGCAATGCCATGCCCTCGATCATCAAGGCGACCGCGATCGTCAACGGCGAGGTCATCACTCCGACCGATATCGAGCTTCGGCTCGCGTTGCTGGTCATTTCCAATGGCGGGCAGATTTCCCCTGAGGAGGCCCAGCGTCTCCGGGATCAGGTGCTGCGCAACCTGATCGATGAAAATCTCCAGATCCAGGCGGCCAAAGCCGACAAAATCGAAGTCAAGCAGTCGGACATCGACCGCACCATCCAGCGCGTCGCGGCCAACGTGAAACAGACACCGGAACAGCTTGCCGCCTACCTTGAGGCGAACGGCTCGAACATCAAATCGATGCGCCGTCAGATCGAGGGCGAAATTGCCTGGCAGCGCCTGCAGCACGCGAAAATCGAGGTCAGCGTCGGCGACGATGAGGTGAAAGCCGTCCTCGACAAGATGACCGCCTCCAAGGGGACCGAGGAGTTTAAAGTCGGCGAGATTTTCCTTTCTGCCACTCCCGCAACGGAGTCGCAGACGCTCGACAACGCCAACAAGATTCTCGCCCAGCTTCGGCAGGGCGCGTCGTTCGCCGGCTACGCGCGGCAATATTCGGAAGCCTCGACGGCGGCGGTCGGCGGCGACCTCGGCTGGGTCCGCCCCGAGCAGCTGCCGGCCCCTTTGGCGACCGTGCTTCAGCAAATGCCCGCCGGCGCGATCAGCAACCCGATCCAGGTACCAGGCGGTTTCTCGATCCTCGCCGTCCAGGACACTCGCAAGATTCTGACCGCCGATCCGCGCGACGCGATCCTCAGCCTCAAGCAGGTTTCGGTGGCCTTTCCGAAAGGTACGGCCCGCGCAGCCGTCGAGCCGATCGTGGCCCGTTTCGCCGAAGCCGCGCGGAGTATCGGCGGCTGCGGCGGGGCCGAGAAGCTCGCAGCGGAATTCCATGGTGAAGTCGTCACCAGCGACCAGGTGAAGATGCGCGACCTGCCGCCGGCGCTGCAGCGGCTCATGCTGCCGATGCAGGTCGGGCAGGCGACTCAGCCGTTCGGCTCGCTCGAGGAGGGTATCCGGACGCTGGTCATCTGCGGCCGCGACGAACCCAGTTCCACCGCCCCAAGCTACGACGACGTCTATAATCAGCTGAACGATGAGCGGGTCAATTCGCGCGCGCGGCGTTACTTGCGTGACTTGCGCCGTGATGCGGTGATCGAATTCCGCTAATCCGCGTTTTCGGTTAAGGGCCGCTGGCAATGGCTCGCGCGCCCCTTACCCCGCTTGCCGTTTCGCTTGGCGATCCAGCCGGTATCGGCCCGGAAGTCATCTCCAAATGCTGGGATAATCGTTCGGCGTTCGCGCTGCCGACTTTTGTGGCGATCGGCGATCCCCGGTCGATCGCGGCCGTATGGGATGGTCCGATCGAGCTGGTCGAGGATCCGCGACAAGCCGACGCCGCGTTCGACTATGGACTGCCGGTGATCCAGCTCAACGCGCCGCGCTCCGATGTGCCGGGCCAGCCGAGCGTCGCAGGGGCCCACACGTCTCTCGACTCACTGGAAATCGCCGTGGGGCTCGCGCGCTCGGGCTCAGCAGCGGCGGTCGTCACCGGACCGGTCGCCAAGGAACAGTTGTACGCGATCGGTTTCTCACACCCCGGCCAAACCGAATTCGTCGCCGAGCGCTGCGGCGTATCGCCGGGAAATGTCGCGATGATGCTTGCCGGGCCGACGCTGCGCACGGTGCCGGTCACAACCCACCTGCCGCTAAGCGAGGTGTCTCGACATCTCAACAGCGCGCTGATCGAAGCGCGGGCACGAGCCGCGCTTCGCGGACTTGAACGCAACTTCGGGATTGTCGAGCCGCGCCTCGCGGTCTCCGGCCTTAACCCGCATGCGGGTGAAGGCGGCCAGCTCGGGCGCGAGGAGATCGAGATCATCGCGCCGGCAATCGCGGCGCTCGCCGCCGAGGGTTGGCGGGTGACCGGCCCCCACCCTGCAGACACGATGTTCCATGCTCGTGCCCGTGCCAATTACGACGCGGCACTATGCATGTACCATGACCAGGCCCTGATCCCGATCAAGGCCCTCCACTTCGAGGATGCGGTCAACGTGACGCTTGGCCTGCCGATAGTACGCACCGCACCCGACCACGGAACGGCTTTCGATATCGCCGGTCAGGACCGCGCCGACCCGCGGCCCATGGCTGCTGCGATCCGGATGGCGGCCGAGAGCGCGGCCCTGCGCGCGCAAGCCCCTTGAGCGGTCCGGCCGAGCCGCCGCGCCCTGAACCGCTGAGGGAGGTCATCGCGCGTCACGGGCTCAGCGCAAGCAGAGCGCTTGGACAGAATTTCATCCTCGACCGCCAGTTGCTCGAGCGGGTCGCGGCCATACCCGGGCCGCTTATCGGTGAGCGAGTCTATGAGGTCGGCCCTGGACCCGGCGGACTGACCCGCGCCTTGCTCGACGCGGGGGCGTCAGTCGTTGCGGTCGAGCGCGATCGCCGCTGCATTCCCGCGCTCGCAGAGCTTCAGGAGTCTTCAGGGGACCGGCTCCAGATCATCGAAGCCGACGCACTGACCGTCGACGAGCCTGCGATTGTCGGCCGGGGCGCCCACGTCGTCGCCAACCTGCCCTACAACATCGGCACGGCCTTGCTGCTCAAATGGCTAGGTGGCGACTGGCCGCCATGGTGGTCGTCTTTGACATTGATGTTCCAGAAGGAGGTCGCCGAGCGAATCGTCGCTGACCCCGGCAGCGCCGCTTACGGACGCCTATCGATCGCCGCGCAGTGGCGGTCGCGCCCGCGTCTCGCGATGACCGTAAACCGGTCGGCCTTCGTGCCACAGCCGAAGGTAACCTCGGCCGTGGTTCACATCGTTCCTGCCGATCAGCCGGAGGACGTGGACCCACGCGTAATTGAGCGCCTGACCGGAGCGGCGTTCGGCCAACGGCGAAAGATGCTCCGCTCAAGCCTCAAGCAGTTCCCCAGCGCGCTCGACGCGCTCGAGCAGCTGCGAATCGACCCGCAACGACGGGCCGAGACGCTCAGCGTCAATGAATGGATCGCAGTCGCTCGCGCGCTGAGCAGTTAGTTCGACTTCGTGCTTTGCGAAGCCTTGGCAGCGGCCACTGTCGGGCCGCGGCTGATCGCGCCCGAAAGCTGAGCGATTTGCGGACAGCCGCCCTTACAAATCGTCTGCAGCTTTTGGAGATTTGCCTGAGCGCGTGCGATGGCACCCATCTCGACCATCGCCTCCCCCTGCACGGCAATTGCGTCGGGATCGTTGGGTTCGAGCATCAGCGCCTTGTTGGTCATGCGGATCGCCTTGCCGAACAAATGCTGCTTCTCGGCCACGCGCGCGATATCGACGAAGGCGCCACGGTTGCGTGGATCGACGGCAAGGGCGGTCTCGAGCGCATCCTCAGCCTGTTCGAACTTGCCCGCGGCGACCAACTCGCGCGCCTGACGTTGCAGCTCCGCCGACTTGGGCAGAATCTGGTCGTCGGCACGCTGACTCGCGGCGGGCGCGGCGAGTGCAAAGGCACCGACGCCGATCAGCAGTAAGCGGAGAAAGGACTGCATCAAACTCTCCATCAACCGTCGTCGCCTAGCATGCACGCAGCAGCCGCGCGACGAAAAATCCATCGGTTCCGTCATACGCCGGCGTCAGCAGCGTGCCCAGACCGTCCGAACGCCCCGCAGCAATGGGCGACGCCTCACTAATCCACGATGAATGGGTGTGGAGGAAGGCATCAATCTGCGCTGCCCCTTCGCGGGACAGAAGCGAGCACACGGCGTAAACCAGGAGGCCGCCAGGCTTCACCAACTCGGCCGCCATGTCGAGCAGCCTTTTCTGAAGCGCGACGACCTGGTCTAGCCGCTGAGGCGTGAGGCGCCAGCGGCCTTCCGGATTGCGGCGCCAGGTTCCGCTTCCGGAGCAAGGCGCGTCGACGAGGACGAGGTCTGCGGACGCGCGCCAGTCGGCAAGCTCGTCGAGCTCGGCCGGCGGGCTGAGCAGACGCGTCTCGATTCGGGCGCCAGCCCGCTGGGCGCGAGGCGCAAGCTTTGAAAGCCGCTGGCGGTTGCTGTCGGCCGCGAGGATCGTTGCGCCCGGCGCCGAAGCGGCCACCGCCAGCGATTTCCCGCCCGCGCCCGCACAAAGGTCGACGATACGTTCATCGCCGTCGTCCACTGCGCAAGCGAGCGCGATTAGTTGACTCCCTTCGTCCTGCACCTCGACGAGCCCGGCAGCATATGCAGGATGATCGTCGACACTGGTGTCCGAAGGCAGGCGTATGCCCCACGGACTCAATCGGGTCGGCTCGGCGGCCTCGAACTCCTTCAAGAGGTCATCGCGCGATGCCCGTGCGACGTTCACCCGCAAATCGAGCGGCGCGCGTTCGAGCAGCGCGGGCCATTCCGCTTCGCTGACCAGCGGAGACAGATCGGGGACGAGCCACAGAGGGACAAGAGCCGCCTCTGCGGCCTCTTCTCCTGCCTCGATCGGGTTCGGACCGCGCGGTAGGCCGAACAACTCGAGCAACGCGCCGTCGTCCTGAGCGAGGCCGAGAATGGCAGAGCGCCCGCCGGTGGGTCGCTCTGCCGACCGCCGGATCGCGCGAAACGCCAATTCGCGCACCGCTCGGCGGTCCTTCGAGCCCGCGTAGCGCCGCTGCTTGAAGTATCGCGTGATGATGCTGTCCGCCGGCGGCCCGTCATCGCGCGCCGACGCGATTACCTCGTCGAGTATCTCGATTGCCGCCTGCAGGCGCGCCGCGGGCGTCATGGTCTAACGCGTGGGATAGTTCGGCGCCTCGCGCGTGATCGTCACGTCGTGCACGTGGCTCTCCGACAGGCCGGCGTTGGTGATTCGCACGAACTTCGCCCGCCGCTGAAGCTCGGCGATCGTGGTCGATCCCGTATAGCCCATGGCCGCCTTCACCCCGCCGACCAGCTGGTGGATGATGTCGCGCACCGGGCCCTTGTATGGCACCTGGCCTTCGATGCCCTCGGGCACCAGCTTGAGATGATCTTTGATGTCCTGCTGGAAATAGCGGTCGGCAGAACCGCGGGCCATCGCTCCGGCCGATCCCATCCCACGATAGGATTTATAGCTGCGGCCCTGATAAAGGAACGTCTCTCCAGGGGCTTCCTCGGTACCGGCTAGGAGCGACCCGACCATCACGCTCGACGCGCCCGCCGCCAGCGCTTTCGCCACGTCACCGCTGGTGCGGACGCCACCATCAGCGATGATCGGCACGCCATTAGCTGCCCGCGCCGCATCCATGATCGCGGTAAGCTGGGGAACTCCCACACCGGCGATAATCCGGGTCGTGCAAATTGATCCCGGCCCGATCCCCACCTTGATCGCATCGGCGCCCGCATCGGTCAGTGCCTTGGCGGCGTCGGCCGTGGCAACGTTTCCGGCGACGACCTGTACCGAGTTCGACAGGGCCTTCACCCGCTCGACGGCAACACCGACGTCGCGATTGTGACCGTGGGCGGTGTCGATCACGATGCAGTCGCAGCCCGCCTCGATCAGCGCTTCCGAACGGGCGAAGCCGGCATCGCCCACCGTCGTCGCGGCAGCGACGCGCAGGCGCCCCTCGCCGTCCTTGGTCGCGAACGGCGCCGCGACCGACTTTTCGATGTCCTTGACCGTGACCAGCCCGACCAGGTGATCGCCCTCGTCGACGACCAGGAGCTTCTCGATCCGCCGTTCATGCAGGATCCGGCGTGCAACCTCCTCGCTGGTTCCCAGCCCGACGGTGGCAAGGTTGTCCCGAGTCATAAGCTCGCTGACGGGCTGGCGCGGGTTCTCGGCGAACCGAACGTCGCGGTTGGTGAGGATGCCGCAAAGCTTGCCCGAACGGTCGACGATCGGAACGCCGCTGATGCGGTGCGACTTCATCAGCTCCAGGGCCTCCGCCAGCGTCTGGTCGGGGCGCATGGTGATCGGATTGACCACCATGCCGCTCTCGAAGCGCTTGACCTGCCGCACGGCCGCCGCCTGCTCCTCGACGCTAAGGTTGCGGTGGAGGACACCAATCCCCCCGAGCTGCGCCAGCGCGATCGCCATGTCCGCCTCGGTCACCGTGTCCATCGCCGAGGACAGGATCGGAATGTGCAGCGGGATTTCGCGGGTGAGAAAGGTGCGCGTGTCCGCCTGGCTTGGCAGCACAGTCGACTCAAGCGGCTGCAGCAGGACGTCGTCGAACGTCAGTCCGAGCGGGATGTCAGCGGCGTCGGTGAGGTGGGCCATATCGGCCCATGACAGGCGAGCGCCGATTCGCCAAGGGTACGCACTATTTGGGTGGGCGCTCCGTGCCTTCTTTGCCGGCGCCGAGCTTGACGTCCTTTTGCGTGGGCACCGTCTTGCGCGTGGCCTTCCGCTCGGCCGCCGTCTTGGGCCGTCCATCGATACGCATCTGTTCGAAATCGAGGATGAACGTGCCGAATTGCGATACGGCGTCCATGCCGATCTTCGCCGCATCCCGCGGGTCGGCAGCCAACCAAACGGCCTCAAGTCGAATGGGAACAGCGCCCAGCTGAAATGCGACGTCACGTAATTCGCGTCGCTTGAGCTCGACCACCCCGCCCGCGCCGCCGACGCGGCTAATCCGTTCTCTGGCCGATGTAATGATCTCGGGGTCGAGGAGCGCCGTTCCCGCAGTGCGCCAATCGGTCGTGTTGGCGCCGGTATCAAGAAAGGCGCCCATGACACCTCGGGGTGTTCGGACCGGAACTCCCACACCTTCCTCCTGCCAATAGATGTGCGGCGCAGCGCTGCGTGCACTCGGCGCGGCATCGCCCAATGCGAGAGCACGGCCTCCGTCCACCCAGGCCATGCGTCCGAACGCCACGAACAACTGCAACCCGAGAACGCCGTCGATCTGGTGGACGTTGCCAGGTCTCAACTGCGAGTCCGGAAGGATCAGGACCGGGACATTCTCAACGAACGCAGAGCCGATCTGCAGCCGATCGATCATCCCCACCTTGCCGGTGACGTCGGACGTCGTGGTCCCGACGCGAATTGCCTTTCCGACCGGCCGAGCGGCCATGCGCGCGGCAAGGCTCTGCGTGATCACAGTAATTTCGGCTCCCGAATCCACGAACCAGCTCGAGGTAATGCCGTTGACGATGACGTCGGCACTTTGCGATCCAAACGCGTTCCAGGTCAGCGGAACCCTTGCGGAGCCGATCGCACGAATCGGCGGCTCGTCGGCGAAGGCCGTCGCGATGCCTCCTTCATCGTCTCCACTTTTGGCCTTCTTAAGGCTCGACAATTCCGTGCAAACGCGCGCCCGAATCCTGTTCCAGGTGAGGAAGCCGTAATCTCGGCAAAGCTGCTCATAGCCCTGCGTACGCCGGTCGACCGCCAGGTCCGGATGCGTCGCGAGCCAATCCTCAAGGGCGCGATCGGCCCCTGGCTCGCCAAACGCCGCTGCCTGCAGGTGCTGGCTGAACTCATCGGTCGGCGTAGCATAAGGGTTCCAGCCAGCCGCCGCCGGCTGACTGCAAAGTGCCACCGCACACGCCAGACGATGCAATTGACTCATCGTTCGCCCTTATTCGCCCTCACCAATATCCGTTCCGCGGCTTCGATGTGCATGCGCTCGATCATCTCGTTGCCGTAGCGCTCGGCGCCGCCGTGGAAGGCCTCGACGAGCGCTTTGGCCCGTTCGACCTCGGAGGCACTCGGGGCAAAGGCGCGGTGGCAGGGCTCGATCTGGTTCGGGTGAATCAGACTCTTGCCGTCGAAGCCGAGCCGGCGCCCGTCCTCGGCCTCGGCAAGGAAACCGTCGGGATCGTCGAGCCCGTTGAACACGCCATCGAACGCGGCGACGCCGGCCGCGCGGGCGGCGAGAACGATCATCTGCAGCGAAGCTGAGATCGGCTCGCGCGTCGCGCCGAGCGGCAGGCGGAGATCTGCGCGCAGGTCGTTCGTTCCGGCGATCAGTCCGGCACAGGCCTGGGCGATGTCGGCAGCGGCGAGCACGCCCGCGGCGGTCTCGATCATCGCCAGCACCGGCTTTCCAACGGTCCGCGCGACGTCGCTCACGAGATGCGCCGAAATCGCGCGAGGTACCACGACCACATCGGCGCTGGACCCAGCCACGGCATCGAGATCGAGGGAATGCCACTCACTGCCTGCGCCGTTGATCCTGATGACCAGCGGCATCGGCCACGGGGTCTCAGCCGCCGCGACGGCGGCGTCACGCGCCTCGGCCTTGTCCTCGCGCTTCACCGCATCCTCGAGGTCGAGCACCACCAGGTCCGCCCCGGCCTCGCGCGCCTTGGCGATCGCCCGCGGGTTCGAGGCCGGCAGGAACAGGATCGAGCGCACCGCGAACAGGTCGACCGATCCGTCGCTTTTTGCTTCCGCTACGATCATGGCCGTCGCATCATGCCCCGAACAAGGGACATCGGGGAAGATATATGCTGACTTATTTCATGATCGCGGTCGCGGTGCTTGCGTTCCTGTTCGTCATGATGGGCGTCAAGATCGTCCGCCAAGGCTATCGCTATACGATCGAGCATTTCGGTCGCTTCGTTCGCGTGGCCGAACCGGGATTCAATTTCGTGATGCCGTTCGTCACGCGCGTCGGCCGCAAGATCAATATGATGGAGCAGGTCGTCGACATTCCAGGACAGGAGATCATCACCAAGGACAATGCGATGGTCGCCGTCGACGGCGTTGTCTTCTTCCAGGTGATCGACGCCGCCAAGGCCGCTTATGAAGTGAGCGACCTCTACAGCGCGCTCATGGCGCTCTCGACCACCAATTTGCGCACGGTGATGGGGTCGATGGACCTCGACGAGACTCTGTCCAAGCGCGACGAGATCAACGCTCGCCTGCTGGCCGTGGTCGACCACGCGACCGAGCCGTGGGGCGTGAAGATCACCCGCGTTGAGCTCAAGGACATTCGCCCGCCGCAGGACATCGTCAACGCCATGACCCGGCAGATGAAGGCCGAGCGCGAAAAGCGCGCGTCGATCCTCGAATCCGAAGGTATGCGACAGTCCGAGATTCTGCGCGCCGAGGGCGAAAAGCAGGCGCGAATCCTTCAGGCCGAGGGGCAGAAGGAGGCCGCGTTTCGCGACGCCGAAGCACGCGAACGCTCCGCCATGGCCGAAGCCAATGCGACCAAGTCGGTCAGCGACGCGATCGAGGGCGGCAGCAGCCAGGCGATCAATTACTTCATCGCCCAGAAATATGTCGAGGCGCTCGGCAAGTTCGCGACCTCGCCCAACGCCAAGACCATATTGTTCCCGGTCGAGGCGACGCAGTTGATGGGCACGCTCGGGGGGATTGGGGAACTCGCCCGGGACGCGTTCGGCGATGGCGCCGGCAGGACCGTGGCGACACCGCGCGTCCAGGCCGTGCCGACGGTCCCTGCCAGCAAGAAATGAACGGCATCGAACCTGCCTGGCTGTGGCTGATCGGCGGCGTGGTGCTGCTGATCGCCGAGGTCATCGCGCCCGGCTTCTTCCTGATGTTCATCGGCGGTGCGGCGATCGCCACCGGGTTGATCTCGGCGATTGTGCCCTTGGGGCTTCCGCTGCAGCTGGCGCTATTTGCGATTCTCGCCGTGGCCTCGGCCCGCATCGGTGGCCGGCGCGCTTACGCGCGCCGGTATGATTATAGCCCCGACCCTTATCTCAACGACCGCGCCGGACGGCTGCTCGGAAAAGTCGTCGTCGTGGTCGAGGCGGTCGATTCGGACGGCGGGCGGGTACGGGTCGGCGATAGCCAATGGTCCGCCCGTGGCGGACCTGCCGCAATCGGCGAGCGGGTACGGGTCGTCGATATCGAGGGCAATTGCCTGAAGGTCGAACCGGAGCACAAGCTGCCGCCGCCCTGAGACCTCAGCCCGCTCGCTCCCGCACCGCTTCGATCTGCGGGCGATCGAACGCATGATCGGCATAAGGGCCATTCGCGTCCACCCAATGCAGGAACAGGTGCGCGGACCAGCTGTTCGGGTTGGGCTCGAGCCGGCCGTGCCGGTAATTGACGCCGCGATACATCAACGCGTCCCCGGCACTCATCGGCAGCGCCGAATATTCCTCGTCGCCGAAGTCCTGGTCGATCGCTGCGAGCGGCTGATCGAGCCGGCGCTTCTCCATGCTCAACGCCCAGGGGATGTTGTCGCCGAGCTCGACGGTTAGCGACAGACTATGCTCGCATGCCGGGCGGTCGGAATGCACGCGGCATATGTCGCCCTGCTGGTAGATTCGGAAATAGGCGTAGGACGGCATCAACTCGCAGCCTGCAACCTGCGTCACGCGCGGCGTGAGCGCCCAGTGAAATGTCGCCATCGGCGGATATTCGAGGCTGTAGACCTCAATCGCTGGCTTGGTCAGCAGGTCGTTGCCACGGACGAAGGCGCGCGTTCCGGAAAGGTTGAGGTCCTGCTGAAGGCGGCTGCGGAACATGGCCAGGACCAGCGGCGGAAACAGACGCTTCAACAGGGCGTAGCCATTGCTGACGTAGGACTCACGTTCCTGCTCGACATCCTCCGACATTATCGCGTTCGGCTCCGCCATCCGTTCGTCAGACCTCCGTCCGTCGATTGGTAAGCGTGCAGCCAGCGCCAGGCAATTGACCTTCGCCGCATCGCGTGGAAGCGAGGAAGCACCACATGCACGGGAGCCTGAGCTTGCCGCAACCGATGTTCACCCGCCGCCAATCGCTCGGCGCTCTTACCGCCACCGCGGCGATCCCGCTGCTCGCCCGGGTCTCGCCCGCAATCGCCGCGCCGGCAAGCGAAGCGCAGGCCAAGGCGCTGCTCGACTCGATTGGCGAAAATCTCCTGCGCAATCAGCCGGCCGGCGCCACGTCGCTAGGTATCGATGTCGGAGCGCGCGCCGGCTATCGCTATCGCCTCGAGGACCGTTCCGCCGCCGGGCAGGCGCGCCTCGCGGCCACGGTGAGGAGCGACCTCGCCCGTGCGCAAGCGCTCGATACCAGCGCCCTCTCGTTCACAGCCAGGACCAGCGTCGAAGTGGTCAAGAGCGCCTATCGCACCGCGCTCGAGGGATTCGCGCAGCCCTATGGCGACGTTGCCGTCGGCGGCTGGCGCAACAGCCCGTACGTCGTGATCCAGAATGTCGGCGCGTATATCGACACGCCACAGTTCCTCGACACCGACCATCCGGTCGAGAACCGCTCCGACGCCGAGGCGTATCTCAGCCGATTGGCGCAATATCCCCGCCAGCTCGATGGCGAACTCGGACGGATGCGGGCCGCGCGCGCCAAGGGCCTCGTTCCTCCCAGCTTCCTCATCGACAAAGCGGTGAGCCAGCTCAGCATCGCGCTCAAGAACACGCAAGCCGGCGGCACGATCGTCAACTCGTTGGTCCGTCGCACCAAGAAAAAAGGCATCTCCGGTGACTGGGACGCCCGCGCCCGCAAGATCGCCGTCGGCGAGGTCGCGCCCGCGCTGCAGCGGCAGATCGCCGAACTCAAGGCCGAGCATGCCAAAGCGACCGACATCCCCGGCATGTGGTCGCGTCCCCACGGCGAGGAATATTATCGCTGGGCGCTGAAGGCTTCGACGACAACCAGCCTAAGGCCCGATGAGGTTCACGCGATGGGCCTGGAGCAGCTGGCCGAGCTCCAGGGCCGGATGGACCCCATCCTGAAGTCGCTCGGCTACACGAAAGGTACGGTCGGCGAGCGCATGCAGGCGCTCGCCAAGGACCCGAGGTACAAGTTTGCCGAAGGCGACAAAGGCCGCGAAGAGATCAAGGCCTATATCGGTGAGCGGATTGCGCTGGTGCGCGCACAGCTGCCGCGGGCGTTCAACACGCTCGTTCCCGGACACCTCGAAGTGAAACGCATGTCGCCCGAACAGGAGCCCGGTGCGCCGGCGGCTTATGGCGGCGCGGGTTCGATCGACGGCAAGATCCCGGGCAAGTTCTGGATCAACCTTCGCAGCACCGACCTGCACAGCAAGTACAGCCTGCCCGACCTTGCCGCGCACGAAGCCATCCCCGGGCACGTGTGGCAGGGCGAATATGCCAACAAGCTGCCGCTGATCCGCACCCTGCTCGCGTTCAACGCCTATTCGGAAGGCTGGGCGCTCTACGCCGAGCAGCTGGTCGACGAACTCGGAGTCTATGACGCCTTCCCGGCGGGCCGCCTGGGCTATTTGCAGTCGATCGCCTTCCGCTGTTGCCGCCTAGTGGTCGACACCGGACTGCACGCGAAGCGCTGGACCCGGCAGCAGGGCGTCGATTTCTTCGTCCAGCGCAACGGATCCAACCCGCTGGAAGTGGCGAGCGAGGTTGACCGCTATTGCAGCTGGCCGGGTCAGGCGTGCGGCTACAAGGTCGGTCATTCGACCATCAACCGACTGCGCGATCGTGCCAAGGCGGAGCTTGGGCCGAAGTATGACCTGCGTGCCTTCGACGATGCCGTGGTGCTGGGCGGGAACGTGCCGATGGACGTGCTGGCGATGAACGTCGGCGATTACATCGCGCGGACCAAGCGGGCTTAAGGCAGCGCCGCGAGGTCCGGCGGCACGAAACTGCGCCGCGCCTCGACCGACAGGAGCCGCTCGCGCGAGTAAAAGCGCAGCGGCCAGTCGCGGCGGCCCATCGGTGACAGCAACAGTTCGTTGACGAGCTCGTGCAGCGGCTCCCGCCTGTCCGCTTCGCCGAGGAAAAGGCGGACACCATGCAGGAACACGCGGGTGATCGTCTCGTGATACCCCTCGCTGTCGCTGTTCACCCCGCCGACGCTCTCGTTGTAATGGCGGATGAGGTCGGGCAGATCGCTGTCCACGTCGATGTCGGGCCGGCGGAGCAGCAACCAGGTGGTCGTCGCGAGATGGGCTTCGTGGGTCCATTCCTCCTTGGGCAGGGTGCGCGCAAGGAATCGCTCGCCGAGATGCTCGATTTCGGCGTCGCTGGAAAAAAGTCTAGGTCGGGTGTCGCTCATCGATCGGGTCCTGGATGCGGGCCCGATCAGCGACCGGGCGTTATGCGGTGGTGGCTTGGGCGGCGCTGGGTTGCGCTTGCGCTTGCGTGGCCTTGGGTGCCGCTTGCCGAACGCCCTCGTCGACCTGGTCCGCGAACTGCGCGAAATTCTCGACGAACAAGTCGACGAGCTTCGCCGCCATCCGGTCATAGTCCGCCGGACTGGCCCAGGTGCCGCGCGGGTCGAGGATCGAGGTGTCGACGCCTGGCACCGAGACCGGCACTTCGAAGCCGAAATTCGGATCCTTGCGGAACTCGACATTATTGAGGCTGCCGTCGAGCGCGGCGTTGAGCAAAGCGCGCGTTTCCTTGATCGGCATGCGCTTTCCGACACCGTACTTGCCGCCGGTCCAGCCGGTGTTGACCAGCCAGCAGTCGACCTCAGCCTCGGCAATCCGCTTCTTCAGGAGATTGCCGTAGATCGACGGGTGGCGCGGCATGAACGGCGCGCCGAAGCAGGTCGAGAAGGTCGCTTCGGGCTCGGTCACGCCGATCTCGGTGCCGGCGACCTTGGCGGTATAGCCCGACAGGAAATGGTACATCGCCTGGTCGGGAGTCAGCCTGGCGATCGGCGGCAGCACGCCGAACGCGTCGGCGGTCAGCATCACCACGTTCTTGGGCAGCGGACCCATGTTCGCTTCCGACGAATTCGGGATGAAGTCGATCGGATAGGCGCCACGGCTGTTCTCGGCGAGGCTCGCATCGTCGAGGTCGAGCTCGCGCGTTTCAATGTCGATCACGACATTCTCGAGCACCGTCCCGAAGCGTTTGGTCGTCGCGAAGATCTCGGGCTCGGCCTCGGCCGACAAGCGGATCATCTTGGCATAGCAGCCGCCTTCGAAATTGAAGACGGCAGTGTCCGACCAGCCATGCTCGTCGTCGCCGATCAGAGTCCGATTCGGGTCGGCCGAAAGCGTCGTCTTGCCGGTCCCCGACAAGCCGAAGAATATCGCCGTGTCGCCCTTGGGCCCGATGTTGGCCGAGCAGTGCATCGGCATGATGCCCTGCGGCGGCAGGATGAAATTGAGCAGGCCGAACACCGACTTCTTCATCTCGCCGGCATAAGACGTGCCGCCGATAAGGATCACCTTCTTCTCGAAATTGACCGCGATCACGGTCTCGCTGCGGCAGCCGTGACGCTCGGGGTCGGCGCGGAAGCTCGGCAGGTCGATGATCAGATATTCGGGGTCGAACCCGGGCAGCTCGTCCGCCTCCGGGCGCACGAGCAGCGTGCGGATGAACAGGTTGTGCCAAGCGAGCTCATTGACCACCCGCACCCGCACGCGATGCTCGGGCTGAGAACCGCCATAGAGGTCGGCCATGTACAGCTGGTCCTTGTCGGCGAGCGCGAGGAGGAAATCGTCGTACAGTCGGTCGAAGGCGGCCGGGTCCATCGGCTTGTTGGTCTTGCCCCACCAGACAGTGCTTTCGGTCGCCGAGTTCCTGACGATGAACTTGTCCTGCGCGCTGCGGCCCGTGTGACGGCCAGTGCGCACGACCAGCGGCCCGTCCTTGGCCAGCAGGCCCTCACCGCGGCGCACGGCATGTTCGACCAGCGGCGCGGTCCTGAGGTTCCAGAAGAGCTCGGCGGACGTGGCGATGCCCTGTGCGTCAAGGCCGCTGTGCGGCACCCGGTTACTCACTCGAAAACTTCCCTCTTTGAATGACCGAACGGCGGCGGCCGGGTCGGGCCTGCCGCCGTCAACATCTGTGTGCGGGGTGCCTATAACCCCGAAGAACTTGCCCGGTCAAAGCGGTGCACCCTTCCTTGTCTCACACCGGCACGCTGGCTAAGCGCTGGCTGCAGCCCGCCTGGGGCACCTGGAGCGAGCGGATGAGCCAAGTGATCGCGCTGGTCGACGACGACCGCAACATCCTCACCTCCGTGTCGATCGCGCTTCAGCAGGAAGGCTTCGTCACCCGCGTCTATGCCGACCCGCAGGTCGCGCTGAAGGCGCTCGCCGACAATCCGCCGGACCTCGGCGTGTTCGACATCAAGATGCCCGGCATGGACGGAATGGAGCTGCTCCGCCGCGTGCGCGGATTCAGCTCGATGCCCGTGATTTTCCTCACTTCCAAGGACGACGAAGTCGACGAGGCGCTGGGCCTCGCCATGGGCGCCGACGATTATATCGCCAAACCGTTTTCGCAACGGCTGCTGATCGCGCGGATCGGCGCGATCCTCAGGCGCCAGGAGCTCGAACGCGGGGAAGCCGCGGCTGACGAGAGCGAGCTCGAAACTCCGCGGCTCGAGCGGGGCCGGCTGGTCATGGACCCGGCAAGGCACAAGGTGCTGTGGGACGGACAGCTCGTCAGCCTGACGGTGACCGAGTTCCTGATCCTCGAAACCCTCGCCCAGCGCCCCGGGGTTGTAAAAACCCGCAACCAGTTGCTCGACATCGCCTATAACGATGACGTTTATGTCGACGACCGCACCATCGACAGCCACATCAAGCGCATCCGGCGCAAGTTCCGCGCCGTCGACCAGGGATTCGATTCCATCGAGACCCTCTATGGCGTCGGGTACCGTTTCGACGAGCAGTGAGGAGGCCGATCTCCGGCTGAAATGGTCGGGCCGGTTCAGCCTCAAGTACCGCATCCTCGCGCTCAACCTGCTGACGGTGCTGCTGGTGGCGCTCAGCACCATCTACCTCGACACGTTTCGCAACCGCTTGAGCGAAGAGCGGGTGCGCCAGACGCGGATAGAAGCGGCGGCCACGGCGAGCGCGCTCGGCGCGGCCGGCGCCGAGCGTCGCAACGCGATCCTCGCCGCTGTCTCGCGGTCGACGGCCAGCCGCTTTCGCCTCTATGCCAGCGACGGACGGCTGCTGGCCGACAGTTGGCGCCTGACCGGTCCGACCTACCGCCTCGCGGACCCTAACAAGCAGAACTGGACCTTCCACGTCGCGCGTGCCCTTGACCGCGGTTTCAACGTGGTCGTGGGCGCCCGCCGTCTTGATCCCTTCGTCGAGCCGTCGGATGACCGCCTCCAGTCGTGGCCGGAAGCCGTGACGGCACGAGAAACCGGGCACGCGGTGTCGAACATCCGCAATGCGCCGGACCTGACGCCGGTCATTTCGGCCGCGGTTCCGACCGCCGGCAACGTGCTGCTCGTGACGACCAATGACCCTGCGTTCACCCGGACCGTGCGCGACCAGCGAGGCTTCATCCTTGCGGCGATGGCGGTGCTGATCCTCATCTCGGTCCTGCTCTCCTCGTTCCTCGCCCGGACGATCGTCCGGCCGTTGCGCCGGCTCGCGCTTGCTGCCCACCGAGTCCGGCTTGGCCGTGCGCGCGAGGTCAACGTTCCGCGCCTGCCCTCGCGCACCGACGAAATCGGGATGCTCGCGCGCGCCGTCTCAGACATGAGCCAGTCGCTGCGTCAGCGAATCGATTCGATCGAAGCCTTCGCTGCCGATGTCAGCCACGAACTCAAGAACCCGCTCGCCTCCCTCCGTTCGGCGGTCGATGGATTCGAGCGGATCGAAGATCCCGAGCTTCGCGCGAAGCTGGCCGCGGTCATTCGCGACGACATCGCGAGAATGGACCGGCTGATTGGCGACATCAGCGAAGCCGCGCGGACCGATGCCGAGCTTGCCCGCGCCCACTTCCGCGCCGTCGACCTCGGCGCGCTGATCGAGCAGCTTGTCCACAGTTGGGAAGCGCGCCGCGAGACCGGCAATGCACGCATCGCCTTCGCCCGGCCGCGCAAGGACAGCGCGGTGGTCATGGGCAAGCCCGACCGGCTTGCCCGTGCGCTCAACGCGATCATCGATAACGCCGTGAGCTTTTCGCCGCCCGCGGGCCTGATCGAGATCGCCGTGGCTCGAGTCGGCGACGACGTGCTCATCCGGATCGACGACGAAGGCCCGGGGGTCCCCGCCCAGGCGCGAGAGGCGATTTTTAACCGCTTCCATTCAGTCCGTCCGGACACCGAGAATTTCGGACGCCACTCCGGCCTCGGCCTTGCCATCGCCCAGGCAATCGTGAATGGCCACGACGGGGAGATTGACGTGCAGGACCGCGACGACGCTCCATCGGGTGCGCGCTTCACCATCCGCCTTCCGGCAGCTGACCGCGAATGAACCAGATGACCCCCGAGCGCGGCCCGCGGCTTAGCGCCGAGACCCTCCACGCCAGCACCGTCGCGCTCGATGGACGCGCGGTGCTGATCAGCGGGCCGTCCGGTTCGGGCAAATCCGACCTCGCCCTGCGCCTGCTCGATCGCGGGTTCAGCCTGGTCAGTGACGATCAGACGATCGTGAAAAAGGACGGAAGCAGCCTCGTCGCGTCGGCGCCTCCAACCATCGCCGGCAAGCTTGAAGTCCGCGGAATCGGTATCGTCGAAGTTGAGCGGACGGAAAATATGCCGGTCGCGCTGATCGTCGAGCTGACCAGCGACATCGAGCGCTTGCCCGACGACAGCGGCGAGCGGCCGATCCTCGGAGTCAGGGTGCCGTTGATCACCATCGACGCCATGACGGCGTCGGCCCCGTCCAAAGTCGCGCTGGCCCTCGACCGAATGGGCCTTCGCTTCCGGTGAGCGGGAAGCGGCGCCTGCCGCGCCTGCTGCTCGTCACGGGCATGTCCGGGGCGGGCAAGTCGACCGTCCTCGATGCGCTCGAGGATATGGGCTGGGACACCGCTGACAATCTGCCCGCCGATTTGCTGAAGGATTTCGTCCATGGCGGCGCGCAGTGCCGGACCGCGAGCGTCGCCGTCGGCATGGACGTGCGCAGCCGTGGCTTCGATCCGGCAACGCTTGGCGACCTGATCCACTCGATCGAGGGCGTGGAGCCGGAGCTGGTGTACCTCGATTGTTCGGGCGCCGAGCTCATCCGACGGTTCGATGAGACCCGCCGCCTTCATCCCCTCGCCCCCGACCGACCGGCCGAGGATGGGATCGCGTCGGAACGCAAGCTGACATGGCCGCTGCGCGCTGCGGCCGACAGCGTGATCGACACGACCGACCTGTCGCCGGCCGAGCTGCGGGACGAGCTCAGGCTGCGCTTTGGCGGCGATGCCGACCAGCCGGTGCTGACCCTTGCATCCTTCGCCTTCGCCCGCGGCATTTCGCGGACCGCCGACCTGGTGTTCGACCTCCGCTTCATTCCCAACCCGCATTGGGTGGACGAGCTTCGGCCGCTGACCGGCATCGACCAGCCGGTGCGCGACTATCTAGCGAACGACCCGTCCTGGGGTGAGACGCTGGACCGCATCGAATCGCTTCTCATCGACTGGATTCCCCGCTACTGGGCCGCGGGCAAAAGTTACGTGACCGTTGCATTCGGATGTACAGGAGGGCGGCACCGCTCGGTCGCCGCGGCAGTCGAAATGGCGGAACGGTTGCGTGGTGCCGGATTTACCCCGAATGTGCGTCACCGTGATCTCGCCTCAACGCCGAGGGACACGATCGAGCGGCATCCCGGGCGCGCTCCGGAGATCGAGGACGAGTTGAATCGATGATTGGACTAGTGCTGGTGACCCACGGCCGGCTTGCGGCCGAGTTCGTCACCGCGATGGAACATGTAGTTGGCCCGCAGGAAGCGATCGAAGCGATCTGCATCGGGCCCGACGACGACATGGAACGGCGACGCAAGGACATTGCGAAGGCGATCGGCAAGGTCGACCAGGGCCAGGGCGTGATCATCCTCACCGATTTGTTCGGCGGGACGCCGTCGAACCTCGCCATCAGCCTGATGAAGACCGAGAATGTCGAGGTCATCGCCGGGGTCAACCTGCCGATGCTCATCCGCCTCGAGGGCGCGCGCAAGGTGATGCCGGTCCATGCCGCCGTGGCCGCGGCCCGCGAGGCCGGACGCAAATATATCTCCGTCGCTTCCGAGATCCTCGGGGAAGCGGCGGCTTGAGCGGCGCCGTCAGCCGCCAGGTCGCGATCACCAACCAACGCGGGCTCCATGCGCGGGCGAGCGCCAAGTTCGTCAACCTCGCCAGCCAGATCGACGCCAAGATCGAGGTCGAGAAGGACGGGCACCGGGTCTGCGGCACCTCGATCATGGGCCTGATGATGCTCGGCGCGGCAATGGGCGATACGATCGTCGTCCACGTCGAGGGGGATCATGCCGAAGCAGCCCTGGAACAGCTCGTTGCGCTGGTCGAGGACCGTTTCGGGGAAGAGTGATGCCCCGCCAAGTCAGCGCCTTTTCCAACCCCACGGTCAAGCTGCTGCGATCGCTGCGCGACAAGAAAGCGCGGCGCGCCGAGGGCCTGTTCCTCGCCGAGGGGCTGAGGATCCTGACCGAGGCGCGCGACAGCGGCCGGCTCCCGGAGATCATCGCCTTTTCCGCCGAGGGCGCCAGGCATCCCCTAGCCGCCGAAGTCATCGCCGCGACCGAGGCCGCGGGCGGCGACGCGATCGAGACCACCGCCGACATCCTCTCCAAGATGAGCGGCAAGGACAATCCGCAGATGGTGATCGGCGCCTATCGCCAGCCGGAGACCTCGCTCGGGCGCATCGATCGCTCCAAAGCGCCGCTGTGGATCGCCGTCCAGGCGCTGCGCGACCCCGGCAATCTCGGAACGATCCTCAGGACCGGCGACGCGGTCGGCGCCGGCGGCCTGATCCTGCTCGACGACTGCGCCGACCCCTATTCGGTCGAGGCGGTCCGCGCCTCGATGGGCGCGATCTTCACCCAGGACGTCGCGGCCGCGCCGTGGGCGGAATTCCTGAGCTGGCTGCGCGCCGGCGAAGGCCAGCTCGTCGGCACCAGCCTCAAGGCGAGCCAGGACTATCTCGAGGCCGAATACCAGCGTCCGTGCTTCCTGCTGATCGGCAATGAGCAGCAGGGACTGCCGGCCGACTACGAGGCCGAATGCGACCTGCTAGTAAAAATCCCGATGGCCGGGCGCGCCGACAGCCTCAACGCGGCGATGGCGGCCGCGGTCATGGCTTTCACCATCGAGGCCAGCTGGCGGTGACGGAACTAGCGGATGCCCCAGCGATGAAGAGGATCGCGGCCTTGCTCGTCCCCGCCTTGTTGAGCGGTTGCGCGCCGCTGCCGCCGCCCCCGCCCGCGCCCTATCATGCGGTCGGAACGGAGCCGTTCTGGAACCTGCTGATCGACGAGCTTGACCTCACCTTCACCCAGCCCGACGCGCAGCCCGTCCGCCAGCCGACGCCGAAGGTGATCATCGGCATCGCGGGGGAAATTTATCAAACGCCGCGAATCAATGTGAACATCGTCCACGGCCGGTGCAGCGACGGGATGAGCGACCGCGTCTACCCGGACAAGGTGCAGGTCAATGTTGACGGGCGGCAATTCAACGGCTGCGGCGGGCTGTAAAGGTCACAAAGTTCGCGCCCGACAGGGTTCAAAAAGGACGCCCTCACCTTCGAACGCATTGAAGAGGCTGTGACCTTTGCGAATCTCCCAATCTTCGCGAATGTTCGCAGTGACGAAGCCATTTTTGCGCGGTGTGCTTCAACTGATCAAAGAGCCGGCTGCGGTGACAGCAGCCGAAATCCTACATTGCAAGCGCTTAGGCTATTCGGCTGCGATCAGCGGCGGATCGTCGTTGGACGGCGTCGACGGTAGCTTGGTCAGCGGCCGCGGGGCGATTTCGACCATCGGCGGCGTATCCAGCGTCTTGGCGCTGCCTGCTCCGAGGGACTCGAAACGCTTGGCCTGGCTCAACACCTGGCTCTCGAAGCTGCCGACCATCTGGTTGTAGGCGCCATTCGCGGTCGCCAGGTTCTTGCCGACCCGCGTCATATGCTCATTCATCGTCGCAAGCCGCGAGTGCAACTCCTTGCCGAGATTGGCGATTTCCTGCGCCGCCTCGGCCAGTCTCTCCTGCCGCCAGATACTCGCCACGGTCTTCGCGATTGCGACCAGGTTGGTCGGCGTCGCAAGCAGCACGCGCCGTTCGAATGCCCAGTCCCACAGGGTCCGGTCCTGCTCCAGCGCGGCGGCGAGGAAATGCTCGCCGGGAATGTACATGATCACATAATCGGCGGCGTCTCCGAACTGCGCCCAATACGCCTTCGAGCCCAGCTGCTGCGCATGGTTCCGCATCGAGGCGACGTGCGCCTTGAAGCAGGCCTGCCGCTTCTCGTCGTCAACCTCGTCGCAGGCATCGAGATAGGCGTTCAACGAGCATTTCGCGTCGATCACCAGCTTGCGCCCGCCGGGCAGGCTGACGATTACGTCCGGGCGCAAGCGCCCGTCATCGGTGGCGACTGAAACCTCGGTCTGGAAATCGATATGTTCGCTGAGACCCGCCTGCTCGAGGACATTCTTCAGGCTCTGCTCGCCCCAGCGGCCGCGGGCCTTGGGCGAGGCGCGAAGGGCGTTGACGAGATGCCGCGTCTCGTCCCGCACCTGCCCCTGCCCCGTGCGCACCAGGTCCACCGCCTCGCGCAGGCCGGCATAATGGTCGACCCGCTCCTTCTCGATCGTCTGGAGCTTTTCCTGGTAAGTCTTCAGGAGCGTTTCGACCGGTGATACGGCCTGGGTGAACTTTTCCCCAGCCTGCTCGAGGAAGGTCTTCCGGGCGTCGCCGAGCAGCTTGTTGGCGATCTCGTGGAACTGGGCCGACAGGCTTTCCTTGGCGTCCTTCAGCGCCGCGATCTGCTGCTCGAACGATTTCTCGCGCTCCGCCTGCGTGGCCTTTAGCGCGCCAAGCTCGGCCACTGCGTCTCGGTTCGCGTCACGCTCCTTCACCACCTGGTCGAGCTGAAATCGGAGATTGTCGACGGTCTGTTTCGCGCCTGCGCCGTCTCGGCTGCCAAGCAGCCAGCCGATGAACGCGCCCAGCGCCAGCGCGGCAATAATGAATACAATGACGGTCGCGTCCATGACCGTGACTCCCCCGGAACATTATAGGAACTCTAGCCCCGCTGGAGCCGATGCTCAAGCTGGTTTAGAGGCGGTCCAAAGGAGAAAAACATGTCCATCCGCAAGATGCTCGCCCTGCACCCGAACGCTAGCGGCCACGTCAATCAGCCGCTCGGCGATGCAATCCACCATTTGATGTATTGCGCGAAGATGTGCCGCAGCTGCGCGGATGCTTCCGCGGCAGAAGATATGGACATGACGCAGTGCATCCGCCTGTGCCTCGACTGCGCCGACATTTGCGATGCGACCGCGAACACCGCGCTGCGCCAGACGGGTAATAATGCGCAGATCGTCAGGGAACTGCTCGAGCTCTGCGCCCGCATGTGCGACGAATGCGCCGCCGAATGCGAGAAGCACGACTACGAACATTGCAAGCTGAGCGCGCAGATGTGCCGGGAATGCGCCGCGGATTGCCGGGTGGCGGCGGAATCGCTCTAGAGGTCGTTCTTGCCGAAGCGCTCGACACCCTGATTGTGGCCGGGCGGATCGAGCACGCTGACATCAAGTTCAAGCGGGTCGCCAATCCACTGCGCGAGCGTCGTATGGTCTGCGAGGTCGTCGTCGGTCAGCGGGTGGACCAGAGCTCTCAAGCCTGACGCTTCGATGGCTGCCACGACCGCTGCGCGTGCGCTTTCCAGGAAATGGACTTCATACTGGGGAATCGGGTGCGGGCCGACGCCACGATCCGTCATTTGCCCGACGAAGAGCACGAGTGGCCGGCCGGCGACAAACTCCGCATGCAGCGCCTCGGCCGCAGGGCGATCCTCCGTGGAATAGTAGATATGCGCGTGAAAAGGCGCGCTTGCCCTCATCAGGCCGCCTTAAGTGCTTGTTCTTTCCGCCACTTGGCGAGCTTCTTGAGCACCATGTCGCGCTTGAGCTTGGACAGATGGTCGATGAACAGCACGCCATTCAGATGGTCCATCTCGTGCTGGAGGCAGACCGCGAGCAGGCCGTCGATCTCTTCCTCATAGCTCTTGCCTTGCGCGTCCTGCCAGCGGGCGCGGATCCGGTCGGGGCGCATGACCTCGGCATATTGCTCGGGCACCGATAGGCAGCCCTCGGTGTAGGGGACCTCGCTATCCGAGTGCCACAGGATCTCGGGGTTGATGAAGACCCTCGGATCGCGCACTGGCGGGCTCTCGGGATCCTCCGCGTCTTCGGGCTCCTGGAGGTCGATGACCAGCAGCCGGATGGGGACGCCGACCTGCACGGCGGCAAGACCGATGCCCGGCGCCTGGTACATCGTCTCGAACATGTCGGCGACGAGCGTCTTCAGCTCGCCGTCGAACGTCTCCACCGGCCTGGAAATCTGCCGAAGGATCGCGTCGGGCGTTTCATAGATGGGGCGAATGGCCATGGCCGCCAATATGGCGGAAATACGCCCTGTTTCAACCGGCTGGGGGCTCCCACAACTCGATCGGATTGCCCTCGGGATCGTGGATGCGGGCGAAGCGCCCGGTGCTCGGGTCATCCCATTCGGCCTTGGTGAGAATTTCGACGCCTGCGGCCCGCAGCTTGGCGATGAGGTCGTCGAGGCCATCGACGCGCAGGTTGAGCATCATCTGCCGTTCGGCCGGGAAATAATCGGTGTCGGCCGGAAAGGGCGAGAAGACCGTCGTCCCCGCCTGCTGCTCCCACATGCCATAGGCGCCGCAGCCGACGCCGAGCTGGTCGCAATACCATTGCCTGAGCGCCTCGGGATCGCGCGCCCGGAAGAACAATCCGCCTATTCCAGTGACCGGCATGATCTACCCCTCACGAAATTGGCCGCCTTGCACGCAAGGCCTGCGCCAGCGTCCCCTCGTCCAGATAGTCGAGCTCGCCCCCGACCGGAAGTCCATGCGCCAACTGACTGAGACGGATGGGAAATCCTTCGAGGCGCTCGGCCAGATAATGGGCCGTGGTCTGGCCCTCGAGCGTGGCGTTCATGGCCAGCACCACCTCGTCGATGCCGCCCCGGGAGACGCGGCCGACGAGCTGATCGATCGTCAGGTCTTCCGGGCGCACGCCGTCCAATGCCGAAAGACGCCCGCCGAGCACATGGTAGCGGCCGGGGAACAGCCGCGATCGGTCGAGCGCCCACAGGTCGGCGACCTCCTCGACCACGCACAGCATCTTGTCGTCACGGCGCGGGTCCTTGCAGATCGAGCACGGGTCGGACGTGTCGACATTGCCGCAGGTCGAGCAGGTCGAGAGCGTGTCGGCGACGTGCGTCAGGGCGGCGAGCAGCGGCTGGAGCGCGGTCTCGCGCTTTTTCATCAGGTGAAGCACCGCGCGCCGCGCCGAGCGCGGCCCCAACCCCGGCAGGCGGGCAAGCGCCTGGCTCAATGCCTCGATTTCCTGACTGGCCACGGCGGTGAGGTAGGCAATTCCGCCGCACTTCGCCATACGCCCGCACATGCGGATCATCTTCATGGGATCGCCGGCGTTCGCTGTGCCGAGCCTCAATGCGCTGGTCGAGGCCGGGCATGAGGTCGTCGCGGCCTATTGCCAGCCGCCGCGGCCGGCGGGCCGCGGCAAGACCGAGCGCAAGACGGCGGTGCACGAGCGGGCCGAGCAGCTGGGCATCGAGGTGCGCGCGCCGCGGACGCTGCGCGACGACGAAGAACAGGCGCGCTTCCGGGGGCTGGATGCCGATCTCGCCGTGGTCGCCGCTTATGGCCTGATCCTGCCCAAGCCGATCTTGGAGGCGCCGAAGGCCGGCTGCATCAACGTGCATGCCTCGCTCCTGCCGCGATGGCGCGGCGCCGCGCCGATCCAGCGCGCGATCCTCGGCGGCGACGAGATCAGCGGAGTGACGCTGATGCGGATGGACGAAGGGCTCGACACCGGCCCGATGCTGGCGCGGCAGACACTCGACATCCGTCATAAGAACGCGGGCCAAGTCAGCGAAGAATTGGCGAATCTCGGCGCAAGGATGCTGGTCGACTGGCTCGACAACCCAACCCCCGCCAAGCCGCAACCGATCGCCGGGGCAACGTACGCGTCCAAGATCGGCAAGGGGGAAGCGCGAATAGACTGGAGCAAGCCGGCGGAAGAGGTCGAGCGGCAGGTCCGAGCCTTCGATCCCGTGCCCGGCGCTTGGTTCGAAGTGGGTGGCGAGCGGATCAAGCTGCTGGAAGCGGCCGTCGGGAGCGACGCATCGGGCACGCCCGGGGAGGTGCTCGACGAGTGTCTCAGCGTCGCCTGCGGCCGGGGCTATATCCGTCCGCTCAAGGTCCAGCGTGCCGGACGCGGCGCGATGACGCCGGGCGAGCTGTTGCGCGGCTTCCCGATCCCCAAAGGCACCATCCTGCCGTGACCCGCTGGCGCCAATGACTCGCTGGAAACTCACGATCGAATATGACGGCGGGCCGTTCATGGGCTGGCAGCGGCAGGACCATGGGCCGTCGGTCCAGCAGACGCTCGAAGAGGCGATCCACCGAATGACTGGCGAGCTTGCGACCGTACATGGCGCTGGACGGACCGATGCGGGAGTGCATGCGCTGGCGATGTCCGCCCACGTCGACATCGCCAAGGTCCTGACCGAGCATCGCCTTCGCGAGGGGCTCAACGCGCTCGTCCGCCCCAACCCCATCTCGGTGCTGGAAGTCAAGACGGTCGCTGACCACTGGCACGCGCGCTTCTCATGCATCGGACGGCGCTATCTGTACCGCCTCCTTAACCGCCGCGCGCCGGCGGCGCTCGACGCGGGCAAGGTGTGGCATCTGGCCGCCCCGCTCGACATGGCGGCGATGGCTGAAGGCGCGGCGTTCCTCGTCGGACGTCATGACTTCACGACGTTCCGGTCGGCGCAATGCCAGTCCGATAGCCCGGTAAAGACCCTCGACCGGCTCGACGTCGCGAAGATCGGCGACGAGATTCACGTCACCGCCGCGGCGCGCAGCTTCCTCCACCACCAGGTGCGCTCAATGGTCGGGTGCCTAGCGATGGTCGGGCGCGGACAGTGGCGGGCGGAGCAGATGCGCGAGGCGCTCGAAGCGCGCGACCGGTCGGCGCTCGGCTTCAACGCCCCGCCGCACGGGCTGTACTTTGTCGAAGCGGTGTATCCCTAGACCAGCATCTCGCGCGCCAGCGGGCGGCTCTCCCACGCCTGCGGGCTGGCGCTGAGGCCATAGGCGCCGGCGCAAAAGACCGCGATGAGGTCGCCGACCTCGGCGCGCGGCAGCCCGACCTCGTCGCCGAGCACGTCGAACGGCGTGCATAGGCAGCCGGTGACGGTGACCTGCTCCTCCGGGGGATCGCCGAAGCGATGGGCGACCGCGAGCGGGAAGTTGGTCAGGCCGCGCTCGCCGAGGCTGCCGGTGGCGCCGATCAGGTGGTGGCCGCCGCCGTCGGTCGTCAAAAAGATCTGGCCGCAACTCTCGGTACGGTCGACCACGCGGGTCAGATAGACGCCGGATTCGCCGACCAGCCAGCGGCCAAGCTCGATCGTGAAGCGCGTCGTCGCCAGCAACGGCGGCGCATCGCACAGCGTCCGGTTGAGCGCGGCGGCGACGTGATCGATATGGAGCGGCACGTCCCCGGGCCGGCAGGCGATGTCGAAGCCGCTGCCAAGGTTGAGCTCGGGAAGCGGAGCGCCGATCGCGTCGGCGATCTCGCCGGCGTGCGCCACGGTCACGCGATGCACTTCCGCGAGCGCTTCGGCATCGAGGCACTGGGTCCCGCCGAACATGTGGAGGCCGCGCCAGTCGACTCCGGCCTCGATCAAGCCGTGGACCAGCATCGGCACCCGGTCGGCATCGACCCCGAACGGGCTCGGCCGGCTGCCGATGCTGACCCGTCCCTCTTCGATGGCGAACGGCGGAGTGACGCGGACCGAGATCTTCGGCTTGGACCCGACATTCTCACCGGCGCGGATGGTGCGTGCGGCTTCGCCGTCGCTTTCGACGCTGATCGTCGCGCCGGCCTTCACCGCCGCCTCCAGCTCCCAATCGAGCTTGCCGGGGCCGGCGAAGTTCATCGGGATGCCGGCAAGCTTGGCCGATTGAAGGCGCTTCAGCTCGCCCCCGGAGACAATCCGGAAGCCATCGATGTACCTGCCAAGAAACTCAAGCAACGGCTCGTAAGGGTTTGCAGTCACGGAATAATGTAGCGCAATACCATCGGGCATGGCGCCTTTGAAGCGGGCGATCTGGGCCCCGACGATATTGTTGTCGTAGACAAACAGCGGGGTCCCGCCTGCTTCGGCGACCAGTTCCTCGGCCGGAGAGCCGCCGATCAGCAGCTGGCCATCGTCGCGCGCCGAAAAATGCGGCGGGATCGGTCCGGTCGGTTTCAAATCGCCCCCTTCGCGTGCCGCTATTCGGCGGCGATCGCCTCATATTCCTGTGCCGCGAGATATTTCTCCGCATCGAGCGCGGCCATGCAGCCCGTTCCGGCGGCCGTGACCGCCTGGCGGTAGATCTTGTCCATGACGTCGCCCGAAGCAAACACGCCCGGCACACTGGTGCGCGTGGTTCCGGGTGCGACCTGGATATAGCCTTCCGCGTCGAGCTCGAGCTGGCCGGCGAACAATTCGGTCGCAGGCGTGTGGCCGATCGCGACGAAGGCACCTTCGACTTCGACCCGGCTGACCTCGCCGGTGCGTTTGTTGCGGATGTCCAGCCCGATCAGTGCCTCCGGATCGCCGCCGCCGACGAACTCGAGCACTTCGCTGTCCCAGACGACCTTTATGTTCGGGTTGGCGAACAGCCGGTCCTGGAGGATTTTCTCCGCCCGGAACGAATCGCGGCGGTGGATCAGCGTGACGTCGTGGCTATGGTTGGTGAGGTAGAGCGCCTCCTCGACCGCGGTGTTGCCGCCGCCGATCACGGCAACCTTCTTGCCGCGATAGAAGAAACCGTCGCAGGTTGCGCAGGCCGAGGCGCCCCTGCCCTTCATGTGCTCTTCCGAGTGGAGGTTCAGCCACTTGGCCTGGGCTCCGGTCGCGATCACCAGCGCGTCGGCGAAGTATTGCGCGCCGCTGTCGCCGGTCAGGCGGAACGGCCGCCGCGACAGGTCGACCGCGCTGACATGGTCCCACACGACCTTCGTCCCGACATGTTCGGCCTGGGCCTGCATCTCCTCCATCAGCCAGGGGCCCTGGATGACGTCACGGAAGCCGGGATAATTCTCGACGTCGGTGGTGGTCGTGAGCTGGCCGCCCGGGACGATGCCCTGGATGAGGACGGGGCCAAGCCCAGCACGCGCCGCGTAAATTGCGGCGGTATAACCGGCAGGCCCGGAGCCGAGCACGACTACGCGCGCCGAAATGCTGTTCGTCATGCGAGGCATGTAAGCGGGGTTCATGCGCCCCGCAACGCTTCGCGCATCGCTAGACGGTGCGGCGGCCCGCGACGAAATTCCAGATCAGGACGATGACGCCGATCACGAGGAGCAGGTGGATGAGGCTGCCGGCGACGTGGAAAGCGAAGAAGCCAAGCGCCCACAGGATCAGCAGAATGATGGCAATGGTCAGCAGCATGAACGTCCTCCGTCGATCAGATACGCAAGCGTAACCAACTGCGCACGAGCCTGTTCCAACGGCCGGGCGATCAGACCAGCCTGCTCAAGTTGACCGCTGCTTCGATGAAGCCCGCGAACAAAGGATGCGGGTCGAACGGGCGGCTCTTCAATTCCGGATGGAACTGGACGCCGACGAACCAGCGGTGGTCGGGGCGTTCGACGATTTCGGGCAAGCGTTTGTCGGGGCTCATGCCGGTGAACAGCAGTCCGTTGCCCTCGAGCGCGTCGCGATAGTGAACGTTCACCTCATAGCGGTGGCGGTGGCGCTCGCTGATCTCGGTCGTGCCGTACAGTGACGCGACCCGGCTATTGCCAGCGAGAACGGCCGGATAGGCACCCAGGCGCATGGTCCCCCCGAGGTCGCCGCCGGCGGCGCGCTGCTGAAGCCCCTCCTCGCTCATCCATTCGGTGATGAGGCCGACGACGGGCTCGCTAGTCTCGCCGAACTCGGTGGTCGACGCTTCCTCGATCCCTGCCTGGTTCCTTGCCGCTTCGATGCACGCCATCTGCATCCCGAGGCAGATTCCGAAAAAGGGAATGTCGCGCTCGCGCGCAAACTTGACGCTGGCGATCTTGCCTTCGCTGCCGCGCTCCCCGAACCCGCCGGGGACGAGGATTCCGTGCAGCGGTTCAAGCTCGGCGATCACGTCGGCGTCGGGATGCTCGAACAGCTCGGCGTCGAGCCACTGGATGTTGACCTTGGCGCGATTGGCGATGCCGCCATGGATCAGCGCCTCGCGCAGGCTCTTGTAGGCGTCGGGGAGGCCGACATATTTGCCGACGACGCCAATCGTCACTTCGCTGTCGTAGTGGTCGATCCGGTCCATGATCTCGCGCCAGCGGTCGAGATCGGGCCGCGGCGCGTCGGTGATCCCGAAGGCGTAGAGCACTTCGTCGTCGAGACCTGCCTCGTGATACTGGAGCGGCACGTCGTAGATGTTGCGCGCATCGAGCGCCGGGATCACCGCGGACTGACGGACGTTGCAGAAAGGCGATCTTCTCGCGCTCGGGCTCGGGCAGCGGCCGGTCGCAGCGGCACAGCAGCACTTCGGGCTGGACTCCGAGGCTCGAGAGCTCGCGAACACTTTGCTGGGTCGGCTTGGTCTTGAGCTCGCCAGCGGCGGCGATCCACGGGACGAGCGTGGTGTGGACGCTGACCGTCTGGTCGCGGCCGAGGTCGTTCCTCAGCTGGCGAATCGATTCGATGAACGGTAGGCTCTCGATGTCGCCGACGGTCCCGCCGATCTCGCAGATGACGAAGTCCAGCCCCTCGATGTCGGTGAGCGCGAACTCCTTGATCGCATTGGTGACGTGCGGGATCACCTGGACGGTCGCGCCGAGATAGTCGCCGCGCCGCTCCTTGGCGATGATGTCGCGGTAAATGCGTCCGGTCGTGACATTGTCCGACTGGCGCGAGCTGACCCCGGTGAAGCGCTCGTAATGGCCAAGGTCGAGGTCGGTCTCGGCCCCGTCGTCGGTCACATAGACTTCGCCGTGCTGGTAGGGCGACATCGTCCCCGGATCGACGTTGAGGTAGGGGTCGAACTTGCGGATGCGGACCTTGAAGCCGCGCGCCTGGAGGAGCGCCCCGAGGGACGCCGACAGCAGGCCTTTTCCAAGCGATGAGACCACGCCGCCGGTGACAAATATGAACCGCGCCATGGGAGTTGAGGCTTACGGGGCTTCACCCGACTTACGCAACCCGGCGAGTGAAAAAATCTCAGCCGCTTACTGGGCGAGCGGGACCGCGGGTGCCTGCTGGTTCTGGGTCGCGGGCGCGGGTTGCGCGGGAACGGGCTGCACGGGCTGCGTCTGCTGTTGCTGCGCCGGGGCGAGCTTGCCGGCGAGCGACGTGTCGATTTTCGCCGGTTCGCGGGTTGCGCCGACGATCGCGGCCATGACGATCGAGAGAATGATGAACAGCCCACCGAGCACCGCGGTCGCGCGGGTCAGGAAGTCCGCGGCGCCGCGCGCGGTCATGAAGCCCGACGAGCTGCCACCGACGCCGAGGCCGCCGCCTTCCGAGCGCTGCATCAGGATGACACCGATGAGCGTGACGGCGATCAGCGACTGTACGATCAGCAAGAAGGCGAACATGTCGGGCTTTCCAAAAGTGAGGTCGCCGCGACTTAGGCGATCGTGCCTTGGCCTTCAACCGCCGCAGCGGCGGCAACGATCGGAATGAAATCCGCGGCCTTGAGGCTCGCGCCGCCGACCAGCGCGCCGTCGACATCGGCAATCGCGAAAATCTCGCCCGCATTCGAAGGCTTGACCGAGCCGCCGTAGAGGATCCGGACGTGCGTTCCGTCAGCGCCGTAACGCGCCCGAAGCCTGGCGCGAATCGTCGCATGCATTTCGGCGATTTGAGGGCCGGTCGGGACTTTGCCGGTGCCGATGGCCCAGATCGGCTCGTACGCGACCGCCAGCTCGGCCTCGCCTTCCAGGCTGGGGGGAAGCGAGGCGTCGAGCTGCGCGGTCACGGTATCGACGGCAGCGCCGCGCTCGCGCACATCAAAACTCTCACCAATGCACAGGATCACGTCGAGGCCGACCGACAACGCCGCTTCGGCTTTCGCTCTGACTTCCTCGTTGCTCTCGCGCTGAGCGTCGCGGCGCTCGCTATGGCCGACGATCGTCAGGCTCGCCCCCGCATCGAGCAGCATCAGCGCCGAAGTGCAGCCGGTGTGCGCGCCTTGCTCGGCATCATGGACGTCCTGACCACCGATGGAAAAACCGGGGACGGCGCGGGCCGCGCGCTCGATCAGGATCGCCGGCACGCACAACGCCACATCGACATTCGGATAGTCTCGCGCGGCCGTCGCAATCGCCTCGATCTCGGACAAGTCAGCCGACAAACCGTGCATTTTCCAATTGCCGGCAACGAGCTTCTTCAGCGCCATCATCCCCCCGTTCGGCGGGTCCTAGCGCCGCGGGTTGATGCGCGCCACCCCGCCCCCTAAAGCGGCGATCGCCCTCTCAATCATATCGGAATACGATGCTCACTTTCTTCCGCCGCGCCGCCAAGTCCAGGATCGGCACATGGATCATGGTCCTTGTCGTTGTCGCGATCATGGGCGGCTTCGCCCTTGCGGATATTTCAAATTTCGGCAGCGGCACTCTCGGCTTCGGCATGAGCACCGGCACCCTCGCCAAGGTCGGCGACCAGACCGTCACCGAGCGCGAGATGAGCGACGCCTTGCAGCGCCGCCTTCAGCAGGCCCGGCAGGAGCACCCGGATGCCGATTATGCGAGCATCATGCCGGACTTCGAACCGATCCTCGACGACCTCATCGATCAGCGGACGCTGATCGCATTCGCGGACAAATACGGCTTCCCCTTGTCCAAGCGGCTGATCGACGCCGAGATTGCGCAAATCCCCAGCACCAAGGGCCTGAACGGCCAGTTCAGCGAGCAGGCCTATCGCGCGTTCCTCGCGCAGCAGCGCCTGACCGACCCGCAAGTTCGTGAGATTCTGGCCGGCGGGCTGCTTCAGCGCCTGCTACTGACGCCAATAGCGGCCGCGGGCCGTGTGCCGGTCGGAATCGCGAAGCCCTATGCCTCGATGCTGCTCGAGGCGCGCGAGGGGGAGGCCGCAGTGGTGCCCGCCGACGCGTTCAAGGCGGGACTGCAGCCAAATGATGCGCAGCTCCAGCAATTCTACGCCGCAAACCGCGCCCGCTACATGATCCCCGAGCAGCGCGTCCTTCGGATCGCGCGCATCGGTCCCGAGCAGGCCGGTGTCGCCGCGTCCGACCAGGAAATCGCCGCTTATTACAACGCCAACAAGGCCACCTATGCGCCGAGCGACACGCGGTCGTTGAGCCAGGTCGTCGTTCCCGACCAACCGACCGCCAACGCCATCGCGCAGCGGGCGAAATCGGGCGCGAACCTCGCCGCCGCCGCCGCGCCCGCAGGCGCAAACGCCGCAGTGACGACGCTCGCCGACCAGAGCCGCCAAGCTTATGCGGGAGTCGCCGGCGACCAGGCCGCCGCCGCCGTCTTCGCCGCGCCCGCGGGCGCTATCGTGGGTCCCGTCCACTCCGACTTCGGGTGGGTGATCGTGAAGGTCGACTCGGTGAAGGCAGGGGGCGGGAAGACGCTCGATCAGGCGAAAAGCGAAATTTCGGCTAAGCTCACGCAGGAAAAGCGCAAGGGCGCGATCGAGGGGCTGGTCGACAAGGTCCAGAACGCGCTCGACGGCGGGAGCAACTTCAGCGAAGCGGTCGCCGCGGCCAAGCTGCCGGTGACATCGACCCCGCTGATCACTGCGAACGGCAACTCGCGCGCCGATCCTTCCTTCAAGATCGCGCCGGAACTCTCGCCGGTGCTGCAGAGCGGCTTCCAGATGGCCCAGAGCGACGAGCCGGAAGTCGTCACGCTGCCGAACGATGCGGGTTATGCGGTCGTGTCGCCCGCCGAGGTGGTCCCGGCCGCGCCGGCGCCGTTCGCGAGCATCCGCGCCCAGCTCGCGGCCGACTGGATTACGGATCAGGCGCTTCAGCGCGCGCGCGCCGCAGCGGCCCAGATCGCGGCCAAGGCCTCGGCGGGGATGTCGGTCGCCGAGGCGATGAAGAGCGTCGGCGTGGCACTACCGGCGGCGCGGCCCGTCGCCGCCCGCCGGATCCAGATTGCCATGGCGCAAGGCCCCGTTTCGCCGGCGTTGCGGATGCTGTTCACGCTGGGCGCGGGCAAGAGCCAGATGGGGGCGGCCCCGCAGGGCGCCGGCTTCTTCGTCGTCAAGGTCGACAAGATCACGCCCGGCAATGCGCTTTCCGCGCCGGGGCTCATCAGCCAGATCCAGGGCGAACTCGGACGGGCGGCGTCGCAGGATTATGCGGCAGAGTTCCTCGCCGCCGTGAAGCGTCGGCTCAACGTGAAGCGCAACGACAGTGCGATCGAGGCTTTCCGCACGCGCTTGCTGACGACGGGCGGTTGATTGCGGTGCGCGCTTGACGTGCGCATGTTTGTTGCCTAAAAGTTCCCCGTTCGTTCTTTCATGGGGGAGTTACGGCCGATGCTCACCGCCAAGCAGCGCGAATTGCTGCTCTTCATCGACGATCGCCTGAACGACAGCGGGATCAGCCCGAGCTTCGATGAAATGCGCGAGGCGCTCGAGCTCAAGTCTAAGTCGGGCGTCCACCGTTTGATCTCCGCTTTGGAGGAGCGCGGCTTCATCCGCCGGCTGCCCAACCGGGCGAGGGCGCTGGAGGTGCTGAAGCTACCCGAAACGCGCCCGGCGGCGACGGTGACGGCGATCCGTCCCGTCGCTGCGACGCCGGCCAACGACACGCTCGAAATCCCGCTGCACGGCCGGATTGCGGCGGGAACGCCGATCGAGGCGCTGCAGGGGACCGAGAGCTTCGCGGTCCCGGCGGCTTTGCTTGGCCCGGGGGAGCATTATGCGCTCGAGGTTTCGGGCGATTCGATGGTCGAGGAAGGGATTCTCGACGGCGACTTCGCGCTCATCCGCAAGGCCGACACGGCGCGGGACGGTGAAATCGTGGTGGCCTTGATCGACAATGAGGAAGCGACGCTCAAGACCTTCCGCCACGAAGGCAGCATGATCCGCCTCGACCCGGCGAACCGTAATTACGAGACGCAGCGCTACGATCCGCGGCGGGTGCAGATCCAGGGGCGGCTCGCCGGCCTGATCCGCCGCTACTGACGTGGCGCGGATCGATTATGTCGAATTGCCGAGCGCGACCGCGCATGAGCTGACGCGCGCCTTCTATTCACGAGCGTTTGGCTGGGCGTTCACGGACTATGGCCCGACCTATGCGGCGACGACCAACGGCACAACCGACCTTGGCCTGCAGGGTGATCCGGCGGATGCCCTGTCGGCGCCCCTGCCGGTGATTCGCGTCGACGACCTCGAGGCCGCGTTCGACGCGGTCACCAAGGCCGGCGGTGTTATTGCCAAGCCGATCTTCAGCTTCCCCGGCGGCCGGCGCTTTCATTTCATCGATCCCTCGGGAAGCGAGCTCGCCGTGTGGAGCGAGGCGTAGCCGCTGCCTGCGCCCAGGGATGCGCGCCGACTCGGTCGGCGACGCTGTCGGTCCAGGGCCGCGCACCAAGGTAGATCGCCAGCCCGCCGGTGCGCGCCAAAGCTTCGGCATCGAGCTTTAGCCAGCGCGGCTCGCAGGCGCGCGGCAGCCGGCGGTCCGAGACGACAATGTCGGCCTGGGAGCAAGCCTTGGTGATGCTCTGCCAATCGATCCGGTAGGCCGAGCGCGTAGCGAGCAGCCGCCATTCGGCATTGCGCTTGCGCAGCGCCGCGACGCAGGCGTCCCGCGAGCAGTCGCTGGCCGGTTGGCCGTCGAGCAGATCGGGGTCGCTGTCGTAGCCCGACGCTTCCGCCAGCAGGCTTCGGACATAATCCCCGGCCCGGTCGCGCAGGATGTACGGCGTGCCGTGCTCGACCACCGCGAGATGGCGGCCGTCGCCGGTGATGAGCAGGTCGGGTGCCGGGGCGAGCGCGGCCCCGATCGCACCGAGCACGACCGGAATCATGCCGAGCAGCCGAACCCGAGTCGTCCACAGGCACAGCCAGATGCCGCCCACGACCATCGCCGCGAACGCCCAGGTCGGCATCGACGACAGAAGCGCCACCGCCCCGCGCGCCGATGCGACTTTATGGGCAAGCGTCAACAGAGCGTCGATCGAGGCGCCGCACAACCACCAGAAGGGCGCGGCAATACCCAGCGGGTCGAGCGCGAGCGCAGCCGCCTCCAGCGGCATGATCACGAACGTGGTGAGCGGGATAGCGACGATGTTCGCGCCGACACCGTACAAGCCGGAGCGGTGGAAGTGATAGAGGGCCAGCGGCATCAGGGCGATCTCGACCGCGAGCCCCGTCGCCACGATTCCGAGCAACGCTCGTCCCGTCCTGGCGATGATGCCTTCATCGCGGCGCTGGAGCAGCTCGCGCGCCCAGCTGGTCGAGTGAAGCGCGACGATCGAAGTCACCGCGGCAAAGCTCATCTGGAAGCTGGGTCCGGCCAGCGCCTCGGGACGAAAAACGAGCACCACGAGGGCGCCGGTGGCGATCAGGCGGATGCTGATCGCGTCGCGCCCGAGCGCGATGCCGGTGAGGATCAGCAGCGCCGCGACGCAGCTCCTGACCGTCGGCACCTGCGCGCCGGTCAGCAAAGTGTAACCGATCCCGGCGGCGGCAGCGACGGCAGCCGCGACCAGCACCAGGTTCAATCGCAGCGCCAGCGTTTCGCTGAGCGCCAGCAATTTCAGCGTCAGGAACATCGCGAAGGCGACGACCGCCGCGATGTGCAGCCCGCTGACCGACAAGAGGTGCGTGAGGCCGCTGCGGCGCATGGCGTCGGCATCGCCCTGGCCGACGGCATTCTGATCCCCGGTGACGAGCGCGATCGCGATCCCGGCGGAGCTTTCCGGCAACCGCGCGCTGATCTCTCGCCTCAGCCTTTCGCGCACGCCGTCCAGTCCTCGCGGCGCAGCGGATCGCACGACCGTCACCTCGCCGAGACTCTTTCCAACAGCGCCGATGCCGTTGAACCAGGCGTCGCGGGCAAAGTCGTAAGTACCCGGGAGCGCCATCGGCGGCGGCGGCGCCAGCCGCGCACGAACCCGAATCTGAGCTCCCGGCGCGATCCCGCCCGGAAACTTGTCTTCGTCGATCGAGATGCGCACGTTCGGCGGCAAGTGCGCATCGCCGGGCTTCAGCAGCAGCCGGACCGTGTCGCGCGCCGCGAGATGCTCGACCGACTCCACGGTCGCCGCGACGCCCGTCACCACCGGCCGGTCGAGCCGTGGCTGCGCGACCCAGCCGGCGCGCGCCCACACCAGGCTGCATCCCAAGGTCGCGGCGAGCGCGAACCAGCCGAGGGCGCGGCCCGCTCTCCCTGGCGCCAATGCAAATCCAAGCACGGAGGAACCAGCGGCGAGGAACAGGAAAGCATTCCAGGCAACCGGCGAGCCGAGCGCGAACCAGGCGGCAATGCCGGCGCCGAAGCCGATCACGAACCACGGCGGAAGCTGGGCGCGCTCCGCCTCGAGGAGCTTTTCCACCTCCTCGTACGCCGCGGAAAACCGCGCCTTCCAATAGCCCCGAGCACGCTGTGGAAGAGGCGCTTCCCCTATGTTAGGGGCGCTCGTCCATTGCATTGCAGCAAAGAGAGAAGAGGAAAGCGCGCTTGAGCGCAAGCACTACGTCGCGACCCGTGGTTACGCGTTTCGCGCCCTCCCCCACAGGTTACCTTCACATCGGAGGCGCGCGCACCGCATTGTTCAACTGGCTTTACGCCCGCCACCGGGGCGGCAAGTTCCTGCTGCGCATCGAAGACACGGACCGGGCGCGCTCGACCAAGGAAGCGATCGACGCGATCATCGACGGAATGAAGTGGCTCGGCCTCGATTGGGACGGCCACGAATATTACCAGTCGCAATTCTGGGCGCGGCACGCCGAAATCGCCCACCGGCTGGTGGATCGCGGCGCTGCCTACCGATGCTACATGACCCAGGAGGAGCTGGCCGAGGCGCGCGAGAAAGCGAAGCTCGAGCGCCGCCCGTTCCGGATCGAGAGTCCCTGGCGCGAAGTCACCGAGGAGCAAGGCGACACGCCCTTCGTTATCCGCCTGAGGGCCCCGCGTGAGGGCGAGACGGTGATCGACGATGAGGTTCAGGGCCGCGTGACCGTCCAGAACGTCGAGATCGACGATTTCGTCCTCCTGCGCTCCGACGGAACGCCGACGTACATGCTCGCGGTGGTGGTCGACGATCACGACATGGGCGTGACCCACGTGATCCGCGGCGACGACCATCTCAACAATGCGTTCCGCCAGCTGGCGATCATCCGCGCGATGGGCTGGCCCGAGCCGACCTACGCGCATGTGCCGCTAATCCACGGACCCGACGGCGCCAAGCTCAGCAAGCGTCACGGCGCGATGGGTGTCGACGCCTATCGCGACGAGCTTGGGCTTCTGCCCGAGGCGGTGGTCAATTACCTGCTGCGGCTCGGCTGGGGCCATGGCGACGACGAGATCATCAGCCGCGACCAAGCGATCGAGTGGTTCGACCTGCCGCAGGTCGGGAAGTCGCCCTCGCGCTTCGACTTCAAGAAGCTCGAGAATCTCAACGGGCATTACATCCGCGAGGCAGACGACGAGCGCCTCGCCGAGCTTGTCGCGCCCAAGCTGGGCATCGAGGACCCGCAGCAACGGCAGCTGCTCCTCCGAGCCATGCCGGAGCTCAAGGCGCGGGCGCATACGCTCAACGAGCTCGCCGAGGGCGCGCGCTTCCTCTTCGCCAGGCGGCCCGTGGAAATCGACGAGAGCGCCGCCGCTTTGCTCAGCCCGGAGGCCCGCGAAATGCTGCATCGCACGCACGACCGCCTCGGCGCTCTTGCGGAGTGGGATGCCGCGTCGGTAGAGGCGGCCATCCGCGAGGTCGCGGAGGGCACAGGCGTGAAGCTCGGCAAGCTAGCCCAGCCGCTCCGCGCTGCCCTCACAGGGCGCACGACGTCTCCCGGGATATTTGACGTGCTGGCGCTGTTGGGCCGCGACGAGAGCCTCGCCCGCATCGCCGACCAGATGGAGCGACAAGGATGACCGACAAGACAGCGACCCTGGGAGTGGAGGGAACCAACCACCAGTTCATGCTGCTCGACGGCACGGTCGGTCCGGAGGTGATCGATATCCGCAAGCTCTATGGCGAGACCGGCATGTTCACCTACGACCCGGGGTTCACGTCGACCGCCAGCTGCGAAAGCGCGATTACCTATATCGACGGCGAGAAGGGCATCCTCCTTCACCGCGGTTATCCCATCGACCAGCTTGCCGAGCGATCGACCTTCATGGAGGTGTGCTACCTGCTGCTCCACGGCGAGCTTCCCAAGAAGGGCGAGCTCGACGAGTTCGCCTACACGATCAGCCGTCACACGATGGTGCACGAGCAGCTCGCGACCTTTTACCGCGGTTTTCGGCGAGACGCCCACCCGATGGCGATCATGTGCGGTGTCGTCGGCGCGCTCTCGTCCTTCTATCACGACAGCACGGACATTACCGATCCCGAGCAGCGGATGATCGCTTCGCACCGGCTGATTGCGAAGATGCCGACGATCGCGGCGATGGCCTTCAAATACAGCCTCGGCCAGCCGTTCATGTATCCCCAGAATAGCCTCAGCTACACCGGCAACTTCCTGCGCATGACGTTCGGCGTGCCGGCCGAACCCTATGAGGTCAATCCGGTCATCGAGCGGGCGATGCGGCGCATCTTCATTCTCCACGCGGACCACGAGCAAAACGCTTCGACCTCGACGGTGCGGCTGGCCGGCTCCTCGGGCGCGAACCCGTTTGCGTGCATCGCCGCGGGCATCGCCTGCCTGTGGGGACCGGCGCACGGCGGCGCCAACGAGGCGGCGCTCAACATGCTGCGCGAGATCGGGAATGTGAAGCGCATCCCCGAATATATCGCGCGGGCCAAGGACAAGAACGATCCCTTCCGGCTGATGGGCTTCGGCCACCGCGTTTACAAGAACTTCGACCCGCGGGCGAAGGTGATGAAGGCCACCGCCGACGAGGTGCTGAAGGAACTCAACATCTCGGATCCGGTGCTCGACGTCGCCAAGGAACTCGAACACATCGCGCTTAACGACGACTATTTCATCGAAAAGAAGCTTTACCCCAACGTCGACTTCTATTCGGGCGTGATCCTGAACGCGATCGGCTTCCCGACCGACATGTTCACCGCATTGTTCGCGGTCGCGCGCACGGTTGGTTGGGTCGCGCAGTGGAACGAGATGATCGCCGATCCCGAGCAGAAGATCGGCCGTCCGCGGCAGCTCTATGTCGGCGCGACCCAGCGGGACTATTTGCCGGTCGAGAAGCGCTAGGCGGCCGGCAACCTCAGCGTGAAGCGCGCGCCCTCGCCGGGCGCGCTGTCGAGCGTGACGTCGCCGCCCATCGAGCGGGCCAGCCGCCGCGAGATGGCGAGGCCGAGCCCGGTACCCGCCCCCCTCGATTGAGCACGCTCGAAGCGCTCGAAGATGCGCTGCTGGTCTTCCGCGGCCACTCCCGGCCCTTCGTCGCACACCGACACCGAGGCCGTGCCCCCAATCCGTCCAAGGATCAGGCGGATGGTCCCACCGGGCGGCGAGTGCCGAATGGCATTCCCCATCAGGTTGACGAGGATCTGGATCACGGCCCGCTCTTCGCCGCGCGCTGCGAGCTGGCCGCTGGCCTCCGACTTGATCGTGACGCGCTGCGCCTCCGCCGACGAATCGAGCATCACAACCGCCTCGGCGACAAGCGCCGTGAGGTCGATCGACCGCTGCGCCTGGACCGGCTCCTCGCTCATCGAGGTCAGGACCGACAGCAAGTGGCGCGCCGCGGCCGCGATATCGTTGCCGTAGCTCGCATAATCGCTGCGAAGCGGCCCATCCGCGCGCTCCACGATGCGCTCCGCGCTCTCGATGATCCGGTCGAGGGGTGAGCGCAGCACCTCATCGAGCGCATGGTCGAACGCGGCCGCGCGAGACCGAACCGGTGCGGGTGCGACGCCGCTAGATTGCACCGAACCGCGGAAACCGGCGAAGCTGTTGTCGGCACCCGTCACGACCTCGCCGCTGAGGATCACTTCGCGGTCCTCGTCAGTGCGGCTGCGCGCATGCTGGCCGGAGAAGCCGCGCCGCGCGGCGAGCGCGCTGATCAGTGGCATTTCGCCGTTTTCGTCTTCTTCCAGCCGAACCACGCGGGTCAGCGGCTGGCCCGCGACGCTATCGGCGTCGACGCCGAGCAGCTCGGCGAGGTCGGGCGAGAGGGAGATGATGCGCAGTTCCTCGTCGGCAGCCCATTCATTGCGCGCGCCGCCCGTTTCCGTCTCCACGCCGCCGCCTAGAATCGCTGCGAGACGAGGGCCGGCCGCGGCGCGGACCGTCCACCCCTCGATCGAAAGCGCGACTTCCTCGCCTTCGGGGGTGGCATTCACCCATAGCTCGATGTCGTGGTCGGTCGACGCCGCCAATGCCGGACGCGACACCGCGGTACGAAGCTTGCGTGCCAACTCGGCGACGGCAGCGATTTGCGGAAGCGCAAGCGGCTGGCCAAGGGAAGATCCGGCTTCGCGCTGAAGCGACTCGAGCTCGGGGTCGGCCGAAATGAGCCGGCCGGCGCGGTCGAGACGACCGGCCACCGGCCGAGGTTCGGAGGGGGCGCTAGCCACGGCCTTGGCCCAGCCGGCCGAGGGCGGTGCGATAGCCGGCGGCGGTTACCAGCCAGCTGCGGGCCGCCTCGACCTCACCGTCGGTCATCCGGTCGAACAGCCCGATCGCTTCACCCGCATCGGCAATTCCAAGCAGGTCGCCGATTCCGCCGAGCAAGCCAGCACTGAGCTGCCGCGACGCGCCGGCAACACGCAACAGGGCCATGACATGCGCGGCATCGCCCGACAGCAATTCATCCATCGCGGAATCGCTGGCTATTCCACCGCGCCGCGCCAACACTCCGGCGACGAATGCGACTTCGCCCTCATGGGCAGCGGCGAGAACCAGCTCATCAGTAAGGCTGTCGCCTTCGTCGAGGAAATGAACAAGCGCCGCCGTCAGCGATTCAACGCTGCGTTCCGGGTCGTGGCCGTCGAGCACCGAGTCGGATGCCGCGGTCAGTTCCTGGTCGGCCGCGGGAACTCCGCGACCCGTCGCAAGCTCACGCCGCATACCCGCTGCAACGGCATGAACGAGGTGTTCCGCGCTGCTGTCGGGCAGGTCGTCAAAGGCAATGAGGCACTGACCGAACCGGTCGCGCCGGCGGCCGCGGCCGAGGATCAGCGCCATCGCGGCAGCGGCAACCGCGCCATAGTCGTGGCTGACCAGCCCCTGGAGCACCCGAGCTTCACGGCGCCCGCTGCGCGCGCGGGCGGCGGTCGCGATCCGTTCCTCGTCCGCCCGGCGCAGCAGCAAGGCCATCAGGCCTGGCTCGTCGAGCAAGCCGGCGGCGCTCAACGCGGTGACCAACGTCGCATCGCCCTCATCATTGGCGGCGATCCGCCCGCTCGGAAGCGCTGCGCGGACGGCATCGGCGACGTCGCTGACGAGGCAATTCAGCATCGCCGTCATCAGCGCCCGCTCCTGCTCCGTCAGGCGCTCGGCGGGATGGAGGAAGAAATCGCGGCGTACGGTCGCCAGCCGGCCGCGGCCCGCGGGGCGCGCGGGGCCGTTCCCGTCCGCTGCAGGGGCAGCAATGGGCCACTCTTCAGGCATCATCGTGCCCTGTGTAGCCGATTTCGGTTAACTTCGCGTCAACTGGATGGGCGGTGCCGGACGCGTTGGATGATGAAGAATGAGACGGCCGCATAAGCGAGCGCAGCGAGCAAATAGGCCGTCCACGCGCCGCCGACCGCAAACGGAATCGCGAGGAAAATCGCGTTGCGGCGCGAGAACAACCACAATTCCCCGCCAGGCGGGATGCCGCCTTTCTCAATGCGCGCGGCTTCGGCAAAGGCGCAGCCCGCGGCGGCGGTGACCAAGGCTCCCCATCCGGTGCCGTGGCGCATCTCCCAAAGGCCGATCGCGAGCGATGCGAGGCCCGCCGCAGGCCACAGCGCCAGACGCGTGAGCATCTTTGCCGGAAGCGGCTTGAGGCGCAGCGTCGCCAGACGGCCGGCAATCAGGTCGAGCGGCGCTGATAGCAGGAGCAGCACCAGCCCGGCGCCGAGCCATCCGCGGGTGAAGCAGATTGCGCCGCCTAGCGTGAGTGCAACCGCCGCCCACACCAGCCACATCGGCCGCAGCGGCGTTTGCATCAGCCGCTCGGTCGCGAAATCCTCGATCGGTGCAAGGACATAGCGGCTGGCCCAATCATCGCGCGCACCGCGCGAGGCCTGGAGAAGCCGGTGCTGGAAGTCCGCGAGCTGGTCCGCGCGTTCGACCAGCAGCGGCTCGCCGCCGGCTTCGCCCGCCGGAATTCGCAGCGCACCCTCCTGAATCGTGCGGCGAAGCAAGGTGGACTGCAGGTCCCAGTCGCCGAGTATTGCCGCAGTCGATCCGAGGAGGTGCGCGTCGACCACGGCGACGCCCGCCCAGCGCGACCCGGCGTCGATGCGCTCATAGGCCTGATGCTCCTCATCGTCGGCCACCGTGGCGACGGAGGGTTCGGGGTGGTCGGCCATGCGCATCACCAGCTCGATCGGAGCCGCGATCCCGTCGCCAATCAGCAAGATTGTCGAGCCCGCCTCGAACCGGCTCACTGCCTCATTGAGCTCGCTGACTGGAAACACGCCGATGGCATCGAGCCGCAGCCGCTCGAATGCGTCTTGTAGTGCCTGCGGCACGCGCTCGACCACCACGACAATCGGCGCAGCGCCCGCGGCTGCCGCGCAGCGCACCTGATATTCGAGCAGGGTCCGGCCGGCGAGCGGGAGCAAGGCGCGCAAGGCGCCGCTATCGTCCTCGTGATAGGCTCCGATCAGCGCCCCGATCGCCATGATCCCCGACTTCTCCCCGGCTTCCGAACCACGCCCCTTCTCTAACCGCTTTCGTGTGCGGTCAAAGATGGTAAACTGCCACGCAACATGACACCGATCCCACAGCGCGCCGATCCTCTACCCCCGGCAAGTGACGCGGTAGAGCCCCTCGAGCTGACGACCGTCGCCGGCGGCGACTTGTCCGAACCGGTCTTCGACCAGGGCCAGTGGCTCCAGCAGACTGCCGAGGAACGCGGCACCGGCGGACGCCAGGTGCTTGCGACCGCGCTCACGCTGCTTGCCGCGCTGTGGCTGGCGTTCACCGCCTGGTCGGCCGGTCGGATGCTTTCCGGGCAATCGCTGACCTCGCCGCAGATCGCGCAATGGGTCGCCGTTGCCGCCGGGCCGCTAGCGCTGATGGGCCTCGCCTGGCTGATGTTCGGGCGCACACGGCGCAAGGAAGCCGAGCGCTTTACCCGTTCCGTCATTGCCATGCGCAGCGAAACGCGCTCGCTCGAAGCGCTGCTCGAAGTGCTGTCGCAACGCATCCAGGACAGCCGCACCGAACTGACCATGATCGCGCAGCACCTGATGCAGCTCGGCGACGAGACCACCGGCAAGCTCGGCGGGATCACCCGCGAGTTCGACAGCAGCAGCGAGAAGCTGATGCGCCACGGCGAGGCGCTCGACCGCGCCGCCGGCAGCGCGCGGATCGACATTGCCGTGCTGCTTGAAGACCTCCCGCAGGCGGAGCAGACGGCGCGCGCGGTGGCTGACCAGCTGCGCCTCACCGGCAGCGAATCGGCCGAAAAGGCGGCCGTGCTGGGCCGCCAGGTGAGCGACCTCGCCGAGCGCACCCGGAGCGCCGACCAGCTGGTGGCGGAAGCGACCGACCGGCTGGCCGCCCGCGCCGCGGAGATCGAGACGGCGAGCGTGAGCGCCGCGGCCCGCGTCGGCGAGGCCGAAGCTGCTTATTCGGGTACGCTCGACGCGCTGCTCGAGCGAACCGTCGAAAGCCTCGATCAGATCCGCACCGGCATCGACGTCCAGGGCGCCGCCGTCGCCGCGCTCGTCGCCCAGGCTTCCGCCGGAATCGGCAAAGCGGGCGCCGATGCTGCAGAATCGCTTGCCGCGAATATCGATCATGCCAGCAGCTCGCTCGAATCGCTGTCGGGCCGCGTCGCCGAACAGGATCGCGCGTCGCAGCAGATGATCGCCGAGATCGAGCGCGGGCTCGCGCTGATCGACCAGCGCTTCACCGAGCTTGCCGCCAACGGCGACCAGCGCGCCAACAGCTTCCTCGAATCGCTCACCCGCGCGCGTACCGAGCTCGATTCGCTCGCCGCGCAGGCGAGCAGCCAGGATGGCGCGATCGGCTCGCTCGCCGAACGCACGTCGGCGCTGCGCGACAGCATCGAGCGGCTCAACATCGAAATCCGCGAGGGCGTGGGGACCGCGATCGGCGAAGCACAGGGCGGTGCCGACCGCCTCGTCGAGGCTGCGGCGGCGGCGCGGCCTGAAATCGGCTGGCTGCGGGATGCAACGATCGAGGCCGGCGAGCGGCTGACCGCGACCGGCGCCGAGATCGCCCAGCAGCACGACCGATTCACCGGGCTTCTCGCCAGCCTCGACGGCGGAGTCGAGGATGCGCAATCGAAGCTCTCCGAGCTTGCCTCGACCCTGGTCAAGGTGGAGCGCGAGGCCGCGACTCTCACTGCGGAGACCGGCCCGGCGCTGGTCGCGTCGCTCGTCCAGGTCAAGGAAGCGGCGGCGCATGCCGCGGAACGCGCGCGCGAAGCCATCGAAGCGGCAATCCCCGAGGCCGCCAGCAAGTTGTCGGAAGAGGCCCGCACCGCTCTCGAACGCGTCATCCGTGAGAGCATCGAGGAGCGCCTTCAGGACATGGAGAATGTCGCGGCTCGCGCGGTCGACTCCGCCCGCGAAGCGTCCGACCGTCTCACCCAGCAGATGTTCACGCTCGGCCAGACCGCTTCGGCGCTCGAGGCGCATATCGAGCAGACCAGCAAGGAGCAGCGCGAGAAGGACAGCGAAGTCTTCGCTAAGCGCGTCGCGCTATTGATCGACTCGATGCATTCGGCGGCGATCGACGTCGGCAAGATCCTGTCCGACGAGATCGACGACAAGGCGTGGGGCGCATACCTCAAAGGCAATCGCGGGGTGTTCACCAGCCGTGCCGTGCGCCTGATCGGGGGCAGCGAGAGCCGCGCGATCCGTGCCCATTACGAGACCGACTCCGAGTTCCAGCGCTCGGTCAACCGCTACGTCCACGATTTCGAATCGATGCTGCGCCGCGTGCTGGCCGAGCGCGACGGCGGCATTTTCGCGGTGACACTCATGTCGTCGGACATGGGCAAGCTCTACGCCGCCCTTGCGCAGGCGATCGACAAAAAGCGTTAGGGACGATGGTAGAAGTCGAGGTCGTCCGGCGTGATCCAGCCGTACGTCCAGTTCGCATAATAGAGCGCGAACAATAGCGCCCCGACGAGTGCCGCGCGGAGCAGGTGGCGCCTGACGTCGAAGCTGTGCGGGGCGCTGTCCGCCTGCCCCGGCACCTTGCGTGCGCCCGCTTCCTCGTCGGTCCTGACGCCGAACGGAAGGAGCAGGAACGCGCTGAAGGCGAAGAACAGGAAATAGATCGCGACGATCGACGACAGCGCCATCACGCGACCTGAAGCAGCATGACCTCGACCAGCGGCTTCTTGCCGGTCCACAAGGTGGCGCAGCGACGCACCGCGAGCCGCACCGCTTCGCGCACCTTTTCCTCGTCGCCGCCAGGACTGTACGCGCGCCGCGCGGCGTCCGTCGCGTCGGAGATGAAGTCGTCGCGGTCCTCCTCAACGGGCACTCCGAACGGCCTGACGAGCGGCGCGCCGGCAAGCTTGCCGTCCTCGCCGACCGGCACTGCGACGGTGATCAGCCCACCATAGCCCATTCGCCGCCGCTCGGTGACCGTTGCGCCGTCCGCCGGAAGGATCACATCGCCGTCGAGGACCAGCCGGCCGACCCGGACCTCATCGAGCTTCTTCGGGTCGCCGGGGGCGAGGCGAATCACGTCGCCGTTTTCCTGCACTACGGCGTGTCGAACCCCATGGCTGAGCGCGAGGCGCGCATGCTCGGCAAGATGCCGCGCTTCCCCGTGCACCGGCACGACGATTGCCGGCCGCACCCAGTTGTACATTTCAATTAGCTCCGGCCGGCCGGGATGCCCAGAGACGTGAACGTGCGCCTGGCGCTCGGTGATGATCCGGACGCCGAGCTCGGACAACTGGTTCATGATCCGCCCGATCGCGACCTCGTTGCCGGGGATGATGCGCGACGAGAAGATGACCGTGTCGCCGTCAACCAGCTTGAGGTCGTGATTGCCCGACGCGACGCGGCCGAGCGCCGCGCGCGGCTCGCCCTGCCCGCCGGTGGCGATGACCAGCACTTCGCGGCGTGGCAGGCGCATCGCCTGGTCGAAGTCGATCGGTGCGGGGAAGTCCTTGAGATATCCGGTCGCCTGGGCAACGCGCAGGATCCGCTCGAGCGAACGGCCGGCGATGCATACCTGACGGCCGGTTTCGCGGGCAACGCGGCCGATGGTCTGCAGGCGGGCGGCGTTTGAGGCGAAGGTCGTCACGAGCACGCGGCCTTTGGCTTCGAGCACCTGCGTCAGCAGCCCTTCGTGAACGCTTTCTTCCGAACCCGACGGCTTGTCCTGAAAGACATTGGTCGAATCGCACACCAGCGCCAGCACGCCGCGGTCGCCGATGCCAATCAACGCCTCCGTGCTTGGTGCCTCTCCGATCACCGGCGTCTCATCGATCTTCCAGTCGCCGGTGTGGAAGATGTTGCCGAACGGAGTTTCGATGAGGACGCCATTGCCCTCGGGGATCGAGTGCGACAGCGCGACGAAGCTGACCCGGAACGGCCCGAGCTCGATGCTTCCGCCGCGCTCGACCACGTTGAGCTTGACCTGCCCGATGAGCCCCTCCTCCTCGAGCTTGCCGGCGATGAGGCCGGCGGTGAAGGGGGTCGCGAACAGCGGCGCCTTCAGCTCCTCGGCGAGATACGGCAGCGCGCCGATATGGTCCTCATGGCCATGGGTGAGCACGATGCCGGCGAGCCGCTCCTGCTGATTCTCGATGAACTCGAGGTCGGGAAGGATCAAATCGATGCCGGGATAGCTGGTGTCGGCAAAGGTCAGGCCGAGATCGACCATGATCCACTGGCCGCGGCAACCGTAGAGATTGACGTTCATGCCGATCTCGCCCGAACCGCCAAGTGCGACGAACAGCAGTTCCTCGCCCGGAATCATCGGAGACGCATCATCGTGGAGCGCGCGTGGTCATGTCGTACAGCAGGCTCAAACCCTGGATCGTAAGATCGGGTTCAATCGCGTCGAAGACATCGGTGTGCTTGTCGAACAGGGTGGCGAGGCCGCCGGTCGCGACAACCGTCAGGGAGCGGCCGAGCTCGCGCTCGATCCGCTCGGCGAGCCCTTCGATCATCGCGACGTAGCCCCAGTAAATGCCGATGATCATCTGGCTTTCGGTCGTGCGGCCGATCACGCTGTTGCTCTCCGGCGCCTCGATCGCGATGCGCGGCAGCTTGGCGGCGGCGCTGACCAAGGCATCGAGCGACAGGTTGATGCCGGGAGCGATAATCCCGCCGGTATAGGCGCCGGAAGAACTGACCACGTCGAAAGTGGTCGCCGTGCCGAAGTCGATGATCATCAGGTCGCCGGGATATTTGGCGTGCGCGGCGATCGCGTTGAGCGCGCGGTCGGCGCCGACGTTCTGGGGCTCGTCGACGTCGAGCTGGAGCGGCCATTGCGCCGCGCCCTGCCCCGCGATCACCGGCGTTTTGTGAAAATATTTCTCGGACAGCACTTCAAGATTGTGAAGCGCGCGCGGAACCACGGTGCCGATGATGACGGCTTCGACGTCGCCGCGGCCGAAGCCTTCGAGCTCGAGCAGCTGGTGAAGCCAGACGCTATATTGGTCGGCGGTGCGGCGCGGATCGGTGGCGATGCGCCAGCGCGCCTTGATCTCACCCTTGTCGACGAGGGCGAAGACCAGGTTGGTGTTCCCGACGTCGACAGCAAGCAGCATGCCGCGCCCTTAGGGCAAGTCGCGGCAGCGGCAAAGCCGTCACGCCGGAGTTGCGACCGGCTCGACGATTTGCACGGGCTCCGGCGATTGTGCCGATAGATAGGCATGGATCGCGGCGACGACCTGGGCGCCGTCGCCGACGGCGGCCGCCACGCGCTTGACGGAACAGGACCTTACGTCGCCGACCGCGAAGACACCGCGCCTGCTGGTTTCGAGCGGATAGCGGTCGCTGCCCGCATCCTCACCGGTGAGCAGAAAGCCGCGGCCGTCGCGTTGCAGGCCCGAGCTGGCCAGCCAGCCCGTATTGGGGTCGGCGCCGATGAACGAGAACAGGAAGCGCGCCGGCCGGCGTGTCTCCGTGCCGGAGGATCGGTCGCGCCAGGTCACGGCTTCGAGGACACCGCCTTCGCCTTCGAGCGCCGCGATTTCGGCACCGACGATGACGTCGATATTGTCCTGCGCGGCGATCCGCTCGACCAGATATTGGGACATGGTGGCGCTCAATGGGCGGCGCGCGATGACCGTGACACTGCGCGACCGCCCGGCAAGGAAGACCGTCGCCTGCCCCGCCGAATTGCCGCCGCCGACCAGCACCACGTCTTCATCGGCGGCAAGATCCCCCTCCAGCGGCGAGGCCCAGTAATGGACCGACGAGCCTTCGAACTCCTCAAGCCGTTCGACGCCGAGCCGGCGGTATTGGGCACCGGTCGCGATCACCACTGCGCGCGCCTGGACTCGTTCGCCGGTGGTCAGATCGAGCCGGCACGGATCGTTTCCGCATTCGAGCTTCACCGCCTCGTCGGGAATCGCGATCTCGACCCCGAACTTCTGCGCCTGGCTGAATGCCCGGCCCATCAACGCCATCCCCGAGATGCCGGTCGGGAAGCCAAGGTAGTTTTCGATCCGCGCCGAAGCGCCTGCCTGGCCGCCGAACGAGCGGCAGTCGATCGCCAGCACCGACAGCCCTTCCGACGCGGCATAGACCGAGGTTGCAAGTCCGGCGGGGCCGGCGCCGACCACCACCACGTCGTAGAGTCGGGCGCTGTCGATCGGTCCGACCAGGCCGACGCAGCGGGCGAGCTGGTCTTCGCTCGGGTTCCTCAACAGCTGGCCGCCCGGGCAGAGCACGATCGGCAGCTCCTCCGGCTCAACCTTGAAGCGCTCGACCAAGGTTCGCGCGCAGCTGTCGCTTGCCGGGTCCATGCTCTTGTAGGGATGGCCGTTGCGGCGAAGGAAGTTGGTCAGGCGGAGGACGTCGGGGTCGGATTCCTCGCCGACCACGACGGGTCCCGCGCCGGTTTCGATGAGGCCGACGCGGCGAAGGATCAATGCGCGCATGAGGCGCTCGCCAAGGTCGGCTTCGGCAACGAGCAGCGCGCGCAGGCGGTCGGGCGGAATGGCGACCGCCTCGACATCGGTCAGCGCCCGCTCGTCGACCAGGTAAGGACGGCCCGACAGCTGGGCGAGCTCGCCCATGAAATTGCCGCGCTCGTGGGTCACGATGTGGCTGCGGTCACCGCCGTTCGGCTGAGTCACTTCGACCTTGCCGGACAGGATCAACATCAATCCAGGCCCCGCCTCTCCGATCCGGGCGAGCATGTCGCCCCGACGATATGAGCGCCGCTCGCCGAAACGCGCGAGCCGGTCGATCTCGGCGTCGCTGAAGCGCAGGAACATCTGGTCCCCGCGGGTCGCGTAGGTGTCCCCACGATCGTCGCTCATCGCGTGGCCGCCGGCGGGGGCTCGGCGATGAAGGCCTGGATCGCCGCCATCGTGGCTTCGGGTTGTTCTTCCATTAGCCAGTGGCCCGAATCGCGGATGCTCAGGGCGCGCACGTTATTGGCAGCAAATCCGATCTCGTTGGCAAACCCGATGCCAAAGCTCTTTTCGCCACCAATTGCGAGGACGGGCATGGTGAGCTTGCCTTCCGCGAGGAACTTCTGGTTGTCGACGGCATCCTGGCGGAAAGCGGCGAACTGGGCGAATGCGTCATGGATCGCGTTCGGGCGTGAATAAAGCGCCGCGTAATGCGCTCGGGTTTGCTCGCCGATGTGGGCGGGGTCGGCCGATAGCTCATTGTAGAACCGGTCAAGGTAGAGGCGCTCGCGGCCGGCGATGAGCCGCTCCTCATCCGGGCCGTAGAAATCGAAATGCCACGTCCGGTGATCCAGGAGCGTGTCGTTCCAGTGTCCGATCCCCGGCAGCGGCGCGTCCATCACAACCCACCGCGTGACGCGGTCGCGATTCTCGGCCGCAAAGGCATAGCCGACCATGTTGCCGATATCGTGCGTGACGAGCGCGACGGGACCGTCGATCTTCAGGCGTTGCAGAACCGCGGCGATGTCCTGGCCCTCTGACTTCTTGTCATATCCGGTCTCTGGGTGAGACGAGAGCCCCATGCCGCGTAGGTCCGGCACGATCACCGTGTGGTTTGCTACCAGCCGGGCAGCGAGCGGCGCCCACATGTCGCCCGAGTCGCCGAAGCCGTGCAGCAAAAGGACCGCGGGTCCACTTCCGCCGACGCGGACGTGAATGGTGGCGCCGGGGACGGCGACGTCGGACACGTGGAATGCTGGCGGGAACGGAGTGACCGCGGCGTTCGCTGCCGCCGCGGTGAGTGCCGCAACAAGGCCCAACGCCGATGAACGCAACCAATCAATCATGAAAATCGTGCCCCCTCACAAAATTCGAGATGCGCCGGGCCGCACGGCGCGGCCCGGCGATCCGCCGATCACTCGACCGGAAGCGCCTCGGCGACCAGCGCGGGAGCTTCGTCGGCCGCTACGCCGACCTTCTCGCCGCGTATGAACGACAGGATGTCGTGGTTGATCTCATCCGGGTGCGTGGTCGGGCAGCCGTGCGGGAAGCTCGAATAGGTCTTGAGCTCGCCCTGCTTGAGCAGCTTGACCGCAAGCGGCGCGCTGTCGGCATAAGGAACGATCTGATCGTCCTCGCTGTGGATGACGAGCACCGGCACATCGATCTGCTTGAGATCCTCGGTCAAATCGGTTTCCGAGAAGACCTTGATGCAATCATATTGGGCTTTGATCCCGCCCATCGTGCCCTGCCGCCACCAATTGCGGATCACGCCCTCGATCGGAAGCACGCCGGTTCGGTTGAAACCGTAGAACGGCCCCGCAGCGATATCGAGATAGATTTGCGCGCGATTTGCCGCGACGCCGGCGCGATAGGCGTCGAACGCCTCGATGGGCGTCCCGCCGGGGTTGGATTCGCTTTTGACCATCACCGGCGTAATCGCCGAGATGAGGACGGCCCTGGCGACGCGTCCCGGTTCGGCCCGAGCGACGTAGCGGGCCACTTCCCCGCCGCCGGTCGAATGGCCGACGTGAATCGCGTTGCGCAAGTCGAGCGCGGCGACGAGCGCCTTCACGTCCTCGACATAGGTGTCCATGTCATTGCCGGTGTCGGTCTGGGTCGACCGGCCGTGGCCGCGGCGATCGTGAGCGACCACACGATAACCCTGGCCAAGGAAGAACATCAGCTGGTTGTCCCAGTCGTCCGCGCTCAAAGGCCAACCGTGGTGAAAGACGATGGGTTGCGCGGTTTTCGGACCCCAGTCCTTGTAGAAAATGTTGGTGCCGTCCGGAGTAGTGATGGTGGGCATGGTGATGCCTCTCCCGCATGAAGGCCGGCCGGCGGGACCGGTGCCGAAATCGCAACGGGCCGAAGGAGCGAGCTGAATACAGGCCGGCCGAACGCACGGGTATCGCGACGATGCGGCCCCGTAACAGCTTACCGATCGGGCTGGATAGAGCGCGACTCGGGCGGAAATTCCCATCAGTGTGATCGACTGTATGGTTCGACCGGCCGTCTGGGCCTCAGGGTTCGACCGAAACGTCGCCGGCGCGGACGATTTCGACCGCGCCATCGGGAAGACGGAGCCGAAGCGCGCCATCGGCCTCCAGCCCGTCGAAATTGCCTGAAATGGTTGCGTCACTGCTGGCGTGGACCGTCAGCCGGCTGCCGACCGGATGCGCGCGCGCCAGCCAGGCCTGAGCGAGCATCGCCGGTGGATTCTCCCGCCACAGCCCGAGCAGCCGCGCGAAGCTCCCGGCAAGCAAGGGCGCGAAGGCTTCGGGCAGGATCGTTCCCCCGAGCGACGCGCCGCGGCGGTCGCCGAGCTCGGGCGCCGTGGCGAGGTTGACCCCGAACCCGACGGCGACCCGGCCGCCGCTGCGTTCGAGCAGGGTCCCGGCGAGCTTGCTGCCGCCAAGCATCAGGTCGTTGGGCCATTTGAGCATCAGCGGCTGCGCTGGCACGGCGGTGTCGACCGCCTCGACCAGCGCGAGGCCCGCCGCAAGCGATAGAGTCTGCGCCGCCGGATCGTTCGAACGGAGCTGGACGAGCGTGCTGCCGGTGAAATTGCCCGGCGCCGAAACCCAGCTGCGGCCCTGCCGGCCCCTGCCCGCATCCTGGTGCAGCGCGACCAGCCAATCGCCTTCGACCGCGCTCTTGTCGGCAATGAGGTCCGCGTTGGTCGAGCCGGTACGCTCGACGATCCGGATGCGGCTCAGAACAGGCTTCCCGCGGCGCGGTCGGTCAATGCCGTCAGCGGACCGATGAGCAAATAGCCGAGCGGCGACACGAACAAGGCGGCGAGCAGGATCAGCAGGCCCTGCACCGGCTCGCGCACACGGCCGTAAGGCGCGGCCGGCTCGTCCATGTACATCACCTTGACGATCTTCAGATAATAATAGGCGCCGATCACCGTCCCGAGGATGCCGGCCACGGCAAGCGCGACATAGCCGCTGCCGATCGCCGCCTGGAACACCATCAGCTTGGGCCAGAAGCCGAACAACGGCGGGATGCCGGCAAGGCTGAACATGAAGAAGGCCAGCGCGGCGGCGAACGCGGGCCGGGTCTGGGCGAGGCCGGACAGGCTGGCGATGCTCTCGACCGGCTGTCCCGCTTCGTCACGCATCCACAGCACGCAAAGGAAGGCGCCTAGGGTCATCACCACATATACGGCCATGTAGAACAGCACGGACGAAGCGCCGCGCGGGCCAGCGGCGGCGAGGCCGATCAACGCGAAGCCGACATTGTTGATCGACGAATAGGCCAGCAGCCGCTTGATGTTGGTCTGCCCGTAGGCGGCGACGGCGCCGAGGAAGATCGACGCCAGCGCGGCGAAGATCACGATCTGTCGCCAGGCGTCGGTCGCCGGCCCGAGGCCCTCGATGCACAAGCGGGTTGCAAGGAGCACGGCGGCGACCTTGGGTGCGCTGCCGAAGAACAAAGTGACCGGCGTCGGCGCGCCCTCATAAACGTCCGGGGTCCACATGTGGAATGGCACCGCGCGGGCCTTGAAGGCGAGGCCGGCGAGCACGAACACGAGGCCGAACAGCAGACCCAGCGACGGCGCACCGCGGCCGAACGCGGCGGCGAGCCCGTTGAAGCTCATTGTCCCGGTGAAGCCGTAGAGCAGCGAAATGCCGTAGAGCAGGATGCCGCTGGCGAGAGCGCCGAGGACGAAATATTTGAGGCCCGCCTCGGCCGAGCGTTCGTCGGTCCGGCGGTAGGAAGCGAGCACGTAAGCGGCGAGGCTCTGCAGCTCCAGGCCGACGTAGAGGCTGACCAGGCTGCTGGCCGAGACCATCACCCCCATGCCGACCGCGCTGAACAGGATCAGGACCGCATATTCGGACGCATGCTCGGTACCGCGCTCGAACCAGCCGTGGGCGGCGATGATGGCGACAGCCGACGCCGGATAGATGATCGCGCGGCCGAAGCTCGCGAACAGGTCCTCGGTGACAAGACCGTCGAACACCGGCCCTACGTGCGAGGGCGCGCCAACGAGCGCCGCGGTCGCAGCAATAAGCAGCGCAACGGCCAGCCAGCTCACGAGCGCCGATCCGCGGCGGCCGGTGAAGGCCGCAACCATCATCAGGATGGTCGCTCCGATCGACAGGATCAGCTCGGGCAGGAGTGCGGCGAACCGGCCCATCAGCGCATCCCTCCGAGTTCGAGGGTCGGCTTGGGTTTGCCGGGTGCCGGCTGCGAATCGCCGGCGGGCGCGACGCGCTCCATCCGGACCAGCAGCCGCCCGACGTCGCCTCGCATCGGCCGTAGGAAGCTTTCCGGATAAATGCCCATCCAGAAGACCGCCAGCGCGATCGGGGCGAGCAGCCACCATTCGCGGACGTTGAGGTCGGGCATCGCCGCCGCATCGGCGTGGCGACCCGTGCCGAAGCAGATGCGCCAATAGAGCCACAGCATATAGGCGGCGCCGAGGACGATCCCGGTCGTGGCGACGATCGCCGCCCAGGTCGACGCGCGGTACGTGCCGACCGAGCTCAGGAACTCGCCCGGGAAATTGCTCAGGCCGGGCAGGCCGACGCTCGCCATGGTGAAGACCATGAACAGCAGTGCGTAGCCGGGCATATTGTCGGAAAGGCCGCCGTAGCGGTCGATCTCGCGCGTGTGCAGCCGGTCGTAGACGACGCCGACGCACAGGAAGAGCGCTCCGGACACGAGGCCGTGGCCGAGCATCACCAGCATCGCGCCCTCGATCCCCTGCCGGTTCATCGCGAACAGGCCGAAGGTGACGAACGCCATGTGCGCGACCGACGAATAAGCGACCAGCTTCTTCATGTCGCGCTGCACCAGGGCGACGAGGCTGGTGTAGACGACGGCGATTCCGGAGAGCACGAAGATCAGCGGGACGAACTGCGCCGAACCGTCGGGGAACATCGGCAGCGAGAAACGGATGAAGCCGTAGCCGCCGAGCTTCAGAAGCACGCCGGCGAGGATTACCGAGCCGGCGGTCGGCGCCTGGACGTGCGCGTCGGGCAGCCAGGTATGGACCGGCCACATCGGCAGCTTGACCGCGAAGCTGGCGAGGAAGGCGAGGAACAGGAAGGTCTGCGCGCCCTTCGGGAAATCATAAGCCATCAGCGCCGGGATCGAGGTCGTGTGCGCGGTGCCGGCCATGTACAGCATCGCGATCAGCATCAGCACCGAGCCGGCGAGCGTGTAGAGAAAGAATTTGTAGCTCGCCTTGATCCGCTCGGCGCCGCCCCAGATGCCGATGATGAAGTACATCGGGATCAGGCCGCCCTCGAAGAAGATGTAGAACAGGAACAGGTCCTGCGCGGCGAAGGAGCCCATGATGAGCGCCTCCATCAGCAGGAAATACGCCATATACTCGGGCACGCGCTTCTCGATCGCGCGCCAGCTCGCGCCGATGCAGATCGGCATCAGGAAAGCGGTCAGGACGATCAGCAGCAGCGCGATGCCGTCGATGCCGAGGGCCCAGCTGACGCCGCGGCCCATGTCGATTTTCTCGACGAACTGCCATTGCGGTCCGTCGGGATTAAACCGCGCCCACAGATAGAGGCTCAAGCCGAAGTCGAGCAGGGTCGCGATCAAGGCCATCCAGCGCGCACCGTTCGCGCTCAGGAACAGGCAAATCACGCCGGCGATCAGCGGAAGCGCGATCAGGATGCTGAGCAACGGCGCCTGGCTCACCGCGCCCACCACAGCGCCCAGCTCGCAGCGCCGATCAGGCCGAGCAGCATCACCAAAGCATAGGAATAGAGATATCCCGACTGCAGCCGCGCCGTGACCCGATTGCCGGCGGCGATGGCGACCGCGGCGCCGTGCGGGCCGAAGCGGTCGATCGTGCCTTCGTCACCGCCGTGCCACAGCAGCCGGCCGAGCCACAGAATCGGGCGAACGAACAGGAAATCGTACAGCTCGTCGAAATACCATTTGTTGGCGACGAACCGATAGACCTTGGGGAAGGTGGCGACGAGGCGGTCCGCGTCCCCCGGCCGCCGGACATAATTGTTCCACGCGATCCACAGGCCGATCAGCATGACGATGGTCGGAGTGAGCTTGACCCATAGCGCCGAATGCTCGGCGGCCTCGGCAAGCTCCCTGCTGAAGGCGACCGTGCCGCGCCAGAAACCGGGCGCGCGCGCCGGGTCAATGAAAATGCCGTGCCAGACCTGGCCGGCCACTGCGGCGCCGAGCGCGAGCAGGCAGATCGGCACGAGGATCGTCAGCGGGCTCTCGTGCGGATGATAGCCGCCGCTTCCGGCCGGCACATGCTGCGGGTCATGGGCGCTGTCGCCATGTTCCTGGTCCGGGCTGTCGGGATCGCCGTGGAGCGCATGCCGGATATGTTCCGACGCCGCCCAGCGCGGCTCGCCGAAGAAGGTCAGGAAGATGAGGCGCCACGAATAGAAGCTGGTGAGCAGCGCGGCGAGCGCGCCGGTCCAGAAAGCGATCGTTCCCGATACCGATCCGCTCGCCCAGGCGCTCTCGAGGATCGCATCCTTCGACCAGAAGCCGGCGAAGCCGAGACCGCCGCCGGCATCGACGCCGACGCCCGTAATCGCCAGCGTGCCGATGACCATCACCCAGAAGGTGACCGGGATTTCCTTACGCAGAGCGCCATAGTAACGCATGTCCTGCTCGTGGTGCATCGCGTGGATGACCGAGCCGGCGGCGAGGAACAGCAAGGCCTTAAAGAAGGCGTGTGTGAACAAATGGAACATCGCCGCGCCGTAAGCGCCGACCCCGGCGGCGAAGAACATGTAGCCCAATTGCGAGCAGGTCGAATATGCGATCACGCGCTTGATGTCGTTCTGCGCGCAGCCGACCGTTGCCGCGAAGATGCAGGTCGCGGCACCGACCCAGGTGACGACGTGCATCGCGGTCGCCGAGGTCTCGAACATCGGCGACAGGCGGCAGACCATGAACACGCCCGCGGTCACCATGGTCGCCGCGTGGATCAGGGCGCTGACGGGGGTCGGGCCCTCCATCGCGTCGGGCAGCCAGGTGTGGAGCGGAAGCTGCGCCGACTTGCCCATCGCGCCGACGAACAGCAGCAGGCACAGCAGGGTCATGGTATCGACGCGCAATCCTGCGAAACCGATGGTCGAACCGGCCATACCTGGGCTCGCCGCAAGGATCGTCGGGATTGAGACCGTGCCGAACACCAGGAAGGTGCCGAAAATGCCGAGCGAAAAACCGAAGTCGCCGATGCGGTTGACGACGAACGCCTTGAGCGCCGCCGCATTGGCGCTGGGCTTGTGGTACCAGAAGCCGATCAGCAAATAGGAAGCGAGGCCGACCCCTTCCCAGCCGAAGAACATCTGCACCAGGTTGTCGGCGGTCACCAGCATCAGCATCGCGAAGCTGAACAGCGACAGATAAGCGAAGAAGCGCGGCTGGCCCGGGTCCTCCTCCATGTAGCCCCAGCTGTAGAGGTGGACGAGGCTCGAGACCGTGGTGACGACGACCAGCATCACCGCGGTCAGGCTGTCGACGCGCAGCGCCCAGTCGACGGTAAGCGTCCCGGACTGGATCCAGGTCATCACCGGCACGATGACCGGGCCGGCGCTTCCGCCGATGTAGTGGAAGAAGATCGGCCAGCTGAGAAACGCGCCGATGAACAAGGCGCCGGTGGTCACGGCCTTCGCGGTCGTGTTGCCGATCCAGCGGCCGCCGAGGCCGGCGACGATCGCGGCGATCAGCGGCAGAAAGACGATGAACAGGACGGGGCTCATCAGCCGTGCATCCGGTTCACGTCGTCGACCGCGATCGAGCCGCGGCGGCGGAAGAAGATGACGAGGATCGCAAGGCCGATCGCGGCCTCGGCCGCGGCGACGGTCAACACGAACATCGCCAGCACCTGGCCGGTGAGATCGCCGAGATAGGCCGAGAAGGCGACGAGGTTGATGTTGACCGCGAGCAGGATCAACTCGATCGCCATCAGCATGAGGATGACGTTGCGGCGGTTGAGGAAGATGCCGAGCACGCCGATCGTGAACAGGATCGCGGCGACGACGATGTAATGGCCCAACCCGATCACAGCTTCATCCCTTCGCCGACGCCCGGGTCCGACAGCCGCACGGCATCCTCCGGCCGCCGCGCGATCTGCTTCCAAACCTTCTGCGGGCGCGTGTCGCGGCGGCTGCGGTGGGTGAGGACGATGGCGCCGATCATCGCCACCAGCAGGATCAGGCCGGCGAGCTCGAAGGCGAACAGATAGCGGCTGTAGAGAAGCTGCCCGATCGCGACGATATTCGGTTGCATGGCCGCGGCGATCTGGTGGTTGGCGAACGCCGGACCGGCCTGCCGCGCGAATAAAGCAACGACGATCTCGGCGAGCAGCACGAACGCGATAATGATCCCGAACGGCAGGTTGGCCGTGAAGCCCCGGCGGAGCGAGGCGAAGTCGATGTCGAGCATCATGACCACGAACAGGAACAGCACCGCGACCGCGCCGACGTAGACGATCACCACCAGCATCGCGATGAACTCGGCGCCGACCAGCAGCATCAGGCCTGCCGCATTGAAAAAGGACAGGATCAGCCACAGCACGCTGTGGACCGGGTTGCGCGCGAAGATCACCGCCAGCGCACTGGCGATGGTGAGCGTCGCGAACAGGTAAAAGGCGATGGTGGCGATCAAGGTGCGGCGCGCCTACCGGTAGGGTGCATCGGCGGCAAGGTTGGCGGCGATCGCTTGCTCCCACTTGTCGCCGTTCTCGAGCAGCTTCACCTTGTCGTAGAGCAATTCCTCGCGCGTCTCTGTCGCGAACTCGAGGTTCGGCCCCTCGACGATGGCATCGACCGGGCAAGCCTCGGCGCACAGACCGCAATAGATGCATTTGACCATGTCGATGTCGTAGCGCGTGGTGCGGCGGCTGCCGTCCTCGCGCGGCTCAGCCTCGATGGTGATCGCGAGCGCCGGGCAGATCGCCTCGCACAATTTGCACGCGATGCAGCGCTCCTCGCCGTTCGGATAGCGGCGCAGCGCATGCTCGCCGCGGAAACGGGGCGAGGTCGGGTTCTTCTCGTACGGGTAGTTGATCGTCGCCTTGGGCTTGAAGAAATACCGCAGTGTCAGCGCGTGGGCGCGGACGAACTCCCACAGCGTAAAGGCCTTGATGGTCCGGCTGATCATGCCGCAGGCCCTCCATAACGCGTGAGCATCAGCCATCCGCTGACGAGGACGACGAACAACAGCGACAGCGGCAGGAAGATCTTCCACCCGAGCCGCATCAGCTGGTCGTAGCGGTAGCGCGGCACCGTCGCCTTCACCCAGCCGAAGCAGAAGAAGAAAAAGCCCATCTTGATGAACAGCCAGACGATGCCCGGCACATAATAGAGCGGCGCCCAGTCGACCGGCGGCAGCCAGCCGCCCCAGAAGATGATCGCGTTGAGGGCGCACATCAAAAGGACGTTGGCATATTCGCCGAGCCAGAAGAGCGCGAAGCTCATCGACGAATATTCGGTCTGGTGCCCGGCGACGAGCTCGCTCTCCGCTTCGACCAGGTCAAACGGAGTGCGGAAGGTCTCGGCCATCGAGCTGATGAAGAAGACTACCCACATCGGGAACAGCAGCAGGTTGAAGGCGAACGCGTTGACGATGCCCAGGCCGAAACCCTTCTGCGCAAGCACGATGCCGCTGAGGTTGAAGGTTCCGGCGTAGAGCACGACGGTGATCAGCACGAAGCCGATCGACACTTCGTAGCTGACCATCTGCGCCGCCGCGCGGAGCGCCGAGAAGAAGGGATATTTGGAGTTGGACGCCCAGCCGGCGACGATCACGCCGTAAACGCCCAATGAGCTTGCCGCGAGGACGTAGAGCAGCCCGACGTTGACGTCGGCCAGCACCACGCCGGGCGCGAACGGCACTACCGCCCAGACGATCAGCGCCACGGTGAAGGTCACGATCGGCGCGATCAGGAACAGGCCCTGGTTCGCGCTGGTCGGGATGATGGTTTCCTTGAGGAACACCTTCAATCCGTCAGCGAAGCTCTGCAGCACGCCCCACGGCCCGACCACGTTGGGACCGCGACGAAGCGCGATCGCCGCCCAGATCTTCCGCTCGGCATAAATGACCATCGCCACCGCGAGCATCAGCGGCAGCGCGATGACCAGAATGCCGATGATCGTGGCGATGAACCACGACCAGCCATAGGTCATGCCCCAGTGCTGGAAGGTTGCGGTCACTCCGCCGCCTCCTTGAACTGGACGCCCTGCACCAGCTCTTCCGAGCAGCGCTGCATCGTCGGACTGTTGCGGCAGATCGCGTTGGTCAGGAAGAAGTCGCCGATCGGATAGCGGATCGGGCCCGCCGCCTTGGCCGGGAGCGAAGGCGGTGCCCACGGCAGGTCGACGAGCCCGTCACGGCCAAGCTGCGGAAAGTCCTTGATCATGCGGGCGCGCAGCTGGTCGAAGCGGTCGAACGGTAGGGTTTTGCCGGCGAGCTCGCTAACCGCCCGCAGGATCGTCCAGTCCTCGCGCGCCTCGCCGGGCGGAAAGGCCGCTTTCTCGCCGCGTTGCACGCGGCCTTCGGTGTTGACATAGGTGCCATGCTTCTCGGCGTAGGTTGCGCCGGGCAGAACCAGGTCGGCCTGCTTCGCGCCCGCGTCGCCGTGGTGGCCGATGTAAACCTTGAACGCGCCCTTGAACCGGTCGGCCGCGACCTCGTCCGCGCCTAGCAGCACCACCACCTCGGGAGCCGTAACTTCGATGTCGGCGATGCCGCCCGGCTGCGCGTAGCCAAGGATAAGCCCGGCCATGCGCGAGGCGGAGAAGTGCAGGACGTTGTAGCCGTTCCAGCCATCTTTGATCAGGCCGAGGGTATCGACCAGCGCGAGGCTCGCGCCCTGCGCACCCGCGGCCAACGCACCACCGCCGACGATCACCGCCGGACGCTCGGCGCCAGCAAACGCCTCCTTGACCGCCTTGGGCAGCTTGCCGAGCAGCTTCACATCGTCGCCGAGCCACTCGACCCTCATCCCGAGGTCGATCTCGGGGCCGACCGCGAACACCTTCCCGCCCTTGCGCGCGATCTTGCGCACGCGGGTGGCGATCAGCGGCGCTTCCCAGCGGATGTTCGAGCCGACCAGCAGGACGACGTCAGCCGTCTCGACGCCGGCGATGGTCGAGTTGAACGCCACCGCGGCCAGGCTTCCGGTGTCGTAGGCGAGCCCGGTCTGCCGCCCCTCGAGCAGGGTCGATCCCTGCCCTTCGAGCAGCTTCTTCGCCGCGTACATGGTCTCGGCGTCGAGCAGGTCGCCGGCGATTGCCGCGACCTTGGCGCCGGCATTCTTCAATCGTTCGGCAAAAAGGCCGAGCGCTTCCTGCCAGCTCGCCTCGCGCAGCTTGCCCCCGTCGCGCACCCACGGCCGGTCGAGCCGGTTGCGGACTAGCGCGTCGACGTGGTGGCGCGTCTTGTCGCTGATCCACTCCTCGTTCACGTCCTCGTTGATGCGCGGAAGGATGCGCATCACCTGGCGCTGACGGACGTCGAGGCGGATGTTGGATCCGACCGCGTCCATGACGTCGATGCCGGGCACCCGGCGCAGCTCCCACGGGCGCGATTCGAAGATCTGCGGCTTCTGCAGCAGCGCGCCGACCGGGCAGACGTCCGCGAGGTTGCCCGCCAGCTCGCCGCCCACCGCATGCTCGAGGTAGGAGGTGATCTGGCTGTCCTCGCCGCGGTAGAGCATGCCGATCTCGTCGACCCCCGCGACCTCGCTGCTGAAGCGGATGCAGCGCGTGCACTGGATGCAGCGGGTCATCGAAGTCTTGATGACCGGACCCATATATTTGTCGTCGATCGCGCGCTTGTTCTCCTCGAAGCGCGAGCCGCTGCGGCCGTAGGCGATGGCTTGGTCCTGGAGGTCGCATTCGCCGCCCTGGTCGCAGATCGGGCAGTCGAGCGGGTGGTTGATGAGCAGGAACTCCATCACCCCCTCGCGCGCCTTCTTGACCATGGCCGTGTCGGTGCGGATCGCCTGGCCGTCGGCGGCGGGCAGCGCGCAGCTCGCCTGAGGCTTGGGCGGCCCCGGCGCGACCTCGACCAGGCACATGCGGCAATTGCCGGCGATCGACAGCCGCTCGTGGTAGCAGAAGCGCGGGATCTCCTTGCCCGCAAGCTCGCACGCCTGGAGCACGGTCGCGCCCTGCGGGACCTCGAGCTCGACGCCGTCGACGGTGACTTTTGGCACTAGTGAGCTGCTCCAGTGCGTGACGCATAGGCTAGTCTGTAAAAATTGAACGCAAGCGCTCCCCGCACAGTCTCCCGATCAAGTTTGAATTGATTTCCGCGGTCCACGCATCCACTCATTGCGGGGATGAGCGCGTGGATCGCCTGCATCTCGTCGTCCGAGTTGATCTTGGATCGAAGCAAGACCTGAGAGCCGACCGGGTTTGCGCGGATCACGCAATCGCTGAAAGTTTCCAGCGCAATGTTGCGCTGTTCGTTGGCGAGCTCTTCGCGCTCTTTCGCTCCCGTGGCTGCGAGCATGTTCGCTGAAATCGTCAGGCGTGCAATTGGCGCGGCGAGCTTGATCTCGCTCGCGTCGAACGTGGCAAGGTCCTGATTGACCAGAGCGCTCGCGATTATCGTCCTGCCGCGCCATTGCGACATTTCCAATTGCACCGCGCCCATCAAGCCGGCGCGCATCAGCGCTTTGCCGAAGCAGTCGGGGTCGAACAGCTTGCGATACTTAGGCTCCAAGTCGATGGTCGTTGCGGACAGCACCATCGACCGCGCTAACTCAGGTGCGCGTTTGGCCGCGCATTGACCGAAATCGGCAAGGACGGGACGCGACTTGTCGACCGGCCATGAGATCGCCTCGGGCTGCTTCTCGAGCCGCGTTCCCCCTCCATACGGATTAGACGGCTGAGCTACCGTTGACGCGGCCGCCAGCGCCGCAGCTGCTGGGACCAGACGCGCGACGATCAGCGAAAGCTTCACTCCGCAGCCTCCAACATCTGGCGTCCGGCGCGTTCGGCGATGCGGCGCTCGAGCTCGGGGCGGAAATGGCGCACCAGCCCCTGGATCGGCCAGGCGGCGGCATCGCCGAGCGCGCAAATGGTGTGTCCCTCGACCTGCTTGGTGACGTCGATGAGCTTGTCGATGTCCTCGACCTCGGCGTCGCCCTCGCGCAGCCGCTCCATCATCCGCCACATCCACCCCGCGCCCTCGCGGCACGGGGTGCACTGGCCGCAGCTCTCATGCTTGTAGAAATAGCTGATCCGGCTGATCGCGCCGACGATGTCGGTCGATTTGTCCATGACGATGACCGCCGCGGTGCCGAGGCCGGAGCCCAGCGCCTTCAGCCCGTCGAAGTCCATCGGCGCGTCGAGAATCTGCTCGGCGGGGATCAGGGGGACCGAAGAGCCGCCCGGAATAACCGCGAGCAAGTTGCTGAAATCGTCGGCATTCTTACCTCCGCGTACGCCGCCGCCATGACGGACGATCAGCTCGCGGAAGCTGATCCCCATCGATTCCTCGACCACGCAGGGCGTGTTGACGTGGCCCGACAGCTGGAACAGCTTGGTGCCTTCGTTCTTCGGGTTGCCGATGCTCGCGAACCATTCCGCCCCGCGCCGGAGGATCGTCGGGACGACCGCGATCGATTCGACATTGTTGACGGTGGTCGGGCAGCCGTAGAGGCCGGCGCCGGCGGGGAACGGCGGCTTGAGCCGCGGCCAGCCCTTCTTGCCTTCGAGGCTTTCGAGCATCGCCGTTTCTTCGCCGCAGATGTAGGCGCCGGCGCCGCGATGGACGAACAGGTCGAAGTCGAAGCCGCTGCCGCAGGCGTTCTTGCCCAGCAGGCCGGCTTCATAAGCTTCGGCAACAGCGCGGCGCAACACCTCGGTTTCGCGGATAAATTCTCCGCGGATGTAGATGTAGGCGGCGCGTGCGCGCATGGCGAAGCTGGCGATCAAAGCGCCTTCGACCAGCTTGTGCGGATCGTGGCGGATGATCTCGCGGTCCTTGCAGCTGCCGGGCTCGGACTCGTCGGCGTTGATGACGAGGAAATTGGGTTTGCCGGGCTTGGGCTCCTTGGGCATGAAGCCCCACTTCATGCCGGTCGGGAAGCCCGCCCCGCCGCGGCCGCGCAGGCCCGAGGCCTTGATCCTGTCGATGATGACATCCTGGCCGACCGCCATCAGCTTCTTGGTATCGTCCCAGTCGCCACGCTGCCGCGCGCCCTTAAGATCGGGCGATTGAAAGCCGTAGAGGTTGGTGAAGATGCGGTCCTTGTCCGCGAGGGGCCCCGTATAGCCCATCAGAAGGCGCCCGACTGATGGGCGATGAACAAGGCGAACAGGACCACGACCGCGAGCACGGCAAACTTGATCAAACCGCCCACGAACTTGAACGCGAGAAAGGCGAGCGCGATGGCCGCGGCAATGACGAGCAGGATGGTCATTTGATCCGCTTCGTCCCCACACCTTCGACGAGCTTGACCGCGCCGTAGACGACCAGCCCCGCCACCGCGAGACCGACCAGCAGCCCAATCAAGCCCTTCAGGATTTTCCAGACGACGACGATCACGATGATCGCGAGGATGATCTTGCCGACGTCCTTCATTGCGCGCCCTCCTCCGCCGTCGCGGTCCACAGCGGGCGGTAATCGTAGTTCCGCTCGGCCATCTTCTTGAGGCTGGTCGGGCCGCCTTGCGGACAGCTGGTCTGACGGTCGACCTGCGGACCTGCCCTTGGCGCCTTGCCGGCCGCGAGCGCCTCGAGGATCGCGCTTATGCTCTCGGCCGTGAGGTCCTCGTAATTGTCGTCGTTGATCTGGACCATCGGCGCATTGGCGCAGGCGCCGAGGCATTCGACCTCGGTCAGCGTGAACAGCCCGTCATCGGTGGTATGGCCCTTCCTGAGGCCGCGCTTCTTGCAGGCGGCGAATACGTCATCGGAGCCGGCGAGCATGCACGGCGTCGTCCCGCACACCTGGACGTGGAAGCGGCCGACCGGCGCGAGGTTGAACATGGTGTAGAAGGTCGCGACCTCCAGCACGCGGATGTACGAGGTGTCGAGCTCGCGGGCGACGAACTCCATCACCGGGATCGGCAGCCAGCCCTGCGTCTTCGTGTCGGCCCCGACCTGCCGCTGCGCAAGGTCGAGCAGCGGGAGGACCGCCGAGACCTGACGCCCCTCGGGATAGAAGGCAATATATTCCTTGGCCTTGCGCGCATTCTCTGCGGTCCACTGGAACCCCTCCCAGCGCGCGCGCTGCGCGGCGTCGTCGACGAAGGAGCCCTGGCCGGCCATTACTTCGAAGCCCCTTTTGGCAAATAGCGCCGATCCATGCGCTGATAGAAGCGGATCAGCTCCCAGAAGAGACAAATTGTGATCCCGAGGCAGCCGACGGCGAGCGCAATGCTCATTTCTAGCTGAACACGCGAGTACTCAGGTGCAACGGCATAAGCTCGCCCCGCGACTGCAGTCGCGCCGATCAAAGCCGCAAGTGGTAGACGAGCCGTGGGCAACATCACCGGTCCACCTCCCCGAACACGATGTCGAGCGCGCTCAGGATCGCGGTGGTGTCGGCGAGCATGTGGCCGCGCATCATGAAATCCATCGCCTGAAGGTGGCTGAACCCCGTCGGGCGAATCTTGCAGCGGTAGGGCCGGTTGGTGCCGTCGGCGACGAGATAGACGCCAAACTCGCCCTTGGGGCTCTCGGTCGCGACGTAGACCTCGCCCGCGGGCACGTGATAGCCCTCGGTGTAGAGCTTGAAGTGGTGGATGAGGGCTTCCATCGAGGTCTTCATCTCGGCGCGCGACGGCGGAAACACCTTGCGGTCGTCGGTCGCGATGGGTCCCGGTGGCATTTGCTTTAGGCATTGGCGCATGATCCGCGCCGACTGCCGCACTTCCTCGACCCGGACCATGAAGCGGTCGTAGCAATCGTTGTTGGTGCCGACCGGGATCTCGAAATCCATTCGGTCATAGACTTCGTACGGCTGCGATCGGCGGATGTCCCACGGGATTCCGGCGGCGCGGATCATCGGGCCGGAGAAGCCCCAGGCGATCGAATCCTCTCGCGACATCTTGGCGATGTCGACGTTGCGCTGCTTGAAGATGCGGTTGTCGGCGACGAGCGAAATCGCGTCCTCGAACAATTGCAGCCGGTTATCGAGCCAGTCGCCGATGTCGGCGAGCAGCTTCTCGGGCAGGTCCTGGCGCACCCCGCCGGCTCGGAAATAATTGGCGTGCATCCGCGCGCCCGACGCCCGCTCGTAGAATTGCATCGTGTCCTCGCGCACCTCGAACAGCCACAGGTTCGGGGTCATCGCGCCAACGTCCATGATGTGGCTGCCAAGCGCGAGCATATGGTTGGAGATGCGGGTCAGCTCCGCCATCAGAACGCGGATATATTGCGCGCGGATCGGCACCTGGAGCCCCATCAATTTCTCGATGGCGAGCACGAAGCTGTGCTCCATGCACATCGGCGAGACGTAATCGAGCCGGTCGAAGTAAGGCAGCGCCTGGGCGTAGGTCTTGTACTCGATCAATTTTTCGGTGCCGCGGTGGAGCAGGCCGATGTGCGGGTCGACGCGCTCGACGATCTCGCCGTCCAATTCCATGATCAGGCGGAGGACGCCGTGCGCGGCCGGGTGCTGGGGTCCGAAGTTGATCGTGTAATTGCTGATCTTCTCGTCGCCGGGGTCGCGCGCATGGCCCAGCTCGGTTCCCTCGCCGCCGGCGCCGACATTCACCTCGACCTTGCGGCTCCTGGCGCGGGTGTCGGTCACGGCTTCTTCGCCCGCGATGGCTTGATGACTTCGCTCGCGGCCTTCTCCTTGCGCGGCTTGCGCGCCTGGCGGGTCGCTTCCTTGTCGGCCGGAGCGCCGCCGCCGGTCTGTGCCTGCGCTTCAGTCGCCTTGGGCGTCTGCGCCGGCGTTTTCACGTTCTGCGGCGCGGCTCCACCCGGCGCCGGGGCCGGCGACGGCGCGCCGGGCGCCTCGCCCTTCGCCTTCTCGTCGCCGGGAAGCAGATATTCCGGGCCCTCCCACGGCATCAGGAAATCGAACGTGCGGAAGTCCTGCGGCAGCGCGACGGGCTCATAGACGACCCGCTTCTCGGCCTCCGAATAGCGCAGCTCGATATGGCCGGTGAGCGGGAAGTCCTTGCGCTGCGGATAGCCTTCGAAGCCGTAGTCGGTGAGGATGCGGCGAAGGTCGTCGTTTCCGCTGAACGCGACGCCGTACATGTCGAATACCTCACGCTCGAGCCAGCCGGCGACCGGCCACAGCCCGGTGACGCTCGGCACGGGGGTTTGCTCGTCGGTGGTGACGTGGACCCGAACGCGGTGGTTCCTGGTGAGCGAAAGCAGGCAATAGACGATCTCGAACCGCTCGGCGCGCTCGGGATAATCGACCCCGGCAATCTCCATCAGCTGCTGGTATTCATGATCGTCGCGAAGGCTGCGAAGGACAGCCACCAGCTCGTCCCGCGCGACGTCGAACGCGGTCTCGATCCCGGCGCGAGCCCGCGCGTTCGCAAGCTTGGCAAGCGACGCCGGAGCGTCGGCATAGCGGGGGGCCGACGAAGCCATCAGCGCTCGATCGTCCCGTCCCGCCGGATCTTCCGCTGCAGCTGCAGGATTCCGTAGAGCAGGGCCTCGGCGGTCGGTGGGCAACCGGGGACGTAGATGTCGACGGGAACGATGCGGTCGCAACCGCGGACCACCGAATAGCTGTAATGGTAATAGCCGCCGCCGTTGGCGCAGCTGCCCATCGAGATCACGTAGCGCGGCTCGCTCATCTGGTCGTAGACGCGCCGGAGCGCCGGGGCCATCTTGTTGCACAGCGTTCCGGCAACGATCATCACGTCCGACTGCCGCGGGCTCGCGCGCGGAGCAACGCCAAATCTTTCAAGGTCATAGCGCGGCATGTTCACATGGATCATCTCGACCGCGCAACAGGCGAGGCCAAAGGTCATCCACCACAGCGACCCGGTGCGCGCCCAGGTAAACAGTTCCTCGGCGCTGGTGACCATGAACCCCTTTTCGTTGAGGCTCTGCTGAAGCTCGAGCAGCTTCGCCTGGTCGACTTCGCCGGGAACGAGGCCGGCAATCCGTGCCAGCTCCTCCTCGGTCGGCATCGGGTCTTCGCCGGGGCGAAGCATCACTCCCATTCGAGCGCCCCCTTCTTCCACGCATAAGCGAGCCCGAGGGCAAGCTCGACGAGGAAGACCATCATCGCCGCCCAGCCGGTCCACCTGGTGAAGTTGAGGCTGACCGCCCACGGAAACAGGAACGCCGCTTCGAGGTCGAAGACGATGAACAGAATCGCGACGAGGTAAAAGCGGACGTCGAATTCGGCCCGCGCGTCCTCGAACGCCGGGAAGCCGCACTCATATTCGCTGAGCTTGGCCGGGTCGGGCTTGTGCGCGCCGGTGAAGCGGGCAACGATCATCGGCAGCACCACGAACGCGGTGGACAGGCCGAGCGCCACGATCAGGAACAAGAGGATCGGCAGGTAGCCGAAGGCGACGCTCGCCAAGGGGATACTCCAAGGGCTTGAGACTTGGCGGCGCTTTAAGGCACGGGCTTCGCAGCCGCAACACCGCCGCGGTGCAATGTGCTCAGGTCGGTTTGCAATCTTCCGAGAGCGGAACGGCGACGATCGGCGCGCCAGCCGAGCGCCTGAAATCAGGCTTGTCGATCGTCGCCCAGCCGGAATCCGCGACGATCAGCAAGCGCTTGCCGTCATAAGCGATTTGCGTCGGGTCGGGCAGTGATCCCTGGCCAAGGGGAAGATCGACGGTCAGGGCGGTTTCGCCGGGCCTGATCGCCACCAGCGCTCCCGGCGTCGCTCCATTGTAGATGCCGTAATAGACGGGCCCGCAGCGCACGAGCCCGTCGATCCCGCGCAGCGGCTTGCCGTCCTGGCGGGGCAGCAAGGTGCGATCGCCGGTCGCGAGATCGACCACGCCGACGCCCTGGCTGTAATCGGCGACGATCAGCTTCTGCCCGGCGGGGTCGAGCGCCGTGCCCTGCGCGCTCTTGCCGATGCCGGGGGCGATGACCGGCGTGAGGCTGTAACCGCTCTTGGCCAGCTCATAGACGGCGCCGTTCTGGCTATCGCTGACGAATACGCCCGCGCTGGAAGCCGATACGTCGCCCGGGTGGAAGCTACCGGAGGGCGGCGCGATGCGGGTGACGATTCTGCCGCCGGTGCTGACGCCGATCAGCGCACCCCGCTCGCACCGCTTGATTGCAGCCACTCCGGGCGGGCAGTCGGCGACCACCCACAGACGCTTGCGCTGCGCGTCCCAGGCGATCGCGAACGGATGAAGCGGAGTCTGAACCGTCACCAGGGTCCGGCAGGTTTTGCGGCAGGCGAGAACCTGCCGGTCGAGGATGCTCGACACCCAGATCGTCGTCCCATCGCTCGCTATGCCCTCGACCAGCCGGTGCTTGGGGTCGATCGTCAGTACCGTCTGGGGTTGCACGGCCGCCGCCGCGCCAAAGGCCAGCAGCCCGATCATCGCAGCGCGCCCGCCAGCAACCGGTGCAGCTTCGAGTGGATGTCGCTGTTGCCGACGACATATTCGCGCCGTTCGAACATCCGGTCCCCGCCGCGATAGTCGGTGATGAATCCGCCGGCCTCACGGACCAGGATCAGGCCCGCCGCCGTGTCCCAGATATCGAGATCGTCTTCCCAGAAACCATCCATTCGGCCAGCCGCCACCCAGGCCAGATCAAGCGCGGCCGAGCCAAAGCGCCGGATGCCCGAGACCTGCGGTCCGACCGCCGCGTAGATTTTCGCCCATTGGGGCGCTTCGCCGCGACCACAATGCGGAATTCCGGTGCCGATCACGCTCTCGGTCAAGTCCCTGCGCGCCGACACGCGCAGCCGCCGCTCGTTGACCCACGCGCCGCGCCCCTTCTCGGCCCAGAAGCTCTCGTCGGTCAGCGGCTGGTAAACCAGGCCCTCGGTGACCTCCGTGCCTCCGCCCGGCTTTTTCTCTTCGACGGCTATGGAGATCGAGAAATGAGGAATTCCGTGGAGGAAATTGATCGTCCCATCGAGCGGGTCGACGATCCACCGCGGCTTGTCGGGATTGCCGGCGATTTCCCCGCCTTCCTCAAGCAGCATCCCCCAGTCGGGCCGCGCAGTGCGAAGCTCCTCGACGATGGTCTGCTCGGAGCGCTTGTCGGCCATCGACACGAAGTCGGCCGGCCCCTTGCGGCTGACCTGGAGCTGCTCGACCTCGCCGAAGTCGCGGCGCAGCCGCGGCGCCGCCTTGCGCGCGGCGCGTTGCATGACGGTGATCAAGCCCGAATGCGCGACCATGAGCTAGTCCGCCCGCCTCACATATTCCTGGCTGTACACGTCGACGACGATCTTCGTTCCCGCCCCGATATGCGGCGGCACCATCACGCGGACGCCATTATCGAGCTTCGCCGGCTTGTACGATGAGCTTGCCGTCTGGCCCTTCACTACCGCGTCGGCCTCGACGATCGTCGCTTCGACCTGGTCGGGCAGCTGAACGGAGATCGGCTTCTCGTTGTAGAGCTCCATGACCACGTCCATGCCGTCCTGGAGGAAGGCGGCGGCGTCGCCGAGCAGATCGCGCGGCAGGCTGATCTGCTCGTAATTGTCCTTGTCCATGAAGGTCAGCATGTCGCTGTCGGCGAACAGGAACTGGAAGTCCTTGGTGTCGAGGCGGACGCGCTCGACCGTCTCGGCGGAGCGGAAGCGGACGTTGTTCTTGCGGCCGTCGATAAGGTTCTTCAATTCGACCTGCATGTAGGCGCCGCCCTTGCCCGGCTGGGTGTGCTGGATCTTCACCGCCCGCCAGATGCCGCCCTCATATTCAATGATGTTGCCGGGACGGATGTCCACGCCGCTGATCTTCATGGATCGCCTTCACTTCAACTGATTGGAAAGAGCCGGCGCGGCGTCTAGCCGCCGGCCTTCTTCCCGGCAAGCAGCGGGTACGGGTTGATCGGCGTGCCCTGCCACCAGCGCTCGCCCGCCGCCATCGAGTTGATCGCGAGGTGGAGATGCGGGCCGGCGGCGCTTGCGTCACCGGTATGGCCGACGCGGGCGATGACCTGCCCGCGCTTCACCTGCTGCCCCTCGGCGAGCCCCGGTGCGTAGGCCGAGAGGTGGGCATAATAATACATCCATTTGCCGTCGGGCGAGCGCTCGTAGATCGTGATCCCGCCGCCGCCGCGGCTGAAGAACAATTTTTCGATCGTCCCGTCCGCCGCCGCGATCACCGGCGTGCCTTCGGCGGCCATGATGTCGATGGCGTCATGACGCCGTCCGCTGGCCCGCGCGTCGTCGAACGTATCCTGAAGCTGCGCGGCCTTCACGCCGACGACCGGGATCGCCAGGCCTGACGGCGCGACCCGGACCTGCTCGGCGACGACCACCGGCGGGGCATTGGCGGGCTGGACGGTCACCACCGGGCCGCTGCGGGAGACCTGCGGCGCCGGGCCCGGCACCGTGCCGTAGAACCAGATCCAGAAGAAGCTGGTCGCGGCGGCCGTAAGCAGCGCCGTGCCGATGATCTTGAGCATGGGTGCGCAACCTCGAGCGGTGAACGTTGTTCAGCTGCAACGATGGACGCAAGCAGTGTATCCAAGATTCACGTCGGCTGTTCGGGCTGGGTGTACAAGCATTGGCGCGGAATCTTCTATCCGGAAGGCCTACCGCAGAAGCGCTGGTTCGAGCGCTATGCCGAGGAGTTCGACACGGTCGAGATCAACGCCAGCTTCTACCGCCTGCCATTACCCTCGACCTTCGAAGGCTGGCGCGAAAAAGCCCCGCCCGGCTTCCATTATGCCGTGAAGGTCAACCGCTTCATCACGCACATGAAGAAGCTGCTGGATTGCGAGGCCGAGGTTGAACGATTCATTGGGCTGGCGCGCATGCTTGGCGACAAGCTCGGGCCGCTGCTCTACCAGCTGCCGCCGAGTCTCCACAAGAATATCGAGCGGCTGGATGCCTTCCTCGGCCGCCTGCCCAAAGACCTCGAGCAGGTCGTCGAGTTCCGCCACAAGAGCTGGTACGACACCGACGTCCTCGCTTTGCTCGACCGGCATGGCGTCGGCTTCGTCGCGCACGATTTGAAGGGCCTGGTCTCGCCGCGCTGGGCGAGCGGCCGAACAGCCTACGTCCGCTTCCACGGCGCCGCCGGCAAATATTGGGGCCGCTACTCCGACGAGGCATTGCTCGAGTGGACCGACTGGATCGGCGAGCAGCGGAACGAAGGGCGCAGCGTGTGGTGCTATTTCAACAACGACATCCACGGTCATGCGATCGAGGGCGCGCGGACGCTGAAGTCGATGGTCGGCCAAATCGGGCGCTGATTGGCAAATGCGCCAATCTCAAGCACATTCGCGCCCATGGCCGACGCCGAACCGCCGCCGTTCTACGAGCCGAGCATCCCGTTCGCCGAGCAACGGTCGGACCTGCGCGCCGGCGTCGGGCGGCGGATCGGCGATACTCTCGACGCGACGGCGCGGCTGTGGCGGCTGTGCTCCAGCGTGCGGCAGCCGGTCCAGCTGTACATCGGCGATGCGTTCCTTGACGCGAACACCTGCGCTCAGATGTGCGTCAAGATTGACGAAGGCTCCTTCCCCTCCCCGCTCTACGACAAGGAGAAGTGGGAGGACGTCCGCACCAGTTACAGCTGCAACCTCGACGCTTACGACCCGCTGATCGTCGACGTGAATGGGCGGATCGCCGATTTGCTCGGCATCGACCGGGTTCACGGCGAGCCGCTCCAGGGCCAGCGCTACGAGGAAGGCCAAAGGTTCCGCGAGCACGCCGATTTCTTCTACATCGACCAGCCCTACTGGGCCGAGTACGAGCCGCACGGCGGCCAGCGCACCTGGACCGCGATGATCTATCTGAACGAGCCCGAAGCCGGCGGCGCGACGCGGTTCAAATTGCTCGATTTCGCGGTCGAGCCCAAGCTCGGCCGGATTCTCATCTGGAACAACATGGCGCTCGACGGCAGCCCCAATCCGTGGACGCTACATGAAGGTATGCCGGTCGAGCGCGGCACCAAGTACATCGTCACCAAATGGTACCGCGAACGTCAGTTCGTCTAGCCGCTTAACACGTCCTCGAATGCCTGCACTGCGGCCGACGGATCGTCCTTCCCCCACACCGCCTGGCACACCGCGAGGAAATCCGCGCCGGCATCGACCAGCGGCTTGGCATTGTCGGGCGTGATTCCGCCAATCGCGACGCACGGGATTTCGAACACGGCCGACCACCAGCTGAGGATCGACGGCTGCGGGCGATAGTGCGACGGCTTGGTCGTGGTCGGATAGAAAGCGCCGAAGGCGACATAGTCGGCGCCCGCCTCCCCCGCTTCCATCGCCAGATGGCGGTTGTCATGGCAGGTCTTGCCGATCTGCGCCGAAGGCCCGAGCAGCGCGCGCGCCTCGCGAATGTCGCCATCGCTCTGGCCGAGGTGGACGCCGTCCGCGCCCAGCCGCTTGGCGAGCGCCATGCTGTCGTTGACGATGAACGCCACCTCCGCATCGGCGCAGATGCGCTGCAGCGGTTCCGCCAGCCGCGCCAGCTCATGTTCGCCGACATCCTTGACGCGCAGCTGGAATGCGGTCGCAACTCCCGGCTCGAGCGCAGCCTTGAGCCGGTTGGGAAATGCTCCGCCGACCTCCTGCGGGCTGATTAAATAGAGCTTCGCCTGCTCGGTCCGCTCAGGCGGCGGAAAAACAATCGCGTCGAAATCGTCCTCGTCCATGGCGAGCGCTCACTAGCGTGTTTGCGCGCCGAGGCTAGTCGTTCCTATCGGGTGCCAATGCGAGACAAACGCGGCCCAGCGATCCACGACCCCGCGCTGCTGCGCCGCCTGCTGCGCGCAAAGGACCGGATCGATGCCGCCAGCCACGAGGATTGGCCGATCCCTCGCCTCGCGCGAGTCAGCGGCGTTTCCGAGGCCCATTTCGCGCGCTCGTTCAAGGACGCGTTCGGAATCCCGCCGCACCGCTATCTGCTCACTCGGCGCATCGAGCGGGCCAAGGCGCTGCTTCGCGACACTGAGCGGCCCATCACCGAGATCGCGTTCGACACAGGCTGGAACAGTCTGGGGACGTTCGGACGCATCTTCCGCGACATCACGGGCGAGAGTCCGAGTGAGCTTCGAGCCCGTGAGAAAACCGCCCCGCACCGGCTCGGGGAGGTACCTCACTGCTTCGTCAGCGCGGCTCACCGGCCGAACCTCACAATCGCAGTTTCGGAGAAGCGACGGCAGGAATCGGACGATATTGCCCCTGGGTCCAAGCAAGAGGAGATTCCATGAGCCAGGGTGTCGGAGTAGCCGGTCTTTACGTCCGCGATCAGGACGAGGCTGCGGATTTCTATGTCGAGAAGCTCGGCTTCCGCGTCCACACGGACGCGCGCAACGGCGACTATCGCTGGCTGACGGTTCAGCATCCGGACCAGCCGAGCGTGCAGCTCGGACTGTTCAAGCCTCAGCCGCCGACCGTCGACGAAGCGACCGCGCAGACACTGAATGAGATCGTCGCCAAGGGCGCCATGCCGCCGCTTATCCTCGTGGTCGACGATTGCCGCGCGGCCTACGAGCGGTTTCGGGCACGCGGCGTGGAATTCACTCAGGAGCCGATTGAACGCTTCGGCAACGTCGACGCGAACTTCCGCGACCCGTCGGGAAACGGGTGGAAGATGATCGAGGCTCGATAAGATGTGGGCGCGGTTCTACTCGACCAAGCCAGATGATTCTCGTCCTCAGTCAAAGGAGGTTCGAGTGAATCGGAGCAGCTGGATGCGGCAGTTGCACCGCTGGTTGGCGATCTTATTCACGCTGACCGTAATCGCGAATTTCGTCGCCATGGCGCTTAGCCAGCCTTCCGCCTGGATCACTTACTCGCCATTGCCGCCACTGTTCCTGCTGATGTTCACAGGCCTCTACATGTTCGCTCTGCCCTACGCGGCGGCATGGCGTGAGACACGGCAGCCGTCGTAGGTCAGGCCGGCACCTTCGCGGTCGACGCCTGGTAGATCTCTTCGATCGCGGCGCCGAGCGTGCGGTTGAACTCCTCGTCGCTCTGCTGGGCGCGAAGGTCCGAGAGGAGAGCGCGGCTGAAACTCGCGATCATGCCGGGGTTCTTCGCCAGCTCGCGGCAGGCTTCCTCGCGGCTGAAGCCGCCGGACAGCGCGACGACGCGCAGGACCTTGGGGTGGATGACGAGCGGATCGAACAGGCCGGGGTTGGCCGGGAGCGACAGCTTGAGCATCACGCGTTGCCCTTCGGGAAGCTCGTCTAGCTCCTCGAGGATCGCCGCGAGCAAAAGCTCATCGCTTTCCGCCCGGTCGGCGCTCTTGATGTTCACCTCGGGCTCGATGATCGGCATCAGGCCGTGGGCGAGCACCTGCCTCGCGACCTGGAACTGCTGCGCGACGGCCACGGCGATCCCCGCCGCGTTCGCCGAGTTGATGACGGAACGCTCCTTGGTCCCGAAGACGCCGAGACCCTTCGCGCGCTCGAGCAGCGCGTCGAGCCCAGGCATCGGCTTCATCATCTGGACGCCGTTCTCCTCGGCCTCCAGCCCCTTGTCGATCTTGATGAATGGCACGACGCCGACATCGATCAGCGCCTGTGGCGTCGGCTTGCCCGCGACATTGCCGTCCATGGTCCGCTCGAACAGGATCGCGCCGATCACCTTGCCGCTGCCGAAGCAGGGCGCGGTGATGATCCGGGCGCGCATCTCGTGGATGAGGTCGAACATTTCCTGCTCGCTGGACCAGGCGCCCTCCTCGATGCCGTAGCCCTTGAGCGCCTGGGGCGTCGAGCCGCCCGACTGGTCGAGCGCGGCGATGAACCCGTCGCCCTGCCGGATTTTCGCAATCATGTCAGACTGGTTCATTCGTCACCCCTGAGAATGGAAACATCGGGCCAATCGATCCGCTGATTAGGGACAATCGTGCCGTAGAGGTCCTTGTCTTCGATCGGGCCCGGCTGTCCACCCAGTTTGAGATAGAGTGCGCGTGCTCGGTGGTTGGAAGCGACCACATGCAAATATGCCGATCGAACGTCATGACTCAACAATTGGCGAGCAGTTTCGCAAAGCATGGCTCGACCCAAACCCTGGGACTGGCACGACGATCGGACGTGCAAATTATCGATGTAGCCCCCGCTTTCCCCACCCCAGGTCGCGCAAAAGCCGACCACCTCGCCGTCGGTCTCCGCGACGAGGACGGCGTCACCGGGACCGATCGGCTGACTGCGCCAGCGCTCGATCATGATGCCGCTCAGGCGATCGTCCAGAAGCTCGTCGGGCAAGATTCCACGATAACTTTGCTGCCAGCTTGCCGTGTGAATCGCCGCGATAGCGTCGCGGTCATCCTCGTGCGCACTTCGAACCTTCATTAACACCCCAGCGCTGCGACGCCCGGAAGCGTCCGCCCTACTATCCATTTGAAAAATGCTTCGCCAGCGATCGACACGAAGGTCAAGTCGGCGAGCAAAGACAGTTCAAATGTCATCTCGACGATTTCCTGTGTGTCCAATAGACTTCCGCTTCCAGAGCGGGAGTGTCCAGGTGTCGGAAGCAGAGCGCATTGTTCTGGCGCACGAACCCGACTTCGTTCTCGGAAGGTTGCGGGTGTCACCCGTACGCCGGGAGCTCGTGCGCGACGACGGCCTTCGTGACTTGCTCGAGCATCGCGTGATGCAGGTACTGGTCGCGTTGGCGAAAGCCGGCGGAAGTATCCTCACCCGCGACGAGCTGACGTTGAGGTGCTGGGAAGGGCGCGTGGTCGGCGAGGACGCCATCAATCGCGTTATCTCGCACCTCCGCAAGGCGGCCCTCGGGATCGGGGCGGGGTCATTCGAGATCGAGACGATCACCAAGGTCGGCTACCGGCTCACAGGCGACAACGGCGTCGGGCTGGTCGTGGCGGAGGAGCCGCCAGATGCCGCGATGCGGCCAAGATGGTCCACGCGGCGATCATTTGCCGTCGGTGCGCTGAGCGCCGGCATCGTCGCTATCGGCGGCGGCGGCGCGCTGCTGTATCGCCGGTTCAGTCGCTCCGCACTGCCGGCGGAAGTGACGAGGCTCATGACCCAAGGGGCACTCGGGCTGGAACAATCTTCGCCTGACGCGCAGGATGATGGGATCGCCGCGTTCCGGCGCGTCGTCGAAATCGCTCCAGGCTACGCCGATGGGTGGGGGATGCTGGCATATGCCTATGGTTTCGTGTGTCACGTTCGCGCGAGGGATGAAGCCAGTTCCATGCGCGCGCGGGCGCAGGCGGCGGCGCGGCACGCGTTCGAGCTCGAGCCCAGCAACGTCAATGCTGAACTGGGCTTGGCTGTCACGCGGCCGTTCATGGGCCAATGGCTGGAGCGCGAACGCGGGTTTCGGCGTGTCCTGGAGCGCGAGCCAGACAATAAAAACGCACTCCGGCTGCTCGCCGTCAACCTGATATTCGTCGGCCGTTCCAATGACGCGGTGCCGCTGTACGATCGGATAGGCCGTCCGCTCGCCCCATCCGTTTATTCGAACTACATCGAGGCGCTGTGGAGCGCGGGGCGGCTGGAGGAAGCAGATCGCGTGGCCGACCAGGCGAGATCTCTTTATCCCAGCGATCCAGCGATCCGCGGACGACAATATCACATGTTGCTCTTCGGCGGGCATCCGCGCGCAGCCACGGCCATGCTCCAGGACGATGCCCAGAACGGTCCGCACGAGCTGGACGAAGACGGGCTCAGGCAACTAAGAGTGGCGCAGGCTTTGGAGAGCCGAGATCGGGTGCAAATTCAAGCCGTGATCGATGAGCAGCTACGGCTTGCCCACTTGGGCAGCGGTTACGCAAGGGACGCAATCCTTAACGCCAATGCGCTGGGGCGCGTGGATGAAGGTTTCGCCGTTGCGGAAGCCTATTACTTCGGCCGCGGGTTTGTCGTGCCCGACAGGCAAGCACCGTCCGCGACCTACTATGCGCCGCCCAACGATCGGCACACGCGCATGCTGTTCGATCCGGTTTCGCGGCCGATGCGCGCCGATTCTCGTTTTCCTCGCCTCATCGATGAGCTGGGGCTGGAGCGCTACTGGCGCGACTCCGGGTCGCAACCTGATTACCGCCGCGCCTAATTCTCCACGAAATCGGCAAAACATCGGCTTCGCATCAGGTCCGCATCCTCCCGCATGACACCGTTGTCGAGCATCGTCCACGCAGCTGGAAGTGCATTTCCGGCGCTGCAATCGAAAGGAAGAGTCGATGACGATGCTGAAAACCGCAATAGCCCTGGCCGCAATCGCCATTCCGGCCGTGACACTCGCCCATACGCCGGTTGACGTGCCCTACGAGACGCGAGGGGACTGCGAGGCTCAGATGGCCCAAGACAATATTTTTCACGCTCGCGACAAGGTCCAACAGGGAAAGTACGACAACGTCGGCGACGCAATGCAGGACATGCACGAGCATTTCTGGTGCGAGCAGAATCCGGACGATGGGTTCTGGTACATGCTTCGGACCCCGTTCTAGAGGGCCGTCTCCCGATGTGGGCGGCGAGCCAACAAAAAGCATCTTGGGCCGGCCGCTCATCAGCGCCGGCCCACAGAGGCTCAAAGGAAGCTTTAAGCTGCGGCGACTAACCGTGCGAGCCGGTTGGCTCGCGAATTATGCCAGCGCGGCGACGCCGGGAAGCGTGCGCCCTTCCATCCATTCAAGAAACGCGCCGCCAGCGGTCGAAACGAAGCTGAATTCATCGGCGACATCGGCCTGGTTCAACGCGGCGACCGTGTCTCCACCGCCGGCAACCGAGACGAGCGAGCCTTCCTTGGTCAGCGCAGCCGCGGTCTTCGCGAGCGCGACCGTCGCATTATCGAACGGCGGGGTCTCGAACGCGCCGAGCGGGCCGTTCCAAACCAGAGTCCGGCAGGTCTTGAGCACATCGGCGAGCGCCTCGACCGCGGCCGGGCCGATGTCGAGAATCATCTCGTCGGCTGCGACCTCGTGGACGTTGCAGGTGCGGACGCTCGGCGGGTTGGGCGCGAATTCCTTCGCCACCACCACGTCGTACGGCAGATGGATGGTGCAGCCGGCCTTCTCAGCCGCGTCGAAAATGCCGTTCGCCTCGCCGGTCAGCTCATGCTCGCACAGCGATTTGCCGACATTGACGCCGCGTGCCGCGAGGAAGGTGTTGGCCATGCCGCCGCCAATGATGAGGTGATCGACCTTGCCGACGAGGTGCCCGAGCACAGCGAGCTTGGTCGAGACCTTGGCGCCGCCGACCACTGCCGCGACCGGGCGGTCCGGATTGCCGAGCGCGCGCTCAAGCGCCTTCAGCTCGGCTTCCATCGCGCGCCCGGCGAAGCTGGGCAAGAAATGGGTGATGCCCTCGGTCGAGGCGTGGGCGCGGTGCGCGGTCGAGAAGCTGTCGTCGACATAATAGTCGCCGAGCGCGGCCATGCCCTTGGCCAACTCCGGATCGTTCTTCTCCTCGCCGAGGTGGAAGCGCGTGTTCTCGAGCACGCCGATATTGCCCGGGAGCATCGTCGTCACCGCCCGCGCGGCCTCAGGGCCCTGGCAATCCTCGATGAAGCGCACCGACCGTCCCGTCAGCCGGTGAATCGGCAGCACCAGCTGCGCGGTCGACATGTCGGGGCGGATCTCTCCATTGGGACGGCCGAAGTGCGACAGGAGAAGCACGATGGCGCCGCGGTCGCTCAATTCCAACACCGTCGGGAGCATCGCCCGGAGCCGCGTGTCGTCGGTCACCCGCGCGCCGTCCATCGGCACATTGAGGTCGACGCGGACGAGAACTCTTGTGCCGGTCAGTTCCTCCGGCAGGTCGTCGAGAGTCTTGAAACGGCTCACCTCAGCCGAGCGCTGCCATCGCCGCGGCGGTGTCGACCATCCGGTTCGAGAAGCCCCATTCATTGTCGTACCAGCTGACGACGCGCACGAGCTTGCCTTCGATCACCGCGGTTTCGAGACTGTCGATGGTCGAGCTTTGCGGAGTGTGGACGATGTCGACCGAGACCAGCGGCTCATCCGAATAGACGAGCACGCCCTTCAGCCGCTCGCTTTCGGAGGCGGCCTTGAGGATCTGGTTGACCTCATCGCGGGTCGTATCGCGCTTCGGCGTAAAGGTCAGGTCGATGAGACTTCCATCGGGCACTGGAACGCGGATCGCCGACCCGTCGAGCTTGCCCTTGAGCTCGGGAAGCACCTCGCCGACCGCGCGCGCGGCGCCCGTCGTCGTCGGTATCATCGACATCGCCGCCGCCCTGGCCCGCCGAAGATCGGAGTGGATCTGGTCGAGGATCTTCTGGTCGTTGGTGTAAGCGTGGACGGTGGTCATCAGGCCGCGCTCGATCCCGAGCGTGTCGTTGAGCACCTTCGCGACGGGCGCCAGGCAATTGGTCGTGCACGAGGCGTTGGAGACGATGCGGTGCTCAGGCGTGAGCTTGTCGTCGTTGACGCCATAAACGACCGTCAGGTCGACGCCCTTCGCCGGGGCCGAGATCAGCACTCGCTTCGCGCCGGCGTCGATATGTTTTTGGGCGCTCTCACGGTCCGTGAAGAAGCCGGTGCACTCGAGCACCAGCTCGATGTCCTGCGCGCGATGCGGGAGATTGGCGGGGTCCTTCTCCGCCGTCACATGGATGTGTTTGCCATCGACGACGATGTCGTTGCCCTCGGCCTTGACCTCGCCGGGGAACTTGCCGTGCACGCTGTCGTGCTTGAACAGCCAGGCGTTGGCCTTGGCGTCGGCGAGGTCGTTGACGCTGACCAGATCGAGCCCGCAGTCCGGCCTCTCGAGGATCGCACGGGCGACCAGCCGGCCGATGCGGCCGAAGCCGTTGATTGCAACTTTGGTCATTGGATTCCTCTTGTCCTCATGAAGTCGGTGATGCGGATCGCGACCTTGTCCGGCGTCAGCCCGAAATAGTTATAGGCGTCCGGAGCCGGCGCGGAGACGCCGAAGCGGTCGATACCGATGCGAAGCCCGTGCACGCCGGTATAGCGTTCCCAGCCGAAGGTCGTCCCGGCCTCGATCGAGACGCGCAGGATGTCGCGGTTGCTGACATCAGGCAGGATTTCGTCACGATATTCAGCAGGCTGCGCGTCGAAGCGCTCGGTGCAAGGCATGGACACGACGTCGGTACCGATGCCCTGTTGTTCAAGCTGGGCAGCCGCGCCGAGCGCGATCTCGACTTCCGATCCGGTCGCAACAATGACGACCTTACGGTTGTTTTCAGACGGTTTCAGGCGATAAGCTCCGCGTGCGCAGAGGTTCTCGGCGGCGCCCTCGCTGCGCACCGGCGACAGATTCTGGCGGGTCAGCGCGAGGATCGACGGTCCCTCGCCCTGCAGCGCCAGCGCCCAGCATTCGGCCGTCTCCACCGCGTCGGCGGGGCGATAGACCATTAGCTGCGGCATCGCGCGCAGGCTTTGCAGATGCTCGATCGGCTGGTGGGTCGGACCGTCTTCGCCAAGCCCGATCGAGTCATGAGTCATCACGTAGATGACGCGCGCGCGCTGAAGTGCGCTCAGCCGGATCGCCGGCCGCGCATAATCGGTGAACACCAGGAACGTGCCGCCGTAAGGGATCACTCCGCCGTGGAGCGCCATGCCGTTCATCGCTGAGGCCATGCCGAACTCGCGGATGCCGTAATAGATGTAGCGCCCGGCGTAATTATCAGCGGTCAGCGGTTCGAGCGCCTTGGTCTTGGTGTTGTTGGAGCCCGTGAGGTCCGCAGAGCCGCCGATCGTCGCCGGGATCGCCGCATTGATCACCTCGAGCGCCATTTCCGAGGCCTTGCGCGTCGCGACCGGCTTCAGATCGAGAAGCAACTTATCGAGGTAAGGCTTTAGCCAGGCGTCGCTAACCTTGCCGTTGAGCCGCGCCAGGAATTCGACCTTGCGGCCGCTGTCCTCCAACCGTTCATTCCACAAAGCATGATCGATCGCGCCGCGCTTGCCCGCCGCGCGCCACGCGGTGAGGACGTCGTCGGGCACGGTGAACTCGACCGGTTCGAGGCCGAGCTCGGCGCGGGCGGCCTCGACTTCGGATTTTCCGAGCGCGGCGCCGTGGGTCGCGGCAGTGCCCTGCTTGTTCGGGGCGCCAAAACCGATGATCGTCTTGCAACGGATAAGGCTTGGACGCGGGTCGTCGAGCGCTTCCTCGATCGCGCGACTGACGTCGTCGGCATCGAGGCCGTCGCATTGGCAGGTGTGCCATCGCGCCGCCTGGTGGCGCGCGACCACGTCCTCGTTCCGCGACAGGTCTGTCGAGCCGTCGATGGTGATGTTGTTGTCATCCCACAGGACGATCAGCCGGCCGAGCTTCAGGTGACCGGCAAGGCCCACGGCCTCATGATTCAAGCCTTCCATGAGGTCGCCGTCGCCGGCAATGACGAAGGTGCGGTGATCGACCAGCTCGTCGCCGTAGATGGCGTTCAGATGGCGCTCGGCGACCGCCATTCCGACGGCCATCGCAACGCCCTGCCCGAGCGGGCCGGTGGTGACCTCAATTCCGGCAAGCTCGAAATTCTCCGGGTGCCCGGCGGTCGGCGAGCCGAGCTGGCGGAAGCGCTTGATGTCGTCGAGCGTCGGCCGTTCGTAGCCGGTCAGGTAGAGCAAGGCGTAGATCAGCATCGAGCCGTGGCCGGCCGAAAGGATGAAGCGGTCGCGGTCTGGCCAATGCGGGTCCGCGGCGTCAAACTTCAGATGCCGTGTGAACAAAGCCGTCGCGGCGTCGGCCATGCCCATCGGCATTCCCGGGTGACCGCTATTCGCAGCCTCGACCGCGTCCATCGTGAGGGCACGGATGGCGTTTGCGAGACGGCGGTCGGTCGGCTGCATGGGACTCCGCGGCTGGGGTCGGTCCCGCCCGGGAATCCGGGCGATGTTGCGGCCCCATTAGCCGCCCTGCCCGCCGCGTCAAATCGCGCCGCGGATGCTTGCCGGGTGTTGGCAAGTTGCGTACTCAACCCGCCATGGACGACAACGAGCTTCCCCTGGCGTTGGAGCGGGCCGAACGCGCTCTTCAACGGATCGAGAGAATGCTCGCGGCGCGCCACACGGGCGCAGGCCGCGACGACGAGCTGCGCGCCAAGGTTCGCGAAGTCGTCGAGGAGCTTGACGAACTCATCAAGGAAGCCGCTGCCTGATGGCCAAGATGGTCGACCTGACGATCGCTGGACGAACCTACCAGGTCGCCTGCCGCGAGGGCGAGGAGGATAATCTCCGCGCCGCCGCGCGGCTGGTCGACGGGAAGAGCCGTGAAGCGCTCGCCGGGCTCGGAACCTTGAGCGAGGCGCGGCAGTTCCTGTTCGCTTCGCTGCTGCTCGCCGACGAGCTGGTCGAGGACAAGCCGGACGCGGCGGCAGCGACAAAAGCTCGGGCATCAAGCGAGCAAGCGCCGGCACCGCAGACTCGTCCCGATCCGGCGCTGATCCTGCGCGCCGAAGCGCTCGCCGACCGCCTCGAATCGCTCGCAATGACTCTTGAGAATGGGGCATCGAACGCCTAAATTGACCGGCGACGGGCACTACCCGGTGCGAGCCTTTGGAAAATCCCTGAGGCGATATCATCCTGAAGGGAGCTGTCCCTGCCCTGATCATCTGGGTTTTCCAGCGGGTCAGGATCACACGGTGCCCACCTGACGTTTGGGCGTCAGAGGATTTTAGGGCAAACGGCCATGGTGGTCCCGTCACCCCCTTTCATGAGCGGCCCCCAGGATCCCGCGGGCCCTGAGATGGAGCCGCTGGGCAAGGAGTCGCTGCGCCGTGCCGCGCTCGAAGCGCGAAAAGCGTTCGTCCGCACCCTGTCCGACGCCGCTCGGGCGCGCCTGGAGCAGCGCTTGGCCCAGCACCTGACTTCTCTATGCGCCGAGGCCAAGGTGGTCGGCGGCTACGCGCCGCTCGGGTCGGAGATCAGTCCGTTGCTGGCGATCGAGGAAGCCCGCGCGGTCGGCCGAATCGTCGCCTTCCCGGCGTTCGATCACCCGGCCAAGCCGTTCAAGTTCCGCGCCGGCGACCCACTCGAGCCGGGGCCGTTCGGAATCATGCAGCCGAAGCGGAGCTCGCCGGTGGTCGAGCCTGACCTGATCCTGGTGCCGCTGATCGCGCTTGACGGCGAGGGCACGCGCCTGGGACGCGGCAAGGGGCACTATGATCGGGCCCTCGCGAGACTGAAGAAAAGCGGCGCCCGATTGGTCGGCGTCGGCTGGCCGCTGCAGCGGCTGGTTGAAGTAATCCCGACCGACGCGTGGGACATCCCGCTCGACGCCTTCGCCTCGCCCGACGGGCTGGAGATCTTCCGCCGCTAAAAATTCAGCGGGCGTAGGGAATGAAATCGCCGAGGACGCAGGCTGGCCCCGGAATGCGGCTCGAACGGTCGATCGAGCGAACGAGGTCGCCGCGGCAGTAGGACGACCCGAATGGCTCGGTGACCAGCACATCATCGGAGCCGAAGCTGCACTGGCCGAGATTGTTGGTCCAGAGGGTTCGCCCGTTGCCGTAGAGAAGCACGTGCCGATCGCTTTCGGACACCCGAAGCGCTTGCTGTGAGTTGATGGACACGCAGCGCTCGGGCGCGCGGGCGACGCGGCCTGCAAGCTCCTGGTCGGGCGCGCGCTGCTGTGCGGACGGAGGCGGAGCGGCGCAGGAGCCCAGAACGAGCGCAAGTGCGAAGAGGTTGCGCGTCATGCGCGCGGCATAGCTCATTCGAAGGCCGGATGCTGCAGCCATTCCTGTGGTCACCAGCGGCGTGACCCAAAAGCCACAGCAGGCAAAGTTTGCCGTTCCTTACCGAATGTCAGGTAATTCCGTCGCAAATCGCTTCGGTCGCTGCCACCCGAGTGGTATCGGAGCGCGGTCGCGCCGGAGAGAGTTCCGCCGCCACAGGGGTATGATCATGCGTGTGAAGGCATTGGCCGTGGTCGTGGTGCTGGCGTTGAGCGCCGCGTTGTTCGTCGCCATGCGCAAGGACAACCGCGCCGACGCGGCGGGCGGCAATTGCTATTCGGCAACCCAGGGGCCTTCGACGCCGACCGTCTGCAACTGAGGCGGGCTCAAGCGACTCCAGCCGCGAAGGCTGCTATTTCCATCGGCCATGGCCGAGCCGTCCTATCGCAAGCTTGCCGGAATCGGCCTGATCCTGCTGTTGATCGGCGTCTGGGCTGCATTCGTCGCAACCCTCGCGCACGTCGTCGGCCGTTGGCCTATTCTCGTTCAAAGCGCGTTCTATCTGTTCATGGGCATCGTTTGGATCATGCCGCTGAAGCCGTTGGTGCGGTGGATCCAGACAGGCTCTTTCCGGGCGGAACCGTAGATCCGCGTTGAAACGACTGTATTAGCTGGCTATATCACTGACGTGGCAAATGCTGTGCCCCTTCCGACGCCCCAGTGGCGGCTGCGCGACGCCAAGGCGCGGTTGGCGGCGCTGTGGCGCGCCTATCCGCGTGAGATCGCCGGGACGGGTGTGTTCGGGCTCGTCGCGGCCGCGGCTGTCGCGACGACGTCGGTGTCGATGCGTGGGCAAGGCCCGCAGGCGGCCCCGCCCGCGCCGCCGCCAATGGTCGTCCGGCCGCTCGCACCGGCCGAGGCGCTGAAGCTGAACGCGGAAATCCCCGTCGCCAGCGGGCCCAATCCCGCCGCCGCGCCGTTCGTTTTCAAAGGCAATGCCGCGGCCCGATCGCAAGCGCTCAACTGCCTCGCCAGCGCGGTCTATTACGAAGCCGGGAACCAGGATGAGAACGGCGAGCGCGCGGTCGCGCAGGTGGTGCTCAACCGCGTCCGCCATGCGGCCTTCCCGGCAAGCATCTGCGCAGTCGTCTATCAAGGCTCGACGCGCCTCACCGGTTGCCAGTTCACCTTCACCTGCGATGGATCCCTCAACCGCCGGCCCGACGGCGAAGGCTGGAGGCGCGCGATCAAGGTCGCCCAGGAGGCGCTAGCCGGTACGGTGTACCAGCCGGTCGGCTGGGCGACTCATTATCACGCGGACTATGTCGTGCCTTACTGGGCCGCGACGATGGCCAAGAACGCGGTGGTTGGCGCCCATTTGTTCTATCATTGGGCCGGTGGCTGGGGCCAGCCGGCCGCGTTCACCAAGGCCTATGGCGGCCGCGAGCCGAGCGCGAGCGCCTTGCGCGCCGCTGCGCTTGCCGCCGTGCACGTGGTTCCCGCGCAGCCCGGATCGCTCGCAGCGGCGATCGCCCAGATTCCCGGCGCCGAGCCGCTGAAACTCAGCCCCTCGATGCGCGGCGACAAGAGGGTGGCGGTGCGCTTCAACCTGACTGCGCGGAAGGCGTCGGCGGAGGTGAGCCGCGAGGATTATTCCCGCAAGTTCGGTGTCTCCGACAATCTCAAATGGTCGCTGTCGGGCGACGCCGTAGCGGAGAACCAGGCGCCGCTCGGCAAGCCCGCAGGCGGCACCAGTGCAAGCGGAGCTTCGGCGCCGCGCTAATTGCTGCCCGCTGGGCTCGGCCGGGGCGCCGGCGCAAGCGCCAACTCAACCTCCAGCCGGATACGGTCGAGACGACCGTCGATCGCCACATAATCGTCCGACAAGGCGGTCGCGCCGCTCCACAGCCTGCCGGTCACCGCAAGCTCGCTGAACGGTCCCTGGTCGCGCAACGGGTCGCGGTCCTGGAGCTGGACGACGGCGTCGTCGAACGCGGTGCACCGATCGAGCTGAATGAGGCTGGGATCGCTGCGCAGTACGTGGTGGCAGTCGCGGCTGGCGCTGGCGAGCGCCATCTCGTCGCGCGTGCGTGCGAGAAACGAGGCGCGGTGCGCCGCCGCATCGATCGCCGCGAGATGGAGCGGCTGCTCCATCGGATCGGCAGGAGACGCTTTCGATCGTCCGCCACCGAGCAGGTGAGAAGCGGGCGATCGCACGGCGTCCGCCGAGGGCCCGAGCGGCCCCCCTATGAGCAAAAGCCCGAATACCCCCGCTGTCGCTATCGCCGCGAACTTCGGCCAGCCGCGGCCTGCCGATGGCGGGACAGCCCACTCCTCGTTGAGCTCGAGCGGGTCCTTGAGGTGACGCGCGGCGCGCAGGTCGCGATACGCGCGATTGATCTCCGCGGCGCGTTGCGCATCGCCGCCCTCACGGTCGGGATGATGCTCCTTGATGAGCCGCCGGTAAGCCTGCTCGATCGCCGCGGAATCGGCCCCGGGCTCCAGCCCCAGCGCAACGTATGCGGACGCGTCTTCGGCCATCGCCGACCGGTTTAATCCAGCTTAATCCGTTATGGAATGTGGCGCGAGTGACGGGACTCGAACCCGCGACCTCCGGCGTGACAGGCCGGCGCTCTAACCAACTGAGCTACACCCGCGTTTTTGGCGTCGCGGCGACCTACGGTCGGCGCTTGGGAGTGTCAACCATCGCCGGCTCCATTTGCTGGCGATCCTCGACCTCCTCCTCATCCTCTTCGCCGGCGTGGGTCAAGGTGCCGTGCTCGAACAGGAATCCGGCGATGTCCGGAGTTCCAGCGGCCGAAAAGACCGTCTTCAGGATGATCAGCAAAGGAACCGCCAGCAACGCGCCTGTGGTGCCCCATACCCACGCCCAGAAGGACAGCGAAATGAGGATAGACAAGGGGCTGACCGTGAGGCGGTGGCCCACGACCATCGGCGTGAAGAAGTTGGCCTCGACGAGATGGAAGCCGATGAACACGGCGGGGGGCAGCAGTGCGCCCCAGATGTCCGGGTAGGTCATGAGACCGCCGAGGAACAGCAAAAGAGCGCACACGATCGGGCCCAGGTAAGGGATGTAATTGGCGACCGCGACGATGCCGCCCCACATCACCGGCGAGGGCATTCCGAGCCACCACAGCGCCCCGGCGGTGAGGGTGCCGAGACCGATGTTGATAACCGTGATCGTGCCGAGATAGGTCGAGGTCGCGTCGACCACCTGCTGGATGACGCGCGCGGTGGTCAGCGCGCCCTCGAAGCTGCCGCGGGTGACGATCGCTTTCTTGCGCATCGCGGTCCAGCCGGCGAGGAAGAAGAAGATCACCAGCAGCGCGAAGAACAGCTGGATCAAAAGATGGGGCGCCGAGCTGGTCAACAGGCCCAGCATCGAATGCGGCTGCTCGACATTGACCGTCGGTGTGGCCTGCGCCGGCCCAATCGCGATCTGCGACGTCGCGCGCTCGATCCACCGGTCGAGATGCTTGTAGAGGCGGATCACCGGTTCGAGCGCGGCTCGAACCTTCGGGATCTTGGCCGGCACCTGTGCCACCCAGTCGGTGGCGGGAACGACGATCGAGCCGATCGCGAAGAAGGCCAGCATAAGAAAGATGAGGACGCATAGTCCTGCCGACAGCTTGGACGGGATGCCCCTCCGCTCGAACCATTCGAGCAGGGGCACCAGCGCAATCGCGACGACCAGCGCGGCCGTCACCGGCATGAAGAATTCAGCGCCGCCGCGGAGCGCGAACGGCACCATGACGATCAGCCCGATGCCCGCGATCAAGGTGAGCGACGCGAGCAGGCGATCGCGCTTGACGGTGATGGTCTCCGCCAGCATCCGCGCTTCGTCGGCGGTCTCATCCTCGACCGGGTGCTTGCGGGTGCGCGCGTCCATGGCGCCAGCATATCGCCCGCTCTGTCATGCGGCTAGCCGATTGGTGCCCCTGGTCAGAGTCGAACTGACACTCCGGTGAAGGAACTCGATTTTGAGTCGAGCGCGTCTACCATTCCGCCACAGGGGCCCAGGACCAATGTCCTGGCGGCGCGGGTTAGCTAGCGGGCGTCCGGGCACGCCGCAATGGGCGCCTGACAAGAACGAACTATTCACGGAGCGGACAGCCCCGTCTGGCGTTCTCCCCGCACCTCCAACCACGCAGGTGCAGCCATGAAAACCGCGGATTTCCTCGTCGAGCGCCTGAAAGCCTGGGGCGTCAAACGCATTTTCGGCTATTCCGGCGACGGCATCAACGGCGTCATCGGCGCCATCCAGCGCGACGGAAGCATCGACTTCATCCAGCCCCGGCACGAGGAAATGGGCGCGTTCATGGCGGTCGGGTACGCCAAGTTTTCGGGTGAGCTCGGGGTCTGCCTCGCGACCGGGGGCCCCGGCGCGACGCACCTGATCACCGGCCTCTACGATGCCAAGTCCGACCACACGCCGCTCCTCGCCATCTGCGGCCAGGCCGAGGCGACGGTTCGCGGCGGCAGCTACCAGCAGGAACTCAACCTGGATCGGATGTTCGCCGACGTCGCCGAATATGTTCAGGAGGCTTCGCACCCGGCGCAATTGCCGCACGTCGTCGATCGCGCCATCCGTCTCGCGATTGCACGGCGCGGCCCCTCGGCCATCATCATCCCCAAGGACGTGCAGGAGCAGGCCTTCGAGCAACCAAAGCGGGCCCATGGCTTCACGCGCTCCGGCCCCGGCTATTCGCGGCCGGCGGTCGTTCCTGCTGAAGCGGACCTGCGCCGGGCGGCGGAAACCCTCAATGCGGGCAAGAAGGTCGCGATCCTGATCGGCGCGGGCGCCCTCGGCGCGGCCGATGAAGTGATCGAGGTCGCGGACGTGCTTGGCGCCGGGATCGCCAAGGCACTGCTGGGAAAGTCCGTACTTCCGGACGATTTGCCGTTCGTAACCGGCTCAATCGGTCTTCTCGGCACGCGGCCCAGCTCGGACATGATGGACGGCTGCGACACGTTGCTGATGGTCGGGACAGGCTTCCCCTGGTCCGAGTTCCTGCCAAAGACCGGGGCGGCGCGCGCGGTCCAGATCGACGTCGACCCGGCCATGCTGTCACTGCGGTACCCATGCGAAGTGAACCTTCACGGCACGGCGAAGGAGACGCTGCGGCTGCTCCTGCCGATGCTCGAGCGTAAGTCGGACCGCGGCTGGCGGCAGCAAATCGAGCAGGGCGTGGCCGAGTGGTGGAAGACGCTGGAGGCGCGCGCCAAGACGGCCGCTCACCCGGTCAATCCGCAGCGAGTGGTGTGGGAGATGTCCCCGTGCCTCCCCGACGATGCGATTGTCACCAGCGACAGCGGCTCGTGCGCCAATTGGTATGCGCGCGACTATCGCGTCAAGCGTGGGCAGATGGCGTCGCTGTCCGGCGGACTTGCCTCGATGGGCGCTGCCGTGCCTTATGCGATCGGCGCCAAGTTCGCGCACCCCGATCGCCCGGTGGTCGCACTGGTCGGCGACGGCGCGATGCAGATGAATAACATGGCCGAGCTGATCACCATCGCCAAATATATGGACCGCTGGGCCGACAAAAGGCTCGTGACCTGCGTGTTCAACAACCAGGATTTGAACGAAGTCACCTGGGAGCAAAGGGTGATGAACGGCAATCCGCGGTTCGACGCGAGCCAGGACATCCCCGACGTCCGCTATTCAAAGTTCGCCGAGCTGATCGGGCTCAAGGGTATCTACGTCGACGATCCGAAGGATCTGGGCACCGCGTGGAAAGAAGCGCTGTCGGCCGACCGGCCGGTGGTGCTCGAGGTCAAGACCGACCCGGAGATCGCGCCGCTCCCGCCACACATCAGCTTCAAGGAAGCCAAGCAGTTCATGTTCTCGATGGCCAAGGACGAGGATGCCGGACACGTCATCGCCGACACGGCGCGGCAGGTGATCAACGCCGTTCTCGGGAAGGCCGACGCCGACTAGTTGCGCGGCGCCTGGCGTCGGTAGCTGAGCGCCTCGGCGACGTGGATACGGCCGACCTGTTCGGCGCCGCCGAGGTCGGCGATGGTGCGCGCGACCCTGAGCACGCGATGGAAGCCACGCGCCGAAAGCCGCATTGCCGCCGCGGCATCCGCCAGGAGCTTTCGCCCTGGCTCATCCGGAGTGGCGACCTGGTCGAGCAATTTGCCGTCGGCTTCCGCGTTGGTTCGGACACCGTGGCCGTTGTAGCGCTCCGACTGCAGCGTCCGCGCCGCGGCGACGCGCCGCGCAACCTCGGCGCTGCCTTCGGCGGGGGGCGGGAGGGTCAGGTCGGCAGCCGACACGCCGGGCACTTCGACGTGGAGATCGATGCGGTCGAGGAGAGGCCCTGACACCTTCGCCTGGTAATCTGCGGCACACCGAGGCGCCCGACTACAGGCAAGCGCTGCGTCGCCGAGATGCCCGCAGCGACACGGGTTCATCGCCGCGACCAGCTGGACGCGCGCGGGGAAGGTCACGTGGGTGTTGGCGCGGGCGACGCTGACGCTGCCGGTCTCGAGCGGCTGGCGGAGTGAGTCGAGAACGGGCCGCTGGAACTCGGGCAGCTCGTCGAGGAACAAGACGCCGAGGTGCGCCAGGCTGATCTCGCCAGGGCGGACGCGCAGCCCGCCGCCGACCAGCGCGGGCATCGAGGCACTGTGATGCGGCGCGCGAAACGGCCGCTGGCGGCGGATCTTGCCCCCGCCGAGCTCGCCCGCGACGGATGCGACCATCGAGACTTCGAGCGCCTCCGGTATTATGTAGCAGATGCACCAAACATCAGCCGCCACCCTTCAAATCGAGGGTTGGCTGATGGCTAGCGGGCTCTGGCTCTTCCTTCTTCACGGCGCGATGCTGCTGGAGGTCATTGGTGTAAATCACGCCGTTATCAATACTCGCTTTGGTGATCGACAGGTCGGTTCGGTACTCCCAATCCTCACCGAACTCGTTCGAATACGTTCCTTCGAAGATTATGCGGACTTCCCCGGTTCCGCTTTGAAGGCTTTGCAAATCTTCGGCAGCGAGTTGCAATTTGTATTCTATTTCGACCGGCTGCTCCCGGCCTACCGATCCGTGGGGCCATCGACCGGGATGCAAATTGGTGGTTTTGGCCACTCCGTAGGTTCTGAATATAGACGTGGCATAGAATATCAGCCCGTGTGCCGCAGTCCCGCCGCTGTTTGTGAATCTAAGCCAGATTACGAGCTGCTGGACTTCGTCGGGATGAAGCTCAACGGTTTCGCTCTTCGGAGCGAGATATGGCCGAACCATATGGAACGTGTGACCAAGTTGCTCTTCGGCCAGATTAGCTTGACGCCGCGTTTCGCGAGCAGCCTCACGAGCATAGAATGCCGCACCGACTGCGGCGACCAGGGTAAGCATTCCTCCCAAAGTTTGCAGGAACCCCGTCCAAAGCGATTGGCTGGCGATCTCAGCTTGCGCCTGAGCAGCATTCGCGGCCCGCGATTGCTGCACCAAATCATTTGTTTGCAGGCGATATTCTTCGGCTTCCTTTTCACAGGCTTGGGCATCGCGCGCGCGTTTCCGGCTGTTGCGGATGGACGCCAAGGCCGATGGCTGGCAGTCGCGGCCGCCGGGGCGGTAGGTGCCGCTTCGGGGATTCTCTTCGCCGTAGCTCTTTAGCGTCGGCTGAATAGGCCAAGTGGCAATGCCGATGGCAAGAGTCAGTAGTGCGACTATTCCAAGCGCAATGAACTCGCCCCGATGGCTTCTAAGCATTGCAGCAAAAACACCGCTGTAAACTTGCCCCGCGCCAGCTTGTTACGGATGTTAGGTTCGGAGTCCACAACGCCCACCGCCGCGAGCTTCTCGACCAGCTGCGCGTAAGTGACGCCCCGGCGCTTCAGCTCGCCCTTCAGCAAGCCCTTCACCTTGGTTTCCCACTCCGTATTCGTCGCCATTTGCCACTCCATTCGTCGCAAATGCACTCATATACGATACTTTTGCCCTTGCCTAGAGTGCATCAATGCCATTATATCAGATGCATAAGCATTGGAAACAATGGCAATGCAACACTTTCTCCTCTCCGCCGCCGCCCGCACCCTCAGCCTTAAGGCCGTGTTCCGCATGGGCGAGGACAAGGCTTACGAAACCTTCCGCCAGCTGCGCTGGTCATCAACGGAAGGCGAGGCCGTTTGCCCGCGCTGTGGTTGCGTCGAGACCTACGACATTAGCACCCGTCGCCGGTTCAAGTGCGTCGGCTGCGAGCATCAATTCAGCGTGACTAGCGGGACGATCTTCGCCTCGCGCAAGCTGTCCTTCACGGACTTGCTGGCCGCTATCGTGATCTTCGTGAACGGTGCCAAGGGCGTTGCCGCGCTCCAGCTGAGCCGCGACCTGGACTGCCAATATAAAACCGCCTTCGTCCTCTCGCACAAGCTGCGCGAAGCGATGGCGCGCGAGCAGGCGTCCGTTTCGCTGAACGGCATTGTCGAGATCGATGGCGGCTATTTCGGCGGCTACAGCAAGCCTGAGAACCGGGTTGAGGACCGTAAGGACCGCCGCCTCAAAGCCAACCGCACCGGCAAGCGCGAGTGCGTCGTGATCATGCGCGAGCGCAAGGGCCGCTCACTGCCGTTCGTCGTCGCCAATGAGGGCGATGCTTGCCCGATCGTCCGCGACCGCGTTGGAACGCTGGCGACGATCTATGCCGACGAAGGCACCGGTTGGGATGCGCTTCACGCGGGTTGGGATACGCGCCGGGTGAACCACTCCGTTGCGTTCATGGACGAAGGCGTTTGCACCAATCAGGCGGAGAGCTATTTCAGCCGCCTTCGCCGCGCCGAAGTCGGAACGCACCATCACATCGCCGGCCCATATCTCAACGCTTACGCGAACGAGATGGCTTGGAGAGAGGATCATCGCCGGTTGCCGAATGGTCGCCAAGTTGTCCTCGTGGCGTCTTCGGCGATGGCAGCGCAGCAGTCCCGCCGGTGGGCGGGTTATTGGCAGCGGGCAGCCTAAATCCTACGACCCATGATGCTATGATCATCGCGCAGAGCACGGCTAATGCCGTGAACGCCCAAGATATAACCTCCGAATAGGGCGCCGGAAGGATGTGAGCGCCTAAAACAACGACAAGGCCCACCATCGCCCCAAGGAACGCTCTGAAGAAAAGAGGCGTGCCGTGGGTGATCGCTCTTTCGAAGAGCGCCTTACCGTACTCGGTTACGCTCAAATTGTGCTCTTTCCGCGCCGCTTAGACCGGCAAGAGCCGCGAACAGTCCCGCGATAACGGTGCCGAGCGCAAGCTCCTTGAGTCCGGGCAGCAGACTAACGGCACCGAGCACAAGTGCGACTGCCAGGAAGGCCGCAAAAGCGGAAAAGCGCACGTAGACGCCTCTCGAATAAGCAACAGCCTGTGGCGACGTAGAGGCACGGGCAACCGGAACCACTTGCAACGAAGAGCCCTCCAGTATCACCCGAGCAGTGACGCTAGATGCATACCAGATTCCCACGTTGCCTCCAGTCCAGTTTCGACCAACTGAGTCGTCTGCACGACCTACGGGTCCATGCCTAGTTTCCGATGCGGTGGGAGGAGGCCGAACGTCGGCAAGCGCGTTCATTTCAAACCGGCCTTCTTCGCTTGAACAACCTTTTCTTGAAGCCAGCCAATCATGGACTCAGCGAGATCGATATCGAAATGGTATACGGCGTGAACCGAGCGTACAGCGCCCTCTTTTCCGCGCTTCGCGACATCCCGCAAGGTCATGGTGCCCGGCTCCCCTTCCACCGGCACGAGTTCAGCATCAAGCTCCTGAGGTATGACTGGCCGCTCAGAAAACAGCGCCATGCTTATGCCGTGCGGCGTGATTCCACCGTAGACCCCGTGCAGCGGATGTTCGCTGAAATTGGGTACCTTGATATAGTGGAAGGTGACCTTGGTCGGGGCGGTCGCCACGATTCCTCCTCGTGAATCAACGGATGACTACACAGCCGCATTAGGGAGCGCAACGTTACCGGGCGATGGCCCATAACTGAAATTGTCCCGGCCCGGGAACGGACGCAGCACGCCCTTTGTCCCGCTGGTCGCGCAGCGCCACGCCAACGCGCTTCGTCATGATGCGCAGCATTCGCTGATCTTCCGCGTCCATTGCCCGCTCCAGCAACATCTGAGCGGCAATCTCGCGGGTGGTGAGCGGTTCCTTGGACGTTCGCAGTATGGACAGCACCAAGCGGCTCATTTGCCCGCGCCTCGCCCAATCGTCGGGCGGTCGGAACGCCTTTGGCCTGATCGCTTCAAGCTCCATATCCGGCGCGACGATGCGAAGCGTCCCGTCGATATGCTCAAGCTGATTGACCAGCTCGCGGAGCCGAGCGTGCGTAAGCTCAATGTCGCCCGCCAGCTCGGCTCTTTTCTTGACCAGCCCCAAAATCATGTAGTCCGCCATTCGCGGACTTTAGCCATCATGGGCGATTACATCTAGCATCGCCTTGGTGCATTTGCTACATAATACCGAGCGCCTCGCTCGGCTGAAGCGGCGGGAGGATGCCCGGCAGGCAGGCGGCGAGCAGCGACTTGCCCGCGCCCGGAGGGCCGCTCATCAAGAGATTGTGCCCACCTGCCGCGGCGATCTCGAGGGCGCGCTTGGCCACTTCCTGCCCCTTGACCTGGGCGAGGTCCGGCCCGCCGTCGGGCGGCTCGGCCTCGGCAAGCTCGGGGATCGGGCACAGGCTGGTGCCCTTCAAATGCGCGAGCAACGCTAACAGGTCGGGCGCGGCGATGACGTCGAGCTGGCCTGCCCAGCTCGCTTCGCTGCCCTGGGCGGCGGGGCAGATCAGTCCTTTGTCGTGTGCGGAGGCATGGATAGCAGCGAGAAGCACGCCCGGCGACGTCGCAATCCGGCCGTCGAGGCTGAGCTCGCCCACCGCGACATAATGCGACAGCGTCTCGGCGTCGGTGGCCCCGATCGCCGCGAGCAGGCCGAGCGCAATCGGCAGGTCGTAATGCGAGCCTTCCTTAGGCAAATCGGCAGGCGATAGGTTGATCGTGATGACCTTGGGCGGAAGCGCGAGGCCGATCGACGCGAGCGCGGCGCGAACCCGCTCGCGGCTTTCCGCGACCGCCTTGTCGGGCAAGCCCACGATGGTGAACTTCGGCACTCCCGAGGTCAGCTGGACCTGGACTTCGACGGCGCGGGCCTCGAGGCCGAGGTAAGCGACGGTGGCGACGGTCGCGGCCATCAGGCTCCGCCCCCCGAACGATCAGCGCTGAACAGAATTCCCCCTAGCTCGGCGGTGCGAAGCTAGACCGTTGTGGACCTTTCCCGCAAGGCCGCTTGCGCGAACGGCCGCGCGCAACCACATCCGCGGCGATGATCACGCGTGTCCAGTGGCGGAATTTCTTCGACCATCCTGTCGTGGAATGGACGCTTTTCGGGACCGGAATGCTCCTCCTCTTCCTGTCGCCGATCGTCGGCGTCCTTCCGGGGCCGGGCGGAGTGGTCGTCGCAGCCGTCGGTCTCGGACTGATCCTCAAGACGAGCATGTGGGCGAAGCGCCATTATGTGCGGGTCAAGCGGTGGCAGCCCAAGGCCGGCAAGTGGATGGACTGGGCGCTTCGGCGGTCGAGCCATCAACGGCGCGAGGCGATCCGGAAGGCGGTCGATCCGGCCGAGCGGAATTGACTTCCTGGGCACCCTCCACTATCGGCGCGCACGACCGCGGCTGCCTCTTTGGCGGCCCTTTTTCTTTGATCCAAAAGGCATGAGCGATGAAGCGCACCTTCCAGCCCAGCAACCTCGTCCGCAAGCGGCGTCACGGGTTCCGCAGCCGCATGGCGACGGTGGGCGGCCGCAAGGTGCTCAATTCGCGCCGCGCGCGCGGCCGCAAGAAGCTCAGCGCCTAGCAACCATCAAGAAGCGGGCTGATTTCGTCGCCGCGAACGGCGGCCTCCGCGCAACCACCCCCGGGTTCGTCCTGCTGGTTCGCGAGCGCAAGGACGCCGATCCCGAGATGCGCGTCGGCTTCACCGTGACCAAGAAGATCGGCGGTGCGGTCGTCCGCAACCGCATGAAGCGGCGCTTCCGCGCGCTCGCGAGAGAGATTGTGCCTGCGAAGGGCGTCCCCGGCGCCGACCACGTGATGATCGGCCGGGCCAAGGGCATCGAGCGCGACTTCAGCCTGCTTCGCACCGAGCTCATCGACGCTATAGAGCGGCTGCGCAGGCCATGATCGCCAGGCTGATGATCCTGGTTGCCCGCGCGTGGCAGAAGGGCCCGTCGCAGGTTCTGCCGCCCAGTTGCCGCTATCAGCCGAGTTGCTCGGCCTATGCGATCACCGCGATTGAGCGCTATGGCGCCGCACGCGGCGGCTGGATGGCGTTGAAACGCATCTGCCGCTGCCATCCCTGGGGCGGCCAGGGCCCCGACCCTGTACCGTGAAGAGGATCGAACCTAGGTGAACGACAGCAAGAATATGATCATCGCCGTGGTGCTGAGCGCGCTGGTGCTCATCGGCTGGACCTGGGCTGCGAATAGATATTTCCCGACTGCCAACCCTCCCAGCACCAAGGTCGAAGCGGGCAAGCAACAACCTCTGCCCCAGCCGCAAGCGCAACCCTCGGCGCCGTCCGCGTCCAAGGCCGTGCAAAGCGTCTCGGCGGCGCTCGCTTCGAGCCCGCGCGTCGAGATTCGGACCCCGTCGCTGCAGGGTTCGATCAATCTCAAGGGCGCCCAGATCGACGACCTGCTCCTCGTCAACCACAGGCAGACGATCGCCAGGAATTCGCCGCCGGTCCGCTTGTTGTCCCCGCTCGGAACTCCGGCTGCGTATATCGCGAGCTTCGGCTGGACGGCGCAGAACGGCCAGGCCCCGGGCCTCGACACGGTCTGGTCGGCTGACAGCCAGTCGCTGACGCCCGGCCGTCCCGTCACGCTGACGGCGCAGACCGTCGACGGGACGCGCTACCAGATCAGGATCGCGGTCGACGAAGGCTATCTGTTCACGATTCAGCAGAGCGTGACCAACGCCTCAGGTCAGCCGCTCACGGTTCGGCCGATCGGCCTCGTCAGCCGCGCCGGCCAGTCGGCCGACCGCTCGACGTGGCAAAACCACACCGGCCCGATCGGCGTGTTCGGCGGAAAGGCCAATTACAGCGTCAACTGGAAAGACCTCGACCAAGGTACGACCGAAACCTTCCAGACCGATTCCGGCTGGCTCGGGTTCACCGACAAATATTGGCTGACCGCGCTCGCTCCCCGATCCGGAATGAGCGCCGAGTTCCGGCGTTCACCGAGCGGCGGCTATCAGGCGGATTACGCACTCGCCACGGCCAGCGTCGCGCCCGGCCAGACCCTGAGCACGGAGAGCCGCCTGTTCGCGGGCGCGAAGGAAAAAGCGCTGCTCGACCGCTATGAGAACGCGGGCATCCCCAAGCTCAGCTTCGCGATCGACTGGGGTTGGTTCTACTGGTTCATGATCCCGATCTTCAACCTGCTGCTGTGGCTGTTCCACACGCTCGGCAATTTCGGCGTCGCGATCGTCTGCCTGACCCTGATCGTCCGCGCGATCATGTTCCCGATCGCGCAGAAACAATTCCAGTCGATGGCGGGAATGCGCAAGCTCCAGCCGAAGATGAAAGCGATCCAGGAACGCTTCAAGGACGACAAGCCGCGCCAGCAGCAGGAGATCCTGAAGCTCTACCAGGCCGAGAAGATCAACCCGGCGGCGGGCTGCCTGCCGATCCTGCTCCAGATCCCGGTGTTCTACGCGCTGTACAAGACCCTGCTGGTCAGCGTCGAAATGCGCCACCAGCCATTCATCCTGTGGATCAAGGATTTGTCGGCGCCGGACCCGCTGACCCCGGTCAACCTGTTCGGGCTGCTGCATTTCTCGCCGCCGGCCTATCTCGCGATCGGAGTCCTTCCGATCATGGTGGGCGCGACCCAATGGCTGTCGATGAAGCTCAATCCCCAGCCGATGGACCCGGCGCAGGCGCAGGTGTTCGCGATCATGCCGTGGTTCCTGGTGTTCATCATGGCGCCGTTCGCCGCCGGGTTGCAGCTCTACTGGATGACCAACAACATCCTGACGATCGCCCAGCAATGGTGGCTGTACCGCAGATACGGACTGCACCTGTCGGATACCCACCCGGTTCACACATGAGCGAGGTCATGGACAATGAGATCGCCGAGCGGGCGCGCAAGCTGTTCGCCGGGCCGATCGAGTTCCTGAAGTCGGCTCCGGCGCTGCAGTTCTTGCCCGACCCGGTTGCGCCCGAGATCGCCTTCGCCGGGCGGTCGAACGTCGGCAAGAGCTCGCTGCTCAATGCGCTCACCAACCGCAAGGCGCTGGCGCGAACCTCGAACACGCCGGGGCGGACTCAGGAGCTCAATATCTTCGACGTCGGCGAGCCGCTGCAGCTGCGCCTGGTCGACATGCCCGGCTACGGCTTCGCCGAGGCGCCGAAGGACCTGGCGCGGCGCTGGCGCCACTTGGTGAACGATTATTTGCGCGGGCGCGCGGTACTTAAACGGACGCTGGTGTTGATCGATTCGCGGCACGGCCTGAAGCCGCCCGACCGCGACATCATGGACATGCTCGACAGCGCCGCCGTGAATTATCAGATCGTGCTGACCAAGGCCGACAAGGTGAAGTCGGCCGAGCTTGCCGCGACGCTCGAGCGCGTCGGCGAGGAAGCGCGCAAGCATGCGGCCGCGCACCCGGACATCTTCACGACTTCGAGTGAAACGGGTAGCGGGATCGGCGAATTGCGGACCGCGATCCTCGAAGCGGCCGCCTCTTAGGAGAAGGCGTTGTTCAAGCTGATCATCGGCAATCGTGCTTATTCTAGCTGGTCGATGCGCGGCTGGCTGGCGTGCAAGCAGGCGGGCGAGCCGTTCGATGAACTGGTCGTGCCGATGTTCGACGCCGATTGGGAAAAGCGCCGCGAGGGCGACGAGTTCGCGCCGTCGCTCGGCAAGGTCCCGATCCTGTGGGACGGCGACATTGTCGTCTGGGACAGCCTGGCGATCATCGAATTCCTCGCCGACCGCTTCGGCCCGGCGCTTTACTGGCCCGAGGACGAGGGCGCGCGCGGCATGGCGCGCTCGATGGCCGCGGAAATGCACTCGGGATTCGCCAACCTCCGGCGCGAGCTGCCGATGAATGTCCGGAAGAGCTTCCCGCCGATGAAGCTCAGCGAGGAAGTGCGAAGCGAGATCGATCGGATCCTGCAATTGTGGGCGCAGGCGCGGGCGCGCTTCGGCGGCACCGGCGATTTCCTGTTCGGCGATTGGTGCGCGGCGGACATCATGTACGCGCCGGTAGTGACGCGGTTCATCACTTACGGCGTCGGCGTGCCGAGCTTTGCCGCGGTGTACATGAAGCACGTTCTGTCGCACCCGGACGTCGCCGAATGGATCGACAAGGCCCAGGACGAGCCCTGGGTGATCGAGCAGTGGGAGACCGACAAGGCCGCCTAGGCGGGACGCTTCGCCTCGGCGTAGGGCGTGCCGTCACGGTGCGCGAAGCCCCCTTCGGTGGTCCAGATCATGTCGATGTCCGAATACCCGCCGCCGCTGTTCTCTCCGCCGCTCATGCACACGAACACACAGTCGGCATCACTTTCGTTGCGCAGGTGGTGGCCGTTGGTGCTGCCCTTCGGCCAGGCGGCGCAATCGCCCGGCCGAAGCGTGGTGCGGCCCTCGTCCTCGACGAGCACCGCTTCGCCTTCGAGCATCACCAGAAACTCGTCCTCGCCGTTGTGCCAATGGCGCTGGGATGACCAGGCGCCGGGCTTCAGCACGACATGGCTGACGCCGAAGTCGGTCAGCCCCGCGGCCGGGGCGAGGCGGCGATACCACCGCCCGGCGACTTCCTGGTTGAACGGCGGCGGATAGCCGGTGCGGCTCACCTGCTCGATGGCGTCGAGATCGATCTTGGGCATGAGCCTGCCGTTAGCAAACAGGCGTAGGGCTTAGAAGGTGCCTTTGATGCTCAAGTCGAAGAGCGGTCCGACGAGGTCGTCGTGCTTTTCGTAAAAGGCGATCGGAGAGCGGTCGCGGAACCCTGAATAGACGACGCGGTCGACGGTGTGGAGGCCGTGGCGGCCGCCAAAAATGTTGAATACGCTGGCCCGAACGGCCAGGCCCAACAGGTTCTTGTGCTCGACGAACGCGCCGAACGCCAAAGGGATATCGAGCGTCCGGATGATTTCGGTCAGGAAGTAGTTTTTCGCATAGTGTTGGTACTGCACGTTCGCGCCCCAGGCGAACGGCGTTCCGGGCACGTCGTGGCGCAGCTGAGCGCTTCCCCATCGGTCGTAATTGCCGCTGATCGGGCGGTTGCGGCCGGTCAACGGGTCCTTCACCGACGAGATCTCAACGCCGGCGTTGAGATCGATCTTCGCACCATGCCAGCCGAGCGGATCGAGGTTTAAGGTGCTGGTGCTCTCCGCTCCGTATTTGACCGCTCGCGGAAGGTTGCCGATCCCCTGCCCGTCCGTGCCGATCGGGATCACGTCGATAATGTCTTCGACGCGATAGTAATGAAGATTGAGGCGAGTCTTCCCCCATCGACCGAGGTCGTGGGAGAACTCGGTTTCGGCTTCCCAGCTTTGCGGCGGGACGAGTTCCGGATTGCCCGCATTCTGCCGGTCCTGGCTCAGTACCGGTTGTGCGAGGAAATCGAGGAAGTCGATCTGGCCGACGCGGCGGCGTAGTTTGAGGCTGATATCCCACGTCTTCGATGGGCGCCAAGCCAGCGTCACGCTGCCCTTCGGCCGGAAGAATTTGCGCGCTGGCTGGTCGTCGTCGACCCGATCCAGGGTCGAGGTCTCGGCACCGGCGGCAAGCTGCAGGTCAAGGTTCGGCGCAAGCGGCCGGCTGAGCGACGCGATCCCTTCGTAACGCACCTCGGTGACCTTGCCGCTTCCTTCGGGGAACGGCACCTGGATGAACTCGCCCTGCGAATTGAGCTGGAACAACCCGCCTCGCTGGTCGAGCGAATTGAACGCCCGCTCGAGCGATACCTGCCAGTCGTTGTTTCCCGTCTTCCAGCGATATTCTCCGCGCGCGATTGCTTCGCCGTATCTTGCGTCCCTGCTGAAGCGCGTACCGGTCGACGGGGCTGCGGTTGTCTCGAACGCCAGAATCTGCGTGGTGATGTTCGGCGCGTGCTCGTGGTGCCACAGACCGATTGCCTTGAGGCGGCCGGGGCCCAGCGCCAGCTCATAGTCGCCACTGATGTCGGCGTTGTACCCAGCCTTGCTTTGGCGATTTGTACGGCTTCGCCGTTCTCCCGTCGCCAGCACGCGCGTATCGCCGAGGAATTGCGGGCTCCAATAGGGATTATAGCTTAGCGCAAGATTGCCGAGCGAAGACCCTGGCCCGTCCAGGCCGAGCTTCGCCTTGAAAACCAGCTCGTGATATTCGCTGTGATAAATCTCGTCGCGCGTTTCGATGATGTTGTGGCTGGCGTCAGTGATCGTCACCGGGCCGCCAAGGCCGCCCCGACCCGACAGCGCGGCCGCCGACAGCGTATAGTCGAGCGGTCCAGTCTTGTTCGAATAGCTGATAGAAGCATTGTCGTACTGCGGCTGCGTAAAATGCGCGCGAAAGCCGGGATTCCAGCTAAACTGGCCACTACCTTTGGTTTGCGATTTGAGGATGATGTTCGCGACCTGGCCCGACAGGCCTGGAATTCCGAGACTCGCCGCCTCGACGATCTCGATCCGGTCGACGCTCGCGGCGGAGATGCGCTGCGACTGGTCGATCGCCCCGCCCGACTTGTTGGCAATGCGCTGACCATTGATCAGCACATTCTCGGACGCCTGGCCGAGCCCCCGCTCGCTGGTGTCGGCACTGCGAATGGTGAAGCTGGGCACCTGCGCGAGCATATCGTAGGCGGTCTTGGGAGCGAAGCGGGCGAAGTCGGCGGGCGTGTAGGTGCGCTTCGCAGCCGTCGGCGGCGCTGCCGGCGCGGACGGTTGCGCCATCAGCGGCATTGCCGCGGCAAGGCTCGAGCCTGCCCACAAAAGCGCGCGGATCGAACGCCACTCGATCATCGCCAACTCCTCCATCAATCAGCGCGAGACAAACGCGCTACATTTGCAGCGTGCTACATTTGTAGCGAATACGCAAGCGGTCTCCCGCTAACAGGCATACAGTGCCCTACCGTTGCACTACAGCAACTCACCTCCTTGGAACAACCTCCGCTTGTCTGCGAGTGGCGGGCTGTTAGGCACGCACCATGACCACGCCGATCGATCCCATTGCCTTGGCTTCAGAGCTGATCCGCTGCCCGAGCGTCACGCCCGCGGCGGGCGAAGTGTTCGACCGGCTCGAAGCCGCGCTCGCTGCGCTCGGCTTCACAGTCCACCGCTGGGTGATGGGCGAGCCACCCGATGGACCAACCGAAAACATGGTCGCCCTGCGCGGGGAAGGCGGACCGCATTTCGGTTTCGCCGGCCACCTCGACGTGGTCCCTGCAGGCGAGGGCTGGAGCGGCGGCCCGTTCGCTGCCGAAATCGTGGACGGGCTGCTGGTCGGCCGCGGCGCCAATGACATGAAGAGCGCCATCGCCGCTTACGTCGCCGCTATCTCCAGGCTCGGCGATGCGGGCGGAACCCTGTCGCTCCTGATCACCGGCGACGAGGAAGGCTATGCGACCTACGGCACGCCGCGGATCATCGACTGGCTGAACGAGCGGCAGATTCGGCCCGACATGATCCTCATCGGCGAGCCGACGTCGGTCGAGCGGCTCGGCGACACAGTCAAGATCGGCCGACGCGGATCGGTCAACATGTGGATCGAAGTGCCGGGCGTGCAGGGCCACGTCGCCTACCCGCACAGGACGACGAACCCGATCCCGCCGCTGGCGCGCGTGATTGCCGCGCTCGATGCGCTCCACCTCGACGACGGCACAGAGCAGTTTCCCGCCTCAAACCTCGAGTTCACGGCGGTCTCGACCCCGACCAGCGCCAGCAACGTCATTCCGGGGAGCGCGACGGCGCAGCTCAACATCCGCTTCAACAATCTTCAGCGGGGGGCGGATCTGGTCAAGCGGGTCGAGGAAATCGCGGCGCGCGAGGCGCCGGGAGCGATGGTCAAGGCCCGCATCTCGGGAGAGGCTTTCCTGACTCCGCCGGGTCCGTTGTACGATGTGGTGGTCGCGGCAATCGAGGAGGAAACGGGTCAGAAGCCCGAGCTTTCCACCAGCGGCGGCACTTCGGACGGGCGTTTCCTGATCCAGCTGTGTCCGGTGGTCGATTTCGGCCTTCCCAACGCGACCATGCACAAGGTCGGCGAATGCGCCGCGGTCGAGGATATCCACGCGCTCTCGCGGATTTACGAGCGGATCGTACGCAAGGTGCTAGCTGCCAAAAACTAATTGGCGGGGTGAATCGCCAAGACGGCGAAGGGCTGACTGCCGCAGCGCTGCTGATGGAGAGCGATCCGTGGATTAGGGATGCGCGACCATTGGATGGGCTGACCCTCCATCACGAACTCCTCCCCGACAACCACCTGCTGCTCGGCTTTCCCCGGCTGGTGGAAGGCGACCGACGTGCCGTTGAAGATGCTCCCGTCTGGCCACACCGGAAAGAGATGAAAACGATCATGCTCATCGCGAAACAAGAGGCAGCCGCCCTCGTACATCAGGCTTCCGGTAAGGGCGCTGGTAACGACGCCTTGGTAGGGCGCGGTGGCGATCTCCAGCGGCCGCAACGCCTGCACGTCGTTCGAGGCGCAACCCGACAGAAGCAGCGTCAAGATCGATACGGCCGGTCTCATGGGCTCTCCCCCATCGGAACCTTGAACGAGAGGAGCCCGCCGCGGTTCCGCGTAAGATATTCAAAAATAAGACAGTTAGACGGTCGTTAACGATTATTGACGCTTGCAATCGAGCGAATCGCTGTCAGCATCCGCCGCGCTCGGAGTTTGAGCGAGTAACGGAGGGAATTCAGTATGATGTTGCGTCAATGGGGGCTTGTTGGCCTCGGAGTTGCGTTGAGTTCTGCTGGCGTTGGCCCGGCGACGGCGCAAACGCTCCAGCTTGAGAGAAGCGGCAATGTTTTCCACGCCGCGGTCTGCGCGCGTGGCACTCCGGCGGGGACCGCCCGCTGCTATGCGCATGTCGTTACCGACGCGCGCGGTAATCCGCACAATGGCAAGGCCAATCCTGCCGCAACGCCATCGGGCTACGGCCCGGCTCAGCTCCAGGCTGCCTACGGCCTGACCGGAGTGAGCGGCAGCGGCACGCCAACCGTCGCGATCGTCGACGCCTTCGGCTATCCGAATGCCGAGGCAGATCTCGCGGTCTATCGCGCGCAATACGGTCTCCCGGCCTGCACGACAGCCAATGGCTGCCTCAAGATCGTCGGCCAGACTGGCGGCAAAGCGCCGGGCCGGGTCGACGTTGGATGGGACCAGGAACAGGCGCTCGACCTCGACATGGTCAGCTCAGCCTGCCCGAGCTGTCACATCCTGCTCGTCCAGGCGAGCTCCGCGTCCTTTTCCAACCTTTGGACTGGCGTTGACTATGCGAAGACGGTCGCGGGCGTGAAAGCCATTTCGAATAGCTACGGCAATACGGACTCATCGTCCTACTCTGCCTATGATTCGCACTACAGCGCGAACGAGATCGCGGTGACCGTCAGCACAGGCGACTATGGCTATGGCGCGCAATGGCCGGCAACCGCTCCGGGAGCGGTTGCGGTCGGCGGCACCAGCCTTCGCGCTGGCGGCGGCACGCGCGGCTGGACCGAGACGGTGTGGAACGGCGCCGGGAGCGGCTGCGGCCTCGGCCACGCCAAGCCGAGCTGGCAGAACGGAGTGACCGATGCCTGCGGCGGCCGGATGGAAGCCGACGTGTCGGCGGTTGCCGACCCCAACACGGGCGTCGCCGTCTATGGCCCGGCCAGCCGAAGCGCATCGCAGTGGATGGTGTTCGGGGGAACTAGCGCCTCGGCGCCGCTGATCGGCGCGATGTTCGCGCTGCGCAACGGCAGCATCAACGCTGCGTCGTCGATCTACTCGCACACCGCGAATCTCAACGACGTGACGAGCGGAAGCAATGGAACTTGCGCAGTTCCCTATTACTGCAACGCGCAGCCGGGCTACGACGGGCCAACCGGCCTCGGTACGCCGTACGGCCTTGGGGCGTTCGGCAACTAAGGTTCGAGAACAAAGCACGCGGGCTGCCATTGCGCAGCCCGCGTTGCTGTGCAAGTAACTGACTTTCCGGCTTAATTTCAGACTGGCCCAGTTCTAAGTGGCGCAAGCAAAGCGTATCTCACTGCTCATTTGGCTGTTCGTCCTCGCTCTGCTCGGGCCGGCGAGTCCGGCGCTCGCGGCGCAGGCGCCGGTTCCAAGCACCGTCGCGCTGACAAAAATCAACCTGGTCAGCCAAAGCGACCGTGAAGCCCACCTGCAGCTCGTCGTCGAGCCGAGGGTCAATGGGTTTCAGGCGCTCAGCAACAACGCTCGCGACCCAACGCTCGCGCTCGCACTGACCGCGAGGATGCCATCGGCCGTCAGCCCCCGCGATTTGCATGGCTTCGTCCGCGGGATCGAGTTCGTCCAGGCCGAGGGCGTGCTCGTACTCCACTTCCAGGTCGACAAAGGAGCGACAGTCGCGGCGGTCGCCAGCAGCGACAGGACGATCGAGGTCACGATCGGATCGATCGCCAAGCCGATCGAGCGGGCCGCGTCGGGTGAGGAAAGTCGCGGTGGCAGCCTGCCGCCCGCCTTCGCGGCGGCAGCCGGGCAGGACAGCTACGCCCTGGTGCTTTTGAAATATGCCGATGTCTCGGAAGTCGTGGGCCTTCTTTCGCAAGGCGCAGCGGTCAAATCGAACGACGTCTTCATCCCGCGTGAACCGCAATTCGGATCGAACAGCCTGACCGGGACCAATTACCAGGCGCAGACAGCGAGCCAGGCGCCCGGCAGCAGTGACGAACCGCTGGGCCAGTCCGTCGATGCGTCGATGTCGATCGACCGGAGACTCAATGCGGTGTGGCTGAGAGGCTCTCCCGATTACATCGCCCGGATGAAAGAGATGATCGCGGCCATCGACATCCCGGTCGACAGCGTGATCCTCGAGACGCAGATGGTCGAGCTCAACGAGACCGGTTCCAAAGCGCTCGGAATCGATTTCGCGAACTCCGCCGGGCAGATCGGTGTCGTGAGCTTCCGTTCGGGCGAAGCGATCCTGCCCGGGGTTCCGGCGCAGGGCTGCGACTTCGAAGGAGCGAATTGCTCCGGTCACATGACCAGCGCCTCCTTCCAGGCAGCGATCTATGCGCAAATCACCAAGGGCAACGGCCGGATCGTGTCGAAGCCGCGCATTGCCGCGCAGAGCGGATCGACGGCGAAGATCATCACCGGGGATGCGCTTCCGATCCTGACCTCGATTGCCCTGTCAGGCGTCAACGGCGTCCAGCAGCAAGTTCAATATGTGAATGTCGGCGTGACGCTGCAGATCGCCCCGCGCGTCAGCACCGATGGCTTCGTCTCGAGCCATGTTTACTGCGTGGTCTCCAGCGTCACGGGGTTCAGTCAGGGCTACCCGACCATCAGCCAGCGCCAGGCCGAAACGGCGGCGACGGTCCGCGACGGCGATTCCTTCGTCATCGGCGGCCTCATCCAGGACGAAAATCTCACGACCAAGACCAAGGTCCCGCTGCTCGGCGACATCCCCTTGCTCGGTCAGGCGTTCCGGACCGACAAGCAGACCCGCTCGAAGACCGAGCTCTATATCATCGTCACGCCGCATATCGTGCACGGCGTAGGCACGACGGTCCAGACGGCATCGCGGCAGCAGACGTTTGAAGTTCGGCCAGCGTCCATCCCGCCGGCGCCTCCGCCCGCGCGTTAGACCATCAGGTCAGGCGACCGACTTGGCGGCCGGCCCACGGCCCTTGCCGGTCCAGGCGAGGAATTCCTGCTCCATCATCGGCGGCGCGAACACATAACCCTGGACGGTATCGCAACCCATCGCGCGGAGCATGTCGGCCTGGGCAACGGTTTCGACCGCCTCGGCGACGATCTCGCAATCCACGCCCTTGATCAGCTGGATGACCGCCTGGACGATCACCCGCGCCTTTTCGTTGACCTCGATGTCCGCAGTCAGCGAGGGGTCGAGCTTGACGCGGTCGAGCGGCATGGCGCGGAGCCGCGCGAGGTTAGAGTAACCGGTGCCGAAATCGTCGATGGTGATGTGGGCGCCGTCGTTGCGCAGCGCCGCGATCTCGTCGAGCACGGGTGCGCTGACTTCCATCGCCGCGCTTTCGGTGAATTCGAGCTCGATCAGCGATAGCGGAACATCGGCGTCGCCGAATGCCTGGCGCAGCTTGGCGAAGAAATCGGGCCGGTCGACCTGGCGCGGGCTGATGTTGAAGGCGAGCCGTCCGTCGAAGCCGTCGCGGCGCCAATTGCTGAGCGTGGCGGCAACTTCCCCGGTCACCCACTCGCCGATCTCGGCCACCAGGCCGGTGCGTTCCGCGACCGGGATGAAGGTGCCCGGCAGGCGAAGCCCGTCACGTGGATGGTTCCACCGCAGCAGCGCCTCGGCGCCGGCAAGCTCGCCGGTCACCAGGCTCATTTGTGGCTGGAACACGAGCATGAATTCGTCGCGGAGAACCGCTTCCGACAGCGCCTTCTCGGTCTCGATCTTCTGCTGATGTTCGGCCGCGAGGTCGCCCGAGAACAGGCAATATTGGCCGCCCCCGCTGGCCTTGGCCCGATACATCGCGATGTCAGCCGCGCGCATCAGCGCCTCGATGCTCGTGCCATGCTCGGGGCAGACTGCGATCCCAATCGATGCGCCGATGTCGACGCTATGCGAGCAGAGTTCGAACGGCTCGGAGATCGCCAGCACGATGCGGCGCGATACCCGCTCGATTTCGGCGACCGAGGCGATCTCGGGGAAGAAGATGGTGAACTCGTCGCCGGCGAGGCGAGCGAGCAAAGGCCGGCTCCGCGCGCTGCCGGTGAACTCGGCATTGACGACGACACGCAGCCGATTGGCGACCATGATCAAAAGCTGGTCGCCGCGGGCATGGCCGAGGCTGTCGTTGACTAGCTTGAAGCGGTCGAGGTCGACGAACAGCATCGCCGACTGAGCGCCATCGAGGACCTCGCTCATCAGCTTGTCGGCTTCGGAGCGGAAATGCAGCCGGTTGGGAAGCGAGGTGACGGGATCGTACATCCCCAGCGCATGGGCATTTTCGATCGAGGCGCGAACCTCGGCGAACAGGCTATCCACCGCTGCCGCAACCTTGGGCATGACACGCTTTACCGAAACCGGCGCCGGTGACACGAGGTCCCCGTCCTCGACGGCCAGAAGCCGCTCGCTCAGCGCCGAAAGGGCGCGCGCGCTTTCGCTGTTGGGCCGCTCGGCGGCGACGTAGCTGACGAGCAGGCAGAACGCGCCGGCGACCATCGCCGCCAGGATTTTCTGGTCGAATTCCGTCAGATAAAGGAGGGCGGTCAATGAAAACAGGAACGAGGCCGCGCCCGCGCCGCACGACAGGATCGCGTTGCTGATCTTCTGTGCCGTGCCTGCGGTCATCGTGCCTGGTGCGCCTCGCGGGGGCGGGATTCATTCGCCTACCTCCCCGCGTTAATGAATCGAGGTTAAGAAACCGTCATCGGCGCGGCGGTTAGCGTTTTAATATGATGTAGAGGCTGCCGCCGCCGCCGTGGCGCCGGTGCGCACCGCGGACAGCAGCGATCGAGGGTGCGTGGCGCGACGCTGCAAGCCAGTCGTGCACGGCCGCACGAATCTTGCCGCGCTGGACTGGCGGCTCGCCGGGCCCATGATGGCCGGTGATCAGCAGCAAGACGCGGTCGCCGCGTCCAATTGCCTGCTCGAGCCCGCGATCGATGGCAGCCCAGGCGGTATCGAGGTTCATCCCGTGCAGGTCGAGCCTGCGATCAGGCTCGATCCGCCCGCTTCCGAGCCTTTTGTCCCAGCTGCCGTCGAGGGTTCGCGCTCCGATCGGTGTCGGTTTCGCGCGCCTAGCCTCGGTCGGCTTCGAGCGCGAAACGAGCGGGCCCGGAGGCCGCGTCGTCGGCTCGCTTGTTATAGCCGGAAATGGCCTGATCTTCTCCCGCGACAATGGCCTGATCGTCGCTGCGACCCGGGCCCAGAGCTCGGCCTCGTCAGCGCTGAGCGAGCGCACGCGCGGCGACGCCTTTGGGGATCAGGATCAGCGCCTGGCCGGTCGCCGACATGCCGCCGGCGATCGCGGCCGCCTCGGCGCCGGAGCCCCAGAAGGTATCGAAGCGATTGGGCCCCTTGATCGCCCCGCCGACATCCTGCGCGAGCCACGGCCCGTCGACCTCGCGCCGGTCGGCGTGGTGGATGTAGACCGGCGCGCCAAGCGGCACGTAGTTGGGATCGGCGGCGACGGTTGCGCGTGCAGTGACCGGCACGTTAAGCGCGCCGGGCGGTCCGGGGCCCGTCAGCTCCTTGAAGAAGACGTAGGACAGATTCTCGCGCATCAACTCGCGGCCCTGGTCGGGGTTCGAGCGGATCCAGTCGCGGATAGACTGCATGTTCGCGCCGCCCGACGGAAGAATGCCGCGATCACGGAGCAGCCGGCCGATGGCCACATAGTCGCGCCCGTTCTGGCCGGCATAGGCCACGCGCATGACCGAGCCGTCGTCGAACCGGATCCGTCCGGAGCCCTGGATCTCCATGAAGAATAGGTCGACCGGATCCTTGGCCCATGCAAGCTCCAAGCCCTTGCCCGCGAGCGCTCCGTTCTCGATTTCGGCACGCGTGAAATAAGCGACGCAAGTGCCGGTCTCGTCGATCCGGCCGCGGCCTGTCGTACCGTCTGGCCTGGTGCAGCGGACAAGGTCGGGCGGAACGCGATAGATCGGCACAGAGCCGGGCTGCGGGGTCCGCGAGCCTTCGATTTCCGGTTCGTAATAACCGGTGGCGAAAGCCTTGCCTTCGCCGACCCTCACCCAGTCGAACCCGTAATAGAAGAAGCCCGGCGCAAAGCTTGGATCGAGGCTGGCGGCCTGGGCGCAAACCGCCTGCCAGTCGCTGCCGACAGTCAGCCCGGAAGCGTCGGTGCGAGTCATTACCACCGGGCAGCTGAGGCGGAAGGCGGCCAGCGCCCGTGTCGCCTCCTCCTGACCAAGCACGCGCGGGTTCTCGAGCTTGATCCCGGTCTCGACCGCGTTGCGGCCGATCGGCGTCGGCGGCGGGACAGGCACAGGAGTGGGCGCCGGAGCCGAGGTAACGGGAGGAGGGATTTCAGCCGGCGCAATCGGCCTGGAGGCGCAAGCTGCAAGAAAAACGAGAGAGGCGAGCGCGAGCGCCCGTGCGATCAGCCTCACTCTTCCTCGTCGGTCTCGACCAGAAGCCAGTTGGGATCGCGCGAGCCGGTGTCGCGGCGGAAGGTCCACAGGTCGCGGGTCTGCACTGCGTCGCTGAGCGAGCCGGCGACGACCTGGCCGTCCGAATTGCGGGTCACCGCGGCGATATCAGCCTCGAACCGGACCGCGATGACCGCGACTCCGCGCTCCAGCGTCGCCTCGGAGATCACCGCCTGCTCGACCGCAACCAGGCGGTTGTCGAGGCTGAGGCCGTCGGTTTTGCGCTGCTCGACCGCGCTCGCGAACGCATCGAACACGTGCACTTCGACATGGCTGCGGAGGGTCTCGAGGTCGCCCTTCCAATAGGCTTCGAGGATCATGCGATATGCCGATTTCGCGCCTTCGAGGAAGCGCGCGACGTCGAAGCTCGAATCCGCAGCGAGAATGGCGCGCACGCCGGGACCGGCCGTCGGAACATAGGCGAGGTCGCCTGCTTCGGGCGCGGCGGGCTGCGGAACAACCGGCTGGGTTACCTGGGGCGCCGGACGGGCGTCCGGGTCAGCCGGCTTGAGGATTGGCTGCTGCTCGTGGCCCGTGCGTTCGCCGAGCACGCTGTAGAGGCGAAGCCCGATGAACAGTGCTACGAGTGCGAGGACGACGATGACGGTCAACTTTGGATCCTGTGTTTTTCCGCTGCCAACATAGTGTGCTTATCGTAAAGATTCCAACACCGCCCAACGCACGAAGGCGGCATTGCGCCCCATTATTGCGGCTGCTAGGCGCACGAGCCTGAAGCGCCGCTCCTCTGCAGGCGGATCCGGCACAGCACAACAATCTGTAAGGACAGGATAAATGGCGGACCAGCAACCCAATGGCGGCGGCAACGGCGCGGACGATAATGGTCAGCCGCAGGTTTCGATCTTCGCGCAATATGTGAAAGATTTGTCGGTCGAGAACCCGAGCGCGCCGGAAGTCTATTCCTGGCAGGTGCAGCCAAACCTCGACGTCCAGTTCAACCTCAACGTGCAGGGCGCCGGCGAAGGCGTCCACGAAGTGACCCTGAAGTTCGACATTTCGGCGCGTTCCGACAATGGCGTCCACTTCGTTGTCGACTTGAGCTACGCGGGGCTGTTCGGGATCCGCAACGTGCCCGAAGAGGCACTTCCGCCATTCCTGCTGATCGAGGCCCCGCGCCTGCTCTTCCCGTTCGCGCGGCAGGTCATCTCCGACGCGATTGCAAACGCCGGCTTCCCGCCGCTGATGCTGGACCCGATCGACTTCGCCGCGGCCTATATGGCGCAGGTCGAAGCCGCTCAACAGCAACAGCCGGCGCTCGACGAAGTCACCGGGGAAGACGCCGGCGACGCCTGACATTTCCGCAGCCCGCGCGGGATCGAGCCGATGAACCTCGCCCGATCGCTGGGATCCGTCGGCGGCCTCACTTTGGTCAGCCGGGTTCTCGCGCTCGTCCGTGATTCATTGCAGGCGCGCTACGTCGGAGCGAATTTCGCTTCGGACGCGTTCCTCGTAGCCTTCCGCCTGCCCAACATGTTCCGCGCCTTCTTCGCCGAGGGCGCCTTTGCCTCCGCGTTCATCCCGTTGTTCAACCGCAAGCTGGCGGAAGAAGGTGGTGGACGCGGCGCTGCATTCGACTTCGCCGAGCGGACGCTCTCGATGCTGTTCGCATTCCTCGCCGCGATGACGATCGTCATGCTGGTCGCCGCCTGGCCGTTCACCGCGCTGCTGTCGGGCGGGTTCCACAAGCAGCACCCGACTCATGAACAATTCGCGTTCGCCGTCCAGCTGAGCCGGATCACCATTCCTTACCTGATGCTGATCTGCCTCGCGTCGCTGCTCGGCGGGATCCTCAATTCGCTCGACCGCTTCTGGGTTAACGCGGCGGCCCCGATCTTGCTCAACATCGCGATGGTGACGGCGCTGCTCGTCTTTCACGGCACGGCCTACGAGACTGCGCGGGCCCAGGCCATCTCGGTCCCGATCGGCGGCGTGCTCCAGCTCGCGTGGCTTTACCTCGCCTGCCGCGCCGCCGGCGTTTCGCTCCGCCCGCGAATGCCGCGGCTCGACCCGGAGGTGAAGCGCCTGATGCAGCTGATCCTCCCCGCCGCGATTGGCGCCGGTGCCGTACAGCTCAACCTCGTCGTCTCGACCGCCCTCTCGGGCTACCTGCTCGGCGAAGGCTCGATCTCGTACATTTATTATGCCGACCGGGTGAACCAGCTTCCGCTCGGGATGATCGGAATCGGCCTTGGCACGATCCTCCTTCCGACCATCTCCCGGCTGCTGAGCGCGGGCGAAGACGCCAAGGCGATGGACACGCAAAACCGGGGGATGGAGCTGGCGCTGTTCCTGACGCTGCCGGCCATGGTCGCGCTGATCGTCGCCGCCGAACCGATCGTCCGCGGCCTGTTCCAATATGGCCATTTCGACGCGGCGGACACGGTCAAATGCTCGTGGGCTCTCGCGGGCTTCTCGATCGGTCTTCCGTCCTACGTCCTCGTCAAGGTGCTGACCCCCGGTTATTATGCCCGGCACGACACCCGCACGCCGGTGCGTTATGCCGTGATGTCGGTCGGCGTGAATCTTGCCGGCAATTTGATCCTGATCCCAGTCCTCGCCCGGTTCGGCTACGGCCATGTCGGCCCGCCGCTCGCCACGGCTCTGTCGTCAACGGCGAACGTATGGCTGCTCTACTCGACGCTCGCGAGGCGCGGCCACTTCATTGCCGACACCCAGCTCAAGCGCCGCATTCCCCGGCTGGCGCTTGCAGCGCTGCTGATGGGCGCGGCGGTCTACGGTTTCGGGCAGCTGCTAAATCCGTGGCTAAGCGGGAGGATCTGGGAGCGCTACCTGGCATTGACCGGGCTCGTCGGGGCCGGCGTCGCCGTTTATTCAATCGCCTGCTTCTTGACCCGGGCGTTCGTGCTCGACGATGTGAAGCTCCTCCTCAAGCGACGGGCGCGCGAAGCATGACAGACAGCCAAGTGAAACGCGTGGTTTCGGGCATCCAGCCGACCGGCGGCCTGCATCTTGGCAACCTGCTCGGCGCCATCCTTCGATGGGTTCGGATGCAGGACGAGGCGCAATGCCTCTATTTCCTCGCCGACCTTCATTCGTTGTCGGAGCATATGGATCCTGACGAGCGGCGATCGAGCGTGCGCGAAATGGCGGCCGCGCTGATCGCCAGCGGGATCGACCCCAAAAGGTCGATCGTCTTCGCGCAAAGCGCGATACCGGCGCATTCGGAACTGTGCTGGATTCTCAATGGCACCGCGCGAATGGGTTGGCTCAACCGCATGACACAGTGGAAGGACAAGGCCGGCAAGAACCGAGAGGGCGCCTCCGTCGCGCTGTTCGATTATCCGGTGCTGCAGGCGGCCGACATCCTGCTTTACCGCGCGACCCATGTCCCGGTCGGAGAGGACCAGAAACAGCACATCGAGCTCACCCGCGACATCGCGCTCAAGTTCAACACCGATTTCGATACCGACCTGTTCGTGGTCCCGGAGCCGTTCATCGGCGGGGGAGCGGCTGCGCGCATCATGAGCCTTCGCGACGGCCGCGCGAAGATGTCCAAGTCCGATCCGTCCGAGATGAGCCGCATCCACCTCACCGACAGCGACGACGTGATCGCGCAGAAGATCCGCAAGGCGAAGACCGACCCCGAGCCGCTGCCGGAGGATGAAGCGGCGCTCGAGCCGCGGCCCGAAGCGAAGAACCTCGTTGGGATTTATGCGGCGATCACGGGGGTCGGCATTGATGGCGTGCTTGAGCGCTTCGCCGGCCAGGGCTTCGGCACGTTCAAGCCGGCCCTTGCCGAGGCGGTCACCGGCCTGATCGCGCCGATCCGTCAGCGTCTCGAAGAGCTCCGCCGCGACCCCGCCGAACTCGACCGGATCCTTGCCGACGGTGCAGCGCGCGCGATCGAGATCGGCGCGCCCCTGCTTTCGGCAGCCAAGACGGCCGTGGGCCTCGCGCAATAGCCGAACCACCCTTGGATCCCGTCAAACCCCAGCCCGGCTCGTCGCGCCCGCTGCCGCTTTCGAAGCGGCTCGCGCAGATTATCCGGGACCACGAGCCCGACCGACTGAGTTTCACCGAGCTTGCGGCGCAGCTTCACGCCCGTGCGTGGGGCGGCCTGCTGTTCATTTTCGCCGCGATCAACGTGCTGCCGCTGCCCCCGGGCACCAGCGTCTTCTTCGCCATCCCGCTTCTGATCGTTTCGGGCCAGATGGTCCTCGGGCGCGCAAGCCCGTGGTTCCCGGCGCGGATCGACCGGCGGGGTGTGCGCAAGTCGGAGATCGAGCGGCTGATTGGGAAATTCGAATGGGTCGAGGCGCGCATCGAGCGCATCCTCAAGCCACGCCTCGCGATCCTCACCGGGCCGACGGCGACCCGCCTGATCGGTCTCGTCTGTTTCCTGCTCGCGCTCCTCGCCGCGGTGCCGATCCCGCTGTTTCACATCGCTCCCGCCGCCGCGATCGTCCTGTTCGGGCTGGCGTTGATCTACCGCGATGGAGCGCTCGCCATCGCTGCCGCCGTTGCCGCGGTGCTGAGCCTCGCGGTGGATGCACTGCTCGTCGGCTCGGGAGTCGCCGCCCTCAGCTACGCGGCATCGTGGCTGCGGGGCTAGCAACCGCTCGTCGGTGCCGGCGCACGCTTCATCGACCGTTCACAGCTGTTCATGCTATGGCGAAACGATCAGCAATTTCCGTTTCCCCGCCCGAAGGGAAGTCAATATGCGTATCCGTCGCTTCACCGCCATCCTCGCCCTTGGCGTTGCCGCTGTTGGCCTCTCGGCCTGCGCCGAGCAGATCAACACCACGGTCTCCCGCTATCAGGCCATGCCCGCGGCGCAGGGCCAGACCTTCTTCGTCGTCCCGGGCGGCGGGATGGCCAATAATGGCGGGCTCGAGTTTCAGCGCTATGCCGGAATCGTCGCCCAGCAGCTCCAGGCGCGCGGCTTCCAACCGGCGACAAGCTCACAGAGCGCGAACATGATCGTTCAGTTCGGCTATGGCGTCGACCGCGGCCAGGTGCGTTACGTCGAAGACCCATTCTATCGCAGCCGCTTTGGCTACGGCTTTGGCGGCTTCGGCGGTTGGGGCTCGCCGTTCCACCGGTCACGCTTCGGCTGGGGCGGCGGCTATTCCTGGGGCTGGGACGATCCGTTCTGGTACGGCGGCGGCGTCGACTCCTATGTCGAATATCACAGCCAGATCGACGTCCACATCCGCGCAGCCGGGACCAACGCGGCCCTGTTCGACGGCCGCGTCCAGGCGCGCTCCGAGACCAGCAGGCTCGACGTCGTCATTCCGAGCCTGGTCGAGGCGATGTTCACCGGTTTCCCGGGACGCAACGGCGAAGTCGTGAAGATCACCATCCCGACTCGGCCACCGGCGAGATCGTAAGCGGCGCCGGTCATCCCACCAGAAAAGAAGGCCCGCTGGGACCATCCGGCGGGCCTTTTTCTTTGTCCAAGACCGGCCGGCGTGGACGGCGCCGATCAGCCCTCGAGCTGGCGCATGAGCAGCCGGATATCAGCGTCGAGCTCGGCGTCGGCGGCGCGGAGCTTCTCGATCTGCCGGACGGCGTGGATCACCGTCGTATGGTCGCGCCCGCCAAAACGGCGGCCGATGTCGGGAAGCGACTTCGGTGTCAGCTGCTTCGACAAATACATCGCAACCTGGCGCGGCCGGGCGACTTCGCGCGCCCGCCGCGCAGATGTCATCTCCGCCTTGCGGATCCGGTAATGCTCGGCGACCTGGGTCTGGATCTCATCGATCGAGATGCGCCGCTGGTTGGCGCGCAGGACGTTGGCGAGGACTTCCTCGACGAACGCGACATCGATCTCGCGCCCGGTCATCATCGCATAGGCGCCGATGCGGTTGAGTGCTCCCTCCAGCTCGCGCACCGACGAGGTCACGCGCCGCGCCAGGAAGTCGATTACCGGGCGCGGCATGTCGACGCCCGGCAGCGCTTCAAGCTTGGAAACGATGATGTTGAAGCGAAGCTCGTAGTCGGCTGAATTGATGTCGGCGACGAGACCCCACGACAGCCGTGACAGGATTCGCGGCGCGATTCCGTCGAGGTCCTGCGGCGCACGGTCGGAGGTGATCACCAGCCGCCGCCCCGCGGTGATGATCTCGTTCATCGTGTGGAAGAATTCCTCCTGCGTCGAATCCTTGCCGGCAATGAACTGGACGTCGTCAATCAGCAGCAGGTCGGCCGAGCGCAGCCGGCTCTTGAAGCCGATCGTGTCATTCTCCTTCAGCGCGCGGATGAACTCGACCATGAACTTCTCGGCCGACATCGAGACGACTCGAGAGCCGCGGTTGCGGGCGAGGAATGCGTGGCCGATCGCGTGCAGCAGGTGCGTTTTGCCGCGCCCGGTGCCGCCGTGGATGAACAATGGATTGAAGTTGACGGCGGGCGAGGTCGCCAGAGTCTTCGCGGCGGTTGCGGCGACTTCATTGGCCTTGCCGACGACGAACGTCTCGAACCGGTAACGCGGGTCGAAGTTTGGAGCATTGGGGTCGCGCTCAGCGGGGACCGGCGTCTCTTCGAGAATCAGCAGCGGCGCCGGGCGCGGGGCATCGGCGGCAGCAATGACCCGAACATCACGGACAACCGGGAGAACGGTTTTCCATGCAAGGGTCAGCCGCTCGCCGAAATGCGAACGCACCCAATCAGCCATGAACTGGCTCGGCATCACCAGATCGAGCGTGCCGCTATCCGGCTCGAAGCCGCCAAGCTCGGCCGGCTTCAGCCAGCCGTCGAAGGTGCGGGCGCCAAGATCGCGGCGAAGCCCGGTGCGGATCGATTCCCAAGCCGCCTCCAGCGGCGCCGCAACTGGCGCTCCGGCCAGTTCAGCAGTCGAGCTCGCCCCACCCAGTTGCACTAGCCCGCGCCTCCCTCTCTCGTCCCCCTGCAAAAGACAAAGCCTACCTGCCGCCCGCGATGCGAGTCGCGCGCCCTGCGTCTCTTTTCTCTCTTGCCCCCGGCACGGATTCGCGCCCGGAACAGCCTTTCTGTGACTGTCCGCGGCAGCATGCAAGTGCCGTTTTTTCACAGAAGTGAAATAATGACACTTGACAGAGGATTCAGGCCGAAAGTTTCACGGATTGGCGGAAAACCGCCGTTTTCGCGATTAGCTCGTTGTTAACGGTGACGCGAATCGCCGGAATTGCTGCTTTTTTTGACATTCCAAAAACGGGACGAGCCGCCGGTTGCCCGGCGGCTCGAGTCTGTCCCCTTAGGATGGGTTTTTAGCCGAGCGAGGCAACCCGCTTCGACAAACGGGAAAATTTCCGAGAGGCGGTGTTCTTGTGGATAACCCCGCGCGCGACTCCGCGTGCAATCTCCGGCTGGACCTTTTTCAAAGCCTCGGCCGCTTCGCCCTTCTTGCCCGACTCGATCGCCGACTCGACGGCCTTGATGAAGGTCCGGATTCGGCTGACGCGCGAGTGGTTGATCGTCTCGCGCGTTGCGTTGCGACGGATGCGCTTTTTGGCCTGCGGCGTATTCGCCATGGTCGTCCTCTAGCTCAATGAAAAACGGCGCGGCCAACAGGCTCGCACCGAAGCGGCGCGTCCCCTACCGCGTAGAGCGCTGGAGGTCAACGCTGGCAGCTCGGGCAGTAGAAGGTCGAGCGGCCGCCCTGGACGATACGCCTAACGGTTCCGCCGCAGGCGCAGCTCCGGCCTTCCCGATCGTAAACGGCGAACGTCTTGGAGAAATAACCGAGCTCGCCGCCGGGCGCGACAAAGTCGCGCAAGGTCGATCCACCGGCGGCGATCGCTTCGGCGAGCACATCGTGAATAGCAGGCACGAGGCGGGCCAGCCGCTTACGCGAGACCGACCCTCCTGCGCGCTTCGGGTGGATCCCGGCGCGGTACAGCGCCTCGCACACATAGATGTTGCCAAGCCCGGCGATGATGCGCTGGTCGAGGAGCAGCAGCTTGATCGCCGCGCTGCGTCCGGCAAGGCGGTGCTGCAGCTCTTCCGCCGTGATGTCGAGCGGCTCGGGCCCGAGCGCCATGAACGGCGGCCATTCGCCAAGCTCGTCCGTTCGCACGAGATCGAGCGATCCGAAGCGGCGCGCGTCATTGAGCGCAAGCCGCCGGCCGTCGTCGGTCTCGACCAGGAAATGATCGTGCTTGCCAATCTCCGCGGGATCGATCCGCCAATGGCCCGACATGCCGAGATGGAAGACGAGAGTATCGCCGCGGTCGGTGTCGATCAGCCCATATTTGGCGCGCCGGCGCAGCCCCACGACCCGCGCGCCGGTCAGCCGCTGCCCGAGGTCGACCGGAAGAGCGCGCCGCAGATCCGGCCGTCGCGCTTCGACCCGCTCGATGCGCCGTCCCTGCAGCACCTGCGCAAGACCGCGGACGGTCGTCTCGACTTCGGGAAGCTCCGGCATGCGCGCGATATGGCGAAGGCGGGGCAACCCCGCTAGAGCCGCTCACCCATGACGGAACAGGTCAATTTCGGCGACGAGCTCGTCAGCCCCGAGGAGAAGATGCGCCGCGTCGGCGAGGTCTTCAGCTCGGTCGCACGCCGCTATGACGTGATGAACGACCTCATGTCGGGCGGCATGCACCGCTTGTGGAAGGACCGCTTCGTCGCCCGGGTGAAGCCGCGGCCTGGTGAGGACATCCTCGACATGGCGGGCGGCACCGGCGACGTCGCCTTCCGCATGGCCCGGCGCGGCGCCCATGTGACGGTCGCGGACATTAATGCCGACATGCTCGAGGTGGGCAAGTCACGGGCCGAGCGGCGGGGCCTCACCGGCCTCTCGTGGAAAGTCGAGAATGCCGAAGCGCTGAGCTTCGCCGCCGCCGCATTCGATGCCTACACCATCGTGTTCGGGATCCGGAACGTCACCGACATCCCGGCGGCGCTGCGCGAAGCGTATCGCGTGCTGAAGCGCGGCGGGCGCTTCTATTGCATGGAATTTTCGGCGAGCGACTGGCCGGGGTTCTCGACGCTCTATGACCGCTATGCGTCGTACGTCATCCCCAAGGTCGGCAAGGTCGTGGCCAACGACGAGGACAGCTACCGCTATCTCATCGAAAGCATCCGGCGCTTTCCAAAGCCAGCGGCGTTCAGGGCAATGGTCACCGAAGCGGGCTTCATCCGGGTCAATGCGGAGCCGATGCTGGGCGGGCTGGTGACGATCCATTCGGGCTGGAAAATTTGACCACGTCCGTCACTCATTTGTGGCGTTTGTTGAAATGGGGCCGGACATTGGCCCGCCACGGCGCGCTGCGCGGCATCGAAGAAGACCCACTGACCCCTCCGCCGGTGCGTCGCCTCGCTCGCATCGCCCGCTTTGGGGCCCCCATTCCGTCTGTGCCCGATTATGCCGCGGCGCTGGTCGCGATCGGTCCCGCCGCGATCAAGCTCGGGCAGGCGCTCTCGACCCGCCCCGACCTGGTCGGCGAGAAGGCCGCAGCCAATCTGTCACAGCTGCAGGACGACCTGCCCCCGGCCCCGTTCGCGCAGATCAAGCGGACCATCGAGACGTCGTTCGGCGCGCCGCTCGAAATCCTGTTCGCCGAATTCGACGAGAAGCCGGTCGGCGCGGCGTCCATCGCCCAGGTCCACCGCGCGGTCACGACCGAAGGCCGCGAGGTGGCGGTCAAGGTCCTGCGCCCCGGGATCGAGGAGGAATTCGCCAAGGCGATCGAGACCTATGAATGGGCCGCCGCGCATGTCGAGCGCTACGGCGGCGAAGCGCAGCGGCTGCGCCCGCGGCACGTCGTCGCGCAGTTCCGCCAATGGACCGCGCGCGAGCTCGACCTGCAGCGCGAGGGCGCATCAGCCTCTGAGCTGCGCGAGAACATGGTCGCCGAGCCGGGCTATTTCATTCCCGAGATCGACTGGCGCCGCACCGCCCGCCGCGTGCTCACGCTCGAATGGCTCGACGGCATCAAGCTCAACGACCGCGATGCGCTGATCGAAGCTGGCCAGGACTGCAAGGCGCTGGCCGCGATCCTGGTCCGCGCCTTTTTGCGCCAGGCAGTGGTCGACGGTTTCTTCCATGCCGACCTCCACCACGGCAATTTGTTCGCTCTCGCCGACGGTCGGATCGCGGCGATCGACTTCGGGATCATGGGCCGGGTCGACCGGCGCGCGCGGATCTGGCTCGCCGAGATCCTCTATGGCCTTATCACCGGCAATTACCGCCGCGTCGCGGAGATCCATTTCGAAGCGCAATACGTCCCCGCGCATCACAGCGTCGAGGAGTTCGCGACCGCGCTTCGCGCCGCCGGCGAGCCGATCCGCGGATTGCCGGTCAAGGACATTTCGGTCGGCCGGATGCTCGAGAGCCTGTTCTCGATCACCCGCGATTTCGACATGCCGACCCAGCCGCACCTGCTGCTGCTGCAAAAGACGATGGTCATGAACGAGGGCGTCGCGACCGCACTCGATCCCGACATCAACATGTGGGAGACGGCCGAGCCGTTCCTTCGCGAGTGGATGCGCTCGGAACTCGGCCCCGAGGCCTATTACGCCGACCGCATCATCGAGCTTGTGCGTGCGGTCAAGAAGATCCCCGAGCTGATCAATCGGCTCGACGAATATTATCCTGCGCGCGGCGCCGCGCCCCCCGCGCCGCCGTTGCCCGACATCGCCATCATCGAGCACCGCCATTGGTGGGGTTACGCGCTCGCGGGCGCGGCCGGCGTAGTCCTCGGCGCCTTGCTACTGTTTGTGCTAGTCTGAAGACCATGGCGCGGGTGCTCCTCATCGTCGGCGGCGGGATCGCGGCCTTCAAGGCGCTGGAGGTTGTGCGGCTAATGAAGAAGGCCGGCCACGCCGTTACCCCCGTGCTGACCAAAGGCGGTGAGCATTTCGTCACCGCGATGAGCCTAGGCACGCTCGCCGAAAACCAGGTTCACACGTCGCTTTGGGAGCTCAAGGACGAGGTCGAAATCGGCCATATCCAGTTGAGCCGCGCCGCCGACTTCGTATTGGTGTGCCCGGCGACTGCGGACCTGCTGGCGAAGATGGCTGCCGGCATCGCGGACGACCTGGCAACGACGCTGCTCCTCGCGACCGACAAGCCGGTCGTCGTCGCCCCTGCGATGAACGTCCGCATGTGGCTGCATCCGGCGACCGAGCGCAACGTCCAGCAGCTCAAGGCCGACGGGGTAAAGGTGATCGAGCCCGCCGAGGGCGAGATGGCGTGCGGCGAATTCGGGCCTGGGCGGCTGCCCGAGCCGCAGGACATCATGGACCAGCTCGCCGACCTCCTGAAGTGACGCTGGCAGGCAAGCACATCCTCGTCACCGCGGGGCCGACGCACGAGCCGATCGATCCCGTCCGGGTCATCGCCAATCGCTCCTCAGGCCTTCAGGGCTTCGCGATCGCCGCAGCAGCGGTTGAGGCTGGCGCGCGCGTGACGCTGGTGGCAGGCCCGGTCGCGCTCGAGACTCCCGCGGGCGTGGAGCGCATCGATGTCGAAAGCGCCGAGCAGATGGCGAACGCCGTCATGACGTCACTTCCCGCCGACGTTGCGATCCTCGTCGCCGCGGTTGCCGACTGGCGCGTCGAGCCTTCGGCGGCCAAGCTCAAGAAGAGCGACGGGCCGCCAGCGCTCCGCTTCATTGCGACGCGAGATATCCTCGCCGAGCTCGCCGCCAGCGATCAGCGCCCGCGCCTCCTCATCGGCTTCGCCGCGGAGACCGAGAATGTCGTCGAGCAGGCGACTGCCAAACGGCAGGCGAAGCGCGCCGACTGGATCGTCGCCAACGACGTCTCCGGCGACGTGATGGGCGGGCACCGCAACCGCGTGCACCTGATCACCGCCGAGGGCGTCGAGGATTGGCCCGAAGCCGCGAAGCAAGAGGTCGCCGAGCGGCTAGTCAGGCGAATCGATCAAGCGCTCGGCTGATTTTGCAGCCCTTCTCGACTTGAACCCTCGCCAGGAATAATCTCGCGGCTGCAGAACGGCGGGAGATTGCCATGAAGCGCTTGCTAGCCTTGCCTCTTGTCCTCGCGACGATTGCCGCGACCGCGCCGGCGCCAAAGGTCGAGGTCGCAACCGGCGACTGGAGCGAGCTCCCTGATCTCCAATCGCGCGGGTACGACCATCTTCAGTCGAATGTCATGCAGCGCATCTGGGAGCTGGGACATGCACGGACGTGCCAGATTCCCGGATATGCAATGGGCAAGCTCGACTTCCGCATCTCGTTCGCGACCCAGTTCAATCCGGACGGGAGCATCGCCCGGCTGATCGTTCCGCAGCTCAACTGTCCCGAAGCCGAGGGGATCGTTGCCGGCGCGCTTCTGGAAATGATCCACGGGGGCGACTACCGGCGTCACGGCGACAGTCCGGAAGGCTGGTACAAGGGCAACCTGACCTTCGGGTTCGAAGGCGGCCCCGGCTCCTGACCGCCTAGCCCTCGCCGCAGGCGCGGCAACCCGCATCGGCCGGGATTCGAATTTCGCGCCATGAGAGGCGCGCGCCATCGAACAGATGGAGCTTGCCGGCCTGGTCCTCGCCGATGCCGACAATGAAGTTGATCGCCAGCAGCGCGGCGAAGCTTCCAACGGTCGCGGTCAGCGCCCCGAGCACGCCCAGCTCGGCGCAATTGTCGCAATCGTCCGCATCGAATGCATCGCCGACAAAGCACCGGTAACAGGGCTTCGATCGGAACAACCCGACCTGTCCCTGGAACTGCACGGCGGCCGCCGAGATCATTGGAACGCCGAGCGCGACACAGGTGTCGCTGACCGCGAGGCGGGTCGCGAAATTGTCGCTGCCGTCGATCACCAAATCGTTACCTGCAAGCAGGGCGGGCGCATTCTCGCGTCCGATTCGTTCCTGCACCGGGCTCGCTTCGACGAAGCGGTTGAGACGATGAACGAACTGGAGCGCGAGATCGGCTTTCGAATAGCCGGCGTCGCGCTCGCGGAACAGCGGTTGGCGATGGAGATTGGCCAGCTCGACGACGTCGGAATCAATGATGGTGAGCTTGCCGATGCCCGCCCCGGCAAGCGCCGGAATGACCGCGCTCCCGATTCCGCCGGCCCCGATGACGGCGACGCTTGCGCTGTTCAGCTTGCGTTGCCCGACCCCGCCGACCTGCGGCAGAACGATATGTCGCGCGTACCGGTCCAGCTCTTCGTCGGAGAGCCTCACTGCCCCGTCGAGCCGAAGCCGCCGGCACCGCGATGGGTTTCGGTCAGCGTCTCGACCTCGCGAAACGCGGCCTTGAGCACCGGGGCGGGCACAAGCTGTGCGATCCGCTCGCCGCGGCGGACCTCGAACGGCTCGGATCCGAGATTGGCGAGAATCACCTTCACCTCCCCGCGATAATCGTGATCGATCGTGCCGGGCGTGTTGAGGCAGGTGACGCCGTGTTTGAGCGCGAGGCCAGAGCGTGGGCGGACCTGGACCTCATAACCCTCGGGAATGGCGATGGCGAAGCCGGTGGCGACCGCGTGACGCTGCCCCGGCGCGAGACTCACATCTTCGGCGGCGACGACGTCCAGGCCAGCCGCGCCGTCCGTCGCGTAGGCCGGCGCGGGAAGGCCTCGGCCGTGTGCTAGCCGCTGCAGTTCGACCTCGATCACTTCGCCTTCTTCTTCCGTGCCGGGCGTCGTCCCTTCTTAGCGGGACCCTGGGCCGAGCGCTCATCGATCAGCCGGACGGCTTCATCCAGGGTCACGGTCTTTGGGTCGGCGCCCTTGGGCAAGGTGGCATGGGTCGTCCCGTCGCTGACATAGGGGCCGTAACGCCCCGCCATGACCTTCACGTCCTTGCCGTTGGGGTGCTTGCCGAGCATTGCGATCGGTTCACGCGACGCGCTTCGCTCACGACCGCCGCCCGATGCAGCATCCGCGAGCTTGGCGACCGCGGCGTTCATGCCGGTTTCGAACACTTCGGCCGTCGAGCCGAGCTTCGCATATTTGCCGTCATGCGCGAGGTAGGGACCGTAACGCCCGATGGACGCGGTGATCGGCTTGCCCGTCTCGGGGTGCGGCCCGATCTCGCGCGGCAAGGACAATAGCCGCTCGGCTACCTCTGCGGTTACGTCCTCCAGCGGTACGTCCTTCGGGATCGATCCGCGCTTGTCGCCGCGCTCGACATAAGGGCCGAAGCGGCCGCTCTTGAGCAGGATGCCATCGCCAAGATCGGTCGGCCCGTCGCTCTGCGCCTGGTCGCCGCCCTGGCCGAACTTCTGCGTATATTTGCAATCGGGATAATTGGAGCAGGCGACGAACGCACCGAACTTCCCGCCGCGCAGGCTCAGCCGCCCGTTGCCGCACTGCGGGCACACGCGCGGATCGCTGCCGTCAGCGCGCGGCGGGTAGAGCCAGGGCGCGAGGAACTCGTCGAGCGCTGCCGTGATCTCGCTCGGTTTCTGATCCATGACCTCGCCGGCCTTGGGCTTGAAGTCGCGCCAGAAGTCGTCGAGCAATTTCTGCCAGTTGAGGCGGCCACCGGAGACATCGTCCAGTTCCTCCTCGAGCTCGGCCGTATAATCGTAGCTGACGTACTTCTCGAAGAAGCGCTCGAGGAACGCCGTGACCAGACGTCCGCTCTCCTCGGGGACGAAGCGGGCCTTCTCGACGCGGACATATTCGCGGTCCTTGAGCGTCTGCAGCGTCGCGGCATAGGTCGAGGGCCGGCCGATCCCGAGCTCCTCGAGCCGCTTGACCAGGCTCGCCTCGGAATAGCGCGGTGGCGGCTGGGTGAAGGACTGGGTCGCATCGACGCCGGTCTTGAGCGGCGCATCTCCCTCGCGCAGCGCGGGCATCCGCGCGCCCTCCTCGTCCTGAGGATCGTCGCGGCCTTCGTCGTAGAGGACGATGAACCCCGGGAAGAGCACGACCTGGCCGGTCGCGCGCAGCACCGCCCTCCCCGCGCCGTCGGTAAGCTCGACGGTCGTCCGCTCAAGCCGCGCCGACGCCATCTGGCTCGCCAGCGCGCGATTGTAGACGAGCTCATAGAGCCGCGCATGATCGCCCGAAGCAGCGCGCGGCCGGTCGAAATCGGTCGGACGAATCGCCTCGTGTGCTTCCTGCGCGTTCTTGATCTTGCTCTGATACTGGCGCGGCCGGTCGGGGACGAAGCCGGCGTCGTACCGGCTCGCGATCGCCCTCCGTGCGGCGCTGATCGCCTCTGGCGCCATGTCGACGCCGTCGGTCCGCATGTAGGTAATGAGCCCGTCCTCGTAGAGCGACTGCGCGACGCGCATCGTGTGGCTGGCCGAAAATCCGAGCTTGCGCGCGGCCTCCTGCTGCAGCGTCGAGGTCGTGAACGGGGGCGGCGGATTCTTCGCGAACGGCTTGGTCTCGACCGACGCGACCGTGAAACGACCAGCCTCGACAACCGCTTTGGCGGCGTCGGCGTCGCCGCGGTTGCCGATCGTCAGCCGATCGATCTTGTTGCCGTCGAGCTGCACCAGCCGCGCCGTGAAGCGTTGCCCGTCCGCTTCGAAGGTGGCGCTGACCTGCCAATATTCCTGGGGCCTGAAGATCTCGATCTCGCGCTCACGATCGACGATCAGGCGAAGCGCCACCGACTGCACTCGGCCGGCCGATTTCGCGCCCGGCAGCTTGCGCCACAGGATCGGTGAAAGCGTGAAGCCGACCAGATAATCGAGCGCCCGGCGCGCCCGGTAAGCGTCGATCAGGTCCTCATCGAGCCCGCGCGGATGCTTCATCGCCTCGGTGACGGCCGAATTGGTGATGGCGTTAAAGGTTACTCGCTGGACGTTGCTTGGAAGCGCCTTCTTCTGGCGCAGCACCTCTTGGACGTGCCAGCTGATTGCCTCGCCCTCACGATCCGGGTCCGTGGCGAGGATCAGAGTATCCGCGTTGCGGGCTTCATCCGTGATTGCCTTGAGCTGCTTCGAACGATCGGGCGAGACCTGCCACAGCATGTCGAAGCCCTGGTCCGGATCGACCGAGCCGTCCTTCGGCGGCAGGTCGCGCACGTGGCCGAACGAGGCAAGCACCCGGTGCCCGCTCCCAAGATATTTCTCGATGGTTTTCGCCTTGGCCGGCGATTCGACGACAACCAGCTTCAAGAGATGTTCTCACGCATACGCGTAAAGGTGGGGCTTCGGGTTTCGCCGCGTCAAGACAGGCTCAGGCGGGCCGCAGCGAGACCCGCCCCCCGGCATGCCGCTCGAGGCGGCCGGCGAGATCCAGCTCGAGCAGTGCCATCTGCACCGCGCCGGAGGGTGCGCCGGAAAGTCGGATGATCTCGTCGACCGGCACCGGCGAAGGGCCGAGCAGCTCCTCGACCAGCGCTGATGCGTCGGAATCACCGTTCAACGCTTCGAGCGCTGCCTCGAACGGCACGGGTGCCGAGCGGACCTGGCTCGCGAACGGCCGGATCGCCTCGATCACGTCTTCGGCGCTTTGCACCAGCGTCGCTCCGTCGCGGATCAACTGGTTACAGCCTTGCGCGCGGGGGTCGAGCGGCGAGCCGGGCACGGCCATCACTTCGCGGCCCGCCTCGGCGGCGAGCCGGGCGGTGATCAGCGAGCCGGATCGCGGTGCCGCCTCGACGACGACGGTGCCACTCGCCATCCCGGCGATGATCCGGTTGCGGTAGGGGAAGTGCCGCGCGCGCGGCTCGGTGCCCGGCGGCATTTCGGCGAGCACCAGCCCGCGCTCGTAAAGCGCCTCCTGCCGCTCCTCGTTCTCCGGCGGATAGACCACATCGATGCCCCCCGCGATGACCGCAATCGTGCCGGTCTCCAGCGCGCCGTCATGGGCCGCGCTGTCGATGCCTCGCGCCAGCCCCGACACGACGACCAGGTCGTGCTGGCCGAGATCGTGGGCCAGACCACGCGCAAAACGGCATGCGGCGGCCGAGGCATTGCGCGCGCCGACGATCGCGACCGCTTGGCGGTCGAGCAGGTTGAGCTTGCCTTTCGCGACCAGCAGCGGCGGCGCGTCCTCCAGCTCGGCGAGCAAGCGCGGATAAAGCCCCTGCCCCAACGCGAGCCACGTCGCGCCGAGCTTCTCCACCCGGGCGATCTCGCGTTCGGCATCGTCGCGGCTCCGGATTGTGGGCGCCCTGCCGCCGCCGCGCCGCGCGAGATCGGGCACTGCGGCAAGTGCCGCCGCCGGGGTTCCGAAGCGGGCGATCAGCTGGCGGCAGGTGACGGGTCCGATGCCCGGCGTGCGCAGCAGCCTCAGGCGGTCGACGAGGTCTTCGATCCTATTCGTGGCTCGGTTCCTTTCGTGAGGCGGACGATGTTCTCGCGGTGCTTCCACAGCACCACCACCGTGAAACCGAGCAGCATTAGGACGTAGGACGAGTGCAGGACGACGGCCGTGATTGGCGCGCTGGCCGTCGCCGCCATTCCTGCGACCGACGAGATTCGGAGCGTCAGCAGCAGGAGAACCCAGATCGCAGCGTAAATTGCAGCGGCAACCGGCAGCAGCGGGATCAGGATCCCAAGGTAGGTGGCGACGCCTTTGCCGCCGCGGAACCTGAGCCACACAGGATAAAGATGTCCGATCAGCGCCCCGGTCGCTGCAAACGCCGCGCTTTGGTCGCCGAACAGGGACCTGGCGAGCAGGATCGCAGCGGTGGCCTTGAGGCAGTCGAGCACGGCCGTCAGCACCGCGAGCGGCTTGCTCCCGGTTCTCAGCACGTTGGTCGCACCGATATTGCCCGAACCGATCTCGCGCACGTCGCCCTTGCCGGCGATCCGGGTCAGCACCAGCCCGAACGGGATCGACCCGAGCAAATAGCCGAGCGCCAAAGCGAAGAGCATCTCGCGGGTCATCGCGCGGTGGTAGCATAAGCATTCCGGGCCGCAATCAACCGTCATTGCGAGCGGAGCGAAGCAATCCAGCTATGGGGGACTGGATTGCTTCGTCGCTCCGTTCCTCGCAATGACGCGCCAGATGGACCCGAATGCCCCTATCCTGTTTTTCGATTCCGGCGTTGGCGGGCTGTCGGTGCTCGGACCGACGCTGAAGGTCCTGCCGAATGCGCCGATCGTCTATGCCGCGGACAGCGCCGGATTCCCTTATGGGAAGCGCACTGAGGCGGAGATCGCCAGCCGCGTCCCGGCCCTGCTCGGCCGGCTGGTCGAGCGCTTTCACCCGCGCCTCGCGGTCATCGCGTGCAACACCGCGAGCACCATCGCTCTGGATCACGTCCGGTCGGCGCTCGACCTTCCGGTCGTCGGCACCGTGCCGGCAATCAAGCCGGCGGCGGAAATGTCGAAAAGCCGGGTGATCGGCGTGCTCGGCACCGAGGCGACCGTTCGCCAACCCTATGTCGACGACCTTGCCGCGAAGTTCGCCGCCGACTGCACGATCATCCGTCACGGCTCGCCCGAACTGGTCGAGCTGGCTGAGGCCAAGCTAGCAGGTGAGGAAATCGGCACCGACGCAGTCCGCGCCGCCGCTCAACCGATGTTCGATGCGCCAGGTGGCGATCGGATCGACACGGTGGTCCTCGCCTGCACTCATTTCCCGCTGCTCGATGCGGAGCTTCGCGCCGCCTTCCCCGGCGTTGCTTATGTGGACGGCGGACCGGGCATCGCCCGCCGTATCGCCTGGCTGACGCGCGAGCAGGCGTGGCCGGGGGCGCCCTCGGAAGGCCTCATGCTGTTCACCTCGGCGACGCGGACGCCGTCGCTGGCGAACCTCGCCCGTTTCGGCATCGGCGACGTCCGCACGCTCTGAGACAAGTTGCGAGTCGTTCGCAATGGAATTGCGCCGGAGTGGAAGCTAAAGGCCCCAGAAGAGCCGGCCTTGGATTACGACCGCATCTTCAGATCCGCGATCGAGCGCCTTCACGACGAGGGCCGCTACCGCGTGTTCATCGACATATTGCGGACCAAGGGCAGCTATCCGAACGCGCGCTGCTTCGGCGGCAACGGGCCGAAGCCGATCACCGTCTGGTGCTCGAACGACTATCTGTGCATGGGCCAGCACCCGGCGGTGGTCGGTGCGATGGAGGAGGCACTGCGCGAGGTCGGCGCAGGCTCCGGCGGCACCCGCAACATCAGCGGCAACACCCATTATCATACCCAGCTCGAGGCCGAGCTTGCTGGCTTACACGGCAAGGAGGCCGCGCTGCTGTTCACCAGCGGCTATGTCTCCAACGAAGCGGCGCTGTCGACGCTCGGCAAGCTGCTGCCCGGCTGCATCGTCTTCTCGGACGAGCTCAACCACGCCTCGATGATCGCCGGCATCAAGAACAGCGGCTGCGAAAAGCGCGTCTTCCGCCACAACGACCTCGAGCATCTCGAGGAATTGCTCGCCGCCGAGGATGCCGAGACCCCCAAGCTGATCGCGTTCGAGAGCGTCTATTCGATGGACGGCGACATCGCGCCGATCGCGGCAATCTGCGACCTCGCCGACAAATATAATGCCCTGACCTACCTCGATGAGGTCCACGCGGTCGGCATGTACGGCGAACATGGCGGCGGCATTTCGGAGCGCGACGCGGTCGCCGGCCGGCTGACGATCATCGAAGGCACGCTCGGCAAGGCGTTCGGCGTGATGGGCGGATATATCGCCGCCGACCGGACGATCATCGACTGCATCCGAAGCTATGCGCCTGGCTTCATCTTCACGACCTCGCTGTCGCCGGTGCTGGTCGCCGGGGCCCTCGCCAGCGTCCGGCACCTGAAGGTTTCGAGCGACGAGCGGCGCGCGCAGCAGGAAGCCGCGGCGATGCTCAAGGCCAAGTTCGCCGCCGCCGGCCTGCCGATGATGCCCAGCGTCACCCACATCGTCCCGCTGCTCATTGGCTGCCCGATCAAGGCGAAGAAGATCAGCGACATCCTGCTCGCCGAGTACGGGCTCTACGTTCAGCCGATCAATTTTCCGACGGTGCCGCGCGGCACCGAGCGGCTGCGCTTCACGCCCGGCCCGCACCACAGCGCGGAGATGATGGACGAGCTCGTCGGCGCGCTGGTCGAGATCTGGGGACGCGAAGAAATCCGCCTCGCGGCTTAACGCTGCGGCTCAGCTCTTGTGATGGATCGCCCTGGATACCGGCGGCGTGTCGGTCGCTGCGGCCGGCGGGGCGCCGTCGCGGTCGCCCTGCAGGATCGGCTCGCCCCGCGCTTCTTTGTAAACGTTGCGGATCATCGGAATGAAGAACAATCCCTCGACGTTGGCCCTTATCCGCGGATTGTCGCCGAACAGTGCGAGCGACTTGGAAAAATCGACCTTCTTTCGGACATCCTCGAGCGTCATTTCAGCCTTGGCGAGCGGTCCAACCTGTGCCCGCAAGTCGGCGATCGAGGTGATGAGCTTGTCGAGATAGCCGGCGTCGCTCATCGGCTCACCGTGCCCCGGTATCAGGGTCCTGAACCCAAGCGCCTTGACCTTGGCAAGGGTTTCGATCCAGTCGGCCGGATAACTGCCAAAGCCGAACGGGATCGGCGAAACGACGATGTCGCCACTCGCCAGGATTTTCTGCTTCGGAAGCCAGGCGACCGCATCGCCCGCCGTGTTGGCGCGGCCGAGAAACAGCATGCGCACGGGGACGTCGCGATCATTGATCACCAGCTCGTGCTCGAATGTCTCGGTCGGCGGAACGATGTAGGTACCGGGAACGTCCTGGATCATCTCGTCCAATTGAGCGAGCGCCTTCTTCACCCGCTCCCTTCGGTCGGGCGGCGTTGCCGGATCGTCGAGTAGCTTGCTGAATGCCGCCTTGTTGCTCTCCGCGAGACCGGTCCAGGCTCGATCGAACTTGGCGTCGGGGCGATAACCGACGTCGTAGGACTCCGGGCCGAGCATTCCGGCCTCGGTGCCCGGCGTGGAAATGATCCGGACCTTTGGAAAAGCATCGCGGATCGCCGAAATCCCCTGCGGATGATCATTGTGCCAGTGGGTGATCATCACCGCCTTGATCGGTTTGTTGGCAAGCGAGCGGGCATAACGCACGACGGCGCGGCCATTGGCGGCATTGAAGCCGCTGTCGACGACAACGAAACCATCGCTTTGCTCGATCAGGATCACATTGCTGATCGCCACCGCGTACCAGTCGCTTGGTGTCGAGAGCAGATGGACCTTGGCATTGACCTCGTGCGCGACGAAGGGTCGGACGTCGACGGCGGGCGCGGGCTGCGCCGCCGCGGCCGCCGAAACGACAAGAATCCCGACTGCGGACAGCATCGCTCGCACTGGCCCATCCCCTGCTCGGCAAGCGGAACAGGCGGAACAACCGCGGTCGAGCCCGCATCGACCAGAGTGCGCTGCGATTAGACCGTTCGACGAACGGCGGGCACTGGCCATTTGAGCGCCCGTGGCTTACTCAAAACCGCATGCGCATCGCTCTCGCCGCGGACCATGCCGGCTACCTGCTTAAGGACGAGCTTGCCAGCTGGCTGCGTGAACAGGGTCACGACGTCCGCGACCTCGGCACCAACGGGCCGCAAAGCGTCGATTATCCGCTGTTCGGGCGCAAGGTCGCGCGAGCGGTGGCGTCCGGTGAAGTCGAGCGGGGGATTGCCGTGTGCGGCACGGGCATCGGCATCTCGATCGCCGTGAACCGCGAACCCAAATGCCGTTGTGCGCGCGTCGGCGACCCTCTCTCCGCCCAGCTAGCACGAGAACATAATGACGCGAACGTTCTCGCGCTCGGTGCGCGGCTGATCGGCAGCGAGATGGCGAAAGCCTGCGTCGCTTTGTTTCTCGGCACCGAATTTGCCGGTGGACGTCACCAGCCCCGCGTCGACCAACTGTCCCAGGAATTGCAGGAATCCGACTGATGGCCACCGCCGCCGATATCGAGCACGACCCAAAGGACAATAAGGACTACCGCGTCCCCCACGGCTTCTTCACCAGCGGGCTTTCGGAAATCGATCCGGCGGTCGAGGACGCCATCCGGCTGGAGCTGGAGCGCCAGCGCGAGAAGATCGAGCTGATCGCATCGGAGAATATCGTCAGCAAGGCCGTGCTCGAGGCCCAGGGCTCGGTCCTCACCAACAAATATGCCGAGGGCTATCCCGGCCGGCGCTATTACGGCGGCTGCGAATATGTCGACATCGTCGAGACGCTCGCGATCGAGCGCGCGAAGCAATTGTTCGGCGCCGCCTTTGCCAACGTCCAGCCCAACAGCGGCAGCCAGATGAACCAGGCGGTGTTCCTGGCGCTGCTTCAGCCCGGCGACAAGTTCATGGGTCTTGATCTCAATGCCGGCGGCCACCTCACCCACGGCTCACCCGTGAACATGTCGGGCAAGTGGTTCCACCCTGTGTCGTACGGAGTCCGCCGCGACGATCAATTGATCGACATGGACGAGGTCGCCGAAATCGCGCGGCGCGAGCGGCCGAAGCTGATCATCGCCGGCGGCACGGCCTATTCGCGGACCTGGGACTTTGCCGCCTTCCGCCGCATCGCCGACGAGGTCGGCGCCTATCTGATGGTCGACATGGCCCATTTCGCCGGCCTGGTTGCCGGCGGCGTGCATCCCAATCCGGTGCCGCATGCGCACGTCACGACCACGACGACGCACAAGTCCCTGCGCGGCCCGCGCGGTGGCATGATCCTCGCCAACGACGAGGAGATCGCCAAGAAGATGAACTCGGCCGTCTTCCCGGGCCTGCAGGGCGGTCCGCTGATGCACGTGATCGCAGCGAAGGCGGTTGCGTTCCACGAAGCACTGCAGCCGGAATTCAAGACCTACGCGAGAAACGTGGTCGACAATGCGCGCGCGCTCGCGGCCTCGCTCCAGGAAGCCGGGCTGGACATCGTATCCGGCGGCACCGACAACCACCTGATGCTTGTCGACCTGAGGCCGAAGCACGCGAAGGGCAAGCATGCCGAAAAGGCGCTCGATCGCGCGTCGATCACCTGCAACAAGAACGGTATCCCGTTCGATCCCGAAAAGCCGTTCGTCACTTCGGGCATCCGTCTCGGGACTCCGGCAGGCACGACACGCGGCTTCGGTCAGGCCGAGTTCCGGACGATCGGCGGCTTGATCGCCGAAGTCGTCGAAGGCCTGCGCAAGAACGGCGAGGCTGGCGACGCGCAGGTCGAACAGTCGGTCGCCCGTCGCGTCGGCGAGCTCTGCGCCCGCTTCCCGATCTACCCGGGCTGAGGGCGAAGGACCGCGATGCGCTGCCCCTTCTGCGCGCACGAAGACAGCCAGGTGAAGGACAGCCGGTCGAGCGAGGACGGCGCGGCGATCCGCCGGCGCCGCCAGTGCGAGGCCTGCGGCGCGCGCTTCACAACCTTCGAGCGAGTCCAGCTGCGCGACCTCACGGTGGTCAAGAAGGACAGCAAGCGCGAGCCCTTCGACCGCGACAAGCTCGCCCGGGCGATCGGCCATGCGTGCCGAAAGCGCGACATCGATCCGGCGCGCATCGACCGGCTGGTCAGCGGAGTGCAGCGGCAGATGGAGACGCTCGGCGACGAAGTCACTTCGGTGCGCATCGGCGAAGCCGTCATGGCCGGCCTCAGATCGCTCGACCATGTCGCCTACATCCGCTTCGCCAGCATCTACAAGGATTTCAGCGACCCCGGCGACTTTGCCGAAATCGCCGAGCGCGTGGAGAAAGAGGCCGCGCCGCCGCCCGGCCACGACAAGTTGCTGTGAACGGGGCACGCAAGCCGGTCATCGTCCTCGTCCGTCCGCAGCTTGGCCAGAACATCGGCAAGGCCGCGCGGGCGATGCTCAATTTCGGGCTGACCGAGATGCGGCTGGTCGCCCCCCGGGATGGCTGGCCCAACCCGGAAGCCGGGCCGGCGGCGAGCGGCGCGGACATCGTGCTCGAACAGGCCGCGGTGTTCGACACCGCCGAGCAGGCCGTCGCCGACTGCAATCTGGTGTTCGCCTCGACCGTCCGCCGCCGCGACCTGGTGATGCCCGTCGTCAGCCCGGACGAGATGGCCGACCGAATCGCGGCATTGCCTGAGCGCAGCGCGATCCTGTTCGGGCCCGAGCGGTCGGGGCTGGAAACCGAGGAGGTCGCGCTGGCCAACGCCATCGTCACCGTTCCGATCAACCCGGACTTCGGCTCGCTCAACCTCGCGCAGGCCGTGATCCTCCTCGCCTACGAATGGTCGAAACGAACGAGCCTGGCGCAACCCACCGTCAAGGAGGGCGAGCCTGCAGCGTCGCATGGCGAGCTCGAAGGGCTGATCGGCCACCTCAATGGCGAACTCGCGGCCAAGGGCTATTTCCATCCGCCGTCGCGGACGCAGGCGACGAAGAACACGCTCCGCACGATCCTGACCAAGCCGGGCTGGTCGTCGCGCGAGATGAAGGCGATACGCGGGATCATCCGCACGCTGGTCGGTCCCGCCCGAACGCGAGGCAAAACTTGACCCGAAGCAACCGCTTAAGCTAGGGGCGCCGTTCGCAATTGATCCCGCACGTCCGGTGAAGCGGTGATCGCGTGAAGCTTGTGCTTCGCGGTGCGGTTCCGGGCAAACTAGCTAACGCGAATTGGAGAAATCACCGTGACGAAGCGCACCAGCGCCAAATACAAGCTCGACCGCCGCATGGGCGAGAACGTCTTCGGACGTCCCAAGAGCCCGGTCAACCGCCGCGAATATGGCCCGGGCCAGCACGGCCAGCGCCGCAAGGGCAAGATCAGCGACTACGGCATCCAGCTGCGCGCCAAGCAGAAGCTCAAGGGCTATTACGGCGACATCACCGAGAAGCAGTTCAAGAAGAACTATCTCGACGCGATCCGGATGAAGGGCGACGCGTCGCAGAACCTCATCGGCCTGCTCGAGCGGCGGCTCGACATGGTCGTCTACCGCGCCAAGTTCGCGCCGACGATCTGGGCCGCCCGCCAGCTGGTCAGCCACGGCCACATCCGCGTCAACGGCGGCAAGTGCAACATCGCCTCGCGCCGCGTGGACGTGAATGACGTGGTCGAGCTCGGCGCCAAGGCGACCGAGATGGCGCTGGTGGTCGAGGCGCAGAGCCTCGCCGAGCGCGACATCCCCGATTATGTGGTTCCCGACGGCACGTCGAAAGTGACGTACACGCGCGTGCCCAAGCTCGACGAGGTGCCCTATCCGGTACGGATGGAACCCAACCTCGTGATCGAATTTTACTCGCGCTAGATCCGGGTCTCAGCAAAATGGACAAGGGCGGTCGTCGGCGGCCGCCCTTTTCCTTTTGCGTCAGTGGCCGATCGCCGAATCCAGGAACTCACCCATCTTGGTCAGCATAGAGACCCTGGCGTCGCTATCATCCAGCTGATGGTCGAGGCCCTTGAAGCGAACCAGCTCAACCTTGTCACCCGCGCCGCGCAGAGCAGCGGCCATTTTCTCGCTTTGCTCGATGGCAACATTGCGATCCATGTCCCCGTGAAACAACAGCACCGGGACCTTGATCTCGGTGGCTCGACGGAGGGGTGAGCCTTCCACCACATGCGGTCCGGAACCCACGAATTGGTTGACGAGGCTATAGCTGCTCAAATTCAATGCTTCCGATTTGAGAAGAGACAGATCGGTCACGGGGGCAATGGCCACGGCTGCTTTGTAAAGGCCCGGATCGACCGCCGCTGATTGAAGAGCGGCATAACCGCCATATGACCAACCGACGATGGCCAGCCGAGCGGGATCGGCAATGCCCTGCGAAACCAGGTAGCGAGCGGACGCACTCACGTCTCCAATGGCCTTGCGCCACTCCTTGAAGGCATTCTCGCCCTTCCATTCGTCGCCATAACCTGCCGATCCGCGGTAATTGGGCTGAATTACCGCATAGCCGCGCGCGGCAAGGAACTGCGCCAGCCAGTCAAACCCCAATCATCGCGCGCACTCGGACCGCCATGAGGAAGAACCACCGCCGGCATATTCCTCGGGGACCGATTGATCGGGAGGGTCAAATAGGCCGGGATCTGCGCCCCGTCCGTGGCGGTAACCTTGATTGTTTGAACGCGGGCAAGCGTCCGCCCTTCAAGCGTCGGCCGGATCAGTTCCACTTCGTCCAAGTGGCGCGTGTTCCGATCAAAATAATAGTAGGTTCCGGGACTGGCGTCGCCCCGCGCGATGATCAACAACTTGGAACCATCGGCGCCCGCCTCCATGAAATTAATTAGGGGCTGGTTCGGCAGCGCCTTTCCAAGCGAGGCAGCTAGCTCGCCGAATTCGTGATCGAAATAAACAATGTGACCCCGGTCGTCGGTATAGTTGTAGCCGATGACGCGCTGGCCGCGTCCGAACCGCTCGATACCGTCGATGTCGACGTTGGGATTGTTCGCCACAAGCTGCGCGCTCAGCGTCCCGTCCAGCTTGATCGTGTAGAGAGCATCGCGTCCGTTGGTCTTGCGCAGCACGAAGGCGCAGTCGCAGCCGGCATCGACGGCAATTGGAAGAGAACCCGAGCCACTGCGTGAATCAAAGTCGCTGAACGACAGCCATTCCTTCGAATTTTTGACGCGGTATTTCCAGCTGTAGACGCCGGTCATGTCATTGGAGCCAGCCCCGCTGAAGGACATCATGCGAACGTTCCCGCGCCCGTCCGCCAAATAGTCATCGGCATAGAGCTGCGGCCTCTCCACACGCGTGGACTTCAGCGTGGCAAGATCGATTCGGTCGACGCCCAATCCCTCTCGGTTGTCGCCCAGATGGCTTCCTATTGTGTCGACCGCCGGTACATAGTTGCGGGTCATCAAAACCGATCCAGGACCGTCCGGCAGCCAATCGAGAATCTCGCCGTCAAATTGTCGGAGGCCCGCGTCATGTTCATGCGCACGCTGACCGAGCAGCTTCTGGTTCTGGCCGTTCGTGTCAAGGGTGATGAGACGGCTGAACCCAACGACGTCATTGCCGTAATAAGCGCCACCGCCAAAACGGCAGATCAGTTGTTGGTCGGTCGCAAACTTGCACCAGTAAAGCTGCTCCGGGTCGCCGCCACTTGTGAGGATCGCTCGCTCTTTGCCCGTCGACGTGTCGATGATCGTCAGGATGGAGCTTTTGCCCGGTCCTGGATCGATCGTCAGCACCTGCCGCCCACTCGGCGAGATATCGACGCTCTGGGCGCTCGGGCGCCTTCCGAACGCCTTCGCATCCGCGATCAATTGCGGATCGGCGGCTCGAAGCGGCGCAGCGACAGACAGCCAGATCGCGCTTGCGATTAACAAGCCGCACGACCTTTTCGACGCGACCACGCCAAAGAGCTTACGCAACATTGATCCCCCTCGCTCGGCCGCCGCATCATGCACTGTCAGGCGCGACGTGCAAGCATCCGGCTTGGCGCTGAGGCAGCGCCCTGTTAGCGGCCACCCGATGAATCGTCCTCCCCTCCCCGAATGGGCGCCGCATGAAGCGGTGTGGATCGGCTTTCCGAGCGATCCCGAGCTGTGGCTCGGCGATCTGAAACCGGCCGAGCGCGAAGTCGCCGCGTTCGCCAAGGCGGTCCACGCCGGCGGCAAGGGCGAGAAAGTGTGGCTGGTCGCTGCCCACGAAGGCGCAGCGGACACGGCAAAGCGCCTTTGCCCGTTCGCCGAGGTCATCGTCGAGCCGTTCGGCGACATCTGGCTGCGCGATACGGCTCCGATCATTCTCGGCAGTGGCCCGGACAGGCGCGCGCAGGGCTTCGGCTTCAACGGCTGGGGCGGCAAATACGAGCTCGAGGGCGACGACGATATCGGCGAGCGGCTGGCGCGCTGCGCGGCCCTGCCTTTCGCCAAAGCCGGCTGGGTTCTCGAAGGCGGCGCGATCGATGGCGACGGATCGGGTACGGTGCTGACCACCGAGCAATGCCTGCTCAATCCCAACCGCAACACGCTGACCCGCCGCGAGCTCGAAGGGCGGCTGCTCGATGACCTCGGATTCGAACGCGTCTTGTGGTTCGGCTCGGGGCTGATGAACGACCATACCGACGGCCACATCGACAATCTCGCGCGCTTCGTCGCCCCGGGCCGCGTTGCGATTCCCACCTGTGCCCCGGGCGATCCGAACGAGGCGGTGTACAAGGACGCCGCGCGGCGGCTCGGCGATGCCCACCTCGACATCGTCACTCTGCCCTCGCCCGGCCGCATCACCGACGAGGACGGCGACGTGATGCCGGCCAGCTACATGAACTTCTATATCGGCAATGCCGTCGTCGTGGTCCCGCAATATGGCGCCGCGAACGACCGGGGCGCGGTCGACGTCGTCCAGGCTTTGTTCCCCGACCGCGTTGCAGTCGGCCTTCGCGCCGACCACATCCTGACCGGCGGTGGAAGCTTCCACTGCATCTCCCAGCAAGTGCCGAAGTGAGCGTCATTGCGAGGAGTGAACGCGACGCGGCAATCCAGCTCTGGATTGCTTCGCTTCGCTCGCAATGACGGTTAAGGGCGCGCAATGACCAGCCTGACCGTCGCCGCGCTGCAGCTCGCCTTTACCGGCGACACGGTCGCGAACATCCGCGCGGTCGCCGAGCTGGTGCGGGAAGCCGCCGCGAAGGGCGCCGAGGTCGTCCTCCCGCCCGAGCTGTTCGAAGGCCCCTATTTCTGCCGGGTCGAGGACGAGAGCCTGTTCGCGAACGCGAGGTCTCCCGACGAGCACCCGTCGGTGCTCGCGATGCAGGAGCTGGCGAAGAACCTGAAGATCTGGATCCCGACCAGCTTCTTCGAGGCCGACGGCCCGCATTTTTACAACAGCCTCGCGATGGTCGGCCCCGACGGCAAGGTCGCCGGCGTCTATCGCAAGAGCCACATCCCCGACGGCCCCGGTTACGAAGAGAAGTTCTACTTCCGCCCGGGGAACACCGGCTTCAAGGTGTGGAAAGGACCGCACCGCTCGACCCTCGGCGTCGGCGTCTGCTGGGACCAATGGTACCCGGAGACGGCGCGCTCGATGATGTTGATGGGCGCCGACATCCTGTTTTACCCGACCGCGATCGGCACCGAGCCGCACGATCCCGACCTCGACACCTCGCGGCTGTGGCGGCGGGCGATGATCGGCCATGCGGTGTCCAACGTCGTCCCGGTGGTCGCCGCCAACCGCATCGGGACCGAGGGCGGCCAGCGCTTCTACGGCCACAGCTTCATCTGCGACGAACGCGGCGACATTCTCGCCGAGTTCGGCGCGGAGGATACGGGCGTGCTGGTCGCGACGCTCGATCTCGCGGCGGCGAAGAAGCACCGCGCCGCCTTCGGCTTCTTCCGCGACCGCCGGCCTGAACTTTATGGGCGACTGGTTGAGGACCGCTAGCGCCCCTATATTCGACGCATGGCCATTCGTATCCGCGACAGTCGAGAGTCCTGGGAACGCCTCCTGAGAATCTATCTCAAGCCGAAGCGGCGTCCGCCACGGCGTGGAGGGCATGGTCTCACGGAACCGGTAGAGCCGGACAAGCCTAGTTCACTGTCCGGCGGTGCTGCTGCTGCACTGGAGTTCGACGACTGAGCTAGATGAGGCTCTTCGCCCGCTCGAACACGCTTTCGAACATCGCCGCATCGAGGCGGCCGGTATTCTGGTTGTACCGCGAGCAATGGTAGCTCGACAGCAGGATGCGCCCATCGGGTGCGGCATTCTCGGCGCCGTGCCCGAACTTCGTTGAGGCAGGCGGCAGGCCGAGCGCCCGCGCCGCGGCGACATGCGCGATCTGGCCGAGCGCGACCAGCACCCGCACCTTCGGAAGCGCGGCCAGCGCCGCCTCGAAATAGTTGCGGCAGGTCGCGATCTCGCGTGGTTCGGGCTTGTTCCCCGGCGGCAGGCATTTGACCGCGTTCAGGATCACCGCGCCCTTGAGTTGCAGACCGTCGCCCGGACTCGCCCGATATTCCCCTTCCGCCAAGCCGAACTTGAGCAACGTCGCGTAGAGCAGCTCGCCGGCATAATCGCCGGTGAACGGCCGCCCGGTGCGGTTCGCCCCGTGCTTGCCGGGCGCGAGGCCGACGATCGCCAGCCACGCATCCGGGTCGCCGAACGCGGGCACCGGCGCGTTCCACCAACCGGGATGCTCGTCGCGGCATTCTTCGCGGAAGCGGACCAGCCGCGGGCACAGCGGACAGTTGCGCGGCGCCTCGGCCTCGGGGATCGGCGACAAATCGGCGGGCTGGAGCATGGCTCCGTCATTGCGAGGAACGCGGCGACGAAGCAATCCAGCGACGCGAGGCTGGATTGCTTCGCTCCGCTCGCAATGACAGGGCTGAGGCGTGTCTCACCTCTACGCGATCGCGATCGGCTCGAACCGGCCGCATGGCCGGTATGGCCGCCCGGCCGGCGTGGTCGAGGCGGCGATCGCGCGTCTCGATCACGAGTTCGGCCTGTTCGACGCGTCGCCCATCGTGCTCAACGCGGCGCACGGCGGCGCCGGGCGCGATTTCGCCAATGCCGTGGCGATGGTCGAGAGCGACATCGGACCAGCGCAGATGCTTGGACGCCTCAAGAGCATCGAGCGCGCGTTCGGCCGCCGTGGCGGCCGCCGCTGGGGGCCGCGCGTCCTCGACCTTGACGTTTTGCTGTGGAGCGGCGGCAGATGGCGCTCGCGCCGCCTGACCATCCCCCACCCGCAGCTTGCCCGGCGCAGTTTCGTCCTCCAGCCGCTCGCCGCGATCGCACCGGGCTGGCGGGTCGGAGCGCTCGCCGTCCGCCATCTCGCCCACCGCCTTGCCCGCGGCGTGCCTAAGCGGTAACCGCCGCGCGAGGTGGGCCCATAGCTCAGTCGGTAGAGCAACTGACTTTTAATCAGTAGGCCGCTGGTTCGAATCCAGCTGGGCTCACCAGCGTTTCGCAAGCAACGATGAGCGCGCAAGGGAGTGCCACGGATGTTGCGACGCTCGGCTGGCCATCGGACGTCGCCGCTGATCCCCGTGCTTCGCAGTCTTGCGCGGTTTCTTCCACTCGTCGCCGCTTTGGGCCTCGTCGCCAGCCTGCTCGAAGGCGCCGGCATCGGACTTTTCATCCCGCTGATTGCGCTGTTGCTGTCGAACGCCGGCGGGGCGGCTGTCCCCCCGCTGCTCGGGCATGTTGCGGCGCTGTTCGATGGCTTCGACCCCCGAAGGCGTTCGGCGATCCTGGCCGGCGCCATCTTCGCGCTGATCCTGCTCAAGGGAGCCGTCCAGGCCGCGAACGACCGCCTGGCCGCGTCGGTCCAGGGGCGCATCGGCGTTCAAATCCGCACCGCGGTCGCAAGGAAGCTGCTCGAGCTCGACTATCCGTTCTTCCTCGAGGCCGACCGTGTACGGCTGTCGCACATCGTCTCCACCGACTGCTGGTTCGTCCTGAGTGCAACCCAGTCGGCGCTGACTCTCATCCCCGCGGCCGCCGGACTGCTCGTCTTCGCCGCGCTGCTCGCGTGGCTGAACGTCAAATTGTTCCTGGTCGTACTGGTCGGAGGCCTCGCGGTGCAGGCCACACTCCGCCTGTTTGAAAAGCGTCAGGCGCAGCTCAGCTATGAATTCACGGCCGGCCACCAGCGGGTTTGGGAACGGCTGCTGACGCTTGTCCAGGCGCCCCGGGTCATTCGCTTGTTCGGCCAGCAGCAACGGGAACAGCAACGAACCTCCGCCGCGATCGAGCAGCTGCGGGACAACGTGATGGCGGGCCAGACCCTCAAGGCAGTGGTTCAGCCGGCGCTCGACGCGATGATGGCTTTGCTGTTCCTGGTCGTCCTGGTCGCTGGATATTGGAGCGGGATGTCGGTTGCTGCCATCACCGTATTCTTGCTCCTGCTCAGCCGTGCCCTGCCGCAAGCAAAGACGATCAGCACGGCCCGCTTCAGCATCGTGTCGCTGCGCGGCTCGCTGTGGGAAGTCGAATGGCTCCTTTCGCAGCCCTCTCCGGCGTCCGTCCAACATTCGATCGACCCTGATCTTCGGATCGACCGCGACATTGGCCTCGATAATCTCTCCTACGTCTATCCCGACGGCAGCCGCGTTCTCGACGGCCTCACGGCGACCATAAAGGCCGGGTCCACGACCGCGCTGATGGGTGAATCAGGCTCGGGCAAGACGACGCTGGTCAACCTGCTGTGCCGGCTGCTGGAGCCGCAGTCCGGCGACATTCGCCTCGGCGACGAAAGCATTCGCGAACTGGACCGGGAAGCGTGGCGCAGGCGCGTCGCAGTCGCAGGGCAGGACAGCGAGCTCGTGACGGGCACCGTGTTCGAGAACATCGCTTATGCTCGGCCCGATGCTTCGATGGCCGACGTCGCGGAGGCGGCACGCGCTGCCGGCGCGGAGGAATTCATCGCCGGCCTTCCTCACGGCTATGATACGCGCGTCGGGCCGAGCGGCCTCAGCCTTTCTGGCGGCCAGCGCCAACGCATCGGCCTCGCCCGTGCCTTGATGGCGCGGCCCGACCTGCTTATCCTCGACGAAGCGTCCAATGCGGTCGATGCCGCGTCGGAGGCCAAGATCATGAAGCTCATCAGCGGGGGACGCTTCTTCCGCACGGGGTTGGTCATCAGTCATCGCAAGCTGACGCTGGGCCATTGCGATTATGGGATCGTCCTGGACAAGGGTCGAGTGAGCGAGGCCGGCCCCTTGAGCAGCCTAAACTACTTCCGCGACATGGCCGGAGAGTCCCGCTGACCGAACTCATCTACGACATCGGGATGCACGATGGCGAAGACAGCGAATTTTATCTTCGCAAAGGCTTCAGGGTTGTAGCGGTCGAGGCAGACCCGGAAATCTGCCGTACGACTGCTGAGCGGCTCCGAACCTTTCTCGACTCAGGGCAGCTGACGATCGTCAAACGGGCGATCGCCCCGGCGCGCGGTCCGCTAACCTTCTATAGAAGTGAGACATCCGGCTGGGGCAGTGTCGTCAGCAAATGGGCTTACGACAACGCCGCTCTCGGCGTCGCATCCGAGCCTATCACCGTCGATGGAATCACGCTGGCGGATTTGGTCGGCGAATATGGCAATGCGTTTTATATGAAGGTCGATATCGAAGGCATGGACCGCCGAGCGCTCGAATCGCTGGCCGCGACTTCGGTCCGGCCCAAATACGTGTCGATGGAAACAAGCTTCGCGCGCGATCCTTCGTTCGATGCGGTCCGAGCCGATTTCGAGGTGCTTACGAGCCTCGGCTACGACCGGTTCAAGATCATCAACCAGACTCAGGTCGAGGACCAGTTGCCGCCTCAGCCGGCTCTCGCCGGCTCTTACGTTCCGATCCGCTTCACCAGCGGCGCAAGCGGGCTATTCGGCGAGGAGAGTCCGGGTCCATGGCTCACCAGAGAAAGCGCCCTGGCACAGTTTGCACGGTTCGTCCGGTGGAAATGGCTGGAGGTTCGGCTGTACCGAAACATGCGCTACTACCTGCTTTATTGTAAGATCATGTTCCGGCTCACCGGGAGATATTCGAACCTTGGTTGGTACGACATTCACGCGAAGCACTCGAGTGTCGACTAAGCCGGCCCGCGAAGCGGCGAGTGCGTGGCCGGAGGCGGCGTCCGCTTCGCCAGCAGCCGTCGGCGAGCCCGATTGGACTTCGTTCTCGGTTGTCATTCCCACCTACCAGCGACGCGATGTCGCCTGCGAAGCCGTGCGCGCGCTCGGCCGGGTCGATTACCCCGGCGCGATCGAGCTCATTGTCGTCGTCGACGGGTCGACCGACGGCACCCCCGACGCGCTCGCGGCGATTACCTGCCCGTTCCCGTGTCGGATCGTCGTGCAGCAAAATGCGGGCGCCTCGGCTGCCCGCAACCGCGGGGCGGCTGAAGCTGCCAACGATGTCATCCTATTCCTCGACGACGACATGATGTGCGATCCTAACCTGCTGCGCGAGCATGCTCGGCGGTACAGCAGCGGCGCCGACGCCGTCATAGGAGAGACGCCGATCGACCCCGCATCGCCCGCCGGCTTCCTTGCCGATAGCGTCGCCCGCTGGACGGCGTGCTCCGCTGTGCAGTCTCCCTTGTCGCCATTCGACATCTTTACGGGCCAGCTTTCGGTTCGCCGGTCGGTCTTTGAACAGGTCGGCGGCTTCGATCCAGTTTTCACCAGCGGCTCTGCATTCGGCAGCGAAGACGCCGACTTTGGCGCCCGGCTGTTGGCGGAGCATGATGTCCATCATGCTGCTTTGGCGCTTAGCTTCCAGCGCTACGTCGTGGGGCCTCGGGAATATCGCAACCGAGCGGAACGTGCCGTCGCTGCCCACCTCCAATTCATTCGCAAATACCCGCAGCTCGCGCGCGACCTGTTCGAGCGGAAGGGCGTCGGTCGGCCGATGGTTCGTTGGATCTATCGTCCCCTCAGCCGAATCCCCTTCGTTCCCAAGGCGATCGCGGGCCTGGCGGTCCGCGCCGCCGAGGTAGGATTGGGGACGCGCTTGAGGTCCAACCGAGCGCTCGCACGCTTCTTCTCGGGCGCGTGTTCTTTGGCTTATTGGACCGAACTTCGGCGAAGCGGCTGGTTCCCCTTTTCGAACAAGGTGCTGGTCCTCTGCTATCACGCCATCCGTGATGAGGACGACCCACTCCTCGGTCGCTTCAGCGTCCAGCCCAAACGCTTCGAACAGCAACTCGACGCTCTGGCCGACCGCGGATTCACCTTCATCACTCCCGCCCAGCTCATCGCATTTCTCGAATCCAGCGCGCCGCTTCCGCGCCGACCGGTACTGCTGACCTTCGACGATGGCTATGCCGAGCTGATCGACCTCGCGCGGGGGGTATTGCGGCCGCGTGCGATCGAAGGGATCGCGTTCATCGTAACCGGCACCGATTCGAATGAATGGGATCAGGCGTACGGCGCTCGGCCGGTCGATTTGATGACCCGTGAACAGCTGAGAGAATTGGGTGCGCTGGGCATCGAGGTCGCGTCGCATTCGCGCACCCACGGGGAAATGCAGCTCATGGACGAGGCTGAACTAGAGGCAGAAGCCGCGGGCTCCATCGGCGATCTGGTGCGTGATGGCCTGCCCCGGCCGCGCTTTTTCGCCTATCCCTATGGCGCGACCAATCGCGCATCGCGCAGCGCGGTCGGCCGCGCCGGTTTCCTTGCCGCGTTTGGCCTCAAGCAATCTCGGCTGCAGCACAGCAATGATCGCTTCGATCTTCCGCGCGTCATCGTCCTCGCCAGCGATAAGGGGGGGAAGTTCCGCGCGAAAACTGCCGCCCCGCGGCTGTTCAACCTGTTCGTCAGGGCTCGGCGGAACCTCGGCTTGATGTTTGGATGACCGACGTAGGCTGGCGCAAGCTCCATGAACTGCGTTTCCCCGAACTGCCGTTCGACTGCGGAAACAGCAGTGATCCGGGAATCGTCTATGGGCCGGACCTTCGCGACTGGTCGGCCAAGGCCACGACATCCGATCAATATCGCATTGAAAAGTACATCGATCGCTTCGATCTGCGCGATCGGCGTGTGCTCCACGTCGGGATCGGCAACTCCGGCCTGGCGAGAAGATTTCACGGCCACGTGAAGGAGATTGTCGGGACGACGATCGACAAGCCCGAGATCAGGGTCGCACAAACACTCGGCTATCCGAACTATTCGGCCGTGCTTCACAACAAATATTCCGGCGGCAGCGCGAGCCTCGCGGGCAAGTTCGACCTCATTCTCGACAATAATCTGACCAGCCCGTGCTGCTGCTTCGCGCATCTCGCCGCAATGTTCAGCTTCTACGAAGACCGGCTTGCCAGAGGCGGCCAAATCGTCACTGATCGGGAAGGGCTGGCGTGGGTGCCCCCCGAATCCAATCGGCGATGGAGTTTCGATTTCGACGATCTCGCCGCTGTGGCTTCTGCCGCTGGCCTGGCGGCCTTCCGGGTCAATCGAAACGTCTATGTTCTCTCGCGAGCGGCGCCCCCCACTCCGACCATCGGTTCCTTTTCTCGCCACATGGCCCGCCGCGCAGCGATGCTGCCCGGCAAGATCGCGAGAAGTGGCCCGCGCAAGCTTGCTCGAGTTTCCCGCAAGGCGGTCAAATGGTTGATGATGTCCGCCCGATCTCGGCCGCCAGGAACACACGGGCAATGACGGAGGCACATACGGGCCCACGCCTGCCGAACCTGTTCATAGTCGGCGCGCCCAAGTGCGGGACGACCGCGTGGGCCGAATATTTGCGCTCCCACCCGGACATCTTCTTCCCGACGGTCAAGGATCATTGCTACTTCGCGTTCGACCTGCCGAATTTCCGACTGACGAACACCAAATCAGACTACGTCGAGCTTTTCCGGGAGAGTGGCAAAGCCAAGGTCATCGGCGAGGCGTCGGCGATGTATCTCTTCTCGAAAGCCGCGGCAGACGCGATTCGCCAACACGATCCCGACGCGAAAATCCTGATCTTCCTGCGCGACCAGGAGGATTATCTTCCGTCGCTGCACAACCAGTTCCTGTGGGAATTTGCCGAGGAGATCGAGGATTTCGAGGTCGCCTGGAGGCTATCCGGCGGGCGTCCGCACGGCACCGTTCCCGCCCAATGCCTGGAGCCAGCCACCCTCGACTATGCGGCGATGGGCCGCTTCCGGGAACAGGTCGAACGGTTTCTCGCCAACTTCCCCGCCGAGCAGGTCCGCGTTTTCCGGTTCCGGGACTGGGTCGCCGATCCACGAGCGACCTATCTCGAGATTTTGGAGTTTCTTGGACTGCAGGATGACGGGCGCAGCGCCTTCCCGCCGGTCAATCAGGGAACCACATACCAATCCAGGATCCTCACGCGGTTGATCGTTAGTCCCCCGACCGCGCTCCGCCGGAGCGCCCGGCTCATCAAGAAGGTGACAGGTCCCCTGGGCCGGCAGCTCCACCGGCTGGCCTTGAGGGCCGCGCGCCAGGCGTCGGCGCCGGGATATAAGAAGATCAGCCCCGAACTCCGCGAGGAAATTGAGCATTATTACGCTGAGGACAACAGGTTGCTCGATGAACGGCTCCAACGCTCCACGGCCCCGTGAACCGGCTGCCGGCGGCACATCGACTTTGCCCGCGAGTTTCTTTAACCCAGCAAGCTAGGTAACAGTGTCGGATAGAATGTTAGCTGCCGAAACCCTCCGGGTCAGCGTCGTCATGCCGGTTCACAATGCGATGCCGTATCTCGACATCGCGGTGGAAAGCATTCTCGACCAAACACTGCAGGATTTCGAGTTCGTCATCCTCGACGATGCGTCGACCGATGGCTCTACGCAGCGGCTGCGCGAATGGGCGGCACGGGATCCGCGGATCCGCCTGATCGAGGAAAAGCACAACCTCGGCCCTGCCCTCAGCTCTCAACGGGTGGCGTGCGCGGCGACGGCGCCGGTGGTTGCCCGGATGGACGCCGACGACGTCTCCCTTCCGCACCGCCTCGCCGAGCAGCTCGAGGTGCTCGACAGCTTTCCGGGGACTGGCGTCGTCGGCGGCCTCTACGACATCATCGACGCCTCCGGCTGCACGATCAGGGGGCCGGAGGCGTGGCGGTTGATCCGGCCGGTGTCCGCTCCGCCGTTCGGCAACGGACCCTTGATGTACCGGCGCGAAATATTCGATGAAGTCGGCGGCTACCGCAAGCAATGCGAGTTCTGGGAAGACCATGATCTCATCATCCGGATGTCGGGGGTGTCGACGATCATGGTCGTACCGCACTCCGTCTACCAGGTCCGGCAATCGCCGGTCAGCACGAGGTTCGCATCCGAACAACGCCGCGTCGAACGCGCGTTGGATCTCATGTACCGCTGCCGCGAACGGCTCGAAGATCATCGCCCGTATGACGACCTGCTCGACGCACCGACAGACGAGAACGCCGCAATTGACCCCCGCGTCTTCATCTCGGTCGGATCGACCGCGCTTTGGTCGGGGGGAAAGCCGCGCCTGTTCCGCCGGCTCCTCAAGCGTGGGCATCTGAGGCCCGACTTTCGGACGCTCAGTGCGATGATATGGACCGGGTGGGCATCGCTCGAGCCGCGCTCCTTACGCGCGTTCATCCGATTGCTGCTTCTCGCTCGACGTGCCCGCGCTTCGCTCGCGGTGAAAACGACAGGGCCGCTCCGCTGGGCCGCTCCGAGCCTTCCCGCAAGTGAATCACCCCGATGGGGCCGCCCCGAGCAAGCGGGCCAAGCGTCGCGGTCAACGCCGGCGCGAGGTACGCCGGCGGCCCGTGAGCCGCGCAGTGCGCGAGTCATGGCGGAATAGATCGGGCCGAACGCGGACGGCGAACAACAGGACCGTCGGTAAGATCATCGTCAGCACAAGATCCTTGGCCGTCTCGCCATATTGCCAGCCGAAATCGGGCCAGTGCTCAAGCGAGAGATCGACTGCCTCATTCCAAATATTGAACGCCAGCACCCCAAGCCACGGTCTCCACGAGGTCAGCGGCCGCCGCAACAGCAGCGCCAGGACTAGCCACAGGAAAGCGCCGGCAAGGATGTGCAGTGCATCATGATCAATCGCCAGCGCGTGCTCGACGAACAGCTTGCCTTGGTGCCACGGTACCATGGCGGCAAGCAGTCCATTCCATAGCTCGTGCACCAACGCGGAAGACTGCTCAGGTCACGATCAGGTGGCGCGCCGGCCGAAGATCATTAGGCTCATGCCGCTGTTGCGGTCGGCGATCGATCATTAGCGCGAGGCACATGGCGAAGGTCGCGCCGATGCCAGCCGTGCGCAGCGGAAAATCGACCAGGCTGTGGACGAGGATCGCCGCCGAGGCGATCGACGCGGCGCGGGCATAGGGGCTTCCTCCTCCGGTCTGCCATGCCGCCCTTGCGGCGGCCGCCCACCAGCCGAGGAAGACAAGCATCAGGAGGATTCCAGGCACTCCGAGCTCGAGCGCGACCTCCGCATAATCATTGTGGGCATGGATCACATATTCTGGAGTAACCCGGTCGGCGCTTTCATATATCGGATAGACCTTGACGAACGAGCCCAGGCCCGAGCCGAATGGCATGGTATCGCCGATCGCCTGCCCGGTCGTGTTGAGGATCTGTTCGCGCGACTGCACTGAGCTGCTTGCGTCCTGGCCAATCGTCGCGCTGCCGATCGAGGTCGAGGCCAAGGCGGCGACAGCCGCAAGCATTGCAAGCCCAGCGGCCACGGCGATCGGGACTCGCAGATTGCGCGCCGAAGAGCTGACGATGAGCAGGCTTGCGGCAATTACCGGCACCGCGAGGGCATAGCCCGCCAGCGAGCCGTTGAGCGCGATCCCCACGATAAGTAGCAGCGCGACGGCCGCAAGGACGGCCAACAATGCCGAATAGCGTTGGACGTTGCGGCTCCGGCCCGCTGCCGCAAGCGCGGCTACGAACGGCAACGCGACCACCAGCAGGTCCGCCATGTGGTTAGCATTGGCGAAGAATCCGACGCCGAGCCCTCGGTTCGTTTGCGGGTAAAGGTACCAGGGCGAAACTAGCCCGTGCGAGGCCACCTGGAGTGCGCCGAGGATGATTCCGGCGACCGCACCGGCGAGCAATCCGGCGGCAAGCCAACTTGCGCGATGCGCGCCGAGGCGAAGGATTGCGCAGAACAACGCCAGCGGCGGGATCAGTCCGAGCAACGCATTAAGCGAATCATAGGGCGTGACCGAAAGCGGCAGCATCGGCAGCGGCGTTCCGAGCAGGGCATAGCCGTCGCCGATCCGGGCGCGCATACCATGCGCCCAAATGGACGGGGGGAGCGGAACCAGCTGGACAACAACGACCGCGACGGCCGCAATCAGCGTCCACAGCAGCGGTTTCGCCGTTTTGGGCAAAAGCTCGTCGCCATTTGCCGCGGCCCATGCAATGATGCCCAGACCAGCCAGCTGCAGCCCCATGTTCTGCCAAACGCCCTGGGCGCTGCCGCCAAGGATCAGGCACGCCAGCAGATATGCCGGAGCGATAAAGCTCTTGGCCGTTCTAGGCACCGGGTCCGACCTTCGCGACGGTGAGGCCGGAGATCGAAATATCGCTCTGCTGCGACATTTCACCCGAGGTTCCGGAGAGTTTCAGCCATTGTGCCGGGCACCCCGCCGGCACTTGAAACTGCCATCCGCCCACGGCCGCCTTATCGAGCGTGACCGAGACAATCGGCTGCGGCGCCTTGTCGCACCACATCGACCAGGTGAGCGCATGCGCGCGCGACGGATCCCCCTGCAATCGCATCGATAGCCGGTAAGTACCCGGCGTTAGGGTGAGAAGCTCGCTCGCCAGTATCCCGTCCTCGTCGCCATAAAAGAGTACGTGGAGGCGTCCGGCCGGTTGTCGCTCGGCGAGGCCGACGGTTGAACTCGCAAGCTGCCAGTTGAACGGCGGCGGCGCAGTTCGGTCGCGAAACTCGGCATCATGAAGCAGCTCGTTCGGGTTGGGCCTGACTCCCGCCGCGCGGGTCCAAATGGCGCGCGCCTTGGCATAATCCCCAGCCTTGATCAGCGTGTCGATCAGCGTGCCTAGCCATTGCGGGTTGGCCTCATGCGGATCGGCCAGCGCAAGCGCCGCTGGAACTGTCGACATGTTGGAGGCGAGCGCCACGAGCACCGGACGGGCAAGTTGCGGATCGGCCATGAACATCGTGCGCAGCGCCGGCCAGTTGACCGGATTCGCAGCATATTGCGCGAGATAGGGCACCGCGCCGATCCCCCCCTCCGGGGACAACCGCGCCAACGCTGCCACTTCTCGCATACCGCGGCTCATATCGCCGGTGCGGAAGTAACGGTCGGCGAGAAAGAAGGCCGCTGGCAGGGAGCGCGGGTTGCGCCACTGCGCAGCTTCGAACGCACGCTGCGCTGTCGCGCCGTCGCCGGCCAGCCCGGCCTGGACACCGCGCACGAGGAATGGCTCGGGTGCAAGCGGGGCTTTCTCTGCCGCGTCGGAGATCAGTGCGAAGTCGGCGGCCGGAACCGGCTGCCGGGCGCGCGACGCTCGCGCGATATCGGTCAGGGCGACGCCGATCTCGGTGGCCGGGTGATCGCTCCACAGCTTGGCCGCGTCAGCCGGCCTGGCCCCGCTCAAAGCACCAACTGCGGCATTTCGAACGACCTGCACGGCGATTAGCAGCGCGGCCAGGACGGCGACCACGGCCCTCAAGACAAATGGCCGTGCTTTGCCGCCCCGTTTGTCAGGCGTCGGACTCCACCGGACTTTCCTCCTCGGCATTGTCATCGGCTTGGGGGATCATCAGGATCTCGGTCTTGTTGACCCGGTGTTTCACGCCGTAGCCATATCCATAGCCGTAACCCGTTCGACCGTATCCGCCGCCTTCTACCGCCTTGGTCAGCGTGGCGCCGATGATGTGCGTGCCTGTCGCCTCCAGCCGGTTGAGCGCCTCGATGGCGGCGTGAGTTCGGGTCTTGCCGCTTTCCACCACGAACAAGGAGGTTCCGGCAGCCGCCGATAGCAGCGGCGCATCGGCGAGGCCAAGCGTCGGCGGACCATCGATGACGACAAGGTCGAAACCCTCCTTCGCCTCGTTGATGATCTTGCGGATCCGGCCGGTGGACAGCAGGTCCGCCGGATTGGGGGGAAGCGGGCCGCTCGGCAACAGCCACAGATTCTCGTGCTGGGTCTCGACGATATGGGCGGCAAGCTGGTCGTCGGTGGTCAGGAGCTTGCTGAGACCGAAGCGGTCGCTCGCCGCCTTGAACGCCGGCTTGCGCAAGTCGCTGTCGATGAGGAGCACGCGGCGCCCGCGCCGGGCAAAGTTCTGCGCGATCGCCAACGCGGAGGACGACTTGCCCTCGCCCGAGCGGGTGCTGGTCACCAGCAGCACCTTCGGCGTGCCCTCCTCGGTGCTGAAGCGAAGCGCGGCGACGATCGCCGAATAGGCCTCGGAGATGATCGAGGTCGGGTTCTTGAGGTCGTCGACGAACGAATCCTTGGCCGGTGTCCTGGGCACCGTTCCAAGACACGCGAGGGCGAGCTTCCGGCGGACATCCTCGCGGCTCTTGATCGTATCGTTGACGAACTCGAGGCCGATAGCCCCGGCGATGCCGGCAGCGAGCCCAAGCGCAAGGCCGACGATAAGGTTGAGCAGCAGGTTCGGCTTGAACGGCAGCGCCGGCACCTCGGCGCGGTCGACGATCGACACCGGGGCCATGCCGATACCGCCGGCGACCCCGATCTGCTTGTAGCGTTGGAGCAGCGCGTCGTAGAGGCTCCGGTTGGTATCAACCTCGCGCTGCAGGATCGTGTACTGGATGCTCCGGCCCCGCAGGTTGAGGACGTCGCCCTTGAGCTGCCCAACGCGCGCCTGGAGCGACCGCTCGGCCGCCAGTGCACCGCGATAATCGGCAAGGAGGCCGTTCATCCGGCCCGAGGACGCCTGCGTCACCTGGCCCGAGATCTGGCGCTTGAGCTCGTCGATTTGCGACTGCAGGCTCTGCATTTCCGGATGATCGGGCTTCATGAACGTGCGCTTCTGCTGATAGTCGCTCTCGAGCTTGGCGAGCTCCTGACGAAGCGGCAGCACGCTGTTGTTCACCTCGCTGGTCGGCCCGGTCGCGAGCGCCTCGCGGTAGGCGCCCTCGGCTGCCACGCGGCGGGCCGTTGCGGCCCCAAGCGCCGCATTCAGCTGGACCAGCGACTCGCCTTGAAGCGAATTGGTATCGCTGCCGCTCGGCTTGCCGTCTGCACCGGCGCCGGGCGTAGTGATGATGCCCTGCTGCTGTGCATAGGCGACGACCCCGCGCTCCGAGCGTTCGAGGTCTGCCCGGGTCTTGTTGATCTGCCGTTCGAGGAAATTTCGAGCATATGCGGACGCTTCGTAACGCCGCTGCAGCGAGGTATTGATAAAGCTGTCGGCAACCCCGTTGGCGACAAGGGCCGCGAGCTGGGGCGAGGTCGAATCGTAATTGAACTTGATCAACTGTCCCTGCTCGGGCGGGATGACCTTCAATCCCTTCTCCACCGCCGTCGCCGCAGCGTTGAGGCGTTGCGAAGCGTCGCGGTCCTGCGGCACGATGTCGGGGTTGTTGGCAAGGTTGAGTTCCTGCGCGGTTCGCTCGGCGACGGCCCTGCTGCCGAGAAGTCCGACCTGGGTTGCCACGAAGTCGTAGGTGTTGGTCGCCTGCTGGTCCTGCTGGCGAGACTGCTCGTCGCTGACCGCGACCGCGGGCGGGTTCGCCTCGAGCGTGACGGTCGCGCGATAGACCGGAGCGGTCAGCAGCGAGGCCAGGATGGCGCCGAACACACCAATTGCGACCGCACCGAGGATCAACCAGCGCCAATGGTGCAGGATTCGCACCAGCATCTGGAAATCGAGGATATTGACGGCCGAGTAGGAGCGCTGCCCGCGGCCGAGCGTCGTCTGCGCGCCCGGATAAGGGGCGATCGGCCATTGACCGTCGCTTCTCACGATAAGGTTGGTGTTCACACCGCCAGCTCCGTTTGCCCCGAAATCAACCTAGAGAGGACCAAAGATTGCGAGAAGCGGAATGGTCTGGAGCAGCTGCTTCTGCACCGCTTTAACCCTGGATCCGTCGACGACGACAATGTCGCCGGGATAGATTTGCGGATCGGGCGCTTCGCCGCGTCGGATCGCCGTCAGGTCGAATGCCGCTGCCTGCCGCTGCCCGCCGATGGTCCGGAACACTGCCACGCGCCTGGCATTGGCGTCCTCGGTGGTCCCCTTGGCCATGGCGACCGCGCGGATCAACGACGTCGGCCCGCCAACCGGGAATGAGCCTCCATCCTTAACGGCGCCGTCGACGGTCACGACATGCGCGGTGGACGACTTGATGGCGACGCTGACATCGGGGTGCTCGAGATATTTCTCGCCGAGCTTCTGGGTCAGCTGGTCGTCCAGCTGCTCCGTCGTCAGATTGGCGGCCTTGAGCTGGCCGATCAGCGGCAGCGAGATATTGCCGGCGAGGTCGACGTCATATTCGCCGGTCAGGTCCTCCATCTTGAAGACCTTGATCGCGAGCTTGTCCATCGGCGCGATCTTGTAATTGGACTCGAGCGTCTGGAACGTCACCTCGTCAGGCGCCGCGAGCGGCCTGTCATAAGGGATGGACCCGCCGCGCGTATCCGCGCACGCGGCGACGAGGAAAAGCCCAAGGACGGCGACGATGCCCCATGGCCGCCGGGGCGTTTGATCAAGCAACAGCGACGCTCCTCGTAACCAAATCCGACGAATTCAAGCCCATAACGCCTATTCCGCCCATGGCGTCAAATCAATCGCCAGCGCTCGCGGTCCCCTCGGGCGCGGTCCGCGTGTCGATCAGCCACCGGTCGGCGTTCTCGATCGCCAGCGCCGTCAACACGCCCGACCGGTAGGCACCGGTGTCGATGCCGATCCGGTTCGGACGTTCTTCAACCTCGTCGCGAATGGTGTGGCCGTGGACGACGACGAAGCCATGGTCGCTCTCGTCGAACAGGAACGGCTCACGAATCCATCGGAGGTCGGACTGGCTCTGCCGATCGACCTCAATGCCCGGGCGGATTCCGGCATGGACGAAGAGGTAATCGCCGAAACGGCAGCTATCGACGAACGTCTCGAGGAACTCGACATGATGCTGTGGCACCGCGCTACGGACGATCTCCACGACCTCCTCGGCGGGCCGGTCGCGCAGCCTGGCAAAGGGCACGCCATAGCTTTGCAGGCATTGCAGACCGCCAAACCGCAGCCAGCTGTCGACCACGGACACGTCCCCGCCGAGGATCCGAAGCAGCACTTCCTCGTGATTGCCGAGCAGGAAGACTGGCCGCACCCGCTCGCGCCGGTACGTCCGGAGGCGCTCGAGGACCTGCGCCGAGCTAGGGCCCCGGTCGATCAGGTCGCCGACGAACACCAACAGCGCCTTGCGTGCAGGGCGGTGCTGGAGGTCGGCATGAATCTTGGCCAGCAAATGTTCGAGGAGGTCGACGCGGCCGTGGATGTCCCCGACGACATAGGCGCGGTAGCCCCGCGCGCCGGCCGGGCCCTTTCCGCGTCGAGGAGAGAAATTGAACATCAGGACTCCGGTTGAGCCGCATCCAGGCCGGCAAGGACGTCGAGATAGGCGCGTACTACGAGCGCTTCGCTAAACCGCTCCTGAACCCGCTGCCGGCCGGCTTCCCCCATGGCAAGCCGCTGCCCCGGAGGCAATTGCGTGAGCCGGCGCATCGCCGCAGCCAGGGAGCCCGCGTCGCGGACGGCGCAAAGATAGCCGTTTAGACCATCCACGACGACGTCGCGGCATCCGGGAACGTCGGCGGCGATCAGCGGCCGGCTCATGGCCGCAGCCTCGAGTAGCGAGCGGGGCAGCCCCTCGCGGTACGAGGGCAACACTATGGCCGTGGCCGCCGCGATAAACGGGCGGACATCGTCGGTCGTGCCGAGACGCTCGACCACGCCTTCCGCGACCCACGAATCGATTTCAGACTGGCGGATGGCCGTGCGATTGCCCTCGTCCACCGCTCCAAGGAGCTGAAAGCGCGCATCCGGATATTCAGGCCGAAGGGATCGCGCGGCCTCAACGAACTCGACCACCCCTTTGTCGCGAAGCAGCCGGCCGATGAAGAGAAAGACTGGGGGCCCCCCGGCCAACGGCGCCGGGCGGAACCGCTGCAGGTCGACACCCGATCCAGGAAGTACGCGCGTCTGGCCGGGCCGGACGATGCGGCGGTCGACGAACAGCTGCCGGTCTTCCTCGTTCTGGAAAAAAACCACCGGCGCGCGCCGGAATCCGGCACGATACAGGCGGGTCACGATCATCTGAAGCGGGCCGCCGCGGATGAACGCAGTGCCCAGGCCGCTGACGTTGGGCAAAGCCGGAATGCCAAGCGAAGCCGCGGCAAAGGATCCGTAGATGTTGGGCTTGATCGTGTAGCCGAGATGGGCGGCGGGCCGCAGCCGCTTCAGCAGCGAGCGATATCGCGCGAGCAGCCGCAGGTCCGCGACCGGATTCATCCCCGAACGGTCGATCTCGATCGCAATCCGCTCCACGCCGAGGTCGCGCATCCGGTCGTCGGCCGCAGGATCCTGGGGCGCGATCACCACGGGCTCGTAGCCTGCGGTGCGGAGTGCACGGACAAGCCCCTGTCGAAAATTGGCGATGTTCCAGTCGCTGTTCGCCGAAAGGACGATGGTTCGCGGCGTAGCCTGCTCCGTCAGGCGCTGAGCAGCTGAAAGCGCGGGATTTCGACGTCGAACGCGCTGCCGTCCTCGTCGACCATCCGGTAGCTGCCGCTCATGCCGCCGTCCGGGGTGTCGAGCGGGCAGCCCGAGACGTAATCGAAGCTCGCCCCGGGCGCGATCAGCGGCATCTCCCCGACCACCCCCTCGCCGACCACCTCGTGAACGGTTCCCCGGCCGTCAACGATGGTCCAGCTGCGCGACAACAATTGCACGGCCACCTCGGAACCGTTCTCGATCCGCACATGATAAGACCAGAACCAGCGGTCGGTGGAGGGGTCCGATTGCTCTGAGAGGTAGCTGACCGCCACGCGCACCGCGATCCCGCGGGTCACGGCAACATTGGGGAACAGCATGGCGAGCGCGTCGATGGTCACAGGGTGAGCCTAGGCGAGACCGCCCGCACGGCGCAACCGTTCGACGAGCCGCGCGCGTGCCTCGCCGATCGGCCGCGCCCGGTCGGTGAGCAGATCGCGCATCAGGAAATGGCCCGTGATGTCCAGGCCCTGCGCAATTTCCTGCCAGGACGCGGGACCGCCTTCGCGCAGGAACCGCGGCAGCGGCAGGAGCTTGCCAGCAAATGGCTCGGCCTCTGCGGCGCTGACCGCGCGGCCCGATTTCGGACTGACCGCGACGAGATTATCGTTGGTGCCGGTCACCGCGCATCGTTCGAGGTCGAGGCCGAAGCCGAGCTCCGCCAAGAGCAAAAGCTCATAGCGGACCAGGGCCGCGCCCCAGCCGCTCGCCGAGGGCGCCGCGTCGATCGCGTCGAGCAAGCCTTCGAGCGCCTGGTAGAGGCGCGGATAGGGTTGGCCTTCAGGGAGCGCCGTCGCGGTCAGCACCGTCGTCCATTCGATCGCCGCGGCGGGAAGCGGCTCGGACAGCAATGGCCCACGGCTGTGAACCAGCTCGATCACGGCCTGCGGAAGCTGCGTCTCGGTGCGAGCCGAGAGTTGCGCCTGGACAACGTTGCCGGCCATCAGCACCGGCCGCATCCGCCGACCGCGCGCGCCCCGGACATAGGCCGCGATGAGCCCCTGCTCGGGCGTTATCAGTCGAACGATGGCCCCGTGCTCGCCGTGGCTGCGCAGCGCGCAGACGATTGCCGAAGTCTCGCTTCTCATCCGCGCGGATGGAAATAATCGTAGAGCTGGCGCGCCATCGCCCTGCTGATCCCCGGCGCCTTCTCGAGATCGTCGAGCGCCGCGCCTTTCACCGCTCTGGCGGTTCCGAAATGCATCAGCAGCGCGCGCTTGCGGCTGGGCCCAATGCCGGGGACCTCGTCGAGCGTCGACGTGGTCAGGCTCTTGGCCCGCTTCGCGCGATGCGTCCCGATTGCGAACCGGTGCGCTTCGTCGCGAAGCCGCTGGAGGTAGAACTGGATCGCCGAGTTGGGGGGAAATGTTATCTCGCGGCCGCCAGGCAGGTGAAAGACTTCGCGCCCCTCTCGGCCGTGGTGCGGACCTTTGGCGACCCCGACCACGGGGACGTCGTGCACCCCCATCTCCTCCATCACGTCGCAAACAGCGGACAGCTGTCCCTTGCCGCCGTCGATCATTATGAGGTCCGGCCATTCGCCGCTCTGCCGGTCGGGGTCCTCCTTCTCGAGCCGCGCAAACCGCCGCTCGAGCACTTCGCGCATCATCGCGAAATCGTCGCCAGGCTGGGTCTCCGGCCGCTTGATGTTGAACTTGCGATAGTTGTTCTTGCGGAACCCCTCCGGGCCAGCGACGATCATCGCGCCGGTCGCGTTGGTGCCCATGATGTGGCTGTTGTCGTAGACCTCGATGCGCTTGGGCACGTCGCCGAGCTCGAACGCGTCGGCCAGCTCGCGCAGGACCTTGCCCTGGCTAGTGGTCTCGGCGAGCCGCCGGTCGAGCGCCTCCTCGGCGTTGCGCGCCGCCTGATCCAACAGCCTGCGCCGCGCGCCGCGCTGCGGTTGCTCGATCACGACCTTGCGCTCCGCCCGCTCGGACAGCGCTTCCTCGAGCAACTGCCGATCCGCGACCTCGCGATCGACGAGGATTCGCCGCGGCGGCGGAAGGTCCTCGTAGAATTGGACGAGGAAGCTGGATAAAACCTCAGCTTCCGGAACGTCATTGGTGTGCGCCGGGAAGAAGGCGCGGTGCCCCCAATTTTGCCCGCCGCGGATGAAGAAGGCCTGGATCGACACCGTCCCCGCCTTGCACGCGAGCGCGAACACGTCGGCGTCACCGAGGCCCTCGGCGTGCACGGTCTGGCTGCCCTGGATGTAGGTCAGCGCGCGCAACCGGTCGCGATAGACCGCGGCGAGCTCGTAATCCTGGTGCTCGGCGGCTTCCGCCATATGCCGCGACAAGCGCGCCTGCACGCCTGTCGACTTGCCGGCGAGGAACTCCTTCGCTTCCCCGACGAGCTCGGCATAATTCTGCTCGCTGATGCGCCCAACGCACGGGGCCGAGCAGCGCTTGATCTGGTAGAGCAGGCAAGGGCGCGATCGATTCGCGAAAAAGCTGTCGGAACAGCTTCTTAACAGGAACAGTTTCTGCAATGCATTAAGCGTCCGAGTGACCGAGCCGGCGCTTGCGAACGGTCCATAATATTGGCCCTTGATGCGGCGCGCGCCGCGATGCTTCTGCACCCGCGGGAATTCATGGTCCTCCCGCAGCAGGATGAACGGGAAGCTTTTGTCGTCCCTCAACAGCACATTGTATGCGGGGCGGAAGCGCTTGATCAGCTGCGCCTCGAGCAGCAGCGCCTCGGCCTCGGTTCGCGTGGTGACGATGGTCATCGACCGCGTCTGCGCGACCATCCGCTGTAGCCGCTTGGGAAGCCGCGCCACCTGCGTGTAGTTGGTCACGCGGCTCTTCAGCGTCCGCGCTTTGCCGACGTAGAGCACGTCGCCCCGCGCATCCTGCATCCGATAGACACCGGGCCGGGACGGCAACGTCTTCCACACCTCGCGAATGGCGGCGACACCCGCTTCGAGGTCCGGCGCGCCCTCGCCGCGCACGGCATAGGTCGCCTGATCCTCGTTGAAGCGGTCGGCGCCTCCGGGCTGGTCGGGACGGTCGGCCTTGCTCACATTGCCGAGATAAGCGCTAGCCGGGTCCAGCGCGAGAGGTCAGGCCGCGGCCCGCGCTTGTTCCTCATCCGCGAGCATCCAGTCGACGCAGGCGCGGGCGTGGATTTCGGTCGTGTCGTAAACCGGAAGCACATTTGCCCGCACGTCGACCGCGAGCACCAGCTCGGTGCATCCGAGCACCACTGCCTCGACACGCTCCTTGGCGAGTTCGGTGATCAGGGTCTTGAGTTTGCGCTGGCTGTTGCGGACCACCCGGCCGGCGGCGAGTTCCTCGAAGATGATCCGGTCGACCTCCTCGATCCAGGCCTGCTCGATCGGGACCGGCCTGATGCCACGGCCTTCGAGGCGGCTGCGAACGTGCGGCTCGAGCATGGTGAAGCGTGTGCCCAGCAAGGCGACGCGCTTGCGCCCGTCGGCGAGCAGCCGGTCCGCCGCCGCGTCGCCGATGTGGAGCATCGGCACGCCGACTTTCGGCGCAACCGCATCATAAACCTTGTGCCCGGTGTTCGACGTGATGATCAGCCCTTCTGCGCCGGCCCCTTCGAGGCGCTTCGCGGCTTCGAGTGTCACGTCGGCGACGCCATTCCAGTCGCCCGATAGCTCCATCTCAGCGAACGGCGCGAGATCGAGGCTTTCGATCACCAGCCGGGCGCTGTGGAGGCCTCCGAGCCGCTGCGCGATGCCGCGGTTGATGTGCTCGTAATAGAGCGCGGTGGAGGACCAGCTGGTCCCGCCGATGATTCCGAGCTTGCGCATCGATTGACCCCTCCCGTCGCTTGCCGTTTCCTAATCCGCGAACATCGGCTGGGCAGCAAGCGGGTAAAGGCAGTTTTGCCGCAAGACGAGTCGACGGCGCGGCGAGCGGATCGTCTCAGCCGAGGGCTTTAACGATCTCGTCGGTCATCTTCTTGGCATCGCCAAGCAACATCATCGTATTGTCCCTGTAGAACAGGTCATTGTCGATGCCGGCATAGCCGACGCCGCCCATCGAGCGCTTCACGAACAGCACCGTCCGCGCCTTCTCGACGTCCAACACCGGCATGCCGTAGATCGGCGAGCTCTTGTCGGTCCGGGCGGCCGGGTTGGTGACGTCGTTGGCGCCGATCACGTAAGCGACGTCGGTCTGCGCGAATTCGTTGTTGATGTCGTCGAGCTCGAACACTTCGTCATAGGGCACGTTGGCCTCGGCCAGCAGCACGTTCATGTGCCCCGGCATGCGCCCGGCGACCGGGTGGATCGCATATTTGATCCGCACCCCGTTGGCCTTGAGCTTGTCAGCCATTTCCTTGACCGAATGCTGGGCCTGCGCGACGGCCATGCCGTAGCCGGGGACGATGATGACCTGCTCGGCCTGCTTCATCAGGAATGCCGCATCGTCCGCCGATCCGAGCTTGTACGGCCGGTCGATGGCCGCCGCCTCGCCGGCGCTCGCGACGGCGCCGAACCCGCCGGCAATGACCGAGATGAAGCTGCGGTTCATCGCCCGGCACATGATGTATGAAAGGATCGCGCCAGAACTTCCGACCAGTGCGCCGGTGATGATCATCGCGCTGTTGTGGAGGGTGAAGCCCATGGCCGCGGCGGCCCAGCCCGAATAGCTGTTGAGCATCGAGATCACGACCGGCATGTCGGCGCCGCCGATGGGCACGATCAGCAGGAACCCGATCGCAAAGCTCAAGCCCGCAATGGTGAAGAACACCCACTGCGCCTGGTCCTGCGTGAAGTAGGCGATCAGCCCGAGAATCGCCGCGAGCACGCCGAGGTTGATCACGTGCCGCAGCGGCAGCAGGATCGGCTTGCCCGACATATTGCCGTTCAATTTGAGGAAGGCGATCACCGAGCCGGAGAAGGTGATCGCGCCGATGGCGACGCCGAGCCCCATCTCGATGCGGCTTTGAGGAAAGATGCTGACGAACGACGGGCTGGCGATCGGCGTCACGCGGACCGCGATCCCGAACGCTTCCGGGTTGAGGTAGGCCGCGGCGCCGACCAGCACGGCGGCCATGCCGACCAGGCTATGGAAGGCCGCGACCAGCTGCGGCATCGCGGTCATGTGGATCTTGCGCGCGGTAACGAGGCCGATGCCGCCGCCGATCAGCATTGCCCCGGCGATCTCGGCAATCGATGCGAACCTGTGCAGGGCAAGCGTCGTGGCGATCGCAATCGCCATGCCGATCATGCCGGTGTAGTTGCCGCGCCGGCTGCTGTCCGGCTTCGACAATCCTCTCAGCGCCAGGATGAAGCAAATGCCCGCGACGAGGTAAGCGAGCAGCGCCCAGGCCGGCTGCGGCGCGGCTTCATGCATCGGGCCACTCCCGCTTCTTGTACATCGCCAGCATGCGCGCGGTGACCGCGAATCCGCCGAAGATGTTCACGCTGGCCAGCGTGACCGCCGCGAGACCGAGCCATTTCGAAGCCGGGCTACCAGCCGCAGCGGATGCGATCAGCGCGCCGACCACGATGACCGAGGAAATAGCGTTGGTGACGCTCATCAGCGGCGTGTGCAGCGCGGGGGTGACCGACCAGACGACATAATAGCCGACGAAACAGGCAAGCACGAAGATCGACAGGATCGAAATGAAGTCCATGACGGCTCCTCAATGGCGGCCGCTTTCTTGGCGGGTCGTTCTGGAACTGTCGAGTGCCGACGTCGGTCGACCGGCCTGCTGTTAATTTTAATCCGGTTAGCGTTTTCCTAACCTTTTCGCGCGCATGCGTGTGACGCTCGTTGGGAAGGAAGCAGCCGCAGGTGTCGAAGCGCAGTGATCAGGACGCGGGCCGCAAGCCGTGGAAGCTGTTGTTGTGGACGACGCTGGCCGGGCTGATCTTCGGCTTGATCGGCTTTGGAGAGATCGCCGAGGATTATCTGCGGACGATCCGCAACCTGCTCCACTGGCACAAGGCCAGCGGCGAGATTGTCCTCGTCAAGATCGACAGCGATGCCCTTCGGGATGTCGGGCGTTGGCCGTGGCCGCGACGTGAAGAGGCCCATCTCGTCGATCAGCTTACGCAGGCGGGTGCGAATCGCATCGTCTTCGACATCGGATTCTTCGGACCGACGGATCCGCTCGACGACAATAGTCTGGCGGAGGCGCTGAAGCGATCGAAGCGCGTCGTGCTCGCCGCGCGGACTCGCGCCGGACCCGGCGGCGGCGAACATGAAACGGCAGTGCCGCTTCCTATTTTTGCGCGGAACGCGACCGTCGCGAGCATCAGTTGGCTGTACAATTACCAAAATGCAGTCACGCGCATTCCGTACGGCACGATGCGGAACGGCCAAACGGTGCCGTCCTTCGCCGCACTCCTCGCGAATCGTTCAGGCAGGCCAGACGAGACCTTCGCCCCCGATTATTCGGTCGACCCCTATTCGATCCCGAACGTTTCGGCCGGGGCGGTGCTGAGCGGCAGGTTCGATCCGCGCCTGATTCGCGGGAAGACGGTGTTGATTGGCGTCACAGCCGATTCGACCGGCGACCAATTCTTCGTGCCCGGAACAGGCAAGATGGGCGGCGTCTATGTCCACGCGATCGGCGCCGAAACCTTGAGGTCCGGCAAGCCGGTGGATCTCGGCTGGGTACCGCTGTTCGCGGTCAGCCTGGCGCTCTGTGCCCTTGCGCTGACCCGGCGCAGAGCGGGCCAACAAGGTGCCATCCTGGCCCTGACGGCCGTGGCGCTGTTCATTGGGCCGGCACTTCCTGAGGCCTATCTGATCTATCTCGACATGACTCCGGCGCTGTTCGTCGTGCTGATCGTGTCGAGCGTAATCATCTGGCGCCGCTACCGCGCGAGTGGATTCATCAATCCAACGACGAACCTGCCGAACCTGAACGCCCTTCGCGCCAATTCGAACGGGCGCGGCAAGGCGATCGTCGTCGCGCGGGTCCTCAATTACGAGGAGATCGTCGCCACCCTGCCCGCCGCGAACGAACGGCAGCTGGTCGACCAGATCGTATCGCGTTTGAAGGTCGGGTCGCCCGACCGCATACTCTATCAGGGCGACGGCGGGATTTTTGCCTGGTTCGAGGAGCCGCACCAGCCGTTCGCCAATCACCTTGAGGCGCTTCACGTACTATTCCGTAACCCCGCACGGATCGCCAGCCTGTCCATGGACCTGACGGTAGCCTTCGGCGTCGAGGTCGGCGGCGGCCGGTCGACGGCGAGCCGCTTCGCAAGCGCGCTGGTTGCAGCCGACGACGCCGCTCACGATGGCCTCAAGTGGAAATATCACGATCCCGAAAGCCTGGAGACGGCGTCGTGGAAGCTGTCGATGCTCAGCCAGCTCGATGAGGCGATCGATCGCGGTGAAGTATGGGTCGCCTATCAGCCTAAGCTCGAGATCGGGACCCGCCGGATTATCGGCGCCGAGGCGCTTGCCCGGTGGACGCACCCGGAGAAGGGGCCGATCGCAGCCTCGGAATTCGTTGCCGCCGCCGAGCAGCACAACCGCATCGGCAAGCTCACCGATTTCGTGCTCGAGAAAGCGGTTACCGCAGCGGCGCAGATCAACAAGCGCGGCACGGATTTCGACATGGCCGTCAACCTTTCAGCGCGGCTGCTTACCGACAAGGGCTTCACGCTGCGCCTCTCTGCGCTGCTCGCCCGGCATGGCCTAGCGGCGCAGCATCTGACGCTGGAACTGACCGAGACCGCGGCGCTGACCGGCACCGGCGAAGGCCTCGACATGATCGCGCGCCTGCGCGACCTCGGCGTAAACATCGCCATCGACGATTACGGAACGGGACTTTCGACGCTGGAATATCTGAAGAAGATCCCGGCGACCGAGATCAAGATCGACCAAAGCTTCGTAAAAGGCATCGTCGACAACCGCAGCGACCGGTTGATGGTCCAGTCGACCATCGGCCTCGCCCACTCGCTCGGCCGCAAGGTCGTCGCCGAGGGCGTCGAGACCCGCGACATCCTCGACCTTCTGATCGAAATGGGCTGCGACATCGCCCAGGGCTTTGCGATCGGCCGCCCGATGAGCCTGGACAGTCTGGCCAAGCGCCTGTCGTCCGACCGTAAGCGAAGCGCCGCCTAAGCAACCAGTTCCGGTAAAGTAACGAGGATCCGCTTCTCAGCGGAGCGCCGCCCCTGACTTTGGTTAACCGTTTGCTAACCATGCCGATTAAGGTTAACATCGCCCCAGCTGCCGAATCGCAGTTCGACAAACGGGGTGATGACGATGAAGAAGATCAAGACCGTCCGTGGTTTCTGGAGCTGGGCCCTCGGCTATGGCTGGGACGGCGGCGGCGAAAACGGCTAACCGTTTTCGGCCCCAGTAAAGCCGGGCTGTATTTCAACAACTTACCAAGCGCCCGTCGTATCGCGGGCGCTTGTCGTTTGTGTCCAATTCTCGGTGCTGCGCGACCGCTGGCGGCGCGGCCTGGCGCCGTCTAACGCGCGATCATGCTTTGACAGGCGATTATAGTGCTGCCGATTCGCGCGTCGCACTAAAGGCGTTCGATATCGTCTATCCACCGGCGGACTCACCCAACACTTCGGTGGAGATCCTCGTGAAGCGACTGTTCGATCTGGCAGGCGAGCGCTGGGTCGACCTGTGCGTCCTACGAAAGGAATCGGCGAGCGAGTAGCGCACCGGGGGCGACATCGGGCACAGCCCAGGGTGTCCCGACGATGAGTGACTCGACAATCGAGGCCATCGCCGGCGAGGTCTGCAGCCCGAAACCGCCCTGACCCGCCAGCCAAAAGAAGCCTTCGACGCCGGCGGCAAAACCCACTGCGGGATGCTTGTCGGGAGTAAAGGTCCGAAGCCCCGCCCAGCGGCTGTGGATTCGCCCGACCTTCACAATCGTCCGTTCCTCGATCCGGTAGGCCGCGAGCGCCACTTCCAATTCCTCGGGCTGTGCGTCGCAGGGTTCGCTCGGCACCTCGTCCATCGGCGAGGCGAACAGACGCCCGGTCTCGGGCGCGAAATACAGTTCGTCTCCGATCGTCTTGGCGAAGGGCAAGGCATCCAGGTTGGTGCCGTGCGGCGCGTCGAAAGTGATGATCGTCCGCCGTTTCGGCTCGAGCCCGAGCGGCGAAACGCCCGCTAGCCGCGCGACCGCGTCGGCCCACGAGCCCGCTGCGTTGACGATGATCGGCGACGAAAATCGCTCGCCGGCTTCGGTCGTCACGGTCCAGACGCCGCCCTCATGTTCGATGGCAGCGATGCGTTGTCCGGAATGCAGCGCGCCGCCACGGGCCCTCAGCTGTCGCAGATTGCCTTGAAGGAGCGCGTGCGGGTCGAGCCGGATGCCGTTGCGATCGGCGATACCGTAGAGCGCATCCTGCTTGAGCAGCGGACAGAGTTCGTGGACGCCCCGCGCGTCCAGCCTTTCGAGGGCGGCGAATGCCGACAGCTCGGCCTCGAGCTTGTCGAGCGCCTCGCGTTCATCCTCGCGGGCGTGGATCAGCACCGGCATCCGGCACCCAAGCGGAACCTCGCTAAAGCCGTCCGGCGGCGAGTCGAAGAAGTCTCGGCTGGCGAGCGTCAGCGCGCGCACCAAGCGGTCTCCCAGCGCATAATGCAGCATGGTCGCGCTGCGTCCCGAGGAGTGGAAGCCGATCTGCGCCTCCGCCTCCAGGACGGTCACTCGCGCGTGCCTGGACAAGGCCGCCGCGGCCGATAGACCGGCGATCCCGCCGCCAATGACCAGGATGTCGGACGTATTCACTCGGGATCAGGCGGTGGTCAGCCGCTCGTTCACGATCTTTCCGCCTTGAGTCAGGCGAATCCCTTTCACGATCTCGTCGTCATCGGGGAGGATCGGCCGCCCCTGCCCCTTGTCCCAGAAGGCGGAGAGGAAATTGTACAGGTTGCGAGCGAACAGCGCCGATGCGTCCGCGGCGAGGCTGCGCGCCAGATTTGTGGCGCCGATGATCGTCACGCCGTGCTTCACGACGGACTCCCCGCTGACTGTCCCTTCGATGTTGCCGCCGGCGTCGGCCGCAAGGTCGACGATCACGCTTCCGGCGCGCATCGAGGCCACTTGCGCGTCGCTGATCAGTCTCGGCGCCGGGCGTCCGGGGATCAGCGCGGTGGTGATGACGATATCCTGCTTGGCGATGTGGGCCGACACCAGCTCGGCCTGAGCCTTCTGATATTCGTCCGACATTTCCGTGGCGTAGCCGCCCGCGCCCTCCCCCTCGATCCCGGCCACATTCTCGACGAAGATCGGCTTGGCGCCCAATGACTGGATCTGCTCCTTCGTAGCCGAGCGCACGTCGGTCGCGCTGACTTGGGCGCCCAGGCGCCGCGCCGTCGCGATCGCCTGCAGCCCGGCGACTCCGACGCCCATGACGAAGGCCTTGGCCGGGCTCACTGTCCCGGCCGCCGTCATCATCATTGGGAAGGCGCGCCCGTACGAAGCCGCCGCATCAACCACGGCCTTGTAGCCGGCAAGGTTCGATTGCGACGACAGCACATCCATCGACTGCGCGCGCGTGATCCGCGGCATCCATTCCATCGCCATCGCCTGCAGTCCGGCGGCGGCGTAGCCCTGGATCGCGTCGCGCCGGCGCAACGGGTCGAGGCCGCCGACGAGAAGCGCATCCGCTTCTACGCCTTTGAGAGTCGCGGGATCCGGCCCGCCGATCGTCAGGATGATCCCCGCCCCCTTAAGCACCTCGGCGCGAATGCCGAGCGTCGCTCCGGCGGCCTCGAAGTCGGAGTCTGCGATGGAGGCACCCACTCCCGCTTCACGCTCGACGGCAACTTCGGCTCCCAACGCAATGAATTTCTTCACAGTCTCGGGAACGGCAGCACAGCGGGTCTCGCCCGCCGCCTCTTTCAGGACCGCGATTTTCATGTCTCGGCTAGCGCAGGATCAGGAGAACGATGAAACCGATGACGAGGCACGTCAGGGCCCCCCATTTGAGCATCATGGTGAACCGCGTGTAGTCGGCAACGTGATGCGCCATCTCCTGTGTCGGCGGACTGACCAGGATCGGCTCTTCTTCGGCCATTCAACTTCCCCTCTGTCGAGATCGAGATGTGGAGGCGTCCATAACAAGGCGATGGCCGGTACCCAAGCCCCGCTCCGGCGGATCCCTTAAGCTCCCCTTTACCGCTTTTGACGTACGCGTGAGCGATGCGCGAAGAACCCACACGATCACTGTTGCTGCTGGACGCCAATCCCGAGGAACGCCGGCTGATCTCCGCGATTGCCGGGCGCGCCGGGTGGAGCGTCGTCGGCGCCGCCGACGAAGAGATGGCGCTGGCGCTTCTGCAGGGCCCGCACGGTCGCGAAGTCCTCGCCGCACTGCTCGGTAGCTGGGAAGCCGAGAAAGGGCCGCAGCTGATCACGTCGTTGCGCGAACATCGTCCGAGCCTGCCGGTGATCGTCCTGTCGCACGGCGACACGGTGTCCGCCGCGGTGGAGGCGATGCGCGCCGGCGCGTCCGATTTCCTCGTGCGCCCGGTCGCGCCCGAGCGCCTCCTGGAGGCACTGGCAGCCAATGCCGATCGCCGCCGTGCAGCCGGCGAGCTCGCGCCCGTCTCGGAGAAGCTCGCACCGACGCTCGATCTCGAGCAGCTGATCGGCGCCGCGCCGGACTTCCGCGCCGCGCTCGCAGTCGCCGCCAAGTCGGCACGAAACCGGCTGCCGGTGCTTATCATCGGCGAGCCGGGCACCGGCAAGGAAACCCTCGCCCGCGCGATCCACGCGGCAAGTTTGAGGGCCAAAGGTCCACTGCTCGCGCTCGACTGCAAGTCGGTGCCCGCGAATATCATCGACAGTGAGCTGTTCGGGCATGAGAAAGGCGCCTTCCCGGGCGCGTTCGCCGCCAAGACCGGCAAGCTGGTGCAGGCCGACACCGGGACGCTGATCCTCGACGAAATCGCCGTGCTTCCGGCCGAGACCCAGGAGCTGCTCGACCGCGTGCTGGCGACCGGCGAAGTTCGTCCGGTTGGCCTTAACGGCAGCTATTCGGTCGATGTTCGGGTGATTGCCACCAGCAGCCGCGCTTTGCCCGAGGACTTCCTCGCGGGCCTGACCGAGCGAATCGGCGCGACCACCGTGACGCTTCCCCCGCTTCGCGAACGCAGCGGCGACATTCCCGCGCTCGCCCGCCACCTGCTTCAGCGGCTCGCCGATCACGCCGGCATCCGGCAGCTGTCGATCGGCAATGACTCACTTGCCGTGCTGATGCGCTACGGCTGGCCCGGCAACGTCCGCCAGCTTGCCGGCGTGCTGTTCCGCGCCGCGCTTCAATGCGAGGGCAACTCACTGACCGCGCAGGACTTCCCGCACATCGCGACCCAGTCGCGGTACACGGCTCGCCAAACCGACTTTACGCCGACGATGAGCGCCGAGCGCAGCGACGAGGTTCTGGCCGGATCGCCCGGGATCACGCTGTACAGCGGCGATGGCCATCTGCGGCCGCTCGAAGAAATCGAGGCCGACATCATCCGCCTCGCGATCGGCCATTATCGCGGTCGCATGACCGAGGTCGCGCGGCGGCTCGGGATCGGCCGCTCGACGCTCTACCGCAAGCTCGGCGAGCTCGGGATCGACACCGCCGCCTAGGTCCGCGGCGTCAGCGCCTGGTCGCGCATGCCACGCCACACGCGCAGCGCCTGCACCGTTTCGAAGACATCGTGGACGCGGACGACCTGCGCGCCCTGCTCAACGGCCTTCATCGCGAAAGCTATGCTGCCGCCCAGCCGCTTGTCGGCGGGGGTCTCGCCCGAGAGCGCGCCGATGGTGCGCTTCCGGCTGGCACCCACGACCAGCGGGTACCCAAGCGAATGGAACAGCCCAAGGCCGTTCATCAGTTCGAGATTGTGGCCGACATTCTTGCCGAAGCCGAATCCCGGGTCGACCAGGATGTGGTCACGCGAAACGCCGGCGTCGATCGCGGCGGCGATCCGTTCCTCCAGCCACAGATAGACCTCGACCAGCAGGTCATCGTAGCGCGGATCCTCCTGCATGACCTCGGGAGCGCCACGGTGGTGCATCAGCACGACGGGCACGTTCAGTCCGGCCGCGACTTCCGCCGAGCGCTGATCGTAAGTGAGCGCCGACACGTCGTTGATCATCCGCGCCCCGGCCTCGACAGCTGCCGTCATGACGTCGGCCTTGCGCGTGTCACACGATACCGCGGTCCCAGCCGCCGCAAGCTGCCGGATCACCGGCACCACTCTTTCGATCTCATCGCCTTCCCAGATGGAGCGCGCACCGGGCCGGGTAGATTCGCCGCCAACATCGACGATAGCCGCGCCTGCCCCGGCCATCGCCGCCCCGGCCTCGCCGGCTTCGGCGGCATCGGCGAACTGGCCCCCGTCCGAGAAGCTGTCGGGGGTCGCGTTGACGATTCCCATCACCTGCGGCTGGTCGAGACGGATCGTGCGCCCCCCGAGTTGCAGCGCGCCGCGCGGCGCGGTCAGCGCCTGCCACTGCGCCGCCATGCCATCGTCGAACCGCGCTTCGATCTCCTCGACCGGCACCAGCTCGGCCGAGACCCGACAATGGCCGTCGACGTGAATCAGCTCGACCGCGGCGAACCAGTTCATGCCGCCCGCGAGGCGAGCGACCTTCCCGTCATGACCGAACGGGGAGTCGACAAAGGCAGTCGGCCGGAGGAGCGTGCGCATGGAGACGCTCATCTGCCGAGGCCGAGGACCGACTGGCCGACCGGCTCGGACGTCGATTTGGGCTCTCGTTCCTGGAGCCGGCTGAGCCACTTGGCGGTGTCCGAACCGGTGCTGACCTGTGGATTGGACGGTGTCAGCCTTTCGCGGCCCTCGGCGGCGGCGATCAACGCCGAGGCCCGCTGCAGCTGCACGTCGAGCGGCAGCGGCTGGCGGAAGGCATGATTGATCAGCGCGTCGCCGAAGAAGGTCCAGTCATTGCCCGCCTGGCACCCGAACGACGAGCGGTCGGCGGCCGCGGCGGTGACGACGATCGTGCTCCGGCCCTTGAGCGCAGGTACGAACTGACCGGCAAAGCAGGCCTGGAGGATCAATAACCGGTTCCCGATTCCGAGTGAGCTCAACATGCTGGCGAGCCGCGGCGGGGAAATGACGCCCGCGCCGCGCCGCAAATCCTTGTAGACCAGACCAACGTCCGGCTCGCCGTGGCTCGTGCTATAGAGGATCAGGACATCCTCGTTCAGGTCCATCAGCTCCGCGACCCGCGCCAACGCCAGGGCCAGCGTTTCAGGCGAGCCCGGCCCGGCCGCCTTGTCATTGCCCTGGTCGTTGGCGAGCACGATCGTTCGACCGGCGGCATCGAAGCGGGCGGAAAGCACACGCCCGGCCTCGCGCGCCTCGCGGTTGAAGACAGGATCACCGTCGAGCGCGACGACGACGACATAGGCGTCGACCGTGGCCGGCTGCTGCGGCTTGAGCGCGTCGAGGGCAACGAACAGTCGCCGATGTTCGGCCAACAGCTGCGCAGGCGGCTCCGGGACGGCTGCCCACTCGGCTTGCTGGGCGGACGAAGCAGTGATGCTCAGCGTCCCGGCAAGCGCCAGCGCTGACAGGAAATAGACCGCCGCTTGCCGCGTATTGCGCGTCACACGGTTACTCTCGTCGGCGGCAGCGAGCGACGCAAGCGCTAAGCTTGTGCGGACAAATGCTGTTGCCGCAGGGTGTCGAGCGCCGTCAGCACGCCGCCATCGGCGATGTGCCAGAAGGTCCAGCCATTGCATGACGGCGCACCCTGGAGCGCCGCGCCGACCTTGTGGATCGAACCCGCGTGGGTATCACAGGCGATCGAGCCGTCGGCACGCACCGCAGCGGCCCAGCGGCGTTTCGAATCGGTCAGCATCGTGCCGGGCGCGACGAGCCCGCTTTCTACCAGCACGCCGAAGGCGACGCGCGGCTGCTCGCGCTTGTCGAGCACGGTTTGCATCGCGCTCTCATCGAGCGGCAGGGTCGAATCGATCCGCTCGCGCGCGACCTTCACATAGGCCGGCTCCCGCTCGATCCCGATCCATCGCCGGCCGAGCCGCCGCGCGACCGCGCCAGTTGTGCCCGTGCCGAAAAATGGGTCGAGCACCACATCACCGGGCTTCGTGCAGGCCAGCAGGATCCGGTACAGCAAGGCCTCCGGCTTTTGCGTCGGATGCGCCTTCGCCCCGTCCTCGCCCTTCAGTCGCTCCGGTCCCGCGCAAATCGGCAAAAGCCAATCAGACCGCATCTGAAGATCGTCATTCAACGCTTTCATCGAACGGTAATTAAAGGTGTACCGCGCGCCCTCATCCTTGGCGCACCAAATGAGCGTCTCGTGAGCGTTGGTGAAGCGGGTGCCCCGAAAATTAGGCATCGGGTTCGCCTTGCGCCACACGACGTCGTTGAGAATCCAGAAGTCCGCATCCTGGAGCAGCGCGCCGACGCGATAGATGTTGTGATAGCTGCCGATCACCCAGATCGTGCCGTCGTCCTTGAGCACCCGCCTCGCCTGCTCGAGCCAGCCGCGCGTGAAGCCGTCGTAAACGGCGAGGCTGTCGAACTTGTCCCAATCGTCGTCGACCGCGTCGACGCGGCCGCCTTCGGGGCGGAACAGGTCGCCGCCGAGCTGCAGATTGTAAGGCGGGTCGGCAAAGATCATGTCGACAGATCGGTCGGGGAGCCGCGCCATCTGGGCGATGCAATCCCCCTCCAGGATGGTATCGAGCGGCAACTCGCGCGGCGTGGCGCGCGCACGCACCACAGGCTCCGCAATGCGGGCGATGAGATTCATTGACCTTCTGCCCCTCCGTTGACGGGCGAAGGTGAGTCAGGCTGGACTCCGGGTCAAGCAATCAAGGGTTAACGCCCCGCGTTGGGACTCGATCATGCGGCGGTCGACCGCGCCTCCGCCACAACATATTGAGTCAGCGCCTCGGGTACGGACTCAACCTCTGGTGGGTGTGACTCCAGGGACTCGCCCGGCGAAATTTCGAAGACCAGCTCCGGCTGAGCGTCCCGCTCGGCGATTGCGCGCACCAGGCCGAAGCTGCGCCGGTGTAGCGGGGTCAGCCCGAGATCGTTGATCGCGCGACGGTGATTGGGGGTCGGATAGCCGCGGTTATGCTCCCAGCCGTAGCCCGGATATTCCGCGGCATACTCAGCCATCATCCGGTCGCGCGTGACCTTGGCAATGATCGACGCGGCGGCGATCGACCGGCATTTGGCGTCGCCGTCGACGATCGCCTTCGACGGCCGCTGCCACCGCGGCGTCGCATTGCCGTCGACCAGCACCCAGGCCGGCTCGAGCCCGAGCGCTTCGACCGCGCGGGTCATCGCCAGCATCCGCGCCCAATAGATGTTGATCTGGTCGATTTCCTCAACGGTCGCGATGCCCACGCCCCAGGCCGAGCATTTGACGAGGCGGCCGTAGATCGCCTCGCGCTTTTCGATCGGCAGATTCTTGCTGTCGTCAATCCCGCGGGGAAATTTATCGCGGTCGAGAATGCAGGCACCCGCCACGACGGGACCGGCGAGCGGCGCACAGCCGGCTTCGTCGACCCCGGCGAGGGGCTGCGGGAATTCGAGCTCGAGCTTAAAGGAACAGCGCCGCGGCATTGAGTCGCTTTGTGTACCTCTGCGCAGGCAGGGGTCCAGACCAGTTCATTGAGCTATCAACAGAAATTCTGGGCTCCTGCCTCCGCAGGAACATGGGTCAGCTTTCCATCCGCCACGGCGGGAAGCGGCGGTTCTCGCCCGCCTTGTAGAAGAAGATGATGTTGCCGTCGGGGTCGCGCAGCCGTGCCTCGCGCCACATCCAAGGCTGGTTGCGAGGCCCATGCTCGAACGCGATGCCGCTTCGCGCGAGCTGTTCGACCCGCTGATCGAGATCGTCGCATTCGAGATAGATGGCGGTCGTTGCGAGGATCCGTTCGTCCGGGTCGATCTGGACCGACAAGGTCACGCCGCCCGCCGTCTCGAACCGCGCATAACCGGTGTCCGGGCTGTCGACGATCTGCTTGAGCCCGAGGCGACGATAGAAGTCCGCCGAGCGCTCGTAATTGGTACCGGTGACAGTTACCTGGTTGAGCCTGGGGCCGGCGCCGACGTCCAGGCGAACACGACCGTGGCCCATAGGCCCCGCGCCCTCTCCCAGTCCCGGCGCATCGTGTAGCGCGACACGGACAAACTCGCGCGCCCGGGCGACCGCGTCGGCGAGACTCGATCCCTCCGCCAGGAAGAAGGCCATCGCGCTGGCAAGCGTGCAGCCGGTCCCGTGGGTGCTGGTCGTATCGATCCGTTGGCCCTGCCAGCTGGTCATATTGTCGGTCTCAATCAGCGCGTCGGCGAGCGCGTCGCCCTCTTCGTGCCCGCCCTTGATCAGCACCGCGCAGCCGTGGGCGCCGACCAGGTGAAGCGCGGCCGACACGGGATCGTCCTCGGCGGTCAGCCGCTTGAGCTCGGGAAGATTGGGCGTGGCGATCGTGGCAACGTCCATCAGCCGCCCGAAGGCGGCGATCGTCGGCTCGTCGGCGAGCGACGCGCCGCTGGTCGCAACCATCACCGGGTCGAACACGATCGGCAAGCCCGGCTGCTCCGCGCGCAAGCGCTCGAGACGGCTAGCCACTTGCTCGGCCGCAAACGCGCCGCCGATCATGCCGATCTTTACCGCGTCGACTCCGATATCGCTGATAACTGCATCGATTTGCGCAAGAATCATCTCGGCCGGAACCGGGTGGACGCCGCTGACGCCAACGGTGTTCTGGGCGGTAATGGAGGTGACTGCGGTCATCGCGTGGCCGCCGAGCATGGTCACCGTCTTGATGTCCGCCTGAATCCCCGCGCCGCCGCTCGAATCCGAGCCGGCGATGATCAGGATCCGAGCAGTGGTCATATGCGACTCGACCCCGGCTCCGCCCCGTCGAGCGAAGTTTTCCATGCGCACTGAACGACTCTTTGACCCGCAATTGCGAAGAAAGCGTTCACGCCGACGCTGCGACAGCCTCGCAAATATCGTCCACCAGCCGCTCGACCATTGCGGGGTCGTCGCCTTCCGCCATCACCCGGATCAGGGGCTCGGTACCCGACTTTCGGATAAGCAGGCGGCCCCGCCCCTCGAGTTCGGTTTCGGCGGCGGCGATGCGCTTCCTCACGCTGTCCGCCTCCAACGGTTCGCTGCCGCCATTGAAGCGCACGTTCTTGAGCAGTTGCGGCAGCGGCTCGAACTGGCGCAGAAGCTCGCTCGCCGGCGCATTCGCCTCGACCAGCGAAGCCAGCACCTGGAGGCCGGCAACTAACCCGTCGCCGGTGGTCGCATGGTCGGCTAGGATGATGTGCCCCGACTGCTCGCCGCCGACGTTGCAGCCGCTCTTGCGCATCGCTTCGAGCACGTAGCGGTCGCCGACCTGAGTCCGAAGGAGCTTCAAGCCCGCGTCGCCGAGCTTCCGTTCGAGGCCAAGGTTGGACATGACGGTCGCGACCACCGCATCCCCGCGAAGCTCGCCGCGGGCCTGCAGTCCGAGCGCGATCAACGCCATCAGCTGGTCGCCATCGACAAGATGGCCCTTCTCGTCGGCGACAAGCAGCCGGTCGGCGTCGCCGTCGAGTGCGAGGCCGATGTCCGCTCCACTTGCGACCACCGTCTCCTGCAGCAGCTGCGGGTGGGTCGATCCGCAACCATCGTTGATGTTGGTGCCGTCGGGCGAGACGCCGATCGGGATCACCTCGGCGCCCAGCTCCCACAGCGCCTCGGGCGCAACATGATAAGCGGCGCCGTTGGCGCAATCGACCACCACCTTGAGGCCATCGAGCCGCAGATGCTCGGGGAAGGTGTCCTTGGCGAACTGGACATAGCGGCCGCGGGCATCGTCGATCCGGCGGGCCCTGCCGATCATCTCCGACTTGGCGAGCTTAGGCTCCTTTTCGAGCCGCCGTTCGATCGCCCGCTCGTCCTCGTCGCTGAGCTTGTACCCGTCAGGCCCGAACAGCTTGATGCCATTGTCCGCGAAGGGATTGTGCGAGGCCGAGATCATCACGCCGAGATCGGCGCGCATCGACCGCGTCAGCATTGCCACCGCGGGCGTCGGCATCGGGCCCAGAAGAACCACATCCATGCCGACGCTGGTAAATCCGGCGACCATGGCCGATTCCATCATATAGCCGGAGAGACGCGTATCCTTCCCGATGACAACGCGGTGGCGGTGGTCGCCGCGAAGGAAATGTGCGCCCGCCGCCTGGCCGACGCGAAGCGCGGTCTCCGCCGTCATCGGTTCGAAGTTGGTCGTCCCGCGGATACCGTCGGTGCCGAAGAATTTGCGCGTCATTCCAATTCCGTCATGCCGGACTTGATCCGGCATCTGCCTTCTCTTCTCATCGCTAGCAAGAAACAAGGCGGACCGCGGCTCAAGGCCGGGGCGACGACACTAGATCCAGCGCCAGATTCCCGCTGGAACGGGGTGAGCCCAGGTCGCGATCAGGAACAGCAGCGTTCCCCCAGCCAGCGCGACGGCTCCAGGATTGGCGAGCCCTCGCGTGAATGGCACGAACGCCGTCTGGGCGGTCCATTCGTGCCAGGCTTCGCCCATCAGCTGCGCCTTCTTGCGGTCTTGACCCGCCGCTCCGGCCAGCGCGAGCAGGATGATCGCTCCGTCGAACACAATGCTCTTGGGCTGAGCGAGGATCATCAGGTGCACCGCCGCCCAAAGTGCGAAGCCCCACATCATCGGGTGCCGCGTCAGCGCGAAGACGCCCCTCGGCCCTCCCCTCCGTCCGCGCGCGCCGGGCAGCGCGGGATTGCCGACGAACGAGCCGACAAACAGGATCGATGCGAGCCACATCAGCAATGTCCCGGCGATCCAGCCGGCGAGGCCGGCATCCCACAGCGGCGGCTCGCGGCCACATTTGCGGTAGAAATAGACCATCAGGCCGAAGGTGATCAGCGCAACCACCGAATAAAGGCCCTGAAACGCCTTCTCGCCCGTCGACTCGACGAGCCGGGCGCGGAGCGGGTGCGACAGCAGGAAATGCGTGCCGACGAAGGCTATTGCCGACAGCAGCAGGCCTATCTGGACGGTCAATGCCGGTAAGCCTCGGGCAGGTCGCGCCGCGGCAGGTAACGGTAGCGGTCGAGCAGCCGCGTCTGGTGCGTCTGGAGCGGCTGTCGGACGCCGTCGATGAACACCTGTTCGGCGGCGCTCGTGCCCTCGAGCGGATCGCCCGACCAGATGACCACGTCGGCCCGGCGGCCCGGGGCGAGGCTCCCGATCTCACCTCCCATGCCGATCGCGCCAGCGGCTCTGGAGGTGATCATCGCCAGCGCCTCACCCCAACTCACGCCAGTGGCCCCGGGGATTTTCTGCAATCCGACGAGATTGCCTGCGTACTGCCGCTCCATGAAGAGGTTGCGCGTGTCGTTGTCGCCGATCATGCCGATCGACACATTGACGCCCTTGGCGCGCATCCGACCGACATTGGACTGGGTCGCGGCGACCTGCTCGAACGAGGCTGGCAGGTCGTTCACGGCCGAAGCGATGACCGGCACCCGCGCGCTGGCAATTCGGTCCGCGACCAGCCAACCCTCGCTCGCGCCGACGAGTACAATCTTGAGCGCAGGAAATTCGCGCTTGAGGTCGAGCACCTGGAGGATGTCGCTCGCCCGCTCGACGTGAACGAGCAAATATTGCCGGCCTTGCAGCACCGGAACCAGCGCAGCGGCATCAAAACGGGTCAACAGCACGTCCTGGCTGCGGCGCGCGTCAGCACCGTAGATCCGCGACTCATTGGGGTTGCCGATCACGGGGCGGTCGCGCTCATCCGGCGTTCGCGCCGCCGATGCCGCGACCGGGGCTGCGTAACGGCGCAGCTGGGCCGCTTCGCGCAGGGCGTTGCGGAACAGGACATGCGCCGAGGCGCGCGAGCCGCCCGCGTTCGCGGCGCCGGCCTCCCCGAGCTCGACGAACTGGAATTTGCGCGCTGCCGTGACCGGCTCCATGTCGGCGCCGGTGTCGATCACCGCGCCTTGCCCAGCGAAGATGCTCTTGCCTGCGCTCGGGGCGACCAGGGCCCGCGTGACCCCGTCCGCGCGGTTGACGGAGATGGTGGTGTCGAGCGGGTTGATCGCCGGAACGACGTCGATCGCGGCACTGAACGGCCCGGTCGAGGTCGTGTCGTCGGCCGCTCCAGATGTGTCTGACCTGCCCCCGCCATCTTCCTCGCTGGCGGTCAGATCGACTTCCGCGAGGCCAAGCCTGGAGAAGCCGGCGACGATCCCCGGGGTGACCCATTTGCCCGTGGCGTCGATCGCCTGCGTTCCGGCCGGCAGTTTCATCCGGACGTCGCCGGCGGCGACGATGCGCCCGTCCCGAATCACGACCATGCCGCCCTGGATGGGCGCCGAGCCATCGCCGAGCGCGACGATGCCATTGACGATGGCGAAGGTCTGCGCCGCCGCCGGCGCGGCCGCAGCCACAAGCAGCGTGGCGATCGCAGCGCGGATCATTTCGTGTCTCCCTCGCCGGGCTGCCCGAGCTCGAAGTCGCTGACCGGCCGCCGCTTGGGATCGTCGGCGTCGTACATCAATGCGCCGTCGATCCACACCCGTTCGGGCCGGGTATAGTCGCTGAACGGATCGCCGTTCCACAGCACCACATCAGCCATCTTGCCGGGCGTTAGCGTGCCCGTTTTGTCGAGGATTCCGAGCGCCTTGGCCGGATTGCGGCTGAGCCACTCCCAGGCGACGGCCTCGCTCAAGTTAGGAATGCCGGCGCGGATCCCGTCGGCGAGCGCCTTCGCCGCTTCCTGATTCAGGCGCTGGATGTAGTTGGGATCGTCCGAGTGGACGATCGCGCACGCCCCGGCATTATGGACGAGCGGGATGTTCTCCTTGATCGCGTCGTAGCTTTCCATCTTGAAGCCGTACCAGTCGGCCCACATCACGGCGCAGACGTCATTGTCCCGCAAAAGGTCGGCGATCTTGTAAGCTTCGACAGCATGGTGAAACGCGGTGACGCGGTAGCCAAACTCCTTGGCCATATCGATCATGATGGCCATCTCGTCGGCGCGATAGCAATGGTTCTGGACCAGGATGTTGCCTTCGAGCACACCGCGCAGCGTGTCCATCGCGAGGTCGCGGTCAGGGGCGTCCCCGCCCTCCTTCTCATACTTGTCCCACTTGCGCTTATACTCGACCGCCTTGATCCAGGTCTGGCGGGTCAGCGCGATATTGCCCATCCGCGTCTGCGGCATGGTGCCCTTCGAGCCATAAACCCGCTTGGGATTCTCGCCGCACGCCATCTTGAGGCCGTAGGGCGCGCCTGGGAATTTCATCGCCTGCGTAGTGCGCGCCGGGACATTCTTGAGCACCACCGAACGGCCGCCGAACAAATTCGCCGAGCCCGGCAGGATCTGCAGCGTGGTGACGCCGCCATTGGCGAGCGCCCTGCTGAAGCCCGGGTCCTGCGGCCAGACGCTATGCTCGGCCCAGACCTCCGGCCGCACAGGGTCCGTCGCTTCATTGCCGTCCGACAATGACGATACGTCGGGGGACGGATAGTCGCCAAGGTGGCTGTGGACGTCGATGATGCCGGGGGTCACGAACTTGCCCGTGCCGTCGACCACAACCGCCCCCTCGGGCACCATGAGGTTTGGCTCGACCGCCTTGATGACGCCGTCTGCGATCAGCAGGTCGCCATAGTCGATGCGGTCGCCATCGCCGTCCAGGATCGTCGCTCCGTGAATGAGCGTCGGCAAGCCCGGATAGCGGACATAGGTCGAGGGATAAGGGTCCGGGTTGATCGCGACCGGCGGCGCTTTCTTGGGCTTAGCCTCGAACGCGGCGCAGCCGGAAATCAGGCCGACGGCGGCAACCAGCGCCGCAACGCGCTTATTTGACACCGTGCATCCACTTTTGGAGTGGCCAGGACAGCAGGAACAGCAAGACGCCGAGACCAATCGCGATCCAGGCGATCGTCGTGAACGTGGCGAGATACGTGTCGAGGCTGACCTTGAGGTTGGTCACCTGCCCGCCGACCGTCTCGACGCTCGCGAACTGGGCGACGACGCCGGCCACATATTGAGCGACCGAGATCGACAGGAACCATACGCCCATCATCAGCCCGACGATGCGCGCGATCGACAGCTTGGTGATCATGCTGAGACCGACCGGCGAGATGCATAGCTCGGCGAGCGAATGGATGACGTAGAGCCCGGCCAGCCACCACAATCCGACCTTGAAGTCCGGCCCGGCGAAGCGGGCGCCGAACACCAGGAACAGGAAGCCCGCGCCGACGCCCATTAGCGCAAGCGCGAACTTGACCGGGATCGACGGCTCGAGGTTGCGTCTGGCGAGTACTCCCCACAGGATGCTCATCAGGGGCGCCAGGACCACGATCGCGATAGGGTTGAAGTTCTGGGTCTGCGGCGCCGACAGCTGGAACATGCCGAACACGCTGCGGTCGGTGTTGCGGTCGGCGAACAAAGTCAGCGACGAACCCGCCTGCTCGAACAAGGTCCAGAACACGACGTTGAATACGATCAGGACCATCGCCGCGACCATCATCTGAAATTCCTGGCGGCTACCCTTGGCGTAGGACCAGATGAGAATCCCTGGGACTCCGATGAGGAACGTGCCAAACAGCAACTTGCCCATCAGCGACAACGACAGGATGTAACCGACAATGCCCGATCCAGCCGCCGGCTCGGGCGAGTTCATGAGGTTCATGAACAGGAACACGAACACAGGAATGGCGAGGACCGCGAGGCCGTAGATGATCAGCGCCTTGTCGCCGCCCTCGCGCTGCGGAGATTCGCCCATGCCGACGAGGCGTCCGCCGTCGAATTGAATCAGCAAATAGCTGGTGAGCATTCCGATGCCGGCAAGCGAGAAGCCGGCCCACCAGCCGAGCCATTCAGCGAGGATCGGGCAGAAGAATTGCCCCAGGATCGAGCCCAGGTTGATGCCCATGTAGAAAATGGTGAACCCGGCATCACGGCGACGGTCGCCCTGCTCATAGAGCGCTCCGACCATCGTCGAGATATTGGGCTTGAAGAAGCCGTTGCCGACCGAGATGGTCGAGAGCGCGATGAGCAGAATCGCGATTAGCAGCGGGCTCTTGTCGCTTTCGTCCTGCATCCCGCCCTTGGGCACAGTACGCGCGACGTGGCCGTCGGCGGCGAGCAAGCTGATGCTGCCGTCATCATTGCCCTGGACCTTGAGCCGTTCGCCGGTCGGCTGGACGAGGAATCGCTGCTCGTTCGCAGCACTGCTCGGCCGGTCGCGGAAATTGTCGATCTGAACTTCGTAGCGCTGACCGTCGATCATCGCGTACGGCTTCGACGGCTGGCCCCCGAACGCGAGGGTAAGATAGCCGATCGCCATCAGGATCGCGCCGAACTTCACCGAGCGTTTCGAGCCCAAATACTGATCGGCGATGAAGCCGCCGATCAGCGGTGTCAGGTAAACCAGCGCGGTATAGCCGCCGTACAGCCCCGTCGAAGCATGGTCGCCGAGGACGAAATGCTTGGTTAGGTAGAGCGTCAGCAGCGCCCGCATGCCGTAATAGCCGAACCGTTCCCACATCTCGGTGGTGAACAGCCGCGCAAGCTGCCGCGGATGGCCGAACCAGGTCTGCTTATCAGCGGGATTCGTCCTGCCTGAGGCAGGCGAAAACGGTTCTTCAACGGCTGGCGTATCGACCATCCGGTTCTCTCCCCATCACAAAGCGCGGCGACCGTAACGGGCAAATCACGGTTGTGAAGCACATTGTTGCGAGAGGATGGCGCCCTTAGATGGACGGCAAGATGCTCAACAACCGCTCCTCGCTCCTGTCGCTTCTCGAAACCCGCCGCTCGGCCAAGCCGCGCGAGCTGGTGGGGCCCGGCCCCACTGCGGCCGAGATGGAACGGATCCTGACCATCGCCGCGCGGACGCCGGACCACGGCAAGCTCCTGCCCTGGCGGTTCGTCACGGTTGCCGACGACCAGCGTGACGCGTTCGAGAAGGTGTTGGGCGAAGCGCTTGCCGACGAAGACCCGAGCGCCACGCCTGCCCACCACGAGAAAGAGCATGATTTCGCGCACTATGCCGGGCAGCTCGTGGTGCTCATCTCGGCGCCGATCCCGGACCACAAGATCCCGGTGTGGGAACAGCAGCTGTCGTGCGGTGCGGCCGGCATGAACATGCTGCTTGGCGCGCACGCGCTCGGCTATGTCGCCGGATGGGTGACCGGCTGGCGCGCTTATTCGCCCAAGGTGAATGCCGCCTTCTGCGGCCCGGGCGAGCGGATCGCAGGCTTCATTTTCATCGGCCAAGCCTCCCGCGAGCTCGAAGGCCGCGATCGCGCACCGCTCGCGAGCGTTCGGAGGCCATGGGGTCCGCCTCGAATCTGACACTTTCCTGATCAGCGATTGAAACTCGCCGCGCTCCGCTGTATTAGAACAGCATGACGGTAGGAAAGCCGCACGAAAAGCCTGTCTATGTCCGCCTGCGCGAGACCATCGCCGACGCGATCCTCGCCGGACGATACGGCGACGGCGATCCCTTGCCGTCGGTGCGGGCGCTCGCAGCGGAGGAGCAGGCCAATCCGTTGACCGTCGCCAAGGCCTACCAGGGCTTCCAGGACGAAGGGCTGATCATCGTCAAGCGCGGCGTTGGAATGTTCGTCGCGCCCGGCGCGCGGGCACGGCTCGGCGATTCGGAGCGCAGCCGCTTCCTGACCGAGGAATGGCCCGAGATCCGCGCGCGCATGCGCCGCCTCGGCATCGATCCCGCAGGCCTGCTGGACCACGAACGCGCTTAGGTATTCCGGCAGCGCGCGTTATGCTCTAGCCGCGCCGGATGGAGACGCGGCTACTTCCGTTCACCGACGACAGCATCGCAGAGGCCGCGCGGCTGATCCTTTCTGGCGAGCCGGTCGCCGTGCCGACCGAGACGGTGTATGGCTTGGCGGCCGACGCGACCAACGCCACCGCTGTCGCACGTATCTATGAGGCCAAGGGAAGACCAGGGTTCAACCCACTGATTGTCCACGTCATTGATTTGGCGGAGGCCGAGCGGATGGGCGACTTCAATGACCGAGCGCGCCAGCTTGCCGACCGGCACTGGCCCGGGCCCCTTACCCTCGTCGTCCCGCTTCGGGAGCATTCAGGCATCGCCTCGCTTGTGACGGCCGGCCTGCCGACCATCGGCCTGCGAATACCGGCGCATCCGGCAATGCAGGCGCTGCTGCGCGCTGTCGGGCGCCCGCTGGCAGCACCGTCCGCCAATACGAGCGGCTCCATCAGCCCGACGCGCGCCGCGCATGTCGGCAAGAGTCTCAGCGGTCGGATCCCCTTGATCATCGATGGCGGAGCGACCGAGCGCGGGCTGGAATCGACGATTATCGCAGCAACGGCGGAGAAGTTGCGGCTGCTTCGTCCGGGTCCGATTGAGGTCGACGTCGACCTGGCGCCCGGCGAAACCATCGAGGCGCCAGGCCAGCTTGCGAGCCATTATGCGCCCTCGAAGCCGGTTCGGCTCGACGCCTCGTTTGCTGACGCTGACGAATATCTGATCGGCTTCGGCCCTGTCGCGGGAGATGCGACCCTCAGCGCCGCGGCCGATCTGATCGAGGCCGCCATGCGGCTGTTCGAGCTGCTTCATCTAGCGGATGCGTCGGACAAGCCGCGCATCGCCGTCGCACCGGTGCCCGATCACGGGCTGGGCTTCGCGATCAACGATCGCCTGCGGCGCGCGGCCGCTTAGGCGGTCGCGCCGGCGCTCTTGACCCGCGCCTGGAAGCTCTTCCGCAACTTCTGGAGCTTGGGCGGGATGATCGCGATACAATAAGGGTTCCGCTGCCCCTCGCCCGCCCAATAGTCCTGGTGATAGCCCTCGGCGGGATACCATTCGCTCTTGGGCTCGATCGTTGTGACCACGCGCCCGCCAAGCTCCTGGTTGGCTCGCTCGATCGCCTCGCGCGCCTTGCGGGCCTGATCCTCGTCTTGGGGGAAGATGGCCGAGCGGTACTGCGTCCCGACGTCATTCCCCTGGCGGTTGAGCTGCGTCGGATCGTGCGTCGCGAAAAAGATGTCGAGCAGATCGTCGTAACTGATCTGATCGGGGTCGAAGGTCACGCGGATCGCTTCGGCATGGCCGGTGTTGCCGTCGCACACCTGCCGGTACGTGGGGCTGGCGACCGTGCCGCCGGTGTAGCCGCTCTCCACCGACTTCACGCCTACGACATCGAGGAATACTGCTTCGGTGCACCAGAAGCACCCGCCGGCGAGAACTGCGACTTGATCGGCCATGCTAACGCTCCTTTGCTGGAGCGCAGATAAGCCGTGTCAGTGGGCTTTGTAAGACGCCTTGAGGCTAGCGAGCTCGAGCCTCTTGCCGACCCACTCGGCGAGCTCGTCGAACTCCAGCGGCCGCTCGAACACGATGCCGGCGCGGCGGTCCGAATACCAGCGCACCTCGCCCTTGATCGGACGCAGGCTCTCGACCACCACCAGTACTCTCTTGCCGACGCAATATTCATCGATCGGCTCGACCTTGATTCCGCCGAGCGAGATGTCGTGCACATCGACCGTATAATAGGTCTTTCCGACCCGCACCGACGCCTTGCACGGAATCTCGAGGCGCGGCGGACGCGCTCTGAAGCCATGGCGCGGCTTGCGCCCGGCAAGGAGCTCGCCGAGATCGACATCCTGGTCGAACTTGATGCCGGCCGTGTCGTTGCGGATCCACACCACCGTGCTCGGAATGCGCTGCGAAGAAAGTTCGACGCCGACCTGGTCGCCGACCGCCGGCGCGCGGCTGACGATGGCCATGACCCCGCCCGCCGACAGGTTCTTGACCTTGATCAATTGCTCGTTCCCCGCCGCGTCGGTCAGCTTGCCGACACGGAGCATCGCCGAGAGCCGCTCGTCAGAGCGCCGTTCGGCTGGCCGCGGAACCGCGGTGGAGAGGGAGACCGTGGTCGATTCGAACGCGGCATCGCTGCTGCCAACGCGCTCGAGCCCGAATTTCCTCCGAATCAGTTCTGCGAACATGCGGGACCGTGCCTCCGGATGACGCGGATCGCGCCAAATTGGGACTTTATCGGCAGTACGGTTAAAAAGGCGTTGAGAAAGCTTGTCTGACGCGTTGTTGCTGCCTACGCCGCTGAAGGGGAGAGACGAGTTCATGCCGCAGCCTCGCCTGCTGCTGATCGATGACGAACCGGCACTCGCCGACTATCTGGCGAACGCAGCCCGCGCGTGCGGGTTCGACCCCATCATCACCGAGCGCGATGAACAGTTTCGCGAGGCGTTCATCGCCAGCCAGCCGGAAATGGTCGCGCTCGATCTCGGCATGCCTGGGATGGATGGGGTAGAGCTTACGCGCTTTCTTGCCGACCAGAATTACCGTGGCCCGGTGCTGATCGTCAGCGGTTTCGACCGGCGCGTCCTCGAATCCGCCTTCCGGCTCGGCGAAGCGCTTGGGCTGAACATGGTCGGGCCGGTCGAAAAGCCGGTGCGCTTCGAAGTTCTCGAAGAGCTGCTGTCCAAGCTCAAGGCGGCGCTGGTGCAATGACCGCCAAGGCCGAGATGCGGCTGGTCGACGGCCTGCAGTTGGCCCTTGAGCGCCAAGCCTTGCACATGGTCTATCAGCCCAAAGTGTCGATGCGCGACGGCAGCCTTGCACAGGTAGAGGCGCTGGTCCGCTGGGACGACCCTGAGCTCGGCACGGTAGGTCCCGCGCGGTTCGTGCCCTTGGCTGAGCAGCATGGGCTGATCGACGACCTCACCCAATGGGGGCTGCGCAGGATCCTGCGGCAATGGCTCGACTGGCGTCAGGAGGGCATCGACGCGTGCATTGCCTTCAACATTTCAGCGCTGAGCCTGCAGCATCTCGACTTCCCCGACCTAGTCGAGCGAATGTGCCGCGGCCTCAATGTTCCCACCGATCGCATCGTGCTCGAACTGACCGAGGGCGCAACCCAGCCGCTGGTCAAGATGATGGACGCCCTGACCCGGTTCCGGATCAAGGGCATCGGCCTTGCGATCGACGATTTCGGGACCGGCTATTCTTCGCTTATGCAGCTTCGCCAGCTGCCCTTTACTGAAGTGAAGATCGATCAGGCGTTCATTGCCGACGCACCCCACTCGCGCGACTGCCGGCTGATCATCCAAAGCGTTGCCGAGCTCGCCAAAGGCCTCGGCCTCACCACGACCGCCGAGGGGGTGGAGACGATCGAGCAGCTGCGCATCGTGCGTGAGCTCGGCTGCGACTATGTCCAGGGCTATCTTGTCTCGCCGCCGCTCGAACCGACCGCGCTCAAGGCCTGGACAAGCAAATTCCGGCGCGCCTGGCCTGCGATGATCGCGGAGGAGAGGCTCGCTCTATGGGGCGATGTCGAAGCGGATTCCCTGGGCTAGCGGCAAATCCGACCCGTAATTGATCGTGTTGGTCTGGCGCCGCATGTAAGCGCGCCAGCTGTCCGAGCCGCTCTCGCGGCCGCCACCGGTTTCCTTTTCGCCACCGAAGGCGCCGCCGATCTCCGCGCCCGATGGCCCGATATTGACGTTGGCGATCCCGCAGTCGGAGCCGGCCGCCGACATGAACCGCTCGGCCTCCCCGAGGTCGCTCGTGAAGATCGAGGACGAGAGGCCTTGGGGAACAGCATTGTTCAGCGCGATTGCCTCCCCAAGGTCGGCATAGCGCAATACATAGAGGATGGGTGCGAACGTCTCCTGGAGCACTTGGTCCTTCTGCGCCTCGACCTCGACGATCGCTGGACGCACGTAGGAACCGCCGGATACGGCTTCGACACGCTCGATCCGGTCGCCGAGAACGACCTCCATGGCATTGAACGCGGCTTCGTCGATCAGCGGCCCGATCAGGGTTCCCGGATCGCGAGGGTCGCCGATCTTGGCCTGGGCGAACAATTCGCGGACCCGCGCGACAAGCTGGTCCGCGACACTTTCGTGAACGATCAACCGCCTCAGCGTCGTGCAGCGCTGCCCGGCCGTGCCCGCTGCCGAAAACAGGATCGCGCGGCTCGCCAGCTCGAGGTTGGCGCTCGGCGCGACGATCATCGCATTGTTGCCGCCGAGCTCGAGCAGCACACGGCCGAATCGCTGCGCGACACGCGGCCCGACCACTCGGCCCATTGCCGTCGAGCCCGTCGCCGACACCAAAGCAATGCGCGCATCATCGACCAGCGCCTCGCCGACCTCGCGGCCGCCCTGGATGGGCTGGATCAGCCCGTCGGGCGCGTCGCCAAAGCGGTCCAGCGCGCGCCGGACCAGCGCCATCACTGCTTCGGCGCACAGCGGCGTCTTCTCGCTCGGTTTCCAGATCACCGGGTCACCGCAGACCAGCGCCAGCGCGGCGTTCCACGCCCACACCGCCACCGGGAAGTTGAACGCGCTGATCACCAGCACCGGCCCGAGCGGGTGCCATTGCTCCATCATCCGGTGGTCGGACCGCTCGCTGGCGATGGTGAGACCATAGAGCTGGCGCGACAGCCCGACGGCGAAGTCGCAGATGTCGATCATCTCCTGCACTTCGCCGAGGCTCTCGGCGAGGATCTTGCCGGATTCGATGGTTACGAGGCGCGCCAACGGCTCCTTGGCGGCTCGAAGCTGCTCGCCGAGCAGCCGCACGAGCTCTCCGCGGCGCGGTGCTGGGACGCTCCTCCACTGCAGGAAGGCTTGCGCGGCACGCGCCGCGGCCTCGGCAGCATCGCCAATCGCAACCCGTCCGATCTCCGCACCGTCGATCGGTGATCGGCTGACGAGCTCGCCCGAGCTAGCGAATCCGAACTGATGCAATAGATCGCTTGTTTCCTCGGCGGGGCTCATGCCAGCAACTCCTTCGCTCGCGCCATCGCGGCCACCCCGGCATCGATAGTTTCGTCCTTCTTGCCGAAGCACAAGCGAACCAGGTGCCGCGGCGGATCGCGCTCGGCGAAGGCGGACAGCGGGACAACGGCGACGCCGGCCCGCTCGACTGCGCCTAGTGCGAACGCCTCGTCCTCGATGCCGAAACCAGAGGCCGCGAGGTCGACGCACAGGAAATAGGTCGAGGTCGCGTCCAGCACTGCATAGCCGGCCGTCCGCAACCCGCTCGTCATTCGGTCGCGTGCGCGTTGGAACCGGTCCTGCATCGGCTGAATCCAGGCACCGCCCTCGTTAAGGCCGAACGCCACCGCCGACTGGAGGTTGGGAGCGGTCGCGAAAGTCAGGAATTGGTGAGCGCGCGCGACCACGGTCGCCAATTCCGGCGGAGCGATGATCCAGCCGATCTTCCATCCGGTCAGCGAGAAGATCTTGCCCGCGGAGCCGATCTTGATCGTCCGCTCGGCCATGCCTGGCAGCCTCGCGAGCGGCGTGAAGCGGCGTCCGTCGAGCAGCACATGCTCCCACACTTCGTCGCTGATCACGATCAAGTCGTGCTCGCGCGCGATCGCAGCGAGCGTCTCCAGCTCATCGGCGTCGAACAGTCGCCCCGCGGGATTGTGGGGATTGTTGAACAGGATGGCGCTGGTTTTCGGCCCGATCGCCGCCTCCAGCGCCGCGTGGTCGAGCCGCCACGCCGGCGGCTGTAGCGCGACTTCGACCGGGGTTGCGCCGGCGCGGCGGATCATCGGCGCATAGCTGTCGTAAGCTGGCGTGAAGATGACCACGTCGTCGCCGGGCTGCACTGTCGCGAGGATCGCGGCGCCGAGCGCCTCGGTCGCACCGCTGGTGACGCAGACGTTGTCGGCCTCGAGCGGCTGGCCGAAGTGCCGCTGGTAATGCGCCGCGACCGCCTCGCGCAGCACCGGCAGGCCACGCGACGGCGCATATTGGTTCGACCCTTCCATGAGCGCGCGCGCGGCCGCCTCGAGAATTTCGTCCGGCCAGCCGAAATCGGGGAAGCCCTGGCCGAGGTTTACCGCCCCATGTTGGGTCGCGGCGAGCGACATCCGTTCGAAGACGCTGGTCTTCATCTGCTGGTAGAGCGGGTTCATTGCGGCCGGCATAGCGCGGCAGACAGCCGACCGCGAGCGAGGCAACTTTCGGGTCGCGCGCGCATTGGCGCTCAAACCTCAAGCCAGGATGGCCCTGAATGTCCCAGCGTAAAGCCGTGCTCTACCGGATGAAGTTGCCGACCCACGAATGCCCCTATGGGCTGCTCGCCAGGCGCATGCTCGAAGATTCCGGCTTCGACGTCGACGAGCATTTGCTGACCACGCGCGAGCAGGTCGACGACTTCCAGGCGGAGCATGATGTCGCGACGACTCCGCAGGTCTTCATCGACGGCGAGCGGATCGGCGACAGCGAGGAGCTTGCTACTTACCTCGAGCGCGTGAAGCAGAACTAGCCGAGCGCGAATTCGAGCCCCGCCACGGTTGACCGAATACTTGATTGCGGGACGCGGCCATCAACTGCAAGTCTGTAACATGACGTCTGCGCTCTCTAACTCGTTGGCGCACAACGCATCATTGCTTCACAATCGGAATTCCGTTGACGAACGCCAAGCTTATTGGAATGGCCAGGCCTCCTTCCCCTCATCCAGCCTGATCGAGTGACTGACGACGCGCCCATCTTGCTCGATGTCAGCCGATTGGTATGGCGCCGCTGGAGAGGCCGGCTGCCGACCGGCATCGATCGCGCCTGTCTCGCCTATCTCCGGCATTTCGCGCCGAAAGCGCAGGCGGTCATCCAACATGATCGGTTCCGGCATATTCTTGATCGCGACGCATCGCGGGAGCTGTTCGCCCTACTCGACAGTCCGGGAACGGGATTCAAGGCCGCTCTCGCGCTCGGCGCGCTCCAAAACTTCGGGCGATGGAGCGACAACGGCCGCAGTCGCCCTTATCTGAACATCGGCCATACCGGGCTCAATTCGAACGCATTTCGCGAGTGGATTCGCAATGCCGACGTGAAGCCGGTCTACTTGGTGCACGACCTGATCCCGATTACGCACCCGGAATACTGCCGCGCCGCCGAAGCCGCCCGGCATCGCGAGCGAATGCAAACGGTGCTGACGACAGCGGCGGGCGTGATCGGGAACAGCCAGGCGACGCTTGATGAACTGGCCGGCTTTGCCCGAGCCGAGGAGCTGCCTAGTCCACCTGGAATTGCCGCGTGGCTGGGCAGCGAGCCGCTTCGCGCAGTGAACGTATCGCCAACGTCGCGTCCGACGTTTGTCACCGTCGGAACAATAGAGGCGCGCAAGAACCATCTGCTGCTGCTCGAAATCTGGTCGCGCATCGTTGGCCGTTTGGGGAGCGCCGCACCCCGGCTGCTGATTATCGGTCAGCGCGGGTGGGAGGCCGAGTCGGTTTTCGAGCTGCTCGACCGCAACGACAAACTGCGCGGACACGTGGTTGAGATGAACAACTGCTCGGACGAGGAACTCGCTGGACATCTTGCGACAGCGCGGGCGCTGCTCTTTCCGAGCCACGCCGAGGGCTACGGACTCCCGTTGATCGAAGCCTTGGGATTGGGCGCGCCGGTCATCGCCAGCGACCTTCCCGTTTTCCGGGAGCTTGCCGCAGATATTCCGACCTATCTTAGTCCGCTCGACAGCGTTGGCTGGGAAGCTGCGATCTTGGACTATTCGCAAGACGCCAGCGCCGCTCGCGAGGCGCAGGTGACGCGCATGAAATCATTCAGCGTACCCGATTGGGTCGGCCACTTTGACGCGGTCGAAGGTTGGCTCCATACGCTCGGGGCAGCAGCCTAAGCGCGCAAGTATCGACTCGATAAGCGTATTCACCGCCGATTCGCTCGCGACCCCACCACGCACGAGGCAACGGTCGACAAGGACACGGCGAAAGGCACCGTAGAGTCCCGGCTCCGGCGGTATCGGATCCGACCAGAATTCGTCGAGATGCCTTGCAAAGGTCAGGCCAGGGACATTGTAGATGGCGTCGCCCAACGCGCAAACCGGGCTGCCGGCGGCAAGCGCCAGGGTCGCCGACGTACTGTTCACGCACACCATCCCGCTCGTATCGGCGGCAAGCTGTTCGAGGTCGCCCCCGTCGATGAAATGGACGCGCTGCACAATCCCGAGGCGCTGCGCGCTGCGGTTGACGTATCGGCGCCAGTTCATAGACGCCATATCGAAGGGATGCGCCTTGATGAGGAGGTGCGCCTCCTCGGGCGCATGCCGCGCAAAGCTTTCCATCACATAGGCCGCGGCCGACCGCATGTTCGGAAAAGGCGAATGATTCCGGATCTGATAGTCGCCGGAAAGCTGCAGCGGGAAGAGAAAGAAGGGTTTGTCGGACAAGATATGCAGCACGGTCTTGGCGTGCCCGTCGCTCACACCCCGGACGAGATATTTCCAACCCCAACCGACGGCTTCCATCAAGGCCGAGCCAGGACGGTGCGTGCGGTAGAATGGATAGGCGAGCCGACCGATGTGAACCGCAACATAGTGCTTGGCGGTGTCGCGGATGCGACGGCGGAAGTTGGCGGTCACCGGCGCCAGGAAGGGTTCGGGCGGAAGCGCCCTCGCCTGCTCGATCAGCCATTCTTTCTTGCGCGCTAGCTTCGAATAGCCGTTCACACCATCGAGCTCGAGGGTCATCCAGTGGGGCCTGAGATAGCCCTCCTCCAGAACGTAGGTGTGGACGCCGCGAAGAGCGGCAATCCGGCGCGCCGACATATGGTAAGGCCGGCAATCGCCGAACTGCAGGATGTCGGTGATTTCGTGTTCGCGCAGGAAATTGTCGAAGAACACGGGCCAATCGTGGAAACGGCCGCGGAAATCGGTCGCGGGCTCGGGCCAATCGATTCGATCGCCCGCGCAGATGTTAATTCGTTCAACCTTCATCCCGCGCTCGCGCATCGCCGTGGCCAGCAGGTAAAGCAGCGGGCCCGGCGGCCCCTGGAGGAATAAGAACGCGCGTCGTTCGGGCTGCGGCCTGGGCGGGCTCGGGCGACGAGGTTCGCTGAGGCGGATGGGAAGGCCCCGCATAAGCAGGCTAAGATTGCCGGCCGGACGATTCATTGGATCCGCCCCCTCAAGCGCCGCATCAGCCTGCCCTGCAACCGGCGCACTTTGACCAGCGCGCCGGGGTCCCGCCTATCATTGGCACTGAGGCGCGACACAACGACTTCTGCCGGGCACGGAAGTCCCGTAACTGGATCGAGATAGCGCGGGTAGAGGAGCAGCGTTGCCGCCACGAGCTGGTCGAGTGTGCGTGCCTTGCTTCGCCGCGGAGGTACTGGCCCGAGATCTCGCGTGAGCCCCCACCCGGCATAAAACGGAACGCCGTAGGTGGTAACCGGTTTTTCCCGCAGAAGAGCTTCGAACCCGGCTAGCGACGTGTTGACGTGGATCTCGTCGACCATTGCGATCAGCGAGCTGATCGGCAGGTCGCCAACAATCTGATCAGCTTGTTCAAGGCATGCGGCTTGCGGAATTGCGCCCCGCCGGTGGCCGGCAATGACATCCGGATGCGGTTTGTAGAGGATATAGGCGTCGGGGGCTTGCTCGCGCACCCTTTTCAGCAATTCGAGATTGGATACCAGGCCGCAACCGCCGGCGGTTACCGCACGGTCATCCTCGACCTGCCCTGGCACAAGAATGTGCCGCCGCTCGCCCGCAGGTCGGTCGAGCACCGCATTGCCCCGTCCATACTTGCCGAGTCCCGCCTCGACGATCAGCCGCCGCAGCTCGGCGGCGCGCTCCAATAGCGGCTCATCAAATTCACCCTCCTGGAGTAGGCATTCGAGTTCGCTGGCACATGAGGGATCGAAATATGCACCGAGCCGATCGACGGTGATCGACAGCGGGGGAATGCAATCGGCGCCGAGACCCTGCGAACGAAGGAAGCCGTCTTCGACCTCAACGGGAGTCGCTCCCGTCCGTTCGAGCTCGGAGCTGGTCTCCGCCGCCACTTTTGCGCGCCAGACGGCGACCGCCGCGCCGCGCCGGATTCCTCCGGCATTGCGCATGAATTTGAACTCACGAGAGCCGTTCCACAGCAGCGGCGCGACGTGGCTCTGCTTCCAGAAGGCGAAGCCGATCCCAGCCTCGATGCCGCGATTCGAATCAATCAGATTGCGCCAAAAACCGCATAGACCGACGACCTCGAGCGCGTCCATCGGCTCCCCAGTGAACGGATTTTCGAATGCCGTTTCGGACAATTCGTCGGAAAGCAGCTCGCCCGGATCGATGCTGACCGCCTTTGCGTCGCCGGTCGCGCCATCGACATCGAAGCATGGGCGGTTGAGCAGGGCAGCAACGATGCGTAGCTCGTCTCCGGCCTCTGAAACGAGAGCCGAGGCCTTGGACAGCATGTGCCAGGGATCGCAATCCCCGCTAATGACGCCGGTGGTGGACGTGAAGCTATCCCCCGCGCGATCCCATAGGATGACCGGGCGCCCTGACGAGATCGCCTTCGCAGGCCCGAGCCTCGACCTTGACGACGCAAGAACATAATCATTGGGCAACTTGGGCTGTGCTCCCCAGTAACATCCGCCCACGCGCAGGCGCCTGATCTCTGCCGTCAAGTCATCGCGACTAAAAGCTGCGCGTTTCACTTTGGTGAACCGGCGGAGGTGAGCGCCGGGGAACGGCGGGATACGAAGAAAAGATTTGACCTCGGCGGTCACGTCAAAGGCTGCACGAGCCAAGCGACGGCCGGCGCCGGTGTCCGCATGTTCGCGCAAAATTCGATTGTCCGCCAGAAGGATAGACACAAATCCGAAACCACACTTATCCCCAGCCGAGCACAACGCTCACTATCGTTCGAGATGCTGCGGTCAAGCCGGACTGCATCTAATTTGGCAGTCGGGAAGAGCGGTCAAACCGAGTTACCTAAAAGTAAATGTGTTTTGTTGCCTGCCTGCAACAGCATCGCCCAGCGGGCCGCGTAGGTTGGCTCCGCTCCGGCCGAGGGCCCGTGACCATTGCCGAAGGCACAGGTCTGCTCGTCAACGCAGGAGTGGGTTCAGCGCGACGTCTGGCGCAAACGGTGCAGATATTGCGAATAGCTATTGCGTCCAAGGCGTTCGATCGCCCGGTCGAGTCCGCCGTCATCGATGAAGCCCATGCGGAAGGCGATCTCCTCGGGGCAGGCGATCTTGGTGCCCTGGCGGCGCTCGAGCGTTCCGACGAAAGAGGCCGCCTCCAGCAGGCTATCGGGTGTTCCTGTGTCGAGCCACGCATAGCCGCGCCCCATCAACTCGACCTGAAGCTCCTGACGGTCGAGATACACGCGATTGACGTCAGTTATCTCGAACTCACCGCGCGCCGAGGGCGCGATGTTCCCCGCAATGTCCACGACCTGCTCGTCATAAAAGTATAAACCCGTCACAGCCCAGCTCGACTTGGGCCGCGCCGGCTTTTCCTCGATGGTCAAGGCGCGCATCTCCCGGTCGAATTCGACGACTCCATAGCGCTCCGGATCTGCGACCTGATAGGCGAAGACGGTCGCGCCGGTGGCCCGCTGTCGCGCGCGGTCCAGGACCTCGGGAAGACCGTGCCCGAAGAAGATGTTGTCGCCGAGAACCAGGCAGGAGGGCCCGCCGGCAACGAAGTCAGCGCCGATGGTGAACGCTTGAGCCAGTCCCTTCGGCTCGGGCTGGACTGCGTAGGAAATGCTCATTCCCCACTGTGCTCCATCTTCGAGCAGCTGCTGGAAAAGTGACGAGTCATGCGGCGTCGTGATGACCAGCACGTCGCGAATTCCAGCCAGCATCAAGGTCGTGAGCGGATAATAGACCAGCGGCTTATCATAGACCGGAAGCAGCTGTTTCGAGACCGACAATGTCATCGGGTAGAGCCGGGTGCCGCTTCCGCCGGCGAGAATGATTCCCTTCATCGATGCACCCCTCCCTTGCCGGTCGAACTGACGCGCGTCGTGATCAGCGTCTCGCCCCCTGACAGGCATACGTTTGGCAATTCAGTCCTTGGCCGCCGTCTTGGGGAGGCCGAGCCTTTCTCCAGAATAGCGTTCGCGCAGCGGTCTCCACCACCAATCGTTGTCGAGATACCAGCGTACTGTCTTCTCGATGCCACTGTTGAAATCCTCTTGAGCGCGCCAGCCCAGTTCGTTTTCCAGCTTGGACGCATCGACGGCATAGCGAGCATCGTGCCCGGGCCGATCGGCGACAAACTCGATTAACTCCTCCCGCGGCCGGTTCGCCGGCGCGATTTGGTCGAGCACGCTGCAGATGGCTCGCACGACATCGACGTTGCAGCGTTCATTGCGGCCCCCGACGTTGTAGGTTTCTCCCGGTCTTCCGCGCTCGATAATCAGGTCGAGGGCGCAAGCATGGTCCTCGACATAGAGCCAGTCGCGCACGTTCTCGCCCTTGCCGTAAACCGGCAGCCGCTCTCCAGCGAGCGCGTTCAAAATGGTCAGGGGAATGAGTTTCTCGGGAAAGTGATAAGGCCCGTAGTTATTGGAACAGTTCGATACCACGACGGGCAATCCGTAGGTCCGCTGCCACGCCTTGGCCAAATGATCGGAAGAAGCCTTCGAGGCAGAATAAGGTGAGCTCGGATCATAAGGCGTATGTTCAGTGAAGACGCCCTCGCGACCGAGCGAGCCATAAACCTCGTCGGTCGATACATGGAGAAACCGAAACGCTGCCTTGGCTGCCTCGTCGAGCTCGGACCAGTGTGCCCGCGCCGTCTCCAACAGCGTGAACGTCCCCATGATGTTGGTCGCGATAAAATCCGCTGCACCGGTGATGGACCGATCGACATGGCTTTCCGCTGCCAGGTGCATGATCCGATCCGGCCCAAACTCGGCGACGGCCCGTTCCATCGACGGCCGGTCGCAAATATTCGCATGAAGAAAGCGGTAGTTCGCTCGTCCGTCGACGGCTCTTAGAGAATCGAGATTGCCGGCGTACGTCAGTGCGTCGACGTTCAGCACTTCGTATCCCCGCTCGAGCACCAGGTATCGCACCAGCGCCGAGCCGATGAAGCCCGCGCCCCCAGTCACCATTACGCGCATCAATGATCGTCCATCGGAAAGTGGGGCGGCAAATCGGCAAGTCGAGGCTGCGTCCGATCCCTATCGGACAGCGTATCGGCGTCGGCCACCGACGGCCAATCGATGGCGATGTCCGGATCGTCCCACGCCACGCCTCTGTCATGCTCGGGGCTGTAATAGTCCGTCACCCGGTAGCTCAGGATGGAATTGGCCTCGAGCGTGCAGAAGCCGTGGGCAAAGCCTGCGGGAACCCAGAGCTGTTTGTTATTTTCTGGTGACAGGATCAGCGACAACCAGCGACCGAAGCTGGGAGAATCCACGCGAAGGTCGACGGCGACATCGAAGATCGAGCCCGCGAGACAGCGCACCAGCTTGCCCTGACTAAAGGGAGCGGACTGGAAATGAAGTCCGCGAACGGTACCGGCTCGGACGTTGAGAGACTCATTGTCCTGAACGAACGCGACGGAGCCGACTTGATCGGTGAACCTGTCGCTCCGGAAAGTTTCGGAAAAGTAACCGCGCTCGTCTTCGATCCGCCTCGGGCTGATTTCGACTAGTCCGGGAAGTTCAAGCGCGTGGAATTCCAATGTTCGATCCTCGCATCGGAGCTGGCTGCGGCGGCCCAGGCCCGGTCAATCGGGGCGTTCGGGCGAAAAAGCAATTGGCTCCACGGCGGGCGTTCGTGAAGTTGGCAAGCGCCGACGTCGTGGATCCTGTCCCTACTGATTCACAGCGCCGGACAGCTTGCCAACCTTGTGAGCGCTATCCGCGCTGGTTACCAAAGCTACCGCGGCGTCGAGCCCTACTGGGCGACCGTATGTCCCAGGTTCACCAGCGAGTAGGTCATGGAAGATACGATCCCGACGAACTTGCCAAGATCGGACAAGGGAGTGTTGGCGACGTAGAGCACGTCCTTGTTCTTGATTGGGAAGGTCTGCGCAACAAGCAGAGTTGCCGGATTCTTGAGATCGACCCGATAGATCACGGGTATCTTGCCGTCGGCAGTGACGCGCGCTCCAGCCACCAGCGATGGATCAAGCGCCTTCGGATCCTCGAACCGGAAAACGAAAACTCCCCGAATGTCGGCGCGATTGTCCTGTAAGCCGCCGACTCTGCCGAGAGCCTGCGACAGAGTCACGGTCGTGCCCTCAAGCGGAACCTCCGCGTTGGTCCCGGTCGCCCCCAGAACGGTAAAGCTGTAGGGCTGATAATAGACTGTCACCACGTCGTTTGGCTGGAGGACAATGTTCTGCCGACCATCGCTGATGACCGTGGTGAGCGGAAGTGTCAGGCTGCGATCGCCGCGCGTAATCTGAACCACGCTCTTCGAAATGGGCTGCTTTGCTCCGCCGGCGGTCGCAAGCACGTCCAGAATTCGTTCGCCCTTGGCCGTCAGCGGTATGCGACCGCTTTGCCCTACTTCGCCGAGCACGGTGGCGGTTGAGCTCGCATTGGTGACCCGTCGCACGATCGCCTGCGGGTCATGAGCTTTGCCTCGCAGGCGGCTGACAATCTCCTGCCCAATCTGCTGCGGCGTCCGCCCAGAGGCCTGAATCGAGCCTGCAAATGGTACGGTGATCCGTCCGTTCAGGTCGACCATTTGCTGCGGCAGCTCGAGGCCTGTTGAAACGGTGGTTGGGCGGACCGTGCCGCCGATCGGCAACTGGGCATTTGAAAGGCCACTCGAAAAAAGTACCGCCGGCGGCGCTTCGATGATGCTGATGTCGATCACATCCCCCGGGCCGATGACCGTCGGTTCGGCAAAGCCGTCCCCGAGCTCTTGGGAGAAAAGCGCCGGCCGGTTGAAGTCGGCAGTCTGTCGAGCGACACTATCCGTGACGTCGACAAGTTTGATGCCTGAGTTCTCGATTTGCTGCTGACGCACCTTTACGATCTGAGCCGTCGACGGCCCTGACGCACCCACGGACGCGCAGCCGGCGAGCAGGCCCATCGCTACGACCAAACACATCCGCGCATCGGCGGAGATTCGGCTTGCAAATTTCCGGGTCATTGTTGCTCACCCCTGAGTCCACTGTTAACGCGTTGATAAATCGCAATAGTTTCCGCAACGCAACGCGTCCACGTGTACCTTGTAGCGACCTGAATGCCAGCTGAAATCGCCTCGCTTCGCCACTGATCGTCCACCAGCGCCCGAAGAAGAGTCTGGGCAAAGCCTTCGATATCGTCCGGGTTTGTCGCTAAGGCAGCGCCTTTCGTGACTTCGGTAAGGCAGGAGCCTGCGGCGATTACGGTCGGCGCCCCACTAGCCATGGCTTCGACCGGCGGCAAGCCAAAGCCCTCGTAAACGGAGGGATACGCGAAGACCCTAGCACCCGAATAGATCGCCGGCAGGTCCGATTCGGCGATGTAGCCCAACGGAATGAGCCAGCCCTCAGCGGCCCCGTCTCGGATCTGCGCGTGGAGCGCCTCGTTGTTCCAACCCGCCGCGCCACCAATCGCCAGCGGAAATCGGTCTCGCACCGGGCGAGGCAATCGCCGCCACGCCGACAGCAGACGGTCGATGCGCTTTCTCGGCTCGAGGGTCGAAAGAGTGAGACCGTAACCGTTATCAGGCAGGCCGTAGCGTTCGAGCGCTGGTCCGCGTCGCTCGAGCGGCACGGGCCTGAACGATTCGGACACTCCGAGTGGCACGGCAGTTACCCGCTCTGGCGGGATGGCGGCGAATTCTATCACCTCCCGGCGGATCGTGTCGCAGTCGGTGATCAAGTGGCATGCTTTGTCGATCGACCGCTGGAGGTTCCGCTCAAAGTCCCTGACCCGAGCCGCCGGATGAAGCTCCGGATAGCGGAAGACCGAAAGGTCATGCACCGTGATGACGCCGGTCTCGACATGAGCCGGAAGAAAGTAGTTGGGGCTATGCACGAGGGTGTTCCGCAGCGCTTCCCGGGCACGCCATCTGCCATACGTAAGCGCCCACAGCCCGCGCCGGGTCCTTCGCTTCTCGCCAACAAGCAAGCGACCCGGTTCCTCGACGAGCTGATTGCCGGCAAAAAACAGCGGTGAAACGCCGCTGTGATGCCGAAGTCCCTTGCATAGCTCCCAGGTGTAGCGGCCGATGCCGCCGGGCTGCGGCTCGAGCGCGTCGACGCAAAGGGTTACGCGCACGACGTCATGCTTCGAGCATCCAGCGAAGCGTCTCCTCGAGCGGGATCCGATCGATCGGTCCGATCAGCCGGTCCAAGAGCGAGGAATCGCCCCACAAGGTACGTACTTCATTGCCGCGGACCAATTCGGGATCGATCTGGACCTCGAGATCGTGACCGCTGAGCGACGCGACCTTCAGGAGAATCTCATCGAGACGATAAGCCCGCCCGGAGCTGACATTCACGGTAAGACCGGCCGCGTCGCGACAATGCAGCAGCCGCGCGCAAGCCTCGGTCACAAAGCGGACATCGGAGAAATCGCGAGCGACCTCCAGATTGCCGAGCCGAATGATTTTCTGGTGTGTTCGAACGTGCTCGACGACCTTCGGGATCAGGAATGAGGGCGATTGGCCGATCCCGGTGTAGTTGAATGGCCGGACGACACAGATCGGCAGGCGCGGCATATACATGCCGGCGATCATCTCCGCGGCGACCTTGCTCACCGAATAATCGTTCACAGGATCAGGAGTCATGTCTTCGCGCATGATCCCCTCATTACGATTGCCGTATACGTTCGAGCTACTCGCAACGAGAACGGACTTTGGCTTGATCTCCAGCGAAGCGAGCGCCTCAAGCAGATTGCGCGTACCGATCAGATTTGTGCGGTAAATCTCTTCGACATTGTCATGGACCACGGACGAGATTGCGGCGAGATGGACGACGAAATCGGGCTTTTCAGCCAAGATTACGTCGCGGACGCCACCAGCGTTGGAAACGTCCACCACATGAACGCGGTCCACGTCCGGAAGCGCGGTCGGGGTATGGGCAAGTCCGACCACGGAGATACCGCGCTTGGTTAGCGCTTTCGCCAGGTATGGTCCGGTAAAGCCGGATATGCCCGTAACCAATGCCTTCACGCGTGGTTCCTAGCGATCGAACCTGGAACAACCTTGCCGATGGGGGTCAACTCCGGACAGATTAGAACATCCAGCCTTGATCAACTCGCCTTAGATCGGCTTCGACCATCCTTTGGCATAGCTGTTCAAGGGTGACGATCGGCGTCCAGCCCAACACGGACTCGGCCTTGGACGGATCGCCGATCAACAGGTCGACTTCGGCTGGACGATACAAAGCCGGATCAACCTTCGCCACGATCTTCCCCGAATTCTTGTCGATCGCGGTTTCCTCTTCCGACGAGCCCTCGAAGATCAGGTCGAAACCAGCGCTTGCTGCGGCCATTCGAAGAAAATCGCGAACCGTTTCGGTTCGGTTGGTCGCCAACACAAAGGTGTCGGGCTCGTCCGCTTGAAGCATCCGCCACATGCCCTCGACATAATCGCCGGCAAATCCCCAGTCGCGCTTCGCGTCGAGGTTGCCAAGCATGAGCAGATCAAGCTTGCCACGCTTTAGCCGCGCCAACCCCGAGGTGATCTTGCGGGTGACGAATTCCAGGCCACGCAGTGGGCTCTCGTGATTGAACAATATGCCACTACAGCCAAAGATGCCGTAGCTCTCTCGGTAGTTGACGGTCATCCAGTGGGCATAGAGCTTGGCGACGCCGTAGGGGCTGCGCGGATAGAAAGGGGTAGCCTCGTTTTGCGGAACGGCTTGCACCTGTCCGAACATTTCGGACGTGCTCGCCTGGTAGAAACGGATCTTCGGATCAACAATCCGGATCGCTTCCAGGAGATGTAGTGCGCCGATCCCGGTTATCGCGGCCGTCGCCGCCGGCTGGTCGAACGACATTCCGACAAAGCTCTGCGCCGCAAGATTGTAAATCTCATCGGGCTGGGTGGCCTGAAACAATCGAATGCACGAACCCAGGTCAGTCAGATCGAAATCCACGAGCTTGAGGTTCGGATGGCTCGTTGTCCCGAGTTCGTCCATCCGCCAGAAGTTCGTCGAAGCCGCACGGCGGTACGCGCCGAAGACCTTGTAGCCTTTATCAAGCAAGAGCTCGGCAAGATATGCACCGTCCTGCCCGGTAACGCCGGTAATAACAGCCGTTTTCATTTTCTTAGATGATCTCGATTTCGGGGAATGGGAAAATGAATTTTCCGCCGGAGTTGAGATATTCCTTCTCTCGCCGGAGGATGCCTTCCTTGAAATGCCAAGGCAGGACCAGATAATAATCGGGTTTCATCTTATGAGCGTCGGCTTCGCTGATGATCGGGATATGAGTGCCTGGCGTCACCCGACCGAATTTCTCTGGGTTTACGTCGGCGATCGCTGGGATATCCTCGGTCGTGAAGCCGCAGAACTGGAGGACAACGTTTCCCTTGGTCGAGGCGCCGTAGCCCAGGATGGTCTTGCCGTCCGCGCGCAATGCGCGAATCAGCCGGGTCAGGTCTTCGCGGTGACGAAAGACCCGCTCTTCGAATTCGCGATAGGGCTTGGGCGTGTTGAGGCCCATCCTGCCTTCCTGCTCCAGAAGCCAATTGACGACTGCGTCGTTTGTCCGAATGCCGGAATTGGTCTTCTTGGCAGCCGTCACGGCAAAGCTGCCGCCGTTGACATTGTTCATGATCACATCGACGACCTTCATACCGGCAGTATCAAGGATCGTTTGCACCACTCCGAGCGAGTAATATTCCAAATGCTCGTGGCAGATGGTGTCATATGAGTTCAGTCGAAGCATCGACGGCATGTAGCTCTGCTCGAAATGCCAAAGACCGTCATCGGCCAGGCAGTCCTTGATCTGGCGCGCAAATGCGACGGGATCGTCGAGATCATAGAACATCGCGATTGACGTGATGATCTTTGCCGGACGGGCCTTGGTCGTCGCGTAGTTCGCCGCCGAAAAGAAGTCGGGCACCAATTTGACGTCGTCGGGGTAATAAGAGGCGAACTTCTTCCCCGTCGGGTCAATGCCAACCCGTTCAATCTGCGGAACGCTGTAAGCCTTCAACAGGGTGCAGTCGTTGGAGCCGATGTCGAGCACCGCGTCGCCCGGCTTCAAGTTTGCCAGCTTTTCGAGATATGCGACCTTGGACGACAGGTGATCGACCATCGACTGGTTCAGGCCCGATCGATAGCCGTAATTGTCGCCGTACATCTCTGACGCTTCGTACGAATGTTTGAGTTGCAAAAGGCCGCTGTCCGGATCCCACACGAGCTCCAACGGACCACGGGTGACTGTCTCGGCAGGGCCCTTTGGGAAGACGCCGGTTAGCTCCTGATTGCCCAGATTAAGAACCGTGATGAGATTATCGCACTGGCCAATACGTGATCGTTCGATTTGCCTATAGGACGACACGTCTTTCTCCGGTCGATGAGGTACTGGGCCGGGTTGGACCCATCATCCTGCAAAGTAGATTAAGCTGAGAATGCCAGTGAGTCGCTCGGCACGCCGGGCCCTGTCGCCTCTGTCGCGTCGGGTGTCAATCGTTTGACATATCCCGGTCGAGTCCACTTGGTCTGCCCTGGCGCGCTTTACGTGCTCCTGACCTTGGGATATTGACCCACGCCGCGCCACGGTCGGTTTTGGCAGTCCAGAGACGACTTAGAGTCGAGCGAATTCGTTCATGTATAGCTTCAGTCAAAACTTTGAAGATGTTTATATCTATAGAGCTTTTCGTGAAGTAACCGACGGATTCTACATTGATGTGGGAGCATTCGATCCTATCATCGATTCTGTGACCAAGATGCTTTATGACTTGGGTTGGTCTGGAATTAATCTTGAGCCAGGTCCGTCGTTTCCTAATTTTGCTTCGCGGGTTCGCGACGTAAATCTTCCCTGCGCCCTTACCACCAGCGAGGGCGAAGCAGTTTTTCATTACAACGCCTCCGATCCCGCAACCTCGACCACGACCCTCTCCAATCTACCTGAGGATTGCCCGTCGGTTCAAAGCTACAAGGTTAACTCAACAACGCTTGAGGCGGTCGTACGAGATCATGCCGCTGACAAGCATATCCATTTTCTGAAACTGGATATCGAAGGCGCCGAATGGGACATTTTGCGAAGTACGGATTGGCACGCAATCCGGCCTGAGCTGATCATCGCCGAGTCATGCCTCCCATACACGAACCAACGGCGAGATGCGGGCTGGGCGGATCATATGAAGTCTTTTGGATACCACGAAATATTTTTCGACGGAATAAATACCTATTATTTGCGCGAAGAAAGTCTTCATCGAAACGGTGCGTTTCAGTTCCCTGTAAACGTTCTCGACGGTATTAGAAAATTCGACCCGTACCAGCATTATAGTTTGAGCAAAGATGAGAACACTGATCTGATCAAGAGCATTTCTCAGGAAGTCGGTCGTGTTGTCGAGGCGGAAAGCTCGGCTGTTCGCGGCTTTCTGGAAAGTGACTTGGGTCCCGGCCTGCGAGCCCAGAAAGATCTGGTTGAAAAGCTGACTTCTGAGCAGTCGGAACACTTTTCGCACCTCCGCGCAATAGCTAGTGACCTCTCCGGCTTTATTTCCGACGCCGAACACACTGACCGCGGCAGGCGCGGCGGCAACAGTATCGAGGCGGTCATCGAGCAGGTCGGGGAAGGCGTCTCGAAGCTTGTTGAGCAGCAGAGCCGGCAGGCCGCCGAGGTCATTGCCTCGCAGGAGGCTGCCGAAGACGCCAGGGCAGCGCTTCGCGAGCAAGAAAAGCGCGTTGATGAAGCGAGAGCGGAAGTGAGATTGCTCGGCAGGCGCCTATCTGCGGCACGCGCTTCACGTAACACTATGATCGAGATGACTGAGCGCGTGATAGACGGGTTGGAGGGAGGACGCGGCGCGCCCAATCCTGGCCCGACGACGGGTGATCATGGGCATGAACCGATCAGCATGGAGCCGCCTGGAAGCGCGCCGAATTCTACGGCCCAGCGTATCGCCAGGGCGCGCACGGTTCCCGTTTGGCGAAGGCTCATCAGGTTTCGAAGTCGCGCTTGGGTGCGGCGTGCTGACTCTGATCGCGACGGCGGACGTTTCGCTGAAGCGGCAGAGGGTTATGCGCGGAGCTATGCGTTGCGACCTGACCGTGCAGATCTATGTTTGCAAATGGCGAACATGCTGACGCAGTTACGCATCTTTGACCTTGCTGAGGATGCTTATCGTGAAGCCCTGGCGAAAGCTCCGGGCGATGGTCTCATTTTGCTTCACCTTGGTCACATGCTTGAACTGTCTGGCCGTCCGGCAGAAGCGCGGGACGTTTACTTGGAATCGTCGAAGCTGATTCCAGATCACCCGGATCTGGCGCCCGGGCTGAGCCGAACCTCACAGTCGCAGTAGCTTGGCCGAGAAGACCAGCCGCGACGACAACCGTTCGTTCGTCGACATGCCTCTTGCTGCAGCGGCCAAATGATTTCGTGGAGAACATCTCTTGAAGAAGGACGGTGAAGCGATCTGGCGCATATACGTTGACGCGCGTTGCCTTCAGGATGCTCGTTTTCGGGAGCGAGGCATTGGCCAGCATGTCTTGAGTGTGCTGGCGGGAGCGCATGAGTTCGCACCTGTCGGCGTGACGCCGCATCTGATCGCCTGTGTTGATCGCTCGCTCCCGCCTCTGGAGGCGAACGCCCGGGCCCTTTTCGCCGGAGAGCAGGCGCTTAGCGTGCCGATGAAAGGCAATTCGACGCTGCTTCAGCTCTCGCCGATGACGCACTCGCCGCATCCGCTAAGCAAAGCCCTGGAAAACCCTACGATCCGCACGATTTCGATTGTCTATGATTTTATTCCCTTCGATTTTCCAAGCGATTACTTGACCGATCCCGTTGCTCGCAAAGAATATCTGACGAATTTAGCCGTGCTTCACGACTACGACGCTTACATCAGCATTTCGGAGTTCACGTCAGGCGAACTCCAAAAGAATCTCGGTGTGATGCCGCGCAATTGTTACGTGTCGGGCGTAGCGGTGCGTGAAAGCGTGATCCGGTTCGGCAGCTGCGTTCCAAGCGGCGAACATTATTGTCTGGTTGTTGGCGGAGGTGACAAGCGGAAAAACGTCGAGCTCCCGATTCGCGCACATGCAAGAAGTTCGTTACTTCGTCGCTCGAACGTTTCTTTGAAAATCGTCGGGCATTATTCCAAGGGCGATCATAGCGAATTGTGTGATTTGCACCGGCGCGAAGGTGGGGCCACACATTTGTTGCAATTCATCGACGGCATCAGCGATGCTGATCTGGCAACGCTTTACCAATGTGCTTTGGTAACCGTCTGCCCCTCGCGGGCGGAGGGTTTCTCCATCCCGGTAGTCGAAGCCAACGCGAACGGTTGCCCCGTCATCGTCGCCGATTGCGACGCTCAGGTCGAGCTGATGCCGCTGCCAGAATATCAGGTCGACCCGGATGACTATGATCGCGCGCGTGCCCTCATGGAATCGTTTCTCGATCCACGGGCAGGCGAGCTGGCAACGAAACGGCAAGGCAATTTTTGGAAGCGATTCCAGCTGCCGGAGGTTCAGCAGCGGTTTTGGTCTGCCTTCTTTGAGCAGCATTTCGAGAATGTGGTGCCGATTGCGCCGGTCCAGGGCGCGCCCTACGTCAAGCGGAACTTCAAGCCTCGGCTGGCGATCGCCTCACCGGTGCCGCCTGACCGCTCGGGCGTCGCTGACTACACGGTGGCAACGATGACAGCGGTGGCCCGGCACGCAGATCTCGATCTGTACACGGAAACGAACGGTCGGATCATCAATCGCGCATTCAATATGATCCAGCCGCTATCGGCCGAACCCTATACCAACCGCAACTATGATGGCGTGATTTCCGTCTTGGGAAACTCTCACCTGCACCTGCAAACGTTTAACTTACTCCTGAACTACGGCGGCGCTGCGATCGCTCATGATGCTCGGATGCTTCATTTCTATGTCTCTCTGTTGGGGGCCGATCGAGCTCGAGCAGTAGCTTCCCACGAACTGGGACGGCCGGTGACGATCGAGGAAATCCATGGCTGGATTGCGAACCAGAGAAGCATGCCGATCCTATTCCTGAGCGAGATACTGGAAGCTTCCCAACCTACTTTCGTGCATTCACCGACCACGCAGAAGATCATTAGAGACTTGTACGGTCGCGAAACCATCGATCTTCCCTTTGCAACATATCGCGCGCAGCCGCCTGAGTTTCGGGGCGCCGAAGGACAGGCACGCGCCCGCGCACTTCTCGGTTACGACGAGGATGACCGCCTATTGATCTGCCTTGGTGATCTGGTTCCTGACAAGGCACCAGAGGAATGCCTTTGGACCGCCAGCATCATGCATCGTTGGAGCGTGCCGATCCGCCTTGCATTCGTGGGCAACAGTCAGCCGAACATGGTGGCTTACCTGCAGTCCATCGCGGACCTTATCGATATGGGAAGCAAGGTACGGTTCAGTGAGAGCGTCGTCGATGAGCGCACCTACCAAGCGTATCTTGCCGCAGCCGATGCGGCCATTCAACTGCGCAATTATGAGTTCGGGGGCCTATCGGGAGCGATGCTGGACGGGATCGCCGCCGGGGTGCCAACAATTGCGAATGAGCACTTGGCTGAAGCAATGGAAAGTCCGTCCTACGTTGCTCGAATTCCGAACGGGTTGAGCCCAGTTTTGGCGGCGGAGAAACTCCTCGAAATATTCGATCGCGACCGACGCGCGGACTATGAGGAGGAACGCAACGCCTTTCTCGAAGCGCACAGTGTGGACGCCTACGCAAAGCGCCTCATGAACGGAATGGGCTTCGCATGATCACTGCATCGCCCATCTATTGCGACATCACCGAGTTAGTGAGCAATCCGGTGCGCACCGGGATTCAACGCGTCGCCCGCGAAGTTATTCGCAATTGGAACGGGAGCAGGCGGCTGCGCCTTTGCCGCTTCGACCCGAAACTGGGACTAGTCGAGCTGCCTGAAGCAGTGAGTTACTATTTGACCGAGCCGGATGAGGCTACGCGATCGGCATCCACGGCCGCGATCCGGGAGCGCTTATCGGAACTGATCGTCAGTCACAAAGGCAATGTAGTTCGGCAGGACTGCACGATCTTCATTCCTGAAGTCTTCTTCGACGAATCGCGTTGCCGTCACTATCTCTGGCTGCTGTCGCAGAACCCGGAGAAGATCTACGCTCTTTTCTATGACTTTATCCCTTGGTTATATCCGGATCTAATAGGTGTCCAACGATCTCACCCATTGATGTGGTATCTGCGCGTTGCGCAACATGTTGAAAATGCAGCATTCATCAGTGACGCAACGCGACGCGACTGGGCCACGCGCATTCTAAGAGATGAACAGCGAAGCGGAACGGTTCTCCCACTTGGCGCCGACGGACTGCGGGTGTCCCGCCAGACTTTCAATAAGAAGAAGCGCAATTTTGTCGTATTGGGTTCGATCGACGGCCGGAAGAATCAGCTATCCATCCTGCGAGCGTTCAAGAAGCTTTGGGCCGATGATCTGTCCGTTGAGCTGACCTTGGTGGGCAGCGTGTTTGCAGCGGAGCAAGCAATTCGCGCCGAGTTGGAAGAGTGTGCCCAATGTCCGCACTTTAGACACGTTGAAAACGCGACGGACACCGAAATAGGGGAAATTCTGTCAAGTGCACGGGCCACCATTTATGCAAGCACGACGGAGGGCTATGGTTTGCCACCGGTGGAAAGCCTGTATGCCGGAATCCCCAGCATAGTCAGTCGCCGCGTACCGAGCGTCGCGGGACTATCGGGTGGCGTTCGCTTCCTCGATGAGGCGACGCCGGATGAAATCGCCAACGAGGTGCGCGCGCTTCTGAGGGACGGTGAAGCGGAGAAAGCTTGGAAGGAAGCCTCCAAGCTCAGCCTGCCGACATGGCAACAGTTCGGATCAGCGACGGCAGACTGGATTGGCAACCAATAGGCCAACCGAAATGGGTGGCGGCGTCCCGCAAAAGCGCGAGTCTAGCAGCTGTGCAAGATGCGCATGCCCCGTTCTGAAAAGCCGCCCGGCAGTCGTTGGTTTCAGAAGGAGCACGTCATTCGGAGCATCTGGCTATCGTAGGCACCGAAACGGTCCAGTTCCTTACACCGCTTATGCGCGCCCTAAATTCGGCTCCTCGGGCGCCCTGTGGCAGCTCGAACTCGCGTCGGAATATCATCGTGCTTCCGTCTAAACTTGGCTGAACTTCCTCGCGCCAATGCTCGCACGTGCCTTGGTCGCTGACCATGTCCAGAATCAGTAAACTCTCAGCGGGTCCTGAGCCGTAGGAAACGATGACCGAAACGTCATAGCGCCCTGGGGCCAGGTTCGTATAAGGACCGAACATGAGCACGCCGTCGCCACCCGCATTTTGGCGAAATCCGGGGCGGTCGATGACTTCTGTAGGAACCCCCACTTGGGTGAGATAACGATCCGGACCGGTGCCGAATGGCTCTTTGATTTCACGCACGCCAATTTCTTGCGCCCTCGCGCGACACCGTTCTAACGTCCCGGTGTCAGTGGCGGCTATACCGATCTCTCCACCTTTCAGTCCGCCCGTGAAAAAGAGCAGCCGCATCCCATTTTTCGCGAAGCATTCCGAGATAAAATCGTACGACCAACCCGATTCGAACCAACCGTACTCTCGAGCGACGTAAATGGATTCTAGATCCAGTCGCAAACCCCAGTGGTCCCACCAGAGGCTCTGAACGGGCTCACCTGCGAAAGCGATAATGCCATCCGAGCAAAGCTTCGTCTTAAGCTGTGCGATGAGTTCCCAGGGCCGAAGGCAATGATGCAGTGATTGGTAGAAGAATGCTCCTGAGTAAGAATCCGAAGGTATGTCGTGAAGATCATCGAAGTTCATGTCATGCCGACGGATTTTATAATTCCGGCTCTGCGCCCGGATTCTAGCTACGGCTCCCAAAACTGGATCAATATCCACGGCATCAACATTGCAGCCACAAAAAGCAAGGAGTTCAGAGCTGACACCGTGCCCCGCACCCATGTCAAGCACGTTGGCTTCGGTTGGTAGGTTTGCTAGCGAAAGCATCGCCAGTATGGCCCTGGAATACTCGGCCATTTGTGCGACATCTCTTAGGCCAAGGGGATTCGAAGACGCGATCAACTCGTCTGCATTGGCAAGGTGAAGTTCCCCGTCTTCTTGATTCAGCCTTCGCCCCGATATTTCCTCGTAAAGGGCGACTTGCTGCTCGAAATAGTCATTTGAAAATGGACAAAGGGTCTGGTTGACCGTCGTCTTGTAATCGATCTCCAGAGGTGAGTATTTCGCGAGAATCGCTGGGTGCCCTGGATCCCCCTTCACTGCATTGACGTCAATTCGCAGCTCGCCCAATTGCGACGTTTTAAGCTTCATAGGTGGTATACTCTGTCGAACTATCTAGTTGGCGACCTACGGCTGAGGCGTGTACCAACTCAACCCAAGACCCTAATGTCTGCGTTCTTCGTTATTCGCAATGGCAGAGAGCACAAGCGGGAGCGGAGAAAGCTTGGAAGGAAGCCACCAAGCTCAGCCTGCCGACATGGCAAGAGTTCGGATCAGCGACGGCAGACTGGATTGAAGACTAAGAACTGACCCGCGGCAACGGCCAGCTCGACGAGAGAGCAGCGTGAATTCAACCTACTTCAGAGCTCCCCAAAAGAAGCATCCTCACCTAGCGCGCAGCATATTATCGCTATGACTCTTGGTAGACCAAGTGCTCCTGTCGCGCGCATGTTCATGAATTCCCATCTCGACCAGAAGGCGATCCACGCATTCGCTCCAGGTGCGCAGATCGATGACAGGGGCCGTGCCGCGAAGACCAGCGCCCACCAGGTCCATCAGCCTTTCCGCGAGCGCTACCGGACGGTCGTCATCGAAGTACAGCACGTTGGGAAGCCGCTGTTCCCGGAACACCGGCAGGTCGCGTGCGAGGATGAATCGCCGGTGGGTTGCCGCTTCCAATAAGGGAAGACCAAAACCCTCCGCTCGAGACGCCATCAGCACGCCGCGGCAGCCCTCGTAGAAGCCGCACAGCGCCTCGTCACTGACCTCGTCGAGCCAGTGCAGGCGCCGCCCATTTTGCGGATGCAACCTGATACGCCGCTGGAGCAGTTCAGTCTTCCAGCCGCCCTTGCCGACGATGATTAGATCCGGAGCATCGTTCGGCCGATTCTTCCAGAGATAGTCGAATGCGGTGAGCGCAATCTCATAGCCTTTCCGCGGTTCGATCGTCCCCACCATCAGGATCGCCGGCCGGAAACGCAAACCATCCAGGAGCCGCCGCGCATCATCGGAGATACCGGGCGACGGAACCGACTTGCTGATGTCACCGCCCAGATGGAGCCGACCCACGAACGGCCGATCGACCGCCCCTTTCGTCGCAAGTTCTTGGCACAGTTCGCGGGATACTTGGTCGGAAATGCAGAGTGCCTGATCCGCATCATCCCTCACGACGTCGAACCAGCGGCGGAAATGAGCACAGGTCTGACGGCTGAACCATGCGGGTCGGACCAGCGGCAGCAGATCATAGACGACCAGATGGATCGTTGCACCGCTGGCCCGCCAGCCGCGGAGCTGGCTCCGGTACTTCGGAAGGAGGTGCGCTGAAAGGTCGAGGCCCAAGAACATGTCGCCGCAACCGGCAACAACTGGTTGACGGTCGAGCTCGCGTGAGCCCTCCAGGAAACCAAGCGGTGCGTAGCAATAGCCGTGCTCCGGAGTCGCGTAGACCGGGGCGATGATGAACTCCCTATCTTCACGATGGCGGAGCTCTGACCAAACCGCGCGCACGACGCGCTGGATCCCAGTCTGGGCGTCATGCTGGATGATCGCAGAAACGTCGACCAGCAAGCTCCAGCGCTCGCGGCGAACGGCAACCGCGAACGAAGAACGGTGGCGCCACAGCCAGCGATGACGGGCAACTGCGGCCGCCGTTCGAACCAACCACTTCATGCCGCCAGCGACATTTCTCTCTGATACAAGTCGAACGCCTCATCGAGAGTCCGCGTCAGATGCAGCCGGCCCCCGGCCAGGACGGCGCCACGGTCGCAATGCTCGCGGATGTAGACGGGGTCGTGCGAAACAATGATCATCGCTCTGTCGCCGCGCTTCTCGAACAACTCGCGATTGCATTTTTCATGAAAGCGCGCGTCTCCGACCGAAACGATTTCGTCGATCAGGAAGCAGTCGAATTCAATGACCATGGAAATCGCAAAGGCGAGCCTTGCCCGCATGCCCGACGAATAGCTTCGCACGGGCTCGCGCAGGTAAACCCCGAGTTCGGAGAAATCATCGACGAATGGGATCTTGTCTTCAGGTTCCACGCCGTAGATCCGGCAGATGAATCGAAGGTTGTCGACGCCAGTGAGTGCCCCTTGAAACGCACCGCCGAATGCCAATGGCCAGGAAACGCTCATCTCGCGTTCGATCCGGCCGGACGTCGGTCTCTCGGCGCCGCTAACGAGCCTGATCATGGTCGATTTACCGGCTCCATTTCGGCCGAGAATACCGATCCTTTCTCCGGGCGCGATCGTCAGATTGACGCCGTCGAACACCTTCGTCGATCCCAGTCGAGTGGAATAATATTTCGAAACATTGATCAGCCTGATCATTCCGGGACGACCTCCCTACTGACCTTCCGCAACTTTGCTGCAGCGACAAAGAGAAGGGCAATATTGACCACGGCCATGTATCCCAGGTCGTAATGCGCTTGGAATCGCGAACCGAAATATCCTTCGCGAATATATTCCACTGCGTGAACCATCGGCAGGTACAACACATAGTGCTGAGCGGCGGTTGGCAGCGCATCGACTAAGAAACCCGAGCCCGACAGGGGAAACAGCAAGTAAGCTGCGGGATGCCAAAGCTTTTCGACAAGTTCGGATTCTTGAGCAAGCGACCCGAGCAGCAAGGCAAGCGATACTCCAAACCAGGCCATCATCAGCCAGCCGCCGACGACTTGCAGGACGTTCTCGGGCGGATCGATTAGCCCCACGGCGATGAAAGTTATGGACAAGACAACGAAAGAGATTGTCGCGCCGCCGGCTTCGAGAACGAGACGGGCCGCGAAAATGTCCGCGATCCGCACGTTGCGATGATACATCAGAGAGAGGTTGGGCTCGATCGCGCCGATGCATCGCATGGGCATGTTGCGCCATAGAAGAACGGCGGAATAGCCGGTCAGGGCAAAAGCCGCGATCGGCAGATTGGAACCATGCACTGACCTGGTGAGGGACCAGAGCGCGGTTATTCCCAGCGTGAACAACATCGGTTCGACGAATAACCACAGGAAGCCGATGTTGTGCCTGCCGAAACGAGTCAAAATTTCGCGCAACAGCAGCGCGTGGATTACGCGGCCTTCGATTGCTGAGGACCGAAGGACTTGTCGAAGGTCACCATTCCCCACGATCAGTCCTGGTGCTCTCGGATACCTGCTAGGAGCATTGACAGAATCCCCCACGCAACAAGACCTAGCACGAGGGTCGCAAAAATTCCGCGCAGTCGCCGCGGCTCGAGCGCTTCGTCGGGGAGGTTCGGACGCGCGATTCGCTCGACATAAGCCTGCTTGCGCCGCGCTTCATTCTGCGCATCGGTTAGAGAACTCATCGCCGCGCCAAGCTGTTTGTCGGCGAATTGGCTTTCGAGCGACAGGCGCTGGTACTGGGCAGCGGTTCCGGCAAGCGAACCCTGATTGCCCGCCACCTTGTTGGTCTCCTCGGTTGTCTGCCGCTGAAGGCTGGCAATCCGGGTCTGGAGAGACTCGACCTGCGGATTTGCCGGCGCATAACGCCGGATTTCGGCCAGTTGCGTGCGATTTGCGATCAGCTCGTCCTGAAGCTTGGACACCATTTGCAGCTGAACGGCGGCCTGCTTCTCCGGATCGACGACACCGGCCCGGTTGCGGAAACTCGCGAGCGAGCTTGCGGCCATTTGCGACTTGACCTTCGCCCGAGCAACCTCCGCCTGGGCAAAACCGATCAGATCCTGCCGGCCGCGGTCATTCAAGCGGTTCACGGTCCGCTCAGCTAACTCGAGTAGCTCCTCATTGAACCGAAAGGCGTCGCGCGCATTGAAAGCACGAACTGTCAGCTTCGTGATCGACGTGGAACTGTCATAATTGACGTCCACCTTGCCCGTGAAATACCGGTACAAGTCCTCGAACGACCCGCGCATGCCTGTCGGATTGAATCGATCGAAGATTGAGATCCCATGCGCCGCATAGGAAGCGTTGAAATCTCCTTTTCGGTTGATTGCCCGAAGCGCATCCCTGGAACGGATGAAGTCTTGGGCAGCGAAGACCTCGTCGCTCGAGTTACTAAAACCGGCGCTCTTCAGGAGAACGCCGAAGGCCCCGGTCGATGGTTTGTCCGGGCTGCGGACGACGAAACTCGACTCTGAAACGTAAACATCGGATGCGAATAAACCGTAATATAATATCGCCGATACGGTCGGAACTAATACCGTTATCGCGAATAAAGGAGAAATTCGACGCTTCGCCCGTCGCAGTGAACTCCGGACTAACTTATCGGTTATGTTAAACCCCTCGTACAAGCTTGGTCTCTTTCCCTCGGCGCTGGTTAGTTCTTCGACTAGCAACACGAAATTCAAACAGCCATTCACTCTGACCAAGCAGGCCAATCACGGCGCCTTGCGCATCACCTAAACGCTTGGAATTCCATGACTTCGCAAAATGATCGTAGATGGCCAGCCGCGCCGCTTCTACGATCTTTCCCGCGGCGGTGCAAACCCGCCACCATCGACAGAACTGGGGTGATACCCAGCCGACGGTGGAGCATGAAAGTCCCGGTACGGATGTTGCGTTGACGCAACATAAGCAACAAAATTTGGCAGCTGAGTGGAACCGGTATCACTTATTCCGCGTCTCCTATGCGATTGAGCCAATTTCCGCTCTCGGGCGCGAGCAGAAGAACATAGGAGGCCCAGAAACAGCTCCAAGGTCGCTCAGTTTTGCTTTGGAAATACACGTCGTCCCTGCTAACGAAACGCTACACTGCTTCTGAAGTTGGGTGACGGCAGGAATTAACAACAAGTTTACTTCACGTTACGGTATAATCACAGGAAAGGGGTTACAAGTATGAGACGATTGCACACCGGCGTTGCTTCGGCTCTTGCATTGGTCTTGGGCGTAAGCGCAACACAGGCAAACGCACAGGCTTTGCGCGGCTTCCGGGCTGAGGGTCAGGCGGGTGTCAGCAGCTTCAGCTCCGAAGGACGGAGCAAATCGAAATTTGGCTGGGGCGCCGCCGCCGGCGTCGATTTCGATCTCGGGGGCTTCGTGCTCGGAGCCGAAGGCACCTTCTGGTGGGCGCCTGCTGAAAATCGCGGGATCGATGGCCCCGGCGAAGCGCGCCATAAGACGTTTCAAGAATGGGGCGTCGCAGGGCGTGCTGGGTTCCTCGCAACCCCGTCCACGCTCATTTACGGCAAGCTTGGTTGGGTCACGAACGAACAGCGCAAGGAATTCGTGCCGTTCTTGCCCGGGACGACCACGGTCGGTGGAGCCGTCACGCCGGGCTATTATTACCACCACTTCAACGCACACGGCTACCAGTGGGGCGGCGGCATTGAACAGAACCTAACCGACATGTTCTACGTGAAGGCGGAAGGCCGCTATTCGCGTTACAATGATCACACCCACACGATCACGGGTCTGCTGGGCCTAGGCGTCCTCCTGGGTAGCACGCGCGCAGAAGCAGAGCCTCTTCCGCCGCCGCCTCCCCCTCCGCCGCCACCGCCGCCGGCGACGCAAACCTGTCCTGACGGCAGCGTGATAGACGCGACGGCGACCTGCCCGCCGCCGCCTCCTCCGCCTCCACCCCCACCGCCGGCACAGCGCGGCGAGCGCGGCTAGGCTCGGCTGAGCGTTACGAACATGGGGCGGGCCTTCGGGTCCGCCCCGTCTTTTTCCACAATGAATCCAAGGGTTTTAGACCCAGACCGTGATCCGCCCAAGTCTTTGTCTCGAACTCTTTTGTTCGCCCAGAAGCGACCGGCGCGAGCGAGCGCACGTTCAAGGTCGCGCGTCGCGATGCCCGGATGCCGGTCAGTATGAAGCTCAAACAACATCACGTTGAGAAGCCTTGGGGGCGCGAGTCGATCCCGCAAGCGTTCGGACCGACCAATGGCAAGCGCATCGGCGAGATTTGGTTTGAAAACCCAACCGGTAGTGACCTGCCGTTGCTGATGAAATACATCTTCACGAACGAGCGCCTCTCAATCCAGGTCCACCCGAGCGACCAACAGGCACGCGAACGCGGGCTGCCTCGGGGCAAGAGTGAATGCTGGTACATCCTCGACGCGGAGCCGAACGCGAGACTTGGCCTCGGACTGACGGATGAGCTGTCCGCAGACGAGCTGCGCCAGGTGGCGATCGACGGCAGGATCGAACATTTCATGGACTGGCGAAAGGTCGCGCCAGGCGAGTTCTACTTCATCCCGCCCGGAACGATTCATGCGATCGGTGCGGGCATCACGCTTCTCGAATTCCAGCAGAACGTGGACGTCACGTATCGGCTCTTCGATTATGGGCGTCCGCGCGCGCTCCATCTGGACGATGGCATTGCCGTATCAAAGACAGATCCATATCCAGAGGGCCTAGTGCGCCGCGCCGACGCGCCCACCGACGCGATCCTACTCGATGGTCCTGAGTTCAGTGTGGTCCGAGCGAGCCGACCCGACGGCATTCCCGCTTCGATTGATGCCAGTCGCCGATGGGTTATGCCTGTCACCGGTCAGGTTGCAGTCGGCGACGAGCTCGCTGGGCCAGGTGAATGCATCGTCATCGAGCCGGCCGTTGCCATGGAATTCGCAAACGGCACCATCGCTCTCATTGGCAGCGAAGGCGCGCTCTGATCCATCAAGGTGGGAGACATCTCCCCGCTCGGCCACTGACTCCGGACCAATTCAAAGCCTGGCGCAGGGCTGGAACCTTGTCGCACCAGCAGTTAGACCGGCTGCAGTTCCGGTGATCTTTTGGTGCGCCAGGGCTGAAGCGCTGCCAAGGCCATTCTGAAGAGGTTCAATCGTGCAAGCAGTCATACTCGCGGGCGGATTGGGGACACGCCTGGGCGAGGAGACAGTCGTCCGTCCCAAGCCGATGGTCGAAGTCGGCGGCATGCCGATCCTGTGGCATATCATGAAAATGTATTCGGCCCACGGCGTGAACGATTTCGTGATCTGCCTTGGCTACAAGGGTTACGTGATCAAGGAGTTCTTCGCGAACTACTTCCTCCACACCGCCGACGTGACGCTCGACCTCGCGAAAAATTCGATGGAGGTCCACCGCGGCCGCAGCGAGCCGTGGCGCGTAACCTTGGTCGATACCGGGCCGAACAGCCAGACGGGCGGACGCCTGAAGGCCGTCCGCGAGTATATTCATCCCGGCGAGCCCTTCTGCTTTACCTATGGCGACGGCCTCGCGAACATCGACGTCACGGCCGAGATCGCCTTCCACAAAAAGCATGGCCGCAAGGCAACGATCATGGCCGTCACCCCGCCCGGCCGCTTCGGCGCGCTCGAATTGGAGGGCGATGCCGTCCGCGCTTTCCGCGAAAAGCCGGCTGGGGACGGCGGCCTGATTAACGGCGGCTTCTTCGTGCTCGAGCCGACGGTGCTCGATCTCATCCCGGGACTGAAGACCCACTGGGAGGAAGAACCGCTCGAGGCTCTCGCGAGCGCGGGCGACCTGGTTGCGTACCGCCACGATGGCTTCTGGCAGCCGATGGATACGCTGCGCGACAAGCTTTACCTTGAGGAGCTGTGGCAGCGGAAACCCCCGTGGAAGTGCTGGTGAACCCTACGGCCTGGGCCGGCCGGCGCGTCCTCGTCACCGGCCACACCGGGTTCAAGGGCGGCTGGCTGAGCCTGTGGCTCCACCACGTGGGCGCGAAGGTCACCGGCCTGGCGCTCGATCCGCCCACCGACCCCAGCTTCTTCGCGCAGACCTCGCTCGGCGAGCTGGTCCGCCATGAGATCGTCGACGTCCGCGACGAGGCGGCGACTGAGCACCTGATCGCCGAGGTTCGGCCGGAGATCGTCTTCCACCTCGCCGCCCAGCCGCTCGTCCGCTATTCCTACGACCATCCGGTCGAGACCTATGCGACCAACGTCATGGGCACCGTCCACGTGCTCGAGGCGTGCCGCAAGTCAGACAGCGTCAAGGCCGCGGTCTGCATCACCAGCGACAAATGCTACGAGAACCGTGAGTGGGTCTGGCCCTATCGCGAAAGCGATCCGATGGGTGGCCACGACCCCTATTCGAGCAGCAAGGGCGCGGCCGAGCTGGTCATTTCGGCTTATCGCCGGTCCTATCCCGACGGCCCACTCATTGCCTCGGTGCGCGCCGGCAATGTCATCGGCGGCGGCGATTGGGCGCCCGACCGCCTCGTCCCCGACATCGTCCGTGCGATGCTCCGCGGCGAACCGGTCCAGGTCCGCAACCCCGGCTCGGTCCGACCGTGGCAGCACGTGCTCGAGGCCCTCGGCGGCTATCTGCTGATCGCCGAACGCCTGCTCGACGGTGACAGGCAGGTCGCGACCGCATTCAACTTCGGACCATCCGACGACGACACCCAGCCGGTCAGCTGGATCGGCGACCGCATGCTCGATGCGTGGGGCGGCGGGGAATGGACCAAGCCTGAAGGCGCTCAGCCGCACGAAGCGGCCCTGCTCCGCCTCGAGTGCAGCAAGGCCCGCGGCGAGCTCGGCTGGCGGCCGCGTTTCCGCCTCCAGGACGCACTCGACAAGGTCGTCGAGTGGCATAAGCTTGTCGCGAACGGCGGCGATGCAAGGGCGATCAGCCTCGCCCAGATCGACGATTACATGGCGCGCGGAAGCGTTTCGCGGGCCGGCACATAATGCTCGATCCTCGAACCGTCGCGGATCTTCGGGATCGGGTGGCCGACGTCATGCGGGAGGCCGCGACGACGGCCATCCTCCCACGCCTGGGAAAGCTCCGGGCGTCCGAAAGCTTTGAAAAAACTCCCGGGGAGATCGTCACCGTCGCCGATCATGAGTCCGAGCTCATCCTGAGCGAACGGCTGCTGGGACTGCTCCCCCAGGCCGAGGTGGTCGGAGAGGAAGCCTGCGCGACCAATCCCGTACTCCTCGACAAGCTCTCCGAACCCCTCGTCTGGATCGTCGATCCCCTCGACGGCACGCCGAACTTCGCTGCGGGAAGGGCCCCCTTCGGTATAATCATCGCTCTCGCGGAGAAAGGCACGGTTCTGGCGGGGTGGCTGTACGATCCGCTTGAAGACCGCCTGTGCTTCGCGGCGCGAGGCGGCGGTGCGTGGATCAGCTATCGAGGCGGTAAAGCCGAGCGGCTGCGTGCACCGCCGCCGAGCGGCCGGCCGATCGCGGCGCTGGCAACGCAGTTCATGCCCGAACCGCTCCGTGAAACATTGATCGCCGCAGCCGCCGACCACTACGAGCTGCGGCCAATCCCCCGCTGCGCGGCTGAGCATTACCCCCGGCTCTGCCTCGGCGAGAACCACATCGCACTGTTCCAGCGCACCCTTCCCTGGGATCACGCTGCCAGCGCATTGTTGCTCGAGGAGGCCGGCGGGCAGGTTCGCCGCTGGAGCGGACGGCCTTATCAGTTCGATGATTACGATGTCGGGATCCTCGCGGCGACCAGCGGCGAGCTATGGGAAAGCGCCGCCAACATCCTGCTTGGCGACGCGACCCTTCTCGACCACGCACGTGAGGCGGTCGGCAGCCTGGAGCCGCGTTCCTCGTCCTGGGCAACGCTTCGGCGTTAGCTCCGGTTACTCGAAAAGGAAGGCGGCCTGCTCGGCGTAGGGGCCCGAAGATCCGATCAGGGTCGCGGTCCGCATATAGGAGTCCAGAAAATCGTTCCATGCCCGAAACTCGTGCAGGGGACTCGCGAACTCATCGAAGATGATGATCGTCCCGGGCACCAGGAGATCGTGAAGCATCGTCAACGTGTATAGCGTCGAGGAATATAGATCGCTGTCGTTATGAATGACGAGGCGGCCTGCGCTCTTACGTTTGGCGAGATAGGCCGGAAGCGACTGCTGGAACAATCCTGCGATGAACGACGCGCGCTCGTCGGCCAATTCTGGCGTCTTTCCGCCGGTGTCGAAATGACCCCTTTTGAGATATTCACCCCAGTCGGTCGGCAATCCGGTGAAGGTATCAAAGCCGACGAAGCAGCTGTTCCGATGGCGATGAAGCTCGGTCCATTTCTTGATCGAGTCTCCTTCATGGACGCCGAACTCAAGGTACTGGATCTTTCCGCCTTTGATATATTCGCGCTCGACGAACTCGTAGAGCTCAAACCTGTGCTTGAACGTGGGCGCCTTGTTCGCCCGCAGCCACCTATTCAGCTTCGCATGCCCATTGAGTGTCTCAACGACGTTGCTCGGTCGCGGATACACGAGGGATGCGATATCTCGCTTCAGTTTCATTGAAGCACTCACTGCACTGTACTCCTTGGGATTGAGTGGCTTTCAGCCTGCGCTCGCGATCGTCATCATGTTGCCCAGCCTCAAGCCGAGCACGGTCCTGGGCAGAGGTACCCGCTCAAGCTTGATCCCCGCGGTGTACGCCGCTTGCCGGACCATGAAGCTCAGCGGAAAGTAATTCTTGCTGCCATGCACCTCGACCTCGCCGTAGCCGGCGCTGTTCAGCAGGCGCGTGATCGACTGCGGATTGTAGAGCTCGGGGTGCTGCAGGCAGAAGGGCGGCCAGCGCGTGCCCATCACCGAACGGAGCAGCGAGCGCTCATTGTGCGTGACGATGGCGACACGGCCGCCGGGCTTCAGCTTCCTGCGGATTTGCACGAGCATCGCCTTCGGGTCGAGCAGATGGTCGAGTACATGGATCATCAACGCCAGTGCCACCGAGCCATCGGGAACCGCCGACAAATCGCCCATGTCCTCCGAGATCGTGAAGGGCTTGCGGTTGGTCGCGGCCTCCAGCTCGGCGTGGACCGACTTGTTCGGTTCGAACAAATAGAAATGCTCAAATCTCGGGTCCAGCGCCGCACGGGCGACGATGTAACCGATGTCCGGCCCGATCTCGAGGAAGTTGCCCGAAACGTCGAGACCGTTCGTTGCCTCCTCGAAATAGATCCGTTGCGTCGCCTCGATCGCATCGTCTCCGATCGCGTCCATGTTCGGCTCCATCGCCGAATAGAGCTCGCCGAGCTGCGCCTGATCGAAAAACACGGGAGCATAGAGCAGCCCACACCCACCGCAGCGGTCGTAGGTGAAGAACACTTTCTTCTGGAACAGCCCGCGCCAGTAGGGCCGAAGGTCGTCGAGGCTCAAGGTCTCCGCCGCTTCGCCGCTGAAGGCTTCGGCCGCCCCGCCGTTCGCCCCGCAGGCCGGGCAATCGCGCGTAAGGAAGTTCGTGACTGCGTTCACCTTGCGCCCCTGAACGTCACTTTGCTGTGCCAGAAATAGCTCGTGATCATGATGACCGCGCAAAATATCAGCTGCGCGATGATGGGCGGAATGTGCCCGAGTTCGACCAGCGCCGGAAGCGCGACCCAGTTTGCCGCGTAATTGACCCCGTAAAAGGAAACGAAGGCGGTAACCTCGCGCGCATAGCCGCCGCGCGTCCGGAAAACGCCGAGCTTGTAGTTCGCATAAGCGAAGCTCAGGCTGAACGCCTGCGCGATGAACAGGCCGATCATGTAATGGACCCGGAGCCACGGGAACGCCCACAGCAGCGCCGGGTAGATCGCCACCCCGAACGCAGTGTTCATCCCCGCCGCGAGGAGATAGCGGAACGGCCGCCTGACGCGGCTCCCGGCCTTCGCCGGCTCGCTGGCAAGAGACGCGTTCACGGGCTGGCTCACTCGTCCGCCAGGTCGATGCGCATGTTGTCGCGCAACACTTCGCGCGGCAGGAACGGCGACAGGTCCTCCAGCGGCGGCGACGTGATCCGGCCGTCCGGATGCTGCTTGGCGCCAAGCTTCGGGGCGAACGCCACGGCTTCGTCGATGAAAATCTCGCACATCGCCGGCCCAGGGCTCTCCAGCGCCGAGCGGATCGAGCCGGCAAGCTCCTCGTGGCGCGCGGCGCTGCTGTAGGCGAAGCCGAACGCCTCGGCGATCTTGCGGAACTCGGGGAAGGTCACGTTGCTCTTCGGCCCGCCGCCGACCTCGACGCCGTTGAAGAAATTGCGCTGCGTCTGGAAGATCGAGACGTAGCCGTTGTTGTTGAGCAGGAAGACCTTCACCGGCAGGCCATTGCCCGCGATCGTCTGCATCTCCTGGATGTTCAACATGATGCTGCCGTCGCCGGCGATGCAGATGACGCGCTTGCCGGGCCCGCGCGCGGCGCTGACGCCGATCGCGGCGGGCAGGTCGTAACCCATCGTAGCGCAGCCGGAGTTGGTCCACAGCCGCTGGCCACGCTTGATGTCAGCTGTCTGGAAACCGACCACGCAGGCGCTGCCGTTGCCGGTGACGATCACGTCGTCGCCGCCAAGCTGGGCGAACAGGGCTTCCATCGCGACATAGGGATGGCATGGCTCGTGGTCGGAATATTCGGCCAGCACGACCGGGAATTTCGCTCCGCGCTCGCGCGCCCAGGCGAGCCATTCGCGCTGCTTGTCCGTCGGCGCGTCGGGCGCCGCCTCGATCAGCGCCGGGATCATGTCCTTGAGGTCGGCGCAGACCGGTAGCTCGGCCTTCACGGTCGGCTTCTTGAGCTCGACCGGGTCGACATCGACCCACGCCTTGAACGCCGCCCGCGCGAAGCTCGCCCAATTGTAGCTGATCTGACGGATATTGAGGCGGCTGCCGAGGATCAGCAGGAAGTCCGCGCTCTGCGTGACCATGTTGCCGCCGCGGTCGCCCACCGTTCCCGGACGTCCGCAGTAGAGCGGATGATCGTTCCAGATCACATCATGCGCGTTCCATCCGGTGACGACCGGGATGCCGAGCTTGTCGACGAGCGTCAGGAAATCGTCATAGGCGCCGCTGATCCTGACGCCGCCGCCGGCGAACACCACCGGCCGCTTGGCTGTACGCAGCTTTGCAATGATCTCCGCGGCGGCCGCCGACACGTCGGTTCGCTTCCACGGCTCGTCGAGTTCCGCCGGACCGAAGCCGGGGCCGAGCTTGTCGGGATCGATCTTGGCCGCCTGCACGTCGAGCGGGATGTCGAGCCATACCGGGCCCGGCCGTCCGCTCGTCGCGATGTAGATCGCCTTTTCGAGATGGTAGCGGATGGTCTGCGGGTCGGTGACCATCACCGCATATTTGGTGATCGGGGTCACGATGGGCTCGATGTCGAGCTCCTGGTCGCCCATCTGGCGCAGCGGCAGCCCGGTGTAGCGGACCGTGGTCTCGTTCTTCACCTGGCCGGAAATGACCAGCATCGGGATCGAATCGACGAAGGCGCCATAGACGCCGGTGATCGTGTTGGTGCCGCCGGGGCCCGAGGTGACATTAACCAGCGCCATGCGCTGGGTCAGCCGGGCATAGGCCTCGGCCGCCATCGCCAGCGCCTGCTCGTGGTGGCAGAAGGTGGTCTTGATCCCGGGGTGCGTGCCGATCGAGTGGTTGAGGTGCATCGCGCCGCCGCCGGTCAGCATGAACGCGTCGCGGATCCCGTGCGCCACGAGCTGGTCGGCGACCCAGTCGGACAGTTTGACTTCGGTCATTCACTCCACCCGTTCCACCGCGCCGTACGCACGATCGCCTCATCGAGGCCGACCGTCGGCGTGACACCCAATTCTGTCCTGATCTTCGCTGTCGAAGGCACGTAGCGGCCCGGGTTCCAGCCCGGATCCGCCCGCCCGAGGATCTCGAAACCCGGCGCGCCGAACAGGCGCGCGACGCGCTCGGCAAGCTCCGCGATCGAAACCGATTCCTCGGACCCGACATTGTAGATCGCGCCGGTCGGCGCGCGCAGCAGCATCGTCCACAGCCAAGCCGTCAGGTCGGCCGCATAAAGGTAGGACCGGACCGCCTTGCCCGCGCCTTCGACAGTGATCGTCTTGCCCGCCATCGCGTCGCGGATGAAGTTGCCCGCGGCAAAGTGGGTGTCGAGCGACAGCAGGGGCCCGAGCAGCGCGAAGATGCGGGCTGTGACAATGTCCAGGCCGTGCTGCCGCGCATATATGGTGCACAGCATCTCGGCCGCGCGCTTGCCCTCGCCATAGGCCGAGCGGTGCGTCGTCAGGTCGGGCGCTCCAACATGACTTTCCGGAACATGCGCCAGCTCCCAAGGCTGAGCGCCGTAAACCGCGCCTGAGGAAAAGAAGAAGAAACGCTCCGCCTTGCAGGCGAGCGCGAAGTCGAGCGCAAGGCGGGTGCCCTCGACGATCGTATCGAACATCTTCAGGGGATCATGCTCGTTGAGATGCGCGCTGGCGTCGGTCGCGGCGTGCAGAACGTAATCGTAGCGCGCTTCGGCCGTGGCGATCGTAAGGACGTCGCCACGCACGAACCGGAAGCCCTTCGCCGCGCCAAGCTCCGGTTCGCGGTTCGCGAACGCGTCCGGATCCCGCGTGAGGACGTCGACCTCAACGCCGAGGTCGAGACGCGCGTTGGCGTCGGCCAGCGCGCTGAGCATCCAGCTGCCGATGAAGCCCGTGCCGCCGGTCATGAAGATACGCTTGCCCGCGAGCTTCGGCCAATCGGCAGCAAGGGCGGCGTGGATCGACTCCAGATCGTCCGCCAGCGACCGGGTGCGATGGCCGGCGGCGAGAGGCGGCCGAGATACGCTCAGCACCGGTTCGACTGTCGGCTGGAAGCACTGACCTCGGCCAGCGTCTCCTCGCTCGCGGGTGCGAACCCCAGGCGCTCCTCCTCGATGACCAGCGGCACGTTGCGCGTCCGTTCGGCGAGCAGGCGGACCTGGTCGCCGATCAGGGCCACCGACAGCAACAGGATCGAGAACAGCCCAACGATAAAGGTGAGGATGAGGAGAGCCGGCGAATAGCCATGAAACAGGAACCGCAGCAGCGTCGCAATGCCGAGTACGAAGGAGAAGATGCACAGGTAGATCGCGAATATCAGCTGCAAGCGCAGCAGCCCCTTCGCGGACCCGCCGACTCCCGACAAAGCGAAATTGAGCAACGCCGAATAATTGTTGCTGCTGCGCCCACCTGCGCGTGCCGGCCGGTCGTACGGAATGGCCGCCAGGCGGAACCCGCTTTCGATCAGCATCCCGCGGAAGAAGGGCTCCGGCTCATTCCACCTTGAAAGCTCGTCGACCACCTCGCGCGAATAGAGGCCAAAGCCGGTCGCACCAGGAATCAGCGGATAGTCGCCGAAGCGCCGGAAGAACGCGTAGCCCGTGCGCCGCGCAAGGCCCAGCAGCAGCCCGGACTTCTCGCTACGCCGCTGCCCTAGGACGATCTGGGCCCCTGCCCGCCACTGCCGGACCATCTCGCCGATCAGCGCCGGCGGGTCCTGGAAGTCGCAGCACATGCCGATGACCGCCTGCCCGCTCGCCTGATAGACGGCGTAGGTCGGCGAGCGCATCTGCCCGTAATTGCGATTGTTGAAGATCGCGCGCACCCGTCGGTCGCGGGCGCACAGCTCGCGCAACAGCTCGCGCGTGCGGTCGGTCGAACAATTGTCGATGAAAAGGATTTCGTGGCTCGCCGCGTGCTTCTCGGCCTCGGCGGTCACCGCCTCGTACATGGCGACGACGTTCGCTTCCTCGTTGTAGCACGGGATCGCGAAGGACAGCTCGGGCCGCTCTGCGAAATCGGGCCGGGAAAAGTGCTTCGTCATTGGCATGAATCGCCTTTTTCCGCCTGACCTGCGCTTGGTTGTTCGCCCTTGAGTAACCTTCTTGAAGAACCTCTGCGACCGGCCTCGGCACTCGGGGCCGCTGGCCGGCTTTCCGCTTGCTACGCCACCTTGGCGTAAACCGCCGGTTCGGGTTTTGCGAGGCGGGTTTCCATCATAGTGATCCGCTTGTCGTCCTCGGTTGCGATGACTCCATAATAGTCGCGCTTGTTCTTGAGCCAGGCGAGCTCGAATTCGACCGCGTTACGAATGCCGCCGAGGATCGCCGGACTCTGGATCGCCTCACCGGCGAAGATCACCTTGCGGGTTTCGAACCGGTCGAGCCGGATGAGCTGGATCTCGCGCAGGGCGCTGATCGCATCGGTCGAGACCGAGCCGCCGACGACCAGTTCGAGGTCGGCATCTGCGCAAGCCGCCGCGACCCGAAGCACCGCGTCGGTGATCGACCGGTCGTTGATCGCGCCTCGGGCCATGCCCCGCGAAAGGGTGAAGTCGACGCGGCCGAAAACCACGCCGACCTGGCTTTCGCGAGCGCTCTGGATCATCGCGTCGAGGTTGCGCAGCGTCGTTTCGGTTTCGAGGTTGAAGAGGAACTTCGTCCCCTCATCCTTACGGCGGTAAATCTTGTCCTTCGCTTCGATGAATTTCGACAGCGCGTACGGGGTCTCGACCATCGGCGCGATGATATAGTCGATGCCGTACAGCCGGCTTGCAAGCAGGTCCGACACAGCCTCGCAGCCGCCGATCTTCAGCCCGACCTTGAGGTCGGCGCGGCGGGCAAGCTCGAGCAGACGCAGAAGCTCCTCCGGGCGGGTGCCCTCGGCCTCGAACTCCGCCTTGACCGCAACCACGCCATGCTCGTCACGTCCACGCTTCAACATGTCGAGCATCTTGATTTCGACAGAGTTCACGTGCGTCCCCTTTGTAACCACAAACTGCGCGCCGAGCTGAATGCTCAGAACGGCGGCGAGCGGCGGTCAGCAAGGCAAGGATTTGTTATCCCTGTTCGGTGACGTTCGCTTAGGCGGACAATGCGCGGCGATGGTTAATTTTCTGCCAACAAATTGAGGCTCCGCAGGCCGTAACCTTAAAGCGCATCGGGACCTTCAGGCTGCCGGCGCCGCCTGCTCGCGCGCCAGCCGCTCAACGACGGCCCGGGCCGAAATGCGCCAGTCGGGCATGGCAAAACCGAACGTCCGCTCGAATTTGCCTGAATCGAGCACCGAGTTGCGCGGGCGCGCGGCGCGCGTAGGCCAGTCCTCGGAGCGGATCGGCTCAACTGGCACATGCGGCAAGCCACGGACAGCGCACTGGGCCATGATCTCCCGCGCAAACTCGCACCAGCTCGCTTGTCCGCGCCCGGCGAGATGAAAGGTCTCGCCCCATCCCGCGCCTGTTGCCGCCATCGCGAGCAGGCCGTCGGCGAGATCGAGCGCGCTGGTCGGGCTGCCCCGCTGGTCGTCGACGACAGTGAGAACGTCGCGCACGCCCGCCGCCGCCATGATCGATCTGACGAAGTTTCGGCCGAACGGGCTGTAGACCCAGGCGGTGCGGACGATCGCGTGGCGCGGATTGGCGGCGCGCGCTTGCTCCTCGCCGGCGAGCTTGCTGCGGCCATAAACGCCGAGCGGATTAACCGTCGCATCTTCGCGATAGGGCTCAGAGCTCCGCCCGTCGAACACATAGTCGGTCGACAGCTGGATCACCGCCGCCCCCGCAGCCGCCGCGGCCGCCGCGACCTCACCGGCACCATCGCCGTTGATCCGGAAGGCGCGTTCCGGCTCGTCCTCGGCCTGGTCGACTGCGGTGTAGGCGGCCGCATTGATGACGACATCCGGAGCGAAAGCCGCGATCGCCGATTTTGCGCTGCCCGGGATTTCGAGGTCGAGCTGCGGGCGCCCGCAGACGACGAGCTCCACACCGTCATGGAGGAGAGCGCGCTCCGCCAGGCTCTGTGCGAGCTGTCCCCCAGTTCCAGTCACCAAGATTCTCATCCACGAGCCCCAGCTTGCCCCGGCGTCCGGCCGGCTATGCGCGCAACGGATTGGCTGGGGCGGCAGGATTCGAACCTGCGAATGCCGGTACCAAAAACCGGTGCCTTACCACTTGGCGACGCCCCAGCAGGCGATCCGCATGTGCGGGAGAGCGGCGCTTATAACGGGCGCAAGCGCGGTTGGAAGCTGTTAGTCGCTGCCGCCGGAAAGGGCGGCGATCGCCGAACTCACGCTCGCCGGTTCGTCGAAAGCGCAGTTGAACTCGTGCCTTGGCCCGCTAGCGTCGTCCGGGCTGTGATCGGGGGTATATGAAATGGACAATTATCGCATCGCGCTGATGGCCGCCGCTGCATCGGTGGCGACGCCCAGCTGGGCGCAGGGAGCCGCCAAGGGTCCCCACTACGCGCCCTCGGGTTATGACGTCAGCGCCGTCGATCGCTCGACCCGCGCCGGCGACGATTTCTTTCGATATGCGAACGGCCGGTACCTCGACCGGGCAATCATCCCCGCCGATCGCCCCGCGGTTTCACGCCGCCTGGAAATGACCGACCGCATGGAAGGCCAGCTCCATGAATTGCTCGAAGATGTCTCGCATGATGTCGGCGAGCAGCCCGCCGACGTCCGCGGCAAGGCCGGAGCATTCTATTATTCGTTCATGGACGAAGCGACGATCAACCGGCGCGGCGCCGCGGCGATCGCCCCGGAGCTGGACGCGATCCGCTCGGCGTCGAGCCCATCCGATCTTGCCGCGCTGATGGGCCGTTCGGCCGATGGCTTCTACCCGGCGATCGTCGCGCCGAACATCGACAGCGACCTCAAGGCCCCGGACAAATACGCGGTCTACCTCAACCAGTCGGGCCTCGGTCTCCCTGACCGCGATTATTATCTGAAACCCGAGTTCGCCCCGCAGCGGCAGGCCTATGCGGACTATGCGACCAAGCTGCTGGGGCTGATCGGCTGGCCCGACCCGGCGGGCGCATCCGCGCGCCTGATCGCGTTCGAAACGAAGATCGCCGAGGACAGCTGGGACAAGGCGAAGCTGCGCGACCCGACCACGCAATATCATCCCAAGTCGCCGGCCGAGCTCGCCGCACTGGCGCCGGGGATCGACTGGCCGGCATTGCTCAGTAAAGCCCGTCTGGGCGACCGCGATCGCCTGATCGTCGGCCAGCCGGACGCCTTCACCCGGCTCGCGGCGACCTACGGCGGGACTTCGCTCGACGCGCTCAAGGCATGGATGGCCTTTCGCGTGGTGGATTCCGCGGCACCCTATCTGCCCAAGGCGTTCGCCGACGCGAACTTCGATTTCCGCGGCAAGACCCTGCTCGGCCAGGCCCAGCAGCCGGTGCGGTGGAAGCGCGCGATGCTCGCGGTCGCCGGCGGGGACTGCGGCGCTGCTCCCGGGACCTGTTTCGGCACCTTCAACTGGGGTGTGGGCCAGCTCTACGCCGAGCGCTACTTCCCGGCCGAGACCAAGGCGCGGATCGAAGTCCTGGTCGACGACATCAAGGCCGCGTTCCACAACCGCATCCAGCATCTCGACTGGATGGGTCCCGCGACCAGGGTCGAAGCGTTGAAGAAGCTCGATACCTACACCATCAAGGTCGGCTATCCCGACAAGCAGCGGGACTATTCGACCCTCGTCATCCGCCGCGACGATCTGGTCGGCAATGTCCGCCGAGCGGCCGAGGCCGATTGGCAATTCTATGTCGATCGCAGCAAGGGGCCGGTCGACAAGGGCGACTGGCAGATGACCCCCCAGACCAACGACGCCTACAACGGCTCGCTGCGTGACATCGTATTCCCCGCCGGCATCCTCCAGGCGCCGATGTTCGACGCCGCTGCCGACCCCGCCTATAATTATGGCGCGATCGGCGGCGTCATCGGGCATGAGCTGACCCACGGCTTCGACGACCAGGGCCGCGCGATCGACGCCTCGGGCGCGCTACGCGATTGGTGGACGCCCAAGGACGCGGCGGAGTTCAAGCGCCGCGCGAAGATGCTCGGCGACCAATATGCCCGGTTCGAGCCGGTGCCCGGCGTCCACATCAAGCCCGACCTGACGATGGGCGAGAATATCGCCGACCTCGGCGGGCTGACGCTGGGGCTGGACGCCTATCATGCCTCGCTTCACGGCAAGAAGGCGCCGGTGATCGACGGCTTCACCGGCGACCAGCGCGTGTTCCTCGGCTGGGCACAGGTCTGGGCCGGCAAGATGACTCCGGAGGCGATCCGCAACCTCACCACCAGCGATCCGCACAGCTATCGCAAGTTCCGGGTCAACGGCGTCGTCCGCAACATCGACGCCTGGTATGCGGCGTTCGGCGTCAAGCCCGGCCAATCGCTCTATGTCGCGCCCGCCAAGCGGGCGCGGATATGGTGATCAGGCGTTCGGGATGCGCCCGTGGACCACGTCCTCATAGTCCTTCATCAACTGCCGAGTGAGGTCGCCGACCTCGAAGTTCCACGGGCCGGCTGACCTCACCGGCGTCACCTCGACCGCGGTGCCGGTCAGGAACATCTGCTCGAAGGTTTCGAGCTCCTCGGGCCAGATTGCGCGCTCGACAACGTCGACGCCGCGATTGCGCGCGAGGTCCATCACCGTGCGGCGGGTGATCCCGTCGAGGAAGCAGTCGGGGGTCGGCGTATGCAGCTCACCGTCGCGCACGAAGAACACGTTGGCGCCGGTCGCCTCGGCGACTCGTCCACGCCAGTCGAACATCAAGGCGTCGTCATAGCCGCGGCTTTCCGCATGCTGCTTGGACAAGGTGCAGATCATGTACAGGCCCGAGGCCTTGGATTCGGTCGGCGCGGTGTAAGGCGCGGGGCGCCGCCACGGCGCGATGTCGAGCCTTATGCCGTCGGCCGATTTCCGCTCCTCGTAATATTTGCCCCATTCCCACGCGGTGATCGCGACGTGCGGCTTGGTCAGGCCGGGGGCGACCCCCATCGACTCCGACCCGCGCCAGGCGAGCGGGCGCATGTAGGCGTCGGTGAAGCCGTTGACCTTCAGCACTTCCTTGCACGCGGCGTTGATCTCTTCGACCGACCACGGGAGCTCGAAGCCGAGCAGGCTGGAGCTCCGCCGCAGCCGCTCGCTGTGCGCATTCAGCTTGAAGATCTCGCCGTTGTAGGCGCGCTGTCCCTCGAACACCGACGACGCATAGTGAAGCGCGTGCGTCAGCACATGGACGCGCGCATCGCGCCACGGGACCATCTCGCCGTCGAACCAGATCCAGCCGTCGCGGTCGTCAAAGGTGGTTTGTTGCGGGGCAGCCATGAATTCGCGCCTAGGCGAGGCGCTCGCACTCGGCAAGTTGGAGGGCTTTTAGGCTTGGACTGCGGCTCGCGCCTCTTCGGCCAGTTCGGCGCCGCGGCTGAAGGCGGCATTGATCGTCGCAGCGATCAGGTCGTCGAGGACGCCTTCGCCGTCGAGCACCGCCAGCCCGGCTTCCGTCGTGCCTTTGGGGCTCGCAACCCGCCGCGCGATCGACTCCATGCCTTCGCCGGTGGTCGCGGCCATCCACGCCGTGCCGAGCACGGTTTCGCGCGCGATCACCGCTGCGATTTCCTCCGTGAGACCCCGCTTCACGCCCGCCTTCGTCAGCGCGGCAACGAACCGCGCGACATAGGCGGGTCCCGCCCCGGCAACCGATCCCAGCGCGGCCAGCTTGGACTCGTCCGCCATCCACATCGCGAAACCGAGCGCGGAGAAGAGGTCGTTGAGTTCCTGCTGCGTCTGTTGGCCGGCATCGGTGCTATACAGCCCGGTCACACCGCGGCGGACCGCGACCGGCAGGCTCGGGATTGCGCGAACGACCGCGCCGACGCCCGGAAAGCGCTGGCGTAGGCTCGCGGCTTCGACTCCGGCGAGCAGCGACACGATCACCGTCCTGGCGCTGAGCCATTTGCGCAGCTCCGGCGCGACCTCTTCCAATTTCTGCGGCTTGAAAGCCAGGACGACGAGCTTCGGCGGCGGGCCAGCGTCGGCAAAGCCGGTGACAGTTCTCGTCCCCTCGACGGGCGTTCCGCTCGGGCGGATCACCGTCACCGGGCTAAGATCGAGCCCGCCGGCGCGCCAGCCGTCGAGGATCGCACCGCCCATGTTGCCGCAACCGACAAACCAGGTCGGGGCGGGGAGCTTCAGCGTGCCGTTCACGCCTCGCCGCCCCTACGCCTCGCCATGGGTGTCGATCAGCGCGGCGGCGATCGCTTCGCCGGGCGACTTGCCGCCCCACAGGACGAACTGGAATACCGGATAGAAGCGTTCGCACTCCTCAACCGCGGCTTCGGCGATCGCCTCGGCCTGCTCGAGGCTGAGTCCCTCGCCTTCGCGCGCGTCGAGGATCGTCGAATGGCGGAACACCACCAGGCCGGATCCCGACCACATCTCGAAATGGCCGAGCCACAATTGCTCGTTGATCAGGCTCAGCGCCTCGTGGATCGCGCTCCGTTTTTCGGGTCCGACCTTGATGTCGGGAAAGGCGAGGAATTGCAGCACCTGGTCCTCGGGCCGCCACACGCCGCGCAGCTCGTACTGCGCCCAGCTGCCCGTGGCCGAGGCGACGATCTCGCCTTCCGCCGTGCGCTCACAGGCCCAGCCGCGCGCCTCGAAATATTGCTCGAGGACCTCGATCGGCGCCCCGTCGTCGCGCTCTTCCTGGATTTCTTCTTCGCTCAGGATCACGCTCCCGGTTTGGCCTTCGGTGAGCGCTTCGCGGCTCCCGCGGCAGGTCCCGCGACCTTTGCCTCAAGGGAGGCGACACGCGCCTTCAGAATCTCGTTCTCGTCGCGCGCCGCGGCGGCCATGGCCTTGACCGCCTCGAACTCGTCGCGGCCGACGAAATCGCTCCCCGCCATCCACTCGCGGAACTTCTCGCGCGCCGAGGATTCCGCTTCGCGGCCCATGCCGGCGAAAGTCCCGGCGAAGCCGTTCACCATCTTCACGAAGTCGTCGAACAGCCGGTTCTCGGACTGCATCTAAAAATCTCCCTTTCGGCGCGGAAATAGGGGCTCGGGCGCCATTCCGCCACCCTGCCGCCGACACCTATCCCCAAGTCCGTCAGCTATCCCCAGTTTTCACCGCTCCGAGCAGGAATTCGATATTGCCCTCAGGCCCGGTGATCGGGCTCGGCGTGATGCCGATGACGGTCCAGCCCTGCGAAGTCACCCATTCGGCAGCTTCGGCGCAGACGCGCTCATGGACTGCGGGGTCGCGGACGACGCCGCCCTTGCCCACTTCCTGCCGGCCCGCCTCGAACTGCGGCTTGATCAACGCGACCAGCTTCGCGCCCGGTCTGGCCAGCTTGAGCGGCGCCTCGAGCACCTTGGCGAGGCCGATGAAGCTTGCATCGCAGACGACGATGTCGATGGGTCCGGGGATGATGGTCGCATCCAGGCTGCGCGCGTTGGTCTGCTCGTGGACGACGACCCGCGGATCCTGCCGCAGCTTCCAAGCCAGCTGGTTGGTGCCGACGTCCACCGCATAGACCTTCGCCGCCCCGCGCGAGAGCAGCACGTCGGTGAAACCGCCGGTCGAGCTTCCGACGTCAAGCGCCACCGCTCCAGCCACATCGAAACCGAAGTGCGTCAGGCCGTGGTCGAGCTTGATGCCCCCGCGCGACACCCACGGATGGTCCCTGCCGCGCACGTCGAGCGGCGCATCCTCGGCCAGCATGTCGCCCGCCTTGGCGACCTTCCGCTCACCGCTGAACACCGCACCCGCCATGATCAGCGCCTGCGCCCGCGTCCGGCTCTCCGCCAGCCCTCGGTTCACCAGCAGCTGGTCTGCGCGAACCTTCACCTCGGGTTACTCACGTGGCCTAGAGCTATGGCATTTTTTCAAGGTGCCGAAGATACCAGCCTGGAAAACCATATTCCCGACCGGCGGCAATCAGCTTGGCAAGATAATCCTTGTCTGCAGGCTCGGTCCCGACCGCAGGAGGGATATAGCATAGGGCTGGACTGAGTTTCCCGTCCCGCGTCAGGACCACGACAGCTTCAGGCAGAAACACCCCTACGCCCGGAGCTGAATACATTATTTCTAGGTGGCGGTGAGTGATGCCTACCAGAATGCCATATACCGCACGGCCCTCGGATCGGCTGAGGGCGGCATGCGGAGCGATATGAATGTCGAACCCGTTCAAACAGGCGATTTCAACGGATCGGGGGGAGAAGCCGGCCTTGAGTTGAACGTCCTTTCGAACGAAGGACCCATAAAAGAAGGCTTTGACCTCACGTTCGACCATGTTTTCGTCATTAGACGACATGCCGTTCCCCCAAATATTTACGTGAAGGGCCTTTAAGCCCGCACCTCTTCGACACCGGCGCTGTTGATGCGCAGCGCCTTGAGCACCGTCTCGACGATGTGGGGCGCGTTCAGGCGCGCCTCGTCATATTGCTTCTCGGGCTTGTCATGCTCGAGGAACGCGTCAGGCAGGCGCATCGTTCGGATCTTCAGGCCCGCATCGACCAGCCCCTCGTCGCTGGCGAGCGTCAGGACATGCGCGCCCAAGCCCCCGATCGACGCTTCCTCGACCGTCACCGCGACCTCGTGCGTGGTCAGCAATTTCCGGATCAGCGCGCTGTCGAGCGGCTTGGCGAAGCGCAGATCGGCGACCGTGGTCGACAGGCCCTTGGCCTCGAGCTCATCGGCGGCCTTCTCGGCTTCCTCGAGCCGCGTTCCCAGCGACAGGATGGCGACCGTCTTGCCCTCTCGGACGATGCGCCCCTTGCCGATCTCCAGCGCCTGCGGTTTGACCGGCAGCGGCACGCCCCTGCCCTCGCCCCTCGGGTAACGGACCGCGCTCGGGCCGCTGTCGTGCAGCGCCATGGTGTGAACCATGTGGCACAGCTCCGCTTCGTCGGCCGCCGCCATCACCACGAAGTTCGGCAAGGTGCAGAGGTAGGCGAGGTCGAAGCTCCCCGCGTGGGTCGCACCGTCGGCGCCGACCAGCCCGGCCCGGTCCATCGCGAAGCGCACGGGCAGGTTCTGGATGGCGACGTCGTGGACCACCTGATCGTAGGCCCGCTGGAGGAAGGTCGAATAAATGGTCGCGAACGGCCGGTAGCCCTGAGCCGCCAGCCCGGCGGCGAAGGTCACCCCATGCTGCTCGGCGATGCCGACGTCGAACACGCGATCGGGGAATGCTTCCGCGACCTTGTCGAGGCCCGTGCCCGACGGCATTGCGGCGGTGATCGCCACGACTTTCTTGTCGCGCGCCATCTCGCCCAAAAGCGCCTTGGCATAGACGCTGGTGTAGCTCGGCGCGCCGGCCGCGGCCTTCGCCTGCACGCCCGAGACGACGTCGAACTTGACCACGCCATGATATTTGTCGGCGGCATTTTCCGCCGGCGCGTAACCCTTGCCCTTCTTGGTGACGACGTGGACCAGCATCGGGCCTTCGTCCGCGTCGCGGACGTTCTCGAGCACCTCGACCAGCGCGCGGACGTCGTGCCCGTCGACCGGCCCGACATAGTAAAAACCAAGCTCATCGAAGAGCGTCCCGCCGGTGACCATGCCGCGCGCATATTCCTCCATCCGCCGCATCGAGCGGTGAAGCGGCTCGGGCATCGCCCTGGCGAGCTTCTGCGCCAATTTGCGAGGCGTCAGATATTTGCCCGAGCTGACCAGCCGAGCGAGCGCATTCCTCAGCGATCCCACCGGCGGGGCGATCGACATGTCGTTGTCGTTGAGGATGACGATCAGCCGGTTGCCCGCGGCGGCCGCATTGTTCATCGCCTCATAGGCCATGCCGGCGCTCAACGCGCCGTCGCCGATCACCGCGACCGCGCGGCCCGGCGATTCGGACAGCTTGTTGGCGATGGCGAAGCCGAGCGCGGCCGAGATCGAGGTCGAGCTGTGCGCCGCCCCGAACGGATCGTATTCGCTCTCGGCGCGCCGGGTGAAGCCGCTGAGGCCCCCGCCCTGCCGAAGCGTGCGGATTCGGTCGCGGCGCCCGGTGACGATCTTGTGCGGATAGGCCTGGTGCCCGACGTCCCAGATCAGTTTGTCGCTCGGCGTATCGAACACGTAATGGAGCGCGACGGTCAGCTCGATCACGCCGAGCGCCGATCCCAAATGTCCGCCGGTCACCGAGACCGCCGAGATTATCTCCTGCCGAAGCTCGTCGGCAATCTGCGGCAAGTCCTCCTTGCTTAGAGCGCGCAAGTCCGCGGGGAACTGCACGGTATCGAGCAGGGGCGTGTCTGGGCGATCGGACATGGTCGCTTACCTAACCCCCCGCGCCGCTTGTGTCGATTAAGAGCCCGCGCCAAGGACCGCGTCGAGCAAGCCTGGATAGCGCGCGTCGAGGTCGCCCCGTCGCAGGCGATTGATCACCTTGGTCCCTTCCTTGCGGCTCTCGATCAACCCCGCGCTTCGCAGGATCGTAAAATGGTTCGAAATGGTCGCACGCGGCAGTTCCTCTGGCGCTGCGCAGCTGCAGGCCAGGCCCTCGCCGCGCTTCCCGCGATCGTCGTCGAGCCGGCGTACGATCTCCAGCCGCGTCGGATCGGACAGGGCGTGGAGCACGCTGGCGAGCTGCACGTCGTTCAGATTGGGATGCGTGAAGGGGGCCATCGCACTGATGTAGAAGGAAAAGCCGAAAGTTCAAATATTCCTTTATTCGGATATATTGAACTAATGAACCAGGCTGCCTACGTGTCGTCGGTCACAAAAGGAGCCTTCCCATGCCTGATTTCGCTACCCCGCCTTCCCGCACCAACCCGCTCGCCGGCAAGACCGCCCTTGTCACCGGGGCCTCGCGCGGGATCGGCCGCGCCATCGCCCGGCGCCTTGCCGCCGACGGTGCCCACGTACTCGTCCATTACAACCAGTCTTCGCGAAGCGCTGAGGAGCTGGTCGCCGAGATCGAGCAGGCCGGCGGCTCCGCCGAAGCGGTCGCGGCCAATCTCGAGGACGTTGAATCGACCGATCGCCTGGTCGGCGACGTCAAGCAGAAGCTCGGTAACCGAAAGCTCGACATCCTCGTCAACAACGCCGGGATCCTCGATCAGGCGCCGCTTGGGGAAAAGGACATATCCGGGTTGGAGCGGTTGCTCGCGGTCAACGTCCGCGCACCTTATCAGGTGACCTCCGGACTGGTTGATGCGCTGGCCGACGATGCGCGCGTCCTCTTCACAAGCTCGATCGTTGCCAGGAACTTCTTCCCCGGAGCGGCCGCTTATGCCCTGACCAAGGGCGCGGTCGATACGCTGACCCGCTATCTGGCCGCGGAACTCGGCGAGCGCGGCATCCGTGTCAACGCCATCGCGCCCGGCGCGATCGACACCGACATGGCCGTGGGGTTCATCGGCACCGACGAAGGAAAGGCTCAAGTCAAGCAGATGCAGGCCTTGAAGCGCATTGGCCAAACCGACGATATCGCTCGTGTCGCCGGATTCCTCGCCGGTCCGGACAGCGGCTGGGTCACCGGCCAGGTGATCGATGCCTCGGGCGGAAGCAAGCTCTAGGACGACGTTCACGATTAGGGCGTCGCGACCGAAACCGCGGCGCCCGCTAAACGTCCCCGCAATCGCCGCAGGTGCCGCGCACTTCGATCACCGGCCGCGGGGCGGAGAAGCCGGCGCTCTTCGCCGCCTCGCGCACGCCGCCGGTCAGCTTGTCGTCGTCGATGTGCACCGCCTGCCCGCATGTGTCGCAAATGAGGAAGATGCAATCGTGGAGGCACGCCGGGTGTTGATTGGCGACATAGGCATTTGAGCTTTCGACCCGCCGCGCCAGGTTCGCAGCCACGAACAGGTCGAGAATCCGGTATACGCTGTTGGCCGCGACCCGCCGCCCCTGTGCCTTCGACACTTGCTCGGCGACATCATAGGCGCTGGCCGGCTTGGCGAAGCTCGCCAGGGCCTCGAACACCGCAGCGCGCATGTTGGTCCACTGCTCGCCCTCGCGGGTCAGCCGCTCGCGCGCCGCCGCGGTCAGCGAGTCGCCCTGATGGAGCTGGTGATCGTGCTTGGTCATGATTGGTGCTTGAGCGGAATAGTCCTTGCCCGCGGCACGGGCAAGAAATCAGACTCGGCGGGCGGCGTGCATGTTGAGCCGGTGGCCCAGCGCAAGGATGAGAACGCCGATTATCGTCAGCGCCGGTTCATAGCCGGTTTCATGCAGGGTCATCGCATAGGCCATGGTCGCGAGCCCGACGACGCCGACGGCGGCGGGCAGGACAAGTCCATGGTCGCGCACACCGCGTCCGAGCGCGACCGCGCCAATGATCATCGCCAGGGTGAGGCCGACCTCGTGGATGATCGGCTTTCCGAGCAGGCCGCCGGCCGACGCCAGCAGGCCCAGCAGCACGACGCTCGCGACGCAGTGGACGGCGCACAGGCCAGAGAGGCCCATGGCGAGCCGGTCGAGGCGCGAGCCCGCTGTGAATCGCTGCATCATCGCCCTCACATAGCCGCCGCTCACGGGAGATACAATATATCATACGAGGGAATTACGCCCTCGCCGCTCGAGCCGCCGAAAAGCAGTCGCAGTCCGGCTCGCTTGGTACTAATCTCGACGATCGATAAGTCGGCATCGATCATGGAGAAAGATCATGCGGGGGATGAAGGTCATAGCGTTTGCCGCGGGCGCGGCGTGTCTGGTTTTCGGACAGGCCGCAATAGCCGCGACCGATCCAGCTAATTCTGATCAGACGGCGGCCGCTCCGCCACTCAAGAACGATACGGGGAAACGGGTTTGCCGGGTCCTCACGCCCACCGGATCACGGTTCACGACGCGTGTCTGCAAGACTGCCGAAGAGTGGCAACGTGATGAACAGAAGGCCCAAAACCAAATGGAACAGGAACGGCGCGGAAATGCGGACCTCGACGCTCCTCCTCCTCACTAGAACGACATTGCGCTGGTCCTTAACCGTTTGACCAGCTCGAGGCGGTGACCGCGCGATACAATGCGGTCGCGATCAGCGCGCGCAGCGCCTGAAGGTCAACTTGGACGCGCTCACCTGGCATTGTGCACGATGGAACGCCGTTGGCGAGAGCCGAAGCGGTTTGCATCTCGTCCGCGCTCCCCAGCTCACTCCGGACAAGGTCGACCGCGGCCGCCGGATTGCGCGACGCAACGCAAAGCGCAAAATCCTCCGAGACGTTAAGTGGGGGAGCGGTGGCGAGCGCGGCTGAGACTCTCCGGAGATCGGATGTGCCCAGATCGCTGCGAACGAAATACTCGGCGACCGCCCCGGCTACTCCCGATATCCGAAACGCGACCGCGACCTCGGGCGCGCCGAGGCAATTGTCACGGCCGGAGACAAGCTCGGCTGCGGCACTGGCCTGTGCGTCGCTAAGGTAAGGGTAGGAAACCAGCTGATGGGCCCACCGCGGACGCCGTTCCGCCACGCAAAACGTCAGCTTGCGGAGCGCCTGCCGCTCGGTAGGTGTGTCGATCGGTTGATGAACGACGACGCTTGGAGCGGCGTTCGCCGGCACTCCGCAAATGAACAGAATTGCGGCCAGATGACGCTTGTTCATAAGCTTCAACTCCGTTTCGGCGCGCCTCCATTCTGCACCTTCCGTGCACGAAACGAAAGGTCGCATAGCAATTCGCTTGCCCGGAGCCGGACGCCGCCTAAACACGTTCGCTCGCCCATGGACTCTTTCGCGCCAGCCATCACCCTTGCCCGCACCCCTGTCCGGACGAGGTCGCTGTCAAACCTGCTGTTCGCCGTCGCCGCTCTCGTTTTTGCCATGGTCATCGTCGGCGGCATCACGCGCCTGACCGAAAGCGGCCTGTCGATCACCCAATGGAATTTGGTGAGCGGCGCCATCCCGCCGCTGACCCACGCCGACTGGCAGCACGCCTTCGGCCTCTATCGGCAAACGCCGCAATATCGCGAGGTCGCCGGCCCGGCCGGCATGACCCTCGCCGGCTTCAAGTTCATCTTCTTCTGGGAGTGGGTCCACCGCCTGCTGGGACGGATCCTCGGGCTGGTCTTCTTCGTCGGGATCGGCTGGTTCGCGGTGCGGCGCGCGATCCCCAAAGGTTATGGCTGGCGCCTGGCGGCGCTGTTCGTCCTCGGCGGCCTGCAGGGCGCGGTCGGCTGGTTCATGGTCATGTCGGGGCTCGAGGGCCGCACCGAAGTCAGCCCCTACCGCCTCTCCGCCCACTTGTTGTTCGCCTTGTTCCTGTTTGCCGCGCTGATCTGGACCGCGCTCGACCTTCGAAACCGGGACGGCCGACCCGCACAGCCCACGGGCTGGGGCGCGCTGGCGCTCGCCACGCTCGCGATCCAGGTGATGCTGGGTGCGTGGGTCGCGGGGTTCCGCGCAGGCTATGTATCGAACAGCTGGCCCGACATGAACGGCCGCTTCCTCCCCGACGGGATCGACTGGTCGCGCGGCGTCGGCTTCGCGTTCACGCACGACCCTTACTTGCTCCATTTCATGCACCGCTGGTGGGCATGGGTCGTCGTCGCCGTGCTGGTGCTGTTCGCCCGTCAGGTCAAAAGGCTCGAAGGTGGGCGCGCGGCGACGATCGCCATCCACTCGGCGTTCGGTACACAGATCCTGCTCGGCATCCTGACGGTTGTTTCGGGCGTCGCGATCTGGCTGGCCGTCGCTCACCAGGCGACCGCGGCGCTGCTCGTCGCCGCGACAGCCTGGGGCGCGCACGAGCTCGGGAGCCGGCGCGCATGAGCGTCATCTCGGTCTATGCCGTGTTTGCCGACGCCGACGAAGCCGAGCGCATCGGCCGCGCGATGGTCGAGGAGCGCCTCGCCGCCTGCATCAATATCCTCGGCCCAATCCGCTCGATCTACCGCTGGAAAGGCGCGGTCGAGACGAGCGACGAGGTCGCGGCGATCTTCAAGACGACCGACGATCTCGGCGGCCTGCTCGTCGCCCGCATCACCGCGCTGCACAGTTATGACGTGCCCTGCGTCACCGCCTGGCCGATCGCCGATATCCTCGGCGCTTACGCCGATTGGGTCGAGGACAGCGTCACGAAGACCGAACGCTAGCTGCCGTTCGCCTTGCCGAGCTTGTAGGGAAGGTCCTCGAGCTTGCGGCGAAGATCCTCGATCGTCGCGCCATTCTCGCCCGCGGCATATTTGTTCTCGAGCTCGGCCTCCTCGGGCGTCTGCTCGCGGAAATAAGTGATCGTCAGCCGCCGCCCGAACACTTCGTCGCCGCGGATCTTGAGCTCGGCCTGGTGCTCGGGCGGCAGATTGTCGCGGATCGTCTCGAGGTAACGGATGAGGTCGTCGAGCGAAGTAAATTCGCTGATGTCGATGAAATCCTTGACGCGTCTCGGCACGGAAACTCTCTGGCAGCGGGAATCGGAGGGGTCTGGGCTGGCGCTGATTAAAGCTCCGCGACCCGCGAGGCAACGCGGTCGTGCGGCAAATTTGTTCCTAGATTGGCGCTTCCGCGACCTCGTCCACGAGCGCTCCGGACGCACCTCGCCCGCGACGGACGCGCCGCCGCGGGCGAGCCTTGAATGACAGTGGCTTTTAGATGACCCCGAGCAACCACAGGATCAGGATCAGGATCAACAATCCGCCAAGACCGATATACATACCGTTCCTCCCGTTTCGTGTTGCTTTGAAACGGTGGGCACCCCGGCGGCGTTCCACTTGTTACGCCCGCGTGATCAGTTTTGAGGTATTATTTTACCCGTCGACAACAGCCCGGATTTCCTTGACTTTTTGGCTTCCGCCCGCAATTAGCCGTGCGACGGCGGCACCTCCTATGTGCCGCTTTTCTATTTAGGAAGAGGTTTCAGGCCATGAAGGCGCTGATGAAAACGACCAAGTCGGCCAAGCCGGCCGAGGTCGAGAAGAAATGGCATTTGATCGACGCCGACGGGCTGGTCGTGGGCCGCCTGGCGACGATTGTCGCCAACATCCTGCGCGGCAAGCACAAGCCGAGCTTCACGCCGCATGTCGACTGCGGCGACCATGTCGTGGTGGTCAACGCCGACAAGGTCCGCTTCACCGGCCGCAAGAACGACCAGAAAATCTATTACAAGCACACCGGCTATCCCGGCGGCCTCAAGGAGATCACCGCGGGCAAGGTGCTCGAGGGCCGCTTCCCCGAGCGCGTGCTGGAGAAAGCCGTCGAGCGCATGATCCCGCGCGGGCCGCTTGGCCGCGACCAGATGCGCGGGCTGCATCTCTACAAGGGCGCCGAGCACCCGCACGGCGGCCAGAATCCGCAAGTCCTCGACGTCGCGTCGATGAACCGCAAGAACAAGGTGGGCGCATAATGGCTGGCAAGAAATCCCTTTCCGATCTGGGCGAATTGACCAGCCCCAAGGCCGAGACTCCGGCCATTTCCGAGGCTGAGACGCCGGCTGCCGCTGCCGAGGCGCCCGCCGAAGCCGCAGCGACTGGCGACGACCAGGGTGCATCGACCCAGGGTCCGCAGATCGAGGCGGTGCTGCGCGAGCAGCAGCTCGACAAATATGGCCGCGCCTATGCCACCGGCCGCCGCAAGGACGCCGTCGCGCGGGTCTGGCTCAAGCCGGGCTCGGGCAAGATCGTCATCAACGGCCGCGAACAGGATGTCTATTTCGCGCGTCCCACGCTGCGCCTGATCATCAACCAGGTTTTCGATGTCACCGATCGCCGGGGTCAATATGACGTCGAAGCGACGGTCAAGGGCGGCGGTCTGTCGGGCCAGGCGGGCGCGGTCCGTCACGGCATCTCGACCGCGTTGACGCGCTTCGAACCGGCCCTGCGCATTGCGGTGAAGCGCGAAGGCTTCCTGACCCGCGATCCCCGAGTCGTCGAGCGCAAGAAGTACGGCCGGGCGAAGGCTCGGCGTTCGTTCCAGTTCTCGAAGCGCTAACCGCCAGTCACGGCAAAGCAATGGAGGGCGGTTGGGCTTACCCCAGCCGCCCTCTCCTTATGCCGCCGCGTAGGCGTCGTGGTGCCGCCACCAATAGCTATTCTCGTTGCGGCCCTTCGGCGCTCGGTCGAGCCACTGATACGCGCCCCACAGACCGTCGAGCCCGCGCGCGAATGCTGAGTAGGTGTGATAGACCACACCCTCGTCGAGCACGAAGGCGCTCATTCCGGGCTTTTCCCGCACATAGGTGGGAAAGTCCGTGTTGGTCTGGGCCGCGCTCCTGGCCGGCCATTCGCCGACCGACGGCGCGAGCGGGCTTCCGGGCCGGAAGTTATATTCATAGACGCCGGTCCGCTGCTGGTCCTCTGTCGCATAGACGTGGAAGTCGGAGTTGAAGCCGTTGTCGTCCGAGGACGCCCAGGGGAAGCTCCACCCCATGCGCTGCTTGAACGCCTGCAGCTTTTCGATGGGCGCGCGCGAAACCGCCCAGAGCATCACGTCATGGTTGGCAAGATGCGCGGCGATACCGTTGAACCCGTCGGCGATCGCCGAACAGGACGGACAGCCGGCGCTGTAATCGGGTCCGAACATGAAGTGGTAGACGAGCAGCTGCGAACGTCCCTGGAACAGGTCTACGAGCGACGCGCTGCCCTCGTCGATGTCGAACTGGTAGTCCTTGTCGACTTTCACCCACGGCAGCGCCTGTCTCCGCCGCGCGACTTCGTCGCTCTGCCTTGTCAGCTCCTTTTCCGCCGTGAGCAGCTCGAGCCGCTCCTTGAGCCATTCCTCACGCGTCGCGGTCCGGTGCGCGGGTGCAATCGTCGCCATCGTCATTCCCTTTCAATCTCAAGCCGATCAGCACGGCGGCCAAAGTGCTTGCCGATCCGCCGCCGAGCGCGAGCCAGGCCACGGTCGAGAGGCACAGCGGGCACATGGCGGTCAGCCCTCCGCGCCGAGCGCCTTGACGACCGCCTCGCGCGACTGCGCATGCAGCGCCCAGAAGTTGCGCACGCCGCGCCCCGCAAGCCGCTCCTCGAGCACCGTCAGGTGCGAGTTCCAGCCGGTGCCGAAATCTTGGGCTCCGGTGCCGCTCGTGATCCCGCTATGCGTCAGCACCAGCCGCGTTTTCTCGCCTTGGTCGAACAGCTCGTAGGTGACGGTGCCGTTCTTGCCGCCCTGGAAGGTCGTCTCGAGCAGACGCGGCGCCTCGAAGCGGCTCACTTTCTCCGTCCACACCGCGCCTTTGAAGGCGGCGTAGCTCTCGGGGTACGGGACATTCTCGTCGTCCGATAATTTGTCGTGATCGACCACGAGATCGAACTCGCCGATGCCGGTCGCGTCTGTCCCGCCCATGAACCAGCGCTGCCGCAGCTCGGCTTCGGTCAGGTAGCGCCACACGGTCTCGACCGGCGCGTCGAGCAGCCGCTCGAGGCGAATCGTGTCCGGCGCAATCCTTTCGACCGGCACGCGGATTTGCGCAGCAGCTTCAGCCATTGTTCGTCTCCATCTGGTTCGAGAGCGTGTCGAGGATCATCGTCCAGCCGCGCTTGACCGGCTCGGCATAGGACGCCCACTCCGGCGGGATCTCGTGCGTCAGGGTCAGCGTGCAGCCCGTGGCGCTAGGCGCAAAATCGACGGTCACCGTCGACCACTCGCCTTCTTGCGTATGCGGTCCGCGAAAGAGGAATTTCAGGCGCCGCGGCCGGTCGATGTCGAGGAACTGGCCATGATGCTCGGCATCGCCGTCGGCGCGCCGGTCGACGATGAAGAACCGACCGCCGACCCGTGCGTCGATGTCGCAGCGGACGATCTCGCCGTCGGGCGTCGCGAACAGGAATTGCCTCGCGACCGCCGGATCGAGCCAGGCGTCGAACACCTGGCTCGGCGGCGCGGCGATGTCGCGCGTGACGGTGAGGATCGCGGGCTCGCTCATTTTCCCTGCTCCTTGCCGCGTTCGATCGCCGCTTCGAGGCGGTCGAGACGAACGGTCCAGAACCGTTCCCATTGCTTCAGCCAGTTTTCGGCCTCTGCCAAAGGTTCGGCCCTGAGGCTGCACAGATGCGTTCGGCCGACCTTGCGCCGCGACAGCAGTCCCGCTTTTTCCAGGACCTGGACGTGCTTGGACGCGCCCGCGAAACTCATCGCGAACGGCTGGGCGAGCTCGCCGATCGATTTCTCGCCCAGCGCGAGGGTCGCAAGCATCCCGCGCCGGGTCGGATCGGCCAGTGCCTGGAAGGTGATATCGAGTCGTTTCTCAACCATGTGGTTGAATTAGGCGTGGGCCGAATGATTGTCAACCGATTGGTTTAACGATCGCGCCTAATGTCCGCTGTGGGTGGAAAGCTGATCTTAGAGGCCGACGGAAAAGTCGGCCTCTCAGGCAACGGGGACGGCAGGTTTTTGCGGCTCTTTTGGGCGTCCGCCGAATTGAGCGGCTTCATTCACTTTGAACGGAAGCACCCGACCGTATTTTCGCAACTCCGACAGGACCTGCGGATCAGACTGAAGCTGCGTCCAGCGCTGGCGCATGTCAGCGCAATAGCCGCTCTTGCATGGGGGAGACGCTTGCATCTGCAGCATTCCGATTGCGGCAGTTCTATTCTCTTCTGCGGCCAGCGCCTTGACCAATATCCCTCGCGCCGCGTCTTCCTTTCCTAGGCAGAGCTCTAAACTCACAATGCTATCCACGTCGGCTAGGGTCATCGCCGCGGCCGTTGATATCGCCGCGTCTGCGTCTCGGCCCAATCTATGAAGGGCACAGGCCCTATAAAGGTGCATCGTGGCGGTCGCGTCGGAATTGATTACGTCACCCCACTTTCTCGTTCGTTCAATCGCTTGGTCCATCAATTTCACAGCGTCGTTCGGACGATCCTGATAGAGAAGGAAACGGGCTTGGTTGGCGATCAAGTTGAGGGCATTCGGCTGCGAATCCGTAGGCCAAACCTGTTCAGCACGGTCGAACATGGACTGCAGGTCACTCCACTGGCCCGTCCGACTCAATGCGGCCGCAAGCGATATTGAGACGCTGATCAAGTCTTGATCGCGCACGACGTCTATTTTCCGAGAGAAAAGCGGGAGAGTTTCAGAAATGAGTAATTCGTCCTTGCCCGCGGATCGCAAAGCTTCGACATAAGGAATGATGTGTTCGATATCTTTACTCGCGGAGTATCGAGCTCGCGCTTCGTCCAGATAGATTGCCCACTGGCGCTCCAATCTCGGCCCTGCCCACTTCTCGAGGTCCGGCCATAGATCCCGATATCTATTGTCGGCGAGAAGAGCGTAGGTCTGGTCCGGTACGACGAGCTCCGGGACAAGGGATCGCGCCCCGGCGATGTCGCCATCCGCGACGCGGCGCTTGATCGCAAGGATCGCCAAATTGGAACGTCCTTCGATCTGTTTCCCGGTCCAGCCGATGGCCAATAATTTAGCTGCGACAGCATCGAGGCGGTTGCGCTCGCGATTTACCGACAATCGGTGGGTCAGATTTCCTATGTCATAATCGTCGATCTTCTTGACAGCATCGGGGTCGATTTCGCTCGCGCGGAGCAGATAATCGGCGGCCTCGCCAGGACGATCCGAGTATGCGTACACTTCAAATGCTTGCAGCAATGGCCCGCTGTAGCCGGGCAAGAGCCGCACGCTTTCGTCAACGGCCGACTTGGCCTCGTCGCCGCGGTTGGCGTCAAGAAGGATGGCCGATCGCAGCAGCTGTAAGTATCCCCGGAACTGAGTGGGCTCGGAGTCCTTCGCCAACATTATGTCTAGAGAAGAAATATCCTGACGCTGGTCCGGATCGAGCTTCACCAATCGATCTTGGATAAAATCCGAGAAGAGCTGCTGCTCTTTTGCGGTCATGATGGTGTCGAGCGGCGGCAACGTCTCCGCAAGCGCAGAACTACAAATGGCTGCGCTGGAAATCAAAAGGGCGCGGGCGAGGAAACGGAGTACTTGAACCATATCACCTTCCGGAATCGTCGACCCGGCAATTACCGAGGCTAGAGGCCGCCGGCCACTTGTCCAGCGCAAATACGCCGCCTTCCATCTCTAGTTAGTGCCTGGATAATGTCCGTAACGGTCGAAAGCAGACATTGAGCGACGGCAGAACCGAACGATCCCCCATCCCTTGCGCAAAACCACTTTCCTACTCACCCCAATCTGTGTTCCACATCGGCCATGACCAGCCGCTTCGCTCCCCCAACTTTGCTCACGGCCGACGTGGCTTCTCTCGCGCGCACGCGTAGAGGGGTGAACTTAGTGAACTTTCGCGCCATGGCCGCCCTTCTGCTGGGCCTGTTGCTGGCCGCCCCCGCCCTCGCCGACACCCTCCTCCTCCACCCCGCCCGCGTGTTCGACGGCGTGAACCCGCAGCCGCACGAGGGTTGGTCGGTCGTGGTCGAAGGCGATCGCATCGCCGCCGTCGGGCCCAACCTTGCCGCGCCAGCCGGCGTGCGCGTCATCGACCTCCCCGGCGCGACCCTGATGCCCGGCATGATCGAGGGTCATTCGCACCTGTTCCTCCACCCCTACAACGAGACGTTGTGGGACGATCAGGTGCTGCACGAGGCGCTTGCGCTGCGCACCGCGCGCGCCGTAGTCCAGGCCGAGCGCACGCTCGACGCCGGCTTCACCACCGAGCGCGACCTCGGCACCGAGGGCGCCGGCTTCGCCGATGTCGGCCTCAAGCAGGCGATCGACCAAGGCATCGTCCCCGGCCCGCGCCTGCTCGTCTCGACGAGGGCAATCGTCGCCCGTGGCGCCTACGGCCCCAAGGGGTTCGAGCCGGGCGTCTCCGTGCCGCAGGGCGCGCAGGAAGTCGCCGGGGTCGACGAGACCATCCGCGCGGTGCGCGACCAGGTCGCCGCCGGCGCCGACATCGTCAAATTCTACGCCGATTATCATTGGGGCAAGGGCGAGCCGTCGCGACCCACTTTGTCGCAGGCCGAGCTCGACGCCGGAGTCGCCGCCGCGCACGACGCCGGACGTCTCGTCGCGGTCCACGCCACCACCGCCGAAGGGATGATGCGCGCGGTCCGCGCCGGCACAGACACGATCGAGCACGGCTATGGCGGCACGGCCGATGTGTTCCGGGCGATGGCGGCCAAGGGCATCGCGCTCTGCCCGACGCTTGGCGCGTCCGAGGCTTACGCCCGCTACTTCCAGCACTGGAACGGCCAGGAACCGGCGCCCGAGAGCGTTCAGCAAAACCGCCGCTCGTTCCAGCTGGCGATCAAGGCCGGCGTTCCGATCTGCATGGGCGGCGACGTCGGCGTGTTCACCCACGGCGAGAATTGGCGCGAGATGGAGGCGATGCAGCGCGCCGGAATGCCCGCGGCCGAGGTGCTGATCTCGGCCACGTCCCGCAACGCGCGCATCCTGCACCTGACCGACCGCGGTGCGATCCGGGCCGGCCTCATCGCCGACCTGGTTGCCGTCGACGGCGACCCGACGCGGGACGTTTCAGCGGTCGAGCACGTGCGGCTGGTGATCAAAGGCGGGACGGTCATCCGCGGGCAATAGGGACAAAGCAGGTCGACGACCTACTTGCAGACCCTTGCCGCACCGCTACAGTTTCAATGCCGAAAGAGGGGGTAGTTATGCGTTCCGTTGTGCTGGCGCTTGCGGCCGTCGCTTTGATGGCGGAATCGCCGCCGCCGCCTCAAGTCCAGCAGTTTGAGCAGGCGCTAGCTGGATCCCGCCTTGCCGACGCAGCTGCGGCGCTAGACAAGCTCATCGAACAGCGCACGCCTACCGACGGCAAACCGCATCCCGACCCCTTGCTCAACGCACTCTTCGGACGCTTTTACCTCGCTGCCCATGAGGCTGGAGCGGCAGTGATCTACCTCGATCGCGCACCGCTCCAGGAGCTTCCAGGGACGCTCCGCGCCGCAACCGCACTCGCTCATGGCCACGCCCTGGAGCTACGCGGCGATCGAGCCGCCGCGCTGGCCGCCTATCGCGAAGCCGCTGCGACAGCCGATAGCGATAGCGGGCGGCGCCGCGCCACGCTCGGGATCGCTCGCCAGCTGCTGCCCGAAAATCCTTCGGCCGTTCGTCCCGAGTTGGGCGCTATAGCCGGAGGCGCTCCGACCGCGGAGCGCTGGCGCGCCAAATATTTGCTGGCTGCCTCCGCCTCTCTCACCGGCGACCGGCAGACGGCCGAGCGGCTCGCGGATGAAGCCTGGGCGGACGCGCTCTATGCCCCGCTGAGCGATCTTGCGACGCTCCACGTCGCGACGCTTCGCGCGGGATTGGCCGCCGCGCGTCATGATCAAGCCGCGGAGCGGGCGATGCTGATCGCCAGCAACGGGCTATCGCTTTCGGCGAGCTCGGCGTTGAGCGCTCAATTACCGATATGCGGGGACCGCGGGATCACCCAGTCCGACTATGTGATTTTCGGTTACGTCGCCGGCCCCTATGCGACGCTGGAGCTGCTCCCTATCGCGGCCAGCCGGACCGAGGCCGTGGTGCCGTTCGCGGACTCGCTCGCTGGTAACGCCCCAATCATGGAGGCGGATGGCTTCAAACCCTTGGGCACGGTTTTCACGGTGGCGTGCCGAAGCTCGGTCCATCCCTACTTCGCGTCCAAGCCGATGTACGACCCGCTGCTTGACTGGTTCGTCGAGCGGGGCCTCTATCCCGCCTCGGCCTCGTACGATGCCGAGGACAGGCATCTGAACGCGATCGCCGAGCGCATTAATACCCTCGCCACTCGCTTCGGCCAGTCCAGCCCGCTTCTGATCGTCCCGCGCTGGCAGATGATGATCCTGCTCGAAAACCGCGCCAGTGCTGGCGATACTGTTTTGCCCGGACAGCTCTCCGATCTCAGCAAGCAGATCGCAGGCGGAATGAGACAAGCTGCGGCACCAGAGTGGCTGGCGCAGACCGTCGAATCTCGGGTCAGCTACGAACAAGCCGCCGAGACTGCGCCCGATGACCCGGCGCAGCTCTCGGCCATGCAGGATGTGCTTCGAACTTTCCTTTTGCGCATCCCGATCAACTTCGCGCGCGAACTGATCGCGGAAGGCACGAACAGCTTCCATGGCGATTGGCCGGCTCCCTATGCGCAACTCGTGGTCGATCTGAAGCCAAATGCGGCCTCGCTGACCGGCCGCGAACGCCAGGCGTGGCTGCTGATGCTTGCACAGGCGCAACGAACGCTTGGACTGAAGCGGGACGCCGTCGTCACGATTTCAACTGCTGGATTGCCGAACGACCTTTGCGCCAGGACCGATGCGGAGCCCGCGCTGCTCGATCAGAAATTCTCGTACAAGGACTATCCCGAAGACTTCATTGCCGGCGAGCAGGAGGGAGCCGTGATGTTCGACTTCGCTCTTTCACCCTCCGGGAATGTCGCCCGCCGGCGGATCGTCTATTCGCTTCCGTCGGGGCTGTTCGACGAACCGAGCGCGAAGGGACTTGCGACGGTCCGCTACACGGCGCCGAGGAAGGGCGGCAAGGCAGTCGCCTGCGACGGTGTCTATCAGCCGATCGTCTGGCGGCTGGAAGGCGAGCACGACTTCTCGCTTCCGCGCTTGGCGCCGGAGCTGTCCGACAAGGTCAGTTAGGGCTCAGAGGTTGGAAGGTCGTGCGGTAAGCATTGACTTACCGTAAGCGATGACTTACGAAACGCGCATGGACGACCGGGCTTTTGCCGCGCTTGCCGACCCGACCCGCCGGGCTGTGTTCGAGCGCATTGCCGCCGCGCCGCAAAGCGTCGGTGCACTTGCGGCGCAATTGCCGGTTAGCCGCCCGGCCGTGTCCCAGCACCTCAAGGTGCTCAAGGAAGCAGGGCTGGTCGCCGACGAGCCGCGCGGCACTGCCCGGATCTATCGCATCGACCCCAGCGGACTCGGGCCGCTTCGCCACTGGCTCAACCGCCATTGGGAGCGCTCGCTCGACAATTTCAAGCAGCTTGCCGAACAGGAGGACGACCAATGAACGATCTTGCCCAGCAGCGCATCGCACCCGCCGCAATCCGCAAGACCATCACCGTCAACGCGCCGGTCGACCGCGCCTTTGCCGTCTTTGACTCCCGAATGGGCGACTGGTGGCACAAGGAGCACAGCGTCGCGCAAGGAACCACGCAGAAGGACGTCGTGATCGAGCCCCGCGCCGGCGGCCGCTGGTACGAAGTCGGCGCCGACGGCTCGGAGCACCCGTGGGGCCGCGTGATCGCCTACGACCCGCCGCGCCGCCTCGTCCTCGCCTGGCAGCTGACGCGCGAGTTCGCTTACGATCCCGACTTCGAGACCACGGTCGAGATCCTGTTCACCGAGCAGGACGGCGGCACCCGCGTCGATTTCGAGCACCGCGACCTCGAGCGCATGGGGCCGGACGCCGTCGAGATGCTCGAGAGCATGGACGGCGGCTGGGGGATGCTGCTCGACCTCTACAAGGCCGCGGCCGAGCGCTAGCGACCTCAGCTAGAGGTTGACCGTTTCCATCCCGCGCTCGTGATAGCGCGGGCCGGCGGCGGCGCCCGGCGGCAGGATCTCGTCCAGCCGCTTGAGGTCGTCGCCGCTGAGCTTGATCTCGAGCGCGCCGATATTCTCGTCGAGATATTTGCGGTGCTTGGTGCCGGGGATCGGGACGACGTCTTCGCCCTTGGCGAGCACCCAGGCGAGCGCGAGCTGTGCGGTCGTGCAGCCCTTCTCCCTGGCCATCGCCTCGACCTCGCGGACGAGCGCGATGTTCTTGGCGAAGTTCTCGCCGGTAAAGCGCGGGTGGAAGCGCCGGAAATCGTCGTCCGGAAAATCGTCGGGCGACTTGATCTGCCCCGTCAGGAAGCCGCGGCCGAGCGGCGAATAAGCGACATAACCGATGCCGAGCTCGCGCACGGTCGGCAGCACCTCGGCCTCGGCGTCGCGGCTCCACAGCGACAGCTCGGTCTGGACCGCGGCGATGGGGTGGACGGCAGCGGCGCGGCGGATCGTCCGCGGCGCGGCTTCGCTCAGCCCGAGGAAGCGAATCTTCCCCTGCTCCTTGAGGCGCGCCATCGCGCCGACCGTGTCCTCGATCGGCACGTTGGCGTCGACGCGGTGCTGGTAATAGAGGTCGATCACTTCGACCCCCAAGCGCTTGAGGCTCGCCTCGCACGCCGAGCGGACGTACGCCGGGTCACCCTTGACGCCGAGGAACTCGCCGCGTGGGCCGCGAACGTTGCCGAACTTGGTCGCGAGGAAGACCTGGTCGCGCCTGTCGCGGATTGCGCGGCCGACCAGCTCCTCATTGCGGCCGACGCCGTACATGTCGGCGGTGTCGAGGAAATTCACTCCGCGGTCGAGCGCGTGGTGGATGGTCGCGATCGACTCCTCGTCGCTGGCGGCGCCATAGAATTCGCTCATGCCCATGCAGCCGAGCCCGATCGCCGAGACCTCGGGGCCGTTCCTACCAAGACGCCGTTTGCCGACCTGGAACATATTGTTCTCCTTCTTAGGTACCGAGCCGCGCCCGCGCCTCCGCGACATCAAATGGGATCGCGACGCGCTTGTGACGAGATGTCGGTCCGGAAATAATCGACAGTTCGGAACGGCTGACCCGAAGCGCCTTGGCTAGGAGCTTCACGACCGCTTCATTGGCGGCGCCATCGGCCGGGGCTTCGGCCACCCTGACCTCAAGCTGGTCACGCCCGTCCGCACCTACACGCCAGCCGCCGACCCCAGGCTTGGCGGAGCGCGAAGTCACTCGAATCGGAAGAATATCGGCCATCGCCCAGGCTTCATTACGCCGGGTTGCAGATGTTGCACACGCGAATAACCTATTCGCAGTTGCAGCAAAACCGGTGATGGTCCAGCAAAGGCATGGCCGCTCTGCAGCTCCTCTCCTCGACCCTGCAAATGGTCATGGGGGCCTTCCCACTCTCCCGGGAGGGCCCCCGTTTTTTCTTGCCCACGCCAAATCACACCCTAGATTGTGCACTGCACAATCAGGAGATCGATCGCGGTGCGCAGACTCCCGCCGGTGGGATCGATACAGGCGTTCGTGGCTGTGGCTCGGCTGGGCTCATTGAAAGCTGCGGCCGAGACGCTGGCCCTCTCCTCTCCGGCGCTGACCCGCCGAATCCAGTCGCTCGAGCAGTTCGTCGGGGCGCCGCTGTTCGATCGCCAGCACAACTCGGTCGAAGTCAACACACGGGGTGCCGCCTTTCTCACCGAGATCGAGCCGCACGTCGATGCTCTGGCCCTCGCGGTCGAACGCGTCAGCACTCCGCCCAATTCAATGCGCCTTCGGATCGCGGTGCCGTCGCTGTTTGCATCGCAGCGGCTGATGCCGGCTCTACCGCTGCTGCGGGCGCGGCACCCGAACCTGACCATCGATGTCGAAACCGCACCCAACCGCATCTCGCTTCTTTCGGAGGGCGCCGATGCCGCGATCGCGATCAGCGAGCGGATCGACGACCGGCTCTATGCGCGCAGGCTGGAAAGGGGGCGCGTCGTCGCGATCGGGTCTCGCCGGCTTTCGGATGTCAGGGAACCCGCCGACTTGCAGCGCGTCCCCATTCTGCTCCACCGCGACATGCCGGACCTGTTCAACACCTGGCGCAAGGCCATCGGCATGCCCGGCCTCGAACCGGCGGATACAAGCTACTTCGATGCCGGTCAGCTCATCCTCGATGCAGCGGCCGGAGGCCTTGGAGTGGCCTTCATGCTGGAAAGCCACCTCAGCCGTTCAGTTGACGATCGGCTGGTCCAGCTGTTCGGACACGCGGCGGAGAGTCCCTACACATACTGGTTTGCCTGCGTCCCTGCCGCGCTCGAACGGCGGCCCGTGCGGCTTTTCCATGACTGGCTGTTCGAGCATTTCGGCAGTGCCGAGGAGGCTCCGCGCCGGGCGGCCGCGGGATGACCGCCCGGCTTTAGCCGAATCTCAATTGTGCGTGTCCGCGCTGGCGAGGGCCGGGCCTTCGCCGAGTTGCGCGGCTGCGCGGTCACGGGCCCCCTTGCCGACGTCGTACTCGACGCGAGTGTCCCCAAACGTGCCGTCGACATGGCCCTTGGGCGTGACGTCAAGCACGAACGGCTCGCGAGAGTCGAGCAGGACCCCTGTGATGTGAAGGACTCCGTTGGCGCGGAGCCCGGTCGTATATTCAAAGCGCTCGCCGGCGCCCTGCCCGTACTGGATCGCGGGAGCGGCAATAGCCGGCTGCGTGGCGGCAATGGTAATCGCAGCGAGCGTCGTAATCCGGAGCATGTCAGCCTCCTTGTCAAAGGTCGGCCGTCACTTCGCTCCTCTCCTGCCGCTGATTGTCCCTGAAACACCTCGCGCGGGCAAATGCAAAGGGCAGAGCCGCCGATGCAAACGTTGCATGCGGAAAATCAATCCATGGCCGCGTGCTGCGGCGGCCCGCCGGTGCCGACGCGGTTGCCGCGTTTCATGAACAGAAGCAGCGGAAGCACGGCGAAAGTGACGATCATCATCAGCTTGAAGTCGTCGAGATAGGCGATGAACAGCGCCTGCCGCGTCACTTCCAAATTGATGTAGGCGAGCGCCGCCGGCCCCGCGACCGGGAAGATCGTCTGGAGGACCGTGGGGTCGAGCGTCGGGATCGTCTGCTCGGTAATGTTGTGGGCAAGGTCGGCGTGGGCGACCTGCGTCATCCGCACCAGCTGCGTGCTGACCACCGAAATTCCGACCGATCCGCCGATGTTCCTCGACAGGTTAAGGAGCGCGGCCGCGGTCGTCCGCATCCGCGGCGCCAGGGTCTCAAATGCGAGGCTCTGAAGCGGCACGAAGATCAGGCCCAGCCCGAGCCCCTGAACCACGCCGCTTTGAATGACCGGCCCCGACGGCTGGTCGATGGCGAATCCGGTCATCATGTAGAGCGACGCGCCCATCAGGCATACGCCGATACCGACCAGAAGGCGCGAATCCACCTTGCCCACCAAGCGCCCCGCCATCAGCATCGAGATCAAGGTGCCGACGCCGCGCGGCGCGGTCAGGAACCCCGATTGCAATACCGAATAGCCGTAAAGCGTCTGAAGCAGCGGCGGGAGCAACGCGAGGCCGGCGAGCAGCAGGATGCCGGTCACCGCCATGAACAAGAGGCCGGTCGCGAAATTGCGGTCGGCGAACATGGCCCGCTCGAACAAGGGATGCTTGGAGGTCACCATATGCACGGCGAACATCCAGGTTGCGGCGATGGCCAGGCCAAGCTCGAGCCGGACCTCCCAGCTCGACAGCCAGTCGTTCTGCTCGCCGCGGTCGAGGAACAGCTGCAGCCCCGCCAGCGCCAGCGCCAGCAGCGCGAAGCCGAACATATCGAACCGGCGCTGGTGCGTCTGGGTCTTGGGCATGAAGCGGGCCATCAGCAGCCAGCACAGGATTCCGACTGGCAGATTGACCAGGAACACCCAGCGCCAATTGTAATTGTCGGTCAGCCACCCGCCGAGCACGGGCCCCAGGATCGGCCCGATCATCACCCCGCCGCCGAACAAAGCCATCGCCTGGCCGTGCTTCTCGCGCGGGTTGATGTCGAACAATGTGGCCTGCGCCAGCGGGACGATGAATGCGCCGCTGATGCCTTGGAGCGCGCGGAACAGCACCATTTCAGTGAGTGACGTCGCCGTCGCGCACAACACCGAGGCGATGGTGAAGCCGGCGACCGAGATCAGCAGCAGGCGCTTGCGCCCGATCTTGTCGGCGAGCCAGCCGCTGATCGGCAGCGCGATCGCCGAAGCGACGATATAGCTCGTCAGCACCCAGTTGATCGTGTCCTGCGTGGCGCTGAGGCTCGCCTGCATGTGCGGTAGCGCGACGTTGGCGATGGTCGTGTCGAGCACCTGCAGCAGCACCGCCATCATCACGCCGACGGTGACGATCAGCCGCTGACCGCGCGGCAGCGGGTGCGTTGCGACATGGGCCGGAGTCTCGGCCATCGGTGCCGCTACTTCTTCTTGGCTTTGTCGAAATAGACTGTGGCGGTGACCGACAGGCCGGCGATCATCGGCCTCGACGGCGTACCGTCGAAGGCGATCCTGACGGGCACCCGCTGGGTCACCTTGACCCAGTTGCCGTTCGCATTCTGCGCCGGAAGCAGCGAAAACTCGCTTCCCGTGCCGGCACCGATGCTCTGGACATGGGCAGCGAACTTCTGCCCACCATAGGCGTCAACCTGCACCGACGCGCGCTGCCCGGGCACCATCCGCCCGACGTCCTTCTCCTTGAAGTTCGCCTCGACCCACGCGGTCGTGCTGTGCACCAGGCTCAGCATGCCGATGCCGAGCACGGCCATCTGGCCGACCTGGAGCTTGTCGGCATTCTCAATGACGCCGTCCATCGGCGCGCGCACATCGGTGCGCGAGAGGTCGAGCTTGGCTTTGTCGACGGCCGCCTGTGCCTGCGCGATCTGCGGCTGCTCGCCCGGCGCCACCGCGGCGCTGGCATTAGCCGCCCGGGCACGGGCATCGGCCAGTTGCGTCTCGGCCGAGCGCACCTCGTTCATCGCATCCTCGTAATCGGCCTTGGTCGTGAAGCCCTGATTCAACAGCGTCTGCTGCCGCGCGAATGCGTTGCGCTTGATCGCTAGATTGGCCACGGCGCCATTGATGTCGCCCCCGGTGCCGGCCGCGGTCGTCCTCAGCACGTGCGTCTGGAGCACGGCCGCGGCGAGGGTCGCTTGAGCCTGCTCGAGCGCGACCCGGTACGGCTGCGGGTCGATGCGGAACAAAAGGTCCCCGCGCTTCACATGGGCACCGTTGCGGACGAACACCTGCACGACCTGGCCGTTGACCTGCGGGCTGACCGAGACGATGTCCTGCTTTACCTGCGCATCGTCGGTCGACACGCTGCCGCCGCCGGTCAGCCACAAATAGGCACCGCCGATGACCAGCAGCGCGGGGACGATCAGCATGACGAACGTGCGGACCCAATTGCGTCCGCCATCGGCGTTGCGCTGGCGCCCGGTTTTGGACGACTCCGCCGCCTCGGCCGGCGCGATCGGCTCGGTCTGCATCTTGTTCATAGGTTCGAAGCCCTGTTCATCGGCGCGGTGGAAAGGTTCTCGCGGACCCGGCCGAGGACGTGCCGGGCAATGTCTATGTCTTTGGGGTCAAGGCCGCCAAACGCTTCAGCGGCCATCTCGTCGGCAACCGCGCGCAGCTTCTCGACGATCGGCTGTGCCTTTGCGGTGACGTGAAGACGCCAGGCGCGACGGTCGGCAGGGTCCGCGGCCCGCTCGACCAATCCCGCTTCCTCAAGCCGGTCGACGATGCGCGACAACGTGATCGGCTCGATGTCGAGCATGTCGGCCAGCTCGATCTGCCTGAGACCAGGCAGGCGAGTCACCTTGAACAGCACTTTCCACTGCGCGCGCGTGATCCCGAGCCCAACCGCGCGGCGGTCGAATGCCTTGCGCAGCGCGTGCGCAGTCTCGCCAATCTCGAAAGGAAGAGTTTCCATGTGCAACTGGATATAGTAAGCGTGCTTATATTAAGCAACTCCCAAAATGCGCAGCCGTTCCCTTCTGCCGCACTTTTCATGTTGCGTTCGGCGGCGCACCGTTGTTGGGCGTGAGGCGAGCAGGAGATCGACGATGCTGTTCGCCTGGATGGGGTTCCTCAAATCCGCCGATCCGATCGATCAATCGGTGCAGCAGCAGATCAGCGCCTTCCTGCAGCAACCCTATCTCCCTATCCGCGCCGCGGGCGTTCTCCGAAACGCTTCCGGCGGACCTGCTGGCTATCTCATGATTTTCGAAGCAGAAAACCGCGCGGCGGCCGAGGCGCTGGCTCACGAAAGCCCGCTTCGCGCCGCGGGTCTCTACAGCGAGTTCCACCTTTTCGAATACCAGGACGAGGTCGGATGAACGGGATCGCGCTGCGCGCGACGAAGCATCTTCACAGTCGAATTGTGTAAGTCCGTCGCCTTGCTAACTGGTTCGAAACACTAAAGTAGCGGCGACTGTATGCCCCACAAGCACGGCCGAGTGGCCGCAAGGCCGACCCGGGCGCTGTACCTTTCCTATGACGGGATGTGCGATCCGCTCGGCGGCTCGCAGGTCTTGCCCTATCTTATCGGTCTATCGGCACGCGGTCACAAGATAGACCTGATCAGCTTCGAAAAGGCCGAACGCAGCGCCGAGGAACGCGCGGCCGTTGCGAGAATGTGCGCGCAAGCGGGCATTCGCTGGCATCCGTTGCCCTATCACAAACGGCCGCCGATCCTTTCGGCGATCTATGATGTTCACCGGATGCGGCGGCTGGCGGAGCGCCTCCACCGCCAGGACCGGTTCGACCTAATCCACTGCCGAAGCTATCTGTCCGCCCTGGCCGGCCTGAAAATCAAGCGCCGTTTCGGCGTCCCGTTCATATTCGACATGCGAGGATTCTGGGCCGACGAGCGGCTGGACGGCCGCATCTGGAAGCTCTCCAACCCGCTGCAGCGCCTCATATATCGGTATTTTAAACGGCGCGAGGCCGAGTTCCTCGCCGAAGCTGGCGAGGTTGTCAGCCTGACGGAGGCAGGGCGGCAGATATTACTGGCGTGGCGGGACGATCCCGCGTCCGGTCCGCCGATCACCGTAATCCCCTGCTGCACCGACTCAGCCGCCTTCGCACCGGTGACGTCAAGGGATCGCGCCGCGGGACGCAAGGCCCTGAACATTCCGGCCGATGCAAAGGTCGCCGCATATCTTGGCTCGTTCGGCAGCTGGTACATGGTCGGAGAAATGCTGGACTTCTTCCGCGTCCAGCTCGAACGCGAACCTTCAGCCCTGTTCCTGATCGTCAGCCGAGAACCGGCGGCGGAGATTAGGACAGCAGCAATCGAACGCGGCGTACCAGTTGACCGGCTAATCATCCGCGCAGCTTCTCGAGCCGACGTCCCTGGGTTGATGGCGTCAGCCGACTATGGCCTGTTCTTCATCAAACCCGTGTTTTCGAAGAAGGCGAGCTCCCCTACGAAAATGGGTGAATTCCTCGCTCTCGAGATCCCGATCGTCACCAATAGCGGCGTGGGCGACGTCGATCGGATCATGGCGGAAACGGGCGCGGGGGCGGTCGTCCAGACTTTGACGCCCGGCTCGTACCGGCGGGCGCTCAATGAGCTTGCCCAACTCAAACCTGATATGGCTCGATGGCGAAACGCCAGTCGCCGATGGTTCGACCTGGAGACCGGCATCAAGCGCTACAACGAGATCTACCAGCGTCTGCGCGATGCTCCTGTTGGCAGCGGTGAGGGGTCGGCTGGTCCACAGCGTCGTCCAGAACGCGCGGTCGACTCACAACCAGTCGGGAGGTCCGATAACGCCTAATAGCTTCGCGGGTGACGAGGTCATGATTGTGCGCGGTGCCAGAGGCGGTGTACGGGATAAGTCGCCAAAACGGCGGGATTCTTTGGGAGCAAACCGTCTTCGGGCGGAGGTGACTGCATGGCCGCAACTCGAAGCTTCATACTTTTTGAACTGAACGAGGTGCCCTTGCGGGTCGTCCGTCACTTCGCCGACCGCCGCCCCAACTCGGGCTTCGCGAAGATTATGGGGCGGGGGCGGCACTGGACGACGATCACCCCGGACGAGGGCCATCTTTCGCCGTGGATCACCTGGCCGACGTTGCATCGGGGCGTGTCATCGGCCGACCACAGGATCGGCGCCCTTGGGCAGGACGTCGCCGACGCCGACCGCCGCTATCCTCCAGTGTGGAGCATTCTCGCGGGGGCGGGCCGGCGCGTCGGCATGTTCGGCTCGCTCCACTCCTACCCTCCCCCACAGAACCTCGACCAGTACGAATTCTATGTTCCCGATACCTTTGCGGCGGGGCCGGAGGCGAAGCCCGCCGAGCTCGCCGCCTTTCAGCAGTTCAACCTGCACATGGTCGATCGTTCAGGCCGCAACGTGTCGAACGAACTGCCGGTCAAGCAGGCCCTGTCGTTCCTGCTTCGGGCCATGCCGGCGGGCGTCCGCCCGGCGACGATGGCGAAAATTGCCCGGCAAGTCGCAGCCGAGCGCATCTGGCGGCATCGGACCGCGCGGCGGCGCACGATCCAGTCGCTGCTCGCCTTCGACCTGTTCCTCGCCCAGCTGCAGTCGAAAAAGCCCGATGCCGCCTTCTTCTTCACCAACCACGTCGCCTCCTCGATGCACCGCTATTGGCCCGCGACCTTCACCGACGATTATCGGACCACCAAATGGAGCGACGATTGGGTTCGCCGCTTCTCGGGTGAAGTCGACTATGTGATGGACGAAGCAAATCAGATGCTCGCCGACCTGATCGCCTTCGCCCAGCGCAACCCCGATTATTTCGTCCTGGTGGCAAGCAGCATGGGCCAGGCGGCGGTCGACAAGGCCGAGCGGCAGATCAGCACCGAGGTGCTGCTTCGCGACATGGGCAAGTTCCTCGGCGCAATCGGCGCTGGCGGCGCCTGGCAGCGGCGCCGAACGATGGAGCCAACCTATACTCTGGCATTCGATGAGGAAGCGAATGCGGACGCATTCATGCAGGCGATCGCACGGGTCAAGATCGCCGGAAAGGCTGTCGACCATAAACGGCTGGATGCGCACGGCGTCGAATTCGTCCTCGGCCAGCCCAACATCATGGACGACGACGTCACTGTCACCATCGGCAACCGCTCGGTCGCGCCGGATGATGCCGGCATCGCCAACATTCCGATCGAGGATGAAGTCGGTGCCGCCGCCTATCACATCCCCGAAGGTATGCTGCTCGCCTACGATCCGCAGTCGAACTGGACCGCGGCCCCGGCCTCCGAACCCATCTCGTCCACCAGGATCGCGCCGACGCTGCTCGAGCTCCAGGGGGTGAGAATTCCCGGATATATGGAGAGGCCGATCGACCAGTTCGCCCGGCCGCAGCTCGAAGTCGCCTAGCCGGTCAGATGCGGGCCCTCATCGCGAGCCGTGTCTCGATCTCGCTGCGCTCGGGAACCACAACCCGGAACTTGCGGTTGGCGAAATCGATCGAAACCTTCTTGAACGCGCGGAATGCATTCATTCCGAGCAAGAGAGTAGGGGTCTTGTCGAGCTTCACCTGCTTGAACGTATGCGCGTCGGCGAACACCACAGCCAGATTCTCCAGCGTGATCCCGCCGATCTCGAGCTTGCGCACGAACATATAGTCGCCGGTAATTCTGGCCCCAGTGACCGATTCAAGCTCGACCGTTTGCCTCGCGTCGATGAGATTTCGCCCAAGGAGTCGGTCACGGAGTACCTGGTTCCCAACACAAATCTCTGAACCTGTGTCGAGCACCACGGTGATTGTCTGGCCGTTGGCGGCGGCGTCGGTCACGATCAGCCGGCCATTCTTGCGCCGCGCCTCGACCACGATGGTGCCGGGCTCATCGCGGAAGTCCGGGACGGCGGCCGGAACGACCGACATCGTCTTTTTTTCGAAATCGAACTGGACGCGCTGCGAATTCAGCACGTCCGACCCGACGATCCCGTCCGCTCCCATGTAAGCGCTTTCGAGGACCGCGGCTTCGATCAGCTTCTGCGTCGGGCGAGTCAGCTCAAGGTTCGGCACTCGTGCCGTCGTCACTGTCGTTACACCAGTGCTGCTGTGCAGTGCGGCCGAGCTGCCCCGCGCGAGGGCAAGCTTTGCGACGATCGCACTGGAGACAGCCGATCGGTCGGCACCCGTGTCGACCAGAAATTGATACGGGCCCGTTCCGGCCAGGCGGACAGTCACGGTCATCCGATCGTTGGCCGTATTGCGGAATTGAATGTCCTGCGTCTGCGTCGTCTTGTCGATTTCGGGCACGCCCGCGACTGCGTCCAGCCTCGTCACATTCTGGGCCGACAGACCCGAGCTGCACATGAGGACCGCCGAAAGCACCACTCCACGCCGGACCATAGACCGTCTCCCCTAGAGCATCATCATTACGCGCGGCACCTTGGAACAGCAAACCACCAGATCGGCAGGCAAGGAAACAATCCGGTAAGTCTTTCCCTGCTAACTGGCGACCTCAGTGGGACCGGCCGGCGCGAGCCGAGCGGATGAGCAATGCAAATTGCGTATCGGTGATCGGAACCCACGTTGAAAAAGCAAGTCGAGCATACTGTCTATTCGCTGGCGGCGAACGCGCCCGAACCCCCCGAACGTCGCAACGGCGAGCGGTATCTGAGCTTGCTGCGGGTCGGCGCGCTTCTCATCGACGGTCGCCAGGAGCTCTGCCTCGTGCGCAACGTCTCTGCGGGCGGGATGCTGATCCGACCCTATTCGCCGGTGGACCTCGGCACGGCGGTCACGATCGAGCTCAAGCACGGAGAACCGGTCAGCGGCGTCGTCAAGTGGATCGATGATGGCTTGGTTGGAATCGCGTTCGATTCTCAAATCGATGTCGTCGCCTTGCTTGCCTCATCGGCCGACGGGCCGCAGCCGCGCATGCCCCGCATCGAGCTCGGCTGCACGGCCTGGGTGCGCCAAGACGCGGACGTCCATCGCACCCGCTCGGTGAACATCTCGCAGGGAGGCATGTGCGTCGAGGGGAACGGCCAGCTCGGCGTGGACTCTGACGCGATTGTGAGCCTGGCCGGCTTGGAGCCGATCCAGGGGCGAGTGAAATGGCAGGAAGGCGAGCGTTACGGAATTGGCTTCAACCGCGTTCTGGCGGTCAACGAGCTAATGGGCTTCCTTCGGCGGCAGCAGCGTCTCGCAAATAGCTGCGCCGCCTGACCGGTCGCCAATCAGGTCCGGCGAAGAAGCAGCATCAGGTTGTTCGCGGGCATCGGGCGCAACGCTTCCATTGCAAGGCCGCGTTCCTCGGCGGCAGCGGCGAAGTCCTCGACTCGGCGCAGGCCCCAGGCGGGATCGCGGCGCTTGAGGTCGGTATCGAAGGCGGCATTGCTCGGCGCCGTCTCAACGTCGTCCTCGAGCCACGGGCCATAGAGAATGAGCGGCGCCCCGGGCGCCAGCAGGCGCTCCGCCCCGTCCAAGAGGCCCAAAGCTGACGCCCACCGGCTTATGTGGACCATGTTGATACTGAGCATGGCCTCGGCGCGGTCGATCGGCCAGTCGGGCGATGCGGCGTCGACGACCAACGGCACGCGAAGATTGGGCATCCCGGCAGCTTCGCGCCAGGCGGCGGTCGATTCCAGCGCATCGGGGTGAACATCGCTTGGCTGCCACTCGAGAGCGGGAAAGCGTTCGGCGAAGAAAGCCGCGTGCTCGCCGGTTCCGCTAGCGATCTCAAGGACCAAGCCCGACTGCGGGAGCCAGTCCTGGAGCACCTCGGCGATCGGCTCGCGGTTGCGCAGGGCGGCCGGCGCGGAGCGGCGCGCGCCTTCCGCCAGGCTTTCATAGAAACGGCGAACGTCGCTCATCCTATAGCGGCGAGGAGCCGTTGCGCGCGCAGGTAGAGTTCGAGCCTGGTCGCGGAAAGCAGCCCGAGGGCGAAGCCGAGGAACGCGTCGGTCATCAGCATTGCGCTGCTGCCCGGCTGCGTCGCCGCCGTATCCCCGAAGATGCTGCGCGCACCGAGCTTGAGCACGATCAGCGCGACGAGGAGGACCAAGGCGAGCGGCGAGGCCTTCTGGGTCAGTGCGCCGGTTTCGGGATTGCGCTCGATCCTGATCAGCTTGCCCCGATGCCAGCCGATCGCAATGCCGACGCCGAGCCCGGCAATGAGCAGACCCCAGCCCATCGGCGGCGGCTTGAGAGCGAACACCATCGACCCGGCGAGCAGCAGGTAGACGACGGGCACGATCCACAAAGTGCCGAGCTTCAGCGGCCGCTCCTTGCTCATCGAACGGAAGCGCAGCGCCAGCACGAAAGCGATGATCATGAAGGGCAGCAGAGTCGCCACCCAATTTCCCCCATGCGAATTCATTTGACCCCTCTTATTCGGCAGCCTCGGCCGGTTCCGGCTCCTTGTATGTCAGCACAGGCTTGCGCGCGGCAAGGGTCTCGTCGAGGCGGCGGCGTGGCGCGTAAATGGGCGCGGCCTTCAAACTCTGGTCGCCCCCCTTCGCGCGCCTGGCGATCGCTCGAACCGCCATGATGAACTGATCGAGGCTCGCCTTCGATTCGGTCTCGGTCGGCTCGACCAGCATCGCGCCGTGAACCACGAGCGGGAAATACATCGTCATCGGGTGGAAGCCTTCGTCGATCAGCGCCTTGGCGAGGTCGATCGTGCTGGTTCCGCCCTCGAACCCTCGATCGGAGAAGATCGCCTCGTGCATGCACGGCCCGCTCCTGGCGAACGGCGCATCGAGCACGTCCTCGAGACTGCGCAGGATGTAGTTGGCATTGAGCACCGCATCCTCCGCGACCTGCTTCAAGCCGTCGGCGCCGTGGCTCAGGATATAAGCGAGCGCGCGGGTGAACATGCCCATCTGGCCGTGGAACGCGACCATTCGCCCGAAAGCATTGGGATGCTCTTCCCCGGCATTCTCCTCCTCGACGATCTTGAAGCTCCCGTCACCGAGCCTGGCGACGAACGGCAGGGGCGCGAACGGCGCGAGCGCTGACGACAGGACGACAGGGCCGGATCCCGGCCCACCACCGCCGTGAGGCGTCGAGAAGGTCTTGTGCAGGTTGATGTGCATCGCGTCGATGCCGAGGTCGCCCGGCCGCACCTTCCCTACGATCGCGTTGAAGTTCGCGCCGTCGCAATAGACCAGCCCGCCCACCGCATGCACGGCATCGGAAATGGCGATCATGTCCGGCTCGAACAGGCCGCAGGTGTTCGGGTTGGTGATCATCACCGCGGCGACGTCGGGCCCAAGGCGGGCCCTGAGCGCGTCGAGATCGACCCGGCCCGCGGTGGTCGCCGGAATGTTCTCGACCCGATAACCGGCGAAGGCTGCCGTCGCGGGGTTCGTGCCGTGCGCGCTTTCCGGGACCAGCACGACCTCGCGCTTGTCGCCCCGCGCCTCCAGCGCCGCGCGAATGCACAGCAGCCCGCACAACTCGCCGTGCGCGCCCGCCTTGGGGCTCATCGCGATGCCGTCCATGCCGGTCAACTCGAGCAGCCAGACAGCGAGCTCGTCGATCACCTGGAGCGCGCCCTGAACCGTCTCCTGCGGCTGCAGCGGGTGGACGTCGGCGAACCCAGGCATCCGCGCGACCTTCTCGTTGAGCCGCGGGTTATGCTTCATGGTGCACGACCCAAGCGGGAATAGTCCGAGGTCGATCGCGTAATTCTGCCGTGACAGGCGCGTGTAGTGGCGCATTGCGTCGGGCTCGCTGAGGCCGGGAAGGCCGATAGGCCGTGACCGCTCGAGATCGCCGAGACGACTCCCCCGCCGCGAAACCTCAGTAAAATCGACACCCGTTTGCTCCGTGCTTCCGATCTCGAAGATCAGCGGCTCTTCGAGCATCAGCGCGCGATTGCCGGTGACGGTTTGCGCTTCGCCCTGCTCGTTGGCGGGGCTCATCGGCCGCCAGCCAGAAGGATTGACGGTCATTGGACCACCTCCTTCAGCGCGGCTTCCAGGGCCGCGACATCCTCGTCAGTCGTGGTCTCCGTGACAGCAATCACCAGTCCGTTCTTCAGCGCCTCGACGCCCGGGTAGAGCCGTCCTAGCGAGACGCCGCCGAGCACGCCTTTCTCGACCATGGCATGCACCGCCGGCCGCGCCTCAACCGGCAGCCTGAGTGTGAATTCGTTGAAGAAGCTGTCGTTGACCAGGCTGGCGCCGGGGATCGCGGCCAACCGTTCGGCCGCTTCGCACGCGCGCGCGTGATTCAATGAAGCGAGCTGCCGCAGCCCCTTCTCACCGAGCAAGGTCAAATGAGCGGTGAAAGCCAGCGCGCACAGCACCGAGCTGGTGCAGATGTTCGAGGTCGCCTTCTCCCGCCGGATATGCTGCTCGCGGGTCGAGAGCGTCAGCACGAAGCCGCGCTTGCCCTCGGCGTCGACGGTTTCGCCGGCAAGGCGACCCGGCATCTGCCGCACATGCTTCTCGCGGCACGCAAACAGACCGACATAGGGCCCGCCGAACTGCAGCCCGACCCCAATCGATTGGCCTTCGCCCACCACGATGTCGGCGCCCATCTCGCCGGGCGATTTGATTAACCCGAGCGCGACCGGCTCGGTCACCACCGCGATCAACAGCGCTCCGGCCGCGTGCGCCGCCTCGGCGATCGGCGTCAAATCGGTGATCCGGCCGAGGATGTCGGGATATTGAACCACCACGGCGCTTGTCGAGTCATCGATCCGGTCGATCAGCGCCTCGGCGTCGGTTTCGGCGTCCAATTCGGGAAGCGAAGTCTCGAGCTGGTCCTCGCTGAACTTCGCCATCGTCGTGGCCACCCCGACATAATGCGGGTGCACGCCGGACGAGATCAGCGTCTTGTTACGCCGGGTGATCCGGTGCGCCATCAGGATCGCTTCCCACATCGCGGTCGAGCCGTCGTACATCGAGGCGTTGGCGACCTCGCATCCGAACAGCCGCGCCACTTGCGACTGGAATTCGAACATCATCTGCAATGTGCCCTGCGCGATCTCGGGCTGATAGGGCGTGTAGCTGGTCAGGAACTCACCGCGCTGGATTATATGATCGACGCTCGCCGGTACGTGGTGCCTGTAGGCACCGCAGCCGAGGAAGAAGGGCACGTCTCCGGCGACCATGTTCTTGCGCGACAGCGCGGCCATGTGCCGCTCGACGGCCATTTCGGACGCATGCATCGGCAGGCCCGCGATCGGGTCTTTGAGCCGCAATTCCTCGGGAACGTCACGGAACAATTCGTCGATCGAGCCGGCACCGATCACGCGCAGCATGTCGCTGCGGTCGGCATCGCTCAGCGGCAGATAACGCATCAGGCAGGCTTCCTCATGATGAAGCGAAGGCGGACATAATCGGCAATGTTGGAGCCCACGCGGTCGGCGACGGCGGCGCCGATCTCGGCCCGCTCGTCTTCGGGAACGCCGGCGCGGTCGAGCCAGCCCTTGCGGAAGGTCGTGACCCAGGCGGCGATACCATGCTCGATCGGCGTCGGACGCTCGATCAGCCGCGCATCCAGTTCGCGGAAGCCGGCGGCCTCGTAAACGGCGGCGAACTCCTCCGGCGACGCGTACCAATTGCCCGCCTCGACCGGTGCGACATAGCCGCGAATGATCAACTCCTCGTCGAGTGCCTCGCGCAGCCGCGCGATATTGCCTTCGCCGCCCAGCTCCCCCGCAAAACGGCCGCCGGCCTTGAGCGCCCGAAAGATCGCCCGCGCCGCCTGCTCCTTGTGCAGCACCCAGTGCAGCGTTGCGTTGGAAAAAGCCGCGTCGAACTCGGCAAAGAACTGCATGTCCTCGGCGGCGAGCTGAACCGCGTCCATCCCGTTCGCTCGAGCCGCCGCGATCATCTCGGGCGAATTGTCGATGCCGAGAACAGTCGCGCCGCGCTCGATGATCTTCCGCGTCAGCGTTCCCTCGCCGCAGCCGACGTCGAGGATCCGCTCGCCCGGCTTCGGATCGAGCAAGTCGAGGGCCGCGCCGCCGAGCTCGGCAACGAATGCGCCAACGCGGGCATAATCCGCAGCGTCCCACTTGCTCGTCGAGGCAGGCGTCGGGTTCAAAGCGTGTTGACCCACTCGCGATAGGCGGCTTCGTCCATCAGCCCGTCGAGCTCTGACGGATTGTCGAGCTTTAGCTTGAAGAACCACCCTAGCCCTTCCGGATCGCTATTGATCAGCGCCGGGTCGTCCGCGACCGCCGGATTGCCTTCGATCACCTCGCCCGAGACAGGCGCATAGACGTCCGACGCCGCCTTGACCGATTCGACCACAGCCGCTTCCTGGCCCCTGGTCAGGCGGCGACGGGCTTCGGGCACTTCGGCGAAAACGATATCGCCGAGCTGCTCCTGCGCGTGGTTGGAAATGCCGACAGTCGCGGTGTCGCCGTCGACCCGGATCCATTCGTGATCCTTCGTGAAATAGACTGGCATCAAGCGGCTCCCTTGCGGTGATAGCGGTGCGGAACGAATGGCATGGGGACGACGCGCGCATCGAACAGCTTGCCGCGCTGCTCGAGCTTCAGCGCGGTGCCCGGCTCGGCCAGATGGCTGGCGACATAGCCCATCGCGATCGGGCGCTGGAGCGACGGCGAAAAACCGCCGCTGGTGATCATGCCGATCTCATTTCCTTCGCCGTCGAGCACCAGCGCGCCTTCGCGGACCGGCTGGCGGCCGTCGACGTCGAAGCCGACGCGCTTTTGCGGCGGCCCATTCTGCAGCTCGGCGAGGATGCGCAGCGCACCGGGGAAGCCGCCCTCGGCACGGCGGCGCTTGTTGATCGCGAACGTGAGCCGGGCCATCACCGGCGTCGTGTCGAGGTCGAGGTCGTGGCCGTACAGCGGCAGCCCCGCCTCGAGCCGCAGCGAATCACGAGCGCCGAGGCCGATCGGCTTGGCCAGTTCATGCGCGGTGATGGCGTCGGCGAGATCGGCCGCCGCGAGCGCCGGCACGGATATCTCGAACCCGTCCTCGCCGGTATATCCTGAGCGGCTGATCCACAGGTTGCGACCCTTCCAGTTGAACGCGCCGCCCTGCATGAAGCTCAGCTCGCTCACGCCGGAGATGACGGTGTCCAGCAGTTCGGCCGCCCGCGGGCCCTGGAGGGCAAGCAACGCCTGCTCCTTCATGTGGTCGATGACGACCGAGCCGGGCAGCAATCCCTCCATAAAAGCGATATCGCCGTGCTTGGTGGCACCGTTCACGACGACGTAGAAATCCTCGCCGCGACGCGTCGCCATCAGGTCGTCGACGATCCCGCCGTTTTCCTCGAGCAGCAGCGAATATTTCGGCTTCATATCCGCCGCGTCCCTAAAATCGCCGGGCATCAGCGTCTCGAGCGCGGCGTCGACATTGCGTCCGTGCACCAGCAGCTGGCCCATGTGGCTGACGTCGAACAGCCCGGCCTTCTCGCGGGTCCAGAGATGCTCGGCGATGATGCCTTCGTACTGGACGGGCATTTCGTAGCCGGCGAAGGGGACCATCCGCGCGCCGAGGTCGCGGTGCCAGGCATCGAGCGGGAGCTTGTCGAGGTCAGGGGCCTGGACGCCCGTGCCGCCCGCCGGGTCGCCGCTGTAGGGCGTGCCCCGAGCCTGGGTCTCGTCGGTCGGGCCGTTATGGACTTCCCTGCTCATTTCCAAGCGCTCCGGCATAGGGTGCGATTGACAAAGCTCGCCCGAGCCGTGCCAGCCGCCCCCGTCTGTCTTTAGCGCCTGAGAGCTTTGCCCCTTCGGCGGCCCCGGACTGACCGGGGCTCTTTCCAGACTGTCAGGCGCGCGCGGTCCTTTATGCCTGAGAGATTCCGGGGGCGGTTGCTCCTTCGGCGGTGGGCCGAGGTTTCCCTTGGCGCCACACTCTCCCGCGCGGCCTATCCGGAGGCTTGCACTTCCGGCGACGCGGCATGCCTTGGCCGTGCCCCGACTTCGAGTCAACGCGACTTTCTGTGAAAACCTAACGGGTTGCGTTGTATTTGAGCTGGTCCTGGGTGAGCTGGAAGCCGACCAGGTGCTCGAAGGTCGCGTTGGCGACCGCGGCGCGGACGCCCGGCTCGGCAAGCGGGTCGATCGCGGCCTCGGCCTCGCCGGACTTCCGCGGCCGAGTCAGGATCTGGCGGACATTCGCGGGAAGACTCGCGGCGCCGCGATTGACCCGGACGCTCGCCCGCGCGCTCGTCCTCGCGTGCTGGCTTCCCGCGGGGAAGTTGAGCGCGACGGCACCGATCTGCTTTGCGGCGACCGTCGCCCCGCCGCGCAGCGCGACGTCGAAATAGGGCAAGACCACCTGGCGCGCAGGACCGGCATCGCGACGCAAGCCGGTCACCGTGAAGGTGACCGTCGATACGACGTCGTTGCCGGCATCCTGACAATAAGCGCGCAATTGCGTGATCGCCGCGGTCACGTCGATTGCCCTTGAGTCCGTGCTGCCCTGCGGATCGAACAAGGTGATGTCGCCGGTGCCGGTCGGGATGCCGGCGATCGGGCAGGTGCTGCGCACTGCGTAGATGCCGCCACCGTTCTCGGCCGTCACATCGCCGGCGTGGCGGCAACCGGCAAGCAGAGTCAGGGCAAGAAGAGCCGTGGTGCGAAGCTTCACTGGGGGAATTTCCTTAACTGAGCGTCATCAGCAGCCAGCGTCATAGGAAGGCCCTTCTATGGCTGCAAGCGATGCCTTACATGGCCTGCATCGTGGCTGAACCCGGCTCCTCACTCCCGCCACTCCGAGTGCTCATTGCGGCACCGCGCGGCTTTTGCGCCGGCGTCGATCGCGCGATCCAGATCGTCGAGCTGGCGCTCGAGCGCTTCGGATCGCCGGTCTATGTGAGGCATGAGATCGTCCACAATCGCTTCGTGGTCGACCGCTTGCGCGAGCTCGGGGCCGTGTTCGTCGACGAGCTCGACGAGGTGCCCGACGACCGGCCGGTCGTCTTTTCCGCGCACGGCGTGCCCAAGTCGGTTCCGGCTGCGGCGCAGACGCGCGGTCTCAGCTACGTCGACGCGACCTGCCCGCTCGTCTCCAAGGTCCATCGCCAGGCCGAACGGCTGATCGAAGAAGGGCGGCACATCCTGTTCATCGGCCACGCCGGCCATCCCGAGGTGATCGGCACCTTCGGGCAGGTGCCGCCGGGTTCGATCACGCTCGTCGAGACGGTCGAGGATGCGGCAAGACTTAGCGTCCCCGAGGGCGCAAGCTTGGCGTTTCTGACCCAGACAACTTTGTCGGTCGACGATACCGCGGCAATCGTCGAATCGCTGAAGGCGCGCTTTCCCGAGATCCGCGCCCCGCGCAGCGAGGACATTTGCTACGCGACGTCGAACCGCCAGGCCGCGGTCAAGGCGATCGCCGGCGAGTGCGACCGGATGCTGGTCATCGGCGCGCCGAACAGCAGCAATTCGCTCCGCCTCGCCGAAGTGGCCGAGCGGTTGGGCGTGCCCGCGCGCCTGATCGAACGGGCGGCGGACATCGACTGGGACTGGCTCGGCACGCCCGCCACGGTAGGCCTGACCGCCGGGGCGTCGGCGCCGGAGGTGCTGGTGCGCGAGGTCGTCGACGCCCTCCGCTCGCGCTTCGAGGTCACCGAGGAAGTGGCCGACCACAGCCCCGAGCGGATGAGCTTCAAGCTGCCGCGTGAGTTGCTCCCTGACCGAGCTGCCTGAAGTCGAGCTGTTCACCGACGGCGCGTGCCGCGGCAATCCCGGGCCGGGGGGCTGGGCAGTGCTTCTGCGCATGGGCGACAAGGAGCGCGAGCTGTCGGGCGGCGAGCCGCTGACCACCAACAACCGCATGGAGCTTGTGGCCGCGATCAAGGGACTCGAGGCGCTGAAACGGCCATGCCGGGTGCGGCTCCATACCGACAGCATCTACGTTCGCGACGGAATCACGCGCTGGGTCCACAATTGGCAGCGCAACGGCTGGCGCACATCCGACAAGAAGCCGGTCAAGAATGCCGAGCTGTGGCAGGAGCTGGTTGCCGCCTGCGCCCGGCACCGAATCGATTGGCACTGGGTCAAGGGCCATAGCGGACATCCCGAAAACGACCGCGTTGATGCGCTCGCCTGCGCGGCCGCGGACGACCAGCGGCGGCACCATCGCCTGTAATGAACGCAAGTTCACTTTCGATAAGAATCGGAAGGCGCTAAATCGCGCGCTGTCACCGACTCTCTCGTTCCCCTGTTGGATGGTTGGTGAGGGGAGGCGTGACCCGCGCCTCCCCAATCATTTTCCGCTGGGACTGAAGCGCCGCGGCGAAAAGACGGCCTGCTTGACCGGCACCCCCGGCTCGTCCTCAAGCAGCAGTGCGGCGCACAGCTTGGCAGCAGCCGGCGATGTCTGGATCCCGAACCCGCCCTGCCCCACGCACCAGAAGAAGCCAGGCGCGTCTGCGTCAAATCCGTAAACCGGTACCCGGTCGGGCGCGAAGCTCCTGAGGCCGGCCCAGCTCCGCTCCACCCGCTCGACCGGCCAATCGACCACGCTCTCGAAACGGTCGATCGCGGTTGCAACGTCGAGCTCTTCGGGGGCGGCGTCGCAAGGGTCGTTGGGCGTCTCGTCGTGGGGACTGACCCAGACACGATTGTCCGATTCGCCCTTGAAATAAAATCGCTCGAGCGCGTCGTTGATGAGGGGCAGGTCGCGCACGTCCGAGCGGCCGACGCGCAGCTGAGTGATGGTCCGCCGGTAAGGCTGGATTCCTAACGGTCGGACTCCACAGCGGCGGGCAACGCCGTCGGCCCACGCTCCGGCGGCATTGACGATAATGCCGGCGGTCAGCCGTTCTGTGCCCACCTCGATCGCCCATCGATCGCCCAACCGGCGCGCGGACGTGAGCGGAGTGGAGCACAGGACGGTTCCACCACTGCGTCTGAAATGCGCGAGGCAGGCGTTGTGAAGACCCGCGACATCGATATCCGCGCAGCTCGCATCGTAGACTCCGAAGTCCCAGCCGGCGCGGAGTCCCGGAATTCGTTTTTCCATTTCCGCGCACTTCAATTCATGGAGAGGCGCTTCGTGTGTGTTCACGCTGAGCGCCTCGCGCAGGTGCATATATTCGCGGGCGATGGTGATCGCCCCGCGCTGCCGAAGCCACGAGCGCTCGCCGGTCGGCCATCCCGCTTCGAGGTCTCGACGCGAGGCGAGAGTGAGCGGCATCACCGCCGGACCGCCATAATGTGCGAGCCAGAAAGCCGCCGAGCGCCCGGTGGTGTGATAGCCGCATTGGTCCTCGGCCTCGACGATCAGCGTGCGCCTTGTGCCGGCGATTGCCGCGCCGAGGCTCGCACCGGCAATCCCGCCGCCGACAATGATGACGTCAAAATCACTCATTTCCGCCGCTGGTTACGAATTGGAAAGCCGCGCCGTCTAGGGGTGGGTTCATGTTCAACGGGGGCTTTACCGATCTGCTGCTTCTGGCGCTCGCAGCGACTTTGGTCGTGGCGGCGGTCATCGACATGCGCACTTTCACCATTTCCAACCGCCTCAACGCGACCGTTGTTGCAGGTGCGCCGCTCTATTGGCTGTCGATCGCTTTGACGCCGTGGCCCGGCATGGCGATCCAGCTCGCGGCAGGCGGAATCGTGTTCGCGCTGCTTGCCGGCGCGTTCTACGCCGGGATGATGGGCGGCGGCGACGTCAAGCTCGCCTCGGCGCTGGCGCTATGGTTTTCGCCCGCGGGCACAGTGAAGTTCCTGGTGCTGATGTCGATCGCCGGCGGGGTGCTGACGGTGGGAATTCTGGCCTGGCACCGCGCTCAGCTGCGCGAGGGCAGGCCCGAAATTCCGTACGGAGTCGCCATCGCTTTTGGCGCCTTGGCGATTCTCGCCCAACGCTTTCTTAACCATTTTGCCTGATGTGTGAGGCTGTTCAAGTAGCCCGTTTGGGGGAGGCGATCTCGCCATGGATGTGAAGAAGCTCGCGCTGCTCGTTGGAGCGCTGGTCATCGCGGTCATCACCGCGGTCATGGCCAAGAACATGTTCGCCGGCGCCGGCAGCCAGCAGGCTGCTGCGGCGACCGTTCCAGTCGGGCCGAAAGTGCTCGTCGCCAAGAAGGCGCTGCCGGTCGGCACGATCATCGATCCCGACAGCTTCACCTTCCAGCCCTGGCCGAAGGAGCTCATGCAGAGCGCCTATTATCTCGAGAGTCAGCCCGACGGCGATCCCAAGAAATTGCTGGGCACGGTCGTTCGCTACCAGATCACGGCCGGCCAGCCGGTCACTCGCGGCTCGCTCGTCGGCCCCCAGGACCGTGGCTTCCTCGCCGCGGCGCTTGGCGCCGGCATGCGAGCCATCACGGTGCCGGTGAACGTCTCATCGAGCGTCGCGGGCTTTGTCTTCCCGGGCGACCATGTCGACATGGTGCTCAACCAGACCGTCAGCGGTGGCGGCGAAGGCCCGCCGCTCAAGGTCTCGGAAACGATCATCCGCAACCTGCGCGTGCTCGCCACCGACCAGCGCGTCACGGAGAAGAATGACGACGGCAAGACCGAGGTGAAGACTTTCTCCAACGTCACGCTCGAAGTCACTCCGCGCATCGCCGAAAAAATCTCGGTTGCACAAAGCATCGGCTCGCTGTCGCTGTCGCTGCGCTCGATCGCCGACAATACGTCGGAGCTGGAGCGGGCGGTTGCCGCCGGCGACATCAAGGTCCCGGCCGGCGCTAACCCCGCCGACGAGAAGCAGATGCTGCTCGCGCTCGCAAATCGCCCAATCGACAACAATACGACCTTCTCGACCGGCGGCGACGTCTCGCGCTTCCAGCGCCGCACAGTCCCGGCGTCAGCCAACAGCGGCAATCAGATGGCGCAGGCGATGAAAGGCCTGGGTCAGGCCCTTGGCCAAGGCGCGTCAGGGCCCGTCGTCCGGGTCGCACGCGGCAATACAGTCACCGTTGTTCCGGTGGGAGCTCGCTAACATGAAGACTCAAGCCATCACCCGCCGGGCTCGCCTCGGCACCGCACTGGCCGCTTTGGCCATTGCGATGGGCAGCGTAGGCGCCTCGGCGCCCGCCATTGCCCAGCCGACCTCGGCCAGGCCGGCGGAAACGCTGACCCTGAGCAAGGGGACGGGCTCTTTGGTCCGCCTGTCCGAGCCGATGAGCGACGTGTTCGTCGCCAACGAGACGATTGCGGATGTCCAGGTGCGCTCGTCGACCCAGCTCTATGTGTTCGGCAAGGGAGCCGGCGAGACGACCATTTACGCCACCACCAAGGGTGGCCGCGTGGTCTATGCCGCAACCGTCCGGGTCGGCAACAACCTGAGCTCGGTCGGTGAGATGCTCCACCTGGCGATGCCGGATGCGAACGTCCAGGTGACCCCGATGAACAACCTCGTGCTGCTCACGGGCACCGTCGCCAATCCGGATGACGCCGCCGAAGCGCAGCGCCTGACGCAGGCTTATGTCGGCGACGGGACCCAGGTCATCACTCGCCTTCGCTCGGCAACGCCCCTGCAGGTCATGCTGAAGGTCCGCATCGCCGAGATCAACCGGTCGATGCTGAAGAAAGTCGGTATCAACCTCGTCGGCCGCGACGTTCATCCCGGCGGTACGTTCTTCGGCATTGGCCAGGGCAATCCGGGCAACCTTAACGGCGGCACGGCAGGCGGCAACCGTACCTTCAACTTCGCAACGTCGGGCACGACTCTCGGTCTTGCTGGCAAGATCCTCGGAGTCGACCTCCTGGGCACACTCGACCTGATGCAGAACGACGGCTTCGTTACGACGCTCGCCGAGCCGACGCTGACGGCGCTTTCGGGTGAAACCGCCAGCTTCCTTGCTGGTGGCGAGTTCCCGATCCCGGTCAGCCAGGCAATCGGCGCCGTAACCATCGAGTATAAGCAGTACGGCGTCGGCCTCGCGTTCACTCCGATCGTCCTCGCCGACGGCCGCATCTCGATGCGGGTTCGTCCCGAGGTCAGCGAGATTAGCGACGCCGGCTCGGTCACCCTCAACGGCTTCGTCGTGCCGGCACTGACCACGCGTCGCGCAGAGACGACGGTGGAGCTTGGTTCCGGCCAGTCGTTCATGCTCGCCGGCCTGCTTCAGAACAAGAATAACAACAGTATCCAGAAGGCGCCCTTCCTTGGCGACCTTCCGATCCTGGGCGCGCTGTTCCGCTCAACGAGCTACCAGCGCAACGAGACCGAATTGGTCATCATCGTGACGCCATATCTGGTGCGCCCGGTTTCGGGGCAGCTGGCCACGCCGACGCAGGGCTACCGTGCGCCATCCGATGGTCAGATGGTGCTTGAAGGGCAGGCGTTCTCAGGGGTTAGCGGACCCGCCGCAGCGGCTCCGCCGGTCGCGGCTGTCGCTGTCCCCGGCCCCGCCGGACCCGTCGCCGCTCCGGGGTTCAAGCTGTGAGCCGCCGCTTCATCGTGAAGGATGCAACCATGCGTTCGAAACTGATCCTCATCGCACTGAGCTCCGCGCTGGCCGCCTGCGCCACGACGACGAGAGACCTTCCGGACCGCGGTGTCGCGTCGGTCAATGTCCCGGTCGTGACGACCGCCGACTATGTCTTCGACGCGGCCGCCCCGGGCGGATCACTCGCGCCCGGTGAGGCCGACCGCCTCTCCGGCTGGTTCCAGGGCCTCGGCCTCGGCTACGGCGACACCGTTTATGTCGATGGCGGCTATGCGCCCGCGGCCCGCTCGCAGGTCGCGTCGGTTGCCGGCCGCTACGGCATGCTGGTGACTGCCGGCGCCCCGGCAACCGCCGGAATGGTCCAGCCGGGATCGGTCCGCGTCGTCGTGGCTCGCCGCCGCGCCGAGGTGCCGGGCTGCCCGAATTGGAGCCGCCCGGCGGCGCCCGACTTCAACAATCGCTCGATGTCGAACTACGGCTGCGCGGTGAACACCAACATCGCCGCGATGGTCGCCAACCCGGAAGACCTGCTCCACGGTCGCGAGGGCACGGGCGTCACCGATACATATACCGCCTCGAGGGCGATCGAGATGTACCGGACCGCGCCGCCCACGGGCACGAAGGGCCTTCAGGACGTTACGCCGAAGGGAGGCAAGTGATGAATGCTCCGTTCCAGGCTCGCGCCGGTTTGCGCGACCCGTTCACCGCCTTCGTCTGCGACGACGCGACCGCCGACATGTTGCGGCCGGTGGCGGTCGAGCACGGGTGGTCGCCGGAGAAGGTCAACAAGGGCGGACTGCGCAACGCAGTTCAGTCGCTGTCGGTCTCGGCAAGCCCCAACATCCTGTTCGTCGACCTGAGCGAATCCGCGGATCCGCTCAACGATATCAACGCGCTCGCGGAAGTGTGCGAGCCGGGCACGATCGTGATCGCGGCCGGCACCGTCAATGACGTTCGTCTATATCGCGATCTCGTCGTCAGCGGCATTCACGACTACCTGCTAAAGCCGTTCACCGTCGATCAGCTTCGTGACACGTTTGCGCACGCGCAAATGACTCTGTCGGGTCCGCGCGGTGAGGCTCAGGCCGACAAGCCGCACGTCATGGCCGCTGTGATCGGCGTCCGGGGCGGAGTCGGCGCTTCGACCATCGCGACCTCGCTGGCATGGATGTTCGGCGAGAAGGCCCGCCGCTCAACCGCGCTGCTCGACCTCGATGTCCATTTCGGCACCGGCGCCCTGGCGCTCGACCTCGAGCCCGGACGCGGCCTCACCGACGCAATCGAGAACCCGAGCCGCATCGACGGACTGTTCATCGAGCGGGCGATGGTCCGCGCCAATGAGCGCCTGTCGGTCCTCTCGGCGGAGGCTCCGATCCACCAACCGCTGGTGACCGACGGCACCGCCTTCTTCCAGCTTCAGGAAGAGATGCGGAATACCTTTGAATCGACGGTGCTCGACCTGCCGCGCCACATGCTGATCCAGTATCCGCACCTGGTCCACGACGCGCATGTCGCAGCAGTGGTCGCCGAGCTAACCCTGGCCGGCACCCGCGACACCATTCGCATCCTCGCATGGCTAAAGTCGAACGCTCCGCAGACCAAGGTCATCGTGGTCGCCAATGCGGTCCCCTCGGGCGGCGCCCTGGAGATCAGCCGCAAGGATTTCGAGCAGTCGATCGAGCGCAACGTCGATGTTGTCTTCCCGTTTGACGCCAAGGTGGCGGCCCAGGCGGCCAAGCTCGGCAAGCCGATGGCGGAAGTTGCGTCCGGCAAGCTCGCGGCGCCCTTCAACACCCTGTCGGGCATGGTGCTCAACCACGCCAGCGAGGAGGGCTCGGCTCCCGAGGCAGCCGGATCGGCGGGCGGCAAGTCGCTGGTCGACAACCTGAAGTCGATGCTCGCGAAGCCCAAAGGCAAGGCCGCGTAAGCATGGTTCGCGCCGCCGCCCCACCGGGCGCCCGGCCGAAGAATTTGAGAGGCGAAGGCTAGTATGCTCCTGTGGCTACTCATCATCGGCGGCACGGTCGCCCTCGGCCTCGCCTATATGGCGGTGAATGGGCCGTCGCCCTCGAAAAGTCTCAAGCGGCGCGTGGAGCTCATCAAAGAGCGCCACGGCGACGTCATCGCCGGCAATGCGCAGGCGCAGATCCGCAAGCTGTTCGCGGAAAGAGCCAGCAAGTTCGAAGGCTATGCCTCGACTTTGATCCCGAAGCCGGCGTTGCTGCGCAAGCGGCTCGAGCAAACTGGCAAGAACATCACCCTCGGCAAATATGCTCTCGTCTGCCTCGGTCTCGCCGCGGTTGTGGCGATTGGGCTGACAATCCGCGGCGCGCCGCTGATCCTGGCGTTTTTGCTCGGTGTCTTCGTCGGCGTCGGCGGGCCCCATTTTGTCATCGGCAGGATGATCAAGCGCCGGATCAACAAGTTCAATTCGAACTTCCCCGACGCGATTGAGCTGATGGTCCGCGGTCTACGTTCCGGTCTGCCGATCACCGAGACCCTGGGAATCGTCGCCAGTGAGCTTCAAGGACCGGTGGGAATCGAGTTCCGCATCGTTGGGGACAAGATGAAGATCGGCCGCACCATGGAGGCGGCGCTCCAGGACACCGCGGACCGGCTCGGGACCGCCGAGTTCCAATTCTTCGTCATCACGCTCGCGATTCAGCGCGAGACCGGCGGCAACCTCGCCGAAACGCTGTCAAACCTCGCTGACGTGCTGCGCAAGCGCGCGCAGATGAAGCTCAAGATTCGCGCGATGAGCTCGGAATCCAAAGCCTCTGCTTACATCGTCGGCTCGCTGCCGTTCGTGGTCTTCACACTCGTGTGGATGATCAACCCGCACTACATGCAGGGGTTCTTCAGCGACCAGCGGCTGGAGGTCGCGGGCATTGGCGGCATGATCTGGATGGGCATCGGGGCCGCGATCATGGCCAAGATGGTCAACTTCGAGATTTAGGGGAGGCATAGGAACAACGATGCAGGTTTCCGCGCCCCCTACCGGGCCCCACATCCTCGGGTTCGACATCATCTGGATCGCGACGATTCTGAGCGCCGTCGCGAGTTTCGCCGTGTTGCTCGCCATCTATGCGGCGACGACCGTCAAGGACCCTATGGCGCGGCGCGTCAAGGCGCTCAACGAACGCCGCGAACAGCTCAAGGCCGGCATTGTCGCGTCGACCAACAAGCGCAAGAAGCTCACCAATCGTAACGAGGCTGCGGACAACGTCCGCCAGCTCCTGGGGCAGTTCAAAATGCTTCAGGACGATCAGGTCAAGAAGACCCAGCAACGGCTGATGCAGGCCGGTATCCGGACCAAGGACCTCGCTTTCTTCATCATCCTTGCGCGCTTCCTCCTTCCGGTCGTGCTCGGACTGACTGCGGTGGTGCTGATCTACGTCCTCAACCATTGGCCGGCTTGGAGCTGGTACCGGCGTTATGGGACCGTCGCCGGCATCCTGATCGGCAGCTATAAAGCGCCGGACATCTGGCTGAAGAACAAGGTCAACAAGCGCAGCAGCGCGATCCGCAAGGGCCTTCCCGACGCGCTCGACCTGCTAGTGATTTGCGCCGAGGCCGGCCTCACCGTCGACGCCGCCTTCGGGCGCGTGTCGAGGGAACTCGGCAAGGCGTATCCGGAGCTGGGCGATGAGTTCGGCCTGACCGCGATCGAGCTCGGCTTCCTCAACGAGCGCCGCCAGGCGTTCGAGAATCTCGCCAACCGCGTCGACCTGGAAGCGGTGCGGGGCGTCGTCACGACCATGATCCAGACGGAAAAGTACGGTACTCCGCTGGCAAGCGCGCTGCGCGTGCTGTCGGCTGAATTCCGTCACCAGCGCATGATGCGCGCGGAGGAAAAGGCGGCCCGGCTGCCGGCGATCATGACCGTGCCGCTGATCCTGTTCATCCTGCCGACTTTGTTCGTGGTCATTCTCGGCCCGGCAAGCTGTTCGATCAACGACAGCTTCCTCCACCCCAAGTAAGGGCGGGCGCCCAATTTCGCTTGGGCGCGAGAAATTGGAACGCGGCGGCGGGCTCAGGCGTAGTCGCCGCGATACCAATTTCGTTGGGGACGCGACATGAGCTTCACGACCGATCCGAACGTCCTGATCATCTATGCTTTGATTTTCCTGCTAGGCCTGCTCGTCGGCGTGTTCCTGACCGCCGGTGGCCGCCGCAAGTGGAAAGAGCGCTACAACACGGAGGTCGATCGGCGGAAGCGGCTCGAGAGCACGCACGCCGAGCGCGAGACGCATTGGGCGGATCAGGAAAAGGAGTGGCGCGAGCGCGATAGCCTTCGCGCCGCCGCGATCAAAGATCCACGCGAACCCGGCGATCAGGAAATACGCGGCCTCTAACCCTCGATCTTCGAAAAGTCCGCGACCCGGTTGACCGCATCGCGGAAGCGCATCAGCAGGTTGAGCCGCCGCTCGCGCTTGACGGGATCGGGATCGTTGACCGTCACATGGTCGAAGAAATCGTCGATCGGCTTCCGCAGCGATGCGAGGGCCGCCATCGCGGCAGTAAAATCCTCGGCGTCGACCGCTGCGGACGCCTTGGGTTCGGCGGCGTCGAGAGCGGCGATCAGCGGCCGTTCTTGCGGCGCGGTATCCGCGGCTCCCGAAGCCGAACTGCCCTCCCACTTCTCCTTCTTGAGGATGTTCGCCGCGCGCTTGTAGGCGACGAGCAGGTTGGTCCCGTCCTCCGAACCAACGAATTTCTGCAATGCGTGAACGCGGAGGACCATGCGAACATTGTCGCCTCCGGTCTCCACCGCCACGACCGCATCGATCATGTCGTGGCGGACACCAGCCTCGCGCTGTTGAACCTTGAGCCGTTCGATGAGGAAGCTCGCAATGTCGCGGCCCGCGTTCGCACCGCCCTTGTGCGCCGCCGCGGTGATCAGCTCGCGCATCGAGACACGGAGCTGGTTGTCGATGATCAGGCTCAATATTCCGAGAGCAGCCCGTCGCAGAGCGAACGGATCCTTCGAGCCCGTCGGCTTTTCGTCGAACTGGAAAAAGCCGACGAGGCTGTCGAGCTTATCTGCGAGAGCGACGGCCATCGTCACCGGCGCTGACGGCACATCGTCGCCCTGCCCCACCGGCTTGTAATGGTCGCGGATGGCGTCGGAGACCGACCTCGCCTCGCCCTGCGCTTCGGCGAGATAGCCGCCGATGACGCCCTGCAGCTCGGGGAACTCGCCGACCATGCCGGTGACGAGGTCGGACTTGGCCAGCCGCGCGGCCCGTTCGACCTGGTCGGCGTCGGCCTTCACGACACCGTTTTCGACCAGCCAGCGCGCGAGCTTGGCGACGCGCTCAACCTTGTCGGCGACCGTCCCGAGCTTTTCGTGGAAGACGATTCCGCGGAGCTTCTTTGCCTGTTCCTCCAGCGGAACCTTGAGGTCTTGCTCCCAGAAAAAGCGCGCATCTGCCAACCGCGCCGCGAGCACGCGTGCATTGCCTTGTGCGATCGCCTCACCGCCGTCGTTTGGCGCGATATTGGCGACGCACACGAACGCCGGCGCAAGCAACCCCTGGTCGTTGGTGCAGGCGAAATATTTCTGGTTGGTGCGCATGGTGAGGACGATCACCTCGCGCGGGACGTCGAGGAATTCGGGATCGAACCGGCCGACCAGCGGCACCGGCCATTCGGTGAGGCCGGCATTCTCGACGACGAGTCCCTCGTCCTCGAGCAGCGTGAGGCCCGCCTCGGTCGCTGTTGCCGCGGCGCCTTCGCGGATCAGCGTCTCCCGCTCCTTCTGGTCGACGATGACGTGGCAGGCCCGGAGCTTCTCGACATAGTCCTGCGCGCCGCCGATGGTGATGTCGCCCGGGTGATGGAAGCGGTGCCCAACGGTCGTTGCGCCGCTGGCGATCCCGTCGATCTCGACCGGCACGATCTCCTCGCCCAAGAGCGCGACGATGCCATGCAGCGGCCGCACCCAGCGCAGTTCGCCGCCGCCCCAGCGCATCGACTTCGGCCAGGGAAAGTCCGCGACGATGCGCGCGATCGTATCGGCGAGGATATCGGCAGCCGGCCGCCCTGCCCGCTCGATCACCGCGAAAAAGACGTCGCCGCGCTCTTCGAGTTGGTCGCGGGTGAGTCCGGTCTTGCGCAAGAACCCATCGAGCGCTTGCGGCGGCGCGTTGACGCGCGGTCCCTTGATCTCCTCGCGGCTCGCCTCGGTGGCTTCCGCGACGTCACGCGCGATCAGCACCAGCCGCCGGGGCGTTGAGAAGGTGTCAATCGCTCCGGTCGTCAGTCCGAACTCGCCCGTGCATTCGGCGAACAGCCGCGCGAGGTCGTTGCGTGCTTTCGCCTGCATCCGCGCCGGGATTTCCTCCGACAGAAGCTCGAGCAGGAAGTTGGTCATCAGGCGGCGCGCTCCAGCCACGCCCCGCACGCAGCCTTGGCGAGGTCACGGACACGGCCAACATAGGCTTGGCGCTCGGCGACGCTGATCACGCCGCGCGCCTGTAGCGTGTTGAAGACGTGGCTCGCCTTGATCGCCTGCTCATAGGCGGGGATTGGCAGCTTGGCTTCAAGGCAGCGCTCGCTCTCGGCGGCAGCCTTCCGGAACAGGTCGAACAGCGCCTCGGTGTCCGCCACCTCGAAATTATACGCTGACATCTCGCGCTCATTCTCGAGAAACACGTCGCCGTACGTCACTCCGGCGTCGTTGAACCTGAGGTCGAACACATTGTCGACGCCCTGGATGTACATTGCGAGCCGCTCGAGCCCGTAGGTCAGCTCGCCCGTGACCGGCTTGCATTCAAAACCGCCGACCTGCTGGAAGTAAGTGAACTGGGTCACTTCCATGCCGTCGCACCACACTTCCCATCCGAGGCCCCAGGCGCCGAGCGTCGGGCTCTCCCAATCGTCCTCGACGAAGCGGATGTCGTGCTTCAGCGGGTCGATGCCGATCTCGACGAGGCTGCCGAGGTAGAGATCCTGGAGGTCGTCGGGACTTGGCTTCAGCACCACTTGGTACTGGTAATAGTGGCCGAGGCGGTTCGGGTTCTCGCCGTAGCGGCCGTCGGTCGGCCTGCGGCACGGCTGGACATAGGCCGCGCGCCACGGATCGGGCCCAAGCGACCGTAGCACGGTTGCCGGGTGAAACGTCCCCGCACCCATCTCCATGTCATAGGGCTGCAGGATCACACACCCCTGCCGTCCCCAATAATGGTGGAGCGTGAGGATTAGGTCCTGGAAGCTCAAGCTCAAGCGGAAGCGACCCCGTGCGATTGCGTTCGCGCTGCTTTGGCGGCTGGACTCGGGAACGGCAAGTCGGCCGGCTCGCCGCTTCAGCAATCCGCAAGCTTGCGTCCCTAAGTGCGAGGCCCCAACTGAGAGCGGATGATGAACAAGTTCCTCCAGCGGCTTTTTGCAGCCGTGGCCGCGTTGCTGTCACTCGGATCGGCCGCCGAGGCCCGCGTCCCGCAGGTCGCCCGGCCCGCGCTGTGGGAGGTCTCGGACCCCGACACGACGATCTACCTATTCGGTACCATCCACTTGCTCCCCTCCGACACGCAGTGGCGGACACCCAAGCTCGACCAGGCGCTGACCAACTCGCAAGAGCTGGTCGTCGAGACGATCGTCGATGAGAAGAACCCGACCAAGCTGATGTCGGCTATGGCGAGCCTCGGGCTGGCGAAGGGGCTGCCGCCGATCATCGATCGGGTGCCCGCCGCGCAACGCCCGGTGCTGGAGGCGGCAATCAAGAAGAGCGGCGTGCCGGTGAAAGCCTACAACAGCATGAAGACTTGGATGGCGGCCTTCCTGCTCCTGTCGAACCAGTTCAAGGACCTTGGACTGTCCGGCGGTGTCGAAGGCGTGTTGCGGAGCGACTTCACCGCACACAACAAGCCGATCGGGGAACTCGAAACCAACCTCGAGCAGCTGAGCTTCTTCGACCGGCTGCCGGAATCCGCCCAGCGCAATCTATTGGAGGGCGCGATCGAGAACAGCGCGTCGATGAAACGCGAGTTCGGCGGCATGCTCGGCTCCTGGTCCAGGGGTGACGTCGGAGGCATCGCAGCCACGTTCAATCACGATCTGTCGGGCTCGCCCGAGCTCAAGCAAGCGCTGCTCGTCCAGCGCAACATCAATTGGAGCAAGTGGATCGAACGGCGGATGACGCAGCCCGGGACGGTCATGATCGCGGTTGGGGCAGGCCACCTCGCGGGCAAATATTCAGTTCTCGAGATGCTCAAGAAGGACGGCTACAAGGTCCGGCGGCTGCAATAGCGGCCCGCAAGTCATCCATTGCGTGGATTATCCACCGGGAAATGTTCACGTTTCGCCGGAATTCGCTAGACATTTATTAAGGAGTTGGTGACCATTCTCACCAGGTATCGGGCTGGGGGGTCGGATGCGTGAATTGACTGAGCGGCGGAGCTGATCCGCCGAAGTCCGTTCCGCCTCTTCCATCCGGCACCATTCGCCTCGGGAGGGTGATGGATGGTCAATCTTCTAGTCGCTGCCGCGCTTGCCGCCGCATCGCCAATCGGCGTGCCTCCCAGCGCACCGGTCGCCGAGCCCGCCATGTTCGTGGTTCGCGACGCCGACACGACGGTCTACATCTTCGGGACCTTCCATGCGCTCGACGGGCGCTCGGAATGGTTCGGGAACGAGGTTCGAGACGCCTTCGAGCATTCGGGCGAACTCGTGCTCGAGACGTTGATCCCGGAGCAGCCGCAGCCGGGCCCCTACATCCCGGCGATCCGCGCGCCATCGGTGACCCCGTCGGCTTCGTTCCTCGCGACGACCCGCATGGCGATCAATGCCGGCCGCGCGCAGGGCATGCAGGTCGGCAACGGCGCCGACATGGTGCTGCGCCGCGTCGCCGAGGCCGAGGGCAAGCCGGTCGAGGGCCTTGAGACGCTCCAGCTGCAGATCGACATGTTCAACCGCATGCCCGCGAACGCAACGACGCCGGCATCGCGCGCCGGACAGCCGGTCGGGGGCAGCTCGATGGCTGGGCTATCGAGGGCGATGGGTGAAATGCAGTCGGCCTGGAAGCGCGGCGACCAGAGCGTATTCGTGCGCATGCTCGACCAGCTCCGCCAGGCGTCGCCCGACACCTACCGCATGATGTTCACCGAGCGGAATGACCGCTGGGCCGACTGGATTCGCGCGCGGATGCAGGCCCCGGGCACTGTCTTCGTCGCGGTCGGCGCCGGCCACCTCGCAGGTCCCGACAGCTTGCTCGTCCGCCTCGCTGAGCGCGGCATCCCGTCCCAACGCATCAAGTGAAGCCCGCGGCCATGCCGCCGGCATGGCGCACTGGCAGCGGCATCCTTGCATTTTTGACCGCCGTCCCTTAGGGGGCGCGCTCCCGGCCATGGTCATCCCTGGAGGCGTGGCGGGTCATTCAAGAAACGGAGCATAGCCAAATGAGCGAACAGCTGACGCTGCCCGCCGAGGCGCGCGACCGGGCTGGCAAGGGAGCCTCCCGTGCACTGCGCCGCGAAGGCCGGGTCCCCGCCGTGGTCTACGGCGAGAAGAAAGAGCCTCTCTCGATCCATGTCGAGGAGAAGCTCCTCGCCAAGATGATGTCGACCGGCCACTTCATGAACTCGGTC
>NZ_JBJMVI010000018.1:0-78889 GCF_045810705.1 Sphingomonas sp. | reverse complement strand
GTGGCGCCAGCCGCGCAGCAGGGTAGCTATGCATGGACGGGATAACCGCTGAAAGCATCTAAGCGGGAAGCCTCCCTCGAGATAAGGTATCTTAGAGTCGTGGAAGACCACCACGTTGATAGGCCGGGGGTGGAAGCGCAGTAATGCGTGGAGCTAACCGGTCCTAATTACTCATTTCGCGCTTGAGAGTCCCACCATCATCGTCAGCTCTGCTGATGACTGGTTTGATCTCAGCTAGATGACGCCAATACCATTACCCAAGTGCACGATTTCTAGAATTCTTGTTCGCGCCGTCACCATAGCTTGGTGACCATAGCGTCCGTGACCCACCCGATCCCATCCCGAACTCGGCCGTGAAACCGGACAGCGCCGATGGTACTACTGCTTAAGCAGTGGAAGAGTAGGTCGTCGCCAGGCTTTGCTGGCGGCGTGAGCAAGAGCCCATTCGCAATGTTTTTCAAGGCCGCTGCCGGCTTGCCGAGCGGCGGCTTTGTTTTTTTCAGGCGCAGGAATGTGCCGATCATGTTGGCGCGGGGTGGAGCAGCCCGGTAGCTCGTCAGGCTCATAACCTGAAGGTCGCAGGTTCAAATCCTGCCCCCGCAACCAACAATTGAGCCGCCTTCGGGCGGCTTTTTTCTTGCCTTCGGATTAGTAATTGTACGCCCGCTCGCCGTGATCGGCGATGTCGAGGCCCTCGCGCTCCGCGTCGCGGGCATGCCGCAACGGCATCACCAGCTTGACCGCCGCGAAGCATAGCGCCGAGCCCGCGGCCGACCAGGCGATCGCGACCCCAACGGCCGCGGCCTGGCGCAGCAACTGCCAAGCCAGGCTGTAGCCGGCGCCGCCATGACCGCCGAGGACCGGAAGCGCGACGATCGCCGTGCCGATCGACCCGGTGATCCCTCCAAGCCCGTGGATCCCGAACACGTCGAGGCTGTCGTCGAGCCTGAGGCGGTTCTTGAGCGAGCCGACGAAACCGTAGCAGACCAGACTTGCTGCCACGCCCAGCAGCATCGCGCCGACCGGGCCGCTGGCGCCGGCCGCCGGAGTCACCGCGACCAGGCCCGCCACGGCGCCCGACGCGCCGCCGAGCATCGACGGCTTGCCCGACACCAGCCGCTCCGCCGCCATCCAGCTCAGCAACCCTGCCGCCGGCGCCACCAACGTGTTCACCAGCGCCACTGCGGCAAGCCCGTTGGCCTCGAGCGCGGAGCCGGCGTTGAAGCCGAACCAGCCGGCCCACAGCAGGCCGGCGCCGACCATCGTCAGCGCCAGCGAGTGCGGCGGCATTGCTTCCTTCAAATGGCCGATCCGCGATCCGGCGAAGGCCACGCCGACGAGCCCGGCGACACCGGAGTTGATGTGCACCACCGTCCCGCCGGCGAAGTCGATGGCGCCGAACCTGAACAACAGCCCATCGGTGGACCAGACCATATGGGCGAGCGGCGCGTAGACGATCGTCAGCCACAGCGCGGAAAACAGCATGATCGCCGAGAAGCGCACGCGCTCGACCAGCGCGCCGATGACGAGCGAAGCGGTGATCGCCGCAAACGTCATCTGGAATGCGGCAAAGGCGAGCTCGGGGATCGCCTTGCCGCCACTTCCGACGGGCCATAACGAGGAGTCGGTGAGGCCCGCGAACCCGGCCTTCGACAGGCCGCCGATCAGCCAGTTCCCCCCGCTGAATGCCAGGCTGTAATCCCACAGCACCCAGCTAAGGATCGCGACGGCGGTGATGCCGAGGACCTGGCTCATCACGCTGAGCAGGTTCTTGGCGCGCACCAGGCCGCCGTAGAACAAGGCGAGGCCGGGCAGGATCATCAACATCACCAGCGCCGTGGCCATCAGCATCCACGCCGTGTCGCCGCTATCGATGGTCAGCTGCCCCGCCATGCCGCCTCCGCCCCTGCTGGAGCGACCGAAGCTAAGGCGGCTGCCGCAGCGGGCTACGTGAAAGCTTCACCTAGGGCGTGGGCGGCTCCGGATGAGCAGCCTTCCACTCCATCGCCGTATGAACGCGTCGCTCGACCGACGGATGATCGTAGAAGACGATCTCCTCGATCTTGGTTGGGCGGGGGTAGCGGTATTCGGCCGTCTTCACGAGCGAGGTCGACAGCGCGTCGGGCCGGTTCTCCGTCTGCAGCGAATACATGTCGGCCTGGCTCTCGAGCGTCCGGCTGAAGCTGTTGGATATCGGCAGGGTCACCAAACCGAACAGGGAAATCATGAACAGCAGGACGGCAATGCCGCGCGGGTCGGCGAGGCCGGCCGTGCTTCCAAAGGCCTTGGCGAAGCGCGGAAAGGTCCGGTCCGCGATCCAGAACAGGATGATCGCGCCGATCGCATAGACCAAAATCCCCCACCACGTGTGCTTCAGCACATAATGGCCGATCTCATGGCCCGTTACCGCGCGCACTTCATCGAGCGTGGCGCTCTTGAAGGCCACGTCCGAAATCGCGACCCGCGCGGTGCTGCCAACTCCGCCGGCATTGGCGGTGAAATTGTTCGACTGGCGCGAGCCGTTGAACATGTAGACCTTCTTCGCCGGGATGCCGGCGCGGCCCGCCATCGCCACGACTGCGTCGCGCACCTGTCCCGGCGGAACCGGCGCATATTTATTGAACAAGGGCTCGATCAGGACCGGCTGCAGCAGCATGAAGAAGGCGAGCGCGGCTGCGGTCAGGGCGCCTGACCATAACCACCAATTCTTCCCGGTACGGCGCATGAGCCAGTAGACGCCCATCAGGAACAGCGCCCCGATCACTGCGCTGATGGTGAGCGCCAGCGCCCATTGTCCCAGCCAATCGCCGAGCGGCTGGCTGGTCCGCCCGTAGCTCTTCTCGCGGAAGTAATCGGCATAGAGCGACCATGGCAACGTCAGCAGAGCAGATATGATGAAGTAGACAAGACTGATCACGAACGCCTTCAAGTTGCGGCGGCGTTCGGCGAACTTGGCGTCCAGAGTATCAAGCAAACCCGACCGCACGATCAGCCAGGTCACAAGAGCCGCGACCAGAAGACTCCACAGGAGCATCCATTCCTTCCCGACGGTGTAATCGTGCGCCTTCTGCAGCGCTGCCGGGCCAAGGCTATCGATATAGCGCGCGGTCGCGGCGTTCGGATCGAATGCCATGCTCGTCTCCCTCGAACGGACCGGCAGCGTAACAGCTGGGAGTGCGTGCGCAACGGGAACGACTGCGAGCCGCCGGCGATTGTCTGCAAATGGCCAAAAAGCACGCCGTCGCCGCGCCGATGGAAGCCTTGCTGGCGGCCGAGCTGCCCGACGGCGCGGGATGGCAGTTCGAACCCAAGTGGGACGGTTTCCGCTGCCTCGCGCGGCGCGACGGCGACGAGGTCACGCTGACGTCCAAATCGGGCAAGCCGCTCGCGCGCTATTTCCCGGAAGTCGTAGCCATGCTTCGCGGCCTCAAGGCAAAACAGTTCCTGCTCGACGGCGAGCTGATCATCCCGGTCGGCGACGCCTTATCGTTCGATGCGCTCCAGCTGCGGCTGCATCCGGCCGAAAGCCGCGTCCGCAAGCTGTCGAACGAAACCCCGGCCGAGCTGATGCTGTTCGACCTGCTGGAGCTCGACGGAACCTCAATAACCGGTCTCCCCCTTTCCAGGCGCCGCGAGAAACTGGAGCGATTCTTTCAGACGAACGCGACGCCCGGCCTCGAGCTGTCGCCGATCACCTGCGACCGCAAGGTGGCGCTCGGCTGGCTGGAGCGCAGCGGCGGCGCGCTCGACGGCGTGATCGCCAAGCGCGCCGACCAGGACTACCGCTCGGGCGAGCGGGCGATGATCAAGGTCAAGCAGCAGCGCACGGCCGACTGTGTCGTCGGAGGGTTCCGCTATGCCGAAAAGAAGAAAGAGGTCGGTTCGCTCTTGCTCGGGCTCTATGATGACGACGGGCTGCTCCACCATGTCGGCTTCACTTCCGCAATTCCGGCCAAGGACCGACCGGCACTGACCAAAAAGCTCGAGGCGCTGATCGAGCCGCCCGGCTTCACCGGCAGCGCGCCGGGCGGACCGAGCCGCTGGAACACGCAGCGGTCCGTAGCGTGGCAGCCGCTGAAGCCCGTGCTGATCGTCGAGGTCCGCTACGACCAGGTCACCGACCGCCGCTTCCGCCACGGCACGGGCTTCCTGCGCTGGCGGCCCGACAAGGATCCGAAGCAATGCACATTCGACCAGCTCGCGCCCGAACTCCGGCCGTCCGAGCTCAAGGAGCTGTTCGCGGCATGAGCCTGCTGTTCGACACGCCGCTCATCGCCGGCCTTCGCTATGAGGAACAAGTCATCGGTGACGCCGAAGAGCAGGCATTGCTATCCCGTCTCGCGGCGCTGGAGCTTGCGCCGTTCCGCTTCCACGGCTGGCTCGGCAACCGCAAGACGCAGAGCTTCGGCTGGCGCTACGATTTCGAGGACGCGAGCTTCGCGCCCGCCGAGCCGATCCCCGGCTGGCTCCAACCGCTGCGCGAGCGCGCCGCGGCGTTCGCGGGCCTCGCCGCCGGCGACTTCGTCCACGTCCTGCTCGCGCGTTATGATCCCGGCGCCGGCATCGGCTGGCACCGCGACCGCGATGTGTTCGATAAGGTCGTCGGGATCTCGCTCGGCACGCCCGCGACGCTGCGCTTCCGGCACCGCACGCCGAGCGGCTTCGAGCGCGCGAGCCTCGATCTGGCGCCGCGCTCGGCTTACCTGCTGTCCGGTGAATCGCGCTGGGAATGGGAGCATCGCCTCACGCCCGGCGAGCGCTTGCGTTTTTCGATCACGTTCCGCAGCCTGTCGGACAAGGGCCGCCGGATCGCCGCGCAGCAAGGCTAGGAACGGGTCGCTCGCGGAACGGTTTCTGACCGCATGTGGCGCTGTCTGTTGCTGGTGATGCTGCTCGCGGCCTGTTCGAAAGGCCCCGAGGCCGACCTGCCGTCGATCAGCCAGGCGCGCTCGCTCGGCGCGGAATGGGCGTTGGTCAACGAGCAAGCGGGCGCTGGCAAGCTGACGGCGACCTATGTCGCGGCGATGCGCAAGAGCATCCGCGAACAGCTGAAGACCTGTGCGATGTCGCTCACTCAGCCGAAGTCCGCTTATGGGGAAGAGATCGCAGCGCTGATCGCCGCTCCAGACTCTGCTTCACCGGCATTGCTGCGCGGCCACGCCGACAGATTGAAACGGATCGAGGACAGCCTTGAATCCGCTTGAGCTGACACTCGGAATCATGACGGCCGTCGGCGGCTTCGTCGACATCAGCGAGCTCGTCTTTGCCGCCAAGGCCGGCTCGATCTTCGGCTATGCGCTCATCTGGGTATTCGTGCTCGGAACGATCGGAATGAGCGTGTTCGGCGAGATGAGCGGGCGTGTCGCCGCCGTCGCCAAGCAGCCGGTGTTCAGCCTGATGCGCCACCGTCTCGGCCTCAAGCTCGGGCTGATCACGCTGGTCGGCTCGCTGGTCAGCACCCTGATCACCTGCGCAGCCGAAGTCGGCGGCATGGCGCTGATCCTCAACTATCTGACCGGAGCGCCCTACCTGCTGCTGGCGGTCGCCAGCGTGATCGCGTTGATGGCGTCGATGTGGGTGCTTCCGTTCAAGTGGATTGAGCGCACCTATGGTCTGCTCGGTCTCATCATGATCGTGTTCGCCGTTGCCCTCGTCGCAATCCACCCGCCGTGGGGGACGTTGGCGGCCGGTTTCGTCCCACAGGTGCCGCGCGGGCTCAGTCCCAAGGAGCTCCTGACCTTCGCCTATTTCACCGTCGCGATCCTCAGCGCCGTGCTGTTCCCGTATGAATCCTATTTCTATTCGTCGGGGGGAATCGAGGAGGAGTGGGGCCCCAAGGACCTGCTGACCAATCGCGTGACCTGCACGGTCGGCTTCGGCCTCGGCTCGCTGCTCGCGATCTCGATCCTCGCCGGTTCGGCTCAGCTGTTCGGCCCGGTCAATGTCGGGCCCGAAGTGCCGGGCACATCGGCGCTCGAAGCGGCGATTCCGTTCGGCAGGGTCGGCCTGCTCTGCGCGCTCCTTGGTATGCTGTTCGCGGTCGGCGGCGCGGCGGTCGAAACCTGCATGTCGAACGCTTACGCGCTCGCGCAATTCTTCGGCTGGGAATGGGGCCGGCGCAAGAAACCGTGGGGAGCCCCGCGGTTCACGCTCGCCTGGATCGTCATGTTCCTGCTTGCACTGGCGATCGTCATGACCGGCGTCGATGTGATGAGCTTGGTCGAATATGCCGTGCTGTTCTCGATCATCGTTCTGCCATTGACTTACCTGCCGCTGATGCTGCTCGCCGGAGACCGGAGCTACATGGGCCGATATGCGAACAAATGGCTCGCCAAGGCCCTCGGCTGGCCATTCTTTGTAATCGTCACCATTGCCGCTCTCGCCGCAATTCCCCTCTATCTCATGACGTCAGGTGGGCAGGGATGAAGCCGAACGATTCACTCAAGCTCGTCGGCCAGCTGATCGACCTGCCGATCATCGACAAGGACGATCGCTGGAGCGGGATCGTCGACGACGTCGAGCTTGGCGGCGGTGCCGGCAAGCCGACCAGGATCGAAGCGCTGCTGGTCGGACCGGGCGCGTATAAAGGACGAATGCCGGCATGGATGTTCTGGCTGGTCCGGAAGGTCGCGGGCGAGCGCATGGCTCGCGTTCCGTTCGGCGAGGTCGCCGAGATCGGTGCGGTGGTGAAGCTCAAGTCGGGAGCCGAGGCGCTCGGCCTGCATCGGACCGAGGATAAGGTACGGGCCTGGATTCCGCGTCGGGGAGCGCTGTGATGCGGCTCAGCGAGATCCGCGACGCAAAGATCAGGACGCTCGACGGCGAAACGCTCGGGCGCGTGCACGAGGTGCATGCCGAAGGTGGGCGCGTGACGGCGCTGACCTGTGGCGCAGGCAGTTTCATCGAGCGCCTGACCGGTCGGAAGCTGGGCCGCCGGATACCGTGGGAGTGCGTAGTCACCATCGGGCCCAAGGAAATCGTCGTCACGCCCGACCCGCCACGGCGCAAGTCTAAATCGGGCGCATCTCGAAGCCGGCAAGGCACTCGGCGACCCAGCGCGCCGCGGTCAAAGCGCTAAGATCGCTTGGATCGAGCGGCGGGTCCCATTCGGTAAGGTCGATCAGGCGGACGCGCGGCTCGGCCGCAAGGCGGCGCACGCCGGCGAAGAAGTCGTGGACCGCCATGCCGCCCGGTCGCCCCCCCGGCGCCGCGGGGAACTGCGAGCGGTCGATCACGTCGATGTCGCAATCGACCGCGATCGCCTCGCAATGGCTGAGCTGGTCGAGCGCTCGGTCGACCGCGAGCGCGATGCCAAGCCGCCGCACCTCGCTCACGGTCACGACCAGATTTCCCGCGGCCACCGCATCCTCGTGCATCTTGCGGCTGTTGGCGAAGCTGGCGAGGCCGATCTGCGCGATATTGGCGCCGGGAAGCCCGTCCTCGATCAAGGCGCGGACGGGATTGCCGTTGCTCAGGCCCTCGTGCGTCTCGCGCATGTCGAAATGGGCGTCGAGCGTGATCAGGCCGATCTTGTCGAGCGGGAGGCCGAGGCCCAGCACGCCGGGCCGCGTAACGGCATTATTCCCGCCGACCAGCAACGTCAGAGCGTGGAGCGAGGCGCTGAACCGCACCGCGTCGCGGATCGGCTCCGTCGCACTTTCGATCGACAGCCCGGCGAGGTCGACATCGTCGCGGTCGGCAATGCGCGTCGACAATTCGCGCTTGGTCTCGACATCGTAACGGCCGATCCGCCGCAAGGTCTGCCGAAGCAGCGCCGGCGCGAGGTCGCACTGACCGGGCGTCACGGATCCCGCCGCCAGCGGCGCGCCTACCAGGCCCACGGGGGCCTTCGTCTCGATGCCGACGAGGAGATCGGACAGGTTCGGCCAGCCGCTCATGGCTGGACCCTAACAGCCGCGCTCGCCTATGGGCAAACCCAAGGGAACAGAAGATGTGGGACCGGCTGCTCGTCGATTGTCGGATCGCGACCCTGGAGGGCACGCCGCGCGACCCGCTCGGCGTGATCGACAACGGCGCCATCGGGATCGCGGACGGCAAGATCGTCCGGGTCGGCAAGCGCACCGAGCTCGCCGGCTTCCGGGCGAGGGACGTGGTGGCGCTCGGTGGCGGCTGGGTCACGCCCGGCTTGGTCGACTGCCACACCCATCTCGTGTTCGGCGGCACGCGCGCCGATGAACATGCGATGCGCCGCGCCGGCGCCAGCTATGAGGAGATCGCGCAGGCCGGCGGAGGTATCGCCTCAACGGTCGCGCGGACCGCGGCCGCGTCGGACGACGAACTGCTCGAGCAGAGCCGCCGCCGCCTGCACGCATTGATGCGCGGCGGCTGCACGACGATCGAGATCAAGTCCGGCTACGGTCTCGACCCGAAGAGCGAGCTTCGCCTGCTCAAGATCGCGAACACGCTGGGCGAGGATGAGGCGGTGCGGATTGTCCCCACTTTGCTGGCGCTGCACGCGCTTCCAGCCGACAGCAAAGACCGCCGCGCGCATTACGTGAGCGAGATCGTCGACAAGCTGATCCCCGCCGCGGCCAAGCAGGGCATTGCGGCCAGCGTGGATGCTTATTGTGACACGATCGCCTTCACCCCCGACGAGGTCGAACGGCTGTTCAAGGCCGCGGCGCATCACGGCCTCCGCGTCCGCCTCCACGCCGAGCAATTGTCAAACCAGCACGGCGCCGCGCTCGCCGCGCAATATCGCGCGCTGTCGGCCGATCACCTCGAGCATCTCGACGAAGCCGGCGCCAGGGCGATGGCTTCGGCGGGCACGGTCGCGGTGCTCCTGCCCGGCGCTTATTACGCGCTGCAGGAGGATCGGAAGCCGCCGGTCGCCCTGCTGAGGAAGCACAAGGTGCCGATCGCGGTCGCGACCGACTGCAACCCCGGCACGTCGCCTTTGCTGTCGCCGACCCTTGCGATGAACATGGCGTGCACCTTGTTCGGGCTGACGCCCGAGGAAGCGCTCCAAGGCATGACCATCAACGCGGCGCGCGCGCTCGGCCTCGCCCACAATGTCGGCAGCATCGCCGCCGGCAAGCAGGCCGACCTTTGCGTCTGGCGCGTCGAAAGCCTTGCCGAGCTCGGCTATTGGATTGGCCTGCCCGGACCCGAAAGACGGATTTTCCAAGGAGCAGACACCTGACCGCCACCGATCACTTTGACCGACGCGACAACAGCCGTCACATCCGCGCGCGCCGCGGGAGTGAGATCAAGGCGAAGCACTGGACGACGGAAGCCGCCGTCCGGATGCTGATGAACAATCTCGATGATGAGGTCGCCGAGGACCCGCAGAACCTGGTCGTCTACGGCGGCATCGGCCGCGCGGCGCGCAACTGGCAATGCTTCGACAGGATCGTCGAGACGCTCGAGCGGCTCGAGGAGGATCAGACCCTTCTCGTCCAGTCGGGCAAGCCGGTCGGCGTCTTCCGCACCCACCGCGACGCGCCCCGCGTCCTCATCGCCAACTCCAACCTCGTGCCTAAATGGGCCAATTGGGAGGTGTTCAACGAGCTCGATCGCAAAGGGCTCATGATGTACGGCCAGATGACCGCCGGCAGCTGGATCTACATCGGCACGCAGGGCATCGTCCAAGGCACCTTCGAGACCTTCGCCGAGATGGGGCGCCAGCATTATGGCGGCGATCTCAAGGGCCGCTGGATCCTGACCGCGGGCCTCGGCGGGATGGGCGGCGCCCAGCCGCTCGCCGCCGTCATGGCGGGCGCCCACTGCATCGCCATCGAGGTCCAGGAAAGCCGTATCGAAAAGCGCCTGGAGACGCGCTATCTCGACAGGCGCGCGGCGACCATCGACGAGGCGCTCGAGATTATACACGCTGCCTCGGAGCCGACCAGCGTCGGCCTCCTCGGCAATGCCGCTGAGATCGTCCCGGAAATGCTGGCGCGCGGCATTCGGCCGGACGCGCTGACCGACCAGACGTCCGCGCATGATCCTGCAAACGGCTACTGCCCCGCCGGCTGGAACGTCGCCAAGTGGCAGGAAATGCGCGAGCGCGACCCCGCTGCCGTAGCCCAGGCCGCGCGAATCTCGATCGCGCGCCATGTTGAAGCCATGCTGTCGTACAAAGACATGGGCATTCCCGTTTTCGATTACGGCAACAACATCCGCCAGGAAGCGAAGGACACGGGCGTGACCCACGCGTTCGACTTTCCCGGCTTCGTGCCGGCCTACGTCCGTCCGCTGTTCTGCCGCGGCATAGGCCCTTTCCGTTGGGTGGCGCTGTCGGGCGATCCCGAGGACATCTACCGCACCGACCAGCGCGTAAAGGAGCTGATCCCCGACGATCCCCACCTCCACCGCTGGCTCGACATGGCGCGCGAGCGGATCGCCTTCCAGGGGCTGCCCGCGCGCATCTGTTGGGTCGGCCTCGGCCAGCGCCACCGGCTTGGCCTCGCCTTCAACGAGATGGTGCGCAGCGGCGAGGTCTCGGCGCCGATCGTCATCGGCCGCGACCATCTCGACAGCGGCAGCGTCGCCTCGCCCAACCGCGAGACGGAGAGCATGAAGGACGGCTCCGATGCGATCAGCGATTGGCCTTTGCTCAATGCGCTGCTCAACACCGCGAGCGGCGCCACCTGGGTCTCGTTCCACCACGGCGGCGGCGTCGGCATGGGCTATTCGCAACACGCCGGCATGGTCATCGTCGCCGACGGCAACGACGACGCCGCGCGGCGTCTGGAGCGCGTGTTGTGGAACGATCCCGGCACCGGCGTGATGCGCCATGCGGATGCCGGTTACGACATCGCGGTCGATTGCGCGCGCGAGCAAGGGCTGGACTTGCCGATGATCTAGTTCCCCGGCGAAGGCCGGGGCCCAGGCGGCGCCAGCCGCGCCGTTTCTTGTTCTGGGGCTGGACCCCGGCCTTCGCCGGGGTACACGGGAGGCAATGCTGAAGCTCGACCCGACCAATATCGATCTCGGCACCCTGCGCCGCCTGTGGACCGGCGAAGCCGGGTCGCTCGACGACGCCTCAATGCAGCGCGTCGCCGAATCCGCCGCCGCGGTCGACCGCATCGTTGCCGGCGGCGAGACGGTCTACGGCATCAATACCGGCTTCGGCAGCCTCGCCAACACGCGCATCCCGCCCGAACGGCTCGCCGAGCTTCAGACCAACCTCATCCTCTCGCACAGCGCCGGCCTCGGCGACCCGCTCCCGCGTCATGTCACCCGGCTGATGATCATCCTCAAGCTGCTCGGCCTCGGCCGTGGCCATTCCGGGGTGCGGCCGGTGGTGATCGAGGCATTGCAGCGCCTGCTCGACACGAACGCGATGCCGGTCATCCCGTCGCAGGGCAGCGTCGGCGCGAGCGGCGACCTCGCCCCGCTCGCCCACCTCATCGCCGCGCTCATGGGTTATGGTCGCATCGACGTCGCGGGCGATACGGTCGCGGCCGGCGAAGCGCTCCAACGCATCGCCATCGACCCGCTCCAACTTGGGCCCAAGGAGGGCCTCGCGCTGATCAACGGCACCCAAGCGTCCGCGGCGCTCGCGCTCGACGCTTTGTTCATGGGGGAACGCGTGTTCGCCGCGGCAATCGCGGCCGGCGCCATGTCGGTCGACGCGCTCAAGGGTTCGGCCAAGCCGTTCGATCCGCGCATTTCCGCTCTTCGCGGCCAGCCGGGACAGATCCGCGTCGCCGCGGCGATCCACGGCCTGCTCGAGGGCAGCGAGATCCTGACCAGCCACATCGCCTGCAGCCGCGTGCAGGATCCCTACAGCTTCCGTTGCCAGCCGCAGGTCATGGGCGCGTCGCTCGACTTGCTGCAGAACGCCGCTCGCACCCTCACCATCGAAGCGGGAGCTGTGACCGACAATCCGATCGTCTTCGCCCCGGATGAAAACAATGGCTCGGACACCGCGATCTCGGGCGGCAATTTCCACGCCCAGCCGGTGGCCTTCGCCGCCGATATCATCGCCATCGCCTTATGCGAGGTCGGCTCGATCTCGGAGCGGCGGGTGAGCGTCCTCGTCGATCCCAAGATGAGCGGCCTGCCCGCCTTCCTGACCGAGGATTCGGGCGTCAATTCGGGCCTGATGATCCCGCAGGTCACCGCCGCCGCGTTGGTCAGCGAGAACAAGAGCCTCGCGTTCCCCGCGAGCGTCGATTCGATCCCGACCTCGGCCGGCCAGGAGGACCATGTGTCGATGGCGCCGATCGCCGCGCGCAAGGCGGCGCAGATTGCACGCAACGCCGCAGGCGTGATCGCCGTCGAGTTGATGGCTGGGGCCGAGGGCATCGACTATCACGCGCCCTTGAAGACGTCGGCGAAGCTGCAAAAAGTCTATGACGGCGTGCGCGCGCATTCGCCCCACTTCACCGCCGACCGCTATTGGGCCGACGAGATGAGCGCGCTCCAGTCGGCGGTCCTGGCCGGGGAAATCGGCGCCCAAGGCGTCGCGCTCGACTGACGCCGCTCAGTCGACCTTGGTCCACCGCTGCGTCTTGCAGACCAGGCCGAACAAGGCACAGCCCTGGATCTCGATCGTCGCGGCCCCGACAAAGCGGACCGTCGCCGGCACGTGCATGTTGCTTTCGGGGTCGAACGCCTTGCCCTTGAACAAATTGTCGCCGGCCGGGCTGACGTGCAGGATCTCGGTGCCGATGAAGTTCTTCGTGCCGCCCTTGCGTGCGTTCGCCTGGGCCTTGGCCGACGCCTTGAGCACGATCGCGCAATAAGCGTCGCCGTCGCAGCGGGTGACGTGGACCAGGGTCGAGTGCTTGGGGTTGGTCCAATGGCCCTCGATATTGCCCTGCGCCGCGGCTGGTGAAGCGGCCAGCGCCAGCGCGAGCGCCGCCGCGGTGAAAAACCTCATCATCGATCGGATTCCTTTGCCACTTGGCACGGCTATATAGGGAGGCGGCCTTAATGCTGCATTGCGGCAGGAATCGCGCCTTGAGCTTGCGCTCAGATGAACGCCGCTCAGTGAAAGTCGCGGCTCTTGGGGATGATCTCCACGTCGCGCGGATGGCGCGAGGGCGGTGGCCGCATGGCGCCCGGCGCATCGCCGTTCGAGAGCGCCGAAGGCAGGGCTTCGTCGCTCAAATGGCGGAGCATGTGGCTGTGATCTTCCAGCCGCCGGGCGACGACATGGATGACCTCGCTGTCGGGGTCGCGTTGCACGATCCCGTGCACCGCCATCAGCCGCGCGCCCATCACGATCTTGCGCTGCTTCTCGAACACGTCGGGCCAGACGACGAGGTTGGCGATTCCGGTCTCATCCTCGAGGGTGATGAACACCACGCCCTTGGCGCTTCCGGGGCGCTGGCGGATCAGCACCAGCCCGGCGATCGACAGCCGCTTGCCGTCGCAGATGCTGCTCAGTTGGTCGGCTGTGATGAACTTCTGCCGCGCATAATGGTCGCGCAGGAAGCTCATCGGATGCGCCTTCAGCGACAGGCGGATGGTCTGGTAATCGTTCACGACATGCTCGGAGAGCGGCATCGCCGGGAGCTTCGCCGGCTCGCCTTCCGAGCCCTCGTCGCGCGCCTCGGCATGAACGAACAAAGGCAGGTCCGGCGCCGGCTTGAGCGCGCGCGAATCCCACAGCGCCGCGCGCCGGTCGAGCCCGATTGAGCGGAACGCGTCGGCGGCGGCAAGCCGCTGGATCGCATGCACGGGCACGCGGCCGCGGCTGCGGAGCTCCTCGACGCTGGCATAGGGCCGGCGGACAACGAGGCGCTCGATGTCGGCGCTGCGTAGCCCGTCGACCTGGCGCAGGCCGAGGCGAAGAGCGATTTTCCCCTCCCTTCCAGGGAGGGGAGGCTCCAGCGTGCAATCCCATTCGCTCGCATTCACGTCGATTTCGCGCACCTCGACCCCATGCTCACGCGCATCCCGGACGATCTGCGCCGGCGCGTAGAAGCCCATCGGTTGCGAATTCAAGAGCCCTGCCGCGAACGCGGCGGGATATTTCCACTTCAGCCAGCTCGACACGTAGACGAGGTGCGCGAAGCTCGCCGCGTGGCTTTCGGGGAAGCCATATTCGCCGAAACCCTTGATCTGGTCGAAGCAGCGCTGCGCGAAATCGGGGTCGTAGCCCCTGTCCACCATCCGACCGACCATCTTGTCCTGCAGGACCTCGATGTTCCCTTTGGAGCGGAAGGTCGCCATCGCTTTCCGCAGCTGGTTCGCTTCCTCCGAGCTGAACTTCGCGGCATCGAGCGCGATCTTCATCGCTTGCTCCTGGAAGATCGGCACGCCGAGCGTCCGCCCGAGGATCCGCTCCAATTCGTCGGGCGGGCCGTGCGCGGGGTCGGGGCAGGGGAAGGTCACCGGCTCCTTGCCGCTGCGGCGCTTGAGGTACGGGTGGACCATGTCGCCCTGGATCGGCCCCGGCCGCACGATCGCGACCTCGATCACCAGGTCGTAGAAGCAGCGCGGCTTGAGCCTCGGCAGCATGTTCATCTGCGCCCGGCTTTCGACCTGGAACACGCCGAGCGAATCGCCGCGGCACAGCATGTCGTAAACCTCCGGCACTTCCTGCGGGACGGTCGCCAGCTCCCACCGCTCGCCGTGATGCTGCTCGATGAGGTCGAAGCATTTGCGGATGCAGGTCAGCATGCCCAATGCGAGCACGTCGATCTTGAGGATCCCGAGCTCGTCGATGTCGTCCTTGTCCCATTCGATGAAGGTGCGGTCGTCCATCGCGCCATTGCCGATCGGCACCGTCTCGGTCAGCCGCCGCTCGGTCAGGATGAAGCCGCCGACATGCTGCGACAAATGGCGCGGCATGCCGATCAGTTGCTCGGCGAGCTTGACCGTGCGCTTCAAATGCGGGTCGCTAAGGTCGAGCCCGGCATCCTTCGCCCGCGCATCCTCGAGCTCGCCTTCCATATGCCCCCAGATGGTCGAGGCGAGCGCGGCGGTGACGTCTTCCGAAAGCCCCATCACCTTGCCGACTTCGCGGATCGCCGAGCGCGGGCGGTAGTGGATCACCGTCGCGGCGATCCCCGCGCGCTCGCGGCCATATTTCTCGTAGATGTGCTGGATCACCTCCTCACGCCGTTCGTGCTCGAAATCGACGTCGATGTCGGGCGGCTCGCGCCGCTCCTCGGAGATGAAGCGCTCGAACAACAGGTCGCTGGTCGCCGGGTCGACCGCGGTGATGCCGAGGCAATAGCAGACCGCGCTGTTCGCGGCGCTGCCACGGCCCTGGCACAGGATCGGGGGCGAGAGGCTGCGCGCGAACGCGACGATGTCGTGGACCGTCAGGAAATAGCGCGCGAAGTCGAGGCGATCGATCAGCCCCAGCTCATGGTTGATCTGGGTCAGCACCTTGTACGGGATGCGCTCGCCCCAGCGGCCATGCGCGCCGGCCCAAGTCAGCTGCTCGAGATATTGCTGCGGCGTCCGCCCATCGGGCACCGTCTCACGCGGATATTCATAGCGCAGCTCGTCGAGGCTGAAATGCAGCGAGTCTGCGAAGCCGCGCGTCGCCGAAATCGCGTGCGGCCAGCGCGCGAACAGCCGCTGCATTTCCGTCGGCGACTTGAGATGGCGCTCGGCATTGGGGTTCAGCAGGAAACCTGCCTTGGCGATGGTCGTCTTCTCGCGGATGCAGGTGACGACGTCCTGCAGCGGCCGGCGCTCCGGCGCATGGTAATGGACATCGTTGGTCGTGAGGATCGTGCAGCGGTGGCGCTTGGCGATGCGGTCGAGCCGCTCGATCCGCGCGGCGTCATTCCCGCGGTAGAGCCAGCTCGCGGCGACATGGCGCAGTGACGTCAAGGCCTCGCACAGCCGCGGCAATTCCGCTTCGAAATCATCGAGATCGTCGGACGGCCACGCAATGAAGGCGATGCCTTCGGCATGCGCCGCGATGTCAGCCAGGCTGAGCTCGCATTCGCCCTTCTCGGCGCGCATCTTGCCCAGGCTCAGCAGCCGCGACAGCCGGCCATATCCATCGCGGTCGATCGGGTAAGCGAGCAGGCTCGGCGCATCCGACAAGTCGAGCCGGCAGCCGATCAGCGGCTTCAGCCCCGCGCCCTTGCACGCGCTGTGCATCCGCACCACGCCCGACAGCGTGTTGCGGTCGGCGATGCCAATCGAATCATAGCCTTGGCCCAGCGCGGTCAGCACCAGCTCGATCGCGTCCGACGCCCCGCGCAGGAACGAAAACGGCGAGGTGATGCCAAGCTCGACATAAGGCGAATGCGTTGCCGGCGGTGGCGGCATGTCCTTCCGCCGCACCAGCTTCAGCCGCGAGAAGCCGACCTTCTCGGGCATCAGCCGAACAGCCCATGGATGAACCAATTGGGCGCCCCGCCGCGCCCATCGCCGATCAGCCCTTCGCGATAGATCCAGTAGCGGCGCCCTTGCGCATCCTCGACGCAATAATAATCGCGCAGCCGCGCCGACGAGGGCTGGCGCCACCATTCGGGCGCGATCCGCTCCGGTCCCTCGGCGCGGGCGATGTCATGCACGGCCCGCCGCCACATGAACCGCCGCGGCAAGCCTTCGGGCGTCGCGTAAATGACATCGATCGCCTCCGGCCGGTCGAGCAGGCGTTGGGGGCTCCCCGTCATTGCGAGCGGAGCGAAGCAATCCACAGCGCCGCTGGATTGCTTCGCCGCTGATGCTCCTCGCAATGACGAAACAGCACTCACCCACCCGCTCGCCCGCTCAGGCAGATGGCTCTGTTGCGGCCACGGCCGCCGGACGCGTTGCGGGCTGAGCTTGACCGTCAGCCGGTCGATCAACCGCGCCAGCTCGCCTGTCCTCGACGGCTCCTCGACCAGGCTCTCCTGCGCGGCGCCCAGCTCTTCCGTCCAGTCGGCCGTCAGGGCGAATGCATCGAAACCGAACTCGGGGTTCAGCGCCGCGGTCTTGTCGGCGAGCAGGCGCTGCAAATGCTTGGGCTCGCGGCTCGGGATCGCCGTCGCGACCGAGGCCACGGCGATGCTGCCGTCGACGCGATAGCCGGTCAGCGACAGCCGCCGCGCGCCGAGCCTGCGTCGCTCGAGCTCGCGGACGAGCATCGGGATCAGCCGCTCGAGGGCTTGAGCCGCGGCTTCGGGATGGGTCGCCGGTTCCTCGAGCTTCAGGAGCGCTCGCGGCGGCGGATCGGCGGGCGCGGCGGTCAGCGGCTCCGGCTTGCGGCCGGTCAACCGGTCGAGCGCGTCGACCACGTCTTCGCCTCCGCGGAACCGCCGCGCCAGCGCGAGCCGCGGCATCTCAGCGAGCGCGCCGATGGTCTTGAGGCCCAGCCGTTCGAGCGTCCGAACGGTGTCCGGATCGAGACGCAGCGCCGAGACGTGCAGCGGCGCGAGTTGCTCCAGCAAATCCCTCTCCCCTTGAGGCAGAGGGTAGGGTGAGGGGGACCGCGCCAGCGCCCATGCCGCCGCCGCCGTCGGCGCCATCGCGACGCGCACCGTCAGCCCGAGCTGCGCGAACCGCCGCTCGACATCGCCGACCAACCTCCGCTCGCCGCCGAACAGATGCGCGACGCCCATGACGTCGAGCCGCAGCCCATCGGCTCCGTCGACCTCGACCAGCGGCGACCAGCGCCCGGCCCAGGCGGCAAGCTTTTCCACCAGCGCTGCATCGCCTTCCGGATCGGCGGGGACCGCGATCAGCGCCGGGTCGAGCGCCCGTGCGTCGGTCAGCCGCGCGCCGGGCTGCGCGCCGCGCTCGGCCGCCGCTCGAGTAACCGCATGAATGATAAGGCCATGCGTGCCCTCGACGGTCAGGACGACCGGGCTATCAGGCGCTGAGTCTGCGCCCTTCGCCCAGCGCTCGATCGCGAGGCTCGGCAACCAGATGGAAGCGATCCGCTTCACGCGTGACGGCCCACCGTCCCGGCGGCATTCCCCGCGCGCGGAACAGCTCGGCATCCCAGGCTGGCATCCCCGGCGCGCGCGGATCGAGATCGTTGATGAGCGACGGCGCGCTCGCGATCCGCCAGCGCATCCGCGCGCCGCTCAAGTTCGCTGTGCCGCCGAGGCGCACCAGCCAGCATGGCGTGCCGCTCCGTTCCGCCGCCACCGCCAGCCGCCGCGTCGCGGTGAAGTCGAGCGTCCGCGGGTCGCCCCAGATCTCGCCGATCACGGCCGACAGGCACGAGCATCTTACCCCCTCCTCCATCGCCCACAGCGCGTCGCGTGCGTCGCGCGTCTCGACATGGATGAGGTCCTGCGTCGGCAGCCCCGGAGGATGAACCCTTCCGCTCTCGAGGATCGCCATGCGGTCCTGCACCCACAGCAGCGGCTTTGACCTGTCGAGCTGCGCCAGCAGGAACCCCGCCCAGCCGCCGTCGCGCGGATGGACGGCGAACAGCTCGGACAAGGTTGGCTTGGGCGGCGCGGGCAAGCTCCAGTACCCCTGCGAAGGCAGGGGCCCGGACAGATCAAGTCGTTGATAGCTGGCGCGCGTCCGGGCTCCTGCCTTCGCAGGAGCACAGCCATCGACCGGCCCGGAGCGTGCGCGAGCAACTCCGCCGGCGACCAGAGACAAGCCTCTTGCCACACGACTCACAACGTTTCTGTTCTACTTTTGTTCTTGTCCCGCGATTCACGGCCGAGAGTCAATCCCGCGACTCGCCGCCTCCGACCTCCGCGAGGAACCTGACGATCTCGCGCACCGCCGCGCGCGTGCCTCTGCGCGAAACGGCAAAGCCCATATGAGTGGAGTTGACCTCTACCGCTTTGTCCCGCGTCTTCTCCGTTCCGCGTGCCGAGGGTGCCCCGACGATCCCATCGCGGCGCGACCAGATGGCAAGCGTCGGCACCGGAGGCTTCTCCTCGCAGTCGGGGATCGGAGGCTCGTCCACAGGGTGGCCGGCGACCCGCTCATAAAGCTTCCAGACATTCGTGTAGCGGCGGCGGTCGCCCCACACCGGCGATCCCAGCGTCACCACCGCGCGCACCCGGTGCGGCTCGGCCCGGGCAAGCTCGCGCGCATAGAGGCCGCCCAGGCTCCACCCGACCAGCACCAGCGGTTCGTCATGTCCGCAATGGTGGACCGCCTGCTTCAACCGTTCGAGCGTGTCCGGGCGCGCGCCCCAGTTCACTCCCTGACGCCACGGATGGACCCGAAAGCCCGCCTCCGCGAGCGCGCGCCGCAGCTCCATCGTTGTCCGGTCGTTGGCGATGAAGCCAGGGATCACCATCGCCGGCGGACCGTCTTTCGGGCCGCGTGCCTCCCTGTGGCCGAAGCCGCGCCAGAAGCGGCTGCCAAGCGCCGCGACTTCCCTCAGGCGGGCGAGCGGCGGTGGCGCGCCCTGTTCGCTCAGAGGAACTCCCTCCCCATCAGCTGCTGCACCGCCTTGGGAAGCCGGACCCGTCCGTCGGCCGTCTGGTGGTTCTCGAGCAGCGGCACGAGGATGCGCGGGGACGCAAGCGCCGTATTGTTGAGCGTGTGCGCGAACCGCACCTTCCCGTCGGCGCCGCGGTAGCGGATGTTCGCGCGCCGCGCCTGCCAGTCGTGCAGGGTCGAGCAGCTGTGCGTCTCGCGATATTTGCCGAGGCTCGGCACCCAGCTCTCGAGGTCGTTCATCCGATACTTTCCGAGGCCCATGTCGCCGGTCGACGTCTCGATCACCTGATAGGGGATCTCGAGATCGCGAAGCAGGCTTTCGGCGAGCTCGAGCAGCCGCGCGTGCCACTCGGCCGACTGGGCATCGTCCGCCTCGCAGATCACATATTGCTCGACCTTGACGAACTGGTGGACCCGCAGCAGCCCGCGGACGTCCTTGCCCGCGCTGCCCGCCTCGCGCCGGAAGCAGGGTGAAAAACCGGCGTAGAGGACCGGCAGCTTGTTCGCCTCCAGGATCTCGCCCGAATGCAGCGATGTCAGCACCACCTCCGCGGTCCCGGCGAGCCACAGATCGTCGTTCGGCAGCTGATAGGTCTCGTCCTCGTGGCCGGGGAACTGCCCCTGGTTGAGGAACGCCTGCGCGCGCGCGATCGCAGGCACGGTGATCGGCGTGAAGCCGGCGTCGGCAATCTTCTCGAGCGCCCAGGCCATCAGCTTGGCCTCGAGCAGCGCCAGCGCACCTTTGAGGCAGTAGGTGCGGCTCCCCGACACTTGCGTCACGCGCGACAAATCGGCCCAGTCGTTCTTCTCGATGATCGCGACATGGTCGAGCGGATCGAAATCGAACTGGGGCGGCTCACCGACCTTGCGGACGATCGTGTTGAAGCTCTCGTCGGGGCCGACCGGCGCGCCGGCGTAGGGAATGCCCGGAAGCCTCAGCATCAATGCCTGGAGCTCAAGGTCCTTCTCGAGGAGGTCGCTTTCGATTGCCGCGGCATCGGCGCCGGCCTGTTTGGCGCGCTGGCCGAGCTCGGCCTTCTCATCGGGCCTGGCATCCTTGAACCTGGCGCTGATCGCATTGCGCTCGGCGCGCAGGCGCTCGATCTCGGTCTTGAGCGCGCGCACCTCGGCATCGAGCGCGAGCAAGTGATCGAGATCGAGGCTGACGCCCTTGTCGCGGATCGCGCGCTCGACCGTCTCGCGGTTGGCCTTGACGAAATCGAGTGCCAGCATCGCGCCTGCCTACCGCAAGCTAGTCGAAGTGCAACCGCCGGTACCGGCCGCGAAAGAACAACAAAGGGTCGACGCCCGGGTCGAAGCTCGCCTTCACCACCTGGCCGACCAGAATGTGGTGGTCCCCGCCATCGTGCACCGCGTGCCGTTCGCATTCGAACACGCCGAGCGACTCGCCGAGGATCGGCGCGCCGGCCTCGCCGCACGCCCAGGGCGTGGTCCCGAACCGGTCCTCGTCGCGGGTCGAAAAGCGGATCGACGCCGGCTGCTGCCCGGCCTGCAGCACGTTGACGGCGAAATGCTCGGCTTCGATCAGCGCCGCCGCGCTCGCCGCCGGCTTGGCGAGGCACACCAGCAGCAACGGCGGGTCGAGCGAGACCGAGGTGAAGCTATTGACCGTCAATCCGGCCGGCGATCCGTCGGCGGTCAGGCACGTCACCACCGTCACGCCGGTCGCGAAGCAGCCGAGCGCGTCGCGCAACGTGCGCGGGTCGTGCCCGCTGCGATATTCCTGCCGCGTCGGCTGGTCGGCCATGCTCATGCCTATACCGCTCCAAACCGTCATTGCGAGCGTAGCGAAGCAATCCAGTGCTGGATTGCCGCGTCGCTTCGCTCCTCGCAATGACGTCAGAGGTTCAATAGTTCTTCCGGAGTGAGCGCCAGCACCTCGGCAATCGTCCGCTCCAGCGACTCCGACACGAGATAGCGCGGCTGGAACGCGTCATGCTTGTAGGGCGTGTTGACTGCACGCTCGACCGAGAATGGCAATCGCTCGACGGCGTCGCTTTCAAGGCTCAGGTGCGATTCGCCGAAGCTCGAGGCGAGGCCCGCGCCGAGGATCTTGAGCTCGCCGGCTTCGCGCGCAAGCCCGAACTCGACGCTGTGCCAATAGAGCCGCGCGGCGCGATGCCCTTCGCCTGCGGCAATCGCGGCCACGCCCAGCCGTCCGATATGCTCGGCCATCTCGGCATAATCGTGGTGCGCGAGCATCGGGATGTGCCCGAACATGTCGTGGAAGCAGTCGGGCGCCTCGAGATAGTCGAGCTGCTCGCGGCGACGGATGAAATTGCCCACCGGGAACACACGCTCGCCGAGCATCGCGAAGAAAATTTCATCGGGTACGAGGCCGGGGACGGCGACCGTCGTCCAGCCGGTGCGCGGCGTGAGGATGGCGTTCAGCCCTTCGACGTCCGGGACACCCGGATGCGACAGCTTCAACAGATCGATCCCATCCAGGAACGGGGAGACGACGCGGCTGCCGAGCAGCTCGATCTGGCGCGCGAACAGCAGATCCCACACCGCATGGTCGTCATCGGTAAACGCCTCCCAGCATTGCGGGACGACATAGTCCTGCCAGCGGCCTACCGGCTGGTCGGTGCTGATCGTCTCCTGGAGCATTGCGTGGTTCCTTTGGCTTCTCGGGCAACAAAAAAACCCGCCGAGCGGGACGCTGGCGGGTCGAGGTTGGTCGTCTGAACTAAGCGCGCGTCAGCCGGTCCCAACCTCGTCGGGATAATAATAGCGGTTGATGGCGAACGAGCGGATCATTGCGAGAGCTCCTATGGAACCGTCCGCCTGAACGATCAATGGCCGTATTGGCTCCGCCTACATGTGGTTCGACACGTTGTCGTACATCGCGCTGACGTTGTTCCCGAGATTCACGAAGGCAGCATAAGCGGCAATGCAGATCAGCGATGCGACCAGCGCATATTCGATCGCGTTCGCGCCTTTGTTGCAGTGGATAAGCCGCAAGACCGTCCGCATTGCCCGCTCCCTTGGTTAACAAGGCGGACACTCGAACGCGACCGCCTCGGGCCATCTTCCTCTTGCGGGGCCTGCCAAAGGCTTGAGTGGGCTGGTTAACGCAGGTGCCTTGATGTCCGTTGTCGAAACGGTGAGGGTCAGTCGCCGACCAGCCGGTTAATCGCCTCGGCAAGCGCGACGTCGCGATCTGTCACTCCGCCGGCGTCGTGGCTGGTCAGGCGGAAGTCGACGCGGTTCCACACGCTGGTGAACTCGGGGTGGTGATCCGCCTTCTCGGCGTGGAGCGCTATGCGGGTCAGGAAGCCGAACGCCTCGCTGAAATCCTTGAACTTGAAACTGCGCAGCAGCGCTCTGCCGCCTTCTTCCATCGTCCAGCCTTCGGGGACGTCCATCATCGTGTCGGCTCCCTTGAAATGGCTCCATAGCAGGAGCAGTTGGGCGGCAAAGGAGTCAATCATGGCTACGCAAGTCGCCGACGAGACGACCGTCACCGGGTTTGCCAACCCGATGGGCACCGACGGTTTCGAGTTCGTCGAATATACCGCTCCGGACATCGAGCTGTTGCGCTCGCTGTTCACCAAGATGGGCTTCCCCGAGGTCGCCCGGCACAAGAGCAAGAACGTCACCCTGCACAAGCAGGCCGACTGCAACTTCATCATCAACGCCGAGCCGGGCTCCTACGCCGAGGACTATGCCAGGGCGCATGGCCCGAGCGCCTGCGCGATGGCGTTCCGGGTCAAGGACGCCAAGGCCGCGCACCAACGCGCGCTCAAGCTCGGCGCGACCGACATCAAGGTCGGGAAGGGCGACGGCGAGCTCGACATCCCAGCGATCGAAGGCATCGGCGGCTCGCGCCTGTTCTTCGTCGACCGCTACGGTGACAACGCGTCGATCTACGACGTCGACTTCGACTTTCATCCCGACTGGCAGCAGCGGATGGGGCAAGCCGATTCCAAGCTCACCTACATCGACCACCTCACCCACAACGTGAACCGCGGCCGGATGAGCGTCTGGGCGGACTTCTACGAGCGGCTCTTCAACTTCCGCGAAATCCGCTACTTCGACATCGAGGGCAAGCAGACCGGCCTGTTCTCCAAGGCGATGACGTCGCCCTGCGGCAAGATCCGCATCCCGCTCAACGAGAGCCAGGACGACAAGAGCCAGATCGAGGAGTTCCTCCGCGAATATAAGGGCGAGGGCATCCAGCACATCGCGCTCGGAACGTCCGACATCTACGCGGCGGTCGACATCATCCGGGCGCGCGGCATTCCGTTCCAGGACACGCCCGACACGTATTACGAGATGCTGCCCGAGCGCATCCGGGGCCACGAGGAAAGCATCCCCGAGCTCGAGAAGCGCGGCATCCTGATGGACGGCGCGCCGACCGAGGGCCAGGGCCTGCTGCTCCAGATCTTCACCCAGAACGTGATCGGCCCGATCTTCTTCGAGATCATCCAGCGCAAGGGCAACGAGGGCTTCGGCGAAGGCAATTTCAAGGCGCTGTTCGAGAGCATCGAGCTCGACCAGGTACGCAGGGGCGTTCTCTGACCGAAGCTTACATCTGCGACTATGTCCGCACTCCCATCGGCCGCTATGCCGGTGCGCTCAGCTCCGTCCGCGCCGACGACCTCGCGGCGATTCCGATCAAGGCGCTGATCGACCGGAATCCGGGCGTCGACTGGTCGGAGCTCGACGACGTGATCCTCGGCTGCGCCAACCAGGCCGGCGAGGACAATCGCAACCTCGCGCGGATGGCAGGGCTGCTCGCCGGACTGCCCGACAGTTCGGGCGGCGTGACCCTCAACCGGCTGTGCGGTTCGGGCCTCGACGCGGTGGCGATGGCGGCACGGGCGATTCGCGGCGGCGAATCCGACCTGATCATCGCCGGCGGCTCCGAGAGCATGAGCCGCGCGCCGTTCGTCATGGCCAAGGCGACCAGCGCGTTCGACCGCAATGCCGAGATGTACGACACGACCATCGGCTGGCGCTTCGTCAATCCGAAGATGAAGGCCGCCTACGGCGACGACACCATGCCGAGCACCGGCGAGAATGTCGCTCAGGACTTCCAGGTCAGCCGCGCCGACCAGGATGCCTTCGCGCTGAGGAGCCAGGAGAAGGCCGCCAAGGCCCAGGCGAATGGCCGCCTCGCAGCCGAAATCGTCCGCGTCGAGATTCCCCAGCGCAAGGGCGATCCCGTCGTCGTCGACAAGGATGAGCATCCCCGCGCGACGACGCTGGAGGCGCTTGGGAAACTCAAGCCGATCGTCCGCCCCGACGGCACCGTCACGGCCGGCAATGCCTCGGGCGTCAACGACGGCGCGGCGGCCATCATCATCGCCTCGGAGGAGGCAGCGAAACGCAATGGCCTGACGCCGCGCGCCCGGGTCCTCGGCGCCGCCGTTGCCGGCGTTCCGCCGCGGATCATGGGCATCGGCCCTGCGCCCGCGTCCAAGAAATTGATGAAGCGCCTCGGCCTCAAAATCACCGACTTCGATGTCGTCGAATTGAACGAGGCCTTCGCCGCCCAGGGGCTGGCCGTGCTCCGCCAGCTCGGACTTGCCGATGACGCACCTCACGTGAACCCGAACGGCGGCGCGATCGCGCTCGGCCACCCGCTCGGCATGTCGGGCGCGCGCCTGGCGCTGACCGCCACGGAGGAGCTTCAGCGCACCGGCGGTAAGCTCGCGCTTGCAACCATGTGCATCGGGGTCGGCCAGGGAATCGCACTGGCGCTCGAACGGGTGTAAGATGTTCGTCATGGGCGGGGTCGCGGAAAAGACGATCGACGAGGCGGCGATCATGGCCGTGCTCGAAGCCATTCCCGATCCCGAGATCCCGGTGCTGACCATCACCGATCTCGGTATCGTCCGCGGAATCCGCCACGACCCGCCGCGCGTGCTGGTCAGCCCGACCTACACCGGCTGCCCGGCGACCGTCGCGATCGAGAATATGATCCGCGAAGCGCTCGACAATGCCGGGTTCGAGGATGTGCACGTCGAGCGCGTGCTGTTCCCGCCATGGACCACCGACTGGATCAGCCCGCGCGGACGCGAGCGGCTCCATGCCTACGGCATCGCGCCGCCGAGTCCGTCCGCCACCGCCGAATGCCCGCTCTGTGGGTCAATTGAGACCGTCGAGATCAGCCGCTTCGGCGCGACGCCGTGCAAGGCGCAGTGGCGCTGCACTGCCTGCCTCGAGCCGTTCGAGCGCTTCAAGTGCCACTAGCTGCGGAGGATTGATGGCGCTCTCGCTCCGGCCCAATTGCGAATATTGCGACAAAGACCTCCCGCCCGACAGCACCGACGCCCGCATCTGCGCTTACGAGTGCACGTTCTGCGCGGATTGCGTCGACAACCATTTGAGCAACGTCTGCCCCAATTGCGGAGGCGGCTTCGTGCCTCGCCCGATCCGGCCGGCGAACGAATGGCGGCCGGGCGTCAGCGTGCGCTTGCAGCCGCCCTCCGACAAAAGGGTCAACCTCAGCTACTCGAAGGAAGAAGTGGCGGAATTCGCGGCGAAGCTGCGCGATACACCGCCCGAGCGCCGCTAGCCTACCATTCGGCGAAACTGCCGTCCGCGTTGCGGAAGATCGGGTTGCGCCAGCGGTGGCGGTCCTTGTCCGCCTCGCGCACCGCCGCCTCGTCGATGTCGACGCCGAGGCCCGGCCCGTCCGGCACCGGCAGATAGCCGTCGACCGGCGTCAGCGCTTCCTTGTTGGTGCAGAAGTTCAACAAATCGTGCCCGCCGGTGTTGTAGTGGATCCCCAGGCTGACCTCCTGGATCGCGTGGTTGGGCGTGCAGGCGGCGATCTGCAGGCAGGCGCCGAGCGCCAGTGGCCCCAGCGGACAGTGCGGCGCGACCGCAACGTCATAGGCCTCGGCCATCGCGGCGATCTTGCGCACCTCGAGGATTCCGCCGGCATGGCTCAAGTCGGGCTGGATGATGTCGACGCAGCCCTGCTCGAAGAACGGCTTGAACTCCCAGCGGCTGTAGAGCCGCTCGCCGAGCGCGATCGGGGTCGAGGTGTGCGCGGCGATCTCCGGCAGGCCGTCCATATTCTCCGACAGCAAAGGCTCCTCGATGAACATCAGGCCGAGTGGCTCCAGCACCTTGGCGAGCTGCTTTGCGAGCGGCCGGTGGACCCGGCCGTGGAAGTCGAGCCCGACGTCCATCCCCTGCGCCTGGGCCGCCTCGACCCGCTTCACCACCTCGTCGAACTGCTTGTTCGTGCCGATCCAGTTGAGTTCGGCGGTGGCATTCATCTTGACCGCGTTGAAGCCCTGCGCCTTGCGGCCCGCCGCGGCCTCGCCGATCTCGTGCGGCCGGTCGCCGCCGATCCACGCGTAGGAGCGGACCTTGTCGCGCACCTTGCCGCCGAGCATCTGCCACGCCGGGAGCCCGAGCGCGCGGCCCTTCAAATCCCACAGCGCCTGCTCGAGCCCGGCAAGCGCGGACATGATCACCGCTCCGCCGCGATAGAAGCCGCCGCGATAGCCGACTTGCCAGATGTCCTCGATGTTGAACGGGTCAGCGCCGATGAAGCGGTCGCGAAACGCTTCGAACACGCCCTCGACGGCCTCGGCCCAGCCTTCGAGGCTCGCCTCGCCCCACCCGACTGCGCCGTCGCCGTTCTCCACCCGCACGAACAGCCAGCGCGGCGGGACCAGGAATGTCTCGATGCGGGCGATTTTGCGCTGGTTCACGCTTGCTCCGCCTCGCTCGCCTGGGTGCCGCTGCCGCCCGGGGAGCGCCCGGCCGCGTCATCCTCCACCTCGGCCGGTTCGCCAATCTTCTTGATCGGCACCACGAGGCATACGCTTTGCGCCGGAAGGACGTTGCGCCAGTCGGCGATCAGCTGCTTGTAGGCCTTGCCGACGTTCCGGATCTTGCGGTCGAGGTCGAACAGCCCGAGCGGGTTGACGTTGCCGTTCTGCTCGCGAAGCGCGGTGTCCCAGTCGACCTGGTCGGTGAGGCTATACCAGGTGAAGCCGACGGTCGGGATTCCCACGTTGCGCAAGCGCAGGACGTTGGCCCATTCCTTCCACAGCCATTTGACGGCTTCATCGCCGTGCTGGCCTTCCCACAAATTGGTTTCGGTGTGCATCACCGGCAGGCGGTAGCGGTTGTAATATTGGCGCGTGATCTCGGCGTAGCCGAAGGTCTCGCCCGCGGCGACGGTGTGCCCATCGGCGAACACCCGGTGCTCGTTCAATTGGTAATAATCGTTGCCGAAGATGCAGTGCTGCTTGAGTCGATGGTTGAGGAACCACTCATATTCCTCGCGGTCCATGCCGTTATCGAGCAGATATTGGTACATCCCGCTGTCGACCCGCCGCCCGTAATTGAGGTCGAGCGAGAGAAAGCGCATCTGGTTCAGCACCTCGGCGCGGCCAATCGCGCCGGGCGAGTCGGCGTGGTAATATTCCGACGATTCCGACTGGATGAAGATCGCGTCGTGGCGCCGCTTGAGGATCTCGATCATCCCCATGACGTTGGCCTTCACGAGATGCTTGAGCGCGGTGACGAAGCTCGTGTCGTCCTTCTTCTGTTCGTTCCACCAGCCGTATTTGGCCGAGAAGACCGAGCAGATGAACATCTCGTTGATCGGCGTGTAAAGCTGCACCCACGGATAGCGTTCGGCGAAATCGCCGGCATAAGCGGCGAACAGCCGCGGGAAGTCCGGGTTCTGGAAATTGCCCAGCCAGTCGGGAACGCCGAAGTGGCACAGATCGACGATCGGCGTGATGTCGCGGCGCTTGAGGTCGGCGAAGGCGAGGTCGGTGAACTCCCAGTCATATTTGTTGGGGGCGAGGTACGTCTTGTGGATCGGCGGGCCGTAGCGGAGGTAGTTGATGCCGATTTCCTGGACGCAGTCGAAATCCTCGCGCCAGCGATCGTAATGGCCGCACACCGCCATCTGGTCGACGCGGGTCTTGCCATGGTTGATCGTGGGGTAGCTGTTCTCGATCCCCGTCGCGAACATGAAGTTGGCGATGGTTCAATCTCCTTGGGGCAAGCTGTCGCGCCCCACTAGCCTAGCGGGCTGAAAAGAAAACCTTGGAGCGAAGTCGCCTCGCCGCGGTTTTCGGCTATGGGCTGAAAAGCATGCGCTGGGCTGAAGGTTTCATCGCGGTCGACTGGGGTACGACCAATCGCCGCGCTTATCTGATTGACGGTTCGGGCAGCCGAGTCGACGAGTTCGAGGACGCGAAGGGCGTGCTCTCGGTTGCCGCGGGCGGCTTTCCCGCCGCCGTCGCCGAAATCCGCGCGAGGCTCGGCGACAAGCCGTTGCTCCTCGCCGGCATGATCGGCTCGAACCGCGGCTGGATGGAGGCGCCTTACGTGCCCTGTCCGGCCGGGCTCGACGATCTTGCCGGCAAGCTCGTCTGGGCCGGCGTGCGCGAGGCGATCGTCCCCGGGGTTTCCTTCCTCGGCCAGGGCCGCGCCGATGTGATGCGCGGCGAGGAAGTGCAGCTGCTCGGCGCCGTCGCGGCGGGCATCGTGGCCCGCGATGCCCTCGTCTGCCACCCGGGCACGCACAACAAGTGGGCGCTCCTCCGTGGCGGCGTCATCCATATTTTCGGTACGGTCATGACCGGCGAGCTGTTCAGCCTTCTAAAGGAGCACAGCATTCTCGCCGAGCTGCTCCAGAGACCGGTCGAGGTGAACGACGCGTTCAAGCGAGGCGTGCGCCGCGCGCTGGAGCGGGACATGCTTCCCGCCGACCTGTTCGAAGCTCGCGCCGAAGTGCTCCTCGGGCAGATGGAGAGAGACGACGCTCCCTCCTACGTCAGCGGGCTGCTCGTCGGGACCGACGTGCGGATCGGCCTGACCTGGCCGCTCGCCGCAAGAATCCCGGTCATGGGCCGAAAGGAGCTGACGCAGCTGTACGCCGCGGCGATCGGGGAGGCCGGCCGGGAGGCCATCGAGCTCGACGGGGAAGGCTGCTTCCTCGCCGGAATCAACGAAATCGCAAAGAGGATCTGACGTGAGCGCCACCGAACTGCTGCATCGCTATCTCGACCAATGCCCGCTGGTGGCAATCATCCGCGGCGTCACGCCGGATGAGGCCGAGGCCATCGGCGATGCCATCTTCGAGGGCGGCATCCGGATCATCGAAGTGCCGCTCAATTCGCCCGATCCGCTCACAAGTATCGAGAGGCTGGCCAAAAGGTTCGGCGAGCGCGTGCTGGTCGGCGCGGGCACGGTGCTCAGCGCCGACGACGTTGCCCGAGTCCGCGACCGTGGCGGACGGATCATCGTCTCACCCGACACCAATTCGGAGGTGATCTCGGCCGCGGCCGCCGCCGGGCTCGTCGCCAGCCCCGGCTATTTCACGCCGTCGGAAGCCTTCGCCGCGATCCGCGCCGGGGCGACGGCGCTCAAGCTGTTCCCCGCCGAGGGCGCCAGCCCCGCAATGCTCAAGGCGCAGCTCGCGGTCATCCCGCGCAATATCCCGATCCTCGCCGTCGGCGGGATCAAGCCGGACAATATGCGGCCGTGGCTGGATGCCGGGGCGTCCGGATGCGGCCTCGGCGGCGGCCTCTACCAGCCGGGCCAGTCGCCCGAGGAGACGCTCGCCAAGGCCCGCGCCTACGTGGACGGCCTCGGATGAAACCGATCCGCATTGCCATCCTTGGCTTCGGCAAGATCGCGGCGGATCAGCACGTTCCTGCAATCCAGGCCAATCCGCGTTTTGAGCTGGTCGCGACGTCGAGCCGGTCCGGCCACGGGGTGGCGCAGACGTTCATCGACTGGCGCGAGCTGATCCGCAGCGTCGACGGCCTCGAGGCCGTCGCCATCACCACCCCGCCGGAACCGCGCTTCGATATGGCTCGAGAGTGCATCCTCGCGGGCCTGCACTGCCTTCTGGAAAAGCCGCCGACGGCCGGCCTCGCGGCGATCGCGGAGCTCGACTGCCTCGCCCAGGCGCAGGGCGTCACTCTGTTCACCACCTGGCACGCGCAGCACAACGGCGGAGTCGACGGTGCCGCAAAGGCGCTCGCCGGCAAGCGCATCCGGTCGATGGGCATCCTGTGGCACGAGGATGTCCGCAAATGGCATCCGGGCCAGCAGTGGATCTGGGAGCCGGGCGGCTTCGGCGTGTTCGATCCGGGGATCAACGCACTGTCGATCGCGACAAAAATTTTCCCCGGCGGCCTGTTCGTCAAATCGGCGGACCTCGCCTTTCCGGAGAACGCGCAAACGCCGATCGCGGCCGAGATCGACTTCACCAGCCCCGAGGCCGACGGACCGCTCCACGCGAGCTTCGACTGGCGCCGCAGCGAGGGCGAGGAATGGACCATCGCCATCGAGACCGCCGACGGTCTTTCGGTCCGGCTCGAGGATGGCGGCGCGAAGCTGCTGATCGACGGTGCCGTCCAGCCGCGCGTGGGCCTCGCCGAATATCCGGACATCTACCGCGTCTTCGTCGATTTGCTCGACGAGCGCCGGAGCCTGGTCGACGTCGCGCCGTTCCGGCTGGTTGCCGACTGCCTGCTGATCGGCCGCCGTACGGCGGTCGAGCCGGTACGCGGCTGATGGAGCAACTTGCGCCCGCACGCATTTAGGTTCTGGGCCGCAGTCGAAACGACCACCCCGCGGCACGAGGAACCGACGTGGATGTGACAACGGACGAACTGACCAGGGCCGACGCGGCGTTCGCCGGAAATCGGCTGCTTTCCACTTTCGCGCAGGACGCACGGGCGCTGATCGAGCCCTTCGGCGAGCTGTTCGACCTCGACGTCGGCGAGACCGTCCTCAGGCGCGGTGAGCCGGTGCGCTGGAGCCTGTTCCCGGTCGGACCGACGATGGTAACGATGACCGCCGAGCTGGCCGGCGGGCGCTCGGCGGAGGTTGCATCGGTCGGCCGCGAGGGCGCGGTTGGCGGGATCGTCAGCTGCGGCCATGCCCCCGCATTCTCGCAGGCCCGGGTGCTCGTGCCCGGCCCCGCGTTTCGCGTGCCGATGACGGCGCTGGAAGATGCCAAGAGCCGCTCGCCCTTCATCTCCAACCTGTTCTGCCGCTTCTCGGACTATCTGCTCGCCCAAGTCATGCAATCGGCCGTGTGTAATTCATTCCACTCGATCCCGGAGCGGGCCGCGCGCTGGCTGCTTCACGCACAGGATCGCGCCGGCGACCGCATCGAGCTGACCCAGGAAGCCTTCGCCCGCCTGCTCGGCGTGCAACGGACGACGGTCAACGCGGTGGTCCGCGAGCTGTCCTCGGAGGGGCTGATCGCGACCGGCCGCGGGACCGTAAGCGTCGTCGACCGCGCCGGCCTCAAGCGCCGCGCGTGCGAATGCTACCAGCGGCTTCAGGACCATTTCGGAGCCGTGATCGGCGCCACCGGACGCGGCGGCTGAAACTCAATTATTGGTGATGTTCGACTTTGACTTGACCACGGCGGCAGCCGCAGCCTGCGTTGCGCCGCACAGGCCATCGGCGTTGGCCAGGGAGATCGCGGTCCAGCCGTCAGCCATTCGCTCGTTGCCCTTCATCGCCTTGACGTCATACTGAGGCTTGATTTTGCTCAGCTCCGGCGAGGCCGCGCCCCATTCCTTGACGATCTTGACCGGCGCATACTGCCGCTTGCCTGTCGCCATGCCGCTCGCCGAGTCGCGCGGCGAAATGACATAGGACGCATTCGTGACCTTGCCGACGGCGCAGACGAGCCTCAGCACGGCATCGTCGGCCGTCCCGTCGCCGTCGAGATCGCCCGCCTGAACCTTGAGGTAGAGCGGGCCGCTGGCCTCGCCCGCGACCCCGGTGATAGCCAGCGCGTGCCAATCGTCCATCGCCATGGTCTTGGCGTCGGGCGCGGCGGCCGCCGCAAGCAGCAGGAATGTCAGCATCGGATCTCCCCTTCCAAAGCAGGCGGGAGAATGCGCCTCTCCTGCCGTTCAGGCAAGCAAGCGCCAGCGCAGCGTCTCACCGGCGTGGAACGGGACGACGCCGTCGATCTCCTGCGGGACCTCGATCTCGGCGCGTTCGAGCGTGACCGTCTCTTCGTTGACCGGAAGATCGTAGAAATGCGCGCCGTTCATCGAGGCGAACGCCTCGAGCTTGTCGAGCGCGTCTTCCTCCTCGAACACCGTTGCGTAGCTTTCGAGCGCATACGGCGCGTTGAAGATGCCGGCGCAGCCGCACGCGCTCTCCTTGGCGGACCGCGCGTGGGGCGCGCTGTCGGTGCCGAGGAAGATGTTCGACCGGCCTGAAGTCGCTGCGCGGCGGACGGCGAGCCGGTGCTCCTCGCGCTTCGCCACCGGCAGGCAATAAGCGTGGGGGCGCAGACCGCCCGCGAACATCGCGTTTCGGTTGATCATCAGGTGCTGCGGCGTGACCGTCGCCGCGATCGCTCCCGTCGCGACGAAATCGACCGCGTCGGAAGTCGTGATGTGCTCGAGCACGATCTTGAGCTCCGGAAAGTCGTTCACGATGCGCACCAGCACGCGATCGATGAACACCGCCTCGCGGTCGAATACGTCGATGGCCGGGTCGGTCACCTCGCCATGGACGCACAGCACCATGCCGATCTTCTCCATCCGCGCGAGCGTCGGATAGATGTTGCGGATATCGGTGACGCCGTTCGCGCTGTTGGTCGTCGCTCCGGCAGGGTAGAGCTTGGCGGCCGTCCACACGCCCTCTGAATGCCCGCGGGCGACCTCATCGGGGTTGGTGTTGTCGGTCAGGTAACAGGTCATTAGCGGTATGAAGCGGGGGTCGGTCGCGACCAGAATGCGTTTGCGATAAGCGCGCGCAGCTTCGACTGACGTAATCGGGGGGTCGAGGTTGGGCATTACGATCGCCCGCGCGAATTGCCTGGCGGTATAGGGTGCCACGCGGATCAGCATCTCGCCGTCGCGCAAATGCACGTGCCAGTCGTCGGGCTTGCGGATGGTCAGCGTTTGCGATGCCACGCTCGGCTCCCTAGCTAAGGCGCATGGCTGGCACCACCCTGACCGACCGCGCCGTGGTCCGCGTCTCCGGCGAGGACGTGCGCGGCTTCCTCCAGGGCTTGATTACCAGCGACCTCAGTGATCCGCTGCCGGTCTGGGCCGGGCTGCTGACGGCCCAGGGGAAGTGCCAGTTCGACTTCTTCGTCTGGCCAAATGACCAAGGCTCGGGCGAAGACCTGCTGCTCGATTGCGAGGCCGAGGCCGTCGACGATCTGATCAAGCGCCTGACGATCTACCGGCTGCGCCGCCCTATCCGGATCGAACGCGATGCGTCACTTGCGGTGCACTGGTCGTCCGACGCAGAGGCTACGCGCGACCCACGCCTCGCCGCCCTTGGAAAGCGCTGGCTCGGTCCGGCCGACGACGCGGCATCCGGCTGGCTCGAACACCGCCTCCGCCTCGGCGTGTGCGAGGGCCGCGCCGAGCTCGGCGATGTCCTCTGGCTCGAATGCAACGCCGCCGAGCTGAACGGCGTCAGCTTCACCAAGGGCTGCTTCGTCGGCCAGGAGAATACCGCCCGCATGAACTGGCGGCAGAAGGTCAACCGCCGCCTGGTGGTGGTCGAGACCGACGTACCCGGCCCGCGCACCCGCATCCACTATCCCGCGCTCGGCCTCGCGGTCGAACACCGCCGCATCGACGACCTCGAGGGCGCGATCATCCCGGACTGGCTGAAAGAAGCGCTCGCTCAGCCGAGCACGGCGTAGGCGCGCACCGGGAAGGTCCCCATGCCCTTCACTTTCGGTGGCACCGCCGAGAAGTGGAACCCCTCATCCGGCACGCCGCCGAGCCCGGTCATGTGCTCGCAGATCGGAATGTTCGTGGCGAGCAGCTTGCTGTGAACCGGCCGCGCCCGCACCCGCGTGTCGTCGATATTGTTGCTGTCGATCCCGACCAGCGCAGCACCGTTCGCGACCAGCCAGTCGGCGGCATCGGCGGTGAGGAAGCTATGGTCGACCCCGTAGCGGTCGGTACGCCAGTGGCGGTCCCAGCCGGTGTGCACCAGCACGGCCTTCCCCCGCACGTCGAGGCCCGCGAACTGTGCCGCCTCCGTTCCCAGCTCCTTGTCCCACGGCCGGCGGACGACGATCGCGGGCAGGTTCGCGAGGGACTCCAGCGGCAGGTCCGCAAGGTCGATCCCGTCGGCATAGCGGTGGAACGGCGCATCGACATAGGTGCCGGTATTGGCGACCATGTCGATCCGCCCGATCTGGAAGCTCGACCCGTCGTCGTAGTTCGCGGCCGAGCTCTCGCGCGTCCAGAAATCGCAAATGTGCGGCCCGGGCAGGCCGGGATAGGTCGTCATGCCATGCTCGATCACATGGCTGAGGTCGACGATGCTCTTTTCCTGATGATCCGCCATGATGCGATCGCTCCGATCAGCAGCCATACGACATTCAACGCGGCCGAAGGCAAGGCCCGGTGCCACCAGCCGTTGAGCGCGAAACCTGCGGCGCCGAGCACGTTGATCGCCTGATAGAGCAACGATTTGCCGGTCAGCTTGCCCGTCGTGATGAGCAAATAGCCGAGCAGGATCAGCAACGCGCCGGCCCAGCCCGCGGCCTCTACGGCAATGTCGACCGGCGTCACGCCGCGGCCAGCTTCCTGAGCACGTACTGGAGGATGCCGCCCGCCTTGAAATATTCGAGCTCGTTGAAGGTATCGATCCGGCAGCGCGCGGTGAAGCTGAACTCCTCGCCGCTGTCGCGAGTCACCTTGACCTCGACATCCTGCCGCGGCTTGATCTCGGCGACGCCCTCGATCGTATATTTCTCCTCGCCGGTGAGGCGGAAACTCGCGGCATTCTCGCCGTCGCGGAACTGCAGCGGCAGCACGCCCATGCCGACCAGGTTGGAGCGGTGGATTCGCTCGAAGCTTTCGGCGATCACCGCGCGTACGTCGAGCAGCACGGTCCCCTTGGCCGCCCAGTCGCGCGAGCTTCCGGTGCCATATTCCTTGCCGGCGATGACCACGAGCGGCCGCCCGTCCTGCTTGTAGAGCATCGCCGCGTCATAGATCGGCATCACTTCGCCGGTCGGCGCGTAGCGGGTGAACCCGCCCTCGACATTGTCGAGCATGCGGTTGCGGATGCGGATGTTGGCGAAGGTGCCGCGCATCATCACTTCATGGTTGCCGCGGCGCGACCCGTAGCTGTTGAACTCGCCCCGGCTGACCTGATGCTCGAGCAAATAGCGCCCGGCCGGGCTGTCGGGCTTGATCGCGCCGGCCGGCGAAATGTGATCGGTGGTGATCGAATCGCCGAAGATCGCCAGCGGCCGCGCGCGCTCGATGTCGGTCGGCGCCGCCGCCTGCATGGTCATGCCGGTGAAGTAAGGCGGGTTCTGGATATAGGTCGATCCGGCAGGCCAGCCGTACGTCTCGCCGCCCTTGACCTCGATCTTCCGCCAGCGCTCGTCGCCGCGGTAGACGTCGGCATAGCGGCGGCGGAACATCTCCGAGTGGACATGGGCGTCGATCAGCACGCGGATCTCCTCGTTGGTCGGCCAGATGTCCCTGAGGAACACCGGCTCGCCGTTCGACCCGGTCCCGATCGGCTCGTTGATCATGTCCGACCGCACCGTGCCCTTCAGCGCGTAGGCGACCACCAGCGGCGGCGACGCCAGGTAATTGGCGCGGCAGTCGGGCGACACGCGGCCCTCGAAATTGCGGTTGCCGGATAGCACGCTGACGGCGACCAGATCGTTGTCGGCGATCGCCTTGCTGATCGGCTCGGCCAGCGGGCCTGAGTTGCCGATACAGGTCGTGCAGCCGTAGCCGACGAGGTCGAAGCCGAGCGCGTTGAGATCCTCGCTGAGCCCGCTCTCATTCAGATAATCGGTGACGACCTGGCTTCCCGGGGCGAGGCTGGTCTTGACCCACGGCTTGGCGGTCAGGCCCTTCTCGCGCGCCTTGCGGGCGACCAGGCCGGCGGCGATCAGCACCGACGGGTTGGAAGTGTTGGTGCAGCTGGTGATCGCCGCGATCGCGACATCGCCATTGCCGAAATCGAACGTCTCGCCCTCGACCGCGACGCGCGGCGCGTCGCCCTTCTGATAAGTGTCGTCGAGCTCCTGGGTGAACTGGTCGTCGACCTCGCTCAGCAGCACGCGGTCCTGCGGCCGCTTGGGGCCGGCGAGCGACGGCTCGATCGTCGCCATGTCGAGCTGCAGCGTGTCGGTGAACAACGGCTCGGGCGCCGCGGCGTCGCGCCACAGCCCCTGCGCCTGCGCATAGGCGCGGACGAGCGCAATCTCGGCCTCCTCGCGCCCGGTCAGCTGCAAATAGTCGATGGTCCGCTCGTCGATCGGGAAGAAGCCGCAGGTCGCGCCATATTCGGGCGCCATGTTGGCGATCGTCGCGCGGTCGGCGAGCGGCAGATTGTCCAGGCCCGGCCCGTAGAATTCGACGAAGCGGCCGACGACACCCTTCTGGCGAAGCATCTGGGTCACGGTCAGCACCAGGTCGGTCGCGGTGATCCCTTCCTTGAGCCGGCCGTCGAGCCGGAAGCCGACCACCTCGGGGATCAGCATGCTGACCGGCTGGCCGAGCATCGCCGCCTCGGCCTCGATCCCGCCGACGCCCCAGCCGAGCACGCCCAAACCGTTGACCATCGTCGTATGGCTGTCGGTGCCGACCAATGTGTCGGGATAGGCGACCATCTCGCCCGTCTGATCTTCGCCGCTCCACACGCAGCGCGCGATATGCTCGAGGTTGACCTGGTGGCAGATGCCGGTGCCCGGCGGCACGACCTGGAAATTGTCGAACGCCTGGCTGCCCCACTTGAGGAACTCGTAGCGCTCGCCATTGCGTTCATATTCGAACTCGACGTTCTTCTCGAACGCGCGGGGGTTGCCGAACTCGTCGACCATCACGCTGTGGTCGATCACGAGGTGAACCGGCACCAGCGGATTGATCTTCTGCGGGTCGCCGCCGAGCTGGACCATCGCGTCGCGCATCGCGGCGAGGTCGACGACGGCGGGCACGCCGGTGAAGTCCTGCATCAGCACCCGCGCCGGCCGGTACTGGATCTCGCGGTTGATCCGCCGTTCCTTCAACCAGTCGACCATCGCCTGGAGGTCGTCGCGGGTGACCGTTTCGCCGTCCTCGAAGCGCAGCAGATTCTCGAGCAGCACCTTCATCGAGAACGGCAGCCGCGACACGTCTCCGAGCGCGCCCGCAGCCTTGCCCAGCGAATAATAAGCATATCGCTTAGTCCCAACTTCCAGCGTCGAGCGGGTTTGAAGGCTGTCCTGGCCGGTCGGGTTCATCGCTGTCTTTCCGGGGCTGCGTATGAGATGGGAGCCGAGGCGCGCTTAGCAACAGGCTCGAGTGCCCGCAAACTATCGGCAAGGGCGACTTTTCTTGCGCCAGGATGAACGGGCACCGCGCCGGGCCGCGCGCCACGCCCTCGTAATCGTCTCGCGCCTGCAATAAGTTTGGTGAACGTCATGGCAGGGAACAGCGACGCGTGACCCACGATAGCGATTATTTCCGCCGCCGGGCCGCCGAAGCGCGCGCGGTCGCCTGCTCGAAGGGTGAGCCCGAGCGCGCCGAGATCGCCGGAGAGCTCGCGCTTGCCTATGCCGCTCTGGCCCGCCGCCGCGCGGCCGCGGCTGCTGAAGAGCTTCCGGCAATCCCGCTCGAGCCGGCCTGACCCTTAAATCCAGCCGCGCCTCTTGAAATAGAGATACGGCCCGACCGCGCTCGCGAACATCAGGCCGAGCGAAATCGCATAGCCGTAGTGCCAGTCGAGCTCCGGGAAGTAATGAAAGTTCATGCCATAGATTCCGGCGATCAGAGTCGGCGGAAGAAACACCACCGCGGCCCAGCTGAACAGCTTCATCGCTGCGTTCTGCTCGATGCTGATCAGCCCGAGCGAAGCGTCGAGCAGGAATTGGAGATTGTCCGACAGGTAGCTGGCGTGCTCGCCGAGCGACGTCGAGTCGGTGCTCAGGCTGGTAAGATGATGCCGCAGTTCGGCGTTTGTCACCTCGTGGACGCGCGTTGATCCTGAAAGGAAGCTCAGCATCCGCACCGTGCTGACGCTCGAATAGCGGATCTTCGCCAGCAGCGTCTGCGTCCGCCCGATGCGGGTCAACAGCGCCGTCAGCCGCGCGACCGGGATACGCCGCTGGTTCATGTCCTTGTGAAAAATCAGCGCCGATATGTCCTCGATCTCTCGGCTGACATTCTCAAGCTCGTCGGCCAGCCGGTCGATGATCGCGTCGAGCATCCTCACCAGCGCCGTGGGCGCGTCCTTGACCAGGCTGGGATCACGCCGCGCATGGTCGGCAAAGGCGTGGACCGGCTTCGGCGTCGCGTAGCGCACCGTCACCAGCCGGTTGTCGGTCAGGACGAAGCTGATCGGCGTCGTTCGCGGTTCACCGTCCTGCACGCCGTAGAGGACGCTGACGGTCATGTAGAGCGCCCCGTCGCGCTCGTAGAGCCGGCTCGACGGCTCGATCTCGGCCATTTCGCTCTCGGTCGGGACGTCCATCCGGATGCACCGCTCGACCAGCGCCTCTTCCTCGACCGTCGGCTCCTCCAGGTCGACCCATGTCGCGGTATCCGGAATCTTCTCGGCCTTCGCCTCGATGACGCTTCCGTCGCAGGCAGGACCGTAGGTTCTGAGCATGGGGGTGGTAGTTCGTCCCAACGGCCGATCTTTTCAAGGCGGACGGCTCTGCTAGCGTCGCATTCGATGTCGCGCCGTTCCTGGCTCCTCGCCTTCGCCGTCCTCGCCGCGGCGGCCGCGATCCTGCTCGCCATGGGCCGCAACCCGATCTGCACCTGCGGCACGGTCGAGCTGTGGGTCGGCACGCGTGACAGCCCGAAGACCAGCCAGATGCTCGCCGACTGGTACAGCCTCAGCCACATCGTCCACGGCCTCCTTTTCTATGCCGGGCTGTGGCTGGTCGCGCGCCGCTGGCCGGTCGGGCGGCGCTTCCTCCTCGCTTTGCTGATCGAGGCCGGGTGGGAAGTCATCGAGAACACGCCGATGGTCATCGACCGCTACCGCGCGACCACCGCGGCGATCGGCTACACCGGCGACAGCGTCGTCAACTCGCTGTCCGACATCCTGATGATGGCGCTCGGCTTTCTTCTTGCGCGCAAGCTGCCGCTGTGGGCGGCGATTGTGCTGCTGCTCGTGCTCGAGATCGTGCCGCTGTTCGTAATCCGCGACAATTTGACGCTCAATGTGATCGCGCTGATTGCTCCAAGCCACGCGATCCAGGCGTGGCAGGCCGGCTGAGGATCAGCCGACCGTCACGTTCTGGCTAGCCGACGCAATGCCGTTGGCGACCACGACGAGCGTCGAGGCCCCGGTCTCGGTCCCGGCGGGCACATCGAACATCGTCGTCACCGGCGCCGCCCCGGTCGCCACAGCCAGCGTATGTCCGTGGGTCCGCGCATAGATGACGTGACCGGTCGCGACGTTGGTGATCCGCACCAGCGGATAGTTGGTCGGAGAGCTGAACTCGTCGCCATAGGCCGCCGCCTCGCTAAGGCCGTTGAGCTGGGTTCCGGTCAGCGAATAGGTCTGGCCGCGCGTCAGCGCGGTCGGGACGCTGGTGATCGTCGGCGCCCAGCCCGCCTGCGGCCCACCGGTCGGCGTGTAGAGCCGCGCGCGGCTGGTCAGTCCCGGAGTCAGCACCAGCACCTGCCCGCTCGGCAGCGGCAGCAGGAACGTTCCCACCGCCGAGGAAGGCGGCGCCACCGTGCGGGTGAGGCTCGTTCCGTTGAATTCGTACAAGGCGTCGCTGGTCCCAGCGAGCAGGACGTTGCCGTTGACGAGCAACGCGGCGCTGGAATCGTCGGCATTGTCGCCGTTCGGGATGTCGGGTCCGGCCGTCCAGCTGCCAGCGACAGTGGCCGATGCGCCCGGATGGTAGATCGCGGTGTGCGCGGTCTGTCCGCTCGGCGCTGCCCCGGTCCAGAATACGGTGCCGTCGGGGCGCAGGATCGACGGGCCGATCTCGCCCGGCGCGATATAGGTGCCGGCCGGGCCCGGCCCGTACGTCACACCACCGACGGTCTGCGTCGGCGCCGGTCCGTAAGTGATCGGCGTGCCGGTCAGTTCGGTGAGGTTTACCGGCGTTGCGCCGTCCGACACCCAGATGCCGGTCGCGGGGATGAAGTGATAGCTTTGCGGGCTGTTGCGGACATCGGCGGTCAGCACCGCGCCGCTCGGCAGCAGGGTAAAGCCCATTTCCGCGAAATCGTTCGATGGATAGCCGGCGAAACTGACCGTCGACCACTGGTTGGTCGACGGGTCGAACCTCCACATCCGCTTCGACAATTTGTCCCCGATCAGCACGCGGCCGTCGGGCAGGGTCACGGTCGAGACGTCGCCGATATAATCGAGACCGGGCGGGGCCGGGATCATCGTCCAATGATCGGTCCGCGGGTCATAGGTCGCCGACATGTTGGTCAGCGCCGACGGCCGGAACGGGATCTGATACTCGTCGTGGTTATATTCGCCGCCGATCAACAGCAGGCGCCCGTCCGACAGGACCGATTCGGTCGTCGCCCAAGGCGAATAGCCGGCCGGCGGCGACGTGATCTTGTGCCAGGTGCCGCGGGCATAATCGCCGTTCTGGTCCGGGGTCAGGAGGTAGAAATCGCCCGCGCTAATTCCCGCGGCCGGATTGGGGTTGGCCTGGGCAAGGACGGTGCCGTCGGTCAGCAGCATGGCGAAATAGACGGGCACTGGCGGCTGGTTGACGAGCGCCTGGAGCGGCGACGGCGTCGGTGTCGGCGTGGGGGTCGGCGTAGGCGTTGGCGTCGGTGTCGGCGTGCCTCCGCCACCCCCGCCGCCCGGGTCGCATGCGCCAAGCAGCAATGCGCCCGCGGCCGCAGCCGCGGTCAGTCCAGCGTGACGGAATTTCATCGGACCCACCCTCCCCAGGTACTACGCGGCCATCGCGCGGAGGCTGCAATGGGAAATCGATAAAAGCAATGGCCGCTCGCCAGAATCTCACCGATATTTGAATGTGTTAGCTAATCGTTAGCCATTCGCGATAACCGCATGATTAATGCCTTGAAGTTAATCGCCGGTTGTTGAAGCATGGCAATGAGACTGCCAGGGCACATTGATCTGTTCGATGAGTTCTGCTTGCGACATCCGACGGCTGGGAGAAACTCATTGAAATTGATCCGGATCATCTGCGCCGCGCTGCTGACGGCGTCTGTTCCGGGCCCGGCAATGGCGGGCGAGCTGTTCGGCGGCCTCCACGTTCACGACGTCAAGACCCCGCTCGACAAATCCGGTCTCGAAAGCGGCGTCGACCTGTCGATCGGCTATCGCGGCGGCCGACTTTTCCACACTTTCCTGCAGCCCTATCTGTTCGGCGCGCTGAATACGGCCGGCAACACCGATTATGCGGCTGCCGGCCTGTCCGCGCGGTTCGGCCTCGGCGGCGGCTGGTACATTCGCCCCGGCCTGGGTCTGGCGATCCACAACGGCTCCGCCGGCAAATTTTTCCGCACCGACAAGATCGCGTTCGGCAGCCGGGTCCTGTTCGAGCCGGAGGTCGGCATCGGCACGCGCATCAACGACCGGCTGAGCATCGAAGCGAGCTGGGTCCACATGAGCCACGCGCAGCTCGAGGGTAAGGAAAACCCGGGGATCGACAATCTCGGCGCGCGCCTCAACCTGAAGCTTTAGCGGCCGAGCATTCCCTCCGGCTTGACGACGCGGTCGAAGGTCGCTTCGTCGATCAGGCCGAGCTCGATCCCCGCGTCCTTCAGCGTCTGGCCGGTCTTGTGCGCATGCTTGGCGATCGCCGCCGCATTATCGTAGCCGATCTCGGGCGCGAGCGCGGTGACCAGCATCAGCGATCGGTTCATCAGCTCGGCAATCCGTTTCTCGTCCGGCTCGGCGCCGTCGAGCATGCGTGCCGTGAAGCTTTCCATCCCGGTCGACAGCAGGTTGATCGATCGGATCACGTTGGCTGCGATGAGCGGCTTGAACACGTTCAGTTCCAAATGCCCCTGAAGCCCGCCGATGGTGACCGCGACGTGATTGCCCATCACCTGCGCCGCGACCATGGTCAGCATCTCGGCCTGGGTTGGGTTGACCTTGCCCGGCATGATCGAGCTTCCCGGTTCGTTCTCGGGCAGCTTGAGTTCGCGCAGCCCGCAGCGCGGGCCCGATCCGAGCAGGCGGATGTCATTGGCGATCTTGCTCAGCGAGACGGCGATGACGTTGAGCACGCCCGACAGCTCGACCATCGTGTCGTGCGCGGCCAGTTCGGCGAACTTGTTCGGCGCCGAGGTGAAGGGCAGCTGGGTGAGGTTCGAGACTTCCTTCGCGAATGCCTCGGCGAAGCCCTTGGGCGCGTTGAGCCCGGTACCGACCGCCGTCCCGCCCTGCGCCAGCCGCATCACCCGCGGCAGCAAGCCTTCCACCCGCGCGATGCAGTCCTCGACCTGCGCCGCATAGCCCGAGAATTCCTGGCCGAGAGTTAGCGGAGTCGCATCCTGCAAATGCGTGCGGCCGATCTTGACGATCGAGTCCCAGCGCTTGGCCTGATCGGCAAGCCGGGCATGCATCGTCTTCAGCGCGGGCAGCAGCCGCTTGTGGACCGCGCGCGCGGCGGCGATGTGCATCGCCGTCGGAAAGCTGTCGTTCGACGACTGACTCTTGTTGACATGGTCGTTGGGGTGGACCGGCGCCTTGCCGCCGCGCTTGCCGGTGACGATCTCGTTGGCGCGGCCCGCGATCACCTCGTTGGCGTTCATGTTGGATTGGGTGCCCGACCCGGTCTGCCAGATGACCAGGGGAAACTGGCTGTCGAGGTCGCCGCGCGCGACTTCGGCCGCGGCCTGCTGAATGACCTCGGCGAGCTTGGGGTCGAGCCCGCCGATGCGGGCGTTCACCCGCGCCGCGGCCTGCTTGATGAAGCCGAGCGCATGGACGATCTCCAGCGGCATCTGCTCCTTCGGCCCGAACGGGAAATTTTCGATCGACCGCTCGGTCTGCGCCCCCCAATAGGCGTCGGCGGGGACGTCTATCGGCCCAAAGCTGTCACTCTCGGTTCGGGTGCTGCTCGACATGCTGTCCTTCGTCATTGCGAGGAGCGGCAGCGACGCGGCAATCCAGTGCGACTGGATCGCTTCGCTGTGCTCGCGATGACGGCTTCCTGTTATTTTTTCCGCGTAAAGTCCACGCTGACGACGTTCGATCCGTCGTCCTTCGCCGCTGGTTCCGCAGTGGGTTCGGGCGCGTCGTTCTCGGCGACCTCATGGTCGCCGCTCGGCGCTTCATCGGCATTGGCGTGGAAGGTCAGCGCGAACTCGACCGCCGGATCGTGGAATTGGGTCACCGCCGCGAACGGCACGTGAAGCGTCGCCGGAACCCCGCCGAACGACAGCCCGACGGTGAAATCGTCGTCCTCGACCTTGAGGTCCCAGAAGCGATGCTGGATGACGATCGTCATCTCGTCGGGGAAGCGCTCGAGCAGATGCTTGGGGATCGCAACGCCCGGCGCGCGGGTCTTGAAGGTGATGTAGAAATGATGGTCGCCGGGCAGGCCGCCCGTCTGCTCGACCTCGCCAAGCACCCGCCCGACCACGGCCCGAAGCGCGTCCTGCACGATCTCGTCGTACGGAATCAGGCTTTCCGGAGGAGTCTCGTCGCTCACGCTTGCAGGTGGTAGCGGGCGGAGGGGCACGGTCAAGAAGAGTCCGCCCGCGAGCCTCGCCGGCGAATATTCCGTAAGTCACATGTCGATGGTCAGATAGCCCAGCGCATAACGTCCGGACATGCGCCAATAATTTCCGGCGCCGTTCAGCCCATATCCGAGTGTGTCGAAGAGATTGCTGACCTGGAGGCGCAGGGTCGCGCTTCGGCTGGCCAGCCGGAACCGGTAATGGGTCCCGACGTCGACTTGGGTCCGCGGTGGGACAAAGACCAGATTGTCGGTCGTCGCGGGGATCTTTCCACGGACGTGGATCGCGGCGTCGAATGCGACGCCGTTCAATCTCGCCGGGCGCCAGTCCGCGTTGATGCTGAAATCGTGATCTGGAAGCCCGACCGGCTTCGACCCGATCACGCCCACCACCGAATCGTCCTTCACCACCTGGGGGCGAAGGACGACTCCGCCGGCAACCAGATCGAGGCCGGGCAGCAGCGAGCCCGAGACCGAGAATTCAACGCCCCGGCTACGCGTCGTCCCGACCATGGTGAAGACGTTCCCGGCTTCATATCCGAAATAGGGCCGCGAGAGGTCGAATGCGCCGACCACCACCTTCAGGCCGCTCCCCAGGCTGAAGCGAAGACCCGCATCCTTCTGCCGTGTCAGGATGACCGGCAAGGGTTGGTTGCGGTTGGCGGCATTCCCAGGGGCGACCCCGCTTTCCTCCAGCCCCCGGGCGTAGCCCGCATAGGCAATCAGCGACGAGCTGAGGTTGACCGCGGCATTGGCGTTGTAAAGCCAGGGGCTGGAACTGAGCTCCGCTGTCGGGACTTCCGGGATCGCGGTCGTCTTGCGAAAGATCGCACGCGACAGCCCGATGCCGACCTGGCCGCGGCCTTTCCACGACGCCGAATATGCGACGCCATAAGTCAGCTGGCGCACACGATCATGGCTGAGCTCGCCGAATTGGAAGTCCGGCTTCGGGGTGATGACCTTTTCGCCGATCCGGCCCGGTCCGGTGTCGATGACATCGCCCCCGCCAAACTCGCGATGCGCATCGCGTCCGCGGATGCTGAGATGGATGACGTGTTGCCGCGGCCCTTCCGAGATCGCGTGCGTCAGCCTGAACTCGCCGCTCAGTGACCGGCGCTCGGTCGGCGGATCGGCAATCGTGATGCGTTCACCGGTGCCATCCGCCTGCTCGGCGAAGATATTGGTGAATCCCCGCTTGCGGTTCGCACCCGAACGGAACAGCCCCAGCCGTAGCCGCCAGTCCTGGCCGAGGTCCAGTGACGACAGCAGCCCGGTGTTGGTCCCCGTGTAGCGGATCCTGGACCAGTCGGGTCCCTCGTAGCGGCGGGCTGCGGCAAACCTCGGCAGGAACGGACCGGTCGGGACATAATTGATGCTCGCAAGGTCACCATAATCGTTGAACACCGACACGAACGGGACGACCTCGACGCTGCCCGCCCGCCAATCCGCGATCAGGCTCTGGCCGGTGGTCCAGGCATGGGTGCCGTCGCCATATTGAACGCGGTTGCCGGTCAGTCCGTAGCCGAGGCTCAGGTTCGGGGTCAGCGGAACGGAGCCGTCCAGCTCGACGCCGCCGCCGCCAAGCTCGTCGAAATTGGCGATCAGTGATCCGCCGGGCTTTGCGATGGGCTTGCGCAACAGCTGATCGACGATCCCGCTCGGCGCGGCGAAGGGATAGCCTTGGGCCGACAGGCCGACCCGGATGCTGGTCGAAGAGACGAGGGCGTCGGGCAGGCCCTCCGCCGGATCGAAATACAGCCCGTCGATCCGCACGTTGCCGGCGTCGGTGGGTGAAAAACCGCGTGCGTTGCCGGCGCTGTAGATCCCGATCGACTCGCGGCCCGTGCTGAAGCCGAATCCGTCCTCGGCTTGGGTGACGACATTGTCGCCCGACCGGCCTTGTGCATGCGCGCCCGTCGGAAAGCAGGACGCGGCCACCAGCAGTCCTGCGGCGCCGGCGCGCACGGATCGTCCCATCGAAAGCCTCGCTCGGTTTGCTTGCGCCGGCTCCTCGGAAGGGTTCGGCGGTTCACTGCCGCGATCGGCAGCAACCTCCGATCCGGGCCAGGCTCAACGAATTTGGGACGAAGTGGCGAAAGCCTTAGAGTCGAACCCTAGGGTCGAAGGTCCGTTGCGTAACGGCTGCCGACCGGCAGGTCTTTCCCGGCGACGCGGACCCGTCGGTCGCCGTTGGATCCCATGACCGCCTGCACGCGCCTTCGGTTGACGAGGAAGCGGCGGTGAATGCGAAGGAACCCGCGCGCGCCCAGTTCGCGCTCGGCGGCGCGCATGGTCATTCGCAGCAGCAGAACCCGGCCGCCGAGGTGAACCTCGACATAATTATCGGCAGCTTCAATCCAGTCGATCGATTCGGCCATTCCACCAAGCGCGACCGGGACAGCCGCGGGTGGCCGCCGAAGCACCGCTTTCCGGGTCAACGCCAGCAGCAAGACCGTGACGCCAATCGCCGGAAGGCGCCGCATGATCAGCAGCCCGAGACGCCCGCTCGTATCGCCGACGCAGAAATTCACCGCATATTCGAGCGCGACGGAAAATGCGGCGATGCCAAGCACCAGGCCAAAAAGGACACGGGGCCGGTGAAGTGTCGCAATGCCTCGCGGCTGCTTTGACCATTCGAACAGGGCGAACCACGGCACCACGGCGATCGCCGACCAGGTCAGGCTGCCCGACCAGCTGCCCGTGATGCCCGAGCGCAGCAGCTGGTAACCGTGGCAATAAGCGGCGCCGAGGAACCATACGGCCAATCCGCTGCTGAGCAGCGCGGTGCCGCGAACGGGCTCGAAGAAAAATCGTCCCAGGTTCAAGCGCGGCGCGATGCTGGCCATGGCGCGAGATTATCCGGCGTCGGAGCGCGGCACAATCGCTTGACGGAGCGCACGCACGCGCCACACTTCGGTCCCATGCCCATCGACGCCACTCAGCCCTATGACGACAGCAACATCTTCGCGCGCATTCTCCGCGGCGAAATCCCGTCCACGAAGATCTACGAGGACGATTACGCGCTCGCATTTCCCGACATCAATCCCGCGGCCCCGACCCACATCCTGGTGATCCCCAGGGGCCCCTACGTTTCGTGGGACGATTTCTCGGCCAGGGCGTCGGACGCGGAGATCGCCGGGTTCGTCCGCGCGGTCGGCAATGTCGCGCGCGCCGCGGGCGTGGTGACCAGCGGCTACCGCCTGCTCGCGAACGCTGGTCCCGACTCGCACCAGGAGGTGCCGCACCTCCACGTCCACATCTTCGGCGGACGGCCGCTCGGACCCATGCTGGCGCGTTAGGCGTTCATGTTCGAGCCAAGATTGCGCGTGGAAAGAGGGATTGCCCTTGGCCCTCCAGCCGTTAGGGTCGCGCGGCGAACCGATGGATAGGGGAGAATGATGGCAACTGCAGCAGAGCGCGGGGGCCTTCTCGGCCGGGTCAAATCGCTGGATGCAATCCTTGCAACCGCGGAGAAGAAGGGCCTGCATCGCTCGCTCGGCGCATTCCAGCTGACGCTGCTGGGCATCGGCGCGGTCATCGGCACCGGGATTTTCGTGCTCACCGCCGAGGCCGCCCAAAAGGCTGGGCCGGCGATGATGATCAGCTTCGTCATCGCGGGCACCGTCTGCGCGGTTGCGGCTTTGTGCTATTCGGAGCTCGCCTCGATGGTCCCGGTCGCCGGCTCCGCCTACACCTACACTTATGCCGTCATGGGCGAGCTGTTCGCGTGGATGGTCGGCTGGGCGCTGATCCTCGAATATGCGATCGGCGCAAGCGCGGTCGCGGTCGGCTGGTCGGGCTATTTCGTCGGGCTGATGAAAAGCTGGGGGATCATCGTTCCCGCTTCGCTCGCCGCGGGCCCGTTCGGCGGCGGCGTGTTCAACCTGCCCGCCGCGGTGATTTCGGGCCTCGTGACCGTCCTGCTCATCATCGGCACCAAGGAGAGCGCGCGGTTCAACGCGATCCTCGTCCTGGTCAAGATCACCGCGCTCACCATCTTCTGCATCCTCACTTTGCCGATCCTCAAGGGCAGTCACTTCACGCCGTTCATCCCCAACGGGTGGGGCACCTATGGCGTGGTCGGCGCCGCGGCCTCGATCTTCTTCGCTTATGTCGGCTTCGACGCGGTCTCGACCGCGGCCGAGGAGACCAGGAACCCGCAGCGCAACGTTCCGATCGGCCTCATCGGCTCGCTTGGCATCTGCACGATCTTCTACCTGCTGGTCGCGGCCGGGGCGATCGGCGCCATGGGCGCCCAGCCGGTTCGCGACGCGCTCGGCCATCCGTTCCCGCCGGGCAGCATCGAATTGACCAACCAGTGTAAGGCCATCGTCGCACAGGGCGTGACGCAGCCCCTGGTCTGCTCGCGTGAGGCGCTCGCCCATGTGCTGCGCACCGTCGGCTATCAGCGGATCGGCGACCTCATGGGCATCGCCGCGTTCATCGCGCTGCCGTCAGTCGTGCTGATGATGATGTTCGGCCAGACCCGCATCTTCTTCGTCATGGCCCGCGACGGCCTCCTTCCGGACAAGCTCGCTTCGGTGCACCCGAAGTTCCACACCCCGCACGTCGTAACCGCGGTGACCGGCGTCGGCGTGATGCTCGCCGCCGCCTTCCTCCCGGTCGGGAAGCTCGCCGATTATTCCAACTCGGGCACCCTGTTCGCGTTCATGATGGTGGCGATCTCGGTGATGGTGCTGCGCCGCACCGACCCCGGCCGGAAGCGCCCGTTCAGGACTCCCGCCGTCGGGATTATCGCGCCTGTCGCCATCCTCGGCTGCATCGCGCTCTACGTGATGCTCCCGCCGGTTGCGATCCTCGTTCTCCCGGTGTGGGGCGCGGTGGGGTTGCTGCTCTACTTCGGCTATTCGCGCAGCCGAAGCCATGTCGGCCGCGGCATCTTCGACGTGCCCGAACTGGCGGCCGACGCACCTGGCTCAGTCGGCGTTGCGCCGCTGCCAGGGGCTCCTGCGCCAGGCAATCCTGAAGAGCGCGGCTAAGCCGCTAATTCTCCAGCAAGCGCCCTGAGGTCCGCCTCGGGGCGCGCGCCATAATGCTGGATCACCTCGGCGGCGCAGATCGCCCCCAATCGCAGTGACTGGACAAGGGTCTTGCCGGTCGCTTCGCCGTACAGGAATCCGGCCGCGAACAGGTCGCCGGCGCCGGTCGTGTCGACGACCTTGTCGACCGGCTCGGCGGGAACGTCGGCGCGCTCGCCTCCGCGGACCGCCAGCGCCCCGGCCGCGCCGCGAGTCACGACCAGCGTCTCGACCTTGGGCGCAATCGCGGCCACCGCCGTCTCGAGGTGCGGGACGCCGGCCATCGCGAGGATCTCGGCTTCATTCGCGAACAATATGTCGATCCGCGCCTCGTCGATCAGCGCGGTGAAGCCTTCGCGGTGCCGGTCGACGCAGAACAAATCGGACAGGCTGAACGCGACCTTCCGCCGGGCCTCGCGGGCGACTTCAATTGCCCGGACCATCGCGTTGCGCGCCGTCTCCGGGTCCCACAAATAGCCCTCGAGATAGAGGATGCCCGACGAGCGGATTTGCTCCTCGTCCAGCACGTCGACCGCAAGCTCCTGCGCGGCACCGAGGAAGGTGTTCATCGTCCGGTGCCCGTCGGGTGTGACGAGGATCATCGATCGCGCCGTGGGCACGCCGACGTCCACGGGCGGCGTCGAGAATTCGACCCCCGCGGCGGTGAGGTCGTGGCGGTAGAAGCCGCCGAGCTGGTCGGGCGCGACCTGGCCGATGAAGCCCGCGCGGCCGCCCAGCGCGGCGATTCCCGCGGCGGTGTTGCCGGCGCATCCGCCGCTGACCTCTCGCGCCGGCCGCATATGGTCGTAAAGTCGTTCGGCCTCCTCGGCGTCGACCAGGCGCATCGAATCCTTGGTCAGCCCTTCCTGCGCCAGGAACTCGTCGGTGGCATTGGCGATCACGTCGACGATGGCATTGCCGATGCACAGGACATCGAGGCGCGGTTCGGGCATCGGAAACTCCGGATGGAATGGGAAAGGGCGCGCCTAGCGGGCGGTTCGGCGCGCGGCAACATTGCCTCGGCGCGCGACACCATGCATCGTTCGCTCATGCGCCGCTTCCTTGCCCTTTGCCTGATCCTGTTCGCCGCCGCCTGCGCGCCGCGGCCCCAGCAGCCGGCGCCCGCGCCCGCCGCGCCCGTCCAGCCCCAGCAGCGGCAGAGCAGCCTCTACGGCCTCACCGCGCAGGAGCTGGTCGGTCATTTCGGCAAGCCCGCGCTGCAGATCCGCGAAGGCACCAGCGTCAAGCTCCAGTTCCGCGGCCCCCGCTGCGTGCTCGACGCCTATCTCTATCCGTCCCGCGACGCCCAGATGCGCGTGACTTATGTCGATACGCGCAGCCCGTCCGGCGCCGACATGAATCAGGCGGCCTGCATCCTCGAGCTCGAAACGCCGGGCTGAGCGAGCGCCCACTCGGCCGCTTCGGCGATCACCGGATCTGGGTCGGCGAGGTGCGGCTCGATCGCCGCGCTCAGTGCAGAATCGCCGCTGTTGCCCGCCGCGATCAGGCAGTTGCGGATCATCCGGGCACGCCCGATCCGCTTGATTGGAGACCCGGCGAACATCTCGCGGAACGCAGCATCGTCGAGCGCGAGCAGGTCGGCGAGCTTCGGCGCAGCCAGTTCCGCGCGCGGCAGGAACGCGCGGTTCGCCGCGGCCGCGTCGGCGAAGCGGTTCCACGGGCATACCGCCAGGCAATCGTCGCAGCCATAGATCCGGTTGCCCATCGCGGTCCGGAACTCGACCGGGATCGCGCCGTCATGCTCGATCGTCAGGTACGAGATGCAGCGCCGCGCGTCGATCCGGTGCGGCCCGATGAACGCCTGCGTCGGACAGGCGTCGAGGCAGCGCGTGCACGATCCGCAATGCTGGCCGTGGTCCGCCGGCGCGTCGGGTGTCAGCTCGAGACTTGTCAGGATCACGCCGAGAAACAGCCAGCTGCCATGTTCGCGGCTGACGAGGTTGGTGTGCTTGCCCTGCCAGCCGATCCCCGCCGCCTGTGCGAGCGGCTTTTCCATCACCGGCGCCGTATCGACGAACACCTTGAGCTCGCTCGGGACCTGCTCGACGATGAACCGGGCGAGCGCCTTCAGCGCCTTCTTGACCGTCTTGTGATAGTCGCCGCCCTGCGCATAGACCGAGATCCGGCCGACCTCCGGCTGTCCGGCCAGCGCCAGCGGATCGGAAGCCGGCGCATAGCTCATGCCGAGCGGGATCGCCGACTTGGCCTCCGGCCACAGCGCGAGCGGCGACACCCGATGATCCGCGCGCGCCTCCATCCAGCCCATCGTCCCGTGGTGCCCGGCCTCGAGCCACCGCCGGAGGTCGAGTCCGGCGCGGTCGGCCGCGTCGGCGCGCGTGAAGCCGCACGCGGCAAAGCCCAGCCGCTCCGCTTGCGCCCTTATTGCTTCCTCAAGGCTTTGGCCTTTATGCACGGCGCGCCTGTACACCGGCCGCGACCGTTTTCGTAGGAATTTCAGTGCTTCGACAGGTCCCATCCGCAGCATCCGAAGCGCTCGCCGTCGAGGCTGTCGACCTCGTCAAGGACTTCAACGAAACCCGCGCCGTCGACGGCGTCAGCCTGTCCGTCCCGGCGGGCTCGATCTACGGCCTGCTCGGCCCCAACGGCGCCGGCAAGACGACGATCCTGCGCATGCTCCTGGGCATCATCGACCCGTCGAGCGGCCGCCGCGTCGTGCTCGGCCGCGAGCGCCCGCTCGAGGCGGCGCGCGAGATCGGCTACCTTCCCGAGGAGCGCGGGCTCTATCCTTCGATGCACGCGCGCGAGGCGATCGCCTTCATGGGCGCGCTGCGCGGCCTGCCGCTGGCCGAAGGCCGCCGCCGCGCCGATGCGCTGCTCGCCGAGCACAATCTCTCCGACTGGGCGAAGAAGCCGATCCGCACCCTGTCGAAGGGCATGGCGCAGACCGTCCAGTTGCTCGGAACGATCATCCACAAGCCGCGGCTGATCATCCTCGACGAGCCTTTCGCGGGTCTCGATGCGATCAACCAGGCGCGGCTGGAGGAAATGATCCGCCGCGAGGCGCGCGCCGGCGCGACCATCATCTTCTCGACCCATGTCATCGCCCATGCCGAGCGCCTGTGCGAGGAGATCGCGATCATCGCTAAGGGCAGGCTCGCGTTCGACGGCCGAGTCGACGAGGCGCGCGCGCGGCTCCGTCCGATCGTCCGCCTGCGCACCCGCGCGAGCGACGGCGCCTGGCGTTCCGCCATCCCGGCGGACGCGCGCCGCGAGGGCGACGAATTTGTGTTCGAGCTTCCGCCCGGCGGTCCCGAGCCGCTGCTCAAGGCGCTGATCGACGGCGCCGCTGGGATCGAGACGCTCGCCATCGAGCGCCCCGGGCTCCATGACGCGTTCGTCGCCATCGCCGGCGCGGGCGCCGCGGCGGCAATGGGGCAGGAGAAGCCGCAATGATGCGCTTCCTCCGCTCGGCCTTCGTCATCGCCAGGCGCGACTTCACCGCGACCGTGCTGTCGAAGACCTTCATCTTCTTCCTGCTCGGCCCGCTGTTCCCGCTGCTGTTCGGCGGGGTCTTCGCCGGGATTGGGAACAACATCGCCAACCAGGCCGAGCGGCCGGTGGTCGCGGTCGTCGCGCCAAGGGCCGAGTTCGACCGGCTCGCCGCGGCGCGCGGGCAGCTTGCCGACGCGCTCGGCGACCAGGCGCTGGTTCAGCTGGTCAACTATCCGCCCGGGCCCGACTTGAGGGCGCAGGAGAAAAAGCTGCTGGCGACGCGGCTCCCGCCGGTGCGCGCGGTGTTGAGCGGCAGCCTCGACCATCCGCATTTGACCGGCGCGCTGGCCCAGGACCCGGGCACGCTCGGGCAGCTCAAGCTGATGCTCGCCACCGCCCGGTCGCGTGGCGCGGGGCCCGTGCCCGACGTTTCCGTGACCAACGTTAGCGCCTCGACGGGCACCGACGTCCGCGACCGCGCGCTCACCGCCCAGGTCGCGCAGGTCGCCTTGTTCCTGCTGACCCTGATGCTCTCGACCATGGTGCTGTCGCAGCTGATCGAGGAGAAATCGAACAAGATCATCGAGGTGATCGCCGCCGCGATCCCGATCGACGCGATGTTCGTCGGCAAGCTGTTCGCGATGCTCTCGGCATCGGTCCTCGGCCTCGTCGTATGGATCGGCGCCGGCGCGCTCTTGGTCCAGCTGGTCAAGCACGGCGGGGTCGCGACCCTGCCGGTGCCGGCAGTCGGCTGGCCGGTCTTCCTCGCGCTCGGCATCATCTATTTCGCGATGAACTATCTGCTGTTCGGCGCGGCGTTCCTGATGATCGGCGCGCAGGCGTCGACCGCGCGCGAAGTCCAGACCATGTCGATGCCGGTGACCTTCGCCCAGGTGCTGATCTTCGGCTTCGCTTCGACCGCGATCGGCGCGCCCGATTCGGTCAAGGGCCTCGCCGCGTCGATTTTCCCGCTGTCCTCCCCGATGGCGATGCTCGCCCGTGCCGCGCAGGAGCCGGCAATCTGGCCGCACGTCGCGGCGATCGCCTGGCAGGCGGTGTGGGTCGCGCTCATCCTGCGCGTCGGCGCGCAACTGTTCCGCAAGACGGTGCTGAAGTCGGGCCCGCGCGTGCCGTGGTGGAAGTTCGGCCGCGCCTAGCCGATCGCCGCGCGCGCCGCGCCGGTCAACCACTCCTGCATCGCCATGTACGGGAACGGGCCGTGGCTGACGCGCGCGATTCCGGCCCGCACCCATTCGGCGCGGCTCGGTCCGTTCGGCAAGTGCATGGCGTTGATCGGGATCTCCACCGCCTTGCTAATGCGTTCGACCAGCGAAAGGTCGGCGAGGCCCGGAATGAAGAACCCATTGGCGCCGGCGGCCGCATAAGCCTTGCCGCGTTCGATCGCCGCGTCGGCCAGCGCCGAGTCATGCTCGGCGGCGGGCGCTTTCAGGAACAAATCGGTGCGCAGATTGAGGAAGAATCCGTCGCCGACTCCGGCGCGCAACGCGAAAATCCGCTCGGCCTGGTCGACGATGCCGTACAAGTGATCGGTCCCGACCACCTGGTCCTCGAAATTGCAGCCGATTGCCCCGGTCTCGGCGAGGCGCCGGCCGTTCGCCGTCAGCCCGCCCGGGTCGGTTGCATAGCCGCCTTCGAAATCGATCGTGACCGGAAGCTCGACCGCGCTGACGATCCGGCTGGCGTTGCCGAGCACCCAGTCGAGCGGCACCTCCTCGCCGTCACCGAAGCCGTTGGCCATGGAGACCGAGGCACTGCCGGTCGCGATGGCGCTTGCGCCGGATTTCGCGACTGCTGCCGCACTGCCCGCGTCCCAGGCGTTGAACAGCACCAGCGGGTCGCCGGGCACGTGAAGTTTCGCGAAATCCTCGAACTTGCTCATGACGGCCACGGCCTCCTTTTCGAGCAAGTCCTTTGGCGCGGCGCGCGGATTTGGGCTTCTAAAATCTTGCGCTCAACACCCAAGCTCAGCTTATCGCTTCGTGCGCCATCTCGGTCAGCGTCTTCATCAGCGCGCGGTGCGGGAACGGGCCGTGGCTGATCCGCGCGACGCCGGCATCGGCCCACAGCTTCTTGTCGGGCGCGCCGGGGAAGGCGATGACGTTCAAGGGCAGCGGCACCTCGCGCACCACGCGCTCGATCTGCGCCGGATCGGCGAGGCGCGGCACGAAGAAGCCGCTCGCCCCGGCGTCGGCGAAGGCTTTCCCGCGCTCGACCACCTGGCCGACCAGCGCATCGTCATAGGTCTGGGTCTTGAGGAACAAATCGGTGCGCGCGTTGAGATAGAATTGATCGCCCACCGCCCGCCGGATCGCGGCGATGCGCTTCACCTGCACCTCCAGCGGATGGAGTCCTTCTCCGCCGATCACCTGATCCTCGAAATTGCACCCGACCGCGCCGGTCGCCTTGAGCTCGCCGACATTGGCCGCGCCGATTTCGGGGTCGTCCGAATACGCGCCTTCGAAGTCGACCGTCACCGGCAGCTCGACCGCTTCGACGATCCGCCTGGCGTTGGCCAGCGCGAAGTCGATCGGCACTTTCTGCCCGTCCGGCCAGCCGTTGGCGTCCGCCACCGGGTGGCTTCCCGTCGCCAGCGCCTTGGCGCCCGCCGCCACCACCGCGAGCGCGCTGCCGACGTCCCAGATATTGTACAGGATCACCGGGTTGCCGGGCACGTGGAGCGCGGCGAACGTCTCGAACTTGCTGGCCATGGCCGTCCCCTAGTTGCTGGCCTTTGACCGCACAACTGATCTAATCCCTGCGCGATGTCCGACATGACACTCAACTCACCGGCACTTCTCGAAGGGCTCAGCGAGGCCGCGATCATCCTCGACGGCGGCCAGGTGGTGGCCGCCAATGCGGCCGCGCGCGAGTTGCTCGGCGAGTCGATCGACGGCGCCGCGCTTCATGAGGTGGTCAGCCATCCGGCCGCGCTCGCCGCTCTTGAAAGCGCTTCCGAAGCCGCGGAAGACGTTGAGCTGACCGGGCTCGGTGGCTCGCGGCGCCATTGGCTGATGCGCAGTGCGGTGCTGCCGGGCGGGGCGTGGCTGATCCGCTTCGTCGACCGGAGCGAGGCGCGCGCCGCCGAGCAGATGCGCGTGGATTTCGTCGCCAACGCGAGCCATGAGCTGAGGACGCCGCTGTCGACCCTGATCGGCTACACGGAAACGCTGCGCGAGCAGGCCGATGAGATCGAGCCGGCGACTCGCGAGCGCTTCCTCTCGGTCGTGCACGACGAAGCGCGGCGCATGCAGCGCGTCGTCGAAGACCTGATCTCGCTGTCGCGCATCGAGGCGGAGAAGTTCACCGCACCGACCGAAGCGATCGACCTCGAGCCTTTGATCGAGCAAGCCGCTGGCAGCGCGGGGCGCATGGCGGAGGAACGCAGCTCGGCCATCGTCCGAAGGGTCGAAGCCAACCTCCCGCCGATCGCCGCCGACCGCGGGCAGATCCTTCAGCTGCTCGACAACCTCATCGCCAACGCGCTGCGCTACGGGGAGGCGGGGACCCCGGTCACGGTCGCGGCGCAAGCGGCAGGGCCGATGGTCCATCTTTCCGTTGCCGACGAGGGCGAAGGCATCGCTCCGGAGCATATCGCGCGCGTCACCGAGCGCTTCTATCGGGTGGATACCAGCCGCAGCCGGTCGCTTGGCGGCACCGGCCTTGGCCTCTCGATCGTCAAGCATATTGTCGAACGCCATCGCGGCCGGCTCAGCATCGACAGCGAGGTGGGCGTCGGCACAACCATTCACGTGCTTGTGCCCGTGGCGGTTTCATAAAAGTGTCACCGTGCCGTCGTAGCAGGTTGGAGTGACCAAGCCCGCCCTTCTGTTGGTCGAGGATGATCGCGCGCTCGCGGACCTGTTGATGTGGCACTTCGATCGGGAGGGCTACGACATCGTCCGTACCGCGGACGGCGACGAAGCGCTGCTTCTGGCCGAAGAACGCACTCCGGATCTGGTGATCCTCGACTGGATGATCGAGGGCGTCAGCGGGATCGAGGTGTGCCGGCGGCTGCGCCGCCGTCCGAACACCGCGCATGTGCCGATCATCATGCTGACCGCGCGGGGCGAGGAGAGCGACCGCATTCGCGGGCTCCAGACCGGCGCCGACGATTATGTGACCAAGCCGTTCAGCCCGCGCGAGCTGCTCGCCCGCGTCGGCGCGGTGCTGCGCCGCGTGCGGCCGGCGCTCGCCGGTGAGGTGCTGGCCTACGGCGACATCGAAATGGACGTCGACGCGCATCGCGTGCGCCGGGCCGGCCGGTCGGTGCAGCTCGGCCCGACCGAGTTTCGCCTCCTCAGGCACCTCATACAAAGTCCGGGCCGGGTGTTCTCGCGCGCCCAGCTGCTCGACGCCGTCTGGCCGCGCGACCGCGACATCGACGCCCGGACCGTCGACGTTCACGTCCGGCGCTTGCGCAAGGCGCTCAACGAAGGCGGCCAGGAGGATGTCGTTCGCACGGTCCGCTCGGCCGGCTATTCGCTCGATGCGGAAGATTGAGCCGAGTCTTATTTCTGTAACGGGAACGTCCGCCGGGCGTAACCGAAGCGTCGCAATAGCTGATGGAGAATGGCGTTTGCCCGCGATCGTTGCCGATGCGAGCGGCGTCGGCTAACCGCGCGGCGGCAATTTGTGGGGGTCATCGATGTTTGGTTGGTTTCAACGTCTGCTGCCCCGCAAGGGCGACTTCTTCGGCATGTTCGAGGCCCATGCCGCGACGCTGGTGCAAGCATCGGACGCGCTCAAACGGCTTGCTCACGACGGCGCTTCGACGTCCGAGATCCTGCAGGTCATCCGCGATCGTGAGCACGACGCCGACGAGGTGATCCGGCAGGTGCTGAGGGAAGTCAGGAAGACATTCCTCGCGCCGTTTGACCGCGGCGCCATTACCTCGCTGATCGTGGCGATGGACGACACTATCGACGAGATGCTCGCGACCGCGCGCGCGATCGACCTGTACGAGTTGCACGAGCTGCGGCCGGAAATGAAGCAGATCGTCGACTTGATTGCCGCGGCGGCGGCGCTCACCGAGCAAGCTCTGCCCTTGCTGCGCAACGTCGGCGCGAATGGCGCGATGTTGCACGAGCTCACGGGCAGGGTCGTCGACCTCGAAGGCCAGGCCGACGAGATTCATGCCCAGGGGCTGAAGCGCGCCTTCCAGACCGCTCGCCAGGACCCGCTTCAGTTCGCAGTCGCCCGCGAGGTGTTCAAGAATCTCGAGAAGGTGATGGACGCCTTTGAGGACGTGGCCAATGAGATCGACGGCCTCGTGATCGATCACTCCTGATGCATGAAATTGCGCTGCCGCTTCTGGTTGGGCTCATCGTCGTCGCGCTCGCGTTCGATTTTCTCAACGGCCTTCACGACGCGGCGAATTCCATCGCGACGGTGGTCGCCACCCGGCTGTTGAGCCCGGCTACGGCAGTCGCATTCGCCGCTTTCTTCAATTTCGCCGCTTACTTCCTGGCTCTCCAGTGGCCGCAACTGCACAAGGTCGCGGATACGATTGGCAAGGGGCTGATCGACAAGGACCTCGTGACTCCCGCCGTGGTCTTCGCGGCGCTGGTCGGCGCGATGTTCTGGAATGTCGTGACTTGGCTGAAGGGGATTCCGTCATCGTCGAGCCATGCGTTGGTCGGCGGAATCGTCGGCGCCGGCGTCGCCCACGCCGGCCTGCCCGCCATTCAGTGGGCTGGCCTCAACAAGACCCTGATCGCGATCGTCTTGTCGCCCACGCTTGGAATGATCCTCACCATGCTCATCATGCTGGCGACGAGCTGGCTTGGCGTTCGCGCGACCGCGAGCGGTTCGGAGCGGACGTTTCGCGGCCTGCACCTCGTTTCGGCAGGCGCTTACTCGCTCGGCCACGGCCTCAACGATGCCCAGAAGACGATGGGCATCATCACCGTCCTGCTTTATTCGACGGGCTTTCTCCACGGCGGCTTTCATGTGCCGAACTGGGTGGCGCTCAGCTGCTATGCGGCCATGGGCGTCGGTACGCTGACCGGAGGCTGGCGCATCATCGAGACGATGGGAACGCGCATCACCAGGCTGTCGCAGCACCAGGCCTTTTCGGCGTCGGCGGGTGGATCGGCGATGCTGTTCGCGGCGTCATATTACGGCATCCCGGTTTCGACGACGCATACGATTACCGGCTGCGTGATCGGCGCCGGCGCCGCGCGACGGGCATCGGCGGTCCGCTGGGGGGTCGCGGGAAATGTGATGATCGCCTGGCTCATCACTATCCCGGCATCGGCCACGGTCGGAGCCTTGTTCTACGGGCTGACGACATTCTTCTAGGCGCAGGCTGCCCGCTGTCGCGGCGCCTCATTTGGTGAAAATAAGGGATTGGGGTTACACTCTCCTGTTTTGTCACTGATGGTGCCCATGAAGGCCATGATTTTACCGGCCGTCGCGGCTGCAGCGCTCATTGCTTCTGCTCCCGCGATCGCCCAGCCCGCGCCGTCCAACGATCCCGCGCCGGGCTACACCTCGCTTCTAAATTCCAATTATTCGACCGCGGAGCGCGAGATCCGCTCGGCCAACGTGTCGCCGTACGATCCGGCGCGATCGATCAACCTCGGGATTGCCCTCGCCAAGCAGGGTCGCCGCGCCGACGCCGCCACTCAATTCAACAGCGTCCTTCTCGAAGAGGATGTCGAGATGGTCATGGCCAATCGCCAGACCGCCATGTCGCACGATGTCGCGAGGCGGGCCCTGGCGGCGCTCGATGGCGGAGTGCTCAGCCGCTGATCACGGCAGGCTAGACGAGCCGGGGCGCGCTGCGCGTCGGCGTATCCGATGAGATTGTGAGCTCCGCTCCGCGGCGCTCGATCACGGTCTCGCGCGCGTCGGTGACCAGCTGCACGCGCACGACGCTGAACACGCCTGCGGCGCTTCGCTCGACGGAAACCCTCGCCTGGCAGCCGCCGCTGCCGGCGCCGAGGTGCCCTGCGGCGACGCGCGCCGCTTCCGCCGCATCGCCCTCACTGACGCCCGCATCGAGCAACAGGCGCGCGAGGCCTCGGCCCTCGGGCAATCGCAGCTTGAGCTGGAACTGAACCGCGAGCTTCGGGACCATTGAGCCCGCGGCCGCGGGCGCGTTCAGGAAGATCGCATGTTCGGCCGCGCTTGCCGCGCCCGGCAGCGCGAGCGACAAACCTGCCGCAACGGCGGTCCATACAACGGTGGCGCGAAGCATCATGACGTGAAGGCTAGTGGCCGATTGATTCGGTTCCGCGCCGCTTTTGTTGCGCTTTTGTGACAGTCGCCTAACAGGGGGCCGGTGAGGCGGGTGGCACTTTCATTGGCGGCGATCGGGACTTTAGGGGCGAGCACCGCCGCCCGGGCAAGTACCGACGCGCAGCTCTGGGCCGGGGTATCGGCGACGGTGAAACTCTCGGCCAAGTGGCGCTTGTCGCAAGATGCGTTCGTGCGGTTCAGCGATAACCGAAACGGGCTCTATGAGTTCGAGTCCAACACGTTGGTCGGCTTTCGCCTCAGCAAGGTGACGACGCTGTGGGCTGGCTACACGCACGACCCGCAATATGCCGCCGGCCACTTCACGACGATGGAGCGGCGTGCGCGCGAGCAGGTCACGTTCGACAATTTCGCGGCGCTTGGTCCGGGCAAGCTCAGCGGCCGGATCCGGTTCGAAGAGCGCTGGCGGGAGGGTGTCGGCGGCACCGGATGGCGCATTCGGCCCTATCTTAAATACTCGCTTCCGCTGCGCGGCAAAGTCGCGCTCAACCTCAGCACCGAGCCGTTCTTTGATTTGAACACGACCGGCTTCCAGCGCACCCCCGGACTCGACCGGGTCCGCAACCTCGCGACCGTTTCAGTGCCCCTGTCGAAGCGCCTCACTGGTGAGGCGGGCTACATGAACCAGCACGGCTTCGTTCGCGGCGCGCCCGACACCAGCGACAATATCGCTTACTTCGCACTGAACTTCAGCGGGTAAGACGAGCGCCGCGCGGTGATCCGCGCGGACGCCCGTCGCCGACTGAACCGCGCGCTTAGTGGCTATAGGTGTCGATCACCTTGGTCACGGCATAGGTCGTCGGGTCGACCTCGTAGAGATAGCCGTTATTGTAGACGTAGCGCATGTCAGATCCGAGCTTGTAATAGGTGACGACCGGTTGCGGGACGTCGCTCACCGCCGTGTAGCTGTACTTCGGGCCGAACACATAGCCGACTGCATAGGGCGCGGGCTGCTCGCCCTTGACCCGATGCATCGACACGCAAACGCCATTGTCCCATTTGACGCAGACGTAGGTCTTGGCCGGTGCCGGCGCCGCGGACAGCGCGGCCGCCGCGATCGACAGCGTGAATAGAGCCTTCCACATGCGATTTTCTCCCTTCGATGGATTAGCCGACTCCGGCCGGTCAACGATTGGTGCGGCGAGGGGTTTCACCAAAGGCGGGGCCGCACCTTGGGGCATGGGCTCAGATTTAATGAACGAACCTCGCGACCACGTCGCGGTATGACCGCGAGACCTTCACCTGGGCGCCCGAATCGAGCACCAGGAAGCATTCGCCGTTGGTGTGCGGCTTGACCTGCCGGACGAGGTCGAGGTTGACGATCGTCGAGCGGTGGACCCGCTGGAAGCGGCGCGGGTCGAGCCGCTTTTCGAGATCCTTCATCGTCTCGCGCAGGATCAGCGTGTTGTCGCCCGTCTGGATGCACATGTAATCGCCGGCGGCGTCGATCCGCTCGATCGTGTCGACGTCGACGCGGAAGATCTGCCCCTGGTCCTTGATGTTGATCATCTTCTCGTAACGATTCGCGGCGTGACCCTCGGGCGAGGCGTCGGCGAGCTCTTCCGCTGCTTCGGGCGCATGTTGCTCGAGCGCCTCCTTGAGCCGCTCGGCCTCCTCGGCGCTGCGCTTCTCGCCCAGCCGCTGGCGCACGCGGTCCATCGTTTCGGCAAGCCTGTCCTCGTCGACCGGCTTCATCAGATAATCGACCGCCTGTGCGTCGAACGCGCGCAGCGCATGCTCGTCAAAAGCGGTGACGAACACGAACAACGGCGGCTCGACGTCCATCAGCCCCTGGATCACGGAAAAGCCGTCGAAGCCCGGCATCTGGATGTCGAGGAAGACGAGGTCGGGCTTGTGGGTCTTGATCTGGCGGATCGCCTCGCGCCCGTTGGCCGCGGTGCCGACGATCTCGACGTCGTCGAACGCCTGAAGCCGCAACTGCAGGCCCTGGGTAGCTAAAGGTTCGTCGTCGACCAGAACGGTCCGGATGCTCATTAGGCGTGGTCTCCGCTTTCAAAGGGAATTTCGACGATAACGCTAAAGCCGCCCCGGTCGTTCTGTCTGGTCTCGAAACGATGCGTCCCGCCATAGGCCTGCGACAGCCGGTCGCGAATGTTCGCCAGGCCGACGCCGGTCGACGGCGTGGCAACCATTTCCGCCCCCTCGCCATTGCCGTTGTCGGCGACTTCGATCCGCACCGCTTGGCCTTCGCGCTTGGCGGTGATCCAGATGTCGGCGCCGTTCTCGGCTGGCGTCACCGCATATTTGATCGCATTTTCGATCAGCGGCTGGAGCAGCAGCGACGGCAGCCGCGCCCCGATCGTTTCGGATTCGATCTTGAAGTGCGGCCTCAGCCGGTCCTCGAACCGCATCTTCTCGATCTCGAGGTACAGCTTCAGCGTCTCCACCTCCTGCGCCAGAGTCACCTTCGCGGTCGGCTCGTTCGCCAGCGTGTAACGCAGGAAGGACGACAGCCGCGCAAGCATCGCATTGGCGCGCTCGGTCTGCTTCAGCAGCACCAGGGTCGAGATCGAATTCAGCGTATTGAACAGGAAGTGCGGGTTCAGCTGGTAGCGCAGCATCGCCAGCTGCGCGGTCGAGGCTTGGCCCTCGAGCATCTCGCGCTGGCGGATTTCGTCCTCCAGCAGCAGGAAATAATTGATCCCGTAGTAAAGTGCGGTCCACGCCGCGAGCAGCGAGAAATTGAGCAGGATCGCGCCGAAATACTCGATCCCCACGGGCCTTGCCCCGGGATGGACGAAGGTCGCATTGCTCCACGTCTCGATCACCGAGAAGGCCGAGGACGCGAAGGCGACCGCCAGCAGCGACAGGACCAGCGTCCAGATCGGCTGCATCCGGATCAACCGCCGGAACAGCGACGCCATCAGCAGCGTCAGCGAATAGCCGGTGGCGGTCAGCAGCAAAGTGTGGACCAGCCACATCCACCCGCGCGCGTTGGCGAAGCCGGACACGCTGCGGAGGAAGAAATAGCCGCTCCAGCCGATCGACTGGAGGATCCAGAAGGCGCGGTTCTTGTCGTCGAAGAACGGCCGGTCGAGCCCCATGCCGCGCGCGATCGGCTCGGCGGGTGACAGGATCTTGGGCATTTCGGACGCGCGCCGAGGCGTTCCGGCTCGCCGCTCGAGGGTCGCGCTCTTGGTCGCCATCGGCGAGGGATATAGAGCCGCCCCGCCGCTTATGCGAGCGCCGCCCCGATCCCGGCCGTTTTTTAACGCCCGTTATTAACCCGCTGGTGATCTCCGCGCTCACACCCTCGATCTCTTAACTCTGCTTCAACTCTCTTTGCTTAAGCGTGCTGCAGGACGTGGAACGGCGGGCGGATGTACGAGGCTCCAGATCGTTACAAAAGACTGATCTCTGCGCGCCTTCCCGGCGGGGAATCGGCTGGCGTCGCCGCGCATGAAGCGGAGGACGAAAGCTCCCCGCTGCGCGACGTGCAGCTCATTTCGCGCGCCCAGCTCGCGCCTTTCTTTGCCGCCGCCAACGTCGTCGCCGCGCTGATCCTCGTCGCGACCATGTGGGGCGATGTCCCGCCGATCTGGATTCTGGCCTGGGCCGGCGCCGTCGGGATCGTCAATTTTGGCCTGATGCAGCTCGCCCGGACCCAGTCGATCACCTGTGTCGGCCGCTCCGGCCACCGCGTCCCGGCCTGGCAGCTGGTCGGCGACGCTGCCCTGCGCGCCGTCACCTTTCTTGGCGTCCCGCTTTACTTCTTTCCTCAGCTCGATCCCGCGACCCAGGTCGTCACCGCATCGGTCATGGCCGGCCTCGCGGTTGGCGGCCTCGGACTGGTGGTGGTGCCGCAATGCGCGATGACCTGGATGGTGGCGTTCACCGCCGCGGTCGGCGGCGCCCTCGTGTTCAGCCGCCACACCGTGCCCTTCCAGCACATGCTGTCGATCCTGTTCACGCTCGGAGTTTCGATCACCGGCGTTATGACCGTCGCGCGCTGGGCGTTCCACCAGCTCAAGATGAATGCCGACGTCGGCAGCCAGAGCGAAAGCGCGGCGCTGCTGCTCCAGGAATATGAGCAGCGCGGCGTCGGCTGGCTGTGGGCGGTCGATGGCGACAACCGGGTCACCTACATCAGCTCGCGCATGACCGCGCTGCTCGGCCGTCCGGCAAACCAGCTGCTCGGCCATTCGTTTCCGGCCTTGCTCGGGGGCCATGCCGAGCTTGGCAAGGTGCTGCTCGAAAAGCAGCCGTTCATCGCGCTCGAGATGGAGCTTGGGACGCCGCGCGGCGCGCGCTGGATCTCGATGGCCGGAGATCCGATCATCGATATGGCCGGCCGTTTCGAAGGTTTCCGCGGCGTCGGCTCGGACATCACCGAGATCCGCCAGACGCAGGAGCGGCTGACCCACCTCGCCAATGTCGACGTCCTGTCCGGCCTGCCCAACCGCGGCCGAGTCCGCCAGCTGCTCGGCGAGGCGCTTCGCGGCGCCACCTCGGGCAATGTGCCGTGCGCCATCATGTTCCTCGACCTCGACGGCTTCAAGCCGGTCAACGACACCTTTGGCCACCCCAAGGGCGACGCCGTGCTCCGGGCCGTCGCCAAGCGGCTGGTCGACGAGGTCGCGGCCAACGGCACCGTCGGGCGCATGGGCGGCGACGAGTTCGCGATCGTCGTCAACGACGCGCAGAGCCGCAAGAAGGTCGAGCAGCTCGCCGACCGCATCATCGCGTCGATCAGGGAACCCTATATGATCGACCAGACCGAGATCCGCATCGGCGTCTCGATCGGTTGCGCGTTCGGCCCGATCGACGGCGCGACGGTCGACGACCTCATCCTCAAGGCCGACCTCGCCCTCTATCAAGCCAAGGACGCCGGCCGCGGCTGCGCGCGCTATTTCTCGTCCGAGCTGCAGTCGGTCCAGGAGGACCGCGTGCGCCTCGAAGGCGACCTGCGCAACGCGATCGCGGCCAAGCAATTCCACCTCGCCTTCCAGCCGCTGATCAACGCCAAGAGCCAGAAGCTGATCGGGTTCGAGGCGCTGATCCGCTGGAACCACCCGCAGCGCGGCCTGGTGCCGCCGAACGCGTTCATCCCCGTCGCCGAGGAGGCCGGGTTGATGCCCGCGCTCGGCGAATGGGTGATCGACGAAGCGTGCCGCGCCGCCGGGACCTGGCCCGAGCCGATCACCGTCGCCCTCAACATCAGCCCCAAGCAGATCCAGCCCGGCCTGCCCAATCTCGTCAGCGAGGCGCTCTCCCGCTACAAGCTGCCCGGCAACCGCATCGAGCTCGAGGTGACCGAGGGCGTGTTCCTCGGCGACAACGGTTCGACCCTCGATGTGCTGAAACGTCTGCGCACGCTCGGCGTCGGCATCGCGCTTGACGATTTCGGAACCGGCTATTCGTCGATCGGCTATTTGAACAAGGCGATCTTCCACAAATTGAAGATCGACGGCAGCTTCGTCCGCGAGGCCGGCTCGCGGCCGGAGAATGTCGCGATCATCCAGTCGATCGTTCAGCTCGCCAAGAGCTTCCGCATGTCGATCACCGCGGAAGGGGTCGAGACCGCCGAGGACTTCGAGCGGATGCGCGATCTCGGCTGCGACACCATCCAGGGCTATCTGTTCGGCAAGCCGCTGACCTACGAGCGCGCCAATCAGATGGTGATGGGCCTCGGCGCCAAGCGCATGGCGGGTTGATCGCCCGGCGCTGTTCGGGATTTACGTTCGGCTGCGTTCGGTTAGACTGATCCCGCGGCGACGCTGGGGGGATTTTCTTGGAGCAGCTGACGGCCCTTCGGAGCCTGTTCAAATTCCATAGCGGGCGGGTGATCGCGCTCGGCCGGGTGATGCTCGCCATCACCCTTTTCCTGGTCGTCATGGTCGGGCGCAGCCAGGCGGAGCTGACCCAGACCTATCCCTTCCTCGTCCTTTATGCCGCGGGCGCCGGCATCATCGCTGTGGCGACGTGGAAGAATTGGTGGCTCGACGCGCGCCTCGCGATCCTGACCCACGCCATCGACATGGCAGTGTTCACCGGGCTGGCCTTTTCATCGACCGGTGCCAGCAGTCCGTTCGTCCTGTTCTTCATCCTGCCTTTGCTCTCGGCCGCCGTGCGCTGGAGCTGGCGTGAGACCGCGCTGACGGCGGCCGTGTTGATCGCTTTGTTCACAATTGGCGCTTTCCTGCTTTCCGCCACGGAGGGTTTCGAACTTCAGCGCTTCGTCCTTCGCGGAGCGAACCTCGTCATCGTCACCCTGCTGTTGATCTGGTTCGGCGTTCACCAGCGCTTCGCCCGCACCTTCTTCCGCGTCGAGGATTTCGAAGTCGCCGTCCGCGAAGGCGAGAATCCGCTTGCCCGCTCGCTCGCCTTCGCGATGCGTGCGAGCCAGGCCGCGAGCGGCGCGCTGATCGTCGGGCCGGTCGGCGAGGAAGCGTCCGACGGCTTCGTCGCCGCTTCCGGCCACGGTCGCAACTTCACAGCCGAGCGCCCGCTCGTGCGCCAATTTCGGCAAGGCGGGGACATCGCTTTGCTGTTCGACGTCGGAGCCGGCCGGGCGTTGACCCGGCCGCCCGAGGGCCACTTCCTGTTCCTCAATGCTTCCGCCGCGATCGACATGGACGAGGCGCGGGACCTCGGGCTGACCACCGGCGTCATCGCCGAGATCAGCACCGGCGCCCATCACGGCTGGCTGGTGCTGTGGGACGTCCCCGAACTGTCGACCGACTTTCTCGACTTCGGGCGGGAGCTTGCGCGCACGGTCGGCGGGACCCTCGACCGCTATGCGCTGCTCGAGGCGATCGAGGTCGGCGCCGCGGTCCGCACCCGGCTGTCGCTGGCGCGCGACGTCCACGACAGCATCGTCCAGTTTCTTGCCGGCGCGGCGTTCAGGATCGAGGCGATCAAGCGCTCGGCCCTTTCCGGCGCCGCGGTCGATGGCGATCTCGACGAGCTCAAGCGCCTGTTCGTCGAGGAGCAGAGCGAGATCCGCGGCTTCGTCATGGCGCTTCGCCAGCATCGCGATCTCGAGCTCGCGGAAGCCGTCGCCGAGCTGCGCGCGCTCGCCGACCGGCTCGGCCAGCAATGGTCGGTCGACTGCACGGTCGCCGCCGAGGGCGACGAGGCGCCAATCCCGATCCGGCTCCAGCTCGATCTCCAGCAATTGCTGCGCGAGGCGGTGGCCAATGCCGTGCGCCACGGCGGCGCCGACCGCATCGATGTCGGCCTCTCGGTCGCCGACGGCAACGTCCGGCTGAGCGTCGCCGACAACGGCTCGGGCTTCGCGCCCGCCAACGGCGCCGCTGCGGAGCCCTGGTCGCTCAAGGAACGGGTCGAACGCGCGCACGGCTCGATCCGGCTGGATTCCGCTCCGGGCGCGACCAGCATTCTCATCAGCCTTCCGCTCAGGGGAGCCGCCGCTTGACCCGCGTCCTTCTTGTCGATGACCACCCGATGATCGGCGCGGCGCTCGAAATGCTGCTCCGCGGCACCGATTATGAGCTGCTTGGCCGCGCCCGCAGCGTCGCCGAGGCGAACCGCGAGATCGGCCGGCTCAAGCCCGACCTGCTGTTGGTCGACGTCAACCTGCCCGACGGCTCGGGCCTCGACGTTCTGCGCCGCGTGACTCGCGCACGGTCGCGCGCGCGCCCCGCCGTGATCCTGCTGACGGCGGGCATGGACGAAGCCCAGCTGCTGACCGCGGCGGACCTTGACCCCGAAGGCATGGTCCTCAAGACGTCGGACCCCGGCCTGCTGACCCAATGCATGGATGCGGTCGTCGCGGGCAACAAGTGGATCGACCCGGAAATCGCCGATCGCACGCGCCGTGCCCAGGAGCGGGCGGATTCGGCGCCCCCGTTGACCCGCCGCGAGCGCGAATTGATCGAGCTCGTCCGCCAGGGCTTGAGGAACCGCGACATCGCCGCCGAGCTCGGTGTCACCGAAGGCACCGTGAAGGTCTACCTCCACGCGATCTTCGACAAGCTCGAGGTCGAGAACCGCACCGAGCTTGCGCTGCGTGCCGCCCAGCTGATCAGCCGCTGACACTGGGATTGTGGACCGGCGTGTGAAGATGCCGGCTTTCTGCCGGCGCGTGGCAACTGGCGTCCCGTCCGAAGCTCGAAGCGCGCAGAGCTGGGCGTTAACCGGCCCGATCTGCGTCAAAACGGAACATCCTTAGCCGGGTTATGAAAATTTCATTTTATATTCAATGCGCTTCGGCTTCGTGGCGGGAATCCGCAGGGAAAAAAACCGCTCGCAAAATATAACAAAAGGGAGTTAAGCAAGATTTAACGAATCCTTCGATTCGGAGCGGGCAACAGGAGTGTGACATGCGTAAATTGGTTCTAGCGACGGCCGCCGCCGCGGCGATGGCATCGGCATCGGGCGCCAATGCGGCCATCACCCTCGGTTCGACCGGTCAGCTCTCCGGGTCTTCGACATCTGTGACGTCTGCCATCACCGACAACGTCAATAATCCAAATGCGATGACGTTCACCACGAACAACGCCGCAGCCGGGGTGGGTACGAGCTTTTTCGATTTCCTCGAGAGTTACGCCAGCACGGGAGTCTTCTCGGTCACGACGTCAACGTTTCCATCGTCAAGTGTGACGCTGTTCAACGTGCTGACGGGCCAGCCGGTATACGCGAGCACGGTCGCGACCCAAGCGGGCTCGGGCTACTCCCTCAATCTCACCACCAGTCTCGCTGCTAACACCTGGTACCGGTTCACCTATACCGCGAACATGGCGACTCCTGGCAATCTTGCCGGCACCGCCAACTTCTACGTGGCGACCGTTCCGGAGCCTGCGACGTGGGCCCTGATGCTGCTCGGCTTCGGCGGCATGGGCTTCGCGCTGCGCCGCCGCCGCCGTCCGGTTCTCGCGCAACTCGCATAACGAGATCCGTCGTCGACAATCAGGGCGGCCCCTAACCGGGGGCCGCCCTTTTCGTATCAATCGCGCCTCCGCCCTGTGCCGCCGCGGCGCACTTGCCGCGGTCGCAACCAGGACAGTCACGATGCGCGCCTTCTTGCGCAAGCGGCATAGCCGCTGCGACCCCGCTTCCCCCCGAATCACGCCGCTAGACCGCTGAAGTCTAACCCAGATAAGTCTGCCGTGGGTATTTCCCGCACGTAAGAATCATCTTCCTACGGCTGTTGGAACCGGATCGTTTATTCGTGGTTAACCGGGGCGCCATCTCTGCTTCGGGAGAACAGCGAATGCGTAAGTTCATGATTGCGCTCGCGGGCGCGACAGCCCTCACTGCCGCTTCGGCGGCCAATGCGGCCATCACCCTCGGGTCGACCGGTCAGCTCTCCGGGTCTTCGACATCTGTGACATCGGTCATCACCGACAACGTCAATAATCCAAACAAGGTGACGTTCACGACGAACAACGCCGCAGCCGGGGTGGGTACGAGCTTCTTCGATTTCCTCGAGAGTTACGCTAGCTTGGGAGTCTTCTCGGTCACGACGGCAACCAATCCCGCCTCGACTGTGACGCTGTTCAACGTGCTGACGGGCCAGCCGGTATACGCGACCACGGTCGCGACCCAAACGGGCTCGAGCTACTCCCTCAATCTCAGCACGAACCTCGCGGCTAACACCTGGTACCGGTTCACCTATACCGCGAACATGGCGACTGCTGGCGATCTTGCCGGCACCGCCAACTTCTACGTGGCGACCGTTCCGGAGCCTGCGACGTGGGCCCTGATGCTGCTCGGCTTCGGCGGCATGGGCTTCGCGCTGCGCCGCCGCCGCCGTCCGGTCCTTACGCAGGTCGCTTGAGGCAAGCCTGGCCCGCTAAGGGGGCGGGCAGAGCATAATGGGTTCTCCCGGTGGTGCCGCTTGCCCGCGGCCACCGCCATGTGAAGCGAGACGGAGGCGGCGCCTTCCCCCCGAAGCGCCGCCTCTTTCGCGTCGCCGTCTCTTTCACGTCAGGGAACCGAAGTCCTCACTTCGGCTTGCGCCGTCACTTCGGCTTGCGCCGTCGGGGCACGGGCTGAATTGGCGAAGGCCCGATCAGGGCCACGCGGCGATGGTTGGACCAGATCTCGACCCTCAGGTCGGATGACCTGCCGGCGGATTTCTCGACCGCCTCGAGCACGTCGCGCGCTTCCAATTCATCGGCGTGTTCGAGGACGCTTTCGCGGAAGTAGAGAATCTGGAAAATCGGCATGGCCTCGCAACGAACAACGCTGGATACCCGCGCCTGAAGCTCAACGCCTGAAGCTCAATGCTCACCACGGCCGCTGGCCGTTGCACAAGGGAAAGGGGCGGCCCACTCGGCTAAAGGGACCGCCCGCCTCTGCTCGTGCCGCACTTGGGGGCAATCGGCACGAAGGCCGAAACCGTTTCAGCCGGGTCCGGTTCCCTTGGATTCGTTCGCACGGCCATGATCGCCCTCGCAGTGGCTGGTCCGCAAAAGCACCAAACGTCCTCGTTTCGCGCGGCGGATCCACGGCGACAATGTCCAATTTCCTGCGCCCCGCGCAGGAATGCGCTTAGGTATGCCTATCGTTTACGATGTTCGACGCGTCCTGCGGTGCGCGCGGCCGCGGCGCCGAGTAGGGGCAGGCCCCTATCCGCCGCCTATTGTTGGACATTGCGGAGGGTTGCGATCAGCTGTTTCGGGCGGTGTTCACCATCCCCGTTTACTCCAAATTGACCCGATCGATGGTAATTCGGCCCGTGGGAAACGGCAGCGTAAATTATTGGTCGACCTTGAAGGCCGCGCGCGAGCTCGCCAGCAGCAACTGGATTACGAGTTGTGCGGCACTCGCTGCATTGTTCCTGTTCATTCCTACCGGACAAAATATCGTCGCGGCGGCATTTGCGGGATCGCTCGATTCCGGAATTGACCGCCGCTCTGCGGTCGCCTTTCTCCTGAACGTCGCGGTCATCTTGTTCGCGTGGCGGCGGTCGAAGGACTTGCAGCGTGCGCTCGCAACCAACGAATTGTCGCAACAGGCAGCTCACGCCAACGCGTTCGTCGACCATGTTACGGGACTTGCGAACCGGCGGGAGCTGATGCGGATCCTGACCGAACCCGGTTCCAACTGCGGCGGCAGCCGGCTCCTGCTGTTCGATCTCGACTTCTTCAAGAAGGTCAACGACCTGTACGGCCACATCGTCGGCGACGAAGTCCTCAAGCGGGCCGCGGCCACCATTCGCGATCTGGTCCCCAAGGGCTCGCTTTGCGCGCGGCTTGGAGGCGATGAGTTCGCGGTCGTCGTACCAAAACAGTCGGATCAATCCGTCGCGCGATCGGTCGCGCGCATCCTTGAGGCGATTGCGCAGCCGATCGTGCTGGGTACCGCGACAGTTCACGTGTCCGCGTCGATTGGCATCTCGAAGATCGAAACCGGAATGACCGCCGAGGAGTGTCTGCGAAGATCGGACATTGCGATGTACGCGGCCAAGCGTGCCGGGCGTAATCGCCAGGTCTGGTTCGACGATCAGATGGAGAAAGAGCTGCTTGAGCGCACCCGGCTCGAAGATGAGATCCGCGACGCGATTGCAAAGGGCGAATTCGTTCCCTTCTATCAACCCCAGATCGACCTCGTCACCGGCCAGCTCACCGGTTTCGAAGTCCTCGCCAGGTGGCATTCACCGTCGAGAGGATTGATCGAGCCGGCCGACTTCATCAACGTCGCCGAGGGATCGGGACTGATCGCCGAGCTCTCCTTGAGCGTCATGAAGCAGGCGCTTCGCGAAGCCCGCGACTGGCCGAGCCATCTGAAGATCGCCGTCAACATTTCGCCGGTGCAGTTCAGGGACTCGCAATTGGCGGAGCGCATTTTGAAGCTGCTCGCCGAAACCAACTTCCCCGGCACGCGCCTGGAAGTCGAGATCACGGAATCCTCCTTCCTCGAGGATAGGGAGACCGCGCTGACCATCGTCGAGAGCCTGAAGAACATCGGCGCGACGATCTCGCTCGACGACTTCGGCACCGGCTACGCCTCGCTGTCGCAGCTTCAGTCGCTACCCTTCGATCGCATCAAGATCGACAAGAGCTTCGTCTCCTCGCTGCTCGCCGATGTGCAGAGCGACGCGATCGTCAGCACGATCCTGTCCCTCGGGCGGGCCCTGCAGCTGCCGATCACCGCCGAGGGAATCGAGGATGACGGCACCAGGCACCGCCTGCAGCAGCTCGGCTGTTCGGATGGGCAAGGATGGCTGTTCGGCAAGGCGGTTCCCGGCGACGTCGTGCGTGCCAGCCTCGGAATCCCAAGCGCCGCGGACGGAAAAGCTCTTCCGGCCACGCCTCCAGCTCCATTGCCCGACCGGCGCAATCAGCATCGCCGGGCCGCCGGCGCGAAGCGAGCCCGCTAAGCGAAGCTCCGCCTGTCCGCTTCCCACCCAAGCCGAAGTTGGCCAGCTACATCCCACGAGCGAAATTGTAGGATCCGGTGAGCTGGCAAACGCCTTCAAACGGCTTCGGTGCCGCCTGCCAGCATCAACTTGGGCTCCGCCGCGCGGTTGCTGAAATTGCCTTCGACCTGAGCTCCCTCCTCGATCGACAACGTACCATAGGTAACATCACCTTCGATTCGAGCCGTCTTCAGGATCACCAGCGTATCGGCGCTGATCGAACCCTTGATCTTGCCGGCCACGTGCGCGTTTTCGGCCACGACCGCGCCGGTGATCTCGCTGGTCTCACCCTGGACCAGGGCGGCGCATTTGATGTCGCCGTCGACCCTTCCGTCCAAATGCAGATCCGCCGTCGCCGCCAGATCGCCCTCAATGCCGATGTCCGCACCCAATATCGTAAAGCTCGATTTGCGCTTCGTTGAGAACATTGCTCGGTACCTCCAGGAGGGGATCCGGATTCACTGGCCGGGAGGGCATGAATGGGTTGGTGGACTCTGCGCGCGAACCCAGCGCCTGCCATCCGGCTTTGTAAGGATCCCCCGTGCTCCTGAACTTTGATTAGCCGGGCGGGTCGAGCGAAACCTTAAGCCCATCCACATTAAAGACAGGCCGGGGGCCCGGCGCGGCCAAACGAGTTCACCGTCCCGTAGAGGGTCAAATCTCGCAAATTCGACCGTCCTCGTGGGGCCCGGCGGAATGTCCGCAATGGGTCGAAGGCAGACATTGCGTACGCTGCATTAGTCCCACTCTCTGCGTCCCACGCGACGCAAAGCGACGCGCGAGCATCTTCCCAAGCGAGCCGCTCAGTGGTGCGAGCGCACCGGCACCGCCCCTACCGCCGCGGCGCCGCCACCGGGACCGGCGAGTAGCCGCCGAGCTGGGTCACCAGTTTCTTGTAGGCGTCGAGGTAAGCGAGCACGATGATCTGGCCGATCGCGGTGTCCTGGTATCCGCTCGCGCCCGCGGCCGCGAAGCCGCCCCACCAGCCGGCGCCGCCGCCGGCGCCCCAGCTGACGTCGGTCTTGCGCGCATAGCCTTCGGTCAGCGCTTCCTCTTCCGTCGTGCGGGCGTTGACCAGGCTCAGGGTGACGTTGGCCTCGCCCTTCTTGACGTTGATTCCGCCGGCGAGCGCCCCGACCGCGCCGAAGCCGCCGCCGAAGTGGCCGAGCAGGCCGCCGATCGCCGCCCCGGCGCCGCCGCCGCCGCTATTCTTGTTGGTGCTGACGATGTCGGGCTGGAGGAAATAATCCGCCGCCTTGACCTGACCCTTGCCCATATTCGATCCGCGCTGGAGCTCGCCCTGCTCGGCCATCGCTCGCTCCATCGCCCGGCTGTTCATCGCGCGGTCGCGGTTGACCATTCCGAAGCAGCCCGACTGCGCGACGAAGATCTTGATGATCGCCTCGGGGCTGCCGAGGTTCAGTTCGCGCCACCACTCCTTGTCGGGCGGGACGATCGCCAGCGTGCCGATCCTGTGGGTGCAAATGGGGATTTCCTGCTCGCCCCGCGCCTGGTCCTTATGCCCCGAGCTTGCGTCGGCCAGCACTGGCGATGCGGTGAACGCGAGCGCTGCGCCCGCGAGATACGCGAATTTGGTCATCATCACGCCCCTCCATGAAGAGTCGCTTGGATAACAGGAATTTAAGTGAGTCGATAGTGAGACACCGAGCAAAAGGGAGCGATTGCAAACAGCGATCGCGAGCTATTGCGTAGAGCTGTCGAAACTCGGCCGGCGCGCGAACGAGCGGCTAGACCGCGAGCAAGACGCGACCGACGTCACGTCGGGTTTACCCCGCGTGACGGGCTTTCAGCTTAGGAGCAGCGAATGCATCGGAAAACCAGGGAGGCCATCGACCTCGTAGCCGCGCTGCGACCGCGAGCGCACAGTGGCGGCGATCAAAGCGACCGAGGGCAAACGGCTAACTTATCGGCCACTCAAAGCGACCAGCGACGGCACGATCGCTCAGATGTTCCCGGCCAAGGCGTGAGTGGGATGCTGATGGTCCCGGCCCATATGGATCAGGTCCCACGCAAACTCCTTTAGCTCAAAGCCGTGCGTCGCCGGCTTCACCCGTTTGGGCGCGGCGCTCTGCTCTTTGTCCTTGCGGGCGCGTAGGCCGAACGCTTCCTCAAAATTGCGCGCCTTCTCGAATTTCTTCACGAGCCCTTCATAGGCGGGGAACGCGCCGCCGAACCCGATCACGCGCCGAGCAACGGCGACCATTTCGAGTTCTTCCGCCGTCCAATTCGGGCCGACATAGCTGTCCTTATTGAGGGCATAGTCGCCGGTGAGCGGCTGATAGCGCATCGGGTAAGCTGCAACGCCCCAAGCGAGGAGATCGCGCACTCTGGTAAAGAGGTCGTCTGGCGTGTCCCGGTGGTTGTAAAGGACGTAACAGACAACGTGGCCCATGCGGTGGCCCTTCAAGCCAACGTGGCGCAGGTTGAGGATTGCCCGCTCCATGCTGTTCCGCATTTGGATGAAATCGTAGGAGAAGCGGATCGTTGGAATCCGCACTCGCTTAAGCTCGTGCGCCACTTCTTCAGTCACGAGGCGGGCGTCTAGGCCCTGATTAAAGTCCGCTTCGAGGTCGAGTTCGCGCAGTTCCTCGAAAACATCCGGCCAATGTTTTTCGCCGAGGATGTTATTGTCCCAAAAGATAACCCGCTTGTGGTCGGGATGGATTAGGTGGCCGATCCGGCCGGTGTTACGAATCTGGAACGGCTTGCCCTCAAGCATTGGCACCGCGCAAAAGTCGCATTTGCGGATGCACCCGCGCGTCGTGAATACGATCGACGCGGCGCGGTCCCGATGCCACGCCGGGACCATCTCATAATCCGGCATCAAGTCTTCGGCGTCCTTGATTAGGCCCGTCACCACCTCGTGCGCGCCGCTTTCGCGCGCATGGTCCGGCATCAGCGTTGCGTAGATGCCGCCGAGCGATACCTTCGCCTTCGGGAACAGCGCGCGGTAAAATGCGACCGCTTCCCAGACCGGCTTCCACGCCCATGTGAACAGGCTCGTCACCTGTATTTCATCCGGCACGAACCGCGTCACGAGTTCAAGCCCGCGGACGAAGCGCACCTCGTGCCCCTGCATCTTATAGAGCGTGGAGAGCTTGAGCAGCCCGAGCGGCGGATATTGCGTATAATAGCCGGGTTCGACGAGCAAAATCTTCACGCGGCGGCAGCCTCGGCAGGATCGACGATTGCATCCTTCCATTCGAGGATGCGCTGAATGTCCTCATCGGAATAGACGCGCTCGTTTTTGCGGGCATAGCGTTTGGCGGGCGGAATCTTTTTCTCGCGCTCCCACCGATATAGGGTCAGCTTGTGCACGCCGATCTTCTTGGCGGCTTCCCCCATGCTGTAGCGACCACTCACGGTATCGTTCCCTCTCTGTGTACCGATCTGTGCCGATCTATTTATCAGCGCCCGCAGCGGATTGCAACGGCCTGTATTGCCCCGCTTAGGCAATGCTAGTATCTGCTGTACCGCCGACACCGTGCGTCGCGGTGCGGGCTCTGGGAGAACGAACATGACCGAACAGACCTTTGAAGAGGTGGTGGTTAAGGGCGAGACCATCCGCCTTGAGCACAGCAACGTCGCCATCGACGACATCCTGCTCGATGAGGACAACCCCCGCCTGCGCTATATGCGGGAGAGTGCGCCCGATAAGCCGCTCGACGAGCTGATCCGCAACCTCGCGGACGCACCGAAGCTGCGTAGAGACATCGAGGACAACGGCGGTTTGCGCGAGCGCGTGATCCTTCGCCCCACGGCGGACGGCAAGTATCTTGCCGCCGAGGGGAATCGCCGCAGGGTTGCCGTTGGCGACCTCCACGCCAAGAACCCGAAGGACGAGCGGTGGAAGTGGATGCCCGCCCGCGTGTTGCCCGCCGATATGGCACCTCGCAACTTGGCGATCATGCTGGCCGACTGGCACGTCACCAACAAGGTGAAGTGGGACGCGCACGAGAAGGCCGGGCACATTTACCAGATGAGCAAGGTCCACAAAATTCCGCAGGACGACATCGCGATCGTGCTTCACGCGAGCAAGACGACCGTGAAGCGGCTGCTCGACGCCTATACGTTCATGATGGAGCGGTTCACCAAAGTGGACGAGGGCGCATACAAAGATTTGGCGGGCGGTACCTGGTCCTACTTCGACGAGCTGTTCCGCTCCAAGGAATTGCGGCAGCACCTCACTGACGATCCCGAGTTCGGCGACAAGTTTTGCCGCTGGGTCGGTGAGAAGCGGCTCGGCCAGCCGGTGCAGGTCCGCAAGCTGGCGAAGATTCTGGCCCATGCGGAAGCCAGCAAAGTGTTCGAGACCACCGCCGCAAACTCGGCTTTCGCCAGCGCCCAGCGCATCGTCGAGACGCAGGAGCCGGAAGAGGGCAGCGACTTCTTCAAGCTGCTCGCCAAGATGCGCGAGAGTCTCACCAGCGCTGCACAGGTGAAGGAAATCCTTCGCATCAGGACCGACAAGGTGGCGCGCAAGCGGGTGCTGGAAACTTATGAGGCGATGGTGGACTTCATGCACCTTGCCGACGTTGATCTCCCCGCCGGAGCCAGCGCAAACGATCAGGAAGCAGCATGAAGAATGTGCGGGACCGGCGAGGGCGCGAAGCCCGTAGCCGGTCCCTTGTGGGCGGCGGAGGTTCCCGCGCCGGGCTCTGGAAACCGTGAGCGAGGGGTTCGATTCCCCTGCCGTCCACCGATAGCTATATAGGCTTTTGGGGTTTGAATAGGAAGTTAAGTCCGATGAAGAACCGTTCACGTAAGACGGAAGCGCTGCCGACGCGGCCAGCGCCAGTATCACTCAAGCCGCTATCGACCGACGAGGCGAGCCAAGCCCTGTTTCAGACCACGCCAGCGAAGCCCACCACGGACGAACCGGACGACCGGGCGTTCAAGTGACTGATCCGGTCAATCATCCTTCCCATTATGGCGGTGGCGATAACCCCTATGAATCGATCCGGGTGGTCGAAGCGTGGGGGTTGAACTTCAACCTTGGAAACGTCGTCAAATACATTTCTCGGGCGGGCAAGAAGTGCAACAACGCGTTGGAGGACTTGGAAAAGGCCCGCTGGTACCTGGACCGAGAGATCGGCAATCTTGAATCTGCCGCCACCGAACAGGGCAATCAATGACTGCGGCGAACGCATCGTTCCTCACCGCTATAGCCGCATTCATCGCCGCTGCGGTGGCGCTCTATGTTGGTTTCCGCAACTCGGAAGCGGCCATTAAGGCCGCTCGGGCCGCGCTCATGAATGCCGAGAACGCGGGAAGGCATAGGATCGCGGCTTTTCGACAGGACTGGATCAATAACGTCATCGAGACTGTCTCCACTCATCACTCAATCGAGATGACGAAGAACTTTGCATCGCCCGACGCCATGGAGGATCAGCGGAAGCTAGCTTTTCTCCGAACCAAGTTGGAGATTCTGCTCAACCCGAATGAGACTGACACCGTCGAGCTGCTCAATGAAATGGATCAGCTTCGGAACAGCACCGGCCCCAAAGAGCGCACGGCGCATGATGCCGAGATCGTCAGAGTTGCGCGGCAGCTTCTGAAAAGAGAGTGGGCTCGGATCAAGACGGAACTCGCCTAATTCCCGCGCCGGGGACTAGTGCCGGCCCTTGCTCCGCGATCATCTGCGATTTCCGCATCTCTCGGCCAACCCGAAGCGCCAGCGCTTGGGTGGCGCGTCCCATCCAAGCCAACCGCACGAGCCCGCCGTTCCCCTTGGCCTCGGTGCTTCGGCCCTGCTAGCGCGCTGACCCACATGACCGACCTTTCCCGCATCCGCAATTTCTCGATCATCGCCCACATCGACCACGGCAAGTCGACGCTCGCCGACCGTCTGATCCAGGCGACCGGCGGCATGACCGACCGCGAGATGAGCGGCAACGCCCAGGTGCTCGACAATATGGACATCGAGCGCGAGCGCGGGATTACCATCAAGGCCCAGACCGTGCGGCTCGAGTGGAACGGGTACGAGCTCAACCTGATGGACACGCCCGGCCACGTCGACTTCGCCTATGAGGTGAGCCGCAGCCTCGCCGCGTGCGAGGGCGCGCTGCTGGTGGTCGACGCCGCGCAGGGCGTCGAGGCGCAGACGCTCGCCAACGTCTACCAGTCGATCGAGCACGACCATGAGATCGTGCCGGTGATCAACAAGATCGACCTCCCCGCGGCCGACCCCGAGGGCGTCCGCCAGGAGATCGAGGAGATCATCGGCCTCGACGCCTCCGGAGCCGTCCTCGCCAGCGCCAAGACCGGCGTCGGCATCACCGAAGTGCTCCAGGCGATCGTCGACAAGATCCCCCCGCCCAAGGGCGACGCGGCGGCTCCGCTCAAGGCCATGCTCGTCGACTCATGGTACGACCCTTATCTCGGCGTCGTCATCCTCGTCCGCGTCATCGACGGCACGCTCCGCAAGGGCGCGCAGGTCAAGTTCATGGCCGCCGGCACCACCCACCTCGTCGACCGCGTCGGCTGCTTCCGCCCCAAGATCGAGCAATTGAGCGAGCTCGGCCCCGGCGAAATCGGCTTCATCACCGCGCAGATCAAGGAAGTCGCCGAGACCCGCGTCGGCGACACCATCACCGATGCCAAGCACCCCACTGCGACCGCGCTCCCCGGCTTCAAGCTGGTCCAGCCGGTGGTCTTCTGCGGCCTGTTCCCGGTCGACGCCGCCGAGTTCGAGAAGCTCCGCGACAGCCTCTACAAATTGCGCCTCAACGACGCGAGTTTCAGCTTCGAGATGGAGACCAGCGCCGCCTTGGGCTTCGGCTTCCGCTGCGGCTTCCTCGGCCT
>NZ_JBJMVI010000017.1:0-177780 GCF_045810705.1 Sphingomonas sp. | reverse complement strand
CGCGGCCCATGCCCCGATGCCGCCGACATGGGTGTGATGGAGCGCTTCAGCTGCAAGATGGCAATCGCTCCGACCGCGTCAATCTCGATCATCACCGGCGGCACCAGCGCCTGCATCGAGCCGATCCCGGCCAATATCTACACGCACAAGACCTTGTCGGGCAGTTTCTCGATCAAGAACCCCTATCTCGAAAAGCTGCTCGCGACGAAGGTCAAGGACAGCCCCGCAGTGTGGAACTCGATCCTCGAGATGGGCGGCAGCGTCCAGCACCTCGACTTCCTCACCCAGGAAGAGAAAGACGTGTTCAAGACCAGCTTCGAGATTGACCAGCGCTGGCTGATCGAGCTCGCCGCCGACCGCACCCCCTATATCGACCAGGCGCAGTCGCTGAACCTCTTCATCCCGGCGGACGTCGACAAGTGGGACCTGATGATGCTCCACTTCCGCGCCTGGGAGCTGGGCATCAAGAGCCTCTATTACCTGCGCAGCAAGTCGGTGCAGCGCGCCGGTTTCGCCGGCGGAGTCGAGGCCGACAACACGCCCGAGCTCAAGGAAATCCCGCTCGCGAGCACTACCGATTATGACGAGTGCTTGGCGTGTCAGTGAACAAGGAACCTCACCCTCCGGCGCTCCGCGCCTCCTCCCTCTCCCGCACGCGGGAGAGGGCCGGGGTGAGGGTCCTTTCCTTGAAGAACGTCGCCAAAGGCGCCGGCGCCATCGTCCTCGGCCTCATCGCGCTCGACCTCATCGCCACCGCGGTGACGCTCGCTTTCGGTTGGGAGTATCTCGAGCGATGACTGGCGCCATGTCCCTTGGGCGCATGATCGAGCTTGCCGCCGCCGTCGTCATCCTCGGCGCAGGCATCTACTTCTACCGCCGCCGCGACAAGGCCGACAGCTACGGTAGCCAGGGCGCGGTGATCCTGTTCGTCGTCGCCGCGATCATGGCCATCCACGCGCTCGGCGCGCTCGATTACCATCCGACCAGTGCCGAGGCCCAATATTTCAAGGATCACCGCCGGTGAGCGGCTTCGTCGGCCTTGGCGCGATTGCCTTGCTCGCGGGCATGACTCTGCTCGTCACGGGCATCCGCAAGCACAAGGCGCAGCACCCTAAGCACGTCGCCATGCTCATCGGCGGGATGATGCTGACCGCCTTCGGCCTGATCCTCGCCGGCTTCGCCATCGCCTACCAGAACGCGGCGCCGCTCGACCTCAACACGGGAGGCGCGCGGTGAAGAGAGTTGTCATCCTCGCCACGGCGTTCACTTTAGCCGCCTGCGCCGCAACCCAACAGGCCGACGCGATCGCACCAGCCGCGCCGGGCTTTCTCCTCGGCCTGTGGCACGGCTTCATCTTCCCCGTCGCCTGGGTCGTGTCGCTGATCGTCCCCAAGGTCGCGGTCTATGCGGTACCCAACAACGGCGGCTGGTACGATTTCGGCTATTTCCTCGGCATCGTCGTCTTCGGCGTCGGCGCCAAGCGCGGCCACACCGTCACCCGCGACCGGGTCATCAACGTCCGCGCGCGGAGGATCGACTGATGGTCGGTCGGACCGCCGAACTTGCGTGGTGGCTGACGCTGATCGGTTCTGTCGGCGCGATCCTGTTTCCGGATCTCGTTCTTGCCGAAAGCTTCTTCGCCGACAGCTTCATCGACCGCCGCACCATCCGCCTGATCGCAATACCGCTGTTCGTTGTCTCCGCGGTCCTGCTTTCCGACTATCACTTTCACTGGTTTCACTGGAGCAAGTAGCATGCCCCTCCTCGAAGCACGCAAGCAGTACAAGCCGTTCGAATACCCCTGGGCGTTCGAATATTGGAAACGCCAGCAGCAGATCCACTGGATGCCGGAGGAAGTGCCGCTGGGCGAGGACTGCCGCGACTGGGCGCAGAAGCTCTCCGATCATGAGCGCAACCTGCTGACGCAGATCTTCCGCTTCTTCACCCAGGCCGACGTCGAGGTGCAGGATTGCTACCACGACAAATACGGCCGCGTGTTCAAGCCGACCGAGATCAAGATGATGCTGACCGCTTTCTCCAACATGGAGACGGTGCACATCGCGGCTTACTCGCACCTGCTCGACACGATCGGCATGCCCGAGAGCGAGTACAGTGCCTTCCTCCAGTACAAGGAGATGAAGGACAAGCACGACTACCTCAGCACGTTCGGCGTCGACACCGACGAGGACATCGCCAAGACGCTCGCAATGTTCGGCGGCTTCACCGAGGGGCTGCAATTGTTCGCCAGCTTCGCGATGCTGATGAACTTCCCGCGCTTCAACAAGATGAAGGGCATGGGCCAGATCGTCAGCTGGTCGGTGCGCGACGAATCGCTTCACTGCGAGGGCATCATCAAGCTGTTCCACGCCTTCGTGAAGGAGCGCGATTGCCTCACCCCCGCGGTCAAGGAATCGATCATCGACGCCTGCCAGAAGACGGTCCGGCTCGAGGACGCGTTCATCGACCTCGCGTTCGAGATGGGGCCGGTCAACGGCATGAGCCCCAAGGAGATCAAGAAGTACATCCGCTACATCGCCGACTGGCGCCTCGGCCAATTGGGCTTCGCGCCGATCTACATGGTCGACGAGCACCCGCTCCCGTGGCTCGCCCCTTTGCTCAACGGCGTCGAGCACGCCAATTTCTTCGAGACCCGCGCGACCGAATATTCGAAGGCCGCGACGCGCGGCGACTGGAACACGGTTTGGGACAGCTTCGACCGCCGCCAGAAGGCCAAGTCGGACGCGGCCGCGAACGATGCCGCGGCGGGCAGCGATGCCGGGGGCGAAGGGCCGGACATGTTCGAGGCTGCGGGCGTCGCGGCGGAGTAAGCTTTCCCCTCCTCTTCAGGGGAGGGGTGTACGGGTGGGGCTTTGACCGGAGGCATGCATTTGGAATTTGATCGACAGCGCGGACTCCAAGGCTCCAGCGGCGGCGCAGCGTCGCTGGAATGTCCGGGCAGGTGTCGCGGCGGAGTAAAATTATGAAGTGTCTCTATTGTCTAACCGAATTCTTCCCGGAATTCGAACAGGGCGAACTGCAATTTGGCGAGATGCCGCGCGCATTTCCCGAAGGCAATGCCGACTCGGTTTATCTGAGGCTCACCTATCGGACTACAACATGTCCGGCTTGTCTTGGCGGTCACGTCGGGATCAGACGGCTAAACCAGCATGGTGGAATGATCCAGGACTACCGTTGGACCGTGCCACGAGCGGGCAAATTTCCACCTGCGCCGCCACACGTACCTACTGTGATCGCTAGCGATTACCGTGAGGCTAATGAAGTTCTTCCAGTTAGCGCAAAGGCCTCGGCCGCATTGTCGCGCCGATGTCTGCAGGCGGTTCTTTCTGCTGCGGGATATTCAAGCAGGAATCTCGCAGACCAGGTGCAAAACGCAATTGAAGAAGAGTCTGCAGCGAAGGCTCTGCCGCCATCGCTCCGTGATTCGCTTGATGCAATTCGGAACTTCGGCAACTTCTCCGCGCACCCAATTACAGATCAGACGACCCTTCAAATCATTGATGTGGAAGAAGGTGAAGCTGAGTGGTGTCTCGAGCTGTTGGTTGACTTGTTCGACCATTACTACGTTAAACCCGCGCTTGCAGCCGAACGGCGAGCAGCGTTGGCCGAGAAGCTTTCAGCAGCGGGGAAGCCGCCAATGAAGCAAGGTGCCGAAGAAAGCGCTGAATCCGAGATAGCAGAATCTGGCTAGGTTTGGCCGCTCCTGAGGATCGCGTGGGCCATGCCGAACCGCACTTTGAACGACTACGAACTCGACCGTGCGAACATGTTGCTTCAGGTCGTTCGGGCCGAGTTACAGAGGCTCGCCGGCGACGATAAGGAGTTGCTTTTCGCATTCCGGCGCAAGGTCGTGAAAGAACTCGGATACGACGAGCGCAGCAAGCCAATGGTTCGGCGCGCGCTAAAAAGGACGATGCATAAGCTGCAGAATGGCATTTGCCCTCTCTGCAATGAGGCGCTTCCCGAACGGTACAGTGTGCTGGATCGCTTCAAGGCCGTGGACGGCTATGTGAAAGCGAACGTCCGCCTGATTTGTCCAGAATGCGACGCTAAGGTTCAACAGGAACGTGGTTACACCTGATCAATCCTGCCGCTGCTCCCGGCCATATCGCCGCGCCCCTACCCCCGCTTCGCCACATTCCTCGCGAGCGTCTTGAAGCAGATGCCGTTGTCCTGGCGCACGGTGATCGTCGCTTGGCCGGTCTTGCTCAGCTTCCGGTCCTCGACCCTCCCCGCCTTGCCGCGATGCGTGCCGGCGCCGCCCGATGCAATCCGCCCCCCGAATGATTACATGCCGTGAAGAACGGAACATCCCATGACCCGCCCTGCCAGACCCCACGCGACGCTCGACACACTCAATGACGAGCGCGATCACCTCGCAATCCAGATCAGCTTGGCCGCAGACGCCGAAACGCCCGACTCCGCGCAGCTGGCTGTGCTGCGTGGCAAGCTGAACGTGCTCGAACGCCGCATCTCGCACTGCGGGGCGTTCGACGTCGAAAGCTTGCCCGCGCCCTAAGCGCGAACGTTCTGGCACCAGCTGGGGATGGCGGGTGTCCGGTGGATAGCCGTCAGCACCAGCTTTGGCGCTGCTTCCCGTCATAATCTCGCGCCAGACCGGCGGCGATCATCGTCTGGCCAATATCCTTCCCGTTGACCTGGACATACCGCAGGTCGCGACCGTATTCGTCGTGACCGCTTCCGCTCATCGTCACAGTGCCGCTGCCGAGGAGCGCCCGCAGCTTGTCGGTCGCCGCATTGCCGAGCCGTGCTTCCCCCGCGCAGCGCGGCGGGTGTGTCTCCGGCGCGTCGATGCCGAGCACTCGGATCCGCTGGCCGTCCATCGCAAACGTGTCGCCGTCGATCACGTAGATCTTGCCTGTTGGTGCCCCAAGTTCGTCATTGCGAGCGCTGGAAGCGCGCGGCAATCCAGGCTGGATCGCTTCCCCCGGATCGTTGTCCGGGGTCGCGATGACAGGCGACTCCGCAGTCCTCCTCTCCCACGCCACATCCTCGGCATCGGGCGCGCGCGTCGGCACCGCCTGCACCGCATTCCATTCGATCGCCGCGGAAGGGCCGCTGTCCGCCGGCTGCGATCCCCACCGCTGCCACGCCGCTCCGCCGGCCAGCCCCAACGCCACCACGCCGATGACCAGCAGCGCTCCCCTGCCGCGCACACGCGTCGGTGCGCCTGCATAATTTTCGATCACGGTCCACTCCGGCCGCCGCTGGGGACGCCAATGCTTGCTCACGCCGCGATCATACGCGCGGGCGGCTTACCGCTTGGTTATCTCCCGCTTTCCGCGATCCCAACAACTCCGTGCCTTCGCGCCTTCGCGTGAAAAAATGCTGTCCTACACGCACCTATTTGGTTCATACTGTGAGACTCACATTGGGAGGAACAGGTTCATGGGACGTCGCGCAGGAAGGGAAATGACGATGGAGGAATTCGACGCGTGGGCCTCCGCCAGGCGGGCGACCGAGGACGTGCTCGAGGCCGCGGGCGAGCAGGGCGGTCCGCGCGTCAGCCTGGTGCCGAAGCCGCGCGATGTTCCGCTCGACATCCTCCCCGACGAAGTCGATGCCCCCGCGCCTGCGCAAATAATCCCGGTTGAGACTGGGCGCGCCATTCCCTTCGATCCCCACCCGAGCCGCAAGACCGGCGGCTGGAGCGCGGCTCGCCAGCGGCTTTTCATCGAAACCCTGGCCGAAACGGGGTCGGTGCACCTGGCTGCCAAGTCCGCCGGCCTGTCGGTGCGCAGCGCCTATGGCTTGCGCATCCGCTCGGCGGCTTTCGCCGCGGCGTGGGATGCGGCGCAGCAGCTCGCCGTCGGCCGCCTCTCCGCGCTGGCCTTCGACCGCGCCATCAATGGCCGGATCGACCAGGTCTATCGTGACGGGGATCTCATCGCCGAGCGGCGGGTGCCGAGCGACCGCCTGTTGATGTGGCTCCTCGCGCGCCTCGATCCGCGACGCTTCGCCGCGCCGTGGGAGCGGCGGTCCGCGACACCAGCGATCCACAGCTCGAGGCCGCGGCCGCCTTGCCGGGCCTGATGGGCGCGCTGACCGACACGCCCGAGGAAATGCTCCTGCCCGCACCCGGCGGCAACGCTTCACGACCGTGAACATTCGTGAACATTCGGCGGTAGCTTCGCCTCGTCTGCCGGCCCAAAAAACCTCCTAACCGAGGTTATCGGCGCGGCACATATTTTCGGCTTCGGCGTTTGCGCAAAACCATGAACAATCAGCATGTTAGCGCGCTTCTCCCAAGCGTGCGACGGAACCCGATTGCGCCGCTGCTGGCCTCGGCATTCACGTGCGAGCGGCTGGTTCCGCATGACATGCAGCGGCAGCTGGCGCTGCTCGGCATCGGGCACGGCCATGCCCGCGCGTCACGGGCCCGCGAGGCCTCCAGACCCCGACAGGCCAAATGACCAAACGCAATCCCTTCGTCTTCGTGCTGATCGCGCTGATGCTGGTCGTGTTCGGATACAGCTTCTGGATCAACGCCGTGCATTAGCCGCGCCGCGCGCGCGCCTCACCGGCTGCGTTCGCGCTTCAGCATGAAGCCGCGGGCGTTGAACCAGTCGTTGGCGGCGTTGGTCCACAGGAAGGCCGCGATCACCACCAGGAAGACGAGGCTGAAGACCAGCACATATTTGATCGGCGAAATGTAGAAGCCGACGACGAGGCCGATCACGCCCCACACCACGAACAGCACCCGCGACCACGGCATGCCCTTGAGGATGCCATAGGCGCAGACGAGGTTGACGGCCGAGCCGAGGAGCCCCCACGCCTGCTCGAAGCGCAGCGAGACGTGCATCTGCTCGAGCATCTTGGTCGCGACCGGGTTCGAGCCCATCGTCGCCAGGCCGTACAGGCCGAACAAGGTGAACACGACCAGCAGCCAGCCGATGATCGTCAATGAAAGCGGCCGTTTTTCCATGAAATATCCCCTCCCTGAGTTGCGGCAAGCTATCGCGCCGCTCGGCCAACACAAGGGGTTCGTTCATGGGTTTTGCGCGGCGGCGCCGCCAGCGCGTCCGCCCGCGGCTCTAGTGGCTCAGGACCTCGCCGATATCGAACACCACGGCATTGATCGCGAGCGCGAAGAACAGGATGCCGATGACCGCGAGCCTGACCTCCCACTCGCGCGACTCCCACCAGGCATTGGTGGACAGGCGCTCCGCTTGTTTGGTGTGCAGCGGATCGCGGCGGATGCGCGACGGGCGTGCCGACGGGTGCAGCTCGACGGTCTTCTTGCCAGGGTTCAGCTTGCTCATCCGTCCGAACCTAAGCGCATCAGGTAACCATTCCGTTAGCGGCCGCCGCGGGTCGCCCGGTGCGCGGGCGCATCATGCGTCTCGCCTGCCGCATCGCGGCACCAGCGATAGAGCGCGTCGTACAGCACCATCCCGTCCGCAAGCTGCTCAAGGTCGTCGCTGTGCATCCGCGACAGGCCGAGCGACGCCGCGAGCAGCCCGGCCGACTGCGGCGTGATGTCGAGTTGACCGGTGTCGGCGCCGCGGACGATCTCCGCCAGCTCGAGCAGCGCGGGAAAGCCGCCGAGGCCAAGCTCACTGACCAGCGCATCGAAGGTGCAACGACCATCGCGGTCGCTCCAAGCCGCGCCCTCGACGTCGAACGGCGTCGCCGCGAACCGTTCGGCGACGCCGGCGACCTCGGCCGGCGCGACGAACACGAACACCGCGTCCGGGTCGACGAAGCGGCGGATCAGCCACGGGCAAGCGATCCGGTCGACCTTGGGCCGCGCGCGAGTCACCCAGAGCGTTCGGCCCTTGGCGTCCCGATGCGGCAGCTTTGCCGCGTCGATCAGCGGAGCTCCGGCCGTTCGCCAACCCTCGAACCCGCCTTCGAGGATCTCGGCATCGACCCCCTCGCAGCGAAGCATGGCTGCTGCTCCGGCGCTCAGCTCGCGGCCGTTGTCGCACGCGACGACGACCGGCATGCCGGTGAGCGGCCCCGCCCATTCCGCGACATCGTCCGCACGGCGCAGGATCGATCCCGGCAGCAGCTCGCGCGGGTCGGAGCGAACGTCGATGATCGTCGGGCAGACGCGCGTCCCCACCAGCCGCGCGAGCTTGTCCGGACCGATCGCGTTGAACGAAGGCATGCCAACTCCCCTTTTCCGTCACGGTCTCATAGGCTCAACCGCGCCGACAGCACGAACCGGCCCGCATATCGCGGCCCCAGCTCGCTCCGGTCGGTCGCATGATAGCGCGCGTCGAGCACGATATTCCCGCCCACCGCGCGGCTCACCCCGACGTTGATCGAGTTATAGTCCGGAGCGCCGCTGCGCTCGCGCCGCCCGACGTTGGCGAACAGGCTCGTCCCCTTCGCGATCTGGAAGCTTGGGCCGAACTCGACGAACCACGACTTGCCGAGTTCAAACTCTCGCGGCGCAAATTCGGCGTTGAGCCTGAGGCCGAGCCGGCCGAACCCCTGACGAAGCGTGGCGTCGAATTCCCATGCGTGGCGGCCGGTGGTGCGGTGCGTGCCGGTCCGGGTGCGATAGAGCGCGGTCAAATCGAGCTGCGTCGCCCGATGCTTGCGGCTTACCCGTGCGAACAGCGCCAGGATTCCGGTCGCGACAGGGCTGTCGATGTTGCGCCAGAAAAGCCCGGCGTGCACATCGCCGACCCGCAGGTAAGCGCGCGGGATGACCTGCGCGCCTTCCGTCTGCGACAGCCCTTGCGACATGCCGTGGCTGGCGACGAACAGCTCGAGCGCAGGATCGGGGGGCGGAAGCCCGAACGGCATCGGCATCAAGCGTCCCTCCTTGCAAAAGAGCGGGACGCGACACTTCGGCTGACGCCTCATGGGGCGATCGCGAAAGCCCCATCGCGATCAGGAATCGGGGAACACCGACCTCAAGTCAATGCATATCAAACGACGATGGACTCAGCCTAATCAGGCGCGCTTGCGCACCTTGGCGAATAGCTCGGCTTCATTGTTGCGCCGGCTGCGCTCGGTCACCTCCGCCGTATTGTCCGCAGCCGCGGCGTTGCAGCGGCGGTGGGTGAGGCAGAGGTTGTCGAGCGCCGCGTTCCCGCCTTCGGTCGCGAACAGCAGCTGCTGCAGGGTTGCGCCCTGATCGTGGCCGGGCGGCAGATCGAAGCGCATCGACCGCCGGCAGCGGCGGCACTCGTCGCCATCGCGGTGGCGCAGCGCAGCGAGGTGCTCGGCGGTCTCGCGGTCGCGGCGATACTTCCATGGGTTCACGTAGCGGGCGAGGATCGACTGGCTCATGCCCGCCGCTTTAGCAGCAGGCCGTCACCAAATTCTTAGCGCGCTCACGCGGCGTCGGGTGCGGCGACCCCGGAGCGGTCGCGGCCGAGCGCCGCCGCCATTCCGCCGAGCGCGAGCGCGGCGCCGGCAATGGTCGTCGGAGTCCAGCGGTAGCCCTCCAACGCGGTCGAGAAACCCATGGCGATGATCGGCACCAGCACGCTCGAATAGGCCGCTTTCGCCGGGCCGATCTTGCGCACCACCGGATAGTAGAGGCTGAAGGTCAGGACCGAGGCGAACAGCGCGAGGTAGAGCACGCCGAGCCAATAGCTCGGCCGCGGATCGAAGCTCGGGGCGCCGGTCATCGCGAACGCGATCGTGCCGTCAATGAGCGCGCCGGCCGCCATCGACCAGGCGAGCAGCGCGAACAACGGATAGCGGCGGATTTCGGGCCGTGCCTGGGACACGTTGGCGATAGCCGCGCCGAGCATGCCGACGAGCGTCAGCGCGATGCCGACACCGATCTGACGTCCGTCCGCCGGATGCTCGCTGAGCTCATGCAGGAACAAGAGGACGATGCCGCTCACGGCGACCAGCGAACTCCAGGCAAAACGCCGGCTCGGCCGGTGCCCGAGCATCAGCCAGCCGAGCAAGGTCGCCGGGATCAGCAGCAGCGCGAATACCGTGGCGACAACGCCGGAGGTGATGTGCCGCTCGGCCAGATAGACCGCGTTGAAGTTGATGCAGAACTGGGTGAAGCCGAGGAACGCCGCGGCGAGCAGGCCCTTGCGGCCGATCTTGAGGCTGTTGCCCTTCCACCTGGCGACCGCCGCCATGGCGAGCGCGGCGACGACAAAGCGGTAGGTCACCGACCATTGCGGCGGCACCATGCCGAGCTGGCCGCGGATGACGATCCAGGTCGAGCCCCAGATGGCGGTGAAGATGACGAACGGAATCGCCACCGAGCCCGTGCCGGGTGCGGCGCGCAATTCGGCAGCCGTGACGCCAGGGTGCCCCTTCACCGTGCTGTGCCTAGCCGCTTCGGCTGCTTCGCCGCCAATCAATGGCGACGGTCGGCCGATAAGCGGCCCTTATGCGTGCCTTCACAGGCCGGCGATCGCGGCGGCGAGGCGTTCGAGGTCCTCGCCCGCAGCATCCCAGCTGGTCACGAAGCGAATCTCGCCCGGGCCCCAATCGTAGAAATCGAAACCCTGCGCCCGGAGGTTGTCCGCTTCTTCAGCCGAAGCGCGGATGAAGACCTCGTTGGCCTCGACCGGATAGACGAGCCGCTGCGGCGCGGCTTTCGCGAGCGTCTGCGCGGCGGCATTGGCGGCGCGGGCATTGTCGAGCCACAGCCCGTCCTCGAGCAGGGCGAGAATCTGCGCCGCAAGATACCGGCCCTTGGACAGCAGATGGCCGGCGCGCTTGCGCCGCACGGCGATTTCGTCGGCAAGTTCGGTCCTGAACAGGATCAACGCTTCGGCATTCATCCCGCCGTTCTTGACGAAGCCGAACGACATGGCGTCGACCCCGGCGCGCCAGCTGAGGTCGGCAAGGCTCTCGCCGCTGCCCGCCACCGCGTTGGCGATGCGGGCACCATCGAGGTGGAAGGCGAGCCCGCGCTGTTTCGCGAACTCCCCCAGCGCCGCGACCTCGGCCGCACGGTAGACCAAACCGTATTCGGTCGCATTGGTGATCGAGATTGCGGCAGGCTGGACCTGGTGCACGTCGTTGCGGATCAGGTCGCAAGTCGCCGCAGCATCATCCGGCGTGATCTTTGCGCCCGCTCCGCCGAGTAGAATCAGCTTGGCGCCGCCGGTGAAGAAGCCCGGCGCGCCTGCCTCGTCGACCTCGATATGCGCATCCTTGTGGCACAGGATGCCGCGATAAGGCGGGCACAAGGCCGCGAGCGCGAGGCAGTTGGCAGCGGTTCCGGTGGTCACCCAGAAGGCGCGGACCTCGGTGCCGAACAGGTCCGAAAATGCGCCGTCGAGGCGCCCGCTCCATTCGTCGCCGTCATAGGCTGTGTCCACGCGGTTGGCCGCGGCGATTGCCTCCATCACCCTGGGATGCACGGGCGCCGCATTGTCGGAAAAAAATCGCATGGCCGCGGCTCACAAGCCCATTCGGCCTCGCATGGCAAGGCGACGGTGATAGGTTCGCGGTCGAGTCGCCTGAAGGAGCCGAGTTGAGCGATCCGTATGATGCAGCCGCGATCATGGGCGGCCTTTACGGCGACGGCATCATCGGCCTGGAAGGCGCGTTCACGCCCGAATTCGCCGACACCCTTCACGAGGACATGGTGGCGCTGTTCGAAGAGGCGCGTCAGATCCCCGGCGGCGCGCTGCCGCGCGGCCCGCAGCGCTGGTACGTCGAGACCCAGCCCGAGCGCATCCGCGGCTTCGTCGAGATCGTCACTCACCCATGGTTCGTCGCGGTGTGCGAAGCGGTACTGACCAAGGACTATCGCATCGTCGAGATCGGCTTCGACATCCCGTTCGCCGGCGCGGCCGACCAGCCGTGGCATCGCGACTTCAAGGCGCCCGACGCGACCATCAACGGCCGGCGGCTGAACAGCCTCGCCTTCAACCTGACCGCGATCGACACCCGGCCCGAGCACGGCCCGTTGGAAATCGCCCTCGGAACGCAGTGGGACGACATCCCCGGCGCCAGGGACGGCATGTTTCCCGACAGATCGCTGTGGAGCCGCTACATCTCAGGCGCTGTGCAAAAAATGCCGCAGCGCGGCGACATTTCGGCGCGCTCGGCGCTGACCATCCACCGCGGCACCCGCAACCGATCGAACGAGGCTCGGCCGGTCCTGGTCGTGGCCGCCGATGCGCCCGACGGCACCAACGCCGATCATCACGATTTGCAGGTCACGCGGGCCTATTTCGACAGCCTGCCACCGCTGGTCCGCGATCACCTCACGTGCCGAATTACCGACCAACTCGAGCCGATCATCCAGCATCACGTGATCGAGGGGCTGCTCGAGCCCGATTACGGCTGATCGTGAGGGTCTTTGGCGACGTCGCTCAGCTCGCGCGCCTGTGCTTTGCGCCGCCGCAAATTCTCGCGCAGCGCTGCCGCCAGCCGCTCGTCCCGCTGCTCGTCCTTCTTGGCCACGCCGATCTGATGCGCGCCGGCGCGCGCGCCGGCAAGCGGGTTGACGCGCATCGCCCGCCGTCATAGGCGCGCCACTCCGCTGCAAATGTGCTGCCGTAGCTCAGTGGTAGAGCGCATCCTTGGTAAGGCTGAGGTCGTGAGTTCAATCCTCACCGGCAGCACCATTTTCACGCGCAGGATTGCCGCGGGCAGTCCGAGCGTGAAAATCAAATTGGCTGGAAAAAGCTGTTAGCCGTCCCTGTCGCGCAGCGGCTTTTCCCCGAGCGCGCCGTCGATCCCGCCGGCGATCGCGTCGCCGACCCAGATGACGGTCCCGAGAAGGAAAATGGCAAGCACAAGCTGAAGGGCGTTGATCACTTCGCGACTCCCGTGATTTCCCTTTAGCAACAACACATTAAACTGGCAATTAATGCCAGGTGACGGATCTGTCACATAGTGGGACGGTATTTCACCGCGGCCGGTGTGTCGTTCCCTTCCCCGGAGTGACGAACAGGGCCACCACGGGCTCGCTCGCGTCGGCAGTATGCCACGCGCCGCGGGGGTTGATCGCATAATCGCCCGGGCCAAGCTCGTGCGACTGCGTCGATCCGTCGGGCAGTTCCTGGTGAAGCGTCAGGTGGCCCTGAACGACGCAGACGACTTCCTCGCCCGCCGGGTGCATCTCCCAGCTCGTCCAGCTCTCCTCAAAGCGGAACAGGCTGACGATCCGGCCCTCGTCGAGGTCGTCGCCGTGGCGGTCGTCATAGCCCGCATACCAGTCCACGCCGGTAAATTCCGGCTCCGACACCGCGGTGGCGCCACGGCCGAGGTGGATCGGGAAGTCGAAGAGCGACTTGCCCGGCTTCATTCGCCCGTCATCCCTGTCCTCCTGCCGAGTCGGGTGGATCAATCGCCAATCGGCGCGCAGGCCGCCTGGAGCCAGGCAAGGTCCGCGCCCGACAGGTTGGGGCCGATCCGCGCCAGCACGTGCGCGTGGTAGCAATTGAGCCAGACCAGCTCCTCGGGCTCCAGCATCTCGACGTCGATCAGGCGCCGGTCTATCGGCGCGAAGGTCAGGGTCTCGAAGCCGAGCATCTCCTTCTCCGCGCCCTCGATCTCGCGCGGCACGACCAGCACCAGATTCTCGATCCGGATGCCGTATTCGCCGGTCTTGTAATAGCCGGGCTCGTTGGAAATGATCATGCCGGCGGCAAGCGGCTCGTCGCCGCCGCTCTGCGAGCTTCCGACCGGCGAAATCCGTTGCGGCCCCTCATGCACCGCAAGAAAGCTGCCGACGCCGTGGCCCGTGCCGTGGGCATAGTCGAGGCCCGCTTCCCACAGAGGCCGGCGGGCGAAGCTGTCGAGCTGCGACCCGCGCGTGCCTCTGGGGAAGACGGCAGTCGCGATGGCGATATGGCCCTTGAGCACGCGGGTGAAGCGGTCGCGCATCTCCGCGGTCGGCTCGCCGATGGCGACGGTGCGCGTGATGTCGGTGGTGCCGTCGACATATTGGCCGCCACTGTCGATCAAATAGAGCGTGCCCTTTTCGAGCTTGCGGTTGGTCTTCTCGCTCGAGCGATAGTGAACGATGGCGCCGTTCGGCCCGGCGCCCGAGATGCTGTCGAACGACAGGTCGCGCAGCTCGGGGTTCTCGCGGCGCAAGGCTTCGAGGCGATCGGAGGCCTTGAGCTCGTCGACCTCGCCGTTGGGCGCTTCGTCGTCGATCCAGCGGAGGAAGCGCGAGACGACCGCGCCGTCGCGCTCCTGCGCGGCCTTCTGCCCGGCGATCTCGGCCGGGTTCTTGAGCGCCTTGGGCAGGATCGTCGGGTCGCGCAGCGGCAGGATCTTGGCGCCGGCTTTGTCGAGCGCCTCGAAGATCGCCGCGACCGCGCGCTCGGGATCGACGACGACGGTCTTGTCCTTGAGCCCGGATAGCGCGCTTTCGAATTCGCTCCGCTCATGCAGCCGGACGCCGTTGCCAAGGTGCTGGCGGACATCTGGGCCGATCTTCTCGCTCGCCACGAACAAGTCGGCCGTGCCGTCGGCATTCACCAAGGCATACGCCAAGGCAACCGGAGTATGGGTCACATCGGCCCCGCGGATATTGAACGCCCAGGCGATCGAGTCGAGCGCCGAGAGCACGGCCGCGTCGGCGTGATGCTTGGCGAGCCAGTCGCCGATCTCGGTCCGCTTTTCGGCCGCCGACTTGCCAGCATATTGGTCGGGCTGGACGACGAGATGCGCCTTCGAGGCTTCGGGCCGGTCCTTCCAGATTTCGTCGATCGGGTTGCGATCGACCGGCACCAGCTCGGCGCCGCGGCTGGCGAGCGCTTCCTTCGCCCTCTTCACCCAGTCGCGGGTGTGCAGCCAGGGATCGAAGCCGATACGGCCGCCCTCGGGTGCATGCTCCTCGAGCCATTGCGTCGTGCTCGTCTCGGGCACGGACTGATAGCTCCATTCGGTCGGGCTGACCTGCTGCCGGACCTGGAGCGTGTAGCGGCCGTCGACGAAAATCGCCGCTTCCTCGGGCAGCACGACGGCGGAGCCCGCGGAGCCTTCGAACCCCGTCAGCCATGCCAGGCGCTGGGCATAGCTCCCGACATATTCGCTCATATGCTCGTCGGTCAGCGGGACGACGAAGCCGTCAAGCTTTTCGGCCTTGAGCTGCTCGCGGAGGGCTTTGAGGCGGTCGGCGTAACTAGACATGGGCGAACTCCCTTGCGCCTGAGCTAGTGCAAGGGGCGGGATTCTTAAAGACCCGGAGGACAACGGTCAGCGAAACCCCGGCTGTCCGCTTTCGATACATTGCGGACATTCCGAGAGCTGTTAATCGTGTTATACGGCGCGTAAATACTGGAGGGCGGCGATGACCGGCATTCTCGACAAGTTTCATGTTGAACATAGCATCGACGGCGCAAGGGTGATGGCGCGCACTCATCAGCTCACCGCCGCCTGCACGTCAGATGCGCAAATCGAGACCCATATCCAGATGCTCAAGGATGATCTCGACGCCTGCGCGAGAGAAATGAAGCGTTTCGTCAAGATCGACAGCCGCGGCGCGCTGTTCGAGGGCTGGCCGTCCGCCAACGACGACGTGCTTTAGGCTGAAGCGGCCGTCCAACCTTGAATGATTCCACCGTAACTCATCCCCTGGTGCCGCGGGATGACGGTTGATTTTCATTAGGAGGGACTCGAACAGCCGTGCTGTTGTGCGCGCGGCCGAATGACCGGCCATCTTTCGGGGGTATTTATGAAGACCATGCTGTTGGGCGCCGTTGGCGCCTTCGCTGTCGCGTGGGCGTCTGTTCCGTGCGCGGCCGAACAATATGTCGATTACACACCGCAGAAAGGCTATTGGTCAATCAACGCGGTCGAGGTCGATCCCAACCACGTCGACGATTACCTGACCGGCTTGCGTAGCTCCCAGGTAACAGCGTTCGAAGTGTTGAAACGCCGCGGCCTGATCGACGATTACCGGTTCATGGTGCGGACCGGATATGTGAAGGGTTCGCCCAACGTCCTCATTATGACTCACACCCCGAGCACCGCGCTCGACGATCCCGATCAGGCGCGCGACCAGGCGGTCCAGAAGGAAATATACACGGCCTTCAGCAAGGAAAAGGGCGACGCCGCCGTGCGCGGTTATGAGAAGTATCGGACGTTCATCGATACCGGCAACTGGCAGACCATGACGATGAAGTGAGTTCTTCCGTCAATTGAAGCACAAGGCGGGCGCCGCGTGGCGCCCGTTTTTTCATGTCCCGCTCGCGCGTCATGGCGCTAAGAGCCACGGGATGGACAAGCCCCCCGATCTCTCTTCCCCGCCGAAAGCCGAACAGCGCCCCTACACTTATGAGCGGCACGGGGTGACCATCGAGGACCCGTGGCACTGGCTGCGCGATCCGAAATACCCGCAGGTCGATGATCCCGGCGTGCTCGCCTACCTCAAGGCCGAGAACGCGTTCTTCGACGGCTGGAAGGCGCAGCACCAAGGCCTGATCGACCAGCTGTTCGAAGAGATGAAGGGGCGGATCAAGGAGGACGAGAGCTCGGTCCCGATCCGCGACGGCGACTGGCTCTACTGGTGGGCGTTCAAGCCCGGCGCGCAGTATCGCACGTGGTACCGCAAGCCCGTGCGCGGCGGCGATGATCAGGTGCTGCTCGACGAACCGGTCGAGGCGGAAGGCCGCGAATATTTCCGGCTCGGAGCGCTCGAGGTCAGCCCCGACGGGAAGCTTCTCGCCACCCTGGCCGATTATGACGGATCGGAGCGTTTCGAGTTGCGCATCCGCGACCTTGCGACGGGCAAGGATGTCGAGACCGTGACCAAGGTCGGCATCGGCCAGCCGGTTTGGGCCAGCGACAGCGGCGGGATCGTCTTCACCGAGGTCAATGACAATTGGCGCAGCTACCGCGCCCGCTTTCACCGGCTCGGCCGCCCGGTCGACGAGCATATCACGCTGTATGAGGAGACCGAGGAACTCGGCTTTTCGGTTGGCATCGGCAGGTCGCACGACCGCACCACCATCTTCGTCTCGACCGGCGACAATGCGACGACCGAGGTACGCTTCGTGCCGGCCGGCGATCCGTCCGCGCCGCTGACGCTGATTTCGCGGCGGAAGCCGAACCGCGAATATCAGGTCGATGCGGCGCACGGGAAATTGTGGATCCACACCAACGACGATCATGTGAACTTCCGGCTGGCGGTCGCTGACCCGGCGAACCCAGAAGCCTGGGAAACCGTGATTGCCGGCTCGGACAGCGTCTATTTGACCGGGATGACCGCCTATCGCGATCACCTGGCGATCAGCAGCCGCGTCGAGGGTCTCGACCAGCTGACCTTACGCACTTACGAGGGCAAGGAGACGCGCATCCCGTTCGCCGAAGCGAGCTATAGCGCCTTCTTCATCGGCAATCCCGAGTTCGCGCCCGACGCCTATCGCGTCGGCTATTCGTCGATGGTCACGCCGACGACGGTCTATGATTATCACCCCGACAGCGGCGCCCTCGAGGTCCTGAAGGTGCAGGAAATCCCGTCCGGCTATGACGGGTCGCAATATGCGACCGAGCGCCTGACCCTCGAAGCACGCGACGGGGCCAAAGTGCCGGTCTCGGTCGTGTACCGGAAGGGCTTCGAGAAGAACGGCGAGGGCAAATTGTTCCTCTACGCCTATGGCGCCTACGGTATGGCGATCCCGCCGACCTTCAACACCAACCGGATCAGCCTGCTCGACCGCGGGTGGGCGTGCGCGATCGCGCATATCCGCGGCGGTGACGACCTCGGCTACAAATGGTTCCTCGACGGCAAGTTGACCAAGCGGACCAATACGTTCCACGACTTCGTCGATGTGGCGAAGGGCCTGATCGCGGCGAAGTTCACGCGCGCCGGACGGATCGCGATCAACGGCGGCTCGGCTGGCGGCGAGCTGATGGGCGCGGTGGTCAATTCCAACCCCGAGCTGTGGGGCGCGGTGGTGGCCGACGTGCCGTTCGTGGACGTGCTCAACACCATGCTCGACGATACGCTGCCGCTGACGCCCGGCGAATGGCCCGAGTGGGGCAATCCGATCACCGACAAGGCCGCGTTCGAACTCATCCGCAGCTACTCGCCCTACGATAACGTCAAGGCGCAGGCCTACCCGCCGCTGCTGATCACCGGAGGCCTCACCGACCCGCGGGTGACCTATTGGGAGCCGGCCAAATGGGCGGCGAAGCTACGCGCGACCAAGAACGACAACAATCCGCTGTTCCTCAAGATCAACATGGGCGCCGGGCATGGCGGCAAGTCGGGCCGGTGGGACAAATTGCACGAGGTGGCGGAAACCTACGGGTTCATCGTGACGCAGGTTCGGTGAACCGGCCGATCTTCGAGATGGCGGTGACGGCGGCGCCCGAGCACATCGACGAGCTGGGGCACGTCAACAATGCGGTGTGGGTGCAGTGGATCCAGCAGGTCGCGGTCGCGCATTGGGATTCGGTCGCCGATGCGGCGCACAAGCATGCTTATTACTGGGTCGTGGTGCGGCACGAAATCGATTATCTGCGCGCGGCAGTCGAGGGCGACCAGATCACCGCCCGAACCTGGGTGGGCGACGCTCCACAAGGCGCGCGGTTCGACCGCCTTATGGAATTCGCCGGGCCGGAAGGGAAAATCTGCGTTCGTGCGAAGACGCAATGGGCGATTATCGACAAGGCGTTGGGACGGCCGATCCGCGTTCCCCCGGAAGTGATAGCGCCGTTCCTGTCGCAAGTGTAAGCGGCCCGACATGTCTCGCCCGATCCTCTATGAATATTGGCGCTCGTCCGCCGCTTTCCGCGTCCGCATTGCCCTCCATCTGAAGGGTGTCGATTATGAAAGCCGGCAGATCGACCTCCGCGAAGGGGCGCAGAACAGCGCCGGCTATCGCGCCATCAACCCCTTCGGCCTGGTGCCGATGCTCGAGATCGACGGGCATCGGCTGACGCAAAGCCTGGCGATCATCAACTACCTCGACCTGCGCTACCCCAGCCGGCCGCTGATCCCGGCGGTCGCCGCGGAGCGCGCGCACGTCGTCAGCATGTCGCTGTCGATCGCCTGCGACATCCATCCGCTCAACAATATGCGGGTGCTCAAGTATCTCAAGAACGAGCTCGGCCACTCGCAGGAAGAGGTCGACAGCTGGTACCGGCACTGGATCAGCGAAGGCCTGCCGGCGGTCGAGGTCCAGGCGAGAGCGCTGTCTGGCGCTTTCATGTTCGGCGACGGCCCGACCGTGGCCGATATCTGCCTCGTGCCGCAGCTGTACAATGCACGGCGCTTCGATGTGCGGCTGGACGATTATCCGACGTTGCTGCGCGCCGAAGAGAATGCCAACAAGCTCGACGCGTTCGCAGCCGCCCACCCCGACAGGCAAGAGGTGCCCGCATGAACAGAGTCGCCAGCATCAACCGCGGCATGAACGACATGAAGCCGCTGGATAGCATCGAAATCCCGTCGCTCCAGGGCAAGGTCAGCCCGGAGGAGTGGGAGATCCGGGTCGAGCTCGCCGCGGCCTATCGGATGGTCGCGCATTACGGCTGGGACGACCTCATCTTCACCCATTTGTCGGCGCGAATTCCGGGGCCCGACCATCACTTCCTGCTCAACCCGTATAATTTGATGTTCGAGGAAGTGACCGCCTCGTCGCTGGTCAAGGTCGACGTCAACGGCAATCCCGTCGACCCGACGCCGTTCATCACCAACCCGGCTGGCTTCACCATCCATTCGGCGATCCACATGGCGCGCGACGACGCGCATGCGGTGATGCATTTGCATACGCCTGCCGGCCAGGCCGTCGCGGCGCACAGCGAGGGGCTGCTTCCGCTGACCCAGACGGCGATGCTGATCCGCAACGACGTTGCTTTTCATGATTATGAGGGCGTCGCGGTCGACCTTAGCGAGCGCGAGCGGCTCGTCGCGGACCTCGGGACCAAGAATGCGATGATCCTTCGCAACCACGGCACGCTCGCCGTCGGCAAGAATGTCGGCGAGTGCTTCATCCGGCTCTATTATCTGGAGCGCGCGTGCCAAGCGCAGATCATGGCGCTCTCGGCGGGCGAGAATATCAGCCAGCCGCCGCAAGGCTCTCCGGACGTCACTGCCGAGCAGGGTGCGATCGGGCTGCCGCTCGCCGCCAATTTGCTCGCTTGGCCGGCGTTGAAGCGCAAGGCCTATCGCCTGGACCCGAGCTTCGCGACCTAAGCATTGGCGGGCAAGGCGGCATCGATCGGCGATTATCGCGCGCTCGCCAAGGCGCGGCTGCCGCACTTCCTGTTCGAATATCTCGACGGCGGTTCCTACGACGAGGTGACGCTCCGGCGGAATGTTGCGGACCTTCAGTCGATCGCCCTCAAGCAGCGCGTGCTGCGCGACGTGTCGTCGCTCGACACGTCGGCCGAGCTGTTCGGGAAGCGCTGGGCATTGCCGGTCGGCCTCGGCCCGGTTGGGCTGTCCGGCCTCTATTCGCGACGCGGAGAGGTGCAGGCGGCGCGCGCAGCGGCGGCTGCCGGAGTCCCCTTCGCGCTGTCTACTCTGAGCGCCTGTTCGATCGGCGAAGTGGCCGCCGCCGAGCCGGGCTTCTGGTTCCAGCTCTACATCGTCAAGGACCGCGGCTTCGTTGCCGACATGATCGCGCGGGCAAAGGACGCGGAGTGCGGCGCGCTGCTGCTGACCGTCGACCTTGCCGCGCCAGGGACACGCTACCGCGATTATCGGGCCGGGCTGTCGGGCTCGCTCGGCGGGACGCACCGGCTGGCCCAGGTCCTACGCCGCCCGGAATGGGCGTGGGACGTCGCGCTCCGCGGCCGCCCGCTGACGATGGGCAATCTCGAGCCGGTCGTCGGTTCGAACGCGGCGCTGAGCGACCTCATGGGCTGGGTCGCCCGGAACTTCGACGCCAGCATCACCTGGAAGGACGTCGAATGGGTGCGGTCGCGATGGGACGGGCCGTTGGTGATCAAGGGCATCCTCGACCCCGATGACGCCCGATCGGCGGTCGCCAGCGGCGCCGACGGCATTGTCGTCTCCAACCACGGCGGGCGCCAGCTCGATGGTGCGTTGTCGAGCGCGCGCGCTTTACCGGCGATTGCCGATGCGGTCGCGGGGCGGATCGCCGTGCTGGCCGACGGCGGCGTGCGCTCGGGGCTCGACGTGGTGCGGATGCTCGCGCTCGGCGCCGATTTCGTTCTGATGGGGCGCGGCTGGGCCTATGCGCTGGCTGCGCGGGGCGAAGCCGGAGTCGCCCATGTGCTCAAGCTGATCGCTGCGGAAATGCGGGTGGCAATGGCGCTGACCGCCTGCACTTCGATCGGCGAGATCGACGAGAAGATTCTCGAGCGAGGCGGCAATCAGGCGACGTTCTGAAGCGCGTCGCTGCCTTCGCTGAATAGCAGCTCGACGTCGCCTGAAGACATCGGCTCGGCGAACAGGAAGCCCTGGACCGACGAGCATCCGTGGGCGCGAAGCTCCATCAGCTGGGCGGTTTCTTCCACGCCCTCTGCGGTCGTCTCGATTCCGAGCGCATTAGCGAGCTCGGTGATCGCGTGGACGATCGCGATCGCGCCGTCGCGCGTCAGCAGGTTCTGGATGAAGCTGCGGTCGATCTTCAATTTGTCGAACGGGAAGCTCTGCAAATAGCTGAGCGAGGAATAGCCCGTGCCGAAATCGTCGAGCGCAATGCGCACGCCGAGCGCGCGAAGCGCGTGGAGCAAGCGAAGCGTCGCATCGCCGCCGTCGAGGAAGATCGATTCGGTGATCTCGACCTCGAGCCGATTGGGCGCGAGCCCGCTGTCGGCCAGCGCGCGCAGGATATTCTCGTTGAGCGTGCCGCGGTGGAACTGGACCGCCGACACGTTGACGGCGACACGGACATGCTGCGGCCAGCTGGCCGCGCGCGCGCAGGCTTCGCGGAGGACCCAGGCGCCGATCGGGACGATCAGGCCGGTGTCCTCGGCGACGGGGACGAAGTCGGCCGGCGAAATAAGGCCGAGCTTGGGATGGTGCCAGCGCAGCAGCGCCTCGAACGAGCAGATGCGGTTTTGCTCGAGGTCGAACAGAGGCTGGTAGAGGAGCTCGAACTCGCTTCGCTCCAGCGCCAGGCGCAGATCCGTCTCCAGCTGGCGCCGCTGCTGGGCGCGCTCGTTGAGGCTCCGTTCAAAGAAGGCATAGGTGCCGCGGCCCGCCTCCTTGGCGCGGTACAGGGCGAGATCGGCGCTGCGCAGCAATGTTTCGCCATCCTCGCCGTCCTCGGGAGCGATCGCGATGCCGATGCTGGTCGATGGCGCGAACTCGTTGCCCTCGATGCTGATCGGCTGGGTGATGGTCTCGAGGATCTCACGCGCGAGCCGGTCGATTGCGTCGCGATCCTCACCCACGGTCTGGAGCACGATGAACTCATCGCCGCCGAGCCGAGCGACGAAATGGCCGCGCGCCGCCTGTTGCACACGGCGGCCGGCCTCGACCAGCAATGCGTCGCCCGCGGGATGGCCGAGCGTGTCGTTGATCACCTTGAACTGGTCGAGGTCTAGGCAATGCAGCGCGAATAGCGATCCGCCGCCGGCCGCGGCGCGGAAGTGATGCTCGAGCTGCTGCTGGAACATCGTGCGGTTGGGCAGGCCGGTGAGCACGTCGTTGAACGCGAGCTGGGTGATGCGCTGCTCGCGCTCCGCGATCTTGGCGGCCATCTCGTTAAAGCTGTTGGCGAGCCGCGCCAGCTCATCGTCGCCGCGTACCCTGACCTGGACGTGCTCGCCCGAGGCCAGCCGCCCCGCGGCTTCGTCGAGCCGGGCGAGCGGCTGGGTAATCCGCGCCGCCGCTTTCCATGTGGCGAAGGCGACCAGCAGCAGCCCGAGCAAAGTCATGGCGCCGAGCGCCAGCTGCAGCTTGCGCGCGTCGGCCATGGCTTCGGCCTTGGGATAAGCGAGCAGCAGGATAGCCCGTTCGCCGTCCGAAAAACCGGGAAGCGGCTTGGCCAGCGTGATCGACCTTGCGCCGCCGACCGTCATCTCAAACGCGGCAGGCTGCCCGAGATGCGCCTGAGCAAGCGCGGCCGCGCTAGGATCGAGGTTGGACATGCTGCCCGACGCCTCGGTCCAGCGTCCCTTTTTCGAGGCGAGCACGGCGGCATGCAGCGGGATGGCAGAGAGACGTTCGAGCCCGCGCATTTCGCGCGGGTCGAGATCCGCTGCGAACACCACCCAACCGATCAGCACCGGCGCCATGATTGGCGCGGCGACCAGCTGGCGCGGCCGGCCGGCGAGCACGGACACACCGGATAGCCGCCCGTCGTCCAGCGGCACCCACAGTGCGGCGGCTTCGGACTTGCTCACCGATGGGTCGATGCCCGACACTTTCCCGTCGGCGGAGACGATGAATGCGGTCCGTACCCGGAGCCGCGACGCGGCATTACCGAGCGCCGATTGGATCGTCGCCTGGTCGCCGCTCGCAACCGCGGCGCGGAAGCCGAAATCCCGTGCGAGAAGTTGCGCGGCGTTTTGCAGCTCATGCGCGCGCTGCTGCCACAAACGGTCGTACACGGCACCGCTCGATTGCAGCTGACTTTCGACCTCGCGCGATGCGGAGCCGGCGATGAAGCTGGACAGCGCCGCCGACACGGCCAGCATCGCCGCCGCGAACAGCAGCGCGAATTGCACCGTCAGCCGCGCGCTCAAGGAGCGGAAGGGGCGCATGCCGCTAATAGTCCGTCATCGCCATCGCGGGCGGCGGCCGCAGACGGACCTGGAAGCTGAGGTTGCGCTGAGTCGCGGCAATCGCCTGCTGGAGCTGCCCACCGGGCGCGCGCAAATAAGGGTGCCACACCGCGATCCGGGCTGCCGCATTGGGCGCGTCGCCGAACGACGCCATGCCCTGCGCGTTGGTGCGCGCCGTCCAGGCGGTATCAGTGACGAAGATGAAGGCGCTCATCTGGTCATGGATGTTGCATCCCAGAGCGACCACTCCAGGCTTGTCGAAGTGCACCGTGCGCGACTGGTCCTTGGCGAACAGCTTGAGCTCGAACCGTTTCGCCGCCGAGAATGAATAGACGTGGTGCTTGGTCGGATCGAGGTTGGGGAAGGACACGTCCGCGCCCACCGGTACGACCGTCAGGAACGGCCGGAACTGGAGGTTCTGCTGGGCGACGACGAACCGGCCTGCGGCGCGCGGCGCACGGGCCGCGGCACCTGCAGGATAGAGCGTGACCACCGCGTCGCGGACCGGGCGTCCGGAGGCATCGACAACGCGCACATTCAACGGGGCCGCGACAAGCGGCGACACTGCGCCGGCGAGCGCCAGCGCACACAGGATATTACGCACCATCGGGCAGGATTAAGCCCTCAACAGTAAACGGCGCCCCTAGCGGGATGGTTACCAATGCATTCGCACGTCGGCCTGAAGCTGGTTCTGGCCCTGACGCGGAGCGAGACCAACATCGGAGCGATTGGCCCTTCTGCTCGACACATGGAGGAGCTCGATGAGGCCGGTGAAATGGGCCCAGTCGCGCTTCGCCGCGAGCATCGCCGCCCAGCCGGTGTCGTTGTATTCGTCGCCGACGTCGCTGCCGCGGTTGCGCGTATCGAACGCATCGAGCCGCGCGGTCATGCCGATGCTTCCAAACGGCCGTGTCAGCAGCACGAATGCAGAACGGAAACGGTTGTCGACCCAGCGCCTCGGTCCATCGGGATAACCCATCTCGGTGCGGCCCTCGATCGCCTGCGCTTTGAGCTCGGCACCGGAGCCAAGGTCGGCGACCATGCCAACGTGATTGAACCGGGTATGCCAGCCCCATTCGAGGTTCGCGTCGACATCTTCCGGATTCGCCCGATTGTCGTAGCGAAACAGCTCGATGCGAACCGGGATCGGCGGCTGCCAGCTGAGCCTCGCATAATAGCCGGGCCGATGCGCGAAACCGGGGCCGACATCGAGCAACGGATGCGTAAACGGAGCTTGGTACTCGGCAATCTCGGCATCGAGGGGCGGCAGCGGCTGGCGGTTGAATGCGAGCGTCGTCCGGTCATGAAGCGCCCAGCCGCGAAAGGTCAGCAACGTGCCCGAGGTATCGTTCGCGGCCATCAGCGCGACGGTTGCGCGCAGTTTGTGCTGCCCGAGACTGGCCGAGACGGTCGCTTCGGCGGCGAGCGGGCGGACTTCCTCGCCGATCCAGCTGTTGATGGCCGACGGCGTGATCGAATCCTTCACATGCCAGTCGGCGCCGTCGTGCTCGAGGCTGACCGGCGGCCACATCAGGCCGGCGCGCGCCGAGACCGCGACGCTGCTCGACCGCATCGGGCGGAATGTCAGATAGGCCTGGCTCAGCCCCGCCTCGGTGCGTTCGCCGCCCTGGAGGGAGCCGACCACGATCGCGCCCAGCGACCAGGTGAATTGCGGCTTCCACACGATGCTCGCGTTGCCGAGCTGCGGCCGGACGCGAAGGTCCCCGTCGCTGCCCGAGCGCAGCTTGCCGAACCCGCCGTCGACCCAGCTCTTTTCTCCGTCGACCGCGACCAGGCGCAGGTCGGCGCTCAGCTCAAACGCATCCGCGCTGAACAGATGAGTGCCGGTTTCAGCATTGGCAGGGGCTGCCCATAGCGCGGCAAGCGCGCAGCCCAGCGGGATCGCGCCCCTGTTACGCAGGCGTCGAGCGACACAGCCCATGCGGCTAGGATTAACGGATTAAGGTTAAGATAATCGTGAGGGTCTTGACCGCGTGCCTGGCACAATCCGCGGGATTGTGCCGAGCGCGCGATGGTCGGGGAGAGAGGATTCGAACCTCCGGCCCCTGCCTCCCGAAGACAGTGCTCTACCAGGCTGAGCTACTCCCCGACCGGAACCCGCTTTCCATGCGACGTTGGGGTCGCGGCGGGAGCCAAGGCCGCGGCTAGATAGAAGGGGGTGTGGATTAGCGCAACCGCAATTAGCGGCCGATCGCCTGCAGCCAGTCTTGGTGCCGGACGAACTTCTCGCGCGGGGAGCCGGGACGGGCGCGGCCAGTCTCGGTCTCCTCGATCTTGCGCCAGTCGTCATAGTCGGTCGGCATCACGCCACGCTGCTCGAGTAGCGGCTTGAGACCTTCCGCACCTGGCCGGTTATCCGAGCTTCCGGGCGGCAGGGCGGCAGCCACCTGGTCGGCGACTTCATAGCCGTCGGGGCGGTTGGTGCCGATGGTCCCGGTCGGTCCCCGCCGCGCCCACCCGACCGCGAACAGCCGATCGCCGATGCGGCCGTTTTGGTTGACGAACTTGCCGCCTTCGAACGGGACGTCCGCGATCGGCGACGTGGAATATCCGATCGCGGTGATGATCAGCGGTGCCGGCACCGCATAGGTCTCGCCGGTGCCGCGCGCGGCCCCGCTGTCGTCCAGCAGTGTACGCTCGACGATAATCCGCTCTGCCCGGCCGTCGCCTTCGATCGCCACTGGCTTGGCGAAGAAATCGAAGACAATCCGCTTGGGTTTGTTCCGCTCGAGATCGGCGAAGCCGCGCAGCAAGGTCACCGATTTGCGCAAGCCCGGGTCGAGCGCTTCGTCGGCCTCGACCGGCGGGAAATCCGCGGGTTCGACTTCCGGCACCGCCGCCTCGAGGTGGCCGAGCTCGCCAAGTTCCTTGGGAGTCATGGCGACCTGATGCGGACCGCGGCGACCGAGGATCGTGACCGTACGGATCGCGGACCTGTCCAGCGCATCCAAGGCGTGACCGACGATGTCCGACCCTTCGAACTCATGGCGCGTCTTCGACAGGATGCGCGCGCAATCGAGCGCGACATTGCCCGCGCCGACGACAGCCGCATGGCTGCCGGCAAGCGGCGGGTCGAGGTCGGCGAACTCGGGATGGCCATTGTACCACCCGACGAACTCGGCCGAGCCGATGACGCCGGGCAGATCCTCGCCGCGGATGCCGAGCTTGCGGTCGTGCGGTGCGCCGGTGGCGAGGATCACGGCATCGTAAAGCTCGAGCAGCTCGGCGACCGAGACGTCGCGGCCGACGGTCACATTGCCGATGAAGTCGACGCCAGCGTTCTCGGCGACCTTGTCGTAGCGCTTGCTGACGGCTTTCAGCGACTGGTGGTCGGGAGCGACGCCAAAGCGGATCAAGCCGTAAGGGACAGGATAGCGGTCGAGGATGTCGATACGTGCCCCAGCACTATCAGCGCCGCCATAGGCCTTTTCTAGGGCCTCGGCAGTGTAGAAGCCCGCCGGCCCCGAACCGACCACCGCGAAATGCCGCATTTCATCTCCCGTCATTGCGATCCCGGGCTTGATCCGGGGGGAAGCAATCCAGCCGTGACCTTGGATTGCCGAGTCGCCACGCTCCTCGCAATGAAGAATTAGCTGCGGTGATCCTCCAGCAGCACGCTGCCCTTCTTCTGGAGCGCGGCCTGGACAATGCCGGAAAACATCCCGAGCATTCCGGGCAGCAGCACCTTGAGGTGCACCTTCGCCTCCATCACGTCGATCGTGGCGTTCACCGCCTCCCCCATCGCCGCGATGTTGAGGTTGAGCTGATCGCCGGCCCAACCCGAGGTCACGCGAGCACCGCCGGGAATATGCTGCTCGAGCTTGTGGATGTTGTTGGCGATGCGGCGTCGCGCTTCGTCCTTGCCAAGATTGTGGGGCAGGTCGACGTCGATGGGCTGAGTCATTGCTGCGACGTGGGCCGGCGTTCAACGCTTTTCAAGCAGACTCATAGGAGTATGATTCTATTGATGAAGCTGATCCTTGCGCCTCTCGTCCTGTTGGCAACGGCGGCAGCAGCGCAGCCGGCGGCCGCCCCGCTGCCCGCGATTGTGCCCACGATCCCGCCCTCGAGCCCGGCTGCTCCGTATATCACCGCCGGGCAGGACGAACCGGGCTACCGGTCCTGGTATCTCTCGGCGCCGTGGCGGGCCGGCCAAGTGAAGGCGTTCAACGACTATCTGGCTGGCGCTCAGGTCGCCGGGATCGTTCCCACCTGGCAGCTGCTTCGCACCGCGACCGCGTGGAAGGATTGCGGCGGCCAGCCGTTCGAGGTCCCGCCATCGGACCAATGGCCGCATATGGTGCAGACCCTGCGTTACGTTCGCGATTATGTGGTCCCCGCGGTCGGTCCGGTGGAACCGGTGTCGGTATATCGCAACCCGATGCTCAATCTCTGCGCCGGCGGCGCCCCCGAGAGCGCGCACATGCTCGATTCCGCCATCGACCTGGTGCCGCTGAAGCCGATCGACCGAATCACGCTGATGCGGACGCTGTGCGGGACGCATTCGGAGCACGGCGCCGCGTACAATGCCGGCCTCGGTTTCTACGCTTACCTCCGCTTCCACGTTGACAGCACCAAGTATCGGCGCTGGAACATGGACCCGGCAGTCGCCGCGGAATGCGCGCCGATCGTCCACCCGGAGGACATAGCGAGCGTCGGGCAGCCCTTGCCGGTGACGGCGCCTGCATCGGCGGCCGTTCCGCAGGGCACGGTTTCAGTGCCCGTTACAGCGGGGACCACGAGCATGCCGGACGACCAAGCGAAATCGCCGCCATCCGGCCATTGAGCCTCGCCAACCCGCGGACTGGCCGCGTGGACCTTGTGTTGCCCTAGTGCAACGCCATATCGGCCCCAAGGACAGAGGGGTTCTGAATGGACTTTGAGAAGCTGACCGATCGCGCGCGCGGATTTCTCCAGGCGGCGCAGACGATCGCGGTTCGCGAGCATCACCAGCGCATCGCGCCAGCGCACCTGCTGAAAGCGCTGCTCGACGACGAGCAGGGCATGGCCGCGGGATTGATCCAGGCCGCGGGCGGGGACGCCAAGGCTGCGAAGCGCGAGGCCGATGCCCTTGTCGCCAAGATCCCGGCCGTGACGGGAAGCGGAGCGAGCCAGGCGCCCGCGATGGACGGCGACACGATCCGCATCCTCGACCAGGCCGAGCAGGTCGCCAAGAAGGCCAACGACAGCTATGTGACGGTCGAGCGAATCCTGCTGGCGATGGCGCTGGCCAAGGGGACCGAGGTCGGCGACGCGCTCGCCAAGGCCGGTCTCACGCCGCAGAACCTCAACGCCGCGATCGACAAACTGCGCGGCGGGCGCACCGCCGACACGCAAGCCTCGGAGGACCGTTACGATGCGCTGAAGAAATACGCGCGCGACCTCACCGAGGCGGCGCGCGAAGGCAAGCTCGACCCGGTCATCGGCCGCGACGAGGAGATCCGCCGGACGATCCAGGTGCTTGCGCGGCGGACCAAGAACAACCCGGTGCTGATCGGCGAGCCCGGTGTCGGCAAGACCGCGATTGTCGAAGGCTTGGCGGTGCGTATCGCCAACGGTGACGTGCCCGATGGGATCAAGGACAAGCGCCTGCTTGCGCTCGACCTGGGAGCGATGATCGCCGGCGCCAAATATCGCGGCGAGTTCGAGGAGCGGCTCAAAGGCGTGCTCGACGAGGTCAAGCAAGCCGCTGGCGAAATCATCCTGTTCATCGACGAAATGCACACCCTCGTGGGCGCCGGCAAAGCCGAAGGCGCGATGGACGCCGGCAATTTGCTGAAGCCATCCCTGGCCCGCGGCGAGCTGCATTGCATCGGCGCGACGACGCTCGACGAATATCGCAAATATATCGAAAAGGACGCGGCGCTCGAACGACGATTCCAGCCGGTGTTCGTCGGCGAGCCGAGCGTTCCCGACACCATCTCGATCCTCCGCGGGCTCAAGGAGAAGTACGAGCTTCACCACGGCGTACGCATCACCGACGCGGCGATCGTTGCCGCGGCGACGCTCGGCAACCGCTACATCACCGACCGTTTCCTGCCCGACAAGGCGATCGACTTGATGGACGAGGCCGCGAGCCGCATCCGCATGGAGGTCGAATCCAAGCCCGAAGAGATCGAAAATCTCGACCGGCGCATCATCCAGCTCAAGATCGAGCGCGAGGCGCTGAAGAAGGAGCAGGACAAGGCATCCAAGGATCGGCTGGCGAAGCTCGAGGAGGAGCTGGCGAACCTCGAACAGCAGTCGGCCGAGCTGACCCAGCGCTGGCAGGCCGAGAAGGAAAAGATCTCCGCCGAGGCGAAACTCAAGGAGCAGCTGGATCACGCCCGGCTCGAGCTCGAGCAGGCGCAGCGCAGCGGCGATCTCGCCAAGGCCGGCGAGCTGCAATACGGGCGCATTCCGCAGCTCGACAAGCAACTCGCGGACGCGCAGGCCGCGGCCAAGGGCGCGATGCTGCGCGAGGAAGTTACCGACCAGGACATCGCTGGCGTGGTCAGCCGCTGGACCGGGATTCCGGTCGAACGGATGATGGAGGGCGAGCGCGAGAAATTGCTCCAGATGGAAGCGACGATCGGCGCCCGCGTGATCGGCCAGGAAGATGCGGTGAAGGCGGTGTCCGCCGCCGTCCGCCGCGCCCGCGCCGGGTTGCAGGACCCCAACCGGCCATTGGGCTCTTTCCTGTTCCTCGGCCCGACCGGCGTCGGCAAGACCGAGCTGACCAAGGCGCTCGCCGAATTCCTGTTCGACGATTCAAGCGCGATGGTCCGCATCGACATGTCGGAGTTCATGGAGAAGCACGCCGTCGCCCGGCTGATCGGCGCGCCTCCGGGCTATGTCGGCTACGAAGAAGGCGGCGTACTGACCGAGGCGGTCCGGCGCCGGCCCTACCAGGTCGTGCTGTTCGACGAGGTCGAGAAGGCCCACGGCGACGTGTTCAACGTGCTCCTCCAGGTGCTCGACGACGGCCGGCTGACCGACGGCCAGGGCCGTACCGTCGACTTCACCAACACGATCATCATCCTGACCTCCAACCTCGGTTCACAATATCTGGCGTCGCTTGGCGAGGACGAGCCGGTCGAGAAGGTCGAGCCGCAGGTGATGGAGGTCGTCCGCGCCCACTTCCGCCCCGAGTTCCTCAACCGGCTGGACGAGATCATCCTGTTCCACCGCCTCGGCGCGGGGCACATGGGCCCGATCGTCGACATCCAGGTCGCGCGGCTGCAAAAGCTGCTCGACGAGCGCAAAATCAAGCTCGAACTCAGCGATGCGGCGCGGGCGTGGCTCGGCCGCGTCGGCTACGATCCGGTGTACGGCGCCCGGCCGCTCAAGCGCGCGGTGCAGAAATATCTGCAGGACCCGCTGGCCGATAAAATCCTCGCCGGCGAGATCGCGGACGGCTCGGTCGTGCGGGTCGACGAAGGTGACGGACAGCTGGTGCTCACGCCGCTGGGTGACGCGCTACAGGAGGCTGCGGAATAGGTCCCTAGCCGAGCCTTTCACCAATGGATCTTACTTCCCCGGAACACCAGCGCCCTGCATCTGCGTCTTGTCGATCACCTCACGCTCCTCCTGCCGCCGAGACGCCCATTCGGCGCGGGTGGCGCAAACCTTGTGGCCTTTCAACCGCGAGTCGATGGCTGGCTCATACTCACAGACGACCTGGTTAGGATCATTGGGCACCTTGACGGTTGCAGTAGGCGCAGGCGGGCTCGGATCGGGATTGCCAGCCATCAGGGGAGAAGCAACGCACGTCAGCGCGGCGACGAGAAACGCATTAAAAACTCTACGCATGGCGACGGCTCCGTTTTTGCAGGAGGCATTTTGAAGTCCTTCGTGGTCGTTGTCCATCACCTTCAATAACATCTCGGGACGGACGGTCCGGGACGGATCGGAGAGGCAAGTGGAACGAGACCGCTTGTCCCAATTGCGCGTTTATTGTTCGTGGACGGAGGTCGGCCCCAGTGCCTCGATCAGTGCGGTGATCGCCTCGCGCTCCACGTTGGCAAGATCCGGGTGCCAGATGTCCAGGATGAAGACTACTCGCAGTTCGCCGCTAGGATTCATGGCTTCGTGCTCGATCGTGTCATCGAACACGAAAGCCTCTCCTCGCTCCCAGCTGCGAGTCTGCGCGCCGACGCGGAACCAGCACCCGGCCGGCACGATCAATGGAAGGTGACACACCAGCCGCGCATTGCTGATTCCGACGTGCGGCGGAATATGCGTATTCGGCGCCAGCAGAGAGAACATCGCATTGGGACCGGCACCGCGGATCTGCGGCTGGGGAATGCGCTCAAGGAGGGCCATGATGCGCGGGCAGTGACGCGCATTCGCTTCGATCAACTCGCCATTTCGCAACAGGTGAATGGCGGTCCAATCCCGGTTGTGGTTCAGCGGCCTCAACTGATCGAGGGGCAGATACGCATCATATTGAATGTAGGGCACGAGCTCAGCCCGCTCTGCAGCCATCACCGCCGTAAGCTCCTGCTGCACCACATCGGTCGCAGCCTCCAGCTCCTGCAGCCACGGAAACATCGCGGGCGGATGAAACTCGCGCTCGCGCAGCTCGGGAAAATGGAAGTCGGTCGGTTCGCTGTGAAAAGGCCTCGTCAATCTCAGGCTGTTTGTCCGAAAACGCTCGATCCGCTGGGCTTCGGCCGCGGAAGCCCGCTGCTGCGTTGCCGAGATCGCCTCCGCCAGGCGGCGGCCGCGCTCCGCAACCCACGCGGCGTGGATCTTCGCACCCTTGGCGACTGCAGCAGCCAGCTCGGGCGGGAGGTCACCTTTTGGGCGATTAGCGAGTGCATTCCCCCAGGCTTCGCCCGACTCGCTCGGCTGGAGCCGATCAAGCAGGCTCGCGCGGAGGACGAGAGCCACGAAGTCACGCGGCTTCAGCTCAAGCGCGCGTTGCGCCGCCTCGAGCGCCTTCAACGGCCTTCCGGTGGCCCGCTCCACACCGGCGAGGCGCAACCACAGACCGGGGTCCGAGCCCGCTTGGGCTGCCCGCGAAAGCAAATCCCGTGCCGCCGACAGATTCCCAATAGCGACCTCGCGGTCTGCCTGTGACACCAACAAGCCGACGTCTTCGCTCATAGTTCGTAACCGAACTTCTCGACCCACGGCGCGAGAATCGGAAGCACCGGCTCAAGATGTTTGCGATAATTCCGCCATTTGCCTGCGGACCGTGTGTAAATCTGCTCCGTCACCTGCGCGTAGCTCGCCGTCTTGACTTGCGCACGTCGTCGGGCAGTGGAGGTATGATCGACGATCGTCGCCTCCCACGGCAGGTCGAGCCGGTCCGCCAAGGGCCGCAACACTCGCTCAGGACCCTCGATGAGCTCCTCATAAACGACCTCGGCGACATCGAGGTCCAACAGGCGCCGCGCCTTCTCCCAGTGCGTGAACGTGAGATCGTAGAGCTGCGCGGTGGTTTCGAGCGTCAGGAAGTTCGACATCGCGTTGTTCAGCTTGAAATTGGTCATGAAGCAGCTGAGCACCACGTCGCACGGGTGCCGGAGAGCCAGGATGAACTTGGACCGGGGAAACAGGCGGTGAATGGCTTCGGCCTTGTTGAGATGAAGCGGGTGCTTGTCGACGACGACGTTGTCGGGCGTGAGTGGATGGTCCCGCGCGATGTTCTCGAAATACTCGGCTCGAAGCCTGCGCAGCTCAGGAACCGGAACGTTCGGCCATTCAGTGACACCGCCAATGCCGAGCTCCAGCGTCGCGAGATATGGTTCTTCCTCGAGCACCAGGGTCTGCGAATGGCCCATCAGCATCGTATCCAACAGCGTCGTGCCGGACCTTGGGAATCCCACCAGGAACACCGGGTCAGGGCGCTCGAGCGGCTCGTCGAATTTCGGCCACGTCGCGAGCCATTCGGCGGATAGAATTTCCGTGCTTTCCCGAACCATGTCGCGGTAGACTCGTGCACGTTCGGCCGGCCCCGAAAGGTCTGTAGCCCATTCGGAATTTGCCGCTTCAGCAGCCGCAAACGCCTCATCGTAGTTGCCGCGCGCGTCCTCTAGCTGGCTTTCGAGCTGCAACCGCCGCACATCGTCCGCGATTCCTTGCGATCGCTGGAAGGCGTCCCAAGCCTCGTCGATTTTTCCCTGCCGCTTATAACCAATTGCGCGGATGTAATTGACGGTCGGATCGTCTGCGCCGGCGGCTCTAGCGCGCTCGACCAGCCCAGGCAGCTTCTGTTCCTCATTGCTGCGGTCGTAAATCGACGCGAGACAGGCGAAGGCCTCGCTTTGTCCCGGCTCAAGCGAGAGAGTATGATCGCAAGCTTGCTCCGCTTCGGTAAAGGCCCCCCGGCCGATCGACTCGTGAACAAACGTCTTAAGGATGTGATGGTCGTTGGGCTGCCGCTCGAGCGCGTCCTTGAGCGCCATGTAAGCAGCTTCCTCGCGCGCCTGAGCGGTAAAGAGATTATAGAGCCGAATTAGGGGTTCGATGTCGTCGGGGAAGCGATCCGCGACCTCGCCCAAAAGACGCTCGGCCTCTTCCTCCTGCCCAGCATCGATCAGGCCTTGAGCCAAGTTAACCTGAATCGGTGCGCTGGCCGGCTGAAGCGCGGCGGCGCGGCGAAGCGCCGCAACGCTCTCTTCCCACCGTCCGAGACCGGCGAGCGCATTGCCGAGGTTGTTCCAGGCGGCCCAGTCGGCCGGTTCACGCGCGACGATCTGACGATAGAGGTCGATCGCGTCCTCGAAGCGTGCCAACGACTGCATCACGTGGGCATGCAACCGAGCGATGCGCATCGTGCGATCGGCAAATGCGATGTCGCGATCACAAAATTGCACTGCTTCTTCGAAGCGCCCGAGCGTACTCAGCGCTTCGAGCAAGTTTGCGCGGACCGTGCGATCCTGCGGTTTTGCGTTAAGCGCCTGGCGAAGCGATATTTCGGCTTCAGCCGGAGCGCCCATTTGCAGGCAAATCGCTCCATGAAGAGCCTGAAGTATAGGATCCGCATTCGACTGGAGCAGGCCTTCACAGAGGCGTCGCGCCTCGGCCATACGGCCGCTGCGTATCAGCATTCCCGCGCGCTGAAGCTCCGTTTGGTTACTCACGGTCATCAGGCCAAATTCATGCACGGGCTATGCCGCGACGCAAGCGACAACCGAATGCATCTAAAAAAAGGGGCAGCGGCACAAGGCCGCTGCCCCGGAGATTGGCGCTGTCTCGATCAGAAGTTGAGCGTAACGCCGGCGTAGATGTAACGGCCAAGCGCGTCATACGTGCCCGGGTAGGTGTTGCCGTTGCACGGACCCGTCGGGCATGGAGCCTGACCGAACTGTGACGAACCATTGTTCGTCAGCGGCGGCCCCCGGTCCAGGACGTTGTTCACGCCGAGGCGCAGATTGTAGTGGTCGCCAATTGTGAACGTGCTCGCCAGGTCGAAATAGTTCTGCGCGGGAAGCACACTCAACACAGTGTAGGCGGGGCCGCCCGGCGGCGACACCGGGTTCAGGAAATCCTCCGTGGCACTGCTGAAGTGGCGCCACTGAACCGACAGGCCAATGCCGTTCGGCATCTGCAGGCCCAGCCGGGCCTTGTGACGATACTTCGGATTGGCGCTACCGATCGAGCCACCGATGAAGCTGCAAGTGCTTCCATAGAAGCCGGCACAATCGAATGCCCCGGTCAGGCCGTTATTGACCGTCAGGTGACGCAGGAAGGTGCCGAGGTAGCTGGCCGACAGCGTCCCCAGCCCGCCAAAGCGGTAGGAATAGCTGCCGCTCACATCAATGCCCGTGGTCGAGAACGATCCGACGTTGCGAGTTATGTCCGTGACGAAACCGCCGGCCGACAGCCACAGCGAGCCCGCAGGATTACGATGAACGAGCGCACACGATGGGTCGATGGTCGTCGCGGTAGAAGCTGCGACGCACTGAGCCAGAATCGCGTCCGCGCCGAACGTCTGGATCGCATTGTCGATGAAAATTTTGTACCAATCGACGGTGAGCGCCAACCGGGGGATGAACCGCGGCTGTAGGACGACGCCAAGCGTTTTCGTCGTGGCCTTCTCGGGCTGCAGACCCGGGTTGCCACCGAGCAATCCATTGTACTGGCCTGCAGGATTCGCCGTCACGGTGAAACCGACCGGATTGGCGATGCCCGCCGCTCGCAACTGTGCGATGCAACCAAACTGAGTGGCCGCGATCGGCGCGCCGGTGCACGGATCGGTGCCGCCGTCCAGGCCGACGAAGTTTGTCGTGAACAATTCCTGGATGTTCGGAGCGCGCGCGGCACGGTTGTAGGCACCGCGGAAGCGGATGTCCCTGATCGGCGCGAACTCGGCCGAAATCTTGTACGTATCGGTGTCGTACGTGCCGCCGGTCGACAGCTTGTACCACGACTTGCGGTATCCGGCATTCACCGACAGGTCTTCGATGAAGCTGTGATGCACAAGAGGCAGCTGAACTTCGCCGAAGGCCTCGAGCACGCGATAGTCTCCGTCGATCGGCAAGGTCGGTGCGCCGTTGCCGGCCTGATCGCCGGCTTGCAGGCCTGCGTCTGGAACAAGGGACAGCGACTCCTTGCGATATTCCGCGCCGACATTCACCCCGATCCCGTCGTCGGCCCAAGGCGTCTTCAGGCCGTACTCGCCCAATGCGCCGGTGAAGTTCACGTCTGCCACCTGCTCGCCGGTGACACCGGTCAGGATCGACGGAACCGACAGATAGGCCTGCTGCGCAGCGTTGACCGGCGCGCCCGTGAAGATGTCGTAGGGGACGCACAGCGGATCGGTGCCGTCGAGGACGGAGCGGCAGACGGGCTGCCCGAAGGTGGCGCTGCCCGCCCTAGTGTCGGTCACGACGTTGAGAGCCCGGTTCAACCGCGAGGTCGCGAAGTTGCCCGTATTCACAGCAGTGACGTTGGTGCGGCCGTACTGGAAATAACTGTCGTACGACCAGGCCGGCGACAGGTCGCCGCGCATTCCGAGCACACCGCGGAACGTCGTGTGCTTGTAATCGGTAACGCGCGGGCCACCTTCGGTGTTGCGCCGCCCGATCTCGGCAAATGCAAGATTATATGGAGTGCCGAGCGCGTCGAAGAAGGTCTCCGCCGGCGCACCTGGATTGGGGTTGAAGCCGGCGGCCGAGGCGACCGGGAAGGTCCCGAGGAAGCCGGTGATCAGGTTGCCGGAGTTGCACAACAGCGTTCGCTGCTGCGCCGAAAGCAGCGGGTTGTCGCAATTGACGGTGAACGTGGAGCCCAGGAAGTCGCCACCCGCGGCGATCTGCTGGATCGAGCGGTCGTCCATGAACATGAATTCCATGTACGGCTTGAGAGCCGGCGTGATGTCATAGTGCGCAAACGCGCCGCCGACATAGCGCTCGTCGGCCCGCTGGAAGTAGTTCGTCGGGCCGAAGTTAAACCGGGCGAGCGTGCCTTGATTAAGGACGCCTGGCCCGAACGAACCGGCGGTCGAGCTCGGCCCAGCCGTGTAAAACAGGACGTTGCCCGGATTTGCCGTCGCGGAGCCGCCGCAGCGGAGGGGCGAGTTGGGCGTGAAGCCATTGCCCGAAGGATCGTTCGTCTGAATGACGCAGGCGCTATAGTCGCGCCGCGATTGCAGAACCGGATTGACCTTGCGGTAGCCGAAATACGCGACCGCATGGCCGCGGTTATCGTCGAAGCCCGTACCGAACGACACGGTGCCATCAAAGGTCCCGCCGTCGGCAACGCTTCCCTTCGGATAGGAGAAGCCCGTAAGCCCAGCCGCGATGCGCGCGTCGAGGATCCCGCGCATCGTCTGCCCGGTGCTGAAGTTTATATTGTTGTTGTTGTGCTGGTTGAACGAATATTGGCCGTCAAAGCGGATGCCGCTGAAGTTGTCGTCCATGATGAAGTTGACGACACCGGCGACGGCGTCAGCACCATAGACCGACGACGCGCCCCCGGTAAGGACTTCGACCCGCTTTATGAGTGAAGATGGAATGACATTGATGTCGGAAGGTCCCGCGCCGCCCGGCTGGGCGTCGCCCGGAACGAGGCGACGGCCGTTGACCAGCACCGCCGTACGCTTGGCGCCGAGGTTGCGCAGGTTGACGGTGGCGGTGCCGTTTGAGCCGTTGGAGACGCCCGAGGCCTGCGACGCCGTGATCGAGGGAAGCGAGTTCAGAAGGTCTTCGACGCGGGTCGTGCCCTGAAGTTTGAAATCTTGGTTCGTGACCACCGTGACCGGGGCGGCCGATGTCAGGTTCGGCTGCGGGATGCGGGTGCCTGTGACGATGATGTCCTGCGATTTTTCGACGGGCGCGCCCTGCGCGTTGCGCGCCGGCGTCGGCTGGCCCTCGACGGGGCCGCTCGGATTCGCCTGGACGTTGGTCGGCGTCGCATCCGTCGGCGGCGTCGGGGGTGGAGGGGTTGCCGGCGACGTATCCTGCGCGAACGCAGGAGTCGCGAGAGCGGCGACACCGATCAGAAGCGTGCTGGAGAGCAAGCGCTGACGGAACTGGAGCTTCATAAAAATCTTCCCCTTCACTAGCCGCGAACGTGCACGGCTGCGGTGGATCGGCGAATGGTTCATTGCCGAACTGATCTTTTGATAAGGGAACCACCAAGAGGCTGGCAACGTCTTGCCTCCTCCGCCGGTCGAGTTGTCAACGCTATGTATCAATTTTGCAACAGCGCGAATCTTGCGGTTAGGGCGCGACGGGGCCTAGGCTAGCGGCCTCGTTTAGGGGGACAAAATGCGCCTTGGTTTGCTTCTTATCGGCGGCATTATGGCGGCGCTGGCCACGGCTGCTCAAGCGCGCTCAACCACGCCAACCGGGACACCGGCCACCGTTCAAAGCTTGATTGCGTGCCAATCCGTTGCGGATTCCGGGCAGCGCCTGTCCTGCTACGACAAGGCCGCGCAGGGCCTGGCCGATGCCATGAACAAGAAGGAGCTGGTCGTCGTCGACAAAGCACGCGCGAACGAAGCGAAGCGGTCGCTGTTCGGCTTTTCGGTGCCCAACTTTGGCGCGCTGTTCGGCGGTGGCGACGACCAGGTCAACCAAATCGAGAGCACGGTCACCGGCGCGTTCGAGAATGGCTACGACGGCTGGATGATCAAGCTCGCCGACGGATCGAGCTGGCAGCAGACCGATAGCGCGCCGATCGCGCTGCCGCCCCGCAAAGGCGACAAGGTGGTCGTCAAGCGCGGCTCGATGGGCTCTTATTTCGTCAGGCTCGGCTCGCAGCCAGGCTTTAAGGCGAAGCGCGTCGGCTAGGAGCGCGCGCCCTCGGCCCTGAGGCTGGCCTCAGCATCGACATAAGGCTCCTGCCGCTCGACGCTCCAATATTTGAGCTCGTGCAACGGGATGCGCGCGCCGGTGACGGCACAGATCACATGGTCGCCATCGCTCAGCAAACGGAATGTGCCATGGAGATAGTGGACTCGTGCGGCCTTGCCGCTGCCGGACATGAGCATCGACATTCACTCCTCTCCGGCGTCGAACAGGCCGGGCTGGGGCGAGATGTAGGGTTTCCGCCGCTTCGGCTCAACTGGCCGTGAACGCTCGGCTCCGTCGACCGAGGCGTCAATTGCACCGTCGCCGAAATGCAGGGTCAAACGCTGAGCGGCGCGCGCGTCAGTGGCGCGGGTCAGTGTGCGGCCGTCGCGGCTCGTGACCCGGACATAGCCCTTCGACAGCGGCCGCTCGGGATGCGCGAGCTCGGCCATTTTCCAAGCGGCGCCGAGGCGCTCGGCGAGACGCGCGATACGCTGGTCGATGAGGTCGCGGCGAAGGCGCCCTGCTACGAGGTTGAGGTCGGCCCGGGCACTCCCGGCGCGCGCGGCCAGCGACCGCGGCAGCCGCTCGCCCGCGTCGTCGAGCCGCTGGACCATCGGCGCGAAGATGGCTTGCGGCTCGGGCCACCGGCAGACGGTGAGATCGAAGCGCTCGCGACTGCGCTCGACTCGCCGCGACAGGCATTGCTGCGCCCGGTGTTGGAGCTCGCCGAGCTGCGTAACCAGCTCGGCGCGAACGGGCACCGCCATTTCCGCCGCCGCGGTCGGAGTCGGTGCCCGGAGGTCAGCGGCATGGTCGATAAGCGTGGTATCGGTCTCGTGGCCGACGGCCGAAATCAGCGGGATCGGGCTCTCGGCGGCGGCGCGCACGACCTCTTCCTCGTTGAACGCCCACAGGTCCTCGATCGAACCGCCCCCGCGCGCGACGATCAGCAGGTCGGGCCTCGGCTCGATCGACGCGAATGCGCGGATCGCCGCGGCGATCTTCGCCGCCGCGCCCTCGCCCTGCACCGGGATGGGCCAGAGGATCACCCGCGTCGGGCAGCGGTCCTCGAGACGATGAAGGATATCGCGAATGACGGCGCCCGTCGGCGACGTGACCACCCCGATAACCCGCGGCAGGAAGGGCAGCTTACGCTTGCGGCCGGCGTCGAACAGGCCTTCTGCGGCGAGCGTCTTGCGGCGCTTTTCGAGCAACGCAAGCAGCGCCCCCTCCCCGGCCAGCTCCATCCGCTCGACGACGATCTGGTACTTTGAACGCCCCGGATAGGTCGTCAGCTTGCCGGTCGCGATGACCTCCGCGCCGTCCTCCGGCTTGAACGCGAGCGCAGCCGCGCTGCCGCGCCAGATCACCGCATCGATGCAGGCGTTCTCATCCTTGAGCGTGAAATAGCAATGGCCCGAAGCGTGGCGCTTGAACCCGCTGATCTCGCCGCGCACACGGACCTGGCCGAAGGCATTCTCGATCGTCCGCTTGAGCGCGCCCGACAGCTCGGTGACGGTCAGGGGCGGTGAATTGTCGCCGGGAGCGACGTCGGCTAACAGGCCGGCTCTCGTCTCTTCGGGAAGATCCATGAATATATTGCTCTTAGGCTCGGGCGGTCGCGAGGATGCGCTTGCCTGGCGCCTTAGGCAATCGCCGAGCTGTGACAAGTTGTTGGCCGGCCCGGGGAATCCCGGCATCGCCAGGTGGGCTGACTGCATCGCGATCGACCCATGCGAACCTGACGCGGTCGTTGCCGCGGCGAGGCAGAATGGCATCGGCTTGGTCGTCGTCGGCCCCGAGGCGCCGCTCGTTGCGGGCGTCGCCGATGCGCTTCGAGCGGCCGGAATCGCCGTGTTCGGTCCGAACGCCGCGGCCGCGCAGCTCGAGGGATCGAAGGGCTTCACCAAGGATTTGTGCCGGGCGAACGGTATCCCGACCGCGGACTACGTCCGGACCGAACGAGCCACGGAGGCGCGAACGGCACTGAATCGCTTCTTGATCCCGGTCGTCATCAAGGCCGACGGGCTAGCGGCAGGCAAGGGCGTCACCGTCGCAACGTCGCGAGCGGAAGCCGAGGCGGCGATCGACGCCATTGGCGATGCGCCATTAGTCATCGAGGAGTTCCTCGAGGGTGAGGAGGCGAGCCTGTTCGCGCTCGTCGACGGCGAGACCGCGGTTCCGCTCGCTTCGGCGCAGGACCACAAGCGCGTCGGCGAGGGGGACACCGGCCCGAACACGGGCGGCATGGGCGCCTACGCGCCTGCGCCCGTGCTCACCGACGCGCTCCAGGCCCGCGCGATGGATGAGATCGTCCGGCCGACCGCGCGTGCGCTCGCGGACGCGGGCGCGCCGTTCAGTGGGGTGCTTTACGCCGGGCTGATGCTGACAAGCGAAGGTCCCAAGTTGATCGAATATAATGTCCGCTTCGGCGATCCGGAGTGTGAAGCGATCATGCCGCTGATCGACGGCGACTTCGCCGAGTTGTTGCAGGCCGTCGCGCTCGGACGGCTGGCTGAAATCGGCCAGCCGAAGCTCGCCGCGAAGCACGCGGTGACCGTCATCGTCGCTGCACGAGGCTATCCGGGCATCCCAGCCGGCGGCGGCCTGATCCGCGAGATCGAGGCGGCGGAGCAGGTCGAAGGAGTCACGGTCTTCCACGCCGGGACGGCGCTCGCGGACCAGGCTTTGGTCGCGAGTGGCGGTCGGGTGCTCGCCGTGACGGCCGTCGCCGACACTTTTGCCAACGCGCGGGCGCGCGCCTACCGGGCCGTCGACCAGATCGACTTCGCCGATGGGTTCCACCGCCGCGACATCGGCTGGCGCGAGCTTGAGCGGGAAAGCGCATGAATCTCCTATTGAACTATTTCTGGCCCTGCATCGCCGCGGGGCTACTGGCCGGCGCCCTCACCGGCACGATCGGGTTTCGGCGCGCCAACCGGCGCAACGCCGCGCTGGCGCTTGGATTGTTCGCGTCGCTTGGACTTGCGGCACTTTGGCACGGCCCGCTCGGCGCTGCCGAGCGCGTCGCCCGGACGGTGGAGCGCGATGCGCGTGAAGCGCTCGACTATTATGAGATGACCAAGGTCACCGCTCACCTGCATCGCGGTCCGCTGACGCGGCGCCTGATCCTCGCTGGACCCGCCGACGATTTCCAGACGAGTGAGCTGGTGCGCCTCATGAGCCAGTTGCCCGGCGTGTCGCGCGCACAGTGGACCGCTGAACCAGCCGGCCCGCCACTCATCCTGGAAGCGTTTGGCGTGGCAATCGCAGGCTTTCTTTCCGGCCTGTTGCTCGCCTATCTCGTCGACCTTCGCCGTCGTTACAACGCACAATGGACCTGGTGAGAGAATGGATCTGATCCGCGAATATTGGTGGCTGATTATCGTTGTCGTGGCGCTCGTCCTGGCGTTCATTCTGCTGCGGCCGAAGCAGCGGGTAGCGCTGACGGAGAGTGCGCCGATCCGCCCGCACATGGCGCGGAAAGCGCCGCCTGAAGGTCGCGGGCTTGCCGGCGAAGCAGCGGCGGCGGCGAGCGACGTCACCGGCCAGATCTTCGGCATGCCCGTGCACAACAAGCTGGACGGCGTCAAAGAGCCCCACGACGATCTCTGCCGCCTCAAGGGCGTTGGGCCAAAGTTCGCCGAAGCACTGCATGGACTCGGCTTCATCCGTTTCGAGCAGATCGCTCACCTGACGCCGACCGAGATTGAGCGCATCGATGCCCAGCTCGGCGCATTCCGCGGTCGCCTCACGCGCGACCGTGTCGTCGAGCAGGCGGATTACCTGGCCAGGGACGACATCGACGGGTTCGAGCAGAAGTTCGGAAACCTTTAACCGACCGCCTCGGCTTCGCTCGCGGCAGGTTTGCGCCGCTGGCGCGAGGCGATCAGCTTGTCGATCTTACGGCCGTCCATGTCGACGATCTCGAACGACCAGCCGTCGTGCCGAAACTTCTCACCGGTCTCGGGAAGATGCTTGAGCACCCACAGGGCAAAGCCGGCGACCGTTGAATAGTCGCGGTCGACGGGCAGGTTCACGCCGAGCCGATCACTGAGCAGGTCGGCGCTTGCCGCGCCCGACACCAGCCAGCTGCCATCGTCGCGCTCGACCAGTGCTGGCTCGTCGCCCTGCTCGGCGTCGCTGGCGAAGGTCCCAGCAAGCGCGGCAAGGATACTCCCCGGCGTCACAATCCCATCGAGATGACCATATTCGTCATGCACCAGGGCGAGCGGCACGTCGGCATTCCGGAGGACCGCCAACGCATCCATCGCGTCCATGAGGTCAGGGATGACCGGGGCGCTCCGGCACAATTGGTTGAGGTTGATCGGGCGCCCTTCGAGCAGCGCCGCCATCACATCGCGGGTCTGGATCACGCCGACGATATTCTCGACCGCGCCGTCGGCCACCGGGATGCGGCTGTGCGGCGTGGCTAGCAGCGCGGCGCGGATTTCGTCGGCCGTGGCGGCGCGGTCGATCCAGTCGATCTCGGTGCGCGGAGTCATGACTTCGCGGACCGGCCGGTCCGCTAGCCGGACGATGCCCGAGATCATCGCCCGTTCGTCCTCCTCGAGCACGCCCGCGGTCTGGGCCTCCGCCACCACCAGGTGCAGCTCCTCGGCCGTCACATGGTTCTTCGATTCGCGGTTCATACCGAGCAGGCTCAAGATCAGCGCGCTCGAACGCTCGAGCACCCAGACAAATGGCGCGACGATCTTCGACAAGAGCCGCATCGGCCGAGACATGACGACGGCGATGGGCTCGGGCGAGCGGAGCGCGATCTGCTTGGGGACGATCTCGCCGATCACCAGCGAGCAATAGGTCGTAACGAAAATCACCACGCCGAACCCAATGGTGTGCGCCGTATCCGGTGATAGCCCGAGTAGTTGAATGCGCTCGGCTGCCGGCTGGCCGAGTTTCTCGCCGGAAAAGGCACCCGCGAAGATCGCGATCAAAGTGATGCCGCTTTGCACCGTCGATAGGAACCGCCCAGGGTCGGACGCTAGATCGAGCGCGCAACGGGCGCCAACGCTGCCGGTTTTGGCCATCGCTTTCAGCCGCGCCTCGCGCGAAGAGACAATCGCCAGCTCCCCCATAGCCAGCGCGCCGTTGACGACGATCAGCGCGAGGAGGAGGAGGACGTCGAGCCAGGGTATGGGGGCTAAATGGTCGCTCATGGTGTGCGGCGTTGCGGTTGTAACCCGCGACGACGGCGGTTCACAAGCAGCCGTCTCAATCCAGGTGCGGAACCATCGGCTATGGGCGCCGGTTTGATCGCCGATCGGACTGGGGAGCTTGCGCCAATGATTAACGTTCGGAGTTTGAGGACGCTCGCCGCCGGCTGCGCGTTGACCGCGCTGGCGGGCTGCCAGACGGCGCCCCCGCCGCCGCCATTGGTGGTGCCGGCAGCGTTTCGGCCCCTGGGCGTCGGCGCGCCGTATCTGCTCGGCGACGTGATCGGTGGACAAAAGGCGCGCGCGGCGAAGATGCGCGCCGCCAAGATCCGGCCGCTGACGCCATACGAAGCCTCGACCTACATGGCCGATCTCGATGCCGAGCTGCGGCGCCAAACCGCCGGCATCGGCCTCGACGTCCTTCAGGTTGGCGGAAGCATCGTCGTGCGCATCCCCGCGGCATTCACCTTCGACGCGGGCAGCGCGGCCGTCAAAGCGACCACCAACGCGACGCTCCTCGAGATCGCGCGTACGGTGAAGACGCGCAATCGCACGTTCGTCGACGTCCTCGCCCACACCGACACGTCCGGGTCGCCGCAGACCAACCAGGCTCTTTCGGAGAAACGCGCTGCGGCGGTCGCGACTTACCTCGCCGCGCACGGAGTGTCGCGCGCCCGGATCGCATCGCGCGGGCTGGGCGAGAGCGCGCCGCTGTACAGCCCCGAGAGCAGCGAGGCCGACAAGGCGGCAAACCGGCGGATCGAGATCCGGCTGGTCCCGTATCGCGCCTAGCGCCGCTGAGCGAAGAAGTCGGTCAGCAGCCGGGCCGATTCTTCTTCGCCGATCCCGCCGAGCACCTCCGGGCGGTGGTGACAGGTCGGCTGGGCGAAGATTCGCGGCCCGTGGATTACGGCGCCGCCCTTTGGGTCGTCGGCGCCGAAGTGAAGCGCCTTGAACCGCGCCAGCGATATTGCCGCCGCACACATCGCGCAGGGCTCCAGCGTCACCCACATCGTGCACTCGTCGAGGCGCGAAGTGCCAAGCTTCGCGGCCGCCGCGCGGATCGCGGCAATCTCGGCATGCGCGGTCGGATCGGTCGACCCGCGCATCGCATTGGCGCTCTCGCCGACGAGCGCGTCGCCCAAGGTCACCACGGCGCCGACCGGCACTTCGCCCGCGGCCGCCGCCTCGGCAGCCAGATCGAGCGCTCGGCGCATGGCCATGGGAAGCGGAAAGCTCATGATCCGCGCCGCTAGCCGACCGTGCGGTTCAAGTCACATCCGCTCTACTGTCCGTTGTTGGTGGCCGCCGCCGCCTGGTTTCGAGCCGGCTTTTCCACGACCAGGGCCGGCACTTTGACCGTCGTTGCCTTTGTCCCGACCTTGACCGAGCCGGTCTCGACATCGAAAGCGGGCGCCTGCCCGCCTCTGGCGGTCACGCCATTGGCGGTCGTGCTGACCTCGGGCGCCTTGGCCTGCCGCGTCTGGTTGATGTTGAGGAAACCCGACGCGAGCGCGATCAGGATCGCCACCACGGCAATGATCAGGATCAAGAGCAAAGCGCGCATGGCCGAACCCTTTCGAGCTTTGTGTCATCTAGCCGACTGTTGCATCAACGCAAATGTTCAGGCTCGGTTGCCGTCGTTTCGGCCGCCGCAACGTTGACGAGCAACGCCCGAGCCGCTAACGGGCGGCGCTCTTCGGGCCCATGCGGCTCGTCCAGAAATCAGGATAAAGACCATGTCGCGGGTTTGCGAGCTGACCGGCAAGGGCCGGCAGGTGGGCAACAATGTTTCCCACGCCAACAACAAGACCAAGCGGACGTTCCTGCCCAATTTGCAGAACGTGACGCTGATTTCCGACGCGCTCGGGCAGAGCGTCAAGCTGCGCGTGTCGACCCACGGCCTGCGCTCGGTCGAGCATGTCGGCGGGCTCGACAACTGGCTGCTCAAGACGAGCGACGACAAGCTCAGCGCCAAGGTCCGCAAGCTCAAGAAAGAGATTGCCAAGAAGGCGTCTGAGCAACCCGCCTAAGAGTCGTCTAACCGACTGAATTTCAAGGATTTTCCTGAACGGACGCTGCACGGCGCGTTCAGCATCGATACCCGGCGACTCAGGCATAAGCCCCTGAGCTGACGGGGTTTTCCCCTTTTCCCCGTCGCGCCTGGCAACAGGCAGTTTCCCTCGCGTCGCGTATCGAGGGGGCCCCAGCGCGCGTAGTTGCGCTGGGGCCAATTTTTTGCGCTGAAAGCCGCTGCGGCAGCGTGTAGGCGTGGCCGCGCAGCCATGTGCAATCTGTACACGCAGTCGAAGTCGCCGGACGAAATCGCGCGCCTCTTTCGCGAGCAACAAATCAGCTTGCGCTTCCCGGAAGGGATCCCGAACCTTCAGCCGCGCGACATTCGGATCACCGATCCGGCGCCGATCGTCCGCTCGTCGCCAGGACCGGACGAGGCCTTCGAACTCGTCGTTCGCCGCTGGAGCTGGCCCGGTCAGGGCGGGAAGCCGGTGTACAATTTCCGCTCCGACGGGCGGGAATTCTCGAGCGGCCGGTGCCTGATTCTCGCCGACGGCTTCTACGAGTTCACCGCTCCCGCCGATGCCAAGCAAAAGCGCAAGGACCGCTGGCTGTTCAGCAGGCCAGCCGGCGAACTGATCGCCATCGCCGGGCTGCTCCGCGACGATCCGGGCCGTGGCGAAGCCTTCACCATGCTGACGACTGAGCCGGGTCCCGACGTGGCGCCGTACCATGGCCGGCAGGTCGCGGTGCTGCAGCCCGATCAATGGATGCCATGGCTGACCTATGCGCAGCCCGCGAGCGCGCTGCTTGGACCGGCGCCGGCTGGCACGCTCGAGGTGTCCGCAGCGAACGCGGCCTAGCGCCCGCTCAGTGCGCGTCGAACAATTGCGCGAGCTGCTCGACCATCGCGCCGGCGAGCTGGTCGGCGTCCATGATCGTCACCGCGCGGCTGTAATAGCGGGTCACGTCGTGGCCGATGCCGATGGCGATCAGCTCGACGCTCGAGCGCTTCTCGATCCACTCGATCACCTGTCTTAGGTGTCGTTCCAAATAGCTTCCGCCGTTGGCCGAGGCGGTCGAATCGTCGACGGGCGCGCCGTCCGAGATCACCATCAGGATGCGCCGCTCTTCGGGCCGGGCGATCAGCCGATTGTGGGCCCAAAGCAGGGCCTCCCCGTCGATATTCTCCTTGAGCAGCCCCTCGCGCATCATCAACCCAAGGTTGCGGCGGCCGTGGCGATAGGGCTCGTCGGCCCTTTTGTAGACAATGTGCCGCAAATCATTGAGCCGGCCCGGGTTGGACGGGCGTCCGGCCGATAGCCAGGCCTCACGGCTCTGGCCGCCCTTCCAGCCGCGGGTGGTGAAGCCGAGAATTTCGGACGCGACCCCGCAACGCTCAAGCGTTCGCGCGAGGATATCGGCGCAGATCGCGGCAATCGCGATCGGCCGACCGCGCATCGAACCGGAATTGTCGATCAACAGCGAAACGACCGTGTCCTTGAAGTCGGTGTCGCGCTCGATCTTGAACGACAATGCATGGCGGGGATTGACGACCACCCGTGCGAGCCGCGCGGCGTCGAGCAAACCCTCCTCCTGATCGAAATCCCAGCTCCTCGCCTGCTGTGCCATCAAGCGCCGCTGCAGTCGGTTGGCGAGGCGGGTGACGACGTTCTGGAGTCCCGCCATTTGCTGGTCGAGATAGGCGCGCAGGCGGCCCAGCTCGTCCTCGTCGCACAGCTCCGGCGCCTCGACGATCTCGTCGAAGCGCGTGGTGTACGCCTTGTAGTCGGTTTGGGGCGAAAGCTCCCAGTTGCGCCGGCCGGGGGAAGCAAAGACGCTCTCGCTGAGGTCGTCGCCGGCGCTGACCTCATCCTCGCCGGCTTCCATCTCCTGACTAGAATCGCCCTCGGTATTCTCGTCCTCGGCCTGTTCGCCGCGCATTTCGACATCGCCGCCGCCGGGGGTGCCTTCTTCGCCCTCCTCCGCCGAATCCTCGTTTCCGCCTTCCTCGCCCTCGGCTTCATCGCCGGCGTCGTGGGACTCCTGTTCATTCGGATCCTCGGCCGCGGCGAGGTCGAGGTCCTCGAGCAACCGCCGCGACAGCTTGGCGAACGCCGCCTGGTCGTCGAGCGTCAGGGCGAGCGCATCGAGCTCGGCCGCGGCCTTGTCCTCGATCCACGGCGCGACGAGCTTGAGGCCTTCGGCGGCCGCGCGCGGCGGTGCCTGGCCCGTCAGCCGCTCGCGCGCGATCAGTGCGACGGCGGTCGACAGCGGCACTTCCTCGGCGGTGCGGGCTCGGACGATCGCATCGGCGCGCACGCGCGCTTCGGTCAGATGCGCAAGATTGCCTTTGACGCCTCCCATTGCGCGTGAGCCGAGCGCTTCCACACGGGCCATTTCGAGCGCGTCGAACACGGCGCGGGCGTCCACGTCGATGGGTGCGACGCGCGCGTGGAGTGCAGGATCATGATATCTGAGGCGGAGTGCGACAGAATCCGCAGCGCCGCGCGCCTCGGCCACCAGCCGCGGCTCGAGCGCCGGCCCCGGCGAGGGTACGCGGGCCGTCTTGCCCGACGCGGGCGCGTTGTCCGACGCGAACACGACCTCGACTTCCGGGTCGTGCGCGATGGCGCGCGACGCCCCCGCGAGCGCTCGGCGGAAAAGGTCGATCTTCTCGGCCACGAGCGGGCCTTAGCTCGCTTTCCCGACCACGCTTTCGGGAAGATCCTCGCCGAACACCCGTTGATAATATTCGGCGATCAGCGGCCGCTCGGTCTCATCGCATTTGTTGAGGAAGCTCACCCGGAACGCATAGCCGACGTCGCCGAAGATGTGGGCGTTCTGCGCCCAGCTGATCACCGTGCGCGGGCTCATCACGGTCGAAATGTCGCCGTTGACGAATCCCTGGCGCGAGAGATCGGCGACCTTGATCATCTTGTCGACGATCTCCTTGCCGCCGGGCTCGTCATATTCGCCGGTCTTGGCGAGCACGATCTGCGCCTCCACAGCCGCCGGCAGGTAATTGAGCGTGGTGACAATGTTCCAGCGGTCCATCTGACCCTGGTTGATCGCCTGAGTGCCATGATAGAGGCCGGTCGTGTCGCCGAGACCGACGGTGTTGGTCGTGGCGAACAGCCTGAACCAGGGGTTGGGACGGATCACTCGGTTCTGATCGAGCAAGGTGAGCTTTCCCTCGGCCTCGAGCACGCGCTGGATGACGAACATCACGTCCGGGCGGCCCGCATCATATTCGTCGAACACGAGCGCGACCGGATGCTGAAGCGCCCACGGCAGCAGGCCCTCGCGGAATTCGGTCACCTGCTGGCCCTCGCGAAGCACGATCGCGTCGCGTCCGACCAGGTCGATCCGGCTGATGTGCGCGTCGAGGTTGATTCGGATCATCGGCCAGTTGAGTCGCGCGGCGACCTGCTCGATGTGGGTCGACTTGCCGGTGCCGTGATAGCCCTGGACCATTACACGGCGATTCTTCGAGAACCCCGCGCAGATCGCCATCGTTGTGTCCGGATCGAACACATAGGTCGGGTCGAGATCGGGGACTCGCTCGTCAGCCTCGCTAAACGCCGGGACCTCCATGTCGGTATCGACTCCGAACAGCTCGCGCACCTTCGCGATCTTGTCGGGGGAAGCCATTAGCGTCTCCGCCCGGCTTTCGGGCTGCACGTTGGAAATATCTGTCATTGGAAACTGCCTTACGGGATGGGCGCGCCCGCCTCAACGCTCAGCCAATTTTTGGCGGCAACGGGAACAGCGTCACGAAACGCTTCGCCAGCTCCATATCTCCCGTAACTTTGACCGTTTCAAGGCCGAGCCCACCATGAATCGCCGCGACGAGCTGCATCGGGGTGCCGGCGAAGGTCGCGTCGCAGTCTTCCGGCTCCCGCCGCTCGATCGCGAGGCGACCGCCGCACAGCGTGGCGACATAGCCGATATCGCCCATCTTGAAGCCGACGCGCGCGTCCATTCCGCGCGAGCGTTCGGGCGAGAGCAGGGTCTGCAAGGACATCATGAAGGACACATGGCTCATCGGGAGGGTCGGGTCGTGGAGCGGGCTGCGTGCCGCCCAGCGACCCAGCGAAGCGATCACCGGCACCGCCTCCAAGCCCCACTCGGTCGCCTCATAGACCTGCACCGAGGCGGGCGGCGGCAGGCGGACTCGGCGAACCAAGCTGCGCGCCTCAAGCTCGGCAAGGCGCTGGCTCAGCACATTGGCGCTAATGCCGGGAAGGTCGGCCTTCAGTTCCGAGAATCGTCGCGGCCCATAAGCGAGCTCGCGCAGCACCAGCATCGCCCACCGCTCGCCGACCAGCTCAAGCGCGTGAGCGAGCCCGCAAGCATCGTCGTACGGCCGTTTTCTTTCTTTTTTCCGAAGTTTAGTTATTTTTTCTGACTGCATGGTTGCAATTTATAACTCGTCGCGTCAAAAAGCAAGCGAATCGACTCGTAAGGAGGGAAAAAATGACGACAGCAGCGATCGACGAAGTGCCCGTCCGGTCATCGACTCCGGTTGGCGTAAAGGTCGGCTGGGCACTCAGTGGCCTGGCGGTCCTCTTTCTCGGCACCGACGCGGGCGCGAAGCTGCTCGTGCCGGCGATGATGGCCGCCTACACGCCGCCGCAGCTCAAGTTTCCGACCGATCCCGGCTTCTATCGCATGCTCGGTTCGATCCTGGCGCTCTGCACCACGCTCTACGCCGTTCCGCGTACTGCCGTTCTCGGGGCGCTGCTTCTGACCGGATACCTCGGCGGCGCCATCGCGTCGCATCTCAGCGCCGGCAGCCCGCTCCTTAGCAATACCTTGTTCGGCCTGTATCTCGGCCTCGCCGTGTGGGGCGGCCTGTGGCTTCGCGAGCCCCGGCTTCGTGCCTTGCTGCCGTTCCGGGACTGAACTCAATTCTCTCAACAGACGAAAAGGATTGTAAAGCCATGTCGCGGATGATTTTCGTGAACCTGCCGGTCAGCGACCTGACGAAGTCGCGGGCCTTCCTTGAGGCGATCGGCGCGGTGAACGAACCGCGGTTCACCGACGACACCGCGGCCTGCATGACGCTCAGCGACAGCATCCACGTCATGCTTCTGACGCATGAGAAGTTTAGCCACTTCTCACCGCGTCCGATCGGCGACGCAAAGGCGGCAACGCAAGTGATCTTGTGCCTGTCGTCGGACAGCCGCGAAAGCGTTGACTCGACGCTTGAGCGGGCCGTAGCGGCGGGGGGCACTGCTGATCCGTCCCCGAAACAGGACTATGGCGTGATGTACGGACGCAGCGTCGCCGATCCGGATGGACACATCTGGGAGATCATGTGGATGGACGCGGCCGCCGCGGAACGCGGCAAGGACGCCGTGTCCGATGCGATCGCAACTGCAGTCTAAAGGGAGGCTCGTCACCATGTCACTCAATCCAAATGCATCGATCGAAATCACCGCATTCCGGTGGGTTCCCGAGTTCGCCCAGGGCCTGGTGCGCGACCTTCGCGCCCGCTGGGCGCTCGAGGAGGCCGGCCTCGATTACCGGGTCCGTCTGCTCGACCAGGAGCGGCCGCCCGAATATCTGCTCGAGCAGCCGTTCGATCAGGTCCCGTGCTTCAGCGACGGCAAGATCAAGATCTTCGAAACCGGCGCCATCGTCCAATATGTCGGCGAACAGAGCGAGGCGCTTCTGCCACGCGATCCGCAGGGCAAGTACCGCGCCATCCAGTGGACCTATGCGGCGCTCAACAGCGTCGAACCGGCGTTCATCAACTTGCTGCTGATCGACCGGTTTTTCACGAATGAGGAATGGGCGAAGCTGCGCCGGCCAGGCGCGGTGGACTTCGCGAAATTGAAGCTCAAACGCGTGTCCGAATGGCTTGGAGACAAGGAGTGGCTCGAGGGTCGCTTCACCATCGGCGATCTGGTGATGACCACGACCCTCCGGTTCCTCAGGCACACCGACCTCGTCGCGGAGATCCCCAACCTCGCCGCTTACCTCAAGCGCGCCGAGGACCGCCCAGCATTCAAGCAGGCGCTCAGCGACCAGGTCGCCTCATACGCCGCGAACCAACCCCAGGAAGAAGGAGTAGCAGCATGACCTACGTCGACGGATTCATCCTCCCGCTGCCGAAGGGCAAGGAAGACGAATATCGCAAGCTCGCGGAGACTTTCGCGAGTAAGTCGAAAGCGCAGGGCGCGCTCGGCACGATCGAGGCGGTCGGCGACAATCTCGAGCACGGCCACACCACCGACTTCTTCAGGGCAGTGCAGGCGACGGACGACGAGAACGTGGTCTTCTCCTTCATCCTCTGGCCGGACAAGGAAACGCGCGATCGCGGCTGGGAAAAGATCATGGCCGATCCCGAAATGCAGCCGGGCGCGCAGCCGATGCCGTTCGACGGCAAGCGCATGTTCTGGGGCGGGTTCAAGCCGCTTATCAACACGCTCGAGAAAGTGACCGAACCCGCCTGACCGGAGGGACGCGGAATCACTCAAAGGAGGGACTGACCATGACCGACGTACGCGACGAGGCGGTGGACACCGCCGCGGCGGAGCCACGCGGCGAACCGCGCGGGGATTTCATCTGGTACGAGCTGATGACTCCCGATCCTGAAGGCGCGAAGGCGTTCTACGACGCCGTCGTCGGCTGGGACATCGGTCCGGCGGTGGCCGAGTACAACGGCTACCGAATGATCGGCCGAAGCGACGGCAAGTTCGCCGGCGGCGTGCTTCAGCTCACTGACGAAATGCAGCAGCACGGCGCCCGGCCGACCTGGTTGGGCTATATCCTGGTCCCCGACGTCGACCGTTCGGTTGCGGCGATCGAGCAGGCCGGCGGGAAGACCTACGTGGCGGCGACCGACATCCCCAATGTCGGGCGGATCGCGATGGTCGCCGACCCGCAGGGCGCGGCCTTCTATGTGATGAAGCCGCTGCCCCCGCAGGGCGACCCCAACGCCAAGAGCGATGTCTTTTCGACGACGGAGCAGCAGCGCGTCGGCTGGAACGAGCTCTCGACCAGCGACCCGCTTGCGGCGCGGCGCTTCTATGGCGAGCAGTTCGGCTGGACGAGCGAGAAGTTCATGCCGATGGGCGAACAGGGCGAGTATCGCTTCCTGGAGCAGAATGGCGTCACCATCGGCGCCGTCGCCGGCACCATGGACGGCCAGCCGCCGCACTGGCGCTATTATTTCCGGGTGCCGTCGATCACCAAGGCCAAGGAGACTTCCGAGGCCAAGGGCGGCAAGATCGCCATGGGCCCGATGGAAGTTCCCGGCGGCGACCACATCCTGATCGGCGTCGACCCGCAAGGTGTGGAGTTTGCACTGGTCGGCCGCGCGTAAGCATCAACGAGGGAGTGAAGACATGTCAGACAAGCTGACCACCTGCTTGTGGTTCGACAAAGGCGAAGCCCGAAAGGCCGCCGAATTCTACGCATCGGTCTTTCCCGACAGCCGCGTCGGCACCGCGATGTCCGCTCCCTCGGATTTCCCCGGCGGCGAGCAGGGAACCGAGCTCACCGTCGGGTTCACCGTCTTCGGGCGCGATTTCGTGGGCCTCAACGGCGGCCCCAACTTCAAGCCGAATGAAGCGGTCAGCTTCATGGTGGTCACCGAGGACCAGGGCGAAACGGACCGCTATTGGGATGCGATCACCAAGAATGGTGGCGAAGAAAGCGCCTGCGGCTGGTGCAAGGACCGCTGGGGCTTCTCCTGGCAGATTACGCCGCGGGTGCTGCTCGAGGCCAACACCAACCCTGACAAGGCCGCGGCCCGGCGCGCGTTCGAAGCGATGATGAAGATGCGCAAGATCGACATCGCGACCATCGAGGCGGCGCTCAAGGGCGAAACGATCAATGCGTAAGCTGACCGGCGCCGTCTTCCTTTCGCTCGACGGGGTCATGCAGGCCCCCGGGGGTCCCGACGAGGACCCCACGAGCGGCTTTACTCTCGGCGGGTGGACGCATCCGTTCTTCACCGGCGACATGGGTCCGTTCGAGGGCGTGATTTCCGGCGAGTACGACCTGCTGCTTGGCCGGCGGACCTACGACATCTTCGCCGCGTACTGGCCGAACAATCGGGACAATCCGATCGGCGAGAAATTTCAGCGCATCAACAAATATGTGCTGACCCATTCGGACCAGCCGCTGGAGTGGGAGAACAGCAGCAGACTCACGGGCGACACGGCCGCCGCCGTCGCCGAGCTCAAACGGAGCGAAGGCCGCGACCTGCTCATTCAGGGCAGCAGCACGCTCTATGCTCCGCTCCTGTCGGCCGACGCGATCGACCGGCTCCTGCTGATGACCTTCCCGGTGCTGCTGGGCAGGGGAAAGTCGATCTTCGAAGTTGGCCAGCGTCCGCGCCGGATGAAGCTCGTCGATCACTATGTCTCGGAAACCGGAGTCACCTTCACCATCTATGAGCCGAACGGCGAGGTCGAGACCGGAACCTTCGCGACGAAGGAACCGAGCCGGGCCGAGCTGGAGCTTCGCGAGCGCATCAAGGAAGGCGCCTGGTGAGCCTCCAACTCTTCGCCCACCCCTTCTCGTCCTACTGCCAGAAGGTGCTGATCGCGCTGTGGGCGGACGGGACGGAGTTCGAGTACCGGATACTCGAACAGGACCATCCGGAGAACATGGTCGAACTCAAGGGCCGCTGGCCTTTCGGCAAGTTCCCGTTGCTGGTCGACGACGGCCGGACGGTAGTCGAGACGACGTGCATCATCGAACATCTTCAGGCGCACCATCCGGGGCCCAACCGGTGGATCCCGGATGGCGACCTCGGCCTTCGCGTCCGCTTCCTCGACCGCTTCTTCGACATCTACGTGATGGAGAATATGACCAGGGCGGGGAACGATATCCTCCGCCCGGAAGGGTCGCGCGATCCTTATGGAGCGCAGCAGGGGCGCGACAATCTGCACATGGCGTACGACTGGCTCGAGGCCAATCTCGGCGACGGCCCATGGGCTGCCGGCGAGCAATTCACCCTCGCCGACTGCGCCGCCGCGCCGTCGCTCTTCTACGCCGACTGGATCGAGGAAATCGGGCCGGAGCGCCCGCGCCTGTCGGCCTACCGCGCGCGGTTGCTCGCCCATCCTGTCGTTGCTCGCGCGGTCGACGAAGGTCGTCCGTACCGCCCCTATTTCCCGCTCGGCGCGCCCGACCGCGACTAGGCGAACGCCGCGGATTTCCGCAGCAGCTGATAGGCCTCGATCACTTCGCCGAGCCGTCCTTCGTGGCTGCGGTCGCCGCCGTTCTTGTCGGGATGATAGCGGCGGACCAGGCCCGAATAGCGCTTGCGCAGCTGGTGGCGGTCGGCGTCCTCGCCTAGGCCAAGCACGGACAAGGCGCGGCGTTCGGACTTGCTGAAGCGCGATGGCCGGGCGGCTTCATGAATCCCGTTGAACCGGGTGGCGATGGCGTCCAGCGGGTCGGAAAAATCGCTCCATCTCGGCGGCGGGTCTGCGCCGTTGGCAGCAAAACGGCGGCTCGGCCGCTCCCAGCCCGCCAGCGGCGATTGCGCGCGGGTGATCTCTTCGCAGCTCATGCCGTCGAAGAAATTGTACTTGGCATTGTGCTCGCGGACATGGTCGAGACACAGGAAGCGCCAGGCTCCGGGTCCATCGAAATTGGCCGGCTGGAGCGGCGCCTTGAATTCGCCCGGTTGGGCACATCCCGGGACGGCGCACCTCGCCTGCGCTCCCTCCACTCGCCCGTGCAGTCTTGATTGCTTCGTTGCCATCGAACCTGACTATATAGGCGCCATGAACGCTCGAAAAACCGGTCCGGTCGCGACTGAAATGCTGGCCCGCCTCAACTCGGCGCTTTCGCCGACGAGGATCGAGCTGGTGGACGACAGCGAACAGCATCGCGGCCACGGCGGCTACAATCCCGCCGGCGAGAGCCACTTCTCATTGCGCGTCGAGAGCCCGGCCTTTGCCGGAAAGAGCCGTGTCGAACGCCAGCGGATGATCTATGCCGCGCTCGGCGACCTGATGCGCGAACGAGTCCATGCTCTGTCGATCCGCGCGGCGGCACCGGGAGAATGATGATGGCGACAGTTGAAACTTCGGTCCTGCAGACCATCACGCCGGTCACGCACGATCTTGGCGATTTCAAGGTCAACCGCACCCTGCCCGGCCGGCAGCGGACGATGGTTGGGCCGTTCATCTTCGTCGACGAGTTCGGGCCGGCGCGGCTGCCCGCCGGGCGCGGGATGGATGTCCGCCCTCACCCGCACATCAACCTCGCCACCGTCACCTATCTATTCGAAGGCGCGATCGAGCATCGGGACAGCATCGGCAGCCACGCCGTGATCGAGCCGGGCGCGATCAACCTGATGACCGCGGGCAGCGGGATCGTCCATTCGGAGCGCTCGCCGCAGGAGCAACGCGCGGACGGCGCTAGCCTCTACGGCATGCAGACCTGGCTGGCGCTGCCGGATGGACAGGAGGAGATCGCGCCGGCGTTCGACCATGTGCCGGGTGACGCTTTGCCCTTGGTCGAGGACGACGGCGCGAGCGCGCGCGTGCTGATGGGAACATTGTGGGGCGCCTCCGCTGCAACGCCGCAGCATTCTCCGACAATCTATGCCGACATCTTGCTCGGCGCCGGCGGAGCGATCCCCATCGACTCCGGGGCCGACGAGCGCGCGGTCATGCTCGTCGGCGGCGAGACCGAGCTCGACGGACAGCCGCTCGACCTCTTCGCGCTGTACCTCTTGCGCCCGGGCCACGACGCGCGGCTGTCGAGCGCGGCCGGCGGCCGGTTGATGCTGATGGGCGGCCAGGCCTTCCCGACGCGCCGCTACGTGTTCTGGAATTTCGTTTCCTCCTCGCGCGACCGGATCAACCAGGCGAAGGAAGATTGGAAGGCGCTGCGCTTCGCCCTGATCCCCGGCGACGACCAGGAATATATCCCCCTTCCCGAGGTGCCACTGACAGTCAGCTATCCGTGACCGAATCCCGGCGGATTGCGCTGAACACCGGCGTGACCCTCAACGTCGCGCTCGCCGGCGACCCCGCGAACCCTGCGGTGATCCTGCTGCATGGATTTCCCGAATCGCACCGGACCTGGCGGGAGGTCGCGCCGCGCCTCGAGCAGGACTTCTTCCTGGTCATGCCCGACCAGCGCGGCTTTGCCGGGTCGGACCTCCCGCAGGACGTCGACGAGTATCGGACGGACCTATTGATCGACGACATCTTCGCGCTGGCGGATGCGCTCGGCATCGAGCGGTTCGCGCTGGTAGGCCACGACTGGGGCGGCGCGATCGCCTGGGGCGCGGCGCTGCGCGGCGATCCGCGCCTGACGCGGCTGGCGATCGTCAATGCGCCGCATCCGGTGATCTTCCAGAAAAGCCTGATCGAAGACGCCGACCAGCGCGCCGCCTCTCAATATATCAGCGCATTCCGGGCCCCCGGCTTCGAGACGATGATCGCGGCCAAGGGCTTCGACTGGTTTTTCGATACGACCTTCGCGCGTCACGTCGACGTAACAACGGTGCCGGCGGCCGAGCGGCAGCAATATATCGCCGATTGGTCGCAGCCGCGCGCGTTCAACGCCATGCTCAACTGGTACCGCGCGTCCAAAGTCGTGGTGCCACCGCCTGGCATCGCCGTGCCGTTGCCAGACTGGCTGCTGCGCGCCTTTCCCAAGGTCACGGTGCCGACCCTCGTCATCTGGGGGATGAAGGACGCCGCGCTGCTCCCGCTGCAGCTCGAGGGCCTCGAAGAGTTGGTCGAGGACCTCGCCATCGAGCGCCTGCCCGATGCTGGCCATTTCGCACCGTGGGAGGCCGGCGAAGCGGTCACCGCTTTGCTCCGGCCCTTCCTTGGCGCGGAAGCCGACGCTACTGCCCCGCCGGCATGACCCAGACTCGTTCCCGTTCGCGTTCGGCGGCGCGTCTCGCCGCCGTCCAGGCGCTATACCAACAGGAAATGGAAGGTACGCTCCTTCCACGGCTTTTGAAGGAATTCCATGATCATCGTCTCGGCGCCACCATCGAAGATGCGCGCTATCATGAGGCGGAGCGCGACTTCTTCGACGATCTCGTTACCGGGGCCGACGCCAGGCGCTCGGAGATCGACGCGCTGATCAGCGCAAGACTGGCGGAGGGCTGGAGCCTCGAGCGCCTCGACCGCCCGATGCGCGCGATCCTGCGCGCCGGCGCCTATGAACTGATCGCCCGCGCCGACGTGCCGGTCGGCTCGGTCATCTCCGAATATGTCGACGTCGCCCACGCCTTCTACGACAAACGCGAGAGCGGGTTCGTCAACGGCCTGCTCGACGCCATTGCCAAAGAGGCTCGCCCGGCGCGAGCATAGACAATGCGCGAATCCGAAGTGATCGAGCGCCTGCGCCGCATCGCGACGGCCCCCGAAGCGCGCGGCCTGCTCGACGACGTCGCCGTGCTCGACGGGTTCGTCATCACTCACGACACGATCGCCGAAGGCGTTCACTTCCTGCCGCAGGACCCGCCGGCAAGCGTCGGCTGGAAGCTGGTCACGGTGAACCTGTCGGACCTTGCTGCCAAGGGTGCGACACCCGCTGGCGCGCTGCTTTCGCTGACCATTTCCGGTCCCGGCGAATGGGAGCTCGCCTTCCTCGGCGGGATCGAGGCGGCGTGCGAAAGCTACGGCCTGCCGTTGGTCGGAGGCGACACGATCGCTTTGCCTTTGGGTGCGCCGCGAGTACTTGGAATGACCCTGATCGGCCGCGCCGGCCCGCACGTGCCCGAACGTGCCGGCGGTCAGCCCGGCGATGTGCTGTGGTTGGTCGGCACGGTCGGAGACGCGGCGGCGGGACTTGCCCTGCTCCTTGTCGACGCCAACGCGACAGGGGCGCTCGTCGACATCTATCGCCGCCCGATCCCGCAGCTGGGCGCGGGGCTGGCGCTGGCGCCAGAGGCGCATGCAATGATGGACGTCTCCGACGGCCTCCTGATCGACGCGCGCCGCATGGCCGAAGCGAGCGGCTGCGGCATCGCCATCGTCCTCGACCCGCTGCCGCTGTCGAGTGCCTTCGTTGCCGAGCGCGGCCAGGACTTGAGGGCGCGGCTGTTCGCGGCGACCGGCGGCGATGACTATGCGCTGCTCGCCGCCTTTCCGCCCGATCTCGACCCGTCAACGCTTTGTTTACCAACAGCGACGAGGATCACCCGCATTGGCACGATGACTGCCGCCGGACCGAGGATTTCCCTCAGTTTCGCCGGCGAGCCGGTCGCATTGCCGGAGAGATTGGGTTTTGAGCACCTTGGGGACCACGATCGCGGGCTTTCCGCTCCGCCAATGGCTGATCGGCCTTAGCGGGCTCGTCTCCGGCATGACGCTCGCCCTTCTGCTCCACTAAGCCGCTTATTCCCAAGCGGTTGCCAGCCGCGAAAACGCTTCGTAAAGCTGCCCCGCTTTTCGGCGGCGCGTGCCGGCCATCCGGCCGCTTGTCGCCAGTCCAACAATGGGGACGCATCAACTCATGAACCTGCTTTATATCGCCATGATCTGCGGCCTGGTTGCCGTGCTGTACGGCATCATCACAAGTCGCCAGGTCCTCGGCATGTCCGCCGGCAATCAGCGCATGATCGAGGTCGCCGCAGCAATCCAGGAAGGCGCCGGCGCCTACCTCCGCCGCCAATACACGACGATCCTGATCGTCGGCGTCGTCGTCGCGGCGATCATCTTCTATTTCCTCGGGGGCCTGAGCGCGGTCGCGTTCGTCATCGGCGCGGTCCTTTCGGGCGCCACCGGCTTCATCGGTATGAACATCTCGGTCCGTGCGAACGTCCGCACCGCCGAAGCCGCCCGCGTTAGCCTGCAGAGCGGGCTCACCACCGCGTTCCGCGCGGGCGCCGTCACTGGCATGCTGGTCGCGGGCCTCGCCCTGCTCGCGATTACGGTGCTGTTCTGGTACCTCACCGGGCCGGGCGGCTATGCCCCGAACGACCGCGCGGTCGTCACCGCTCTCACATCGCTCGCGCTCGGCGCCTCGCTGGTGTCGATCTTCGCGCGTCTCGGCGGCGGCATCTTCACCAAGGCCGCCGACGTCGGCGCCGACCTCGTCGGCAAGGTCGAAGCGGGAATCCCCGAAGACGATCCGCGCAACCCGGCGGTGATCGCCGACAACGTCGGCGACAATGTCGGCGATTGCGCCGGCATGGCTGCCGATTTGTTCGAGACCTACGTCGTGACCGTCGGCATCACCATGGTCTCGGTGGCGCTCGCCGTAGGCAGCTCGCCGTTGCTGCTGCCGCTGATGACGCTCCCGCTGCTGATCGGCGGCGTGTGCATCATCACCTCGATCATCGGCACCTACATGGTCCGGCTCGGCCGCAAGGGCTCGATCATGGGCGCGCTCTACAAGGGCTTCTGGACCGCGACGCTACTCGCCGTTCCGGCGATCTACGGCGTCTTCTGGTACACGCTGAATGGCGACCTCAATCAGATCGTGACCACGACAGCGACCAGCTTCCCGATCACCAACCTCATCTGGTCCTGCTTCATCGGGCTGGCGGTGACGGCGCTGATCGTGTGGATCACCGAATATTACACCGGAACCAATTACCGCCCGGTCCAGTCGATCGCCCGCGCGTCGCAGACCGGCCACGGCACCAACGTGATCCAGGGCTTGGCGATCAGCCTGGAATCGACCGCGCTGCCGACCCTCGTGATCGTCGTCGGCCTGATCGCCAGCTACCAGCTCGGCAGCTTCCTCGGCGTCGCCTTCGCGGCATCGGCGATGCTCGCGCTCGCCGGCATGGTCGTTGCGCTCGACGCCTACGGCCCGGTCACCGACAATGCCGGCGGGATCGCCGAGATGGCGGGGCTCGAGGAGGACGTGCGCACCCGCACCGACGCGCTCGACGCCGTCGGCAACACGACCAAGGCGGTCACCAAGGGCTATGCGATCGGCTCCGCGGGGCTTGCCGCGCTGGTGCTGTTCGGCGCCTACACCGCCGATCTTCGAGAATTCGGCGGCTCGATCGGGGTCACCAGCGACCTCGACAAGCTGTTCAGCCTGTCCAATCCCTATGTGATCGTCGGCCTGCTGCTCGGCGCGCTGCTGCCCTACCTGTTCGGGGCGATGGGCATGACCGCGGTCGGCCGCGCGGCCGGCTCGGTGGTCGAGGAAGTCCGCGCCCAGTTCCGCGACAATCCGGGGATCATGGATGGCTCCGTCCGCCCGAACTACGCGCGCACCGTCGACCTCGTGACCCGCGCCGCGATCCGCGAGATGATCCTTCCATCGCTTCTTCCGGTGCTTGCCCCGATCGTCGTCTATTTCGCGATCGGCGCCGTGGCCGGCAAGGAAAATGGCCTCGCCGCGGTCGGCGCTTTGCTGCTCGGCGTGATCGTCTCAGGGCTGTTCGTCGCCATCTCAATGACCTCGGGCGGCGGCGCCTGGGACAATGCCAAGAAATATATCGAGGACGGCAATTACGGCGGCAAGGGTTCGGAAGCCCACAAGGCCGCGGTCACCGGCGACACGGTCGGCGATCCGTACAAGGATACCGCCGGCCCGGCCGTCAACCCGATGATCAAGATCACCAACATCGTCGCGCTGCTTCTGCTTGCGGCCCTGGCGGCGCACGCCGCGGCCTGATCGACCCGGCAGCTTTAAACTCGAGCCCCGCTTCACCAATTGTGAGGCGGGGCTTTTCGTTGGGCGCCAGAGGGTCTGCGCAGGAGAAGCACGAATGCCTTACGCGATCCGGGTCCATCAGGTCGGCGGCCCCGACGTCCTCAAGTGGGAAGAGGTCGAAGTCGGCGAGCCCGGTCCAGGCCAGGTGCGGCTGCGGCAGCAAGCGGCCGGGATCAACTTCATCGACGTTTACCACCGCACCGGCCTTTATCCGCAGCCGCTGCCGTTCACGCCGGGTGTTGAAGGCGCGGGCGTGGTCGAAGCCGTCGCGCCGGATGTCACCGCGGTCAAGGTCGGCGACCGCGTCGCCTATGCCGGGCCGATCGGCGGCTATGCCGAGGTCCGGCTGATCGACGCCGATCGCCTCGTAACTCTCCCCAGTGCGATCTCGACCGAACAGGCGGCGGCCGCGATGCTGCAAGGGATGACCGTCCACATGCTGCTTCGCCGGGTCTATCCGGTCAAAGCCGGCGACACGATCCTGATCCACGCCGCGGCCGGTGGGGTCGGACTGATCGCCTGCCAGTGGGCCAAGGCCCTCGGAGCGACGGTGATCGGCACCGTCGGCAATGACGACAAAGCCGCGCTCGCCCGGGCCCACGGCTGCGACCACCCGATCGTCTACACGCGCGAGGATTTCGTTGCCGAGGTCGAGCGCATTACGAGGGGCAAGAAATTGCCGGTGGTTTATGATTCGGTCGGCAAGGACACGTTCCTGAAATCGCTTGATTGCCTCGCGCCGCGCGGGATGATGGTGAGCTTCGGCAACGCCTCCGGTCCCCCCGATCCTGTCGCCCCCGGGCTGCTCGCCCAGAAAGGCTCGCTATTCCTCACCCGGCCGACATTGTTCAACTATGTCGCCACTCGGCCCGAACTCGAGCAGGCGGCGGGCGAGTTGTTCGGCATGCTTGCCAGCGGCAGGGTCCAGGTCGAGGTCAAGCAACGGTTCGCGCTCAAGAACGCTGCCGAAGCCCATCGCGCGCTCGAAGGGCGCAAGACCAGCGGATCGACGGTGCTGACGGTTTAGCCGCACGCCTTCACATTCCGGCGACGCCCCTGTAAGGCTCCGCGACTTTTCGTCATTCAGAGAGGAAGCTTTTGGCCAAGGAAGAATTGCTCGAGATGCGTGGGCAGGTGGTGGAACTGCTGCCCAACGCCATGTTCCGCGTAAAGCTCGAGAACGGCCATGAGATCCTCGGCCACACCGCCGGCAAGATGCGCAAGAACCGCATCCGCGTTCTCACCGGCGACGAAGTGCTGGTCGAACTGACGCCGTACGACCTGACCAAGGGCCGCATCACCTATCGCTTCATGCCTGGACGCGCGGGACCGCCCGGCTACACGGGCTAAGCCGGGCTCGTGCGCCTGATCCTCGCCTCGGCGAGCCCGCGCCGTCTCGACCTGCTCGCCCGGATTGGCGTCATGCCCGACGCCATCGTCCCCGCGGAAATCGACGAGAGCGTCCCCAAGGGCGAGCTGCCGCGGCAACACGCGCAGCGGCTCGCGAGGGAGAAGGCCGAGGCCGTCGGTCGGGAACATCCTGACGCGCTTGTGCTCGCCGCAGACACGGTGGTCGCGGTTGGCCGACGGATCCTTCCGAAGGTCGAGGACGAAGCCACCTTGCGCGCCTGCATGAAGCTGCTGTCGGGTCGCCGCCACCGCGTGCTGACCGGCGTTGCACTGGCTGTGCCCGCCAGGGGCGTGCGCGAGCGGCTGGTCGAAACGATGATCGCGATGAAGCGCCTCAGCGATGAGGAGATCGACCATTACACCGGCCATGGCGAGTGGCGCGGCAAGGCCGGCGGCTATGCGCTCCAGGGTTATGGCGAGGTCTATGTCCGCCACATCGCGGGCAGCTACTCGAACGTCGTCGGCTTGCCGCTCGCCGAGACGCGGGTGCTGCTGAAGAGCGCTGGATATCCGGTTGCCTGAGCGGCCAAATGGCTGAATGGCTCGTCGAGCGCGGCGTCGGCGAGACGCGCGCGGCGCTGCTGGCCGACGGTGAGATCATCGAGGCACGGATCGAGCTCGAGGGTGTGATGCCGGCAGGCAGCGTGATCGCCGCCCGGCTGACCAGCATCGGAAGCAATGACCGCAATGCGGTCGCGGTGGCGGAGGGCGGAGACGAATATCTGCTGCCCAAAGGGGCTTCCGGTATCACCGAAGGCGCCGTGACGACGCTGGAGGTCACGCGCGAAGCAATCCCCGGCGCGGAGCCGTGGAAGCGGCCGCTGGCGAGGATCACGGACGAGCCGCCGCGGGCAGCGCCTGGGCTCGGCGAACGGCTGGGTGCGCGCGCGCTTTCCTTTCCCGCGCCCGCCGACGAACTGGGCCAGGCCGGCTGGAACGATCTTCTCGATGAGGCCCGCAGCGGAACCGTCGCATTCGCCGGCGGTGAGCTCAGGATTTCACCAACCCCGGCGATGACCCTGATCGACGTCGACGGCTATCTGCCGCCGGACGAGCTGGCGGTCATCGGGGCGGCCGCCGCGGCCAAAGCCATCCGCCGGCTCGACATCGGCGGCTCGATCGGCATCGACCTGCCGACCGCAGGCAGCAAGGCTGCGCGCCAGGCGGCCGCCGCCGCCATTGACGCCCACCTGCCGCAGCCGTTCGAGCGCACCGCCATCAACGGCTTCGGCTTCGTCCAGATCGTTCGCCCCTGGAGCCGGGCTTCCCTGATCCAATTGGCGCACGACCGTACCGGCTTCGAAACCCGCGCCCTGCTGCGCCGCGCGGCCTTCGAGCGCGCGGGCGGCAAGCGCATCGTCGCACAGCCGGCGATCATCGCACTGCTCGAGCTTCGGCGAGAGTGGATCGACACGCTTTCGCGCCAGGTCGGCGGCACGGTCGAGTTGCGCGCCGACGCCACTCTCCCCATGTCCGACGGATATGCCGAAAACCTCTAACAAGTCGAAGAAATGCCCGCTGTGCGGGAAGCCGGAAGTGACCGAGCACGCGCCCTTTTGCAGCCGCGGCTGCAGGGACCGCGACCTGTTAAAATGGCTCGGCGATGGCTATCGTATCGCGGGGCCGCCTGCCGATCCCGAAAAGGTGGACAGCGGGGAGAGCGGCGACTAGTTGGGCCGTTCGCCGCGAAGGCACCGCCTCTGCAAAGCGCGCCCAGGTAGCTCAGTTGGTAGAGCACGTGACTGAAAATCACGGTGTCGGTGGTTCGATCCCGCCCCTGGGCACCATCGCCGCCTGGAGCTGATCCGGGGGATCAGCGAAGCCGGCGATCGCGCACAGTTGATCCGAGGGATCAACGAGCACGAGGATCCGAGCGCGGCAAGGCCGCTACTTCCAACCGTTCGCCTTCGCCGCCTTTTCGTGCGCCGCATCGAGCGGCTCACCCGTCATCGCCGAGTCGACGAGCGCCGCGAGGTTGGGGTCCATCCCGGCCGCCATGCGGTAGTCGGTCGCCTGCCCTTCGGGCGCCGCGAACAGCCCTTTGAGCTTCCAGCGCCCGCCGCTGCGGCATGCGAGGCCGCTCGAAGCCTGCTGCGTGAAGCTGCGGCAGATTTCGCCAGCCTGATCGCGGAACGTGAGGCCGATGCGCACGTCGCCGGCTGGCGCGCTCGCGAGCTGCGCGTCGAGCGCCTGGTTCAGGCCTGCCGCGGCGTACATCGCGCCGCCCTGCACCTCGACCGGCGCGGTGGCGCCCTTCGGCACGATTGTTCCGATCGAGATTCCGACGGCGAGCGTCGCCGCGATCGCCGCCCATTGCGGAAGCGACGGGATCGACCGCGAGCGCTTCGCCGCGGCGAAGTCGATCACGTCAGCCGAGGACCGAAGCGCACCCTCGAGGTGCGCAGGGACCGGCGCCTCGGCGATCGGATCAAACGCGCCTTTGAGCCGCGCTCCGAACGCGCGATGTTGCTCGGCAAGCTGGGCGAGCTTCGGGTCCGCGGCGACCTTCGCCTGCATTTCCGTCGCTTCGTCCGGTGCCAGCTCGCCGTCGAGCCACGCGAAGAATTTCTCGTCGTCCATCATCTCTCACCCACCATGGCCAGGAGCGCGGTCCGCCCGCGCACCAGCCGGCTCGACACCGTGCCCATCGGCAGGCCGAGCATGTCCGAAACCTCGCGATAGCCGAAGCCCTCGACCAGGATCAGCGCGACCACTTCGCGCTGCTCGTCGGGCAGCTGTTCCATCGCCGCCATGACGCGTTTCAAGTCGACGGCCGCGTCGATCGCCTCGCGCGGGTCCTCGCCGACGCTGAGGCCCTCTTCCTCCGGCGCCTCGCGCGCATTCTTGCGGGTCCTCGCCCGGGCGGTGTCGATCCACAGGTTGCGCATGATCCGGTAGGCCCAGCTGTCGAGCCGCGTGCCGGCCTGCCACTGCGCCTTCGAGCGCAGCGCGCGTTCGATCGTCGCCTGCGTCAAATCGTCCGCGTCGGCCGCGTCGCGGCTCAGCGCGTGGGCGAAGCGGCGCAGCTGAGGAAGCAACGAAGCCAGCTGATCCTCGAACGGCGAAGATTGATCCATTGATCTCCATGCGGATGAAACGACGCACCTCGCACGTTTCATCCCCAGAAGGCATGATAAAGAGGTCCGTCGATGTCCAGCTTGGTTCGTCATTTCGCATTGGCCGCCGTCGCCGGGATTGCGCTCTCGGCGAGCGCGGGCGCGCAATTGCTCGGTGTGCCGGCGTTGCCGCCGGTCGGCCTGCCAATTGGCAATCTGCCAACGGGCAATCTCCCGGTCGCTGGCCCGGTGCTCCAGAACATCCTCGCCCAGCCCGCGGCCCAGCAGGCAATCAGCCCGACTCTCGATACGGTGAGCGGGCTCAGCGGGACGGTCGCCGAAGCGGGCGCACCGACCCTCCTCGAGCTCCGCCGCCTGAGGCTGCAGGAGCTGATACGAACCAACCGCGCAACGGTCGAGAATGACGGCAATGGCTTGCCGGTGCGGCGCGGCATGGTTGCGGTGATCGACCCCGATCCTGTCGGACTGCAGCGCGCGCTCGTTGCCGGTTTCCGCATCGCCGCCGACAATCGCGATCCGGGGTTGGGAATGCGCGTCGTATCGCTGGCCACGCCCAGCGGCGTAAGCGCAAAGGACGGGCTCAAGAGGCTGCACAAGCTCGCGCCGGAGCTGCAGGCCGATTTCGACCATCTGTTTGAGCCCGCCGGCGGCTCGCTGGCACCGATCGCCGGCGCGCTCGCGGTGGCGCAGGGATTGGGTGGCGGCCGCGCCATCGGCATGATCGATGGCGGCGTCGCGTCGCACCCGGCGCTGGCCGGCAAGAGCATCGAGCAGAACGGCTTTGCCGGCGCCGCGCAACCGACCGGTCACGGCACCGCGGTCGCCTCGTTGCTGGTCGGAACCCAAGGTCCCTTTCGCGGCGCCGCACCGGGCGCGCAGTTGTTCGTCGCGGATGTCTATGGCGGCAACCGCGCCGCCGGCTCGGCGACCAGCATCGTCCGCGCGCTCGGCTGGCTTTCGGGTCACCGCGTGCAGGTGATCAACATCAGCCTCGTCGGACCGCCGAACATGCTGGTCCAGCGGGCGATCCAGATCGTCCAGTCGCGCGGGATCGAAGTCGTCGCCGCCGTCGGCAACGATGGTCCCGCGGCGCCGCCGCAATTTCCCGCATCCTATCCGGGCGTGATCGCCGTTACCGCGGTCGACGGCGGCGGTCGCGCGCTTCCCGAAGCGGGCAAGGCGGCCCATGTCGACTTCGCCGCGCCCGGCGCCGACATGGCCGCGGCGCTTCCCGGCAACGGCTATACGCGGGTCCGCGGGACGAGCTTCGCGGCGCCGCTCGCCGCCGCCCGGCTGCTCGCCGCCGGATCCCCGATTGCGCTCGTTTCGGAGGCTCGTCCGGGCAAGGGCCGGGTCGGCCGCGGCATCGTCTGCGGCGCCTGCCGGATCGAGCCGCGGAGCGTCGGCGCGAAATAAATTCCGCTCCTCGGCGGGATGAACCGCGGAGGGCGTGTCGTTCTCTTCGCAGGAGCACAGCGAAGCTCCGCTGAAGTTCAAAAGGAGAATGACATGTCCAAGTTCATGCTGGCCGCCGCCTCGGCACTCGCGATCGCAGCGGCTCCCGCACATGCGCAATTGCTCGGCAACGTCGGCGGCACCGTCAGCGGCGCCCTCAACGGGACGCTCGGCGGCACGCTCAACGGCGTTGGCAACGTCGGCGGCACCCTCAACAGCGTCGGAAATGTCAGCGGCATGGTCAACGGCGCCCTCAGCGGCCCGGCCTCGGTCGCCAACAGCGTCAGTGCCGTCGGATCGGGCTCGGCCAACGGCTCCGCGACCGGTTCGGTCGACCGCCGCACCGGATCGGCCAATGGCAATGTCGGCCTTGCCGGCACCGTGACCGGCGCGGTCAACAACGCCAGCTCGGCCGCGCTCGCCGGAACCAGCCTCAGCGGCAACGGTTCGACCTCGGGCAGCGCGTCGGCGAGCAAGAACGTCGGCTTCGCCGCCCAGGGCATCGGCACCGACCAGCTCCATGGGCTCGCAGGCCAGGCTGCCGGGACCCTGACTGGCACCGCCAATGCCGCAACCTCGGCCGCTTACGGCGCGGGCGCGCAGGCCACCGGCTCGGCGAACGCCGCCGGCAACACGGCTTATGCCGCCGCGGGGCAAGCGACCAACGGCCTCGGCAATGCCAGCCTCAGCGGCAGCGGCAATGCCAGCGGCAATGCGTCGGGCAGCGCGACTGCCAAGGGTTCCGCCAGGTCGCGGGGCAACACCGAGCGACACGCGCGGAACGACCGCCAGTAAGAGCAGCGGTCGAGTCCCTGCCCGCCGCGCCACGACCCAAGGGTCGAGCGCGGCGGGCAGTTTTTCTTGGGGATAGCTACAGCTTCCCGGTCAGTTCCGGCACGATCTTGAATAGGTCGCCGACAAGGCCGATGTCCGCGACCTGGAAAATCGGCGCTTCCTCGTCCTTGTTGATGGCGATGATCGTCTTCGAATCCTTCATTCCCGCGAGGTGCTGGATCGCGCCCGAAATGCCGATCGCGATATAGACTTGCGGGGCGACGATCTTGCCGGTCTGCCCGACCTGGTAATCGTTGGGCGCATAGCCGGCGTCGACCGCGGCGCGGCTGGCGCCCACGGCGGCGCCGAGCTTGTCGGCGAGCGGGTCGATCAGCGCGTGGAACTGTTCGCTGCTGCCGAGCGCCCGGCCGCCCGAGACGATCACCTTGGCGCTGGTCAGCTCGGGCCGCTCGCTTTTGGACGCTTCAAGTCCAACGAAGCTGCTGATGCCTGGATCGCCGCCCGCGTCGACCTGCTCGACTGTCGCCGAGCCGCCCTCCGCCGCCGCTTTCTCGAACGTCGTGGTGCGGACGGTGATGACCTTCCTGGCGTCTTTCGACCTGACCGTCGCGATCGCATTGCCGGCGTAGATCGGCCGCGTGAACGTGTCGGGGCCCTCGACCGACAGGATGTCCGTAATCTGCATCACGTCGAGCAGCGCCGCGACGCGCGGCGCGATATTCTTGCCGGTCGTGGTCGCGGGCGCGAGGAAAGCGTCGTGGCTGTCCATCAGCCTGGCCGCGACCTGCGCGACCGCTTCGGCGAGCTGGTGCTCGAGCGCGGCCGAATTCGCGACATAGACCTTCGCGACGCCGGCGATCTTCGCCGCCGCCTGCGCGACTCCATCGGCATTGTTGCCGGCCACAAGCGCATGCACTTCGCCGAGCTTGCCCGCCGCGGTGACGGTCGCCCGCGTCGCATCCTTGATGTGGACGCCGTCATGCTCGACCAGGACCAGAACGCTCATTTCGCAATCCCCAGACCCTTGAGCCGCTCGACCAGCTCATCGACGCCGCCGACCTTGATTCCCGCCTGGCGCTTGGCCGGTTCGACCACCTTCAGAGTCTCCAGCCGGCGGGCGACATCGACGCCGTAATCGGCCGGCGACTTAGTCGCGAGGGGCTTCGACTTGGCCTTCATGATGTTCGGCAGCGAGGCGTAGCGCGGCTCGTTGAGGCGAAGGTCGGTCGTGACGACGGCGGGCAGCTTGAGCTTGACCGTTTCGAGCCCGCCGTCGACCTCGCGGGTAACCGTCGCGCTGTCCGAAACCTCGACCTTCGACGCGAACGTGCCCTGCGGCCAACCGAGCAGTGCCGCGAGCATTTGCCCGGTCGCATTATTGTCGTCGTCGATCGCCTGCTTGCCGAGGATGATCAGCTGCGGCTCTTCCTCCGCGGCGATCTTGGCGAGGATCTTGGCGACGGCGAGCGGCTCGACCTCCTCGTCCGTCTGCACGAGGATCGCGCGGTCGGCGCCCATGGCGAGCGAGGTGCGCAGCGTCTCCTGCGCCTTGGCGGGGCCGATCGATACCGCGACGATCTCGGTGACGACGCCCTTCTCCTTGAGCCGGATCGCTTCCTCGACGGCGATCTCGTCGAACGGGTTCATGCTCATCTTGACGTTGGCGAGATCGACGCCGGAGCCGTCCATCTTGACCCGCGGCTTGACGTTGAAATCGATGACGCGTTTGACCGCGACCAGCACTTTCATTCGGCTCTCCTTGTGTCCCCGCGCAGGCAGGGACCGAGTCCTACGAACAGAGTCTGGGCTCCTGCCTTCGCAGGAGCACAGTCAGGATCATGCGGCAACGGGGCTGCGAACTTCGGCAACGATCTTCCTCGCCGCATCGCCGAGATCGTTGGCGGCGATGATCGGGAGGCCCGACGAGGCGAGAATGTCCTTGCCCTGCTGGACGTTGGTGCCTTCGAGGCGGACAACCAGCGGCACGTTCAGCGATACTTCGCGCGCCGCGGCGACGATCCCGTCGGCGATGATGTCGCAGCGCATGATCCCGCCGAAGATGTTGACGAGGATCCCCTTCACCGCCGGGTCGGACAGGATGATCTTGAACGCCGCGGTCACCTTCTCCTTCGAGGCGCCGCCGCCAACGTCGAGGAAGTTGGCCGGCTCGGCGCCTTCCAGCTTGATGATGTCCATCGTCGCCATCGCCAGGCCGGCGCCGTTGACCATGCAGCCGATCGACCCGTCGAGCTTGATGTAGGAAAGGTCGTATTTCGACGCCTCGATCTCCATCGGGTCTTCTTCGGTGAGGTCGCGGAGGTCCTGCAAATCCTTGTGGCGGAACTCGGCATTGTTGTCGAAGCCCACCTTTGCGTCGAGCACCAGCAGCCGCCCCTTGTCGTCGACTGCGAGCGGGTTGATCTCGATCTGCGACGCGTCCGTGCCGATGAACGCGGCGTAGAGGCTGGCCAGCACCTTGCCGGCCTGCTTCGCGAGGTCGCCGCTGAGCCCGAGCGCGGCGGCCACTTCGCGGCCGTGGTGCGGCATCAGCCCGGTCGCCGGATCGACGGTGATCGTCGCGATCTTCTCGGGGCTGTCGTGGGCGACCTTTTCGATCTCCATCCCGCCTTCGGTCGAGGCGACGACCGCAACGCGGCCGGTCTCGCGATCGACCAGCAGCGCGAGATAATATTCCTTCGCGATATCGACGCCGTCGGTGATGTAGAGCCGCTGGACCTGCTTGCCCGCGGGCCCGGTCTGGACGGTGACCAAAGTCTTGCCGAGCATCTCGGCGGCATGCTCGCGGACCTCGTCGATCGAGTGGGCGAGGCGCACGCCGCCTTTTCCCGACTCGCCGAGCTCCTTGAACTTGCCCTTGCCGCGGCCGCCGGCGTGGATCTGCGCTTTGACCACCCACAGCGGCCCCGGCAGCTTGTTCGCCGCCTCAACCGCTTCGTCGACGCTCATCGCCGCATAGCCCGCCGGCACCGGCACGCCATATTTCGCGAGCAGTTCCTTGGCCTGATATTCATGGATGTTCATGGGCGCGGGCCTTAATCAGATCGCAGCCGCGATGCAAAGTGACGAGCGCCCTCTCCGCAAGATCATCCATGTCGACATGGACGCCTTCTACGCGTCGGTCGAACAGCGCGATGATCCCGAGCTGAAAGGAAAGCCGGTCGCGGTCGGCGGCGGCCATCGCGGGGTGGTCACCGCCGCGAGCTACGAAGCCCGGCCCTATGGCGTGCGTTCCGCGCTTCCGTCGGTGACCGCCAAACGCCTTTGCCCCGATCTGATTTTCGTCAAGCCGCGGTTCGACGTCTATCGCGCCGTGTCGCAACAGATCCGCAGCATTTTCAGCGACTACACCGATCTGGTCGAGCCGCTGTCGCTGGACGAAGCCTATCTCGACGTGACCGAGGACCGGCGCGGCCTGGGCAGCGCCCGGGCAATCGCCGAGGACATCCGCCGCCGGATCCGGGAGGAGACGCAGCTCACGGCATCGGCCGGCGTTTCCTATTGCAAGTTCATCGCCAAGCTCGCCTCCGACCATCGCAAGCCGGATGGCCTGTGCGTCATCACGCCCGAGAAAGGGCCGGAGTTCGTCGCTTCGCTGCCCGTCGCCCACTTCCACGGCGTCGGGCCGGTCACCGCGAAGAAGATGGAGCGACTCGGCATCCTGACCGGCGCCGACCTGCGCGACTGGAGCCTGCCCGCGCTCCAGGCGCATTTCGGCAGCTCCGCCGACTGGTATTGGCGGATCGCCAGAGGAATCGACGAGCGCGAGGTCAAGCCCGACCGGCCCTACAAGTCGGTCAGTGCCGAGCGCACGTTCGACGAGGACCTGCGCGACGCGGACCGCCTCGCCGCCGAGCTAACGAGGATTGCGGGCTATGCCTGGGACCGCATCGAACGCGCGGAAGTTGCCGGCCGCACCGTGACTCTTAAGGTGAAATATGGCGACTTCACGCTGATTACGCGGTCGAAAAGTTTCGTCCTGCCGGTGCCCGATCTCGATGCATTCACACTGGCCGGCCAGGCGCTCCTGGCCGCACTATATCCGCTGCCCAAGGGCATCCGCCTGCTGGGCTTGGGGCTGCATAACTTAAGTGAAGGGGGCGTCGAACCACCCGTGCAACTCGGACTCGCAATCTGAGCCCGCTTATGATATAAAATTGCAACACGGGGCCGCGAGCGATTCAGCTGCGGCCTTAAGTTTAAGGACGCCACAAATAGGCAGCAGAGCCGCGACCGGTCGGTCGTTTTGGGGGACGATACGGGATGTGTCGGCTCTCTCTGCCGCAATTGGAAAGGTTAGCAATGGCTACTAAGGCGCTGAGCTTCGACGTCGGTGATTACGTCGTTTACCCCAAGCACGGCGTGGGCCGGGTCGTCGAGCTGCAAAGCACCGAAATCGCCGGGACGCGTCTCGAGCTGTACGTGCTCCGGTTCGAGAAGGAAAAGATGACCCTTCGCGTGCCCGTCAACAAGGCGGACGCGGTCGGCATGCGCAAGCTGTCGTCGGACAAGACGATGAAGGACGCGCTCGAGACCCTCAAGGGCAAGCCCCGGGTCAAGCGCACCATGTGGTCGCGCCGCGCGCAGGAATATGAAGCCAAGATCAACTCCGGCGACCTGACGTCGATCGCCGAAGTGACTCGCGACCTGTTCCGCCCGGACGACGCGCCCGAGCAGAGCTATTCCGAGCGGCAGATTTTCGAGGCGGCTTCGTCGCGCCTGGCGCGCGAGCTTGGCGCGATGGAGCAGACCGATGAGAAATCGGCGCTCGCGAAGATCCTCGACATCCTGAACAAGGCCGCGGTGATCCATCAAAAGCCCAAAGAAATCGCATAAAGCTGCCGGCAGGTTCTTCCGGCAAAGGGGCGTCCACGCGGGCGCCCCTTTTTTTGCGCTTGCGGCCGTTCCCGTGCCAGTGTATTGCAACGATAATACACATAGTTGGAGGAACGCATGCTGAAACCCCTCGCGGCAGTCGTTGCCGCTTCCGCTCTCGCGGGTTGCCACGTCCGGGCCGACGATAAGGGCGGAGCGACAGTGTCGAGGAACTACAGCGTCGGCAGCTTCCAGCAGATCGAGGTCGCAGGACCTTATAATGTCGAGGTCCGCACCGGCGCCGATCCGAGCGTCTCGGCGCGCGGCTCCGAAAAGCTCCTCGACCGCACATTGGTCGAGGTCCGCGGCGACAAGCTCGTGATCCGCCCCGAGGACAACCACAGCTTCTTCCACTGGGGCTGGAGCCACAGCCGCGAGGCCCGCTTCGTCGTCACGGTCCCGCAACTGCATGCCGCCGCGATCGCCGGGTCGGGCGGGATCAAAGTCGACCAGGTCAGCGGCGATTCGTTCGAAGGGACCATTGCCGGCTCGGGCGGACTTGAGCTCGCCTCGGTCGACGTCCAGGCGCTCAAGCTATCGATCGGCGGTTCGGGCGGAATCAAAACGGGCGCCGGCAAGGCGAAGAGCGCCGACTATGAAATTGCCGGTTCCGGGGCCATCGACGCGAGCGGGGTTTCCGCCGAGCAAGCCAAGGTGTCGATCGCCGGATCCGGCGACCTCAAGGCCCAGGCCACCAGCACCGCGCAAGTCGACGTCATGGGATCGGGCAACGTGGTCATCACCGGCGGCGCCAAATGCAAGGTCAACAAGGCCGGTTCGGGCAACGTCAACTGTTCGTGATCCAGCTCTGGCTCTTAAAGCGACCTTAAACTTGCCGTAGGAAGGTGGGCCCATGCGCACTTTCCTTATCGCTTCCGCTCTGATTGCGCTTGCCGCGCCCGCGGGCGCCGCGACCCGCAACTTCGGCATCACCGGCTTCACCAAGATCCGCGTCGACGGACCCTACAAGGTCACCCTCGCATCCCGGGTGGCGCCGTTCGCGCGAGCGACTGGCTCCGGCCCCGCGCTCGACCGGCTCACGGTGGAGGTTCGCGGCGATACGTTGGTGGTCCAGGCGAACAAGTCCGGTTGGGGCGGCTATCCCGGCTCGAACCCCGGGCCGGTCGAGGTCAGCGTTGGAACGCATGAGCTGAGCAACGCCTGGGTCAACGGCGCCGGAGCGCTTCTCATCGACCGCGTCGGCGGCCTCACCTTCGCGCTGTCGATCCAGGGCTCCGGACATGCCGAGATCGCCTCGGCCGCAGCCGACCAGCTCAACGTCAGCCTCGTCGGCACCGCCAGCGCCAAGCTCATCGGGCGGGCGAAGAAGCTGACGACGCTCGTGCGCGGCATCGCCGCGCTCGATGCCACCGGCCTCGCCGCCACCGATGCATCGATCGGTGCGGAAGGCGCGGCCACGATCGACGCGAACGTGACGGACGAGGCGACGGTAGATGCTTCCGGACCGGCGGTCATCCGGCTCGCCGGCCGGCCCAGCTGCTCACTGCGGACCGGCGGCTCGACGACCGTCAGCGGCTGCCGTTAGTTCAGCGAGGCCTCGGCCTCGACGCCCGACAGGAAGGTCCACAGCGCGCCAGCGAGCTCTTCACCCGCGGCTACGGCTTCGGCCCGCTCGCCCTCCGGCAGGCGGTCGAGCAGCGCGCGGCACACCGCGCCATGTTCGACGTCGGCGCTCTCATGGACTCGGAAGAAGCGCAACGTCTCCTCGTCGCCGATGCCGTAACGGTCGACCAGGCCTTCGATCTTCGCACTGGCGACGCCGGGGAACTGGCTTTCGTAGGCGTAGAGCGCGCCGAGGCCCGACGCATAGGAGCGGCGCGACAGCCGGCGGAAGGTCTCGATCAGCGCCTGGGTCTCCGCGTTCAGTGACTGCGCGCGTACCGCCTGCTCGCTCTCGCCAAGGCCGCAGGCGAACATCAGCCACAGGCTCGCATGGTCCTGCTTGTCCGCCTCGATCCCCTCTTCCTCGGCGAGATTCTCCGCCAGCATGCGGCGTCCGTCGCGGTCGGGACAGCTGGAGTGCACCGCGCTCACCGCGCGCGGGAAGGCCTCGACATGGTGGAAATATTGGCGGGCGTAAGCGCGCAGCGTCTCCATCGGCAGGCGGCCCTCGGTCCATGCCTGGTAGAAGGGATGGCTCAGCATGGCCCGTTCGGCGACTTTCGAGTCGATCAGCGATGAGGTGGTGAGGGTGGTCATGCTTGGCCTCCGGTTGCTTGTGCGGGAGCCGATAGCGTCGGCCAGCCGACTATAAAAGGGCCAGTGCGGCGAGCCGGCTGTAGAGCAGCGGCGGAAGCTCGGCGACTCCGCTGCCATCGTCATTCTCGGCCGAGCTGTTGGCCGCTTCGAGGTAGCGCCAGCCCTGGTGCGCGCGCTTCGGGCTCGGCGTGATCAGCTCGAGCGTGCCCGAGAGGACGATATCGATCCGCCCGTCCTTGCGGTCCTCGAAGCGCAGAATCTGCTGGCGCCCGATCAAGCGGTGCTTGACGATCCAGTGGATCGACCCGCCGATCAGTTCGTCCGCGCGCTTCGGCCTCATCCGCGTCGCCACCCGCATTTCTCCGTCATGGGTGCGTGCGGCGACGCGCTTTTCGAGCGCTTCGACCGTTCGGCAGCCGAACGCGACCTTGGTCAGATGAAGTGCCGGCACGCCTTGCAGATTGCTGCGCGGTGAAGCGAAATCAAGGACTTACCCATGCAATCCGAACAGTGCGGCAAGCCCGAGGAAGCTGAAGAACCCGGTCACGTCGGTGATTGTCGTCACGAACACGGCAGAGGAGACGGCAGGGTCGATATCCAGGCGGTCCAGAGTGACGGGGACGAGGATCCCGCCGAGGCCCGCGGCGAGATTGGTGATCACCATTGCCGCCGCCATCACCGCGCCGAGCAACGGGTAGCCGAAGATGATCGCGACACCGACCCCGATCAGCAGCCCAAGCGACAGCCCATTGGCAACCGCGATGGTCAGCTCACGCCCGAACGCCCGCAGCGTATTCGATTCGGTCAGCTGGTTGGTGGCGATCGCGCGGACCGCCACCGCCAGCGTCTGCGTACCGGCATTGCCGCCCATCCCGGCGACGATCGGCATGAGCACGGCGAGCACCGCATATTTGCCGATCTCGCCCTGGAACAGGCTGACGACGCTCGCCGCGATGATTGCCGTGCCGAGGTTGATGACGAGCCAGAACAGGCGGCGCCGAATCGTGAGCGGCACCGGCTCGTTGATGTCGCCCTCGCCCGCACCGGATAGCAGCAGGACGTCCTCGCCCGCTTCCTCCTGGATGATGTGGACGATGTCGTCGACAGTGATCATGCCGACCAGGCGGCCGGCGTCGTCGATGACCGCAGCGGAGACGAGCGCATATTTCTGGAAGCGCAGCGCGACGTCTTCCTGGTCCATGTCGACCGGGATCAAGGCCTGCTCGCGTTGCATGACGTCGCCGATCAGCGTCGTCCGCGGGGTTCTCAATATGGTCGAGAGCTTGCACGTTCCCACCGGGTGATGATCAGGGCTGACGACGAACACTTCCCAGAAGTCGGTCGGCAGGTCGGCGGTCGAACGCAAATAATCGATCACCTGGCCGACGTTCCAATGTTCGGGCACCGCGCACAGGTCGCGCTGCATCAGGCGCCCGGCGGATTCCTCGGGATAGCTCAGCGCTTCCTCGACCGCCGCGCGGTCGTCGGGCTCCATCGCCCTCAGCACCGCCTGTTGGTCGTCGCGGTCGAGGTCTTCGATCAGCGCGACCGCGTCGTCGGTCTCGAGCTGGCCGGCGATGTCCGCGACCTGCTGCGGCTCCATCTCGTCGAGCAGGCCCTCGCGGACATAGTCGTTCATTTCCGCGAGCACGTCCGGGCTGATGATCCCGGCAAGCGCCTTGACCAGGCCTTCGCGCTCGTCGCGCGCGGCGAGCTCGATCAGGTCGGCGACGTCGGCCGGATGGAGCGGCTGGACGAGCCGCCGGGCCGTTTCATCATCGCCGGCGTCGACCGCGTCGAGCACCCTGTCGACGAACTCCGGGCGCAGGCGGTCTTCTTCGTCGATGGCGCGGTTGTGGCCCGGGTTGGATTCCGCCAGCAGATCGGGGGCGATGCGGTCATCATCGGACATGACGCTCCCCTTCGCTAAACGCGGCGGCGCCACTCCTATGGACGGCGCCGCTCTGGCGCAACCGGTGCCGGATGCCTAAATCGCGCATCTCCTGAAGCTTTGACCCGGAGTTTTCCAATGGCCGATGCCGACCGCCTGACGCTTTCCCTCTCGACCGGCGGCGACGTCGTCATCAAGCTCCGTCCCGATCTCGCCCCGGGGCACGTCGAGCGCATCGCCGACCTCACCAACAGCGGTTTCTACGACGGCGTCGTGTTCCACCGGGTGATCCCCGGCTTCATGGCCCAGGGCGGCGACCCGACGGGCACCGGCTATCACGGCTCCGATTTGCCGAACCTCAAGGCGGAATTTTCGGAAGCGCCGCACAAGCGCGGGGTGCTGTCGATGGCGCGCTCGCAGAACCCCGACAGCGCCAACAGCCAGTTCTTCATCGTGACCGCGGATTCGCCCTTCCTCGACCGCCAGTACACGGTGTGGGGCGAGGTCGAGAGCGGCATGGAACATGTCGACGCGCTCCCGGTCGGCGAGCCACCGCGCGAGCCCGGCAAGATCGTCAAGGCGACGGTGTCGAAAGCCGGCGAGTGAACAAAGTCGCGCTCGTCACTGGGGCGTCGGCCGGGCTCGGGGTCGAGTTCGCGCGCCAGCTGTCGAAGAGCGGCCACAGGCTGGTGCTTGCCGCGCGGCGCAAGGAACGGCTGGAAGAGCTCGCGCGCGAGCTCGGCAACGCCCGGACAATCGCGATCGACCTGTCGACCAAGGGCGCCACGGCCAAGCTGCTCGCCGATCTCGAGGCGAACGGCGAGAGCGTCGACTTGCTGGTCAATAATGCCGGTTTCGGCCTGATCGGCCGCTTCGCCGAGCTCGATGCCAGGCGCCAGCGGCAGATGATCGACCTCAATGTCGGGACCCTCACCGACCTGTGCCGCGCCGTCGCGCCAGCGATGATCGCCCGGCGGTCGGGCGCGATCCTCAATGTCGCCTCGACCGCCGCCTTCCAGGCTGGGCCGAAGATGGCGGTCTATTTCGCTACCAAAGCGTTCGTCCTGTCGTTGAGCGAGGCGCTGCACGAGGAACTGAAGCCGTACGGGATCAAGGTCAGCTGCCTGTGCCCGGGGCCGACGCGGACCGAGTTCGGCGAGGTCGCGGGCTTCGGCGGCAATGGCATGTTCGACAAGGTCGCGATGACCGCTGCCGACGTCGTCGAAGCGGGCCTTAACGGTCTCCACAAGAACAGGGCGGTCATCATTCCCGGCCTGCTCAACAAGGCCGTCGCGATGAGTACGCGTTTCGCTCCGCGCTCGACCGTCCGCAGGATCGCCGGAGCAATTAAGTATTGACCGGCATTGCAAACCGCGCCGCCGTTGCGCACCCGCGGGAGCGCGCCTGAGGAGACGACATGCCTGAAGCCGACACCATCGACCGCGTGAAATCGCGCAAGGTCCAGGTCGCGAGCCTGCCGCCGGCGGACAGCGGCCGCGGATTCGCCCGCCTACCTGAAAAGCTGATGGAGGAGCTGAGCCTCAATGAAGGCGACGTGATCGAGATCGTCGGCAAGCGCTCGACCGCCGCCCGCGCCATCCCGCCCTACGGCGAAGACGAGAATATCGACATCATCCGCCTCGACGGCCTCCAGCGCGCCAATGCGGGCGTCGGCTCGGGCGATTTCGTCGAGGTGCGCAAGGCCGATTCGCAGCCGGCGACGCGCGTCGTGTTCGCGCCCGCCCAGCCCAACGTGCGCCTGCAAGGCTCCGCCGAAGCCTTGAAGCGCACTTTCGCCGGCCGGCCTCTGGTCGAGGGCGACACGGTCGCCACCGCCGGGCACCAGCGGATCAACGCCGACATGCCCGACCACATCCGCCAGCTGCTCAACGCGCCCGCCTTCGCGCTGCAAGAGCTTCGGCTGGTGGTGGTCACGGCCTTGCCCAAGGGCATCGTTCATATCGACGCCAACACGGCGATCGAGCTGCTGCCTGAATATGCCGCGCGAGACGGCGAAGGACAGCGCCGCGCCGACGTCACCTACGACGATCTCGGCGGGATGCGCGACACGATCGACGCGCTGCGCGAGATGGTCGAGCTCCCGCTCCGCCATCCCGAACTGTTCCAGCGCCTCGGGGTCGACCCGCCCAAGGGCGTGCTGCTCCACGGCCCGCCCGGCACGGGCAAGACCTTGCTCGCCCGCGCGGTCGCCAACGAAAGCGAAGCCAAATTCTTCCACATCGCCGGCCCGGAGATCATGGGCTCGGCCTATGGCGAGAGCGAACGGCGGCTGCGCGAGCTGTTCGAGCAGGCGGCGCAGAGCGCGCCCTCGATCATCTTCATCGACGAACTCGATTCGATCGCGCCCAAGCGCGGGCAGGTCACCGGCGAAGCCGAAAAGCGCCTCGTCGCGCAGCTGCTGACCCTGCTCGACGGGATCGAGCCGCGCCAGAATACGGTTGTGATCGGGGCGACCAACCGCCCCGAAGCGCTCGACGAGGCGCTGCGCCGCCCGGGCCGCTTCGACCGCGAGATTGTCGTCGGCGTCCCCGACCAGCCCGGCCGGCGCGAAATCCTCGGCATCCACACCCGCGGCATGCCCCTTGCGCCCGACGTCGACCTCGACGATCTCGCGCGGCGCACGTTCGGCTTCGTCGGCGCGGACATTGCGGCCCTGACGCGCGAAGCCGCGCTCGAGGCGGTGCGGCGGATCATGCCCAAGCTCAACCTCGCCGACGCAGCGATCCCGACCGAGATTCTCGATGCGCTGTCGGTGGAGGACCGCGACTTCGAAAATGCGCTGAAGCGCGTCCAGCCCTCGGCGATGCGCGAGGTGATGGTCGAAGCGCCGACCGTCCGCTGGGACGATGTCGGCGGCCTCGACCAGGCACGCGACCGGCTGCGCGAGGGTGTCGAGCTTCCGCTCAAGCATCCCGAGGCCTTCCGCCGGCTCGGCATCCGTCCGGCCAAGGGCTTCCTGCTCTATGGTCCGCCGGGGACCGGCAAGACGCTGCTCGCCAAGGCCGCGGCGCGCGAGGCGGAGGCGAACTTCATCGCCACCAAATCGTCTGACCTGCTCAGCAAATGGTACGGCGAGAGCGAGCAGCAGATCGTCCGCCTGTTCAACCGTGCACGGCAGGTCGCGCCGACGATCATCTTCTTCGACGAGCTCGACAGCCTCGTTCCCGCGCGCGGCGGCGGCCTCGGCGAGCCCCAGGTCACGGAACGCGTGGTCAACACCATCCTCTCGGAGATGGACGGCCTCGAGGAGCTGCAGAACGTCGTCGTGATCGGCGCCACCAACCGGCCGACGCTGATCGATCCGGCGCTGCTCCGTCCCGGCCGCTTCGACGAGCTGATCTATGTCGGCGTGCCCGACACGGCCGGCCGGCGGCGGATCCTCGCCATCCATACCGAGGGCATGCCGCTCGCCGACGACGTCGATCTCGAGAAGATCGCGCAGCGTACCGACCGGTTCACCGGCGCCGACCTCGAGGATCTGGTCCGCCGCGCGGGCCTGACGGCGCTGCGCCGCGGGCTGGACACGGGCAAGGTGACGATGGCCGATTTCGATGTCGCGGTGGGCGAGACCCGCGCCTCGGTCACGCCCGAGATGCTCGAGGAATATGAGCAGATCGAGGAGACGCTGAAGAGCGAGGCGACGCGGCCGATGGGCGGCATCGGCTTCGTTCTTCCCGGCATGCTTCGGCCCAAGACCGGCGGCAAGCCCTAGTCGGCGAGGCGGCTTCGGCCGACCGACGCAAGCGCGAGGAGCAGCAGCGCGAAAGCCGCGAACGGCAGGTCGTGATTCCAGCCGTAAAGGCCAATGCCGAGCGCGGGCGCGAGGACATAGCTGATCCCGTTCGCCGACGTGATCACGCCGGCGACACCGCCTTGCTCGGCCAGCGGCACAGCTAGTGACGCTCCCGCGGTGAACCCCGGCCGCGTGAAGCCGAATCCGAGCGATGCGACCGCGAAGCCAATGGTGATGCCGTACAGGTCCTGCGACAGCATCGTTCCGACCAATCCGGCGGCTGCGATGAGTGCGCCCCACAAGATGAGCGGCCGCGGCCCAAGGCCGAGCCGCGGGATCAGCCCCCATTGCGCGCCGAGAGTCGCCGCGGCCCCGGCCATCAGCACGATCGCGATCGAACCTTCCGAGCCCGATGCACGAAGGTGCAGCCGGTCGATGATGAAAAAGCCGATGCAGGTGAGGGTCGCGGCTTGCGCGTGGCCGGCGACGACTCCGGCGACGATCCACGGCTTGATGCGCGGGTCCGTCCAGCTCAGCCGCTTGTGCCGGCGCGGCGCAGTCGCCGCCGTCACGCTGGCGCCCGTCGGCGGGCTGGCCAGCGACGGGTAGCTCATCGCCGCGCCATGGCCGGCGCGCTGCCCGGCGCGGTCGTTGGGCAGCCACAGCGCGACCGAAGTGACTACGGCGAGGCCGATCAGCGCGAAGGCAAACAGCGGTCCGGCGAGCCCGAGCACCGGCAACACGAACAACGGAGCGACGGCGGGGCCGATGATCGTCCCCAGCCCGAACGACGACGACAATGCCGACAGCGCCGCGACCCGCCCGCTGCGCCTGGTCCTGGACGCGAGATAGGCCTGCGTCGCCGACGGCGTCGCGCAGCCGAAGCCGCCGTAGATCGCGCGGAACACCGCGAACAGCGAGAAGGTCAGCGCACCGCTGATCCAGCCGTGCAATCCGCTGAACAAAGCAATGCCGCACAACATCATCGACACGATGAAGCCGCTGACCCCCATGATGGTCAGCGTCTTGCGGCCGTGGTGGTCGCTTTTCTCGGCCCAATAAGGCGCGAGCAGCACCCACAGCACCGCCGACCAGGTGTACGCGATGGCGACGTAGAAATCCTTGATCCCGATCTCGCGCCCGATCGCCGGCATGACCGACTGCAGCGCGGTATTGCCGGCGGCGGCGACCAGCATCGCCGCATAGAGCAAAAGGAAATGTCCCGGGGCCAGCGCGGTTGCGCCGACGCCGCGGTTGCGCGCGATCGAAGCCACGACATTGCGCATACGGAGCGCGGCGGCGAAGCGGAACCTCTTCGTCGCAATAATCGCGCTATTCGCAGAACGCGCCGGCGACGGACGGCCGATTGTAACGTTAGGGAAGCTTGCCAAGCCGCGGCGCATTTGCCAACGCTCCGCGCCTCGACTGCCCCCGCTACGGAGCATCCATGCCTACTTCTTCCGCGCGCACGCTGAAAGGCCCTCGCCGACTGCAGCGCCGCCGCGACCGCAGATCCCCGAGCCCGCACTGGCAGTTCCTGCGCGGGTTCATCAAGAACCCGGTGATGGTCGGCTCGATCATTCCGTCGAGCCGCGTGCTGATCGACAAGATGCTCGATCCGGTCGACTGGGAAAACACCAGGCTGTTCGTCGAATATGGACCCGGAGTCGGCACGTTCACCAAGCCCCTGCTCCAGCGTTTGGCGCCGGACGCAACCTTGGTGACGATCGACACAAACGCGGACTTCACTCACTATCTCAAGGAGCGGATCGACGACCCGAGGCTGGTCGCCGTCACCGGCTCCGCCGCCGACGTTGAAAAGATCCTCAACGACCGGAATCTCGGGTCGGCCGATTATGTGCTCTCCGGCCTGCCCTTCTCGACCCTGCCTCCGGGGGTCGGCAAAGACATTGCCGAAGCGACCGCCAAGGTGATCCGGCCCGGCGGTGCCTTCCTCGTCTATCAGTTCAGCCCCAAGGTGCTGGACTTCATCAAACCCTACTTCGCTTCGATCAAGCGCGGCTTCGAATGGGTCAATGTCCCGCCCGCCACCTTGTTCTGGGCCTACAAGGGCGAATCCATCGCCTAGCGCTAGCGCTCGGCACGGAAGTTGAGCCGCCGCGTCACCGTATAATCCATGATGTTCACGAGGAAGTGGGACAGCGCCCACTTCAGCCGCCGCCACATATTTGCACGGCGCCGGTGCAGCTCGGGCGTGATCCATTTTGAATCCGCGAGCTCGCGCTCGACATAGCCGCGCATCGCCTCGGCGAACCCCGCATCCTTGATCCGCAGCATGACCTCCATGTTGATGTAGAGGCTGCGGTAATCGAAGTTGGACGAACCGATGTGGACAACGTCGTCGACGATCGCGAGCTTGGTGTGCAGCCTGGCGGGCTGGTATTCGTACATCTCGACGTGGCGGCGGAGCAGCCGGCTGTAGCTGCTGCGCGCTGCCGCGATGGTCGCATTGTTGTCCGACTTGGCGGCGGTGATGATCCGCGCCCGGCCGCGGCGCCCAAGCCGCCCGATCCGCCGAAGCATCGCCGAGGGCGGCGCGAAATAAGCGAAGATCATGTCGAGCCGGTGCCCGCTCCGGATGTCGCGGCCGATGCTCCGCCACCAGCTGTTGCGCATGCTCAAGGGGCCGCTGAACTTCCACTGCAGCGGCCCGCGCCACTCGCTAAATTCAGCGAGCCGCCGCCGCGCGTAATTGAGGCTCGGCCTGCGCCGCGTCACCCAGCGGAACAACGTGTCGAAGTAGCGGCCCGGCATCGCCGCCTCCGGTCCGTCGAGGCGCAACCACAGGTCGCGCCAATGCTCCGGCCCGCGATCGTTCATGTACGTGTCGTCGATATTCGCGCCGCCGATGATCACGGTTTGGCCGTCGATCACGACCAGCTTCTGGTGATTTCGCAGAAGGTAACGGCGCCCATAGCTCGGGTTGAAGACGCATTCTTCGCCGCCCGCCCGATTGAGAGCGGCGAAGAAGTCCCGTGCCGCGTCGGATCCGAAGCCGTCGATCAGCAGTTGCACCGCGACCCCTCGCGCCGCGGCTTCGACCAAAGCATCGCGTACCCGCTCGCCGACGCTGTCGGTGTTGAACATGTACATCAGCATCTTGATCGAATGCTGCGCGCCGCCGATCAGCTCGAGCAACAGGGCGAGCCGTGCGGCGCCGCTCTCGATCAGCTCGAGGCGGTTGCCGGCGACCTCGGCGCGGATTGGAGGCCTGGTCACGGGCGGCTGGTCGGCCATGCAGCCGCTTTCCTTGACTTTTCGGGACCCTGCAAGCTATTGCCGACCCCTTCCTGAAATCCCATATTCCCTGGCAACGGAATAGCTTTGCGGAGCGACTGATGGCGCGCGTTACGGTTGAAGATTGTGTCGACAAGATCCCCAACAGGTTCGACCTGGTCCTGATGGCCGCGCAGCGGGCGCGCCAGATCTCGGGCGGAGCCGACCTCACCATTGACCGCGACCGCGATAAGAACCCGGTCGTGGCGCTGCGCGAGATCGCCGAAGTCATGGTCAAGCCGGCGCACCTCGAGGAAGCGATTATCACCAACCTCCAGAAGGTTCGGATCGACGAGGAAGACGAGACGGAAGAACTGGCGTCGCTGAGCGAGGCCGCCGAGGCGCTGCGCCTGACGGCCGCCGCTCCGCCGCGTCCGACCCCGTCGGGCGGGGACTACGAGTAAGCGAGGCGCGCAACCTGTCCGGGGGACAGGCGAGCACATCGCTCTAGATTGACCGCCGGGCCGGCGTTACAGCTGGCTCATGGTTCCCTTTTCGTTCGCAGGTGAAACGTTCGCGGCTACGGCCTCGGGCGCGCTGTTCTGGCCTTCGCGCCAGGCGCTGCTGGTCGCCGACCTGCACCTCGAAAAGGCGAGCTGGTTCGCGCGCGGGGGCCGGTTCCTTCCGCCCTACGATTCGCACGCCACGCTGACCGCGCTTGCCGCCGAGGTCGAGCGGACCGGCGCGCACCGGCTCTATTGTCTCGGCGACAGCTTCCACGATCGCTTCGGCTGCGACCGGCTCCAGCCGAGCGCCCGCGAACTGCTCACCGGCCTCACGTCAAAGCTCGACTGGACGTGGATCGTCGGCAACCACGATCCGGGCTTCGCCGACCATTGCGGCGGGCGCATCGCGGACGAGGCCGAGGTCGGCGGGATCATCCTTCGCCACGAGGCCGTTCGCGACGAGCCGCGGCCCGAGATTTCGGGCCATTTCCATCCCAAGCTCCGGGTCCACCTGCGCGGCCGTCAGGTGTCGCGGCGATGCTTTGTCGCCTCGGCGACCAAGATCATCATGCCGGCGTTCGGATCGCTGACCGGCGGGCTCGACGCGCACCATCCTGAAATCCTCGGCCATGTCGGCGGACAGGCCGCCGCGCTCGTCCCCGTGTCCAACCGCCTGCTGCGCTTTCCGCTCGCGGCCTAAGCCGGCTTCACTTCGATCGCCATCGCGCCGGTCGGCGACAGCAACAGCCGTGCGATCGCCGGCCGCCGCTTGCCGAAGGTCGCCGCTTGCAGCTCGTTGCGCGCCGCGTGGCGATCGAACTTGAAGCCTTGCGCTTCGGCCGAGGCCGTCAACCGGTCGAGGTGCGTATCGAGGTCGGCGATGCCCTCCTCGGGGTCGAATTTCATCGTCTCTTCGAGGTCGCTCATCGCGGCCTTTCATCCACGGCTGTGCGACAAAGGACAAGCGCAGATTGCGCGAAGTCACCGCTGTTCCTAAACCTTGACGATGACCATCAAAGCCGCGCTGCTCCTCACCGCCGCCATGCTTATCGCCTCTCCAGCCACTGCGCAGCGGATCGACGCGAGGACCCAGGCGCGGATCGACCGCATCCTCAAGGCGACGCCGCTGATCGACGGGCACAACGACATCGCCGAGCAGCTGCGCGAGAATTACGGGATGAAGATCGAGGGCCTCGCCAGCGGCACCGACCAGTGGAAGCCCAAGCCGTTGATGACCGACATGGCGCGGCTTCACCAGGGCCGCGTCGGCGCGCAATTCTGGTCGGTCTATATCCCGTCCGAAGTCACCGGCGACGCCGCGATCCGCGAGACGATCGAGCAGATCGACATCGTCAAGCGGATGGTCAAAGCCTATCCCAACGACCTCGCCCTTGCCGGCACCGCCGACGACATCGTCCGCGTCCACAAGACCGGCCGGGTGGCCTCGCTGATCGGAATCGAAGGCGGACATCAGATCGGCGGCAATCTCGCCGCGCTGCGCCAATTCTACGAGCTTGGCGCGCGCTACATGACGCTGACGCATTTCAAGAACAACGAGTTCGCCGACAGCGCGACCGACGACCCCAAATATCACGGGATCAACGCGTTCGGCCGCGCGGTCATCCACGAGATGAACCGCCTCGGCATGCTGGTCGACTTGAGCCACGTCTCGCCGGAAACGATGCGCGACGCGCTCAAGGTGACGCGAGCCCCCGTGCTGTTCACGCATAGCGATGCGCGGGCGCTTTCGGATCATCCGCGCAATGTCCCGGACGATGTTCTGACGCTGACTGCCGCAAACGGCGGCGTGGTCATGGTCAACTTCTACATGGGCCACCTGTCGGAGCCGTATCGTCAATGGAGTGCGGCGAAGGCTGCCGAGGACGCGCGGCTCAAGTCGCTGTTTGTCGGCCAGCCGGAGCGGCGCGATTCGGCGATGAAGCAATGGGGTTCAGCACACCCGGCGCCCACCGCCGACGTGGGCCTGATTGCAGATCACATCGAACATGTGGCGAAGGTCGCAGGCTATGATCATGTCGGCATCGGCGGCGACCTCGACGGCATCGATCCTGACGAAGCGCCTGCCGGCATGAACAGCGTCAGCGGCTATCCCCTGCTGTTCGCCGAGTTGATCCGCCGCGGCTGGTCCGACGCGAACCTCGCCAAATTGGCCGGCGGCAACGTGCTGCGGGTGATGCGCCGGGCCGAAGCCATTGCCGCCTCGATGAAGAATGAGCCGCCATCGATGGCAACGCTTTCCGGCCAGCCCGGCAAATAGCCATCGCGCGAACTTTCAAAAACGGGAGACCATCGTTGCGTTCGATCCGCCTTGCCGCCGCCGTCACCGTGCTGCTTGCAACCGCCGCCTTGGCCGAGGCGCCCAAGCCGGCCGCGATCACGGTCGAGAACGTGCCGCCGATCTCGGACGATCTTGCCGCGGCGACCCGCCCCTATCTCGAATATCGCACGGCCGCGTTCGACGGCTGGAACAGCGCAACCCGATCGATGCTCATTGCCACCCGCTTCGGCAGCACCAGCCAACTCCACCTGGTCGCGACCGCGGGCGGAATGCGGCGGCAGGTCAGTTTCGAGGAGGAGCCTGTTGGCGGGCACCCGTCGCCCGCCGGCGACGTGATCGTCGCCGTCAAGGACGTTGGCGGCGGCGAATTCTTTCAGCTGTACACGCTCAAGGACGGCCGCCTGACGCTCTTGACCGATGGCAAGAGCCGCAACGATTTCGGGGCGTGGGACAAGGAAGGGCGGCTGATCGGCTACAGCTCGACGCGCCGCGACGGCACCGACACCGACCTCTACGTCATGGACCCCCGCGACCGCTCGAGCGATCGGCTCATCGCGCAGGTCCACGGCGGCGGCTGGAACTTCGCCGATTTCGCGCCCGGCGGCCGGCAGGCGGTGGTCGTCAATTCGCAGTCGATCACCAATTCCGACCCCTATCTGCTCGACGTCGCGAGTGGTCGGCTGACAGCGATCGGCAATGTGAAGAAAGACATCAATTACGGGACGGTCCGGTTCGCGCCCGACGGTAGCCTATGGGCGACGTCGGACGAGAACAGCGACGTGCTGCGGCTCGGCCGCCTCGATCCCCGCAGCGGGCGTTTCGCCCCGGTCTCGCCCGCGTCGCACTGGGACGTCGAGGATTTCGACATCGGCAAGGATGGCCGCACGATCGCCTTTACGGTGAACGAAGCGGGCAGCAGCCGGCTGTTCCTGCTCGACGTCGCGAGCGGACAGGTGCGCCCGGTAAGCGCCCTGCCCGCCGGCGTCATCAGCGGCCTGGAATTCGCGCCGTGGGGGCCGCTCGGCTTCTCGCTCGATTCGGCGCGCAGTCCTAGCGATGTGTTCTCGCTCGATCCCGCAACGCTGGCGGTGACCCGGTGGACGGCGAGCGAAACCGGGGGGCTCGATCCAACCGCCAATGCGGAGCCGCAGCTGATCGAGATCAAAAGCTTCGACGGCGAGCCGGTTTCGGGCTTGCTCTATCGGCCCGACCCACGTCGTTTCCCCGGGCCGCGGCCGCTGATCGTCAGCATCCACGGCGGGCCCGAGGGCCAGTCACGGCCGGGGTTCCTCGGCCGCAACAATTATCTGATCAATGAGCTCGGCATCGCCATCTTCTACCCCAACGTCCGCGGCTCGACCGGCTACGGCAAGCGCTTCGTCGGCCTCGACAACGGCCCATGGCAGCGGGAGAACAGCGTCAAGGACATCGGACCCTTTCTCGACCGGCTGGCGGCGGACCCGGCGATCGATCCCAAGCGAATCGCGGTCACCGGCGGCAGCTACGGCGGCTACATGTGCTATGCCTCGTCGATCTTCTATGCGCGGCGGCTTAAGGGCTCGGTGTGCATCGTCGCGGTGTCGGGCTTCGTCAGCCTGCTCGAGCACACCGAAAGCTACCGCCGGGACTTGAGGCGCGTCGAATATGGCGACGAGCGCGACCCCAGGCAGCGCGCCAAGCTGCTCGAGATTTCCCCTCTCCGGCGAGCAAGCGAGATCCGCGACCCGCTATTTGTCGTCGCCGGTTTCAACGATCCGCGCGTTCCCAAGTCCGAGGCCGACCAGATGGTGAAGGCCGTCCGCGCGACCGGCAACCCGGCCTGGTACATGGTCGCCGCCAATGAGGGACACGGCTACAAGAAGAAGGAAAATCTCGACTATCAATTCTGGTCGACCGTGCAGTTCTGGAAGACCAACCTGCTTGGGCCCGAGCCGGCAAGATGAGCGAGCCGCCGCTGAAGGCAGCGATCATCCCGGTGACGCCGCTGCAGCAGAATTGCACCTTGCTGTGGTGCACGGCGACGATGCGCGGCGCCTTCGTCGATCCCGGCGGCGACCTGCCGCGGCTCAAGGCGGCCGCGACGCAGGCCGGCGTGACGATTGAGAAGATCCTCCTGACCCACGGTCATATCGACCATTGCGGCGGCGCTGGCATTCTCGCCGAGGAGCTTGGCGTCCCCATCGAAGGCCCGCACGAGGCCGACATTTACTGGATCAGCCGGCTCGCCGACGACGGCGCCAAGTACGGCATCGCGGGCCGGTCGTTCGAGCCGTCGCGGTGGCTGGCGGACGGCGACCAGGCGAGCGTCGGCGAGCTCACCTTCGACGTCCGCCACTGCCCCGGCCACACGCCCGGTCACGTCGTCTTCCACCATCCCGAATCCAGGTTCGCGCTGGTCGGCGACGTGCTGTTCCGCGGCTCGGTCGGGCGCTGGGATTTCCCGCACGGCGACCAGCAGCAGCTCATCCGCTCGATCACCACGCGCCTGTGGCCGATGGGCGACGACACCGCGTTCGTCCCGGGCCACGGACCGATGTCGACGTTCGGCCACGAGCGGCGAACCAACCCATTCGTCGGCGATGCGGCGCTAGCAGCCTAAGCTTGCCTGGTTTGGGTGGAAAGCTGACATTACTGCTTTATCTGATCTGACACATTTTCAATTGTCCCGTTCTCGACCTTCCAAAACGAGCGGGGTTCGATGATGCCGACGACAACAGGCACGCCGACATAATATTGCTCCAGGACGTGAATTTCAGTCGGTTGTGCGTCCATGCTGTGTGTCAGGAACATCATGGCTACCGAACTGTCGGCAGTCATCCGAGGCTTGGTCATGTTGAGGCAAGAACGGGTGAATGCTCTCGCAAGCTTGGTTCGTCCGTCCGCGCCAATATCGATTTCATAATGTCCGCCAAACGGGAAACTGCCAGCTTCCGTCTGAGGTGTAAGGAAATAGACTGGGATTGTGCCGTCCAGTTGTGGGGGGAGAACAATCGTGTTGAAATGTGAATTGGTGCACGGACGCCAGTCCGGGTGGTGGCTCAGCTCAACCCAGGCGGCACGAAGAGCACGCGCCATGTGTAAAGCTGGCTCTTTGAGCATTGGCTCAGCGGTCATGGCATAGACGATCGCTCTGCTTACGGTTTGTCCGTTCACATCCGCTGCATAAACAACGTGGTCAGCCGCAGCGTTCTTGCCGAAGTAATCAACATGGAAGCCGTCGCGCACGGGCGTCACAATCCAACCGCCGACCTCGGGACCGCGCTCATGCGGCAGGCGAGTAACGATGTCGTCGCTCGTCACCCAAGCGGCGCCGTCATAGAGATACATGGTCCGTCCGCGATCGATGGCGCTCTGAATAGGGCTTTGCAGCGCCGCAGGAGCCGATTGAGGTGCTTCCGCGGAAGCCGCATTTCCGTGCGCGCCCAAAGCAAGCAAAAACACAACTGACTCGCAAATGCCCCGCAGCCGCATGGCCGCTCTCCCCTATCTAACCGAGCACCATCAAGAGACGGCCTAGGGTATTTGAAGTCAAGCTCATGTCCGCAATGGGTCGAAAGCAGACATTCAATCGGCGCTACGGCGGCGGGTGATCATCCCGAGATTGAAGGCCGCACCGAACCCTAAATCCATGAACATGCGAGCTGCCACTAAATAGACCAGCGCCTGGACGCAGTAGTTCGCGCCCCGCCCCACCGCAGCCGTCACAGCAATGGCGAGGAACACCAAAACCATCGCCCCAAAAAGGCCGACCCGCGCCAAGAGCCACAGGCGTATCCACGGCTGGAGCGCGCGAGGAATGAAATCATCGTCTTTCGGTTGACTTGGAAGGTAGCCGACCAATCGAAGCCGGGAAATACCGGCGACAACCCATGCCAGCGACACCGCCAACAGGGGCCACACGATGTATCCAATGATCGCACCCATAGAGGGGCGGAGGAGCCACGCAACCGCCACCGCGACCGCAGCTGAAGCGAGGGCTATGCCAGCAGTCGCGCGATAGAGCGTAGCTTTCGGAACTGCTTGCGCGGTCGCCCTCAAAACAGCCCTCATGGGTCTAGATTATCGCGATGGCTAATGTCTGCAATGGGTGGAATGCCGACATTAGCCAAACTACCGTGATTCGGTGGAGCGAGACACCGTCACACTGTGGAGACCCGTAGGTCCTGAGGAGCTTCGATTAATTGAAGCGACGGGCATGAAGCAGTTTCCACCGCGCCTCCCCGAACAGCCCATCTTCTACCCCGTGACAACCGAAGAGTACGCCGTGAAGATTGCGCGAGACTGGAACGTCCCGGCGAGCGGCTCAGGGTTCGTTACCCGCTTCGAAGTGCGACGCGACTTCCTTGCGCACTACGACATTCAAGAGGCAGGAGGCAGCATGCACCATGAGTATTGGATACCGGCTGAAGATGTGGATGCCTTCAATGCGGCCATCGTGGGAGCGATCGAGGTCGTCCGGTCATTCCGCTAGCGTCCGCAAAGGGTGGAAAGCAGACACAATTGCGCTAATCTTTGGCGGTGGTCTGCATTTCATCGCGACTGGCAATCGCTGCATTGATCGGATTGTCAGCTTCGCCCTTTGGGGCAGCCAATGCGCGTTCGCCGCTAAGCGGCATTTCCGTCTCGCTCCGACAGCAGTCCACCACCCCCGGCCTTGTCTGTACCGGCTCCTGTCGTCGGGGGACTTTCTTGAACCTAACCATTTGGAGAGATGGGCGAGTGCTCGATGACGGTCGTCCGGCCCGGGTCTCGAAGGAAGAGGCCGCGCGGTTCTCGACAATTCTTCTGCCCTTTCGGCCCGTCAGAAAAGACGCAACCGCAGACCCGTCAAATCTCTTCCCCGACCTCTGCCCGGTCAAAGTTCAATGGCCAGCCGACAAGGGTGGCGGTCGGCTTCTCGTATGCGGCACCTACAACGGCGCATCCAATTCGCTGTTCACGGCAGTAGTTGAGGCGCTTCAATCTATCCACGTCGATATTGCCGTGCCGGGAACCTCTATCTTCTAGTGTCCGCAAGGTTCGAAAGCAGACATTAGCGCTGGAAAGCGCAGTACGCCCAAGCCGCTGAGCGCTTGCGCTCTCACGCGGTTTCGCTATAGGAGCCGCGGTTCGCGACGATCCGGCCGCCGCCTGCGGGTCAACCCGCTGAGATGAGGCGCAGATCGTCGCAATTTTTATTGTTGTCCCGATTGTTTTGAAGGTGCCGTAATGGCTGTCCCCAAAAGAAAAACCTCGCCGTCGAAGCGGAACATGCGCCGCAGCCATCATGCCCTGAAGGCCACGCCCTTCCAGGAATGCCCGAACTGCGGCGAGCTCAAGCTGCCGCACAACATGTGCGCGGCGTGCGGCCACTATAACGGCCGCGAAATCGTCTCGGTCGAGGACTAAGCGAAGACCGGCCCCAACATGGCCGCGGGCCCACGAATCGCCATCGACGCCATGGGGGGTGACGCCGGCCCCGCAACCATGATCGCCGGCGCAGCGCGGGCGCTTCGCCGCGACCCGAGCCTGCGCTTCACCTTCTACGGCGACGAGCGCCAGGTCGAATCGCAGATCGGCGATCACCGCGACCTCGCCGCCAATTGCGCGCTCATCCACGCGCCGGAATCGATCGCCCCGAGCGACAAGCCGAGCCAGGCGATCCGCCGCGCGCGGACCACCTCGATGGGGATGGCGATCAACGCGGTGAAGGAGCACGCCGCCGACGCCGCGCTGTCGGGCGGCAACACCGGCGCGCTGATGGCCATGTCCAAGCTCGCCTTGCGCACCATGCCCGGGATCGACCGCCCGGCGCTCGCTGCGCTCCTGCCGACCCTGGGCGAGACCGATTCGGTGATGCTCGATCTTGGCGCCAACACCGAGTGCGACGCCCAGAACCTGGTGCAGTTCGCGGTCATGGGCGCGGCCTATGCCCGGTGCGTGCTCGGCATCGGCGCGCCGCGCGTCAAGCTGCTCAACATCGGCACCGAGGAGTTGAAGGGCACGGATGAGCTGAAGGACGCGGCCGCTTTGCTGCGCGAGGCCGACTATCTGCCGTTCCGCTTCGACGGCTTCACCGAGGGCGACCAGCTGTCGCGCGGCGGGGTCGACGTGATCGTCACCGACGGTTTTTCCGGCAATATCGCGCTCAAGACGGCCGAGGGGACCGCGCGCTTCGTCACCGATTTGCTTCGGCGCGCATTCAAGAGCTCGCTGAGGTCCAAGGCCGGTTTCGCGCTGTCACGTCCGGCGGTGAACCTGCTCAAGGTCCATCTCGATCCCAACAATCACAATGGCGCGGTCTTCCTTGGCTTGAACGGCCTGATCGTGAAGAGCCACGGGGGCGCCAATTCGAAGGGCGTCGCCAACGCAATCCACGTCGCCGCGAGCCTGGTCCGCAACGATATCACCAGGAAGATCGGCGAAGATCTCGACAATTTCCGCGCCCATGCCTTCGCCGGCGAGGCCGCGGAATGACTCGCCGCTCGGTCGTCGCCGGAGTCGGCAGCGCGCTCCCCAGGCGCCTGGTCACCAATGAGGAATTGGCGAAGACCGTCGACACCACCGACGAGTGGATCGTCGAGCGCACCGGCATCCGCAACCGCTACATCGCGTCCGACGGCGAGACCACGGGCACGCTGGCCACCGACGCCGCGCGCCGCGCGCTCGAGCATGCCGGCATCGACGCGCGCGCGATCGACATCATCGTGCTAGCGACCGCAACTCCGGACCAGACCTTTCCGTCGACCGCGACCAAGGTCCAGGCGGCGCTCGGCATCGACGATTGCATCGCCTTCGACGTCCACGCCGTGTGCACCGGATTCCTCTACGCTCTGACCGTCGCCGATTCGATGCTCCGCTCCGGGAATGCCCGCACGGCGCTGGTGATCGGCGCCGAGACGTTCAGCCGGATCCTCGACTGGGAAGACCGCGCGACCTGCGTGTTATTTGGCGACGGCGCCGGCGCGCTGGTGCTGCGCGCGGAGGAAACCGAGAACGGGATCCTCGCGACCAAGCTCCACGCCGACGGCCGCCACAACGATTTGCTGTTCGTCGACGGCGGGCCCTCGACCACCGGGACCGTCGGCAAATTGCGGATGAAGGGCCGCGAAGTGTTCCGCCACGCGGTGGTCAACCTCGCCGGCGTCCTCAACGAGGTGCTGAGCGAGGCGGGCCTTACCGCCGAAGATGTCGACTGGGTCGTCCCGCACCAGGCGAACGCGCGGATTCTCGACGCCACGGCGAAGAAATTGGGCCTGCCGCCCGAGAAAGTGGTGGTCACCGTCGACCGTCACGCCAACACTTCCGCAGCCTCCGTCCCCCTGGCATTTGATACGGCCGTCAAGGACGGGCGGATCAAGCGCGGCGACGTCGTCGTGCTGGAAGCGATGGGCGGTGGATTTACATGGGGCGCGGCAGCGCTCAGGTATTGAAAAGTTTGGAATATCCGGCGACAAGTCGAATTGCCGACATGACGGAATTCCGTTACGAGAGCGTAATCGAAGCGGCGGGGGAACGCCGTCCAGAGCCGGGAGATTAAGATGGCCGATCTCGGGATCGCGCGGGTCAACAAAGAAGCGGCCGACGGCGTCACCTTGACGCGCGCCGACCTCGCCGATGTCGTGCACCGCCGGCTCGGCCTGTCGCGCGCCGAATCGGCGAGCCTGGTGGAGCGCGTGCTGCACCACATGTGCCACGCCCTGTCGGAAGGGAAGAACGTCAAGATCTCAGGCTTCGGCACGTTCATCCTGCGCGACAAGGGCCAGCGAGTCGGCCGCAATCCGAAGACCGGGGTTGAGGTTCCGATCGCGCCGCGCCGAGTGATGACCTTCCGCGCGAGCCAGATCATGCGCGACCGGATCGCGAAGGGCTGACTTTGATCGCCGCCGGAGAAAAAGATCCCGGCGCGCTCCTGACGATCGGCGAACTGTCGCACGAGCTTGGAGTCGCCCAGCACATCCTGCGCTACTGGGAGACGCGCTTCCCGCAGCTCCGCCCGATGCAGCGCGCCGGCAATCGACGCTATTACCGCGCCGCCGACGTCGATCTCGCGCGGCGTATCCATCGGCTGCTTAACCAGGAAGGCTATACCGTCCGCGGCGTGCAGAAGGTGCTGCGCGACAAGGGCGAAGCCGCGCCGATGTCCGCCACGCCACCGGCGCCAGCGCCGCGTGTCGAGCCCAACGACGAGGTTCAGAGCGGCGTCGATGTGTTCCGGCTGATTGCCCTGCGCAACCGCCTGACTGCCGCGCTCGACAGCTAGTCGAGATCCTTCGGCAGGATCAGCTCGACCAACTCGCCGCTTCCGCTTTCGACGTCGGCCCAACGGTGCGCCGGCAATTCGACGAGCGCAAACGCCGCGGTCGGATATTTATGCGCGATCCGGCCGCGCAGGCCGCGCCCGTCATCACGCGTCAAATTCTTCACCAGCTGCTCGAGGCCTGGATTGTGGCCGACGAGCAAGGGCGCATGCACCGACTCCGGAAGATCGCGCACGAGCGACAGCAACTCCGCCTCGCCCGCTGTGTACATAAGCGGCTCGAACTGGATCGGCGCCGATCCAAAATCATATTTCTCCCGCAAGCCGTCGAGGGTTTCGCGCACGCGCGCCGCGGTGCTGGCGAGGACAAGGTCGAACTTGATGCCGCGCTGTTTCAGCTCGCGACCCATGCACCGCGCCGCCTTCCACCCGCGCTCGTTCAGCGGGCGGTTGTGATCGTCGATCTGCGCGTCGCCCCAGTCCGACTTGGCATGCCGCAGGACAGCGAGCCGCTTCATTCGACGAGCTCGATCGGCGCCGATGCGCCCACTCTCAGCCGCTCCGTGATTCGTGCAATCGCCTCGTCGAGCGGTACCCGGCTGATCGGAACCCCGCCCGGAAACGCCCTGAGGAGCCGCGACGGGAATGCCGCCGAGAGAACGACGAACACGCCGCAATCGCCCTGCCGCCGGATCAGCCGGCCGAAGGCCTGGGCGAGCCGCGCGCGGACGACCCTATCGTCATAGGCGCTGCCTCCGCCCGCCATCCGCCGCGCCGCGTGGAGCACCGTCGGGCGCGGCCACGGCACGCGCTCCATCACCACCAGCCGCAACGATTCGCCGGGCACGTCGACCCCGTCCCGTAGCGCGTCGGTGCCGAGCAAAGACGCGCGCGGGTCGTCGCGGAAGATGTCGACCAGGGTCCCGGCATCGATCGGATCGACATGCTGCGCAAGCAGCGGCAGTCCCTCGCGTGCGAGCCGGTCGGCGATCCGCGCATGCACCGCCTTCAATCGCTGGATCGCGGTGAACAGCCCGAGCGTCCCGCCGCCGGCGGCCTCGATCAGGCGCGCATAGCCGCCCGCGAGCGAGGCGATGTCACCCTGTCTGAGGTCGGTGACGATCAGCACTTCGGCGCAGGCGGCATAGTCGAACGGGCTTTCGGCTTCGAAGTGGGCGGCGGGGCCGGGCAGGTGCAGCGCGCCCGTGCGCGAATCCGCCGCAGGCCAGTCCTCGCCGCCGCGCAGCGTCGCCGAGGTGACCAACACGCCGTCGGCAGGCGCCATCACCGCAGCCGCCAAGGGCTTGGTCGGGTCGAGCCAGCGGCGATGGATGGCGACGTCATATTCGCGCCCGTCGACCCGCTCGACCGCGAGCCAGTCGACGAATTCGGGGTCCGCCTCGCCCCCGATGCGCGCCAGCAACGCGATCCACGCCGCGACCGTCTCGCGCCGCCACGACAGCCCGCGGATCGCGCCCTCGACCCGCGCCCGCGCCTGGGCGTCGAGCCAATCGGGCGCGTCCTCGAGCACCGCTTCCAACCGCCGCGCGAGGGCAGCGAGCGGCTTGCCCAGGCTGTCGAGCAACTCGACCGCCGCGGCTGCGCCCGACACCAGGGCACCGTCGGGCTCGGCAAGCTCCGTTTCTAGCCCATAGCCCGCTTCCTGCGCCTTGGCGCGGGCATAGACCGTGCCCCGAACCTCGGCGAGCAACGCCTCGATCGGCCCGAATGGCGCACCTTCAACGAGGCGCTGCAGCCAGCCGTCCGACGGCAGGGCCTTGGCCGCCTCGACCGCCGCATCGAGCGCTCGCGCGCCTTCCTCGTCGTAGGACGCGACATCCATCAGCCGCGCCGCGAGCCCGCGCCGTCGCCCGCGCGACCGCCCTTCCGGCCCGACGATCCAGCGGCGCAATTCGATCGACTCCTGCCCGCCGAACGCGACCGCGAAGGTTGAATCGGCGGCATCGAACAGATGATGCCCCTCGTCGAACAGGATGCGCCCCGGCGCGTCCTCGCGGGCGCGGGCGGCGTTGACCATCACCAGCGCGTGATTTGCGATGACGATGTCGGCCTCGCGGCTCGACCGCTCGGCGCGCTCGATGAAGCAGCGGCGGTAATGCGGGCAACCGGCATAAACACACTCGCCGCGCCGGTCGGTCAGCGCGGCCGCGCCCGCCCGCCGGAACAGGCTCGGCAGCCAGCCCGGCAGGTCGCCGCCGACCATGTCGCCGTCCTTGGTGTAAGCCGCCCAGCGCCCGACCAGTTGCGCGAGCACGGCGGCGCGGCCCGCGAACGCGCCCTGGAGCGCGTCCTCGAGGTTCAGCAGGCAGAGGTAGTTCTCGCGCCCCTTGCGAACGACGATCCGCTTTGCTCGCTCGTCCGGGTCGGCGAACAGCTTCGGTCCCTCGGCGTCGAGCTGCCGCTGGAGCGCCTTGGTGAAGGTCGATACCCACACTGTCCCACCCGAGCTTTCAGCCCACAGCGATGCCGGCGCGAGATAGGCCAGCGTCTTGCCGATCCCGGTACCGGCCTCCGCCAGCAGCACGTTGGGCGAACCCTTCGCGGGCTTGGGCGCGAAGACCCCCGTGACTGCCTCGGCCATCGCGCGTTGGCCTTCGCGCGCCTCGGCCCGGCCGGTCAGCTGGTCGAGCTTCGATCCCGCATCGGCCGGTGACACCAGCACGGGTCGGGGCGGCGGCCGCTCGGCGCTTTCGTCCCACTGCTTGAGGCGCGAGAAGAGCATCCTTTCGCCGCGCTCGGGCCGTTCGAGCCGGGAGCCGATCAACGGCGCCCAGCCCCAGCCCAGCCGGTGGAGCGTCGCATTGGATGTCCACGCGCCCTCGCGTTCCCGCCACTCGGCATCGTCGAACACCGCCAGCAAACGCTGCGCGATGCGCTGCAATGCCGCGGCGGCATCCGCGTCGCTCGCGGGCGGCTCGAGGCCGAGCGCCCGGCTCAGCCCGGCCGCTGTCGGCACCGCGAACCGCGCCGGATGCACGAACGCGAACAATTCGAGCAGGTCGAGCCCGCTGAGCTCGGGATAGCCGAGCCGCTGACCGACCAGCGGCGCGTTGAGGATGATGTGGGGAGTCTCCGCGGCCCTGGCGATCGCCTCGCCGCGGCTGGCCTCGCGCGCGTCGCCCGTGACATCGGCCAGCCAGATTCCGGCGTGGGTTGCGTGCAGCGCGGGAAGCGGCAAAGGATCGGCCATCGCCGCGACCCTGCCGCCAAGAGAACAGAAGAGCAACGCAATTGGACGCCGATGACATCCGTTCTGCCGCTTTGCAGTCCAAGGCCTGGCCGTACGAGGAGGCGCGCAAGCTGCTGAAGCGCTGGGCCGCCAATGGGATTCCTGGCGCCAAACCGGCCGGCGATCCCATGGTCTTCGAGACCGGCTACGGCCCGTCCGGCCTGCCGCACATCGGCACCTTCAACGAAGTCGCCCGGACCAGCTTCGTCCGCCACGCCTATGAGGAGCTGACCGGCAATCCCACACGGCTGATCGCGTTCAGCGACGACATGGACGGGCTGCGCAAGGTCCCGGACAACGTCCCCAACCAAGGGATGCTCGCCGAGTATCTCGGGAAACCACTGACCCGGATCCCCGATCCGTTCGGCACGCACCCAAGTTTCGCTGAACACAATAATTCTATGCTGCGAACCTTTCTCGACCGATTCAACTTCGAATACGAATTCCTGTCCGCGACCGATTGCTACACCAGCGGCCGCTTCGACGAGGTGATCCGCAAGGTCCTGCACGCCTGGGACGGCATCATGAATGTCATGCTGCCAACGCTCGGCGAGGACCGGCGCAAGACCTATTCGCCGCTTCTGCCGATCTCGCCCTCCACCGGCCGCGTGCTGCAGGTCCCGGTCGAGGTGATCGACGCCGAAGCCGGGCTGATCGCGTTCGATGACGAGGACGGCAGCCGCATCCGGCAATCGGCGTTCGGCGGCCTCGCCAAGCTTCAATGGAAGGTCGACTGGGCGGCGCGCTGGGTGGCGCTCGGGGTCGACTATGAGATGTCGGGCAAGGACTTGATCGACAGCGTCACCCAGTCCGGCAAGATCGCCCGCATTCTCGGCGCGCGGCCGCCCGAGGGCTTCAATTACGAGATGTTCCTCGACGAGAAAGGCGAGAAGATCTCCAAGTCGAAGGGCAACGGCCTAAGCCTCGAGGAATGGCTGCGCTACGGCAGCGAGCCGAGCTTGAGCTTCTACATCTATCGAGAGCCGAGGCGCGCCAAGAGCCTGCACATCGGCGTCATCCCCCGCGCGGTCGACGAATATTGGCAGTTCCGCGGAAATTATCCGGGCCAGCCGGTCGAGCAGAAGCTCGGCAACCCCGTGCACCACATCCACGGCGGGGACGTGCCCGCCAGCACCCTCCCCGTGACCTACGGCCTGCTGCTCAACCTCGTCAGCCTGCCGGGCATGGCCGACAAGGACACCGTGTGGAAGTTCGTCCAGCGCTATGCGCCCGGCACGTCGGCCGAAAGCGACCAGGAGCTCGACGAGCTGATCGGCCTCGCGGTCAATTACGCGCGCGATTTCGTCGGTCCGACGCTGAAGCGCCGGGCGCCGAGCAAGATGGAGGCGGAGGCCCTGCGTGATCTCGATTCGGAGCTCGCCGAGCTGCCCGTGGATGCACCGGCCGAGGACATCCAGACGCAGGTCTTCGAAGTCGGCAAGCGCCACCCGTTCGAAAACCTCCGCGCATGGTTCCAGGCGCTCTACGAAACCCTCCTCGGCTCAAGCCAGGGTCCGCGGATGGGCAGCTTCATCGCGCTTTACGGGATCGACAACAGCCGCCGGCTGATCGCGGAGGCTTTGGACAGCGTAGCCGCCTAGGGCGTGAACAACGCCGATCCGCGCCCGAGCAGCGGCGCATCCGGCGGAACACGATCGGTCAAGGTGATCGGGGTCGGCGCGAGCTTCTCCGAAGCCGCGACGGCAGCGGCGGCAGCTGCGGCAAGGCGCGCGCGCTCATGGGGACAGGTGATCGAATCGTCGCTCCAGGCGACGACGGCCGGCTGGGCAATCAGCGTTGCTGGGCTTTGCCTGGCCGATGCCGGCGCGACCGAGAAAGCCATCAGCAGGACCAGCAACTTCAGCCTGTGCTTTGCCATTGGCCGCGCCTCCTGCTTTGTCCCCTTCCGTCGCCGGTGTTGCCGTTCCATGGGTGGTCGACGCGTCGTCCGCAGAATTTCGACGAACGCCTCACCGGCGACCTTCATGGCATCAGGTCAGGCGCGAGCCGCCTCAAATCCAGGGTCGAACCGCCCCCGAGCCCGGGTTTGACCGCGATCGGTCTGCGCTTTTCCGCCGGTTTCAGCTGCAGCCGCCGGGACGCAGTGCGGCAGTGACCCGCGGCAGGCTTGGCGCCGGGTCCGCACGCGGCGATCGCCGGCACCGCCATGGAGATCAAGGCGAAGGCCGCGATCCCAGCCAACAACGCCTTGGCCGGCGCCGCGGCTGGGGGCATCGGGGGATAGCTCCCGGCCGCGGGCGCCGGCGCGGCAGGCTCGCCCCGGACGGATGCTGCGGGCTCACCGGCCGATCGTGTGTCTCGTTTCAACTCGAACATCCGCGGCATCACGCTCCCCCTGCTCCTCATCGCGAGGTCCTGCCGCAATGCACAGGAGTTCCGCTGTCGGTCGGATGAACGACACCATTGTCCGCATGAACATTGCCAGCAGTGCGCAAAAATGATGCGCGCTGTGCCAAAATTTGGCAGAGTAGCCCGATGCTCGACACGTTCGACCTCGCCCTGCTCGAGTTGCTCCAGAAGGATGCGTCGCAAACCGCCGAGCGCCTCGCCACCCGCGTCGCGCTGTCACCGTCCGCGATCGCGCGCCGCTTGCGCCGCCTGCGCAAGGATGGCTGGATCGCGCGGACGATCGCGCTCCTCAGCGACCGGCTCGCCGACCGCCGGATCCGCGCGATGGTCTTGGTCACGCTCGGCGAACATGCCGACCAGCACGGCAAGGCGCTGCTGCTGCAGCGCATCCGCGCCGCGCCGCAGGTGCAATTCTGCTACGAGCTCGCGGGCTCCTGGGACTTCATGCTGGTGTTCGACTGCGCCGGGATCGCCGAGTTCAACGAGGTCGCCGAGCGCGTGCTCGTCGCCGACGCCACCGTCCACCGCTACGAAACCAGCTTCGTCAAACGTCAGCTGAAGTTCGAGCCGTTCGTCCCGCTCGATTCCGCCAGCGTCAGCGGCTGATCAGCTCACCTTCTTGGCGGCGATCCAGCGGTCGATTTTGGCCTCGAGGATGGTCAGCGGCAGCGCGCCCGAGCCCAGCACCTGGGCGTGGAATTCGCGGATGTCGAACTTCGCGCCGAGCGCCGCCTTGGCCTTTTCGCGCAGCCGCGTGATCGTCAGCTGACCGACCTTGTACGCCGTCGCCTGGCTCGGAATCGCGATATAGCGCTCGACCTCGGCCGTCGCGTCGGTCTGTGATTCCCCCGAGTTCGTGAGCATGTAGCGGATCGCCTGGTCGCGGGTCCAACCCTTGGCGTGGATTCCGGTGTCGACGACGAGGCGCATCGCGCGCAGCATCTCGTCGTTCAAATTGCCAAAGCGCTGGCACGGGTCGTTGTAGAGGTTCATCGCGTAGCCGAGCGATTCCGAATACAGCGCCCAACCCTCAACGTACGCCGTGTTGCCGCCGAAGCGCATAAAGCTCGGCAGCGCCGCGTCCTCCTGCGCCAGGCTGATCTGGAAATGGTGCCCCGGCTCGCCCTCGTGCAGGAACAGGGTCGTCTCCTCGCAGATGCTGCGCGAGGGCAGGTCGTAGGCGTTGTAATAGAATGTCCCCGGGCGCCTTCCGTCAGGCGTCCCGGCGTCATAAGAACCGCCCGCTTCGAACTTCTCACGGTAGGGCGGATAGGGCCGGATCACGAGCTGCGTCCGCGGCACCAGCGAGAAATATTGCGGCACCTGCGCCTCGACCTGGCGCTTGACCGACGCGAACCCCTGCTCGAGCTCCTGCCGCGTCTTCGGCTGGAACTTCGGGCTGCTGCGCATGTAGTCGAAGAACTGCTGCAGACTACCCTTGAAGCCCATCTGCTGCCGGACTTTCTCGAACTCGGTCGTGATTCGCGCGACTTCGCTCAAGCCCAGCTGGTGGATTTGCTCTGGTGTCATCGGCAGCGTGGTCGTCGACTCGACCTCGTAGCGATAAAGTGCGTCGCCGCCCTTCATGTACATGAGGCCGGCACCGGCGCGCGCGTGGCCGAGATAGTCGTTCTTGAGGAAATCGCGCAGGCGCGACAGCGCGGGATAGACGGTGCCGGTCAACGACGCGCGGAAGGCCTGCGTCAGCCGCGCCCGGTCCGCCACTCCGACCGCATTGGGAAAGGCCTTGATCGGCCCCCAATAAGGCGACTCCTCGGGCTTGAGCTTCAATTGGTTGTCGAGCTGCTCGATCATGTTGCGGACGGTGAGCTGAGTATCGACCACGCCTTCCGCCTCGCCCTTGCGCCACTGCGCGATCGCCTCGTCGACATTGGCCGCGAAGTCGCGGTTGCGCTTCAGCGCATTCTCGTAATCGGCGACGGTCTGGAACGGCGCGCCGCCCTGCCCGCTCGAGATCGTGGGATATTGGGTGTGCAGGCCGTAGAAATGGTTCATCGGCAGCGCTTCGTTGAGCCGCAACAGATCCGGCTGCAGTCCGCGCAGCGTGTCGCGGGTCTGGTATTCGAATACGTCGTAAGCGATCTGGTCGTCGGCGCCGAGCTCGGCACGCGGGAGAGCATGCAAAGCGGCGAGATCGGCCTCCGCAGCGGCTTTTTCCCCCTGATAATGCGCGTCGCTGAACAGGTCGCCGAGCCGGTCGGCATAGCGATAGTCGCCGCGAAACAGCGCCTGCAGCGGGTTGCGCTTGAGGTACGCCTCGTCGCTCTGCCGGAACAGGTCGAACAGGCGATCGTGCGCGCTCTGCCGGCTCGCCGCGGGGCCCGCTGGCTGAGCGCTGCCGCCGGCGGGGACGAGCGCAACGAGCGCGGCGGAAAGAATCAGGCGGCACGCATGGTTCATCGAAACCTCAAATCAAATTGTCGTGAATGCAAAAAGGGGCGCTGCGATTAGGCTCGCAACGCCCCTTCGATCAATGAGCAGGTGCGCTCTACCAGAAGAAGCCGCGGATCTCGTCGACCACTTCGCCGGTGTACATATCGACGAGCAAGGCATCGTTCCAGTAACGGACCCACTGCGTGCCGGGCGGCGGGTAGGGCAAACCGTAGAGCCCCGGATCGATCCAATATTGCTGGCCGTAATAGCCCTGGAACAACCGGTAGCCGATGTCGAACGACCGATAGCCGTAGCCGAACGGATCGTAATAGATTCCGAGGCGGAAGATCGACCGGTGCTGGTCGCGATAGCGGCGCCAGTCGTAACGGCGGTCGTTGCGCCAGTCGCGGTTCCACGTCCCGCTCGCCCAGCGGCGCCCGTCGGCCTGCTGCTGGGACTGCCGCCGCCGCGGGTCGTTGACGTAGAGCGAATTGCGGTCGCGCATGACGTTTGGCGTGGGGCGCTCGCTTTGCCGCAAAGTACCGCCGTTCCATGTCCCGCCCTGCGCCTGCCGGTCGCCGGTCCAGTTCGAGCGGCCGCCGGTCCCGCCGGAACCGTTGCGGCCATCGAAAGTCCGCCGCTGCTCGGGCTGCGGAGCCTGAACCTGCGCCTGCGCATTGCTGCGGTCCTCGAAGCGGCGGCCGCCAAAGCCGCGGCCCTCGCCCCCCGCCTGTTGGCCGGCTTCGACCTGGCGGCGCTGTTCGAATTGCGGCGCGGCGCGCTGCTCCACGACCGGCTGCGGCCGTTGCTCCACTTGCGCCTGCGCGGGCTGGCCCTGAGCGGCATGCTCGGTTCTCGCCTGCTCGCGCGCCTGCTGACGCTCCTCGTGCGCCGCCGTGCGGTCGGCCTGCGCGTCGTCGTGGTGCCGGCGGCCTTGATCCTGTGCGAGCGCCGGCGACGCCGCCGCCCCGGCCAAAAGAATGGATAGAATGATCTTACGCATGACAATGACCTCTCAATTCTTGCGATGAGAAGTGCGCCTGGGGAGATGAGCGGCGGCTGAATTGTTTCGTGTGCGTATATTCAGCCTCGAACGGCAGGCGCGGCCGCGGCTTGCGCCGCGCGCGCGATCGCCTTGCGGATCCGTGGGTAAGCGCCGCAGCGGCAGATGTTCGGCAAGCTCGCGATCTGTTCCTCGCTCGGCTGCGGGCTAGCCTCGAGCAGCGCCGCGATCGCCATGATGAACCCCGGCTCGCAATAGCCGCACATGGTCACCTGCTCGGCGAGCCAAGCCTGCTGCACGGGGTGCGCGCCATTGGCCGACAAGCCCTCGATCGTCGTCACGCTCGCGCCTTCGAGGTCGCGCAAGGCGACGCCGCAGCTCATCACCGCGCGGCCGTCCACGATCACCGTGCACGCGCCGCAGTCGCGGCTGTCGCAGCCATATTTGGTGCCGGTCAGGTTCGATGCATCGCGTAGCGCCCACAGCAAAGGCGTCTCGGGATCGAGCCTGTAGTTCACGCCTTCGCCGTTGACCGTCATCCGCGCCATCGCCGCGACGCTAGCGCGCGCGGCGGTGCGCTGCCAAGATGAAGCTGATGCCGCGCGTCGCAACCAGCATGGGCCACGAGATCGGCTATGTGGAAGCCGGGGGCGGCGACGCGACGCCGATCGTCTTCCTCCATGGCGTTGGCTCGGACAAATCGGTCTGGCATCCGCAGCTCACGCATTTCGGCCGCACGCGCCGCTCCATCGCCTTCGATTATCCGGGCTACGGCGACAGCGATCCCGCGCCGGAGGGCACCACGCGCGACGATTATGCGGAAGCGATCCTGTCGGCGATGGCAGCGCTCGACATCGATCGCGCACACATTTGCGGCCTGTCGCTCGGCGGGGTCGTCGCCATCGCCATGCACGATTCGGTGCCGCAGCGCTGCGCCTCAATGATCCTCGCGGACACGTTTGCCGTGCACCCCGAAGGCCGCGCGATCTACGAGCGCTCGCTCGCCGGAAGTCTCGATCTCGCCGCCATGGCGCAGGCGCGCGTCGATGTTCTGCTCGCCCAGCCCGCCGACCCGCAGGTCCGCCGCGAGGTGGTCGAGACCATGTCGCGCATCGATCCCGCCGCCTACCGCATTGGCGCCGAAGCCGTGTGGCTCGCCGACCAGCGCGACCGGGCGGCCGCCATTCGCGTGCCGACGCTCGTGGTGTGCGGCGACAAGGATGTGATCACGCCGCCCGCGCTGTCGGACGCGCTCGCCGATCTCATTCCCGGCGCGCGCATGGCGCTGATCGCCGGCGCCGGCCATCTGGCCAATCTGGAGAAGCCGGACGAGTTCAATGCGATTCTCGGTCAGTTCATCGACTGACAGCGCGCCTATTTGCGCCGCTCGTCCTTGCGCCGGTCTGTCTTCGCTTTATCGACGCGAACGCGCTCGACGGATCTTCGCTCACCGCCGCGGCGATCGCCTTGCCTGCGCTCGCCCTCGCGGTCCGTGCCTTCCTTTGGAGGCTCCTCGCCCATCGCCATACTCCTGCCTGGCGGTTACAAAGTGGCCGCCCCCGCCGGCGCAAGGAACGCGCCGCCCGCCTCGTCGCCGAGCACCCACCGGATCTGCGCCGGCACAAGCTCGTCGTCGACCCGAAGGCTGACGAACTCCCCGATGTGCAGCTTGTCGAGGACGTGCAGCCGGAATCCGCTGCCGGAAATGTCGAGGATCGTCGCTTCGACCTGCACCCCGTCGGAGTTGATGACGATTGCCGGCTTGCGCACATCGACTCGCGGGGCGCGCTTGGACATTCCGGGCGTTCGCACCATCGGCTGGCCCTCCGCCTTGAACTTAACATGGACCATGCGCCGAGAACAGCGCCGCTTGCCTCTGTCCTACAGGCGCACTGCTGTGCCATGCTGCGGCGATGCGGCGCGGCAGTCTCGAGGCAGGTCTCAAAACGCGCTTCGCGGCGATTCGTGCGGGTGCGCACACGCACGCGTGTGGGATCGCTCCGTTTGCTGCGTTTCGCGGGCCTCGCGCATGAAGATCGCGTGCGTCGGCGGCGGGCCCGCGGGCCTGTACTTCGCCATCTCGATGAAGCTGCGCGAGCCGGCGCACGAGATCGATGTCTTCGAGCGCAATCCGCCGGGCGTGACCTTCGGCTGGGGCGTGGTCTTCTCCGACCAGACGGTCGAGAATTTGACCCGCAACGACCCGGCGTCGGCCGCGGTCATCGCCGCCGAATTCGCGCACTGGGACGACATCGACGTCCATTTCCGGGGGGAGACGATCACCTCGGGGGGCCACGGCTTCATCGGCATCGGCCGCAAGCGCCTGCTCGAAATCCTCCAGGGCCGGGCCCGCGAGCTCGGCGTCACCCTGCACTTCGAAGCGGAATGCGATCCCGCCGATCCCAAGTGGCGCGGCTACGACCTGGTCATCGCGTCGGACGGGATCAACTCGCGCTTCCGCGACGCGCAAGCCGAAGCGTTCGGAGTCGACGTCGACGTGCGCGCGAACAAGTTCGTATGGCTCGGCACTTCGAAGGTGTTCGACGCCTTCACCTTCGCGTTCGAGGAGACGGAGCACGGCTGGATCTGGGCGCACGCCTACCGCTTCGCGCCCGACTGCTCGACCTTCATCGTCGAATGTTCTGAGGGCACCTGGCGCAGCTTCGGCTTCGACCGGATGAGCCAGGCCGACGCCATCGCGGCGTGCGAGAAATTGTTCGCCAAATATCTCGATGGCCATGCGTTGCAGTCGAACGCCTCGCACCTTGTCGGCTCCGCCGCCTGGCTGAGCTTCAAGCGCATCAAGTGCGAGCGCTGGTCGGGCGGCAATGTCATCCTGCTCGGCGACGCCGCGCACACCGCGCATTTCTCGATCGGCTCGGGCACCAAGCTCGCGCTCGAAGACGCGATCAAACTGGCCGACGTTCTCAACCGCGCCGGCCTCTCGCTCGAAGCCGCGCTCGACGAATTTCAGGCCGAGCGATCACTCGAAGTGCTCAAACTCCAGAATAGCGCGCGCAACTCGACCGAATGGTTCGAGACGCTCGAGCGCTACACGCATTTCGAGCCGCTGCAGTTCGCTTATTCGCTGCTCACCCGCTCGCAACGGATCAGCCACGAGAACCTTCGCCTGCGCGACCGCGACTGGCTCGAGACGGTCGAGCGATGGTTCTGGAAACGCGCTACGGACGGGCGCTCGAACACGATTGCGCCGCCGATGTTCGCGCCGCTCAAGCTGCGCGAAATGGAGGTGATGAACCGCGTCACCGTCTCGCCGATGGCGATGTACTCGGCGGTCGACGGCGTGCCCAACGACTTTCACTTCGTCCATTACGGCGAGCGCGCGATTGGCGGCGCCGGACTCGTCTTCACGGAGATGACCTGCGTCTCGCCCGAAGGCCGGATCAGCCCGGGCTGCACCGGCATGTGGAACGCCGATCATGTCGCTGCGTGGAAGCGCATCGTCGACTTCGCCCACACCCAGTCGAAAGCGAAGATCTGCCTCCAGCTCGGCCACTCCGGCGGCAAGGGTTCGACCAGGCTCGGCTGGGAAGGCAATGACTTGCCCCTCGACGCCGGCAACTGGCCGGTGATGGCGGCGAGTGATGTGCCGTGGTCGCCGGTCAACCAGGTGCCGCGCGAAATGACCCGCGCCGACATGGACGTGGTGCGCGACCAGTTCGTCGCCGCGGTGCGTATGGGCCTCGAAGCCGGCTTCGACATGGTCGAGCTCCACGCCGCCCACGGTTATTTGCTCGCGAGCTTCATCACGCCGCTGCAGAACAAGCGCACCGACGACTATGGCGGGAGCCTCGAGAATCGCCTCCGCTACCCGCTGGAAGTGTTCGCGGCGATGCGCGCCGCCTGGCCGTCCGACAAGCCGATGTCGGTGCGCATCTCCGCGACGGATTGGGCCGGCGATGATGGGATCACGCCCGACGAGGCGGTGCTGATCGGCGAGGCGTTCGCTCAGCAAGGCGCCGACCTCATCGACGTCTCGGCTGGCCAGAGCTGGGCCGGGCAGCAGCCGGTCTACGGCCGCATGTTCCAGACCCCGTTCAGCGACCGCATCCGCAACGAAGGCAAGCTCGCGACCATGGCCGTCGGCAACATCTACGAGCCCGACCACGCCAATTCGATCCTTGCTGCCGGCCGGGCCGATCTCGTCGCGCTGGCGAGACCGCACCTCATCGATCCCTTCTGGACGCTGCGCGCCGCCGCGCAGCTCGATTACCGCGATGTGAATTGCCCGCCGCAATATCTCAACGGAATGGCCCAGCTCGCCCGCAATTTGAAACGCGAAGCCGAAGCCGCCGCGGCGTTGCGGGTGTAACCATGAGTGCGCTCGAGCGGATCATTTTGGCGCTCAGTCTGCCGATTGGAGCGACCATTCTTTGGCAGGTGGCCACCTTTAAGTGGGGTTTTGACTCCTTGATGACGATGAGCCCGCTGTTCTTCGTCGTCGTCATAGCGGTCGGAGCGATGTTGATCGCGCTCGGTCCGTGGAAGCCGTGGAAAAAGGTTCTGATCTTGGCCGCTTACGTCGCGCTTGAATATGTTGGAACGTTCGTCGCTGCCCTTGGTACCGCCTGCGCCATTGGTCCCTGCATGTGACCCTTGGCGGGTGTCGATTTACAGCGCAACCGCCTCCGCGAAGACGCCGCCGGCATCCTGCCCGCAGGCCCAGCAGATCAGCGCCTTCACCGGGAAATTCTTCGACGCCTCGAGCGTCACCACCCAGCCGGCCTGCAGCGGATTTTCGGTATGGAGGCGGAAGCCGTCGCTCGACAGGTTGAGGACCTGGGCCTCGATCTCGCCCGCCTGGCAATGCACGCGCACGGCAAACTCGGCATCGACGCGGGGGTCCCTGGAGAGCAGCTCCTGCCCTTCCAGAATCGCTTCATGTTTCATGTCGCATCCACTTCAGCTCGTGCCCGCCCCGCGTCCACTCGGAGCATGCACTGGTTCCACGCTTCGTTAATTAGACGAGCATGGTTGATGACTGTCTGAAGGAAGCTGGTTGCCGCCGCGTTTACCAGCTTCAGCGGCGGAACAGCCGGAAGCTGTGGGCCGGGATTGTCACCGCTTCAGCCGCCGAGGCTTTGCGGATGACGCGCACATTTGCCGCATCGTCGCGGAAATTTTCCACCACGAACGCGCCATTGTCGTAGGTGAACAGCGCGACGTGATCGGGCGCATCGATCTGCACCGGGAGGTCGGCGAACAGATATTGCTTGATCCGCGTGACCATCGGGCGCGGGAGCGAATAGAGGTCGCCGAAATTCTCCGGCATCGTCCACAGGTAAAGCGTGCCCTTCGAATAACGGTTCATCAGCACGATCGGGAAGCCCTTCGCCGTCGCGACGCCACGGATGATCCCCCAGCTGTCGTTGGTGTAGAAGCGCACTTCGGGGAACAGCACCGGCTTGGTCTTGCCGGGCTCCTTGAGTTCGGTGCCCTTGCCCGCGCCGAAGCCGTCGAAATATTGATTGATCGCAATCGTGTGGGCGGTCGCCTGCCAGTCGGCGAGCTGCGCGAAGCCCTTGCCCTGCATCGCTTCGAGGAAGCCCGAGGTGACGATCACGTTGGCGCCGCCGCGCAGGCTGGCGTCGATCCTGGCGATGATCTGCGGATCGGCCGCCGCGGCCTGCGTCAGCAGGATCGTATGCGCGGCCGCCGGATATTCCGGATAGAGCTCGACCGGCACGCCGAGGTTGCCAATGTAATTGTGCAGGAAGTCCTCGCCCGTCGCGTGCGGCGGACGGTAGCTGGCGACGCCCACCGGCTTGCCGAGGTCCGCCAGCGCGCTGTCGACGACATGCAGCGCCTCATTGGCGGCGCTCGCCCATCCGCCGGCGCCGGCAGGCCAACGGAAGCTGGTGGCCTGCTTCGCCCAAGGACGCGTCCCCGCGGTCGCGGGCTTGGCCTCCGCCATCGGGCTCCAGTTGAACAGCATCTGCTCGGGCGCCTTGGCGAACAGACCGTCCCACAGCTGCTCGGCATAGCGGTCGATCGACCGCGTGTCGTACGTATCGGCCCAAACCCCGAGGTTCGCGCCCGGCCTGACGTTCGAGAGATAGCGGTAGATCTCGTAGCTCTCGTACTGCTGCAGCAGCTGGTCGGTGATCACCGGATCGCGCGTCTCGGTGCCGGTGTAGATACCGTCGAACATCTTGGGTTGCTCGGCAAGGTCGTAGCCGAGGCCGTGGAAATGCTCGTACCAATTGGGATATTTGATGATCACCCGGACCCGCGGATTCTCCTGGCGCGCCGGACCAAGCACCAGGTTGCGGCTCGCCTCGCGCATCCGGTCGACGCGGTAATCGGTCCAGCTGCGGTTGCCCTTCGCCGCAATGTCGGCGTCGGACTTGGAGGTGTAGAAGAAGAAGTCGTCGAGGATCACTTCGTCGAAATGGCGCGCGATCAGGCGGACCGCGCGTTCGCATTCGGCGCGGTCGGCCGGATTCTCATAATCGAAGGTCCCGAACTGCCCGCCCGAGCCGCCGGCGGCGAGCGTGACGCCCCCGGAGGTCTGGATGCCTTTTGCCTGGAACGCGCGCTTGACCGTCTCCAGCTCGGCATCGGTCGCCATCTGCCGATCTCGGTAGGCCTCGATATAGACCTTGTCGAAGCTGAGCTGCGAGGAGACGCGGGCGAAATCGCGCGAGAAGGTGGCGGGGTCCGCGAGCCGCTTGGTGTCGTGGACCGTGACGTAGATCGCAACCCGGAAATTCTTGTACGCGGCCGCATGTGCTGCGTGCGCGAACACCGCGACGTACAAGAAGGCGATGACGCCGATGACTCGCTGCAAGCGCACTTTCTCCCCCGTCCGCTGTTAGCGCTACCAATAGCTATCGCGGGAACGGGAGCAAGGGGGCGCCGACGGCGTTGCAGCACGAGATGGTCCAGGTCGACTCAGAAGCGATCACCGAAATCGACTATGACGCGTCAGGATCCACCCTGTTCGTGCGCTTCGCCCACGGCGGCTGGTACAGCTATTTCGCGGTCCCAAAACACGTCCGCAACGCGTTCGTCGCCGCCGAATCTCACGGCCGCTTCTTTCACGAGAATATTCGCGATCGCTACCCGTACCGCAAAGGCCGCTAACCGGCGCCCAGTTCCTGCCTAGGTTCCGGTAATCGGCTCGGCCACTCCTTGGCTTTTTCAGCGGCGTTCAATTCGCGGATCAGCGCGTCGACGCCGCGCGTCAGCTCGTTGAGGAAAGTCACGTCGTGCCGCGCGCCGCGATAGCTCTCCGCCATCAGGATCGCGTCGATCAGGATCGGCACGACCAAGCTTTCGGGATCTTCCAGATCCTCAAGCGCTCTGAGCTTGGCGAGCGCCTTGCGCCGCGCGCCAAGCGGATCCGCCATCGCCTCGGTTCGACCAATGCACCAGCCCATCGCTCTTCTCCCGCCTTCCGCCCCCAAGAATACGCGTCTTGCGGCGCGCCGGAAGTTCGAGCCGCCGCAGCCGTGGCGCGCTTCGGCGTAGTTGACGTTAAGCCGGCCGCGGGAAACAGCGGTCGCATGATCAGTTTCGACGAAGCCTTGGCGATCATCGGCACGGCCGTGCGGCCGCTCGGGACGGAGCGGATCGCGATCGGCGAAGCGGGTGGCAGGGTGCTCGCGGCGCCGGTCGTTGCGGCGATCGATTCTCCCCGTGCGGACGTGTCGGCGATGGATGGTTATGCAGTCCGGGGCGCCGACGTCGAAGCTTTTCCGGTCTCGCTGAAGGTTGTGGGAGAATCACTTCCGGGTCTCGGCTGGCCAGGCTCAATCGAGCCCGGCAGCTGCGTCCGCATCTTCACCGGCGCGCCCCTGCCAGCAGGCGCCGACCGCATCGTGATCCAGGAGCAGGTCCGGCGCGAGGGTGAAACGGCGATCATCGGCAGGGAGCCGGGACCTGCGACTTGGGTCCGGGTGAGCGGCGGCGACTTTCGCGTCAGTGAGGACGTCCTTCCTGCGGGCCGCTTGCTCGATCCGGCCGCACTTACCGCCGCGGCCGGCGCCGACGCCTCCGAGGCCGAAGTCTTCCTGCGGCAGCGCATCGCGCTGCTCAGCAGCGGCGACGAGCTCGTCGAACCTGGCCAGGCGCGCTCGTCTGCGCTCGCTGTCCCGGACAGTGCCTCGGTCGGTGTCGCCGCCCTCGCCGAACAATGGGGCGGGCGAGTGATCCGTCGCGAGCGCCTGCGCGACGATCTCGCCCAGATGCAAGCCGCCGCGCGCGACGCCGCCAGCTCCGCGGACGTGATCGTGGTCATCGGCGGCGCATCGGTTGGCGAACGCGATTTCGCCAAGGCGATGTTCGAACCGCTGGCGCTCGAGCTGCTCTTTTCGAAAATCTCTATCCGGCCGGGCAAGCCGGCATGGTTCGGACGGATAGGCGAGACGTTGGTCCTCGGACTCCCCGGGAATCCGACGTCGGCGCTGGTCACGGCAAGGCTGCTGTTGGCCCCGTTGCTCGGCGTTGCGCAAGGTCGAACAATCGAGGACGCGCTGCCGTGGGAGCCGGCGCGCCTGGCCATGACGCTGCCCCCTTGCGACCTTCGCGAAACCTTCCACCGCGCGCGCCTCGCAGGTGGCGAGGTTTCGCTGGTCGGTTTCCAGGACTCGCATGCGCACAAAGCGCTCGCCGATGCGGATGTCCTCGTGCGGCAGCGGGCGAATTCCGCGGCCATGCCAGCCGGCGAAGCCGTGCCAGTGCTGCGGCTCTGACGGGGCACCGAAGCCGATCTTTCGATGGCGGCAGCGCTGGCGGAGACGGAGGGATTCGAACCCTCGGTACGGGAATACCCCGTACGGCGGTTTAGCAAACCGCTGGTTTCAGCCACTCACCCACGTCTCCGAGTGCGGCACGAAGCGCGGCTATATAAGGCAGTTTGCGCGGCTTCAACCTGACCGCGTCACGCCGCGGCGACGTCGAGCCGCATCGTCAGCCTCATCTCCTCACCGGGGCCGAGAACGCGCAGCCCGAGCCCCGCCCACTCGTCTTCGGGGGCGTTGAGCGCGGCATTGGCGTGCGTTACCGGCTCGGCGACGAAGATCGCGCCTTGCGCCGGCGAGTATAGCTGGAAGAAGTGGGCGTCGCCCGAGCCCAGCCGCAGCGTGTAGGGCCAGTCCGGGTCGCTCATTCGGGCCTCCCCGCCCCAGCCGCCGAAGCCATGGTCGAGGCCCTGCCCGCAGACCAGCCGATTGCGCAGATCGAACCGCCCTTGCGCGGGCACCTTGTCGACCGGCAGCACCTTGTCGTCGATCGTCCAGGCGTCAGTCACCTGCGTGTCGAGCCGGGTCTCCGGGCCGCACGGGAAATAGGGATGCTGGCCAAGCCCGCACGGCATCGGATCGGCCCCGGCGTTGCGGCACTTGAGCGTTACCGAAAGCCCGTTCTCATCGAGGACAAACTCTTGCCGCGCCTCGTAAGCCCATGGCCATTCGCCTGGCTCGTGAGCGAAGCTCAGCACAGCTTCGCGCTCGCCTGCCTGCTCGACGGTCCAGGCGTTGAGCCACCCCTGCCCGTGCAGCGGGCTCGGATCGCCGGGCATGTTGGGTGCAATCCGCACCTCGCGCCCACGAAAGGTGAAGCGCCCGTCGCGAATGCGGTTGACGTAGGGGACGAGCGGGAAGCTCGCCGCGTCGAGGGCCTTTTCGAGCGGAGTGTGGCTTTTGCGCAATATTGGCCGCGAGGTCTCGCCGTCAGTCCACTCGAAGGCGGAGATAGCGCCGCCGATGGAAGGACTTAGCCCCAGCCGGAGACGACCGGCGATCAACCTCACATGCTCGTCGGCAGCCATTTCCTGACCTTTCGCTGTCCAATGGATTCACCCAAGCGCAACTTGGTTGGGGATAAATCCCAAAATCAGATTGCGCGTCGAATCGCGCCAAATGTATTTAACGTCCCGGGGCCGGGGAGGGTCGCAATGGGTAGACGCGTCAAGGAATATGTCGACGTCGAGGACCATGTGTCGATCGACGATCTCATCGAGAAACTCGCCGCGATCCGCGATGGCTTGCCCAAGGGCTCGAATGCCGAGCTGCGGCTCCGCGGCGACGAAATTTTCGGCCATCGGATCACGATCTCCTACTTCCGCGCGCAGACAAAAGAGGAAGCGGCGGTCGAGAAGCGCTACGCCGAGGAAGCGCGCGACGCCAAGGAGCGCGAGCTGCAGCGGCTTCAGGCCGAGCTCGGGGTGGTCTGCTATGCAGCGCCCGGCAAACGGGGCAAGCTGAGGATCGTCGCCTAGAGTCGTTGGAACGGGAAGCTGACCGAGCGGGGCAGTCATCCGCGAACCCGTGCCTTCCCTGTGATCGGATTGGTCGCAAGGGCTGCTAAACTGATGAGCGCGCTCGCGTCCATCTGTTGTGCAACATGCGCGCGGCTTCCTTTGGCCGACGGTCGCGCGTGAAAACGCCTTTGAGGTTAAGTGAGCCAACCCGCATGATATTCTGCGACGTTTTGAAGTCGGCGAAGGCCCACGGATGCGCTCCCACCACGAACGGCAATTTGGCGATGGCGTCGAGATAGGTCGCAATCAGATCGCTCTGATAATCCTCGCTCCACATCTCCGGCGGCTGGGAATGGACGCCGGACATGGCGTCGGCACCGAACTCGGTCACGATCATCGGCTTGGAGCCTGCACGCGCATGCAGGCCGCGCAATTCGCGTTCCAGGGTCGCCGCGGCATCAGGCTGGCGCCCGGAAACGGCGTACCAGCCATTATAGGAGTTGGTGCAGATCACGTCGCCCTGGCCGACCCATTCGAATGGCCCGTTCTGCAGACTGACCAGCGTCACGGGACGCGTCGAATCAAGCGCGCGCAAGTGGCGGAAAATCGATTTGAAGAACGCGGCGCCCTTTGCGACTGAATCGGGCGGTGCATTATCGAGCGAATGAAATGGCTTTGTGAGCGGCTCGTTCGCGACCGACCACATGATGACGCAGGCGTGGTTCTTGTCGCGTGACACGAGATCGGTGAGATCGTTGGCGAGCTGGATCTGGCGTGCGGCGAGGATCGCTGGAGAATCGGAGAATGTGATGCTGACGCCCGGAGTCTCGTCGATGACGAGGAAGCCGTAGCGGTCGGCAAGCATCATCGCTTCCTCGGAATAGGGATAATGCGACGTCCGGAAACTGTTCGCTCCGATCCATTTCAGAAGCTCGAAATCGCGCACCAGAACCGCGAGATCCTGTCCGCGGCCGTGCAGCATGAAATCCTCATGCTTGCCGAATCCGCGCAGGTACACCGGCTCGCCGTTGAGCAGCAGCCTCTCGCCCTCGACGCGGATCGTGCGCAGCCCGACCGGAAACGCGTATTCGTCAACCAGAGCATGATCGCCGATGCGGACCGTCAGCGTGTAAAGGAAGGGATTGTCGGGGCTCCAGGCGCGCACTCCAGGAACCCGCAAGGTGGCAACTCCGGTGCCGCCAGACACGACAAGCCGCGCGTCGATGCGGGTCGCTCCATCGCCCAGGCTGACGTAGCCGCCACCGGACCAGCCGTTGGCGACGCGCACGCTGATCTCGACCGTCGCCGAGGCGCCGATATCCTTGGTGATGACCGCGACATCCTCGATGTGATCGCGGGGCACGGCGTAAAGCCACACCGGGCGGTGCAGTCCGGAATAAGGAAAGAAATCGTAAGAGGTTTCCGGCAGGTCCTCCTGGTACAGGCGGAAAGCCGAAGTGTCGGGGACGGCGGGCACGCGGTCGATCAGGAGATGGTTCTCGACCATGACCACCAGAAGGTTGGGGCGGTCGCTGCGAACCGCGCCGGTCGCGTCGAACGCGAATGGCAGGTGGCCACCGAGATGGTCCCCAAGATAATGGCCGTTGAGCCAGACCCTGGCGCGGTAGACCGCAGATCCGAACCGCAGGTACAGCCGGCGATCAAGCGTGGTGTCGGCACGAAATTCCGTCTGATACCAGGCGGCTCCGGTGTAATCGCGCGCGTCGTCGAAGAGGTCGTTCCAGCTGCACGGCACGGGAATTCGGCGCGCGTCGCCGAAGCCGTTGGGCCAGCCTAGCGTTTCCCCGCGGCCATCCGGATCAAGCCGGAAATCCCACAGTCCGGACAAGTCCCGAACGCTGCGCGTGGCGCTTTCATGCGGATAGAGCGGCGTGAAGCGGGGGCCCGTCGCTGCCGTCTCGGTTGCCGCGATCGCGGCCGGCGCCGCGCTGCTCCCGAGCGCTACGCCCGCGGTGACTCCAATCGCCTCACGGCGGGTCAATTCGAGCCCGCCGTTTTCGCGTTCAGTCATAGCTTCACTACCCCCGTGGTCTAGCCGATCAACTGCCCGTGACAAATCGGCGGCGCTGCGCATCGAGACGTGCCCGCGCCTGTTCGAGCTCATGAACCTCGGTGGCTTCGAGCAGCGATTCGAGGACGCGCGTCAGATGCGATCGCATGGCTTCGCGAGCGGCGTCGGGATCACGCGCACGTAGCGCTTCCACGATCAGTGCATGTTCGTCGCTGCGTGGCCCGACGCCGGCTTCGTGCGCCTTGTCGCTCAGCAATCGATATTGCGGAGAACGCGCACGCGCCATCCACAACATTTCGACCGACGCATACATCGCGCTATTCCCGGTTGCTCGGGCAATAGCCAGATGAAGCTGGCGATCCGCCTCTTCCGATGCGGCAATGTCGTGCGGCGAGCGGATGATGTTCGCGAGATGCCGTTCGATCTCAGCGAGCTCGGTGTCGCTGATTTGGGCGGCGGCGAGAAACGCCGCTTCGCCCTCGATCGCACGCCGAGCCTCGAGCAATTCAAACGGGCCGATGTCGGTGACACCAGCGTGCCCCGAACGCGGAGCGCGGGCGATGACATAGACGCCGGAGCCGGTGCGGACTTCGACCTGTCCGTCCAGCTCCAACGCGAAGATCGCCTCGCGGACGGTTGGCCGGGAGACCGAATAGGATTGGGCGAGTTCGCGCTCGGAAGGCAGGCGTTGTCCCACTGGGTAGGTGCCCGCCGCGATCTTTGCTGCGAGATCGCTTGCGACGCGTTCGTAGAGCCGGCTCGATTCAGGCTTTGCCATTCGCTTCGTTTATCCGGTCATGCCGGTGTGGGCAAGGTGGACAGTCATGCCAGACCAGATCGGCTTGGCCAAACAGGTTGCTATTGGTCAGTCCAGTCTGTAGAGACGGTCCCGATAAAGCCGGCGCAAGACCGGCACGTCAAACAATGGTTGGAGGGGACATCGTGAAAATCTCGAAGCGAATTCCGCTTGCGCTTTTGGCCGGCTCCATTTTGAGCAGCCTGCCTGCAGCGACCTATGCACAGGATGCGCCGCAGGCCGCGACGCCGGCGCAAGTCTCGGCTCAGGCTCCGACGCCGACGGACCCCTACACCATCGTGATCACCGCTCAGAAACGTGTCGAGAACGTCCAGGATGTCCCCGTCGCCGTGCAGGTCATATCCGGCGCTCAGCTGGAGGCCAACGGCGTTCGCGAATTCTCGGAACTGACCAAGGTCGCGCCCTCGTTGATCGTTCGGCCGTCGGATCAGCCGGTAAACGCTTCCCTATCGATCCGCGGCATCGGCACCTTCGCCTTCTCCATCGGGGTCGAGCCGAGCGTCGCCGTTCAGATCGACGACGTGCCGATTGCGTTTCAGGCGCGCGCCTTCGCCGACCTGTCGGATATCGCCCGGATCGAAGTCCTGCGTGGTCCGCAAAGTACACTCTACGGTAAGTCCGCATCTGCCGGGCTCATCAACATCATCACGCCTGGTCCGACCCGCGACTGGACGGTCAAGGCTCATGCGCTGGCCACGACGGATTCGGAATACACGATTGGCGGAACCGTTTCCGGCCCACTGTCAAAGGATCTCGGCATCCGCGTCACGGTCAACCATGACGATTTCAACGGAAACGTCCACAACCTGTTCACCGGCGAAAAGGTGAATGGACGCAAGTTCACCTCCGCCAGAGGCAAGCTCGTATGGAGCCCGGGATCGGCGATTACGGCAACCGTCGGCCTCGATTATATCAAGGGCAGCACGACGCTCGGCCGCCCCTTCATTCGCGGTCTTGGACCAACCGCTTTTCTCCGCGGCAATGTCGCCCAGCCGCCATCGGTATTCGCGCCTGGAGTGACGGTCGGGCCGGATAATCAGGACGTCTCGAACAATGCGCCGGCCGGCACCCGTTACGATGGGTTCGGCCAGTCCCTGAAGCTCGCAGCCGATCTTGGCGGTCCGACGCTGATGTCGATCACGTCGCATGACCGTTACAAGCTCGACGATTTCCTCGATCAGGACGATACGTCGGTCGCCGCGCCGGACAATCGGCAGGGCGGCCGATTCAGATCGCGACAGTGGACCGAGGAACTGCGCCTCGTATCGGCCAGCGATCAGCCGCTGCGTTACACGCTCGGTCTGTTCTTCGCCGACATAGGCTACACACGCCGGTTCGTGCGCGGCCCCGTCTTCTCGCAAGCCGACTGGTTCGCGACTTCCGGGTCGAATCAGGCGGCCGCGTTCGGGCAATTGGACTATGAATTCCTGCCCGGAACGGTGGCGACGGCTGGCCTTCGCTATCAGCACGAAAAGGTGGACTACACCTTTAGAGACGTCCGCAACGGCAACGCGTTTTTCAGCGGAGATGCCAAGGAGAATTTCGCAACCTACCGGATTGCCCTGCGCCATGAATTCAGCCGCGATTTCATGCTTTATGGGTCCTACTCAACGGGTCACAAGGGACAGACATTTGACCTGAGTACCGGCTTCAATGCGCAGCGCGCATCGGGTGGGCCGGTGCGGCCGGAGAAATCGCGCAACATCGAGTTCGGCGCCCGTAGCCAGTTTTTCGATCGGCGGCTGACGCTCAACCTCACGCTGTTCGACGCGCGCTATCGCGATTTCCAGGCCCAAGGGATCGAATCCTTCCCCGATGGCACGGTCAATTATCGTCTGGCCAACGTCGGCCGGATCCATTCGAAGGGTGTCGAGCTGGAGTCGTCGGCGCGCATCGCCAACGATTTGAACGTCGCGGCTTCGGTTGCCTATCTCGACGCGATCATTACCGAGTTCCCCTTCGCCCAATGCTATGCGGCACAGACTCTTGCTCAAGGCTGCAACCCCGCAGTGGGAGCAACGCCGGCGTTCCAGAACCTGGCGGGCGCTCGGCCCGCGCAGTCGCCAAAATGGAAGCTGTCTGCAAGCGGTGAGTACACCCCACGCCTGGGCGATATGCCGGTCACGGGATTGGTCCAGGCTGCCTACAGCTATACCAGCAGGATCAATTTCTCGCTCAGCCAGGACCCCGAGACGATTCAGCCGGGCTTCGGCATCCTCAATCTCGCGGTCGGCGTGCGCGGAATATCGAGGCCATATGAGATTGCGGTCTTCGTCAACAACGTCTTTGACCAGCAATATTACGGCAATCTCATAAACTCGCGGGGCACCTACAATAACCAGATCGCCACCCAGGCGATCCTTCCGCGCGACTTCCGCCGCTACGCTGGTGTCAGGGCAAGTTATTCGTTCTAACAGTCGGAATCCCCTCCGAGCGCCCTAGCGGAGCCACAGGACACATGCCGATCATCACCGGCGCCAAGGTTGTCGTGACCTGCCCTGGCCGTAACTTCGTCACGCTGAAGATCGAAACCGACCAAGGCATTTACGGCCTTGGCGACGCCACGCTCAACGGCCGGGAGCTCGCCGTGGCGAGCTATCTTCAGGACCATGTGATCCCCTGTCTCGTCGGACGCGACGCGCACCGCATCGAGGATATTTGGCAGTTCCTCTACCGCGGCGCCTACTGGAGGCGCGGTCCCGTCACGATGAGCGCGATCGCGGCAGTCGACACGGCGTTGTGGGATATCAAGGCCAAGATTGCCGGGCTGCCGCTCTATCAGTTGCTTGGTGGCGCAAGCCGACAGGGCGTGATGGTTTACGGTCATGCCAACGGCGCCGACATCGACGCGACGATCGACTCCGCGCGCGATTACCAGCAGCAAGGATATCGCGCGATCCGCTTGCAGAGCGGAGTCCCGGGGCTGGCGTCGGCCTATGGAGTCTCGAAGGACAAATATTTCTACGAGCCGGCCGACGGCGACCTGCCCAGGGAGAACCAGTGGTCGACCGAGCGCTATCTCCGCAGCGTTCCCGAACTGTTCGAGCGCGCGCGCGGGGTCCTCGGTAACGACGTCCACCTGCTTCACGACGCCCACCACCGCCTGTCGCCGATCGAAGCGGGCCGGCTCGGCCGCGACCTTGAGCCCTATCGTCCGTTCTGGCTGGAGGATCCGACGCCGGCGGAAAACCAGGCAGGCTTCCGGATCATCCGACAGCACACGACGACCCCGATCGCCGTCGGCGAGGTCTTCAATTCGATCTGGGACTGCAAGCAGCTGATCGAAGAACAGCTGATCGATTACATCCGTACCACCGTGGTCCACGCGGGCGGGATCACGCACCTGCGCCGGATCGCCGATTTCGCCGCCTTGCACGATGTCCGGACCGGTTGCCACGGGGCGACCGATCTGTCGCCGGTGTGCATGGGTGCCGCGCTGCACTTCGATCTGTCTGTGCCCAATTTCGGGGTCCAGGAATATATGCGCCATACGCCCGAGACGGACGCGGTCTTCCCGCACGCCTACAGCTTTGCCGACGGCTACCTGCATCCGGGCGAAGAACCTGGGATCGGGGTCGACATCGACGAAGCCGCCGCCGCCAAATATCCGTATCGCCGCGCCTACCTTCCGGTGAACCGGCTCGAGGACGGCACGATGTTCAACTGGTAGGCAAGGGCGTGCCTTCCGACGACGTCCCGATCCGGCCCGGCCGAATTCGCTGGATCATCTGTGCGCTGCTCTTCGCGGCGGTCGTGCTGAGCTACGTCGACCGTCTGGTCCTCCCCACTTTGAAGCCCGAGCTCCAGGCGCGCTACGGGTGGAGTGAGCAGGGCTATGCCTCATTGGCGATCTGGTTCCAGGCCGCTTACGGCATTTCCTACGTGCTGTTCGGCCGGCTGGTCGACCGCGTGGGCGCGCGCCTCGGCTATGCGCTCGCGGTTTCACTGTGGACCATTGGGCATGTCGCCCACGCGGCCTTCACCAGCACCGCAGGCATGCTGTTCGCGCGCGTCCCGTTGGCAATCGGGGAGGCGGGAACCTTTCCGGCCGCGCTGGCGGCTGTCCAGGAATGGTTCCCCCGGCGCGAGCGGGCGCTTGCCATCGGCCTGTTCAACGCCGGATCAAATATCGGCGCAATCGTCACTCCGCTGATCGTGCCGATCATTGCGGTGACATTCGGCTGGCGCATGGCGTTCTTTGCGACAGGATCGCTGAGCATCCTCTGGCTCGCTGCCTGGCTGAGCTTTTATCGCCGTCCCGACAAGCATCCGAAGGTCAGCGCGCAAGAGCGTGCATGGATTAGCGCCGAACCAGCCGAGCGCCATGTCCCGGTGCCATGGGCCAAGCTCCTGCGCCTGCGCCAAACCTGGGCCTATGCCGCGGCGCGGTTCCTGATCGATCCCGTGTGGTGGACGTTCCTGTTCTGGCTTCCCGACTTTTTCAACCGCACCTATCACGTCAAGATGCTCAACTTCGGGCCGCCGCTTGTCGCCGTCTATGTGCTTGCCGACGTCGGCTCGATCGCCGGCGGCTGGGGCTCCTCGCACCTGATCGTGCGCGGCTGGTCAACCGGCCGTTCGCGTAAGACGGTGATGGGAATTTGCGCCTTATTCGCGCTCCCGGTTGCGTTCGCCGCCCATGCGCCTGGCCTATGGTGGGCGGTGCTCGCGATCGGCCTGGCCTGTGCCTGCCACCAGGGCTTTTCGGCGAACGTCTATGCGATGCCGGGCGATCTGTTCCCGGCGCGGGCGGTCGGATCGGTGGTCGGTATCGGCGGGCTCGCCGGCGCGCTCGGCGGCATGCTGATGGCAAAGTTCGCCGGCAGCATCTTGCAAGCCATCGGCAGCTACGGCCCGATCTTCGTCGTCGCCGCCTGCGCCTATTTCGTGGCACTCGCCGTCGTCCAACTGATCGTTCCGCGTTACACGCCGGTTGAACCCGGGAAGCTGGTATGAGCGCGCTGGTGCTTCATCCCGACCGCCTGTTCCCCGCCGAACCCGGCACTCGCGTGTTTGCCCGCCGCCTATACGAGAAAGTCGCGCCGCTTCCGATCGTCAGCCCGCACGGCCACACCGATCCGCGCTGGTTCGCGACCAACGCGTCGTTCGAGAACGCGGCCGAGCTGCTTCTTCGCCCCGACCATTATCTGCTGCGCATGCTGATGAGCCAGGGCATCCCGCTGGAGGCACTTGGCGTTCCAACCGCAGACGGCACGCGGGTCGAAGCCGATCCGCGAGCGGCATGGCGCCTGTTGGCCGAACATTATTACCTGTTCCGCGGCACGCCCTCGAAGCTGTGGCTCGACTGGGTCCTGGGCGAGGTGTTCGGCATCGGTGAGCAGCTCGACACGCAAAGCGCCGATGCCATCTACGACCTCATCGGGCAAGCGCTCGCCACCGACGCCTACCGCCCGCGCGCTTTGTTCGACCGCTTCGGGATCGAGGTCCTCGCCACCACCGAAAGCCCGCTCGATTCACTCGAGCACCATGAGGCGATCCGTGCCAGCAGCTGGGGCGGGCGGATCATCACCACCTACCGGCCCGATCCGGTCATCGATCCCGACACGCCCGGGTTCGCCGCAAACCTGTCCCAGCTGGCTGAGCTGACCGGCGAAGATGTCGGAAGCTTCGCGGGCTATCTGCGCGCGCACCGCCTTCGTCGTGAATTCTTCAGGTCGCACGGTGCGACGGCGACCGACCACGGCCATCCGAGCGCCCTGACCGCGGACTTGGCGCTTACGGATGCGGAAGCGCTCTACGGCCGCATTTTGCGCGGCCGCGGCGAAGCGGGCGATGCCGAGCTCTTCCGCGGCCAGATGCTGACCGAGATGGCGCGCATGTCGCTCGACGACGGGATGGTGATGCAGCTCCATGCCGGGGTCTATCGCAATCACAATCCGCACGTGCTCGCACGCTTTGGACGCGACAAAGGCGCGGACATCCCGGTCGCCGGCGAATTCGTGCGAGGACTGAAACCGCTGCTCGACGCCGTCGGCAACGAACCGGCCCTAACACTGATCCTCTTCACCCTCGACGAGGATGTCTATGCGCGCGAGCTGGCGCCGCTCGCCGGCCATTATCCGGCTCTCCGAATCGGGCCGCCATGGTGGTTCCACGACAGCCCCGAAGGCATGCGCCGGTTCCGTGAGCGAGTCACGGAAACGGCCGGCTTCTACAACACGGCTGGGTTCAACGACGACACCCGCGCATTCCTGTCGATCCCGGCGCGTCACGACGTCGCCCGCCGAATGGACTGCGGCTTCCTTGCGCGGCTCGTTGCCGAGCATCGGCTCGACGAGGACGAGGCGCACGAGGTCGCTCACGATCTCACCTACGGCCTGGCCAAGCGCACCTATCGGCTGTGACCAGACTTTCGGCCGCAACGCTCGATCGGGTGCCATCGAGGGTGCGCCGGCCCGGCTACGATCGAACGCGAGTGCGTGCCGGCGTCGTCCATCTCGGCCTCGGCGCATTCCATCGGGCGCACCAGGCCTTGGTCTTCGACGACGCGCTCGCCGCGGGTGACCATGGCTGGGGCGTCGTCGGCGTTTCGATGCGGTCAGCCGCCATGCGCGATCGGCTTGTGCCGCAGGATAAGCTGTACACGGTGATCGTCGAGAACCACAGCGAACGCGAGGCCCGGGTCGTCGGCGCGTTGCTCGACATCCTCGTGGCGCCCGAGGAGCCTGCGCGCGTGATCGAGGCGATTGCCGATCCGGGAGTTCACCTCGTCACGTTGACGATTACGGAGAAAGGCTACCACGCATCGCGGAGCGAAAGCGCCGCCGGCCTTATCGCTGCCGGCCTGTTCCTGCGCCGTCAGCGGAATCTTCCTGGACTGACTGTCATGTCATGCGACAATCTGCCGAACAACGGCGAGCGACTGCGGGCTGCGGTCTCGAAGAGCGTTGGCACCGCTAATTCCGGCTTGGCCGACTGGATCGCGATGTCCGTCACATTTCCCTCGACCATGGTCGACCGCATCGTTCCGGCAACCACTGGGGCGGACATCGCGCGGTGGCAGGTCGAGGGTGGGTTTGAAGACCAGGCGCTCGTCCGCACCGAACCCTTTTCGCAATGGGTCGTGGAGGACCGCTTTGCCGGGCCGATGCCGGACCTCGGCGCACTTGGCGTCACTCTGACGGCGGACGTCCGCCCGTGGGAGCAAGCGAAGCTCCGGCTTCTGAACGGCGCGCATTCGGCCATGGCCTATCTCGGCGGCCTCGCCGGGCTCACGACTGTCGATGATTTTGTCCGCGCGCCGTTCGGCGAACCCTTTCTTCGGTCGCTGTGGGACGAGTCCGCGCCGACCGTGACGCGCGCGCCGAGGTTGGATCTCACGCACTATTGCAACCGCCTGCTCGAGCGGTTCGGCAATCCTGCGCTCGAGCATCGCCTCGCGCAGATCGCGATCGACGGTTCGCAGAAAATTCCGCAGCGGATCGTGGCGCCGTTGCTCGAGCGGCTCGCCACCGGGGCGGAGGCGACCGCGCTTGGCCTTGCACTGGCGGCGTGGATGCGCTGGCAACAGGGTGTCAACGATCTCGGACGTGCGTTTACCGTCGATGACCCGTTGGCGGAATTGATCTCGCCTGTTGCCGGTGATGCCGCGGCTTTGCTCGGCCTTGAGCAGATATTCCCGCCTGAAGCGCGGACCAACCCTGCGCTCGTCAAACTCGTGTCCTATCATCTGCGGCAGCTTGAAACCCTTGGCGCCCGCGGCGCAATCGAAGCAATGCTCACCCATAGCTGAGGCAAACTGAACCATGGTCGACGGTAAGTTTCTGGCATTTGGCGAACTGCTTGTGCGGTTGTCTCCGCCGCCGCCCGAGCTGTTGCTGCAAAGACCGGCGTTGACGGTTTGGCTCGCGGGCGCCGAAGCCAATGTAGCGACCGCGCTCGCAAGACTCGGACATGAGGTCGCCTTCGTGAGCCAGGTGCCGGATAACGATCTCGGACGCTGGGCGGTGGCCACCCTGCGCAGCCATGGCATTGACACGACCGCAGTCGCGCTCGGTGGGCAGAGAATGGGGCTCTATTTCGTGACGCTCGGTGCAGGGGCGAGAGCGACGGACGTGCTCTACGACCGCGAAGGCTCAGCTTTCGCCACTGCGCCCACGGCGCAGTGGAACTGGGACGAGCTGCTCGAAGGGGTCGGCCATCTGCACCTCACCGGGATCACGCTCGCGCTCGGTTGCGAACCGGCCGACGCCGCCATCGCCGCGGCCTCGGCTGCTGCGGCACGGGGAATCCGCGTTTCGTTCGACGGCAACTGGCGGGGCAAGCTGTGGGCGCGCTGGGACGGAGACCCGAAGGCGTACCTGCGCCAGGTCATGACGAGCGTCGACATCCTGTTTGGCAATCAACGCGATCTCGGCCTCATGCTTGGCCGCGACTTTCCTGAACCGGATATGGGTGCGGCCGCTTCCGCCGCATTCGAGGAGTTCCCGCGACTGACGATGATCGCCTCGACCGAGCGGCACATCGTGAGCAGCGACGTCCACGATTTTGGCGCGCGCATCGACAGCCGGCACCATTTTGCCGAAGCGGGTAAGGTCCGCATTGAAGGAATTGTCGATCGCGTCGGCAGCGGCGATGCATTTGTCGCGGGTGTTCTCCACGCGCTGCTGAGAGGCGGGGATGGCGATGTTGCAGTTCGCACCGGCGTCGCCTTGGCAGTGCTGAAACATTCGTTGCCGGGCGATGCCGCTTTATTCTCGCAGCGCGACATTGATGCATTTCAGGCCGGCGAGCGCGACATCCGGCGCTAGCCCACACACCGGAATCGAGCCGGGAAAATCGGACCGTTGGAGACTGACTCGCTGGCTGGTGGCGGAGCGGGAGGGATTCGAACCCTCGATACGGTTTTGCCGTATACTCACTTTCCAGGCGAGCGCCTTCGACCACTCGGCCACCGCTCCGCATTTTCCCTGGAACGCGGCCATCTAAGGGCCGACGCAGCGCTGGGCAAGGTTGCCGCCCGTAACGGCGGCCCCTAGTCCCGTGCCCATGACCCCCGCGGAGCGCCTGTCCGGCCGAACGCCGTCGGAAGCGGAGATCGACGAGATCGCGCGGCGCACGCTCGAGCGGTTGCCCTCGCCCTTTGCCGAGAGCCTGAAGGACGTGGTTCTGCTGGTCGAACCCTTGGCCAATGGGGAGACCGCGCGCCGGGTCGGCCTGAGCCATCCGATGCAGCTCAGCGGCCTCTATGAGGGCGTCTCGCTCAACCGCCAAAGCGTCGGCCAGTCGGGCATGCTGCCCGAGCGCATCACGCTCTTCTCGCGCCCGATCCTCGCCGAATGGCGCTCGACCCGCGTCAGCCTCGAGCAGCTCGTTAGCCACATCGTGATCCACGAAGTCGGGCACCATTTCGGCTTCTCCGACGACGACATGCACGCGCTCGAGGACGGTGCGGAGTGAAGCCGCTCCTGCGCTTCCAGGGCGTTGCGCTGCGCCGCGGCGGGCGCTTGCTGTTCGATGGCCTCGACCTGGTGCTTGGACCGGGCGAGGCGCTCCAGGTCGCCGGCCCCAACGGCAGCGGCAAGTCGAGCCTCCTGCGCCTCGCCGCCGGGCTGCTCCGGCAGGAATGCGGGCGCGTCGAGCGCTCGCCGCTGGCGCTTGCCGACGACGCTGTCGCGCTCGACCGCGAGCTGCCGCTCAGCCGCGCGCTTCGCTTCTGGGGCGGATCGCCGGAACGGGCCATGGATGCGCTCGGGATCGCGTTCCTCGCGGACGTCCCGGTGCGACTGCTGTCGTCCGGACAGCTCAAGCGGGCGACGATCGCGCGCGTCGCCGCATCCGGCGCGACGCTGTGGTTGCTCGACGAGCCGCTCAACGGCCTGGACGCCGACGGTGCGCAGAAGCTGGCGCTGTTGGTCGAACGGCATCGCGCGCGCGGCGGCGCGGTGCTCGCCGCGTCGCATCAGCCGCTCGCGGGCGAGTGGCCGCGGCTGAAGCTCACCGCATGATCGGCGCGCTGATCGTCCGCGACGTTCGGCGTGGGTTCACCGGCGCGGCCTGGCTGCCGATCGCCTTCTTCCTGCTGGTCGCGGCGCTTCTCCCGTTCGCGATCGGCCCCGATGCACGGCTGCTGTCGCGGATCGGTCCCGGCGCATTGTGGATCGCCGCATTAACGGCGGCGCTGTTGCCCATCGAGCGGCTGATCGAACCCGACCGCGCGGACGGAGTCCTCGACCAGCTCGCGCTCCACGGCCTTGCGGAAGAGAGCGTCGCCTTCGCGAAGATCGCCGCGCACTGGCTGACCTTCGCGCCGCTGTTGCTGGTTGCCGCCATTCCCGCGTCTGCCCTCCTCGCGATGGACGGAGCATCGCTGGCCCGGACCGAGATCGCGCTGGCGATCGGTACACCGGCGCTCGCCGCGCTCGCAGTTGCCGTCGCAGCGGTCACCGCCGGCCTGCCACGCGCGGGCTCTCTTGCGGGGCTGCTGTTGCTGCCGCTTGCGGTCCCCCTGCTGATCTTTGCAATCGCCAATGCGTTGCCGCTCGAAGCGGCGATGTCCCTGCTGCTGACGGCGGGCGCGCCGTTCGTCGCCGGTGCGTCGATCCGCGCTTCGAGGACTTAGTCTTTCGACCACCGCGCGAAGATCGCCGTCGGCAAAAGCAATCCCCGCGCTTCCTCGCGTACCGCCATTTCGCCCATCTCGACGCGGCCGCCCAGGTCGCCAACCACCTGCCTCACCAGCTCGCCGATGGCGAGCGCCGACATGCGCACCGCATAGACGGTCAGCACCAGCAAGCGGCCCTTCTCGTCCAGCAGCTTCCGGCAATCCGCCAGCAAGGGCGCGAGATGCTCCTCGAGCCGCCACACCTCACCCGTGGGTCCGCGCCCGAACTTCGGCGGATCGAGCAGGATCCCGTCATAGCGCCGTCCCCGCCGCACCTCGCGCGCCGTGAATTTGGCCGCATCGTCGACGATCCAGCGGATAGGCTTGTCGCTCATGCCGGAGAGCGAAGCATTGTCCTTGCCTTGCTCGACCGATTTCCTCGACGCGTCGACGTGGACGAGGCGCGACCCAGCTTCGCTCAGCAGCAACGTGCCGACGCCGGTGTAGCCGAACAGGTTCAGCACGTCCGCGTCGGCCGCGCGCTCGCGCATCCAGTCCCATTGCGGCGCCATGTCAGGGAAGAAGCCGAGGTGCCGAAAAGGCGTCAGCGAGGCGTGGAAGCGAACTCCATCGCGGCCCAGGTCCCAGTGAGGCGGCACCGGCCGATGCTGCACCCAGCGGCCGCCGCCCTCCTCGTCGCTGCCGGGGACGAAGGTCGCATCCGGGTCCCAGTCGCGGCGTGCCGGCGCCCACATCGCCTGCGGCTCGGGCCGCACGACGGTCACGGGCCCATAGCGCTCCAGCTTTTGCCCGTTGCCGCAGTCGATCAGGCCCCAGTCGGCCCACGGCTCGGCAATGATCGTCGTGAGATCGCTCACGCGGCCAGCGCGAGCTTCGCCCCGACCGAGGCGACTGCGATCGGTCCGTCGAGCAGCGCCTGCCCAGCCGCACGCGCGCCGGCGACGGTCACGCCGCGGATCTGGCCGAGCAGCTCGTCGAGCGTCAGGATCCGGCCGAACACCTCGATCGAGCGCGCGATGTGATCGGCGCGGCCCTGCGCGGTCTCGAGCGTCATCAGCAGGCCGGCCTCCATTTGCGCACGCGCGCGGTTCAGCTCGGCTTCGCTCAACGCGTCCGCCGTTGCCGCTAGCACATCGCGCGAGAGCTGCACCGACTCCGCCGCCCGCGCCCGTTCGGCGGCGCAGCCGATAGCGACCAGCCCGGTGTCGGCGAACGGCTGGTTCCAGGCGTAGATCGAATAGGCCAGACCGCGCTCCTCGCGCAGCTCCTGGAACAGCCGCGACGACGTACCGCCGCCCAGGGCCTGGACGAATAAAGCCAGCGCGGGATTCCGCGGGTCAGCGGCGCGAACGCCGGGGAAGGCGAGGCACCAATGGGCCTGCTCGAAGCTGCGGCTGTCGTTGCGCAGCCCGCCGGTGAAGCGCGCCGGCTCGATGGCCGGTGGCTCGGACGCCGGTATGTCCCCGAACAGCCGCTCGGCGAGCTGCAGCACGGCATCGGCCGCAACCTTGCCACTCGCGGCCAGTACCAACCGCGACGGGACGAACTGGCCAGCGAGCCAGTCGCGGCAATCCTTCGGCTCGACCGCGCGAATGCTGTCCTCGCGCCCGAGCACCGAGCGGCCGATCGCCTGCCCGTCGAACGCCGCTTCGAACAGATGGTCGTGGACCAGATCGTCGGGCGAGTCGGTCGCCTCCCCGAGCTCGGACAGGATCACCTGCTTCTCGCGCGCCAAATGCGCCTCGTCCAAATGCGGCGACCGCACCAGGTCGGCGATGAGTTCGGCAACCAGCGGCAGGTCCCGCCCCAGCGCGCGGCCGTGGAACACCGTCTGGTCGCGCGCCGTCCAGGCGTTGAGCGAGCCGCCGACATCCTCGATCACTTCGGCGAGCGCGCGCGTGTCGCGCCCGCCCGCGCCTTTGAACACCATATGCTCGACCAGGTGCGCGAGGCCGCTGAGCCGCTCCGGCTCGGAGCGCGAGCCGACGGCGGCGTAGAGGCCAAGCGCGACCGACTCCGCGCCCGGCAGCGGGTCGACCGCGACCGTCAGGCCATTGGCCAGGATATGCTGCTCGCCGCTCATTTGGCTGTACTCAGGCGCTTGCGCACGGCCAGGCCGTAAATAAGCAGGGCCGCGATTGCCAACCCAAACCAGGTCGCCGCATATCCCCGATTGCGGGTCGGCGAGACCTTCACGGTCGGCTCGGGAACCGCACTCGCTTCCAGTCCTGCCGCAGGAGACGCCGACACGAGGCGAATCCGGCTCTTGTCATCTGGAACGATCACACCGCTCACCAGTCCGCCCGTCCAGCCTGTGCGTGCATTAGGGTTTTTCGACCAACCGACCTCAACGCTCATCCCGGGCCCCTCGGCTCCCGTCGCGCAATCGGCGATGATTAGATAGCCGGGTTCCTCAGAACGATTTTCACCGGCAGCCGTCCGGAAGTGGACTGTCCGCAGGCAGTTACCGGCTGCGTAGCGATAGATGGGCAATTGCTCGGTACGCATCGGCGCTGTCGGAAAAGTGATTGGCGGCAGGTGAGCGGCCGATCTATAGGTCGCCAGCAGCGCCTCATTCTGCCTGGCTCGATGCAATTGCCAAACGCCGAGCTTGATCAGCAGTGCAATCGCGGCGACCACCAGGATTGTGGGCACAATCAAACTTCGCTTGGTCATTTCGCGATCCGCCCCTCGCGTGCGCGGTGCTTGTATTCCTGCGCGAGGAGCCAGGCCTTGGACAGGCGGAGGCCGCCGATCGTCAGCGCGGCCGCAAATGGAACCCAGATCAGGTGCACCCACCACGGCGGAGTCAGCGCTGCGTCGAGCCACAGGGCGCCGACGACGGTGATCGTCCCGACGATGAAGATCAGGAAGGCGGCCGGCCCGTCGCCGACGTTGAAGCTGTCGAAATCAAGATCGCAGCCGCGGCACCTGGAGGCAAAGCGCACCCAGCCTGAAAAGAGCGTATGCGCCCCGCACCTCGGGCAGTTCCCGGCAAGCGCTGACCGCAGCGCGGAGGGCACCCCGGTCGCGTCCGGCGTCACCCCGCGTGCGGCGCGCCCCAGCCGCCCCAGACGTAGATCGACGTGAACAGGAACAGCCACACGACGTCGACGAAATGCCAGTACCAAGCGGCCGCCTCGAAGCCGAAATGCTGCCTTGGCGTGAAGTCGCCTCTGTACGCCCGGATCAGGCAGACGGTGAGGAAGATGGTGCCGACGATCACGTGAAAGCCGTGGAAGCCGGTCGCCATGAAGAAGGTCGAGCCGTAGATGCTGCCTTTGAAGGCGAACGGCGCGTGGGCATATTCATACGCCTGGACGCTGGTGAAGGTTACGCCGAGCAGGATCGTGCACCACAGGCCGAGCTTGAGGCCGTGGCGGTCCCCGTGGATCAGGCTGTGGTGCGCCCAGGTGACGGTCGTGCCCGAGCACAAGAGGATCAAGGTGTTGAGCAGCGGGAAGCCCCACGGGTCGAGCACCGAGACGCCCTTGGGCGGCCACACCCCGCCGACGGCCGCAGGCGGGAAGATCGCGCTGTCGAAAAATGCCCAGAACCAGGCGAGGAAGAACATCACCTCGGACGCGATGAACAGGATCATGCCGTAGCGCAGGTGCAGCTGCACCACCGGCGTATGATCGCCGCCGTGCGCCTCGCGGATCGTGTTGGACCACCAATTGTACATCGTCACCAGGACGCCCGCGACGCCGAGCGCGAACACGAACTTGCCGTAGGGGTTGTCGTGCCACCACATGACGAGGCCGCTGAACAGCAGGCCGGCGCAAGCGGCGCCGATGATCGGCCACGGATCGGGTTCGACCAGATGGTAATCGTGGTTCTTCGCGGCCATCGCTTGCAGCTTCCCTCTGTATCTTCACCCGGCCTCTAGCGGGCCGCGGTTTGGGTTTCCACCGGGTAAAATGTGTAGCTGAGCGTGATCTCGTCCACGTCGCGGGTGTCGGGGTCCTGCTTGATCTTGGGATCGACGAAGAACACCACCGGCATGTCGACCGTCTCGCCCGCCTTCAGGGTCTGCTCGGTAAAGCAGAAGCACTGGATCTTCTTGAAATATTTGCCCACCTGGTCGGGCGAGACGTTATACGCGGCCTGGCCCGTCCACGCGCGAGCGCTGAGATTCTGGGCGCGGTAGAATATCTTCGTTTGCGCGCCCGGCTTCACCTGGATCGTCGTCTGCTCCGGCTCGAAGCGCCACGGGAGGCCGGGATGCACGTTGGCGTCGAACCGCACGCCGACCGCGCCCGCGACCGCGCCCGGCGCCTTCTCGGCCCGCAACGGCGTCCCGCCGAAGCCGGTCAGCGAGCAGAAGGTGCGGTAGATCGGCGGCGAAGCGAAGGCGAGGCCGATCATGGCCGCGACGATCAATGCCATGATCAGCGCCGTGCGATTGTTCCTCCGGGCCACGATCGTGTTCACCAGTTCATTCCCGTCTTGGCGATGGTGATGAAGAACAGCAGGACGACGAAGCCGCCGAGCAGCAAGGCCACGATCCGGGCGCGATCGCGCTGGCGCTTGCGGATGACGTCCTGGTCGGCGTTCACCACGGCAGCCAACGGTCGGCGACCAGCACCGCGAACAAAGCGAAGAGGTAAAAGACCGAATAAGCGAACAGATGCTTTTCGGCGTCCATGCCGCCGGGATCGGTCGCGGGATTGCGCAGCACGCGCGCGGCCAGCACCACGAAGACGAAGCTCAGCATCCCGGCGCTGACGCCGTAAACCGGGCCGGCGAGACCGAGGAGCCAGGGCGCAATCGCCGCTGCCGCCATCGGCAGGCTGTAGAGGAAGATCTGGCGGCGCGTGTTCTGGACCCCGGCGACGACCGGCAGCATCGGGATCCCGGCGGCGGCATAATCCGAGCGGACGAACAGCGACAGGGCCCAGAAGTGGGGTGGGGTCCACAAGAAGATTATCGCGAACAGCAGCAGCGGGAGAGCCGCGACATGGCCGGTCGCCGCGACCCAGCCGATGAGCGGCGGGAAGGCGCCCGCCGCGCCGCCGATGACGATGTTCTGCGCGGTGCGGGGCTTCAGCCAAACGGTGTAGACGACCACGTAGAACAGGATCGAGACCGCGAGCAGCGCGGCGGCGAGCCAGTTGGTTGCAAGGCCGATCAGCAGCACCGAGAAACCGCCGAGGCCGACACCGAAGTGAAGCGCCGACTGGCGCTCCATGCGTCCCGCCGGCAGCGGCCGCTTGGCCGTCCGCCGCATCTTCGCGTCGATCTCCACTTCGTACCATTGGTTGAGCGCCCCGCACGCGCCGGCCGCCAGCGCGATGCAGAGGATCGCGGTGAAGCCCAGCACCGGCGGTAGCTGTACCGGCGCGACCAGAAGCCCGCACAGCCCGGAGAACACCACGAGGCTCATCACGCGCGGCTTGGTCAGCGCGACGAAATCGCGCCAGTCGGCCGGCAGCGCGGCTGGGTTGGTCATTTCGATGGCAGGCATTGGCGCCGCCTATAAGGACTTGCCCTCACGCCGAAAACCCCTCTCCCGCCGGACGGCCAGCCCCTGTAGATGAGCCTGATGCTCACCCGAATCGCCCTGCTGCTCAGCGCTCTCGCCGCCATCCCGACCATGGCTGCCCAGGCGCCGGCCGAGGACCTCGTTCCAGTCGCCATCGACACCAGCCTCGGCCGGATCGTCGTCGCCCTCGACCGCGGACACGCGCCGGTCACCACCGCGAACTTCCTCCATTACATCGATACACACCGCTTCGACGGCCAGAACTTCTACCGGGCAATGCACATGCCGGACGGCAAAGGCGGCGACGGCGGCCTGATCCAGGGCGGGGTCAGGACGGACGTGCGCAAACTGTTTCCCCCGATTGCGCACGAATCGACGGCGCAGACGGGTCTGCACAATGTGGCCGGAGCGATCTCGATGGCCAATGCCGGTGCGGGCACCGCCCGCTCCGACTTCTTCATCCTGTTGTCGGACATGCCCAGCCTCGACGCGAACGGACCCGGTGGCGATGCCACCGGTTTCGCCGCGTTCGGTCACGTGACCGAGGGCATGGACGTGGTGAAGAAAATCTGGAGCGCTCCGGTGTCCGCCACCAAGGGCGAGGGCGTGATGAAAGGCCAGATGCTCGATCCGAAGATTCAGATCATCAAGATTGAGCGGGTGAAGTAGCCGGCGCGTCTTCCTTGGTCTTCAGGGTCTTTCGCGCATCCGACATAAGCCGTTCAAAGCGCGGATCATCATGAATGCTGTCGAGGTCCGGATCCGTTTCGGCGTATTTGAGCTGCCGAATGGCGTCTGGCCGCCGCAAAATGCTCTGGAGCATGCTTAACGCGCCCTCTTTGTCACCCAGATGGACCGCGAGAAAGCAGGCGAAATTATATCGCATGTTGAGATTGTCGGGATCGATGAGCAGCGCGCGCGTTATCCAGTCCCGTGTCCGTTCCTCGTCGCCCGCTATTGCATAACCGCCAGCAAGCATTCCCAACGCCGCGCCATTGCTGGGATCCTGCTGAACCGCTTTCTGGCTTTCGGACACCATCATTCGGGCCGCCTCGCGAAGCTTCTTCATGTCTCCAACGGCACGGTAGCAGGTCGAAAGCATCCCCCACGCATGGAAGTCGGTCTCCATGAGCTCCGCCGCTTTTTCATAGTGGCGCGTCGCAGTCGCGACGTCGCCCCGGAAAAGGTAGAAAAGCCCAGCTTCCTTATTCACCTCCCAAGAATCTGGACCGAGACGGATGGCTGCCTCCATGGCGGCGGCGGCCGCGTCGTGCTGTTGCCTCTCTTGCAACCGCCGGACCATGGGCAAATGCGCCTCGGCAATGGCCGGATCGATCGCGAGTGCTGTGTGTGCTGCGGCGAAGCCGTCATCCACGTCGTGCCCATAACCATACCGGAGGCTGGACTGGACCATCGCGAGCAGCGCCCAGGCGTCTGCATAGTAGGGATCGATCTCCACGGCTCGGCTGCAGATGCGCATGACGCGTTCTTCGCGCCGGACATCGCCGTGATTGCCGGTCACCCAATATTGCCGCGCGAGCAGGTAAAGGTTGTAGGCCTCGGCGCTGGTGGTCCGGCGCTGCTCGATGGCCTTCTTCTCTGCCGGCATAAGCTTGAGCTTGAGCGCGGCGACGATCGCCTTGGAAATCTCGTCCTGGATGGTGAAAATGTCGGTGAGGTCGCGGTCGTAGCGGTCGGCCCACAAATGGCCTCCCGATGCGCCATCGATCAGCTGAGCGTTGATCCGCACCCGGTCGCCGACTTTGCGCACGCTGCCTTCGAGCACATGGCTAACGCCGAGCGCCTTCGCGGCCTCGCACACGTTGACCGACCGGCCCTTGAACGTGAACGCGGTGTTCCGCGCGATCACCTCCAGCGCGGAGATCTTCGACAGGTCGGTCGTGATGTCCTCGCTGATCCCGTCGCTGAAATATTCCTGCTCCGGATCCCCGCTCATGTTCTGGAACGGAAGCACGCAGATGGAAACGCCGCCCGATGCGACCCGCTTGCTTTCCACCGCTGGCGCCCCGGCAAGCTCGGTGACGCTGGCGAGCAGTTTCCGCCACCCGGACGCGGTCCGTTGCCCGTCCCATGCCTTGAGGTCGGCGCATTGGATCTGGCCGAACGGCATCGGCGGCATCGTCCCGTCGAGGCTCGCCTGGATTAGCGTCAGCGCGGTGCGTGCGGTGTCGGCTTCTGCCCGGACCCAGTGCGATTTGGCCGCTTCTGCGGACCACAGAACGACAACCGCTCCGGCGCCGTTGATCCGTTCCTCGATGACTTCCGCATAGGGGCGGTGCGCCGGCAGCTCGTCGTCGCGCCATACTTCGAAGCCGGCGCTGCGCAACTCGTCCGCAACGAGTTTCGCCAGCGGCTCGTCGCTCCGCGCATAAGAGATGAAGACATGCGACATCCGCCGACGCTACTCGGCGGTGGTCGGGTCGATCGTCGAACGCACCTGGGAAATCTTGTTGGCCGGAAACCCGCCGCGCTGCGCGTGCTCGCGGATCATCTCCTCGTTTGGCGCGCGATAGACGCAGTAGATCTTGTTGTCGGTGACATAGCTGTGCACCCACTGGATTTGCGGACCGAGGTCGCGCAGCACTGAGCAGGATGTCTGCGAAGCGTTCTTGAGGTCCTCCGGGCTGAGCGACCCCGCGCCCGGCATTTCCCGCTCGATTACAAACTGAGGCATGACGTCTTCTCCGTTACCCCGGAGGCGTACCGCATAACACCGGTTTAACAAAATGTCCGCCGGCACGGCGCTGACCCGGGCCGCGGCGCAGGAGGCGGCGTCCGCCCAACGCCCGCTAGTCGATCCGCGGCAGCGTCGAATATTGGTGGAACGGCGGCGGGCTCGGCAATGTCCATTCGAGCGTCGTCGCGCCTTCGCCCCACGGATTCGCCGGCGCCTTCTTGCCGGCCGCGAGCGACCACAGGATGTTGACGAAGAAGATGGCCACGCCCGTGATGGTGATCATGTAGCCGATCGTCGAGATCTTGTTCCAGTAAGCGAAGGCCGGCGTATAGTCGGGAATGCGCCGAGGCATTCCGTCGAGCCCGAGGAAATGCTGCGGGAAAAAGACCAGGTTCACGCCGATGAACATGATGAAGAAGTGCAGCTTGCCGAGCGTCTCATTGTACATTTTTCCGCTCATCTTCGGGAACCAGTAATAGAAGCCGCCAAAGATCCCGAACACCGCGCCGAGGCTGAGCACGTAGTGGAAATGCGCGACCACATAATAGGTGTCGTGCATGTAATTATCGACGCCGCCGTTGGCGAGGACGACGCCGGTCACTCCGCCGACCGTGAATAGAAAGATGAAGCCGATCGCCCACAGCATCGGCGTTTCGAAGCTGATCGAGCCGCCCCACATGGTCGCGATCCAGCTGAAGATCTTCACGCCCGTGGGGACGGCGATGATCATCGTCGCGGCGGTGAAGTACATCTTCTCATCGACGCTCATGCCGGTGGTGAACATGTGGTGCGCCCAGACGACGAAGCCGATCACCCCGATCGAGACCATCGCGTAGGCCATGCCGAGATAACCGAACACCGGCTTGCGGCTGAAGGTCGCGACGATCTGGCTGACCATGCCGAAAGCCGGCAGGATCATGATGTAGACCTCCGGGTGGCCGAAGAACCAGAACAGGTGCTGGAACAGCACGACATTGCCCCCGCCCGACGCGTCGAAGAAGGCGGTGCCGAAGTTGCGGTCGGTGAGCAGCATGGTGATCGCGCCGGCGAGCACCGGGAGCGCCAGCAGCAGCAGGAAGGCGGTGACCAGGATCGACCACACGAACAACGGCATCTTGTGCAGGGTCATGCCCGGCGCGCGCATATTGAAGATGGTGGTGATGAAGTTGATCGCGCCGAGGATCGAGCTCGCGCCGGCCAGGTGCAGCGAAAAGATCGCCATGTCGACCGCCGGCCCCGATGAGCCCGAGGTCGATAGCGGCGCGTAAATTGTCCATCCGGTTCCAGCGCCGAGCCCGGTTCCGCCGGACACGAAGGTCGAGCCAAGTAACAATGAAAAGGCCGGGATCAGCAGCCAGAAGCTGATGTTGTTCATCCGCGGGAACGCCATGTCGGGCGCGCCGATCATCAGCGGCACGAACCAGTTGCCGAAGCCGCCGATCATTGCCGGCATGACCATGAAGAAGACCATGATCAGGCCGTGCGCGGTGATCAGCACGTTCCAGTGGTGCGTCCATTCGTCGAAGTTCGCCGTGCCCGACCCGATCGGCCAGGCGCGGTTGAGCACCTGGATGCCGGGCTCCATCAGCTCCCACCGCATGATCCCCGAAATCCCGCCGCCGATGACTCCGGCAACGATGGCGAAGATCAAATAGAGCGTGCCGATGTCCTTGTGGTTGGTCGACATGAACCAGCGGACGAAGAACCCCGGCTTGTGGTCCGCATCGTGATGCGCGTCATGCGCTTCGTGCGGCTGGAGATGGAGCGAGTCGGCGGTCGTGCTCATGGGTGTGCTGATCCGTTACTTGGCTTGGGTCGCGCGGTTGGCGACATTGGCATTGTTCGGGGCCGGAGTCGGCGTGATGGCTGTCCCCGCCGTCGCTGGCGCGGACGCCATGGCGTTCGTGCTCGTATCGGCAGCGGCAGGCTCGGCCGCGGCCGCAGTCTGCGTTGCGCCAGGCATATGCCCGCCCTTCTGCGCGACCCACGCCGCGAATTGCGCAGGGGAAGTCACTTCGACGGCAATCGGCATGAAGCCGTGCCGCGCGCCGCACAGCTCGGAGCATTGGCCGAAATAGACCCCCGGCCGGTCAACCTTGGCCCAGGTCTCGTGCAGCTGGCCCGGGTTGGCGTCCTGCTTGATCCAGAACGCCGGCACCGCAAAGCTGTGGATCACGTCGTCGGCGGTGATGATGAACTTGACCACTTTCCCCTGCGGCAGGACCAGCCGCTCGTCGACCGCGAGCAGCGGCGGACCATCGGCGTCGGTCCGCGCGCGCTGGTTGGCCTGGCGCGTCGGGTCCTTCGCCTCCTTCAGCATGTAGCTGTCGAAGCTCACGCCGTAATCCGGCAGCTCGTACGACCAATACCATTGGTGCCCGGTCACCTTGACCGTCACGGCGGCGGGCGGCGGGCTGTACTGGTGCCGCAGCAGGCGAATCGAGGGGATCGCGATCGCGACCAGGACGAGCACCGGCAGCAGCGTCCACACCACCTCGATCAACGTATTGTGCGAGTTGCGCGAGGGCACCGGATGGGCGCTGCGACGAAAGCGGACCATCGCGAACAGCAGCAGCGCGAGCACGATCACGCTGATGATTGCGCACAGGGTCAACAGCCAGTTGTTGTGGAATGCGACGGCCTCGCGGCCGATGGGAGTCACCTGGTCCTGGATTCCCATGCGTCCGTCGCCGGGTTCGCCGACGCCGGCCGTCGGGAGCATGTGGCCGACTGTCCCGGGAACCACGGTGGGGGCCGTCGGCGCATCCGGCTTGCCCGGGTTCTGCGCGGTGCCCGCAGGCGGCGTTGCGGTGGTCGCGGCGGCGGAAGCATTATGCTTGGGCGCGCCTGCGGGGGACTGGGCTGCCGCCGGTGTGAGCCCGGCCGCGGCCAAGGCGATCGCCCATCCAATCCGTCGCATCGAAACCCCTGACAATGGTGGAACCTTGAGCGCGGGGGCGCCTGGTTTGCGAGGCTCTATAGGCGCGGCATTTCCGAGCCTCAAGCGGGACTTCGGGCGGGGAGTTGATGGGGGTGGCCATGGGCCTTAATGCCGCTCGGCGATGATCAGCGACGATGACATTCTCGATGAGTTCCGCGCCGCGGGCGCGCTGCTCGAGGGGCATTTCATCCTCTCCTCGGGCCTCAGGAGCCCGCGCTACCTGCAGTGCGCGCGCGTGCTGATGGACCCGGCGCGGGCGGAGCGGCTGGCGCAGGCCCTCGCCGCGAAGGTCCTGGCGGACGTTCGCAGTCGGGTCGAAGCGGTCGTCTCCCCCGCGATGGGCGGCGTGATCATCGGCCACGAAATGGGTCGCGCGCTGGCCAAGCCGGCGATGTTCCTCGAGCGGCCCGAAGGTGTGTTCGAGCTGCGCCGCGGCTTCCGCCTCGATCCCGGCACCAAGGTGCTGATGGTCGAGGACGTCGTGACGACCGGCCTGTCGTCCCGCGAAGCGATCGACGCGGTGCGCCGCGCCGGCGGCGAGGTTGTCGCCGAGGCGGCGCTGGTCGACCGCTCGTCGGGCAAGGCGGACCTCGGCGTCCCGTTCTTCCCGCTGCTCCGCATCGACGTGCCTACCTATAAGGCGGATGCGGTGCCGCCGGAGCTTGCCGCCATTCCCGCGGTCAAGCCGGGGAGCCGGGCGGCAGCTTGAGCAACCGGCTCCGCCTCGGCGTCAACATCGATCACGTCGCGACCATCCGGAACGCGCGCGGCGGCGACCATCCCGATCCTGTCCGGGCGGCCCACATCGCCGCCGAGGCCGGCGCCGACGGCATCACCGCGCACTTGCGCGAAGACCGACGCCACATCACCGACCGCGACATCGACCGGCTGATGGCCGAGATCGACCTGCCCCTGAACCTCGAGATGGCGGCGACCGAGGAGATGCTCGACATCGCGCTCCGCCACCAACCGCACGCCGCCTGCATCGTCCCCGAAAAGCGCGAGGAGCGCACCACCGAAGGCGGCCTCGACGCCGCCGGTCAGCACAATCAGCTGGCTTATTATGTCGACAAGCTCGGCGCCGCGGGGATTCGCGTCAGCCTGTTCATCGAGCCGACCGAGGAGCAGGTCGCGGCGGCCGTGCGCCTCGGAGCGCCAGTCGTCGAGTTCCACACCGGGCGCTATGCCCATGCGGAAGGTGATGATCGATCGACCGAGCTCAAGAGGATCGGGGATTGCGCCGCGCTCGCGGTCAAGAACGGTATCGAGCCGCACGCCGGCCATGGCCTGACGTTCGACAATGTGATCCCGGTCGCCGCCATCCCGCAAATTGCCGAGCTCAACATCGGCCATTTCCTGATCGGCGAAGCGATCTTCACCGGCCTCGACACCAGCGTCCGCCGGATGCGCGAGCTGATGGACGAAGCGCGATGATCGTCGGCATCGGCTCGGACCTGTGCAACATCGAGCGGATCCGGAACTCGCTCGACCGCTGGGGCGACAAGTTCCTCAACCGCGTCTTCACGGAGACCGAACGCGGCAAAGCCGCGTCGCGCCCGCACACCGTCGCCGGAACCCTCGCCAAGCGCTTCGCCGCCAAGGAGGCGTTCTCGAAGGCGGTCGGCACCGGCTTCAAGCGCGGCGTCCACATGAAGGACATCGGCGTCGTTAATCTGCCGTCAGGCGCGCCGACTTTAAGCCTGACCGGCGGAGCCAGGGCGCGCCTTGACGCCCTTGCGCCGGAAGGCCACGCCATCGACATACACCTGACCATGACCGACGATCACCCCTGGGCGCAGGCCTTCGTCATTCTGACCGCCCGCAAGCTGGAGCCTTAATTGTTGACCGAGACCGTACCCGAGCCGACCGCCGATCAGCCGGCTCCCGCCGAAAAAAAGGAAGACAAGGGCTCCGCTTTATGGCGCGAGATCAAGGGCCTGCTGTGGGTGCTGCTCGCGGTCCTCGCCTTTCACAGCTTCATCGCCAAGCCGTTCTACATCCCATCGGAATCGATGATGCCGGGCCTGCTCACCGGCGACCGGCTGGTGGTCACCAAATATCCCTATGGCTGGTCGTGGGTATCCCCCAGCTTCCACATCATCGGGCCGATGAACGGCCGGTTGTTCGGCCGCCTGCCCGAACGCGGCGATATCGTCATCGTCACCCCTCCCGGCACCCGTACCGACTACATCAAGCGCGTGATCGGGCTTCCCGGCGATAATCTGCGGATGGTCGACGGCACGCTGTACATCAACGGCCAGCCGGTGAAGCGCCAGCCGCTGCCGCCCGAGACGGTGCCGATCGACATCAATTCGCCGTGCGGCTCGCCGACGGATCCGGCGCTTTACGACTATCGGGTGCGCGGCGCCGACGGAAAGATGTCCTGCCGGGTGCCGGTGGTGCGCGAAACGCTGCCCGGCGGACGCACCTACGAGACCGTCGAGCTCGGCCGCTCGCCCGAGGACAATTTCGGACCGGTCGTCGTGCCGCCGGGGCACCTGTGGCTGATGGGCGACAACCGCGACGATTCGGCCGACAGCCGCGTCCCCGAATGGCAGGGCGGCCTCGGCGGTCCGGTGCCGTGGGAGAATATCGGCGGCCGCGCCGAGTTCATCACCTTCTCGCTCGACGGCTCGAGCGTGTGGTGGAACCCGATCAGCTGGGTCAAGGCGCTGCGCGCCGGCCGCGCCGGAAGGTCGCTCAGGAATAGCTGATGGCCAAGCCGCCGACTGTTGAGCCGCACGTCGAGCGGCCAGGTCCGGCGGAGTTCCGCGACCCGTTCGTCCGCCGCGAGCTGGCGAAGGCGGCGGTGTGGTTCGGCATGGCCCTCGCCATCGCTGGCGTGATCGTCCTCGGCCAGCCGCTGCTGCTGATCATCGGAGGCATGATCTTCGCCGTGTTCCTCGATGGCGGCGTTCGGCTGCTTGGCCGCTATCTGCCGATCGCGCGCGGCTGGCGGCTGCTGATCGTGCTGCTGCTCGGCTTCGGCTTCCTCGGATGGGTGGTGTGGTTCGCGGGAACCACGATCGGCGCCCAGTTCGAAGCTTTGCGCGAAGTCGTCACCGCCCAGGTCGACCGCCTGATCGCCTTCGCCAAGTCGCTCGGCCTGATGCCCCAGGGCCAGCCCAATGATCTCGGCAGCCAGCTTTTGGGCGGCGTCGGCCGGCTGACCAGCGCCGTCGGCAGCGTCATCGGCGCGGTCGCAAGCGTCATCGCGATGATCGTCATCGGCATTTTCCTTGCGTCGGAGCCGCGGCTTTACGACCGCGGCATCGCGTGGATGCTGCCGTTGCGCGCCCGCGGCGGCTTCTACCGCATCGCCGAGCACGTCGGCTTCACGCTGAGGCGCCTGCTCTTCGGGCGCCTGATCGCGATGGTCTTCGAGGGCGTCTTCACCTGGTTCATGCTGACTTTGGGCGGCGTGCCCATGGCCGGGCTGCTCGGGCTCATCACCGGCGTCCTCGCCTTCATCCCCAACATCGGCGCGATCACCTCGGGCCTGGTCATGATCGCGGTCGGGTTCAGCGCCAGCTCCGGTCAGGGGATCTGGTGCATCATCGTTTATTTCCTGGTGCACAATATCGACGCTTATGTGGTCGTGCCCTACGTCGCGCGGCGGACGGTCGACATCGCGCCGGCGGTGCTGCTGGCGATGCAGCTGCTGATGGCCGCGCTGTTCGGGATCCTCGGCGTGCTGTTCGCCGACCCGATCCTCGCCACCCTGAAGGTGGTGCTGATCGATCTCAGCAAGCAGCAGGCCGATGAGGAGAATGAAGCGCCGGAGATCGTCTCGGGCGGGGGCGTTACTGCTGCGGCGCCTGCTGCGGCTGTGCCTGCATCTGCTGCATCATCGCCGCGCCGCCGCGGGCGATCTTCCGCACCCGCACGTCGAACGTAAGCCCGCTGTTCTTGGGAAAGCCGGGCGGCGGAGGGTTGGTTCCGAACGCGAGCCGCTGCGGCATGGTGAAGCGATATTCGCCGCCGTCCTGCATCTTGCTCATCGCCTCGGCGAACCCGGGATAGACCTGGTCCATGGTGAAGGGCTGCGGGCCATTGTGGCTCTCGCTGCTGTCGATCACCGTCCCATCGTCGGTGGTCAGGATATAATCTAGCAGCGCCGCGTCGGCCCTCGTGATTGGCTCGCCGGATCCGGCCTTGACGGTGCGGAACTGCAGGCCGCTTTCGGTGATGATCGGGCGGAGCGCGCCGGCGCCGATCCAGGCGAGCCCGATCCCCGCCGCGATGATCAGCACGAAAGCAAGCCACAGCGCGGCCGTGCGCCCGCTCCCGGCGGGACGATGGGCGGCTTCGGCGACGGACACGGGGGTGCTTGGCGCTTAAGGTTTACCGGACGCCTTCACGCTCGGCGCGCTTGCGCTCGAGCTTGCGGGCGCGGCGGATCGCGGCGGCACGCTCGCGGGCGCGCTTCTCGCTCGGCTTCTCATAGTGGCGGCGCAGCTTCATCTCGCGGTAGACGCCCTCGCGCTGCAGCTTTTTCTTGAGCGCGCGCAGCGCTTGCTCGACATTATTGTCGCGAACGATGATCTGCATAAAATCCCGTCACAATCCCTTCTGAGAAAAGCTATGGCCCTTGGTGGCAATAGCTATCGGCCTCCAGAGGCTATTCCTCGGCGGCGCCGGGGCCTTAGCAGCGCCCGCCAAAGGGGGCAAGGCGTTGCCAATCCGTGGTAGCGTCTCAGTCTCAAACTTGCCGCGATTGACAGCGCGCCGCCGCCCGCCACGTGATATGCCTAGCGCAAAGCACGGAGGCGGGATGACCAAAGATCAGATTCGCGATGAACATGACCGATTGCAGGGGGTGCTGGAAGCGTACGAGGCCCGCGCGGTTGCCAGCTCCATTGTCGATCACCACGCCGGCTTAAGGCAGCGCATTGCAGGGCTGGCGCTGAAGTTGGCGGCGACGAATGTCGCCTAAGGCCAAGCGGAGAAAAGCGCCCCGCCGATGCGATTTTCCTGCTGAATCATTGAACGCTGCGGCGAACCGTTGGTGTCGCACGATGAACTCGGGAACCTGAACACTTGGGTTATCGGCGGTTAACCCTTTGAATGATAGACAGTCCACTTCATTCGGGAGGGTACGGGGTGTCGTTGAATCGCCGGGAAATGTTGCGTCTAGGTGCGTATGGGGCTGCCGGGGCGATCCTCTCCACTGCGGCAAGCTCGAGCGTCGTCGGGTCGTTCGGGCTGAACCTTGACCGCAACGGCGATCCGCTTCCAACGCAACCGCTGCAGCAGGCGCAAGTCCTGACGCCCTCGGCTCCGGCCGGCATCGATCCGCAGCTGTTCGCCCGGGCCAAGGCCGCGCTCAACCAGCATCAGGTCTATGCCCGCGACACGATCGGCATCGTCGATTTTTCGAAGCCCTCGAGTGAGCCGCGGTTTCACCTCGTCGACCTTGCCAGCGGCCAGGTCGAGAGCCACCGCGTCGCCCACGGCCGCGGCTCGGACCCGGCGCATTCGGGCTATCTCGAGCGCTTCTCCAACGATTTCGGTTCGTACGCGACCTCGAACGGGACCTTTGTCACCGGCGACTATTACGATGGCAAATACGGTCTTTCGATGAAGGTCCGTGGCCTCGATTGGTCGAACAACAATGCCGAGGCTCGCGCCATCGTCATCCACAATGCCTGGTACGCGGAAGACGACATGGTCCCGCTCCACGGAATGCTCGGCCGCTCGGAAGGCTGCTTCGCGATGTCGCGCGACAGCCAGTACCAGGTGATGCGTAAGCTCGCCGGGGGCCGCATGATCTACGCGGACAAACTCGCTTAAGCGGTAACCACTCGGCAATCACTGCGGCCTACCCTCCTGCGCTGAACCAGCGAAGAGGGAGCGCAATCAGTGTCGGACGTCCTCGTTTTCGAACGGGCCTCGGCCTCCTTTGCGGCGACGCTTGCCCAGCGCGGCCACCACATCGTCTATCGCGCCAACCAGTCCAACCACTGCCCCGGCTGCGGCCGTTCCCAATGGTACGTCGGCCGGGTCAGCGCCGAATGCGGCTTCTGCGGCACCGCCGTCCCGCTGGCGGAGACCGCCGCCCAGGACGCCGCGCCGCAAACCGGCGCCGGCCGCAAGAAGGTCTCCGATCAGCGCCGCTTCCCGCGCATGGCTGCCAAGAATCGCAAGCTGCAGCTTCTCGTCGATGGTTCGCCGAAAAGCTTCGCGCTGCATAACATTTCCGAAGGCGGCGTGATGGGCGGCGGCGTCCCGGACCTCAGCCCCGGCGCCAACGTCTTCGTGCGATTCGACGCTGGCATCCTGGTGCCCGCGATGGTCAAATGGGTCGAAGACGGGCTGGTCGGGCTCGCCTTCACCTCGCCGGTCATCCTGGACCGCGCGCCCGGGGCGAACTAGGCGCGGGTCCCCCGCGTCCGCTAGCGCGCCGCCACCTCGTCATCCTTCGGCTTGGGGAGTGCGAGGCTCGCGCCGCCGTCCTTCATCATCAGCGCGGCCATCGCCTTGGCGTCGCGGCCGTAGAGATCCTTATAGTCGACGATGCGCCCGTCGTTGAGCGCGGCCGAGCTGAAATAGACGATATAGACGGGCACGGGCTTCACGAAGCTCGCCTGGACCGTCTTCTTGCTGTCGAGCGCCGCCTCGATCCGGTCCGGGCTCCATTCGCCACCGTCGTCGCCGAGGAGCTCGGTCGCGAGGTCGAGAATATGCTCGGTCCGGACGCAGCCGTGGCTGAGCGCCCGCGTCGAATCGTTGAAGCGGCTGCGCGCGTTGGTGTCGTGAAGGTAGATCGCCTTCGAATTGGGCATCACGAACTTGATCTGCCCGAGCGCGTTGGTCGGTCCGGGCGGCTGCCGCCAGCGCTGGATCGCACCGTCCGGCCCCTTGACCGGAACGAAGCCCCTCTTGCCCGCCGCCTCGTGCTCGATGCTCTTGGGCACTTCCCACCACGGGTTGAGGATGACGCCGGTGGCCAGCGCATTGAGCTGCGGCGTCGGCGTCGACAGCTTGCCGGCGATCGCCCGCTGCTTCCAGCGATTGATGCCATTCTCGACCAGCGTCGCGTGGAAGCCGGGCACGTTGACGATGATATATTTGTCGCCGAGGTCGCGCGGCAGCCAGCGCCATCGGTCGAGGTTGAGCCGGATCCGGGCGCGCTTCGCCTCGTCGCCCGGCGGCGTGTCCGCGAGCGCCACCTTCAGCGCCGCATATTGCGGGTGCGTCGGCAGCAGTCCCTCAAGCGCTTGCGCGATCGAGTGTGACGCGAGCGCCGTGCGCAACAACGCGTCCTGCTTTTGGGCGTTGAGGTCGTTGTCCGCGACCCACCAGTCGACCCGACCCGGCTTCTTCACATGGCCGAGCGCGAAGTCCGACGAAAGCTTGTTGAATCGCTCGGTCGCGGCGGCGGAGAAGGCGGCGACGTTGCCCGACTGGACCGCCGCCTGCAGCCCCGTCGGATCATAGTCCGCCGGGTTGAGCCCTTCCTTGTCGACCCCCCCGATGGTGCGCAGCAGATCCTCGGCGTTGACGACGTCCCACATCGCGGGCGGGAGCACGACCGGGATCGGCGCCGGCTGGGCCGCGGGCTGGTCGGCCTTGAAATCCGGATTGGTTGGAGCAAGCGCGTCGGGCCCCGCCTTCGCCGAAGGTCCTGTCTTCGCCGTCGCCGGCGGGCGCGAAATCGGCACCGTTGCACGAGGCTGGTTTGCGACAGGCCGTGCCGCGGGCACCCCCAGCGGGTGAATCTGCGCCAGCGCCGGGGCGGCCGCAAGGCCACCAAGCGCCGTCATCCAGCTCATCAAATGCCGCTTCATCGGCTCACCAACCTCTTCATTTCAAACGATAACCCCGCTGATGATCAAGTTCATACATGGCTCGCCCGCCGACCGCCAGCCGGTTCGCGGGCGAGCGGCACGACTGACGACAGCACTCATCGCAAACCAATCCTTAAGCGAGCATGGCTAAGCTGGTCTGGCGGAAGTCGGAGGGCGAAGTGGCGTCGGGTTACTTTCTTAATGGAGCGATGATCCCGAGGAGCGAGCAGCGCAGCATCGAGGAGCGCGCCGAGGCTCGAAGCCCGGCGGTCTCGAACACCGCGGTCCTCGAATTTCGCGGCCGCAAGCATGTCGTCCAGCTCGTCAACCTGTCGCCGTCGGGCGCGATGGTCCTCTTCCCGCACATTCCCAACATCGGTGAACGACTGCCTCTGCAGCTTCTCGAACGCGGCGTGGTCTCGGCGCAGGTCAGATGGGTTCGCGACGGGCGGATCGGCTTGTCCTTCGCCGCGGCGATGTAGTAGCCGCGCGTGGAGATGAACTTCGCGACGTTCAAGGCGCGCATCACCGAGGAGGGTCCTGGCGATCGCCGCCGCGCCGGCCGCGCCCGGGTCGAGCTTGGAGCGACCATGCGGGCGCTGGGCGCGAGCGGTGTGGAGGCCACCGTGCTCAACGTGTCGGAACGCGGCTTCATGGCCGTCGCCGACGGTCATTTCGAGGTCGGGGCGCGGGTCTGGCTGATCCTGCCCGGCGGACGCGAACGGGCCAATGCCGTGGTCAAATGGGTCGAAGGTGGCAAGCTCGGGGCCGAGTTCGCGGAGCCGGTTTCGCTCGAGGTCTTCCGCGCCTGACCTTTCGGCTGGCCCTCGCGGGGGCTCGGCTCGCCGTTAGCACCCGGGCACACCCATTAAATCTCGCGCAGCTTCTGCAACCCGTTCACCCATCGGTCGTTGGACTTTACCGAAAGGAAGGGTCGCCATGCCGATCACCACCGAGGGCTGGAAGCCGTACGAGCGGGGCTATCATGCCGTTTATCGCGAGCATGAGGTCAACCACTGTCCGGGCTGCGGCCGGACCCAGTGGATCATCGGGCGGGTGTCGGCCGAGTGCGCCTTTTGCGCGACCGCGCTGCCGCTGGCCGAGGCGAGCATGCGCTCGCACAACGGCCCGATCACCATCCAGCACAAGAACCGCGACGCCCACGCCTGGGCGGCCTAGCCGAGTCTCAGGGGAGCGGATTGCGCTTCCGCACCGGCACCTGCACGTTGCACAGGTCGACGCCGCCGGCGGGCTGCTGGTAGAAATCGTCGCGCCGGTTCGCGCGCACTTTGAGATAGCGTGCGAACGTCGGGCTGCGGGTGTCCATGGCTTCGTAGGAAGGGCGCCCGCGCACCGCCATGTCGCTCGCCAGCCGAATGCCGGCAATGGGCGCATATTGTGCCTTGTCCTTGTAGAAACCGAGCGCCTCGGTCCCGCGCGGCAGCGAGCTCAAGCGGTCGATGCCCTCGACCACCCGCCCGACCAGCGCGATGTTGCGGTCGAGCTGGCGCGGCGCGTGGCCGATGACCGCGTAAAGCTCGCCGCCCGTCCCGGTGTCCGGCGCGAGGTCGCGTCCGACTCCGACGCTTCCATAGCAATGAGCGAGGTCAGCCCAACCGGCTTTGGCGCTGTACGCGACCGCCCAGCCGTCGGCGAAGCCGGCGCCGGGGGCATAAGGGTCGGGGCTCCCTAGCGGCGTGATCGAGAGCCCCTTCAAAGGCCGGGTATATTCCGCCGGCGGCTTGGGCGTGACGCCCGCCGGCCACGGCTTGTCGCTGTCGTTGAGGCCCCATTGGGCAACATAATTGTCCTGCAGGCGATAGACGCTCGCGCCGTTCCAATAGCCGGCGCGGGCGAGCGCCTTGATATTCGCGACGTGGACTGGCGCGAACGCGGGGGCCAGCTGCACGACCACCCGGCCGCCGTTCGCAAGGTCGATGACCAGCAAATCGTCGTCGGGAATCGGCTTCCACGCCGATGGCCGCGCCTGCGCGACGATGTCGTTGGGCGTGAGTAGCTTGGCAGGCGGCACCGCGGCAGCGAGCGAGGCGCCGGACAGGAGGAGTAGAATGCTCTTCATTGCGCTGTTGTACCCCTGCGCAGGCAGCGGTCCAGTGCTGGGTTCCTGCCCTCGCAGGAACACAGTAAGGCCCCGGCAATGTATCTGGCCACGTTGATGCTGCTCGGCTCGGGCGAGCTCGGCCGCGAGTTCGCGATCGCCGCGAAGCGGTTGGGCTGCCGGGTCATTGCCTGCGACCGCTATGAAAATGCTCCCGCAATGCAGGTCGCCGACGCATTCGAGGTGTTTCCGATGCTCGATGGCAAGGCGCTGAGAGCGGCGGTCGAAAAGCACAAGCCCGACGTCATCGTGCCCGAGATCGAGGCGATCGACACCGCGACGCTCGCCGTACTCGAGGGCGAAGGCTGGCGCGTCGCGCCCTCGGCAAAGGCGGTCCAGCTGACCATGAACCGCGACGGCATCCGCGACTTCGCCGCGAAGGCGCTTGGCCTGGCCACGTCCAAATATCGCTTCGCCGAAAGCCGCGACGAAGCAATCGCCGCTGCCACCGAGGTCGGCCTGCCGTGCGTGGTAAAGCCGGTGATGTCGAGCTCCGGCAAGGGCCAGAGCACGGCCAGGGATTCCGATGAGGTCGGACAGGCCTGGGATCATGCCGTCGCCAACATGCGCGGCGACCGCCCGCGCGTGATCGTCGAAGAACATATCGACTTCGACAGCGAGATCACCTTGCTCACCGTCGCGACCAGGGACGGCGTCCTGTTCTGCGCGCCGGTTGGGCACCGCCAGGAGTCCGGCGATTATCGCGAGAGCTGGCAGCCGGCGGCAATCCCGCGCGAGGCGCTTCAATCGGCCCGCTCCCAGGCGCGCAAGATCGTCGACGCGCTCGGCGGCCACGGGATTTTCGGCGTCGAATTCTTCGTCCGGGGCGATCAGGCGATCTTTTCGGAGCTGTCGCCGCGCCCTCACGACACCGGCATGATCACGCTGATCAGCCAGTTTCCCAACCAATTCGAGCTCCACCTGCGCGCGATTCTCGGCTTGCCCATCCCGTCGATCGAGTTCGCCGGCCCGTCCGCCTCGGCGGTGATCCTCGCCGACCGCGAGAGCCACGCCTTCTCCTATGGCGGGGTCGCTGAAGCGCTCGCGCTCGGCGCACCCGGCCACGCGGTCGATCTGCGCATTTTCGCCAAGCCCAAGACGCTGAAGAACCGGCGCATGGGCGTGGCCCTTGCACGCGGCGAAAGCGTTGAGGATGCGGTCGATAGGGCGAAGACCGCGGCCGCGCGCGTCACCATCGATTATCAAGACTGAAGGAGGAGCATATGCGCCGCACTGTCACACTGATCGCCCTCGCGGGGCTCGCGGCGTGCAACAAGGGCGAGCCTCAGCAGGCCAGGCGACCCATCCAGGTCCGATCGAACGAACAGAACCAGCTGCACCAGCTCGATGCGTTCAACCTCGCGATCGGGCTCAAGCGAGCGATCTACGACGCCGGCTACACCTGCAAGCGGATCACCGATGCCGGCTTCGTCGGCACCTGGAAGAATCTCGATATGTGGATGGCGCATTGTGAATATGACAAGGGCACCCCGCGAGACTGGGCGATCTTCGCCGGTCCCGACGGCGGCGCCCAGGTCCGCGACTGCAAGGACGTCCCCGCGAGCGGTCTTCCCGCCTGCGTGATCAAGCAGCGCCCGAAAGGCAGCTTTACCAATTTTAAGTGAGGCTCAACCCGGGTTTTGCGGGTTGCACTGGCGGGTTTCTTTATACTCGCCGCTCGCCGAGCGCTCCTTGACGGTCACGCAATTGCCCTGGCGGACTTCCTCGCGCCAGCTGCCATCGGGATTCGTGATCCGATTGCCCTTCGGCACGCGCTGGCCGTTCTTGTCGAGCGTGTAGCTCCAGTTCTTGGGCGTCTGCGGCTGGCCTTGCGCATAAGCCACGCCGGCGAACCCGCCGGCCGCAAGTGCGACGGCGCTGCCAAGCACCAGGATCTTGCTGACCGTAGTCATTGTCCGACAACTCCTCACAGCCATCATCTGGCGGCATCGACGTGAACCGAAGCTGATCTTCGTTTCCGCTCCGGAACGCCCGGCCGTGCCCGTCGAATAATATGTCGTGACGCCGGCGCCAAAGCGCAAGCGGAGCGCGTGCTTAGCCCTGGCGCGCCTTGAACCGGCGGTTCGTCTTGTTGATGACGTAGGTCCGGCCGCGGCGGCGGATGACCCGGCAGTCCCGGTGGCGCGTCTTGAGCGACTTCAAGCTGTTGCGAATCTTCATGGCCGGGCGCCTGCTCGTGTCTGTTGTTCGGTTGTCGGAGTTGGCTCGAAAGAACCGGCGGCTCACCTAGGGAATGGCCCTTCGCAAGTCAAGGCGTTGGGGCGCCCGGACACTTAACAGCCGCTGCGCCGTTCTGCCGCCATGGCGCTCGACCTCGTCCTCTCGCTCGCCGGCATTGCGCTCGCCTGGCTGACGCTGCGCGACGTGTTCGACACGGTGGTCGTTCCCGGCGGCAGCCGCGCCTCGCTACAGGTCACGCGCAGGGTCGGAAGCCTGCTGCTCATCGCCTACAAGCTCGTCCGCGGGCGCAAGCGCGGCATTTCGAGCACCTTCGCGCCGCTGGTGCTGGTCAGCTCCTTCGTCATCTGGATGATGTGCCTGGCGCTGGCGTTCGGACTCATGGCCTATGGCGCTCGCAGGGAGTTCTCGCCGCCCCTGCGCGGCTTTGGCAGCGCGGTCTACGAGGCGGGAAGCGCGCTCGTCACCGTCGGTCTTAGCGCCAACACCCCTCAAGGCCTCGGCCGCTGGATCATCCTCGCCGCGGGCTTCTGCGGCCTCGCCGTCATGACCATGGCGGTGACCTATCTGCTCGAGGTCCAGAGCAGCATCTCACGCCGCGACATCGGCATCATCAAGCTCAACACTTCGGCGGGCGAGCCGCCGTCGGCACTGACCCTGCTCGAGCGCTTCGCCGCGATCCGCAATCGGGATGCCATCGCCGACATCCTGCGCGAAGCGCGCGACTGGTGCGCCACGGTGCGCCAGAGCCACAGCAGTCATCCTTCGCTGATCTACTTCAAATCGGTTTCGACGGGCGCCGGCTGGCCGGCGGCGCTCGGGGCGGTGCTCGACCTTGCGTTGATCGCCGAACATCTGATCGATGACGACCGGCTCTACGGCCCGGCGGTCCTGCTGCGGGAGGAGGGTGCCGGGATGGCCCGAGAATTGGCGCTCATCGTTGGCCTTGAACCCATTGAGACAAGCGCCGAGGAGGCGCAGCTTTCGCAATTGGCGGCGCGCCTCGCGACCAGCGGCTACGCGCTTCGGGCCGGTCCCAACCTCCAGGCGATGGCCAAGCAGCGAGCGGATCACATGAGCTGCGTCAACGCGCTGGCCGGGCATCTTGGCCGTCCAACGGCCGTGCTCATCCGCCAAAGCTGAGCGGGCCGGGCAGCAGGCTCAGCGCAGGATCATCCGGTCGCCCTCGATCTGCACGCTGGCGAACTTGCTGAGGAAGCTCTGGCCGAGCAGCGACTGGCTTCCGCTGCTGAGGACCACGGCATCGAGGCCTTCGGCGCTGAGCGGCCCGAGCTCGACCCTGTCGAGGCGTGCGAACTCGCCGTGCACGGCGCCGTCCGCGCCCTCACCGACCACGCCGGGCATTGCGATCGAGGTGGCGAGGCCGGCGCTACGCGCATCGTCACGCGACAGGGCAATCTCTGTTGCCCCGGTATCGACCAGCATGTGGATAGGATTTCCGTTGATCCGGACTTCAGCATAGAAATGGCCGTCAGCGGCGCGGTCCAACGCGACGCTCCCGTCGGCGCTGCTGAACTGGGGCGCGTTCCTGGTCTTGGATTCGGCCAATTGATCGGCCTCGCCGCTCTTGGGGACCTCGACGCGCGGCGGCTGCGAAGCGGCTCGGCCCGAAGAATGCGACGCGACTTGCGCGAGGAGCGTGGCGAAGAAGCCGATTGCGAAGACGAGAGCGACCAATCCACGCATGCGCCGGGCATAGGCTTGTCACGGTAAAGAATAGGCTAAGCGGACCCTAAAGAGGAGCTTGAGCCGCGGACTCCACCAGCGTCTTCTCCCACGCCAGCGCATCGCCGACGATCCGGTCGATGTCGGCGTAAGCCGGGCGCCAGTCGAGAGTCTCCATCAGCCGCTCGTTTCCGGCGACGAGTGCTGGCGGGTCGCCGGCGCGGCGGCCCTCGACCGTGCGGCGCAGCGGCGTCCCATTGGCGCGGTCGACGGCATCCAGCACCTCGAGGACCGACAGCCCCGTGCCGTAGCCGCAATTGAGCGCGAAATTCTGCTCCGGATGCCGGGTCAGCCACTCGAGCGCCGCGACATGCGCAGCTGCCAGATCGCTGACGTGGACGTAATCGCGGATGCAGGTCCCGTCGGGCGTCGGATAATCCTTGCCGTAGATGGCGACATGGTCGCGTTTCCCGATCGCGGCCTCGCAGGCGATCTTGATGAGATGGGTGGAGCCTTTTCCGATCTGGCCGGTGCGCCCTTCGGGGTCGGCGCCGGCAACGTTGAAATAGCGCAGCGCGCCATAGTTGAAGGGGTGCGCCGCCGACGCGTCCTCGAGCATCCGCTCGGTCATCAACTTCGATGCGCCATAGGGGTTGATCGGAAGCTTGGGATCGTCCTCGACGATCGGCACCCGTTCGGGCGCGCCGTACACCGCGGCTGTCGAGGAAAAGAGGATGTGCTTCACGCCAGCGTCGACCGCGGCGCTGATCAGCCGGTGCGAGGCAAGCGTGTTGTTGGCATAATATTTTAGCGGATGCTCGACCGATTCCGGAACCACGATCGATCCCGCGAAATGCATGATCGAGCCGATCTGCTGCTGGTCGAGGATGCTATCGAGCAGCACCGTCTCGGCGATCGAGCCCTGATAAAAGGGCACGTCCTCAGGCACGACCGACCGGCTGCCGTTCGACAGATCGTCGACCACCGCGACCCGCCAGCCCGCGTCCCTGAGCGCGAGGACCGCGTGGCTGCCGATGTAACCGGCGCCGCCGGTGACGAGGACTGCGGGCTTGGTCATGTCTCGCGCGCTAGCGAAGGCGCGAAGCATATGCCAGACTTTGGGAGATGCTCGGTCGACGGAGCTGGCAAAGAAGAGATATTAAGCATGTCCGTCAGTGATGAGGCCAAACAGGACATAAAATACGCACGGACGGTGCGCCCTCGGTGGTGGGCGCTAGTTGCCGTCGGGGTGCTGTCTTTCCCCGTATTTTGGTTGTTTGATCATTTTGGAACGCTGAATACCTCGTTGCCGACGCTTGATGCTCTGGTTGCGCTTAGCTTCGTCATATTCGTCAAACGCAGGGCCTATCGACAGCTATGGTTCTGGATCACTATGACTGCATTTACCGCCTTTCATGCGATTACGATCTTGATGATCCCTTGGACCTCGGGCTGGATTCCTGCACTGGTCGCTGGAGGGTTTGTATCGATCGATATCTGCGCGATGTTATGGATTCTCGCTGCCGTTGAGAGCCAGTCCAATCAGCACACATCTCGCTGACTGACGGTCCTCACGTTTGCCTGATCCGCGCCTGCGCACTATCAGCCCGGCCAACTTCCAGCATCAGTGATGAGTAAGCCCATGGCCCTGACGATTTCGAGCTCCTTCGACGCCGGCAACATCCGCGTTATCCGTCAGGACGGCGACTCCGCTGACCTCGAGATCGTCACCGATCACCTGAGCGATTTCTACCAATGGTTCTACTTCCGCGTCGCCGGCGGCGCCGGGCGCGCGCTGACCCTGCGCATCACCAATTGCGCGGCCTCCGCTTACCCCCACGGCTGGCCCGACTACAAAGCGGTGATGAGCCTCGACCGCGAAGACTGGATCCGCCTGTCCGACACCAGCTACTCGGGCGGCGTGCTGACAATGAAGCTGACCCCGCCGCAGGACTTGGTGTGGATCGCTTATTTCGCGCCTTATTCTATGGAGCGGCACCACGACCTCGTCACCCAGACCACCGCGCTGCCGGGCGTCGCGTACCGCTCGCTCGGGAAAAGCCTCGACGGGCAGGATATCGACTGCCTGACGATCGGCGAGGGCGGCATCAACGTCTGGCTCTACGCCCGCCAGCACCCGGGCGAGAGCATGGCCGAGTGGTGGATGGAAGGCGCGCTCGAGAAGCTGACCGACGAGGACGATCCGGTCACGCGCGTCCTGCGCCGCGACTGCACCTTTCATGTCGTTCCGAACATGAACCCCGACGGTTCGCGCCGCGGCCACCTCAGAACCAACGCCGCCGGCGTCAATCTCAACCGCGAATGGCACGCCCCCTCGGCCGAGAAGAGTCCCGAAGTCCTGTCCGTGCGCAACGCGATGGACGAAGTGCCGCCCGATTTCGCCATGGACGTCCACGGCGACGAAGCGATCCCCGCCAATTTCCTCGCCGGCTTCGAGGGGATTCCGTCGCTGAGCGACGGCCAGCTGCGGCTGTTCAACCTGTTCAGCGAGACGCTCGAGAAGGTCTCGCCCGACTTCCAGCGCAGCCAGGGCTATGAGATCCCGCCGCCGGGACATGCCAATATGTCGATGTCCACCACCCAGCTTGCGGAGCGCTACGGCTGCGTATCGATGACTCTCGAAATGCCGTTCAAGGACAATTTCGACCTCCCCGACGAGGTCTATGGCTGGTCGCCGCAACGCTCGAAGCATCTCGCCTACGCCTGCCTCGACGCGCTCCACGCGCTGCTGCCCGATCTCAAGGCGGCGCAGGCCGAGCGTGCGCGGGCAAAGCGCGAGAAAGTCAGCGCCTGATGCCGACGCTCGTGCTGCTGCGGCACGGCCAGTCGCAGTGGAACCTCGAGAATCGCTTCACCGGCTGGTGGGACGTCGACCTGTCGCCGGCCGGCGTCGAGGAGGCGCGCGCCGCCGGCCGGCTGATGCGCGGCAAGGGCATCGACTTCGACTGCTGCTTCACCAGCGTCCTCACCCGCGCCATCCGCACGCTTCACCTCGCGCTGCACGAGATGGATCGCCTGTGGCTGCCGGTGACCAAGGACTGGCGGCTGAACGAGCGCCATTATGGCGGGCTTACCGGGCTCAACAAGCAAGAGATGACCGAGAAGGTCGGCGCCGAGCAGGTCAAGATCTGGCGGCGATCCTACGACATCCCGCCCCCGCCGCTCGATCGCGACAGCCCGTGGGACGTCAGCACTGACCGCCGATATGCGGGGGTCGAGGTGCCGGAGACCGAAAGCCTCAAGGACACGATCGCGCGGGCCGTGCCTTATTATGAGCGGGAGATCGCGCCCGCGCTCCAGGCCGGCCAGCGCGTGCTCGTCGCGGCGCACGGCAATTCGCTTCGCGGGATCATCAAATATCTGTCGAACATCGGCGACGATGAGATCGTCGGCCTCGAAATCCCGACCGGCAAGCCGATCGTCTATGAGCTGGCCGACGATCTGTCGGTCGTTCGGCGATTTGATTTGGGCGAAGCCTAGATCAGGCCGCGGCCTTGCGCCGGTACATCGCCTCGTCGGCGCGCTCCATCACCACCTCGGCGGTGTCGAGCGCATCGATCATCCCGACGCCGATCGCGACGCTCAGCGGCATCGCGTCGCCGTCATGGGTGAATTCACAGCCGCAGATCTGGTCGACCAGCCGGGTCGCCGTCTCGTGCGCGTCATTTTCGTCCGATGCCTCGAGCAGGATGCCGAACTCGTCGCCGCCGATCCGCGCCACCACGTCGCTGTGGCGGACACCTTTGGCCAGCAGGTTCGCGACTTGGATCAGCGCCTCGTCGCCGGCGCGGTGGCCGAACGTGTCGTTGATCATCTTCAGCCCGTCGAGGTCGACGAACAGCATCGCGGCGTTGATCCCGTAGCGGTCTACCCGCGCGATCAGCCGTTCGAGCTCGCGCATGAAGCCGCGGCGGTTGGGAAGGCAGATCAGCGAATCCTGGTGCGCCAGCTGGTCGAGCTGCTCCACGCGCTCCTGAAGGCGCGCAACCTTGCCCCTCAGCAAGCTGATCTCCTGGATCAGCCGCTCACGATCTTCGACGTCGACGACGTCGGTTACTTCATCAGACATTGCCCCGAGCCTTTGCTCTCGTCTGTACGCTACCCATAGCTTGATTCTACAGCCTTGAAAATGCGGGATCTTCCCAGTCGTTCGATTCAACGTCCGGTGATGCCCGAAAGCTCCGATTGCCTAGCCCGAGTCGCCCCCCTAAACGAGCCGGTTCCTACAACTGATCCAAGGCGGGACAATGACGGAGCCGCTCGTCGGCATCATCATGGGCAGCAGCTCCGACTGGGAAACCATGCGCCACGCGGCCGAAATCCTCGACCAGCTCGGCGTTCCCCACGAGACCCGGATCGTCTCCGCGCACCGCACGCCCAAGCGGCTCTACGAATATGCCCATTCGGCGAAGCGCCGCGGCCTCAAGCTGGTGATCGCCGGCGCGGGCGGCGCGGCGCATCTCCCGGGCATGGCCGCGTCGATGACCGAGCTTCCGGTGCTCGGCGTCCCCGTCGAAACCCAGGCGCTCAAGGGCATGGATAGCCTGCTGTCGATCGTCCAGATGCCGGCCGGAGTGCCGGTCGGCACCCTCGCGATCGGCAAGCCCGGGGCGATCAACGCCGGCCTGCTCGCAGCCGCCATTCTCGCCAGCCACGACGAAGCGCTTGGGGAACGGCTGCGCGCCTGGCGCGCAGCGCAAACGGGATCGGTGGCCGAAGCGCCCGAATGATCGGACCCAGCTCGACCATCGGGATCATCGGCGGCGGCCAGCTCGGCCGGATGCTGGCGATTGCCGCGGCGCAACTCGGCTATAAATGCCACATCTTCGATCCCGGCGGACATCCGCCGGCGGCCGATGTCGCAGCCTATTTGACGAGCGCGCCGTTCGACGACCTCGCCGCGCTGGACAAGTTCCGCGATGCCGTCGACGTCGCCACTTACGAATTCGAGAATCTGCCCGTGGAGCCGCTGGCGAGGCTAGGCGAAAAGCTGCGGCCCGGCGCCCGTTCGCTCGCGATCGCGCAGGACCGGGCGACCGAGAAGGAGTTCATCGAGCGGTGCGGCGCGCGGGTCGCGCCATGGCGGGCGGTCGCGTCGCTGGACGACGTGCACGCCGCAACCGCTGAACTCGGCACGCCGATCGTGCTCAAGACGCGGCGCTACGGCTATGACGGCAAGGGCCAGGCCTGGATCGGCGCCGAGGGCGATGCCGAGACCGCCTGGGCCGCGATCGGCGAAGAGCCCGCGGTGGCGGAAACCGGCGTCGATTTCGTCGCCGAATTTTCGGTCATCCTCGCGCGCTGGGCCGACGGCCGCCACGTCTTTTGGGATTCGCCGCAGAACGAGCATCGCGACGGCATCCTTCGCCGCTCGACGGTGCCGTGCACCGATGTCGCCGCCGCGCAGATCGCGGACGCGCGCGAGGCGGCGCTCGCCATCGCCGAAGCGCTCGGCCACGTCGGCGTGCTCACGGTCGAATATTTCGCCAGCCCCGGCGGGCCGCTGGTCAACGAGATCGCGCCGCGCGTCCACAACAGCGGCCACTGGACGATCGAAGGCGCGGTCACCTCGCAGTTCGAACAGCACATCCGCGCGATCTGCGACCTGCCGCCCGGCGTCACCGGCTTGATGCGCGGCCGCGCGATCATGGACAATCTGATCGGCGCCGAGGTCGAGCGCTGGCCCGAGCTCGTCGCTGAACGCGGCGCTCACGTCCACCTCTACGGCAAGGACGAGGCCCGCCCCGGCCGCAAGATGGGCCATGTGACACGGATTCGGCGGTAGGCGGGCGCGCGCCAGCAAAAGAAAGCGCAATATTGCTGTTCTAAATGAGCGCATAGCGCGCTCCCCGCCCTGCTTCGAGTAGCGGCGGCCTGTGATCCTGAAGGGGGTAAGCCATGAACGGTCGAATCAAATCCGCAATGATCTTTGCAACAGCAGCGATGGCTGTTCCGCAAGCTGCGAGCGCAGCCGGGCCGAACGCCAAGCTGTGGAACGGCACCTGGCATCTCAATGCGGCGACATCGAAGTTCCAATCTCCTGGCAAGGAGCAGAGCGAGACGCGCACGTACGACATTTCCGGCGGCAAGGTGACGATGAAGTCCGGCTCGAAGAATCCCGCGGGAAAGGAGCTGAATTTTAGCTATTCGGCTGCCTGGAATGGCAAATCCTATCCGATGGTCGGCAACCCGAATGCGGACAGCATTTCCCTCACCGCGGTTGGCGATCGCGAAGTGAAGGCCAACTCACGGCTCCACGGCAAGCTGACGGTACAATCCACGGCAACCGTGTCGGCGGACGGAAAACACCTGACGCTGAAGCGGAAAATGTTGAGGTTCAAGGGCGCCCCAACCGATGTGCTGGAGTTCGATCGCTAGGTCGGGCAACCGCGCAGCGTGAGGTGCCGCGAGCTTCGGCTCACGGCGCCTCCACGACCTCGATCGGCATGCCAAGCTTCTCGAGCTGCGGACGCACCTTCGCGGCATCGCCGACGACGATCCACGTGAACCCCTTCGGGTCGAGCGCCGCGCGCGCCGCCTGGTCGAGCTTCGCCGTCGTCAGCGACCGATACTCGGGCGGAAGCGTCTCATAATAATTGTCGGGGCGGTTCAGCAGGTCCATTTCCATAATCGAGCCCAGCACCGATCCCGATGTCTCGAGTTCGCCCGGAAGCGCGTTGATGCGGCTGGCGACCGTGCGGGTCATCTCCTCCCGCGTAACGCCCCTCGTGCTCAGGAAGTCGGTCAGCTGCTTGTTGAGCTCGAGCAGCGAATCGCCCGTTCGATCGGCCTGGACCGGGGCCGAGACGACGTACGGCACCGCATGGAGCATGACCTGCTCGTCGCCGCTCACTCCGTAGGACCAGCCCTTCTCCTCACGGATGTCCATGTTGAGTCGCGACAGGAAGGTCCCGCCGAGCACGTCATTGGCGGTGTCGAAGGGCACCAGGTCACCCTTGGGATCGAGCGGCAGCAGCTGCCCGCCGACGATGCTCGACTGCGGTGAGCCGGGAAGGTTGATGAGCAGGATCTTCGGCGAGGACGGCCGCGGTGGCGGCGGCGTGAACGCTTTGAGGGGCCTTGGCCCGCCCGGTGCGGTCCAATTGCCGAATCGTTCCTCGAGCAGGGGCTGAACCTCGCTGATCGGGCGGTCGGACACGACGTAGATCCTGACATTGTCGGGCCGCAACCAGCGCTGTTCGAACGCGACGAGGTCGGCGCGGCTGAACTTCGCGATGGCCTTGGGATCGCCTCCGCCGGGGCCGCCGTAGGGATGGTTCGGCCCGTAAAGCACGATCGGAAGCAGGCGCCGGGCGACGCGCGTCGGATCCTTCTGGGTTTGCGCGATCGCGGTCAGCGTCTGGGCGCGGATGCGCTCGATATCCGCCGGCCGGAACGCCGCGTCCCTCGTCACGCTGCTCATCAGGTCGAGCGACGGCGCGAGGTTCGGGGACAGCGCATTGAGCTCGACGAAGGACTGGTCCGACCCATTGCTGCTGCTGACGTCCGCTCCAAGCCTCTCCTCGGTCTCCGCAACCTCCTGCGAACTGAGCTTTGACGTGCCTTCATCGAGCAGGCTCATGGCCATCGCGGCCAGGCCGTGGGTCGTATTGCTGTCCGTGGCGCTTCCCGCATCGAAGGCCATTGCGACCTGGGTGACGGGGACCGAGCGGCGCTGAACGAACTCGAGCGGAATTCCATTCGACAGCTTGGTGTGGGTGATCTCCGGGAAGTCGAGCGCGGCGAGTTGGCCGATTGGCGGAATCGGCCGGTTGCCCTTGGCTGCGCCTTCGCTCTTCGATGCGCCTTGTTTAGGAGGCTCGACCGCCTTGGGCTCGACGTAAGCCTCGCGCTCGCCGGGTGACATGGTGATCGTCAAAGCGGGCCGCCGAAGCCATTGCTGCATTTGTGTGCGCACTGCCGCCGGGGTGATTGCCGCGTAAGTCGCCAACGTCTTCTTGTAATAATCACTGTCGTGCGCGAGCGTCTGGCCTTCCGCCAGGGTCTGGCCCTTGCCCGAGAAGCCGCCGACCTGCTCGAGGCCGCGGATCCGCCCCGAGACCTCGCTCATGACCGCGCGCTCGACTTCGTCCCGGCTCGGGCCCTTGGCGATATAATCGGCGAGGATCTCGTCCAGCCGTCTGGACACTTTGGCCGGGTCGACTCCGGGCTTCACATAGGCGCTGACGCTGAAGATTCCGGCGCGCTGAAGCGGCGACAGGCTTGCGCTGACCGCGACCGCGAGGCCTTCTTCGCGCACCATGATTTTGTCGAGCCGCGAGCTCGCAAGTCCGCCGAGCACCGAGCCGCCGATGTCGAGCGCGGCAAGGCGCCTGTCGAGAAGGCCCGGCACCGCCCAGTATTTCTGGATGATGGTCGTCGCGACATGGTCGTGCATCGCGATCGACTTGGGCTTGGCGAGCGTCGGCACGCCGGCCATCGCCGGACTGTTGACTGGCCCGCGCGGGATGTCGCCGAAATATTTCTCGACCAGCGGCTTCGCCTGGGCAGCGGTGACGTCGCCGGCGATCACCAGCACCGCATTGTCGGGACCATAGCGCGCGCGGAACCACGCCTTGACGTCGGCGAGCCGTGCCGCGTCCAGATCCTGGACCGATCCGATAGTTGTATGGTGATAGGGGTGTCCGGGCGGGAAAAGGCCGCCGAACAGCTGGTACTGGAGGAGCCCGCCGGGGCGGCTGTCTCCCTGACGTTTCTCATTTTCGACCACGGCCCGCTGGTTGTCCATGACGCCCTGGGTCACGGCGCCGAGCAGATGGCCCATCCGGTCGCTCTCCATGAACAGCGCGCGCTCGAGCGCGCCGGCGGGAACGGTCTCGAAATAATTGGTCCGGTCGTAGGATGTGGTCCCGTTGTAATCGGTCGCGCCGATCTGCTGGAGATAGGTGAAATAGTCCCCCGGCAGGTTCTCCGAGCCATTGAACATCAAATGCTCGTAAAGGTGCGCGAAGCCTTCCTTGCGCGGCGGCTCATCCTTCGATCCGACATTGTACCACACGACGACCGAGACGATCGGCGTCTTGTGATCCTCATGCACGACCACCGTCAGCCCGTTCTTCAGCCTGAACGTGGCGTGCGGGATCGACACCTGCTTCACCAGCGTCGGGATCGGCACCGACTGTGCCGGCGCCGCGAGCACCGGCGGCGTCAGGGCGGTTGCGGCGGCGAGCAATGCGATCCTGCTGAAATTGTGCATCGACTTGAATTCTCCGGTAAATTTGGCGGCGGCGAAGGGCGAGTCATAGCCCGCGAAAGCCGCCGCGCAACGCCTCTCGCACAGATTGCGCGGCTATTCGATCAACGGATGGTCGTCGCACCCGATGGCGCCTGTCCGATGCCGCGGGCTTACATTCGGGCGCCTAAACGCCTATGTCATCCGCGCTACTAGTCGCAATCGGACGGTCTAAAGCGCTTTGCGGCTCTTCATTCCTTCGCATCGCCTCTCCTAGCGACGATGGGCCGAGTGGCGGCCCATTGCACTGAAGGAACTGAGATCATGCCCATCGGCACCGTTAAATTTTTCAACGAATCAAAAGGCTACGGCTTCATCCAACCGGACGAGGGCGGCAATGACGCATTCGTCCACATCACCGCCGTCGAGCGCGCCGGAATGCGCAGCCTGCGCGAGAACCAGCGCATCGGCTACGAGCTGGAGCAGGACCGCCGCGGCAAGATGAGCGCCGTCAACCTTCGCTCGGCCGATGACGCCGCCCCCGCGAGTGACAGCGCCGAGAGTGCGGAGACTGCCGAGAGCGCGGACAGCGCCGACAGCGCCGAATAATCCTCCCGCCTTGCTGAACAGCAGAACCAACCGCCAACTCTGCCTCGACCGCGCCGCTGTGGCGCGGGCCGAGGCGGAGTCGGCAATTCTCCCCAACGTGCGCGAGCGCTGCCTCCGCGCCGAGGCGGCGTGGACCGAAATGGCCGATCGCGCCGAACGGACCGAACGCATGCGCGCCAAGCTGCTCGACGAAAAGGCCGCGGCCGTCGAATAAGGCCGCTGTGCGCGCCGCGCCTCAGTGCGCTGCGGTCACGCTACCGATGAGAACCGATCGCGATAGTCCGACGGCGTCACTCCAAACTGCCGCCGAAACGCGCGGGCAAACGCGTCCGCGCTCCTGAAACCGATCGAATAAGCGACGCGATCGACCGCGGCATCGGTGCCGGTCAGGCGGCGAACCGCTTCGCCAAGCCGCATCTGCTCGACGAACTCGCCGGGCGGCACGCCCAGCGTCTGGCGGAACAGCCGGGTGAAATGCCTGACCGACAAATTGGCCCTCGCGGCAAGCTCCTCCACCCCGAGGTCCGCGTCGAGGTGGGTCTGGATGTAATGGCCGAAATCCCGCAGCCGCGGCGCATTCGCCGCCTCGAAGCGCAGGATGTCGGAAAATTGGCGCTGGCCTCCCGGCCGTTTGACGAAAACCACGAGCTCGCGCGCTACCGCCAACGCCGCTGCGGGACCGAGATCCTCCTCGATCAGCGCCAGGGCAAGGTCGATCCCGGCGGTCACGCCGGCCGAGGTGATGAACTTGCCGTCCCTCACGAAAATCGCATCCGGATCGATTTCAATTTGCGGATGCAGCGACGCTAGCTGCGCCGCGAAGCGCCAATGCGTCGCCGCTCGCCGGCCGTCGAGAAGCCCGGTCGCGGCAAGCCCGAACAATCCGGTGCACACCGACGTGACGCGGCGGATGCGTCCATGATTGGCGCGGATCCATTCGGCGATCGGCTCGCCCACGTCCGGATTGCGCAGTCCCGCTCCGCCGGGAAGAATCAAAGTGTCGATCGCGTCAATCTCATCGAGTGCGCATTCGGGAATGACCTGAAGTCCGAGATTCGACCGAAAGCCGCGGCCGTCCACCGACGCGATGATCGTCCGATACGGGCGCGGATCAGCCAGATAGCTCGCGGCGTGAAAGGTATCGGCAGCGCCGACCAGGTCGAGCGCGGTGTTGCCCTCGAAGCCGATGATGACGACGTTGCGCAGCTTTTGCTCCGTCATGACGCTTCTTCCAATGTCCGAATATGTCGGATCATGGTCCTATGTGACGAATGCGGCCGGTGCTAGCAAACCGTCTCGACAAGGGAGAGCGAGCCATGCACCTACTCAAGATCCTGGCACTCGTGGCGATGGCCTGCTCCGCATGCGCCTGCTCAGGACGTGCCGCAGCGGCGGGCGCCGAAGCCCCCGAGAAGCAGCTTGCGCTCCCGTCGTCGGGGATCATGAAAGTCGCGTTCGTCGTCTCCGACCGCGCAACCCTGATCGACATCGCCGGACCGATGCAGGTGTTCGACCAGGTGCAATCGCCCGGGACGACCGGATTCCAGACCTATACCGTGTCGGAGACTCGCCAGCCGATCAAGGCCGGCACGCTGACCATCGTGCCCGACTACACCTTCGCCGACGCGCCCGATCCGGACATCGTCGTGGTCGGAGCGCAGACCGGCCGGTCGGAGCCCTACCTCAACTTCATCCGCGGCATGACAGCCCGCGGCAAGCTCATGCTGTCGGTGTGCACCGGTGCCGCCAAGTTCGCCGACGCCGGAATCCTCGACGGCCTGCCCGCCACCAGCCACCACGATTACATCGACGGCTTTGCGAAAACCTACCCGAAGATCGGCTGGCTGCGCGACCGCAGCTACGTCCACAGCGCGCCGATGATCTACACCGCCGGCGGCGAGACCTCGGGGATCGAGCTCGCGCTGCACATCACCGAGCTCTACTTCGACCACGACATCGCGGTGAAAACCGCGCGCTACATGGAATATCGCGGTCCGGCGTGGCAGAAATGACCGGGCAATAGCGGTCAGGCCGGCGCGAACTTCAGCGCCAGACCGTTCATGCAATAGCGCAGCCCGGTCGGCTTGGGCCCATCGTCGAACAGGTGGCCGAGATGTCCCCCGCAACGCGCGCACAGCACCTCGGTGCGCTCGATCAGCAGGCTGCGGTCCGAGCGCGTGACTACCGCCCGAGGCAGCGCCCGCCAGAAGCTCGGCCAGCCGGTGCCGCTGTCGAACTTGGTCGCCGAGCTGAACAACGGCGATGCGCAGGCGGCACAGACGAACGTCCCCCGGCGATGCTCATTGAGCAGCGGGCTGGTGAACGGCCGTTCGGTGCTCGCTTCGCGCAGCACGGCGTAGCGCTGCGGGCCGAGCAGGCGCTTCCACTCGTCGGGCGAATGAGACACCGCGAATCCGCGGGTCGCCGCGATCGAAGGCGAGCGCAGCAGCGCCGTACCCGCAATGATCGCCGCCCCCGCCCCGGCTCCGAGAAGCGCGCGCCGGTCGATGTTCGTTTTCATCATGTCGGCGCCTTGCGAAGTGCGAAATGAATGGATGCTTTCTGCGGCCAGCGCGAAATCAATAGCGAGCGAGGATGAACGCGCGCGCCGCGCGATATTCCTGCGGCGTCACGCGCCCGTCGCTGTCGGCATCGGCCATTCGCCGGAACGCCTCTGCTGCCACCTTCGCTTCTCCCGGCTCGAGCAGGATGTCGTGGTCCGCGTCATAAAATTTGAGCGCCCAGTTCATCAGCACCCAGTCGCGCTCCAGGATCTGCTGGGCGGCGGGCGTCGGCTGCAGGCTCGCCGGCCGCGATTGCGCCGAGACGGGCGAAGCGGCGATAAGCGCGAATGCGGCGAGCGGCCGGATCATGGACGGAAAACGCGCGCGGCCGCCGGACGTTCAATCGGTCGGACGCCTCGCAAAACGCCTGCGACAACTTCTTTATGCTTTGTTGAATCGATCCGCCGCCGCGCATCGGGCATGGCTGCGGCTGATTGAAGGAGGCCGCATGAAAACGCTGACAATCCTTGCCGCAAGTCTCGCGTTCGCCGCGCTTTGGCCTGCCGCCCAGGCCGCGCCCAATTCGTCCCTCGCCCGCGCGCTTGCCGATCCGGCGCGCAGCGCTCAGCGCGGGGCCGATGCCCGCAGGCGTCCGGCGGAGCTGGTCGCGCTCGCCGACCTCAAGCCGGGGCAACGCGTTCTCGATCTCATACCGGGCGACGGCTATTGGACGCGCATCTTCTCGAAAATGGTCGGGCCGAAGGGCCGCGTGTACGCGGTCTGGCCCCAGGCCTATGCGCGCGAAGCCGCCGGCAACGTCCAGCAACTGCAGCAGATCGCCAAGGCGTACGGCAACGTGACCGTGCAGATTCAGCCGGGTCCGGCGCTGACCGCGCCCGAACCGCTCGACGTGGTTTGGACGTCCGACAATTACCACGACTACAACGACAAGTTCATGGGCAGCCCCGGCTCACCGGTGCTGGCCCGATCCGCGTTCCGCATCTTGAAGCCGGGCGGGCTGTTCATCGTCATCGACCATGCAGCCGCGGCCGGTCACGGCACCAGCGATACCGAAACCATGCACCGCATCGAGCGCGCCACGGTCATCCGCGAAGCGGCCGCGGCCGGCTTCCGCCTCGCCGGCGAAAGCAATGCGCTGCGCAATCCCAAGGACCCGATGAACATCCCGGTGTTCGACCCCAGGATCCGCTTCCACACCAACCAGTTCGCGCTCAAGTTCCGCAAGCCGGTCCGTTAAGCGCGCCCGGGGTGCTAGGGTCTCCGCACCGACCGGAAAGTCTCGCGCAGGTCTTCGGCAAGTAGCTGCGGCTGTTCCCACGCCGCGAAGTGCGTGCCCTTGTCATGGGCCCGGTAGAAAACGAGGTGCGGGTAGGCGGCTCGCGCCCAGCTTTCCGGCGCCTGGTAGATCTCGTACCGGAAGGCGCTGACGCCGGTCGGAAGCGGCACTCCGCGCGGGTCGAAGAACCCCGCCTTGCTGTTGCGCATCTCCCAATACAGGCGAGCCGAGGACACCGCGGTGTTGGTCAGCCAGTAGAGCGTGACGTTGTCGAGGATGTCGTCGCGCGTCAGCCCCTCGCTCGCGCCGTCGAATACGCGCGCGATGAGGTCATAGCTTTGGATGTCGTGGTCGAGCATCCACGCCGCAAGCCCGATCGGCGAGTCCGCCAGCCCGTAGAGCGTCTGCGGGCGTTGGTTCATCTCGATCGCATAGCCAAGCCCATGGACGTAGAAGTCGGTGAGCTGGTTCCACGCACGTTGCTCGTCGGACGAGAGATTGGCCGGCGGCGGACCGGCGGGAAGAGCGCGGCGGATTGCTTCCGGCAATGTCGCCGACATGTTCGTGTGGATGGCGAGAAGTCCGGGCGGCTGCTGCAGCGCCATGACCTCGCTGATCGCATTGCCCCAATCGCCGCCCTGCGCGACATAGTGCGTGTAGCCGAGCCGCTTCATCAGCACGTCCCACGCCTGGGCGATGCGGGGTACGACCCATCCCGGTGCAGTCGGTTTCCCCGAGAAGCCGTATCCGGGGAGCGACGGGATCACGACGTCGAACGCGTCAGCTGCCGTCCCGCCATGTGCCGTCGGATCGGTCAACGGACCGATGATCTTTAGCTGCTCGATGATCGATCCCGGCCAGCCGTGAGTGACGATCACCGGCAGCGCATTCGGATGCTTCGACTTCACGTGGATGAAGTGAATGTCGAGCCCGTCGATGTTGGTGATGAAGTTCGGATAGGAAAACAGGTTCGCCTCTGCGCGGCGCCAGTCGTGATGCTGCAGCCAGTAATCAGCGAGTTTCCGCGTGGTGGCGAGCTGCACGCCCTGGCTGTTGTCATTGACCGTTTCGCGGTCGGGCCATCGGGTGTCGCGGATACGCCTCTTGAGATCGGCGAGTTCCTGGTCCGTTGCGCGATAGTGGAACGGCCGGATCGCGCTGTCGCCGCTTGGATCTACGCTTGCAGCCGCCGCGATCACCCAGCTTTCGGCAACGGCCGGGGTTGCGGGCGTGCTGGTCGGCTGAGCCGGACTGAGCGTGGGCGCCGGCCCCGGCGGCACGGTGGCCGACGCGTGAGCGCCGCTCATCGGTACCAATGTCGCGATCGTGCCCAGCGCTGCGGACGCCAGGAAATGACGACGGCCGAGATGCGGATGAAGTTGGGACATTTCATTCTCCCTGTTGCCGGCGAGAGCGGCGAGTGACGCGGCTGGAACGACGCGATGCTGGGCCGTGGGAGAATGCCGGTGCGCAACAACAGGCGACCGCCCTCGCTCTGCTACCGTTGTTGCGAGTCGGTCAAACAAACTATTTTGGACGGAGGGCGCGCGCCGCGCTTTTCACCCGGTCGGCGTCAGCGCCCCGCGCACCGCTTTATGCAGCGCCTCGGCGCGGAACGGTTTGGCGAGCACCGGCGCGTCGGGCGCAATGCGCTTGACCGCGTCGGTTTCGCTGTAGCCGGAGACGAACAGGATCGGCTGGTCGGGGTGACGGTCGCGGACGCGGCGGGCGACCTCGGCGCCCGACAGGCCGGGCATGATGAAATCGAGGACGATGAGATCTGGGGTCTCGCGCTCGACCTCGGCGATGCCCTCGCGGCCGTCGGCGGCTTCGCGGACATTGTAACCCTGCTCTTCGAGGGCCTCGACGATGAAGCCGCGGACGTCGGGATCGTCGTCGATTACCAGGATCGAGGCGGGGGCGGGCCCGGCAGCGGCCACGTGGGGCTCCTCGATCCCCGGCGCGGCCTCGCTCACCGCCTCGTCCGCCTTGCGGAACAGCAGCTTCACCGCGGTGCCCTTGCCCGGCGTGCTTTCGATCCGCGCGGCGCCGCCCGACTGGCGCGCCATGCCATAGACCATCGACAGCCCGAGGCCGGTGCCCTTGCCGACCTCCTTGGTGGTGAAGAACGGCTCGAACGCGCGCTCGAGCACTTCGGGCGGCATGCCGACGCCGGTGTCGGCGATGGTGAGCTCGATATAATCGCCGGGGTCGAGGTCCGGCTCGCCGCCGCGGACGCGCACCGGCTTGGACGAGAAGGTCAGCTCGCCGCCCTCGGGCATCGCGTCGCGGGCGTTGATGGCGAGGTTGAGCACGGCGACCTCAAGCTGGGTCGGGTCGGCCATCACCGGGATCATCGCTTGATCGAGGTCGAAATTCTTGGTGATGCCCGGGCCGAGCACGTTGCGCAGTAGCGGCCGCATGTTCTCGATCAGCGGCGCGACATAAGTCGGCTGGACCTCGAGCCGCTGGACCCGGCTGAACGCCAGCAGCTGTCCGGTCAGCCGCGCCCCGCGTTCGGCGGCAGCGAGCGCGTTCTCCGCATACCGCTTGAGTTTGGGGTCGGGGGCGCGCTTGGCGATGATGTCGAGGCCGCCGACGACGACAGTCAGCAAATTGTTGAAGTCGTGCGCGATGCCGCCCGTCAGCTGCCCCAGCGCCTCCATCTTCTGGCTCTGGCGAAGCTGCTCCTGCGCGGCCTTCAATTCGGTGATGTCGCGCGCCTCGAACAGCAGATAGACGATCGCCCCGTCCGGCGCCCGGATCGGCTGCACCGAGACGTCGAGGTAAGCGGTCGGGGCCCCCTCGCGCTCCATCTTGACCTCGGCCGTGAACGTCCTGCCCCGGGCGGCCGCGGCGATGCCCTTCTTCATCAGCCCCGCATGCTGCGGGTAGGCGCGCATCGTCGGCGCATCCCAGATCTTGGCGCCAATCGCTTCGGACGGATCGGCGTGGCGCCACAATTCGCGCCGGTTGTTGACCGCGAGGATGGTGCCGTCGGGCTCGAGCAGGACCATCACCTCGAGCGCCGCCTCGAACACCGCGCGGAACTGCGCCTCGGACGCGGCGAGCTGCGCGGTCCGCTCCTCGACCTGGCGGCGAAGCTCGAGCTCGGCATGCTTGGCGAGCGTGATGTCGGAGCCGACGCCGATGAACCCGATCAGCTCGCCGTCCGGCCCGAACCGCGGCTGCGAGACGCTGCGCAGCCAGCGATATTCGCCGTCGTGGCGCTGGTAGCGGCCCTCGAGCGTGAACGGCTGGAGCGAGGCTTCCCCGGCGATGCTCTCGGCGATGATCCGGTCGACGTCGTCGGGATGGATGCGGCCGCGCCAGTCGAGCGTGCGCGCCTCGTCGGTGTCGCAGCCCGGCCCGCACACGAACTCTGCATAAGCGTCGTTGACGAAGTCGCGCACGCGGTCGAGGCGGGTGACCCACATCAGCGCGGGCGCGGAATTGGCGATTCGCCGGAAGCGCTCCTCGCTCTCGCGCAGCGCGCGCTCGGCGGCGCGCTGCTCGGTCACGTCCTCGAACAGGATGATGATCCCGCGCACCGCGCCGCCGGGGTCGGCCCACGGGACATAGTCGCTCTGCACCGCGACATGGCCGCGGGTCGCATGCTCGATCTCGCTCGCGTAGGAGGTCCGCTCGCCGCCGAGCGCGGCCCTTAGCAAAGGCTCGCGGCCCGCGAACGCCTTGTCGCCGATGACCTCGCGGATGGTCCGCCCGAGAATGTCCCGGCGCGGCAGCCCGAGCCAGTCGGCGAGCGGCTTGTTGACGAAGCGGTAGGTGAGCGAGGTGTCGATGTAGGCGACCATCACCGGCAGGATGTCGGCGATCGCCAGCATCGCGGAAAAGTCGAGGTTGCCGCCGCCGAGCTGGGTGACCAGCGGCTCGAAGCCGGCGGGCGTGCGCGGGGTTTGGGGCGTTTGGGGCGCGGCCGGCGTGCCGCTCACGGCCTGCGCGCCGGACGTGGTCAAAGGCGTGCTCGCTCGTCCACCGGACGAGCTGCGCTTCGCCTTTCCCCCTTTGCCGGTCATCGGCTCATGATCCCGTCAAAGCGGCGAAGAGTCGAGTGACTTGCGGTTCATGCGGCACGATTGATTTACGTGTGTAACGAAAACGAGTTCCGCCGAGCACAAGGGAGGCTTTGCGCAGCAAAGCCGAGCTTGTGTCGAGAGACGGAACGAGGCGGCCGGCGGGGCGCGAGCCCTCAGCCGAGCGAACCCGTCCGACGTCACGCGATTCACTCGCGTGACCGACCCCTCCACCAGCTGCGCTGGTCCCCCTCCCCGTTCCGGGGCGGAATTTAGTGCTGTCCTATTTGGATTTCATTTGCTCCACACTCACCGATGAGCGATTCCCAACAGCCGGCGGACGACGCCGCGCCCTTCGACCTTGAGTCCCTGGACGACGAGATCAAGGCCTTGCTCGACTTCCCGGCCGTGCCGCGGGCGCGGATCGTCGAGGGATCGTGGACGCCCGCGCTGCAGCGCGAATTCGTCGCCAGGCTGGCGATCCACGGGTCGATCCAGCAGGCGTGCGACGAGATGGGCAAGGACCGCACCGGCCATACCCGGCTCGGCAAGCACAAGGAGGCGGAAGGCTTTCGCGACGCGTGCGACAAGGCGATCGCGCTGGCGCGGCGGCGGCTGGCGGCGCAGGCGCCGGCGGAGCCCCTGGTGGTCCCGGGCAGCAGGCTGCCGCCGATCGATTATCGGCGCAAGAATCCCGCCGCGCCGCCGGGCGGGCTGCCCGGGCAGGTGCTGAACGAACATGGCGAGTGGGAGGACGAGGATTCGTATGCCCGCCGCGCCGAGGAGGCGCGCGACGGCATTTCGGTGAAGCTGCTGCGGGCGCGGCGGCTGTACCTTCGCGACATCAGCGGGTGCGCGGGCAAGCGCGCGGCGTTCGAGATCCTGACCGAGCTGCCGGTCGACTGGGAGAAGGCGCAGGCGATGCGGCCCCAGGCCGACGAGCCGTGGCGCAAGCCCCGCGCGCGGGAGACCGACATGCTGCTGACCGCCGAGGCCGGCTGGCTCGGCGAGTTCACCCACGGGCCGGACAAGAAGGCCGAGCTTTTGGCCGAGGTGAACGCGTGGCGCGCGGAGCGGGGGATGGCGCTTGTATGTTGGCGTGGCGAAGGTGGCGGCGAGGAAGAGGAATTGGATGATCATGACTGAGGCGACGGCCGCACCGAACATGCGCAGCTTCTCGCTCAACAGCCGCGAGTTTTATGAGGCGGTCTGCGAACCGCGCGAGCGGGCGTGGATACCCAATGGCGCATTGCCGCGAGAGCCGAGGGTGTGGGAGCGGGAGGTTATTGTCGAACGAAGCACCGAGCGTAAGCGAGCGCGCTGAGCAGCAGAGGCGAGCTTACGTCGAAGAGATGCGAAGTGATCGGCTGGCCTGCGGTCGAGCGGCATCGGCCGCGCTGAGCGACAGGACCAACGTCACGAATTTACTTCGTGACGGCCTCCTCAGGAACATCCGCTGGCGCCTCGGCTTCAAAGACCCCAATGAACTTCACGGTGCCGGCGCGCCGCATTCCTGCTCTGAGATCGCCGAGACAGGCAGCAACGGTTCCGGAGATGAAAAGAGCCAAACCGCTTTGGAGCATCATTATTTGCCGTTGAAGCAAGCCAAGATTGTAGACGTCGCTCGCCGCCCGATATCCAGTTTCTGCCAAGTAAGTTGCGTCAGTGTGCACGGATGTCGTGATCACGCACGACCAGAGCACCAATACCGCTCCGAGTGTAATTAGGGCCCAGCCAACAAGCCTCATGATGTATCCCCCCAAACCGATTCGACAGCCAACATGATCGGTTCCGGCGAAATTTGACGCAAGCTGCTGAAAGTGCGTAGCCTCCGACTGCTCGGGTAAGGGGATTTCGTGGATTTAGACGAATACCAAAAGCGGGCGCATAAGACCGCCCGATCCGAGGACATTGAGATATATACGCTTGGCCTGTTTGGCGAAGCGGGAAGCGTTGCTTCGGCGATCAAGAAAGTGAAGCGAGACAATCCCGCCAAAGAGCTCGTGCACGAGGAGATTAAGCGCGAGATTGGGGACGTATTGTGGTACCTTTCTGAAATTGCCCATCGATACGATTTGAAGCTTTCGGAGATCGCTCAGGCAAACCTCTCAAAGACTGAATTTCTTTTCACTGGTGATGCGCGAGTTTATGACGAGGGTTACCCTAGGGGCGAACGCTTCCCATCAGCATTAACCGTGCGATTCGACGACCACGGTAGTCTTGCGACTGTCAGCATCGATGGCGCGCAAATTGGAAACGTCCTCGACGATAATTCGCACATCGAGGATGGTTACAGATTTCACGATGTATTCCATCTGGCCTACATGACCAGGTTAGGGTGGTCCCCGTCGATGCGAAGGATGTTGAAGCGCAAGCGAAAGTCGAACGCCAATATCGACCGAGTTGAGGACGGTGCCCGCGCCGTTTTCCTGGAGGAAGGGATCTCGGCGATTGTGTTCAATCAGTCGGAGCAAACAGCAGAAGGTGTTTCGCTTTTCACTGATCGAGCCAACATCCCGTTCACGATTCTTCAGGCGCTCAAGACTGTTACGCGGGGCGTCGAAGTAAGTTCACGCAGTATCTCAGATTGGCGAGACGCCATCTCCATGGGGTTTCGGACATTTGATAACCTTGTGAAGAACGGCGGCGGAACAGTCATCTGTGACCTCGCCAAGAGACGAATGGCGTATCGCGCCAGCAAATGATTGGGCTCGCAATCGAAGGACTGAATATTATCGATGCGTGGGTCCGAGCCGCGCGAGCCTTTTCGGCGCCTGGGTTTGCAAATGATCATATTGCCGTCGTCGCGTCCAACGAATGGATAGAGACCCCGCAACGTCTTCGCGCGTTGGATGACCAGGCGAAGGCCGTCCAGACCGAGCGCCCAAGTTCAGTTGCGAATGTTCTTTGTCCGGCACCCATGATTACGGCTCCGGGAAATACCTTGGCAAAGATTACGCGAGGATGGGAGTTCCTCGGCCGCGGGCGTCAGCAAGACATTCACTACTCGGGCTGGAAGGATACCTACTTCGAACGACTGACAGGCCATCGAGCGCCGAAGGCGGGTGAGTACGAGAAGTTCAAAGAGAATCGGCTTCTCAGCATCATCACGAAAATAAATTCGTGGAATCAGAATGTTGCCTCAGCCTTGTACGCGCATAGCGACATTCCGAGCGACACCCTCAGGACACGCGGTGCCCCGTGTTTGCAGTACGTCCAATTTCGCGTGTTCGACGGTGACAAAATTGGGGTCACGGGACTCTATCGCTCGCACGATTATCTCAGTAAGGCTCTGGGGAACATGATCGGACTCCAGCGGCTGGCTAGGTTTGTCGCACAGGAAACCGGCCGCAATGTCGGTCGAGTCACGGTCATTTCGCTCGTGCCGATTGCGCAAGGCGGGAAGGGGAAGTTGCGCAATTATGCCAATGGAGTTGCAGGCCTATACGGCTTTTGAGGCGCTAGTCGCCGATGTTCAGTCGTGCCGCCTCTGTTCGGAGATGGACGGCTGCACGCGAGTCCTGTCGTGGGCAAACGGACCGGCAGAAGCGAAAATTATGTTTATTGGAGAGGCGCCAGGCCGCCTTGGCGCTGATCGTACAAGCGTTCCTTTCCACGGCGACAAAGCGGGCGACAACTTCGAGCATCTTATTGACTTGGCGGGTTTGTCGCGACGCGACCTCTTCATAACAAATGCAATCCTCTGCAATCCGCGCGATGAGCGGGGCAACAATGCCCCGCCGTCGAAGCGATCAATCCGAAATTGCTCGAGCAATTTGCAGAGGCAGATTGAAACCATTGATCCGGCAATCGTGGTTACGCTCGGTGCCGCGGCCTTGGAGGCCACTCGGCAGATCGATCCACATGAGCTTACGTTGTCGGGAAGCGTGCGCTCAGCCCACGCATGGAATGGTCGACTAATAATTCCACTTTATCATCCCGGCGCGCGAGCGATGGTCCACCGGAACTTCGCTGCACAGACTGCCGATTATTACTTCGTTGGTGAAACCTATCGACGTTTGGGGCGCAAGCGCCGGGCCATCCCCGATATCGGCAAACCGAATTCGGTTGGCTGGGACGTAGTTCGTTTCTTGCTAGGCGAATTCGGCTCTTGCTCTTTGTTCAAGCTTCACAAGGCAATGTATCTGACCGACTGGCGAGCGGTCTCGGAGATCGGCCATCGCGCGACCGATTTCGTCTATCTGAGGCAAAAAGACGGGCCTTACTGTGTTGAATTGGGTTCAAGATGGTACAAGCGTTTTTCGAACGAAATAGCCTTACACAAAACAAATGATCAGCTCGTCATTGAGTGGCGAGGTGACGGGCTGTTTGGAAGCCAGCAGGCGAAGCTTGCGTCTGATTTGGTCGACGTTGCCGCACGGGTTGCGGTTGAGACGCGGAATTTGTCCGACGGGCAGCTCAAGACGAAGAGCTATCTCACCAAACCCATGAAAGACTACCTGCGAGCGGAGCGAGCCGGACACAGCCAATTGAATCGGCCTTTGCTGTAGGGTCAGTCCTTCGTAATATGCTATGCTCTCCCCGCTCGGTTCCCATAGGGGATACGCGCCATGAACAGTGTGACGGCCTGGGTCGCAGAAGCGATTAACTCGTATCGGGGCGACTCATTGCAGTGCGTCCTGATAGGCTCGGATTATTGGGACGACTTCCTGAGCGAAGTTGGCGCACCGGCAGATGCAGACGAGGTGGAGTTCCACAATCTCGTTTGCCGAAAATCATCGACGCCGGATAAAATCAACCTAGTCATCGGCTATTGATCCCACGCGGAATGAATCCGGCGTGACGTCGATCCTGTCCGCGACACCGCAGGCCGGCCGGAAGCAGCTGGATTCCCGCCTTCGCGGGAATGACGAAAGGGACTGGGCCCCTGCTTGCGCAGGGGTACGGCCTTACCTCCGCTTCTTACGTGCCGCGTAGCGCGCATCCCTCGCCGCCTTAAGCTCGGCTTCGCTCTTGGGGGCGGCGGCGGCGGCCAAAGCGGCGGCGTCGGCCGCAGTTGCTTGGGCGGCGGCGGTCCGTTCGGCCTTTTTCGCGGCGGCCTTTTCCGCCTTGGCGGCGTCGCGCGCTTGCGCGGCGGCCTTGCGCTCGGCGGCGAGCTTCTCGTCGAGCGGGGGCCTGGCGCGGAGCTGGTCGAGCGCCTTCTGCTTGGCCTTGGCGGCCTGGCCGGCGCGGTCCTGGAACGAGCTGTTGTAGGTCATGGGTGAAATCTCCGGGTCGCGGCTAGTAGCGTAACCGCCGCGGGTTGAGGAAGGGGGCGTTGCGCGGGAATGAGGGGTTAGGAAGCGGGTTCCCGGATCAGGTCCGGGATGACGAAGAAAGATTGGGCCCCGATCTGGGCCCCATCAAAGTAGTACTTTGGTGGGAACCCATGCGCGGGGGGACAGATGGGCGGACGGAAGCGCTAGCTTTCGTCGCCCATTCTCAACGCCGCGATGAAGGCTTCCTGCGGGATCGAGACGCTGCCGTATTCGCGCATGCGTTTTTTGCCTTCCTTCTGCTTCTCGAGGAGCTTGCGTTTGCGGGTGGCGTCGCCGCCGTAGCATTTGGCGGTGACGTCCTTCCTGAGCGCGGCGATGGTCTCTCGCGCGATGATCTTGCCGCCGATCGCGGCCTGGATCGGGATCTTGAACAGATGGCGGGGGATGAGGTCCTTCAGGCGCTCGCACATGCCGCGGCCGCGCGCCTCGGCATTGGCGCGGTGGACGATCATCGAGAGCGCGTCGACCGGCTCGTTGTTGACGAGGATGCTCATCTTGACGAGGTCGCCGTCGCGGTGGCCGATCTGGTGATAGTCGAAGCTGGCGTAGCCGCGGCTGATCGATTTCAGGCGGTCGTAAAAGTCGAACACCACCTCGTTCAGCGGCAGCTCGTAGCGGAGCATCGCGCGGGCATGGCTGCCGGTGCCGACGTAGGTCAGGTCGCGCTGGACGCCGCGGCGGTCCTGGCACAGCTTGAGCACCGCGCCGAGATAGGAGTCGGGGACGTAGATGGTGCAATCGATCCACGGCTCCTCGACCGCCTCGATGATGCTCGGGTCGGGCCAGTCGGCGGGGTTGTGGATCGCCTGAATGGAGCCGTCGCGGAGCTTGATCTCATAGATGACGCTGGGCGCTGTGGTGATGAGGTCGAGGTCGTACTCCCTCGTGAGGCGCTCCTGGATGATCTCGAGGTGGAGGAGGCCCAAGAAGCCGCAGCGGAAGCCGAAGCCCAATGCCGCGCTGGTCTCCATCTCGAAGCTGAAGGACGCGTCGTTGAGGCGCAGCTTGTAGAGCGAATCGCGGAGCTTCTCGAAGTCGTTGGCGTCGACCGGGAACAGGCCGCAGAAGACCACCGGCTGGACCAGCTTGAAGCCGGGGAGCGCCTCGGCCGCGGGGCGCTTGGCGTCGGTGATGGTGTCGCCGACCGAGGCCTGGGCGACCTCCTTGATCTGGGCGGTGATGAAGCCGATCTCGCCGGCGCTCAAGGCATCGAGCTGCTCGATCTTGGGGCGGAAGGCGCCGACCCGGTCGATCAGATGGATCGTGCCGGTGTTCATGAACTTGACCTGCTGGCCCTTGCGGACGGTGCCGTCGATCACCCGGACGAGGATGACGACGCCGAGATAGGGGTCGTACCAGCTGTCGACCAGCATCGCCTTGAGCGGAGCCGCGGCGTCGCCCTTGGGCGGCGGGATTTTGGCGACGATCGCGTCCAAAACTTCGGTGATGCCGATGCCGGTCTTGGCGCTGGCGAGGACGGCTTCGGAGGCGTCGAGGCCGATGATCTCCTCGATCTCCTGGCGGACGCCCTCGGGGTCCGCGGCGGGGAGGTCGATCTTGTTGATCACCGGGACGATCTCATGGTCGTGCTCAATCGACTGATAAACATTCGCCAACGTCTGGGCTTCGACGCCTTGCGCGGCGTCGACAACGAGGAGGGCGCTGAACGGCAGGGTGCCGGCGGCGCCCTCTTTGTTTATAGCGACCCAGATGACTCAGAGCCGCATCCGCAATTTTTCCATCATCGCCCACATCGACCACGGAAAGTCGACGCTGGCCGATCGCATCCTCGACGCCACCGGCGCGCTCT
>NZ_JBJMVI010000016.1:0-120000 GCF_045810705.1 Sphingomonas sp. | reverse complement strand
GACGCCGCCGGCGGCTCGCACGAAGAGGAAAATGAATGACCGATCTCGAGCGCGCACCGATCCTCAGGGTGATGCCGGGGCCGGCGGACATCAACGCCAACGGACACATCTTCGGCGGCTGGGTGCTGAGCCAGATGGACATCGCCGCGGGCATTGTCGCCTCGCGCCGCGCCAAGGGGCCGGTCGCGACGGTTGCGATCGAGGCGATGAAATTCCTTGCCCCGATCCATCTGCGTGATCTGATCTCGGTCTATGCGGCGGTGGAGCGTGTCGGCCGCACGTCGATGGCGGTCAGGATCGAAGTGGTTGCGCAGCGCGACCTCGGCGCGACCGAGGTTAAGGTCACCGAGGGTGTTTTCACGTTCGTGGCGCTCGATGCGAACCACCGGCCAAGGCAGGTGGAAATCGAGGGCTAGGCGGCCGGCGCGATGTCGTCGTCGCCGTCGGCCGGCCGGGCAGGACGGGCGGCGCGGCGGCGCGGCCGGCGCGGCTGCTCCTCCGGAGCCTCGGCCTCTTCGGCTGGCGGCTCGCGGCCGATCGCCGGCGGAAGCACGTCGAGCGGAAGGCTGTCATCGCCCCCGTTCGTACGCGGCCGGCGCGGACGGCGATCTTCATCGTCGGCGGGGCGCTCGTCACGCGCCTGACGGTCGGGGCGGTCGAACCGCTCATTGCGGTAGGGGCGATCGGGGCGTTCCGAACGCTCGGAACGCTCGTCGGGCGAAGCTTCGTCGCCGGCCTCGGCCAGCTCTTCCTCGCCGCGATGAAAACCAGGCTCGTTATCCGACGCGCCGCTTTCATCGTCCTCGTCCATTTCATCGTCACGCGAGCGACGCGGATTCTGGTCCTCGAAACGGGCACGGCTTTCGCCCAGCACGCGGAAATAGTGCTCGGCGAACTGAAGATAATATTCGGTTTGGACACGGTCGCCCGATAGTTGTGAATCGCGCGCCATGCTCTTGTATTTCTCGAGCAGCTGAGCGGCATTGCCGCGCTGGCGATTGTCTTGCCGGTTGCCCGGCTGACCGCCGCCGAGATTTTGGCCCCGTTCCCGCTGCCCACCGCGGCCGCGCCTGCGGCCGCCCTGACGATTGTTGATCAAATGCCTACGTCCTTACGCTGTGGCTTGCCCCTTCGTCTCGGCCGGGCAGGGCTGCGCAAGCGCGCCGCCTCTGACCCTCTCGTTCCGATCTCGCGCGATAAAGCGCCTGAAGAACGGCCGATTGCGTCGGGGGTTGGGACAGGAGCGCTCTGCAGTTGATCTGGAGCGGGCCCGGCCCAGAACCTTGATGTAGTGTGGCCTGGGCCGGATGCCAAGCGATTTCGTTCAAACCCAGGTTAACAGGACCGCCCGCGGGCGACCGGCGAAGTCGTCGGCGACGCGGGCCTCGAGGCCGTCCCGGGCTAGCAGGGCGGTCACGGAGCCGGCCTGATCCTGGCCGATCTCGACGGCCGCGAGGCCGCCCGCCTTGAGCAGCGCCGGCAGCTCGGGAGCCAGCGCGCGATACGCGTCGAGGCCGGTTTCTCCGGCGAACAGCGCTTCATCGGGCTCGAACTCACGGACCCCTGGGCCGAGCTCGGCTCCATCAGCGACGTAGGGCGGGTTGCAAAGGATCAGGTCGAAGCCATCGCTAATTCCTTGCGCCCAATTGCCAAGCTTGAGCTTCAGCCGCCGCTCGAAGCCGAGGCGCCGCGCATTGGCCGACGCGTAGGACAGGGCCTGGCGCGAGACGTCGATGCCAACCCCGGTCGCATCCGGCCACACGTCGAGCGCGGCGAGGAGCAGCGTTCCAGGGCCGGTCCCGAGATCGAGGATCCGGTCGGGAGCCGCCCCATCGAAATGCTCGATCGCCGACGCGATCAGCACTTCGGAATCGGGTCGCGGGACCAGCACGCCGGGTCCGACGTGGAGATCGATGTTCCAGAACGCGCGTCGGCCGGTAATGTACGCGACCGGCTCGCCTTTGCCGCGTCGCTTGACCATCTGCCAAAAGCGCTTCGGCACCTTCTTGTCGGGCGGCGAAAGAATGAGCTTGTCGCGGTCGATGTGCAGCGCTTCGGCCATGAGCAGCTCGGCATCGAGCCGCGACGTGTCGCTGGTGGCGGAAAGCTGGCGCGCGGCATCGTCGAGCGCGCGGGCAATGATCTTCACGCCTCGTCCAGACCCGCCAGCCGCTCGGCTTCGTCCTCGGCGACGAGCGCGTCGATGAGCTCCTCCAGCCCCGGGCCCTCGAGAACCTCGGTGAGGTTATGCCTGGTCAAGTTGATGCGGTGGTCGGTGATCCGTCCCTGCGGAAAATTGTAGGTTCGGATGCGCTCCGAGCGGTCGCCCGATCCAACCATCGACTTGCGCGCGCCGGCGCGTTCGCTCGCGAGGCGCTCGCGCTCCAGCTCGAACAGCCGGGTCCGCAGCACCTTGAGCGCTTTGGCCTTGTTCTTGTGTTGCGATTTCTCGTCCTGCTGGATCACGACCAGCCCGCTCGGCAGGTGGGTGATCCGGACCGCGCTGTCGGTGGTGTTGACCGACTGGCCGCCTGGGCCCGACGAGCGATAGACGTCGATCCGCAAATCCTTGTCGTCGATGTGGACGTCGACATCCTCAGCTTCGGGCAGAACGGCGACGGTCGCGGCCGACGTATGAATGCGGCCGCCGCTGTCGGTCACCGGAACCCGCTGGACACGGTGGACACCGCTTTCGAACTTGAGCTTGGCGAACACGCCGCGACCGTTGATCGACGCGATCGCTTCCTTGTACCCGCCGACTTCCGACGCGCTGGCGGAGATGAGCTCGAAGCGCCAGCCCTGCGCCTCGGCGAAACGGTGGTACATGCGCAAAAGGTCACCGGCGAACAGCGCCGCCTCGTCGCCGCCGGTGCCGGCGCGGACCTCGAGCATCGCCGCGCGGTCGTCAGCCGCGTCGCGCGGGAGCAGCTTCAGCGCCAGCGCGCGCTCGGCCGCCGGCAGTTTGTGACGAATCTCGTCGGCTTCGGCGACTGCCATCTCCTTGAGCTCGGGCTCGGCTGTCGGGTCGGCGATCATGCCGCCAAGCACTTCAAGCTCGGCGCGCAGCCGCCGCACCTCGCGCGCGGCCAAAGCGACGGGCTCGACCGCGGCATAATCCTTGGACAGCCGCACAAACTCGTCGGTCGACAGATCGCCGCGCGACATCGCCTGCTGCAATTCCTGCTTACGCGCCTCGATCGACGCGATCCGCTCCGACGAGATCTGGGTCACGAGCGCAGCGCCTCCGCGATTCCATCGAACGATACGCTTCGCTGGTCGCCAGTCGCGAGGTTCTTGACCTGCACTTCGCCGCTGTCGAGTTCGACCTCGCCAATGATCAAGGCGAAAGCGGCGCCAGCGTCGTTCGCCCGGCCGAGGCGCTTCTTCATGTTGCCGCGGTACGCCATGTCGGCGGCGATTCCGTCGCGCCGAAGCGCCGCAAGCAGCCGCTGACCGACGGCCTCGGCTCGATCGCCAAGCGGGACGATCACGGCCATTGGCTTTTCCGCCTGGGGCGGGTCGATCATCATCGCCAGGCGCTCGATTCCGGCGGCCCAGCCGACCGCCGGCGTGTGCGGTCCGCCGAGCGCCTCGATCAGCCCGTCGTAGCGGCCGCCGGCGATCACCGTGCCCTGCGCGCCCAAGCGGTCGGTGACGAACTCGAACGCAGTGTGGCGGTAATAATCGAGACCGCGAACCAGCCGCGGCGCGCGCTCCCAAGCGATTCCCGCGGCGTCGAGCCCAACCGTGACCTTGCCGAAGAAATCCGCCGCTTCGGGCGTCAGGAAGTCATCGATGACGGGCGCGCTGTCGACCACCGGCCAATCCTGGTGCGCCTTGCTGTCGAGAATGCGGAGCGGATTGCGTTCGAGCCGCGCCTGGCTGTCTTCGCTCAGCGCGCCGGCATGTGCGCGGAAATGCTCGAACAGCGCGTCGCGCCACGCGGCGCGGGTCTCGGGATCGCCGAGCGTGTTGAGCTTGAGGATCGTGCCGCTGATCCCGAGCTCCTTCAGCAGCTGATCGGCGAAGGCGAGGAGCTCGACATCGGCCTGCGCTTCCCCGGCGCCAATGATCTCGGCATCGAGCTGGTGGAATTCGCGGAAGCGGCCCTTCTGCGGCCGCTCGTAGCGGAACGCCGAGCCGGAGGCCGCGAGCTTCAGCGGCGCAAACTGCTGCCAGCCTTCGCTCAGGTAGGCGCGGCAGATGCCGGCGGTGAACTCGGGCCGAAGCGTGATCGACTCCCCGCCGCGGTCCTCGAACGAATACATTTCCTTGGAGACGACATCGGTGGTTTCGCCGATGGTTCGCGCGAACACGGCGGTGTGCTCGATGGTCGGCACTTCGACCCGGCGGAAGCCGTAGAGGCGTCGCACCCGATCGAACGCCGCGACCACCGCGGCGAGGCGGTCGGCGTCTTCGTGCAACAGGCTTTGCGTGCCCCGAACGGGCTGAACCGGCGTCATTGCGCCGTGCTTAAGCACAATTTCGCTGGCAGCGGAATCAGCGCGTCGGCGAGGTCTGCTGCCGGTCTTGCTGGAACAGCCGGCGGAAGGTCGCGGGCGAGGGCAGGAACAGCTTCCTGAAGCTGATCATGATTGTCCGTCCGAGCGGATCGAGCAGGTCGGCCTGATAGTTGAGCGGGACGGTGCCCGTCGCATCGCGAACATTCGGCCGGCTGTTGAACAGGTTGTTGACCTCGAGCCGGACCTGAGTCCCGCGCAGCCACGGATGCTTGACCGCAACCTCCGGGATGTCGCCCGGGTTGGCGAACAATCGCAAGTCGAGCGTCCCGAGCGGCGAGAAATGCAGATTGTCGCCGGTGTCGGTCGTGACCGTCGTCCCGCTGCGCCAATTGGCGCCGATGCGCGCGCCGAGGCCGTTGTTCGACCAGCCGGCCTGCGCCTGGACATTGTGGCGCGGGGTACCGCCAGTCGCTCCGGCGGCGTCTCCGTGCAGATAGTCGAGCTCCGGCCCGCCGGGGGTGATCCGCACCTTGTCGACGAAGGTGATTGTGTCGGTCAGCGAGAATTGCAGCCGGCCGCGACTGCCGTTGCCTCCGCCGCCGCCGAAGAAACCGCCGCCTCCGCCGCCTCCTCCTCCACGACCGCCGAAGCCTCGGCCACCGCCGCCAGAGCCACCGGAACTTGCGCCACCCGCGCCTTCGGGAGGAGGCCCTGCCGGCGCGGAGCCGCCCGCGGCGGGCGCGCCGCTTTGGCCGGCACCAGGGGCACCTCGTCCGCCGAAACCGAACTGCGCGCGCATCTGGTCGAGTACCGATTGCGACGGCCGCCGCGACTTGAGCGGCTTGGAGAAGTCGAAGCCGACGCGAAGCGCGTCGCGCCGCGCGCTGTCGAAATTGACCGGGCGCAGGTCGACGCTGAGCAGCGGCCCGATGCAGTTCGGCTGCGGCGTGCAGGTGCCGCGCACGAAGCGTCCGGGGAAGGCCTCCTCGATCGCCTCCGTGACGCTGATGTTCGAGATCGGCCGGTCGGTCGTCTGGTGGACGAAGTCGGCGCGGAGGCGAAGGTCGGTCTTCGCGAGCGGCTGCCAGTTGGTGCTGAGCTTCACCACATGGCGCAGGTCGGACTGCAGGTTCGGGTTGCCGCCGGTGATGGCATCAATGAGCACGGTCTGCCCAGTGGTGAAGTCGAAGATGCGCGAGCCCGGAGTATCGAGCACGGGGTCGCCGAGCTGGTCGATTGTCGGCGGACCCTCCTCACGGGTCCAGCTGGCGATGAAGTTCAGACGGTCGAGGGGCGAAAAGTTCGCCCCGGCGCCGATCGTCGTCAGCGTGCCGAAGTCGGAAAGTTGATCGACCTCGGCATTGGCGTTGAGCGTGAGATTGCCGAGCGCGCTGAAATCGCGGTTGCGGCGCGAAACCGGCAGGTCGAGGTTGACCGCTGCCTCGCCCATTGTGCGCGAGAGCGAATTGGACGAGCTGACGCCAAGCCGGCTGCGGGTGCTGTCGAGGTGCACCGTGCTGCCGCCGAGCGTCAGGGTGGTGGTCGCGTCGCCGCCCGGCAGCTTGAACAATTTGCCGTTGGCTGTCGCCTTGAGGTCTCCGGAGGCGGTGGTCGAGTGCGCGCGCTCGGTCGGAAATACAGGATTGTCGCGGTCGCTGCGGGTGACATTACCGTCGAGATCGGCGTTGCCCGTCACCGTCCAGCGCCACTGCGACTTGGTCGTGCCGTTGAGGGCGACGCCGGCGTGGGCGCTATCGGCGGCGGTGGTGCGCGCGAGCGGCTCGAGCAGGCTCGGATTGAGTCCGATCAGCGAGCGCCCTTCGCTATGCTCCAGCTCGGTGTTGAGGGTGCCGGATACGTTGCCGAAGACGGTCCGGTTGAAAGTCGCCGATCCGCGCAGGTCGCGGTTGCTGCCGACCAGCGACCGCGCGGCAAGATCCTGATCGGTCGTGCCGATCGTCTGTGTCGGGTCGAGTCGGATGTTGCGTTCGGCTTCGGTCAGCATGCTGTTGCCCGACGCGTGGAGGTTGAGCGTGGTTCGGCCGTTGCGCTGGACGAGAAAGCGGGTGACGTCGGCATTGCCGGTCGCATAGCCGCCGTCGGTCGCAATGCCGGCTGCGACCTGCGCGGTGGTCGAGCGGAAACGCTGGCGAAGGACGATGTTCACGACCTTCTGATCGGCGCGATAGCCATATTTGAGCGCGACTTCTTCGGGCAGGATCTCGACCCGCTGGATCGCCTCGGTCGGGATGTCGCGAATCTCGCGGAAGCTCGAGATGCGTTGGCCGTTGAGCAGCAGCACCGGCGCTTCGCCGCCCCGGCCCCGAGAGCTGCCGATCTGCGGCGCCAGGGCGTCGAGCAGCTCGGTGATGCTCGTGGCGCCGGTCGCGCGGACGTCGCGCGCATCGAGCGTATTCTCGGGCGGGATGTCGCCGACCACCGATCCGCGCGCGCGCTGACCGGTGATGACGATGTCCTCCTCGCCTCCGAGATCGTCCGTGGGCTGGGCCGCAGGTGGTTCCTGGGCGGTCGGCGAGCTCGATTGCTGAGTGGGGGCGCTCGGCAGGGCCTGCGGCTGACCCGCGGGAGCCTGTGCCGGCTGCTGCGCCAACGAAGGCGTGGCCGGAATAAGAATGGCGGCGCTGGTCAGCAACAGAATACGGCTAGTCATATTATCTTTCGCTAGTGGGCGAGGGTGAACGAGCGCTGACAACGAAATGACCTTCGACAAAGTGCCGCCTATCGCCGACGAAAGGCACTAGAAGGCTCGGCGGTTCGCGGTAAAGCTGCGCTTCCGGCCTGCATTTCAGGAGTTTGGTTGATGCGCAAAGTCGCGCTTGGATTGATGTTGTCGACATCGCTGGCCGGCACCGCCGCCGCTCAATTGGCGCCGCCGCTCAACAGCCGGCCGGAACCGACGGCGAAGGTCGACACGATCCCGGCGCCCAAGGACACTCCCTATCCAGGCACGCTCCAGCTGACCGTCGACGCGACCGACGTGACCCGCGGAATCTTCAGAGTTCATGAGCGAGTCCCCGTGCCCTCCCCGGGCGATTTTGTCCTGCTCTATCCCCAATGGCTGCCCGGCCACCATTCGCCGTCGGGGCAGATCAACAAGGTCGCGGGCTTTCGCGCATCCGCCAACGGACGCGAGCTCAACTGGGTGCGCGACACGCTCGACGTTTATGCGTTCCATGTCGCCGTGCCGCCGGGCGTGACGGCGATCGATGTCGACTTCCAATATGTCTCGCCGACCGCCGAGAACCAGGGCCGAGTGGTGGCGACGCCCGACATGGCGAGCATCCAGTGGGTTGCCAATTCACTCTACCCGGCCGGCTATTTCGTGCGCGGCATTCCGATCCAGGCGTCGGTGATCGTGCCGACGGGCTGGAAGATCGGGACCGCGCTTCGTCCGAGCGGGCAGACCGGCAACCGCACCGACTATCCGGCGACGAGCTACGAAATCCTGATGGATTCGCCGCTGATCGCCGGCGCTCACTATCGGCGCATCAACCTGTCGCCCGACGTCGCGATGGACGTGATCGCCGACAATGAGCAGGAGCTCGCCGCCAAGCCCGAACAGATCGCCGCGCACAAGCGGCTGGTCGACCAGGCGATCAAGGCGTTCGGCGCGCAGCACTACGACCATTACGACTTTCTTCTGACCATCTCCGACTATCTTGGCGGCTCGGGCCTCGAGCACCACCGCAGCTCAGAAGACGGCGTGAAGCGCGGCTATTTTACCGACTGGGAAAACAAGCTTCGGGACCGCAACCTGCTGCCGCACGAATATACCCACAGCTGGGACGGCAAGTTCCGCCGCCCCGCCGACTTGTGGACTCCCGACTACCGGACCCCGATGCAGGGTTCGGGACTGTGGGTGTACGAAGGCCAGACGCAGTTCTGGGGCTATGTGCTCGGCGCCCGCTCGGGCATGTTGTCGAAGCAGGAGACGCTCGATGCGATTGCCTCCACCGCCGCGACCTACGGTTATGGAACGCCGGGGCGCAGCTGGCGGCCGCTGGTGGATACCACGAACGACCCGACCATTGCGCAACGGGCAGCGCAGCCATGGCGGAGCTGGCAGCGCAGCGAGGATTATTACAGCGAAGGCCAGCTGATCTGGATCGACGTCGACCGGATCATCCGCCAGCAGTCGGGCGGCAAGCGCTCGATCGACGATTTTGCGCGGGCATTCTTCGGCGTCCGCGACCGCGACTGGGGCGAGCTCACTTTCACGTTCGACGATGTCGTCGCGACCTTGAACAAGGTGCAGCCCTATGACTGGCGAACGTATCTGCAGCGCAAAGTCTATGACATCGCCGCGCAGCCGCCGCTCGAGGGGATCATGAAAGGCGGCTACCGGCTGGCATTCACCGACCAGCCGACCGGGTGGATCAAGAGCGCCGAGATGAACGGCAAGAACAGGGACCTCACTTATTCAGGCGGGCTTGTCGTGGGCAACGACGGCAAGATCTCGAGTGTGTTGTGGGACAGCCCGGCGTTCAATGCCGGGCTGACGGTCGGCTCGGAGATCGTCGCGGTGAACGGACGCAAGTTCGACATGGACTCGATCAAGCAGGCGATCAAGGATGCCGCCGGCAACGGACCCTCGCCCGAGCTGCTGGTCCACGACGGCGATGTCTATCGGACCGTGAAGCTCGATTGGCACGGAGGCTTGCGCTATCCGCGGCTGGAGAGGGTCGGCACCGGACAGGGCACGCTCGACGCATTGCTCGCGCCGCGCTGAACCACACAGGAGGGGGACTGTCATGCGTCACTTGTTGATCGCGACCGCGATGGCCGTGGCCGGAGCGTCGGCGGCAGTTGCGCAACCGCGCCCGGCCGAAGCCAATGTGCGCGGGGCGCTCGAACGGATCGCGCACGTCGACCCGCAGCTCCATTCGGTGATCGCCGTCGATCCGACCGCGATCGACCAGGCACGGCGGGTCGACGCGAGCAGCCTGCGCGGGCCGCTTGCCGGCGAGCCGGTGCTGATCAAGGACAATATCGAGAGCGCAGGATCGCTTCCGACCACGGCGGGCAGCCTCGCGCTCGCCAACAATGTCACCAACCGCGATGCACCGTTGGTCGCTCGGCTGCGCGCGGCGGGGGCGATCATCCTCGGCAAGACCAACCTTTCCGAATGGGCGAACATCCGCTCGAACAATTCGATCTCGGGCTGGAGCGCCGTCGGCGGCGTGGTCCACAATCCGTGGGCGCTCGACCGCGACTCCTGCGGCTCGTCGAGCGGATCGGGCGCGGCGGTAGCCGCGGGCTTCGTGCGGTTTGCGATCGGCACCGAAACCAACGGCTCGGTGACTTGCCCGTCATCGATCAACGGCATTGTCGGCTTGAAGCCCACCGTCGGGCTGGTCAGCCGGACACATGTCGTTCCGATCAGCCATACGCAGGATACGCCGGGGCCGATGACTCCGACCGTGCGCGAGGCCGCCGAGCTGCTGAGCGTCATCGCCGGGAGCGACCCGGCTGACCCGGCGACGCGCGACGCCGACAAGCACAAGCGCGATTATGCGGCGGCGCTCGATGCCAATGCGCTCAAGGGCAAGCGGATCGGCGTCATGCGCTTCGCCACCGGCTTCGGCACCGACACCGCATTCGACACCGCGCTTGCGGTGCTGCGCGAGAAGGGCGCCATCCTGGTCGACATCAAGAAGTTCGACCGCAGCGCCATCGGCAAGAACGAGCTGCCGATCCTGCTCACCGAGCTAAAGGCCGATATGGGCAAATATCTGAAGGGCAGTCCGGCGCCGATCGGCGTGCGCAGCCTCAAGGACGTGATCGCCTTCGACAATGCCCGCCAGCGCCAGGAGATGTCGCTGTTCGGGCAGGAACTGTTCGAACAGGCCGAGAAGACCAAGGGCCTCGCCGACCCCGCCTACAAGAAGGCGAAGGCGGCCGCGTTCCAGGCAGCCGGACCCAAGGGCATCGACAAATTGCTCAAGGACAACAAGGTCATCGCGCTGGTTGGACCGACCATGCCGCCGGCGTGGAAGATCGACGCCGCGAACGGTGACCAAATTGCCGGCGGCGGTGCCGGCTCGCTGGCGGCGGTCGCCGGCTATCCGCACCTCACCGTGCCGATGGGGCTGGTCAAGGGCCTGCCGGTGGGCTTGAGCTTCATCGGCCCGAAATGGTCGGAAGGCCTGCTGCTCAGCCTCGGCTACGCCTATGAGCAGGCGCGGGGCCCGTTCCCGACGCCCAAATTCTATCGCTCGATTGAGGAAAGCCCGGAGATCGCGCCGCTGCTCGTGCCGCAGCGCTAGGCCGTCGCACGAAGCGCGGCGATCGCCGCGACGATGGCGAGGATCAGAAGTACGCGCACCGTGCCTGACGGCTCGTGGAACCAGAGGATGCCGACTGCGACGGTGCCGACCGCGCCGATGCCGCCCCATACGGCATAGGCCGTCCCCATCGGAATCGACCGCGACGCGACTTCCAACAGCGCCATGCTGACCGCGACGGAAGCGAGGAAGGCAAGCGTCCACGGCAGGTTCCTGAAGCCGTCGACGAAGCGCAGCGAGGTGGTGAAGCCAACCTCGAACAATCCTCCAACGATCAGCCACAGCCACGGCATGTCAGCCCCTCAACCTTTCACTGGACGGCGCCCGACGTTTCGTTACGCTTTCGCCTCATGAAGAAGCCGGACACCATCGGCAACAAGATCGCACCGCCGCGCTTCCTGCTGTTCATGGTCATCCTGCTCGTCGCGACCCCCGCCGCGGCCTTGCTGATCCACAATTGGTGGCTCGGGATGATGGCCGGCTTCAATATCGCCGCGCTCGTCTTCCTGATTTCCTGCGTCTCGCTGCTCAGCACGCGCGAAGAAGCCGAAATCCGTCGGCATGCGGCGGAAAACGACGCCAACCGCGTCGGACTGTTGGTCCTAACGGGCACGGTGGTCACGGTGCTGCTGGTCGCGATCACGGCTGAAGTGGTCGGCCGTAATCCGGAACCGACGACAAAGCTGTTGATCGTGCTGACTCTGATCCTCGCGTGGCTGTTCAGCAACCTGGTCTATGCGCTGCATTATGCGCATCTGGCCTACATGAGCTCGAGCCCCGACTGCGACGGTTTCGATTTCCCGGGGACGCCCCAGCCCGTCTATTGGGACTTCGTCTATTTCTCCTTCACGTGCGGAATGGCCTTCGCCACCAGCGATGTGCAGATAAGCACGGAACGAATCCGCAAGGTCGTGACGTTCCACTGCCTCGCCGCATTCGGTTTCAACATCGGAGTCCTCGCCTTCAGCATCAACCTGCTCGCCTCCAGCGCAGGTTAAGCGGCGACCTCGATCTCGGGCGGCTCCGGCCGTCTGCCCCTCGCTGCGATGAAGCACCCGCCGACGATCAGGACCGCACCCGCAAGCGTGTACGACGACACCCGTTCGTGAAACACCAGCCAGCCCATGAGCGCGGCCCACAGGAACCCGCTATATTCGGTCACCGCCAGATAGCTCGCGGGCCCGCGCGCATAGCCCCAGGCGAACAGCAGGGTGCCCGAGGTCGAAAGCAAGGCGGCGACGATGATCCACAGCCACTCGCCGGCCGGCCACGCGGGCAGCCCGACCAGCGGAATGGCGATCAGCCACAGCATCATGACGGTCAGGCACTGGAAGAAGTTGATCTCCAGCGGCCTGGCCGCGAGCGCCTGGCGGCGCATCAGCACGATATTGACCGCGTAGCAGAGCGCAGACGCGAGGATCGCGGCGATCCCGAGCAATATGTCGGTGCGGACATGGGCGCGCGCCTGCCCCAGCACGATCACGACCACGCCCGCGAACGCGAGCAACGCCCCGGCGATCGAGCTCACCCCGATGCGCTCGTCGAGGAACAGGGCGGCCAGCAGCATGGCGATGAGCGGCGCGATGAAGGTCAGCGCAATGGCCTGCGCCAGCGGGACCCGGCCGATCCCCCAGAAGAACAGCGCGGCCATCACGGTGACGATGACCCCGCGCGCGATGTGGACCCGCAGCGTCGCCGCGCTCGGCCACGACTTGCGCGCGGGCAAATAGAGGACGGCGCTGAGCGAGAGATTGGCGGACGAACGCCAGATGCTGACCGCGACGATGCCGATGACCAGGACGAGGTGCTTCATCACCGCGTCCATGATCGACAGCACCGCGACCGCGCCGAGCGCGGCGAGGAAACCCCGGACCGGATGCTGCGCGACGCGGTTCACAGCGCCGCAATTAGCGGCTTAGCGCGCGCCGTCGAGAGGTGTGGCGGTGGTGTCCTGGATGAGCAGCGGCGGTTGGCTGTTGGCCGAAGCGAGCCCCTGCGCGAACGCAGTGCCCATGATCAGGATAAGCGCCAGCTTGACCATGGCGCAGTGATGCGCCGCAACTGGTTAAGGAAGGCTAAGCTTACTCGGCCGCGTCGAGCGTCGGTTGCGCCTCGGCCGCTTCGATCTCGGCGGCCTTCGCTTCGACCAGCGTGACGATATGGTCGATCATGTCGGCGTCCTGGACATGATGGTCGGTGAGGCCCGACAGATAGACCATGTGCGTGCCGTTGCCGCCGCCAGTGATCCCGATGTCGGTCTCGCGCGCTTCGCCAGGGCCGTTCACCACGCAGCCAAGCACCGACAGCGACATCGGCGTCTTGATGTGCTGGAGCCGCTCCTCGAGCGCCTCGACGGTGCGGATGACGTCGAAGCCCTGGCGCGCGCAACTCGGGCAGGAGACGACGCGAACGCCGCGGTTGCGGATGCCGAGCGCTTTCAGGATTTCGTAGCCGACGCGGACCTCTTCTTCGGGCTCGGCCGAGAGCGAGACGCGAATCGTGTCGCCGATCCCCGCCCACAGCAGAGAACCAATGCCGAGCGCCGACTTGACCGTCCCGCCGATCAAGCCGCCGGCCTCGGTCACGCCGAGGTGCAGCGGACAGTCGACCTGATCGGCGAGCTGCTGGTAAGCGGCGACGGCGAGGAACACATCGCTCGCCTTCACCGCGACCTTGTAGTCGCGAAAGCCATGGTCCTCGAGGATGCGGATATGGTCGAGCGCGCTTTCGACTAGAGCCTCGGGGCACGGCTCCCCGTATTTCTCGAGCAGGTCCTTCTCGAGGCTCCCGGCATTGACGCCGATGCGGATCGCACAGCCGTTGGCCTTCGCAGCCGCGATGACTTCGCGCACCCGCTGCTCGGAGCCGATGTTGCCCGGGTTGATGCGCAGGCACGCGGCGCCCGCGTCGGCCGCCTCGAGCGCCCGCTTGTAGTGGAAGTGGATGTCGGCGACGATCGGCACGCTCGCCGCCCGCACAATTTCCTTCAATGCGGCGGTCGCATCGGCGGTCGGACATGACACGCGGACGATGTCGGCGCCCGCTTCCTCGCAGCGGCGGATCTGGGCGATCGTCGCCTTGGCGTCCTCGGTCGGCGTGTTGGTCATCGTCTGGACGCTGATCGGCGCGTCTCCGCCGACGGGGACGGAGCCGACCATGATCTGCCGCGACGTGCGCCGCTCGATATCGCGCCAGGGACGGATGGACATGGCCCAAGCATATAGGCGGTCGGCCGCGCAGGGCCAAGCCAAGCGACAGATTGGTCGCGACTCTTATCGCATTGTGTTAACAGGGTTAACGGGAATGCTGGGGGCGGCCGATGGCCAAGCTTGCCCAATTGCCGGGGTTCGAACCCTCGCGGGAGGCCGAAAGCGGTCCTCGGCGCGTGCCGCGGCTGCGCACGCGATACTATGCGTTCCTCAGCTACAGCCACAAGGACAAGGAGCTTGCCGACTGGCTCCATCGGGAGCTCGAGCGGTTCCGAGTGCCGAGCGCGCTCGCCGGCAAGCTCACCGCCAACGGGGTCGTGCCGCGGCGGCTGACCCCGATTTTCCGCGACGAACAGGATTTGTCGGCAGGCGGCGACCTTGCCGAAGAGATCAAGGCGGCGCTTGCGGCGTCGCAATTCCTGGTCGTGCTGTGCTCGCCGACGGCGGCTAAATCGCGCTGGACCAATGCCGAGATCGAGAGCTTCAAGCGGACCCGGCCGGAGGGCTGCGTGCTCGCCGCGGTCGCTGCCGGCGAGCCGTTCGCGAGCGACGTGCCCGGCCACGAAAGCGAGGAATGCTTTCCGCCTGCGCTGCGCTACAAATATGACCGCCGCGGACACCAGACGAGCAAGCGCGCGGAGCCGCTCGCGGCTGATTTTCGTGAGGTGGGCGAGGGGAAGCGGATGGCCTTCCTCAAGCTCGTTGCAGGCATGCTCGGGGTCGGCCTCGACGAGCTGGTCCGGCGCGAGCAGACGCGACGGCACCGGCACATGGCGTGGCTGGCCGCGGCCTCGCTTGCCGGGATGGCGGTAACCAGCACGCTCGCCGTCGCCGCCTTCCAGGCCCGCAACGAGGCGCGCGAGCAGCGGCGCGAGGCGGAGGGCCTGGTCGCTTTCATGCTCGGGGATCTAAAGGACAAGCTCGAGCCGATCGGAAAGCTCGATGCGCTCGACGGGGTCGGCGCGCGAGTGCTGGCTTATTACAGCAAGCAGGATGCTTCACAGCTGACGGACGCGGCGCTCAGCCAGCGCTCACAGGCGCTGAGCTTGACGGCAGAGGTCGCCAATGCCCGGGGAAATACGCGGACTGCGCTCAGCCTCTATCGACAGGCGATGGCCGGTACCGCGGAAGCAATGAGGCGAGACCCGGCAAATGCCCAAGCCATATTCGACCATGCGCAGAACGTGTTCTACGTCGGCGAGATCGCTCAAAACGACGGTGATTTACGAACCGCCGAAGCCTTGATGCGGGAGTATCAGCAACTTGCCCGCCAAATGGTCGCGCTTCAGCCCGACAACATGAAGTATCGAATGGAAGTCCAATATGCCGACGCCGATCTCGGAATCGTCTACTGGACCCAACGCCGCTTCGCTGAATCCGCAGCGCAGTTTGGGCAGGCGCTTCAGACAATTGAGGCGCTCGCAACGGCCGACCCCGGCAATGCCGACTATCGGAAATCCCTTGTGGAGGCGATCGCCTGGCTTGCCGATGCCCGCGCTGCTGAAGGTCAGCTAGACAGCGCAACCGAGCTTCGGGAACGGCACGTGGCAATGCTCGACGCCGGACTATCGAGAACCGGTGACGTGATCTATCGACAGAAGCTGGTCATCGCCGAGCGTGCGCTAGGCAACCTTTACGGAGCGCGAGGTCAGCTCGAACCGGCCCTCGGACACATCCGGACGGCGGTCACCCACGCCGACTTGTTGAGTTCAGTCGAGCCGGACAACACCTTATGGCTAACCAGCGGATTCAAAGCGCGGCTTGATCTCGCCCGTTACCTACTCGTCGCTGCGGACAAGTCGGAGGCCGAGGTGCAAACGACGACTGCCTGCGGCATCGTCGGCCGCCTTTTGGCCAAGGATCCGCATCGGCCCGAATGGCGTGGCGGGTTGCGCGATTGTTGGATCGCGCGCGCGCGCCTCGCTCTCGCAAATAACCGCGGCGACCAGGCCTCTTTTGCCGCGCAGCAGGCCGTCAGCGCAGGGAAATCGGTGAAAACAAGCGACCCGATTAGCGATCGTTACGCGCTTGCCGGCGCCTATCTAGCCCTCGGCGACGCGCTAAACGTCAACGGGAATGCCGGCGGCGGTGCCGCGGCGTGGAGCACCGGCTTGTCCGTGCTTCCCCCGGGCGCGACCGAGCGTCCCCAGGATACCAAGCAGCGTGCGGTTCTCCTCAATCGACTTGGCCGCGACTCAAGCGCTCTCACGAAACGGCTCGCGGCAATTGGTTATCGGAGCCCGGTGACCTGAAATAACCCGGCGGAAGGATACAAAATGGCGAAGCATCACAAGATAAAATGGACGTCGGCCGTTCCCCAGCTCGTCAGCTTTGATATTGTGGTCATCGCCGATCCAGACGGTTCGGGTGGCATCGACTGGTCCCAAGACATCATCGACTCTCAATATGACGACCAGGGACGCGTGAAATGCCCCGCTGGACTGGGCTACAGAATCACCTTCACGTTGCAGGACAATACAAACTTGCAGGTGCGGTTTGACGTCTCCAACCCGGTCTATGTCAAAGAAAACGAGAACGATCCATCGCCGACGCGAAAGGGATCGAAGCAGCTGAAGCCAGACAGCTGCACCGGCGGCACGCTCGTCGTGACCAACTGGAATTATGGCAGGAAGCGCACTTTGCGGTACCAGCTCAATTTCGTTGATCCTGCCGGCAACGGGCTCCCTCCATATGATCCGATTATCGACAACGGCGGCGGCGGCGTTGAGCCGATGTGCTAAGCCGTCGATCAATTTTCTAGCCGAAACCCTGAGCAACGATTGAACAAGGAATCCGTAGATCGGCAATTGAGCGCGCAGGCCGACGGATCTGAGCGTTCGCTTGGTGGTCCGCCGCCAGTCCCGTTCGTGCTCAGCGTCGGTGTTACCGGCCATCGCGCCGATGTCCTCGGCGACGACGGGGCGGACATGCTGCGGACGAGGATCGCCGAGGTGCTGACGCTCGTAGCCACTGCGGGGGCGGACCTGCTCGCCAAGGAGCGCGACTGCTTCGCTCCCGGAGACTGCCGGCTTCGGTTCGTCTCGCCGATCGCCGACGGCGCCGACCAGATCGCCGCCGAGGTCGCGCTCGAGCTCGGCTGGGAGCTGCAGGTCATCACGCCCTTCGACAGGTCGGCGTATCGCGCGAGCCTGGCGAACGGCGGCGCGCGGGAGCGCTTCGACAAGTTGCTCGAGCGCGCGGCGGGCCTACTCGAACTGCCCGGCGATCCACGCCACGGCCTCGACGCCTATGTGATGACCGGGCGGGCAACGGTTGCACATTGCGACATGCTGATCGCCGTCTGGGACGGGCTTCCGCCGCGCGGCCGCGGCGGCACCGGCGAGGTCGTCCAATTCGCGCTCACGCGTGGCACGGCCATCATCCACGTGCCGCTGGCCCCTGGCGGCGACACGCGGATTCTGTGGAGCGCATTCGACCCGACGGTCGTCACAATTGCCGACGACCCCGCGGTCGCACGGCCACTGGAACGGGCCGATGTTGATGCGCTTCTGCGCGGCCTGCTGATGCCTCCGCCCAATCCGCAAGAGCATCGGTTTCTCAAGCGCTTTCTGAGCGAGCGGCTGCGGCACATTCGCGCGCGGATCGAATATCCCCTGTTGCTGAGCGCGGCCGGCGTTCGCCGTTTCCGCGCGCGGGATCTCACTGCCGGCCATGGCAACGCGCAGACGCGTGACGAATGGCGGCGTTATCGCGTCGGCTGCGCCGAGGCCCACAACATCTCGGCTTCGATCGACTTGCTCGAGGATTCGTATAGTTGGGCGGACGGGCTCGCGACGCACTTCGCCCAGACCTACCGCAGCGGCCACATCTTCAACTTCCTGCTCGGCGGCGTCGCCGTCTGCCTCGGGCTCGCCGCCTTCGTGGCGCCGCACCTCAAGTTCGAGGAGGCGGCGCTGGAGGTGCTGATCACGCTCGCCATCCTGCTCAATGCGATCATCGGCAAGCGCCAGGAATGGCATCGGCGCTGGCTCGACTATCGCCAGCTCGCCGAACGGCTGCGGCCGATGCGCAGCCTCAAGCTACTCGGCATCGCCGCGCCCGATCCCCCGGGCACCGCGACCAACCCGGTGCCCAAGCGCTGGATCGACTGGTACGCGAGCGGCATCTGGCGCGCGCTGGCGTGCCCATCGGGGACGATCGACCGCGCGTGCGCGGCGCAGCTCGGCAAGGCGATCGCCGAGCATGAGGTCGAGCCGCAGGTCGGCTACCACCTTCGCAACGCCGAGCAGATCGAAGCGCTCGATCACCGCCTCGAGCAGATCGGCATGGTGCTGTTCGCGGCCACCGTCCTCGTCACCGTCGCGACCATCATCGGGCTCGGTCTGGGGTCCGATTTCGTCCACCGTTACGGCAATTGGTTCACCCTCGTTTCCGCGGGTTTCCCGGCGCTCGGCACCGCGGTGTTCGGGATCCGCTTCCAAGCCGACTTCGGCGGCGACGCGCTGCGGTCGAAGGCGACGGCGGAGACGCTGCGGCAGATCGACCATGAGCTGCGTCGGGACGTCAGTCTCTCACGCGCCGCCGACCTCGCCGAGCAGGCGGCGCGGATCATGCTCGCCGATCTCGACGAGTGGCGGCTGGTCAACCAGCAGCGTGACCTTTCAGTCGGCTAATCCTCGCCGCCCCAGCGCCAGCGCCAACCGCCCCTGGTGGTTCGTGCGCAGGTCACGGTGAAGGCGACAATGAAAGGTGCCAACACCGCGAACAGCTGAAGCGGCCGGTGAGCGAAACGCACGCTGAGGCCAATCGCGAGCGCGACGAAGCCAAGCGTCAGCACCCAGCCCTGCCAGCTGATCGGTTTGCCCGAGCCATAGCCATAACGCTTGGGCGCGAACCATTCGGGGCCGTCACTCATGACTTGCTCTCCTTGGGCGGGCGCCCGCGCTTGCGCGTCACCGGCGCCTTCAGCTTCACCCCGCGCGCGCCGAGCGCCTCGCGCAGCAGGCATTCGACCTGCGCGTTCACGCTTCTCAGTTCGGCCGACGCGCAGCGCTCGACCGCCGCCCACAGGGCGGGGTCGGCGCGTAATGGAAACGCCTTGCGCTCGGGGCCGCCGGGCATCGTCTACTGATACAAAGTGCCGGTATTGACGACGGGCTGCGTATCACGCTCGCCGCATAGGACGACCATCAGGTTCGACACCATCGCAGCGCGGCGCTCGTCGTCGAGCTCGACGACCTTTTTCTCCGACAGCATGGTGAGCGCCATTTCGACCATGCCGACTGCGCCTTCGACCAAGGTCTTGCGCGCGGCGACGACCGCTTGGGCCTGCTGCCGGCGGAGCATCGCGCCGGCGATCTCCTGCGCGTACGCGAGGTGGGTGAAACCGCATTCGTCGACGGTGATGCCGGCAACCGCGAGCCGTGCCTGCAGTTCGGTGCGGAGCTCGGCGCCGACCTGGTCGTGGTTGCCGCGCAGCGTCACCTCCTGATGCTCGAAGTCGTCATACGGATAGCGCGAGCCGATGGTGCGGATCGCGGCCTCGACCTGGACGCTGACGAACGACCGGTAATCGTCGACGTCGAACAAAGCCTGGGCGGTGTCGACTACGCGCCAAACAATCTGCGCCGCCATTTCGATCGGGTTGCCGCGAAGGTCGTTGACCTTGATCTTGTCGGAAATGAAGTTGTTGGCGCGGACCGAGACCTTCTTCTTGGTGAGCCACGGCCAGGTCCAGCGGAGGCCGGTGTTGCGGTCGGTGCCCGAGTAGGAGCCGAACAAGGTGATCGCCGCCGCCTGGTTGGGCTGGAGCATGTAGAAGCCCGGCATCACCAGGATGAACGCCACGGTCGCAAGGACGAGGAGCAGGACATTCAACGTCCCGCCCGGGCCATTCGGCAAGGTCGCAATTGCGTACGCGTCGACGAAGATCGCGAACAGCAGCAGGAGCAGCATTACATAGCCGCTGTAGGTGGATGCGCGCCGTTCGCTGGTCGCGGTCAGCGCAATGATTTTGTCGTTGGCCAATTCTGCCTCCTTATTTAATTGATATCATAATAATATAAACAATCGTAACCGTCAACTGGCGCGGGCAAGAGGTCGCCGCTAAGGCCCTTCGCCATGGACGAGACACGTTGGCGGCTGGTCGTGCACGGCGGCGCGGGCTCAATGCGCCCCGGCAAGCTCGATCCCGAGCAGGAGCGGTGTGCACGCGCCGGGCTCGAGGCCGCTCTCGCGGCAGGCTCGGCAATTCTCGAAAGGCGCGAAAGCGCGATCGACGCGGTCGAGGCCGGGGTGCGTGTGCTGGAGGAAGACCCCTGCTTCAATGCCGGCCGCGGCAGCGTGCTCACCGCGAGCGGCTGCATCGAGCTCGACGCGGCGATCATGGATGGGCGGACACGTGCCGCGGGAGCGGTGTCGGGCCTGCGAACGACACGCGCGCCGATCAGCCTCGCGCGCCGGTTGCTCGAGCAAGGGCCGCACGTGTTCCTCGGCGGTCACGGCGCCGACGATTTCGCGCGCGACCACGGGTTCGAGCAGGTCGAGAACAGCTGGTTCGAAGTGCCCGAGCGGCGACGTCAGCTCGACGAGCTGCTCGGCGAGGGCGGCTTCGACGATGAGGTAAAGTACGGAACCGTCGGCGCGGTCGCGGTCGATGTCGATGGCCATGTCGCGGTCGCGACTTCGACGGGCGGGCTGACCGCGAAGCGCTGGGGCCGTGTCGGGGATTCGCCGCTCATCGGCGCCGGGACCTATGCCGACGACCGGTCGGCCGCCGTCTCGGCCACGGGATCGGGCGAGTTTTTCATCCGCGCCGTCGCCGCCCACCAGCTGGCCGAACGAATCCGCATCGGCGGGCAATCGCTGCAGGACGCGCTCGATGCCGTGCTCGCCGACATCGAAACACTCGGTGGCAAGGGCGGTATGATCGCCGTTGCGCCCGACGGCGATGCCGCGTGGGGCTTCACCACGCCGGCGATGTACCGCGGAATGGCCGACGCGAGCGGCCGGACGGTGCGGGTCTATTCCGACGTAGACGAGCGGTAAGGCAGATCGCGCCGGAGCCACTCGACCTCGGCTGAAACGCCTTCACGCTCCGCTTCGAGGAAGGCAGCGACCGCATCCCTGAAGCCGCGATTGGGAATGAAATGCGCGCTCCTGGTGATCACGGGCTCATAGCCCCGCGCGACCTTGTGCTCGCCCTGAGCACCGGCCTGGACGCAGGCGAGACCGTGCCGGCAAGCCCAGTCGACCGCCTGGTAATAGCAGAGCTCGAAATGGAGGAACGGCACTTCCTCGCTGCAGCCCCAGTAGCGGCCGTAAAGCGCGTCCAGCCCAACGAAGTTGAGCGCCCCCGCGATCGGCGTTGAGCCGCGATAGGCGAGGAACAGCAGCGCCGCGTTGCCCATCCGCCTTCCGACGAGGTCGAAGAATTCCCTCGTGAGGTAAGGTTGGCCCCATTTGCGCGATCCGGTGTCTTGATAGAACGCCCACATCGCGTCCCATTCCGCGGGGCCGATCTCGGAACCGCGCAGGCTTCGGAACGTCAGTCCTTCGCACGCCGCGGCCCGTTCCCTGCGAAGCGCCTTGCGCTTGCGGCTGGTCAAAGTGGCGAGGAAATCGTCGAAGCTCGAATAATCGCGGTTGAACCAATGGTATTGGATGCCGTCACGGATCAGCCATCCGCGCCGTTCACATTCGGCGACCCCGCCTTGATCGATGAAGGTGATGTGCGCCGACGACATGACGTTCTGCACCGTCACCGCTTCGATGGCCGTCAGCAGCTGCTGCGGACGGCTTCCGAGAAGCCGCGGACCCGGCACCGGCGTGAACGGCACCGCCACCTGCAGCTTGGGATAATATTCGCCGCCGGCCTGGGCCCACGCCTCGGCCCAGCCGTGGTCGAACACATATTCGCCCTGGCTGTGCGTCTTCAGGTAAGCGGGAGCCGCCGCCACGAGATGGCCGGCATCGTCTTCGACAAGGATCGGGGCAGGCGTCCAACCGGTGCCCGGCCCGACGCTGCCCGAATCCTCGAGCGCCGACAGGAACGCATGGCTGAGGAACGGGTCGCCTACGGCAAGCCGGTCCCACGCCCGCGCATTCAGGCCGGCTACGCCGGAAGTGATCTTGGCGATGATTTCAGTTTCGCGGTCGGCCATCGCCTTCCCAGATGAGCGCGTCGGCCTGAACCTCGGCTTGCGCCCGCTCGGCGGCCGTGCGGATCGTCCAGGCATAGACCGGCATCGACTGGCGCGCCGATGCGACCCACCTCTTGCCGAGTGCCAGCCGTTCGACTCCGAGGAAGTCCGGCGCGGCGATCCGCATGTAAGCGACGCGCTCGAACGAGCTTTGTCGGTCCTTGAGCAGCAGCCCCCTGCGGACGCCCGGCATCGGCCGCCGGATCAGCCGGCACAGCCGCGGATCGAAGGTCATTATGCCAAAGCGTCCGCGATAGCCCGCAAGCTCGCGCTGGAGCGCCGGCACCCAGCGCCGCCAGTCGCCATCCACCTTGGCTTCGAGAAGCAGCGGGATCTTACCGATGGCGAGCTGCAACAGGCTACCGAGCGTCGGGATCGGATGCCCGCCGACGCGCAGGCCGGCGAGGTCCTGCCAGCGCGATTCGCCGATTCGCAGCGCGCTCGCGCACAGCCGCCGAGCGTCGGCGTCGTGAAACGCCACCAACTGGTCGTCGGCGGTCAGCCGAAGGTCACACTCGATCCCCGCGCCAAGATCGATCGCGGCAGCGAAGGCGGCGAGGCTATTTTCAGGAACCGCCGATCCGGAATGCAGGCCGCGATGGGCGAACCCGCACGGTCCGGGGTCGAGAGGATCAGGCCCTGACGGCGACGATCGCATCCACTTCGACCGCGACGCCGAGCGGAAGGACGGCGACACCGACCGCGCTTCGGGCATGACGGCCGGCTTCGCCAAACACGTCCTGCATCAGCTCGGAGGCGCCATTGGCGACCTTGGGCTGGTCGACGAAGGAAGGTGCGCTATTCACGAACACGCCGAGCTTCACGACTCGCTCGACCCGGTCGAGCGAGCCGAGCGCCGCCTTCATCTGGGCCAGCAGCATGATCCCGCAGCGCCGCGCGGCGGCCACGCCGCCCTCGACGTCGACATCATCCCCGAGCCGGCCCTTGATCAGGCTGCCGTCCTCGGCGAAGCTGATCTGGCCCGAAATGTGGAGGAGACCGCCCTGCTCCACTGCGGGGACGTAGGCGGCTACTGGTGCCGCGGGTTGGGGGAGAGTGATCCCGAGCTCGGAAAGCCGTTGGTCGATGGTCATGCGCTCGCCCCAAGCACCGGTGCGGCGCCGAATCAAGCCTCTCGGCTGACCGTGAAGCCGGCGAAGCTCTGAGAGACGGGCATCAGCTCGATCGTGTTGATGTTGAGGTGCGGCGGCAGGTTCGCGAGCCACCAGAAGAGATCGGCGAGATCCCCGGCGGTCATCGGCTTCATTCCGGCGTAGAGCTTTTCCGAGGCCGCTTCGTCACCCCCGGTGCGGACGATGGTGAACTCCGTCTCGGCCATTCCCGGCTCGACCGACGTCACGCGGACGCCTGTGCCCGCAAGGTCCGAGCGAAGGTCCAACGAGAACTGGCGGACGAACGCCTTGGTCCCGGCATAGACCGCGCCGCCCTTGTACGGATAAGTCGCCGCGACCGACGATAGGTTGATGACCTGGCCCTTGCGCTCGACCAGCTTGGGAATGAGCACCCGCGTCAGCGCAACCAGGCCGGTAATGTTGGTCTCAATGACCTGCTCGATCCGGTCCCATTCGGTTTTCGGCAGCGGGTCGGTCGGCGGCGCCAGGCCGGCGTTGTTGAGCAACAGGTCAATTTCGCTCCACGGCCCCTCCAACTTAGCCAGGCTCTCGACGGCCGCGCGGTCACGCATGTCGATCTCAAGGGGCAGGAAGGCGTCGCCGAGCTCCTGCTGGAGCGTCCTCAACCGGTCGCGGCGCCGCCCCGTTCCGACGACCTTCCAGCCGCCGGCGGCGAACTTGCGCGCCGTGGCCTCGCCGAAGCCCGAGGTCGCACCGGTGATCAGGATCGTCTTCACGTGGTCCCTTCTTCGAGCTGACGCCGCGCCTCTACGAGTTCCAATGGCTCGACGCCAAGCTCTTCGGCGACGGACACCAGGTCGGGTTCATACGCTTCGAGGAAACGCAGCAAGGCCGCGAGGAGCGTCGGATCGGACGCCCTGCGTCGAAGCTCGTCCGTCCCGATTCCGGTCAGATCGACGAAGCGCTGCGCCCGACGCTCCGAGCCGAGCGTTTTCGCAAGCGCGGCGAGGGCAAGAGCCACCGGATCATTTGGTTTCCGTGTGGGCACGGCCTAGAACAGCCGCAGTCGGGGTGAAGGAAGCGAATTGGCCAAGATCCTGATCGTCGAGGACAATGCCCTCAACATCAAGTTGTTCTGCGACCTGCTCGCAGCGCACGGCCACGAGCCCGAAGCCGTGACCGACAGCCGCAACGCGATCGACGTCGCGCGCAGTTTTTCACCCGACCTCGTGATCACCGATATCCAGCTGCCGCATGTCAGCGGCCTCGATCTCATCCGGCTGATCCGCAAGGATGAGCAGCTTTCCGAGGTGCCGATCATGGCCGTGACGGCCTATTCGGCGCGCGGCGACGAGGAGCGAATCCGCGCAGCGGGCGCGCAGGCCTATGTCTCGAAGCCGATTTCGGTGGTGCGCTTCGCCGAGACCGTCGACGAGCTACTGAAGGGCGAAAGTGACGCGTCCGAGATCGACAACCCGGAAAGCCTGGCCAACGAGTCGGACGATGGTCCCGGTCCGGGCGAGGCTGGCGGCGAGGAATCCTAGCCGACGCCCGTCGCCGTTATTTGATCTTCGATTCTTTGAACTCGACGTGCTTACGCACCTTCGGGTCGTACTTCTTGAAGCTCAGCTTCTCGGTCTGGGTCCGCGGATTTTTCTTCGTGACATAGAAGAAGCCCGTGTCCGCGCTGCTGACGAGCTTGATCTTGACGGTTGCCGGCTTGGCCATTTCATCGATCCCGATTGGAAAAAAGAAAGCGGCCGCGGCCGCCTCAAGTCGCGGCGTCCCATGGCGAAAACCACCGATTCTGTCAACCGAGACGCACACTCGTCGTGGAAGCGTAACGACCCGTTAACGAGTTTGGGCGAACCTCCGTTAAACCAGGAGGACGCGCAATGGCTACCGATCCGCTCGCCAAGGTGAGGAACGAGATTGGGCTGCGCGTCGCCGAAATCCGCGACGCCGGGCCCCGTCTTTCACCCCTCGATCTCTACGCGAGGATGGATGCGATCCGCCAGCTTGCGGCATTGAACGGCCTCGCCGTGCTCGAAGGCCTGGCGCGCCACTCCACACAGCTCGCGCTGTTGCCGGGCCACAGGGTCGCGGTGCAATCGTGCCTCGAGCACGTCGAGGAAGCGTTCGACAGCCACACCGACGGCGATCGTACCACCATCCTCGCGGCACTCGCCGTCCGCCTTCACTGACACCGCAGCGCGGTTGATGCATTAAGGCGCAATGCGCGCCTTCTCGCAGCTGCTCGACGATCTCGTCTACACGCGCTCACGCAACACCAAGCTCAAGCTCATCGGCGACTATCTTAAGGAAACGCCCGACCCCGACCGAGGCTTCGGTCTCGCCGCGCTGACGGGCACGCTCGACATTCCGCATGTGAAGCCGGCGGCCATTCGCGGCCTGGTCGAGGAGCGCATCGATCCCGTCCTCTTCTACATGAGCCGCGATTATGTCGGCGACACCGCCGAAACCGTGTCGTTGCTTTGGCCCAAGCGCGCGAACGAGCCGCCTGAGGTGGACGACGCCACCCTCTCGATCGGCGACGCCATAGATCGGCTGCGCTCGGTATCGAAAATGGATGCCCCGCGCCGGCTGGCGGAGATGCTCGACCATCTCGACGCGTCGGGCCGTTTCGCGCTCCTGAAGCTCGCGCTTGGCGAACTTCGCGTGGGCATCAATGCCCGGCTCGCCAAGCAGGCCCTGGCGCAGGCTTTTGGGCTCGAGGTCGAGGCGGTCGAGGAGGTCTGGCACGGTCTCGCTCCGCCATTTACGGAGTTGTTCGACTGGGCCGAAGGCCGGGCCGAGCAGCCGGCCGTGCGCAACGTGCCGGTGTTCCGTCCGTTCATGCTCGCTCACCCGCTCGATGAGACGCGGGTCTCGCTCGACGATTATGCGGCCGAGTGGAAATGGGATGGAATCCGCGTCCAGCTCGTCCACGCCGGTGGCGAGACCCGGCTCTACAGCCGCACCGGCGACGACATCTCGATGAGCTTTCCCGACGTCGCTGAGGCGTACCGCAGACGCGGCGTGCTCGACGGCGAGCTGCTCGTGCGCGGCTCGGACCAGGGCGTGGCCGACATGCACGGCGGCGCTGCGGCGAGCTTCAACGCGCTCCAGCAAAGGCTCGGGCGCAAGAATGTCACCCAGAAGATGCTCGGCGACTATCCCGCGTTCGTACGGCTGTATGACATCCTCTTCGACGGCGAGGAAGATTTGCGCGAGCTTTGCTGGACGGAACGGAGGAGTCGCCTCCAGGCCTTTGCCGGGGACCTCGATCCCGACCGGTTCGACGTCTCGCAGCTGATCGAGGCGAAGACCTTCGAGGAACTGGAAGACCTGCGTCTCAATGCCCGCGACGTCGCAATCGAGGGCATCATGCTCAAACGCCGCGACAGTCCCTATGTCGCCGGCCGCCGCGCCGGGCTTTGGTACAAGTGGAAACGCGACCCGCTGACCGCCGATTGCGTGCTGATGTACGCTCAGCGCGGCTCGGGAAAACGATCGAGCTACTACAGCGACTACACCTTCGGGTGCTGGACGCCGGAAGGCGAGCTGCTGCCCGTGGGCAAGGCCTATTTCGGCTTCACCGATGAGGAGCTCAAATGGATCGACCGCTGGGTGCGCGGCCACACGGTGCAGCGCTTCGGCCCGGTGCGCGAAGTCGAGAAAAGCCTGGTGCTGGAAGTCGCGTTCGACTCGATCCACAAAAGCACGCGCCACAAGTCGGGGCTCGCCATGCGCTTCCCGCGGATCAGCCGAATCCGCACCGACAAGCCCGCAAGCGAAGCCGATAGCGTCGCGACCCTGCAGGCACTGGTAACTTGAAGCGTTCGTAAACAGCGCTAAGCCTGCGTCGCTCTTCGGAGGGGACCTCAATGCTCAAGACATTTCTCGCCGGCGCTGGTGCGCTGGCGCTCGCCGCTGTCGCCAATGCCGAGAGTTATGCGATCCAGGCCGGGCACCTGATCGTCGACGCCGCCCAGCCGGCGCGCGGCAATTCGACCGTGATCGTCGAGAGCGGACGGATTGCGCGCATCGACAGCGGCTTCACCGCCCCGCCCGGCGCCATTGTCGTCGACGAGCGCGCGCGCACCGTGATGCCGGGCATGACCGACGTCCACGTCCATTTGACCCAGACCGCCGGCACGCCCTGGTACCAAAGCTTCACGCAAAAATATTCCAACCCTTACGGCACCACGCTCGGCCTCACCCACGCGCTCGAGATGGCGCGCGCCGGCTTCACCACGGTGCGCGATCTCGGCGGCGACACGAGCTCGGTGATCGCTGTCCGCGACGCCGTCGGTGAAGGCCGCTTCCCCGGCCCACGGATCAAGGTATCGGGTAACCCGCTGTCGATCATCGGCGGACACGCGGACGCCGCAACGGGCCTGCCGCCCGAACTGGCCGCGGCGGTCGACGACGCGCATCTCAGCCCGTCGGTCTGCACCGGCGTAGAGGAATGCCAGAAAGCCGTTCGCAGGCTCGCCGCCGCCGGAGTCGACGTGATCAAGATCATGGCCACCGGCGGCGTGCTCGATCCGGGCGCGCGCGGCCTCGAGCAGCATTTCACCGACGCCGAGATGAAGGGCATCGTCGACATGGCGCACGCCAGCGGCCTCAAGGTTGCTGCCCATGCCCACGGCACCCGCGGCATTCTCGGCGCAACGCTGGCCGGGGTCGATTCGATCGAGCATGGCACGTTCATCGACCAGGCCGGTGCGAATGCGATGAAGGCTCGCGGCACATATTATTCCGCGACGTTGATGGCGTTCAGCGGCGTCCAGGGCCTGATCGGGACCGGCAAGCTGCCGCCCGAATCGGAAGCCAAGGCAAAGCAGACCTTCGCCGTCTGGGGCAAAGGGCTCAACCTCGCCTACCGGACGGGCGTCAAGATCGCCCTCGGCACCGACAGCGCGGTTGCGCCGCACAGCCAGGCCAACAAGGAGCTCGAGCTGATGGTCAGCAAGGGCGGCATGACCCCGCGCGCCGCGCTGATCGCGGCGACCAAGGGCGGTCCCGACCTGCTCGGCATCGGCGGCGAGACCGGAACGCTCGATCCGGGCAAGTCGGCCGACCTGATTGCAGTCGCAGGAGACCCGTTGGTCGATCCGACGGCTGTCCAACGCATCGACTATGTCATGGTCGAGGGACGACCAATTCCGATGAAAGGACAATGATGCGTTCGTCACTGCTTGCGATTGCGCTCACTTTGAGCGCGCCGGCTTATGCCCAGGACAGCTCGGCCGGCGACGTCCCGCCCAAGGATGCGAAGGCCGAGCCGAAGCCCGACAAGGATGTCGTCAAAGCGAGCGTCGATGAAGACGCGCAGCCGGTGCATCGGTCGATCCCCCTCCGAGGGCGTACGCTCGCCTACACGGCCACGCCGGGTCACCTGACGATCCGCAACGACAAGGGCGAGCCGATCGCCAGCATGTTCTACACGGCCTACACCATCCCCTCGGCGGGGCGGCAGAGGCCGGTGACCTTCCTGTTCAACGGCGGTCCCGGGTCGGCGACGATGTGGCTGCACATGGGGTCGTTCGGGCCGATGAAGGTCGATGCATCGCAACCGGAGACGATCCCCGGCCCGCCGTTCCGCTATGGGCCGAACCCGGAGACGTTGCTCGACCTCACCGATCTCGTGTTCATTGATGCACCAACGACGGGCTTGTCGCGCGAGCTCGGCAAGTCGGAGCCGAAGGATTTCTTCGGGGTCGACAAGGACCTCGACGCGTTCACGCGGACGATTCAGCGGTACCTGACGGCCTATGGCCGCTGGAATAGCCCCAAGTTCATCATCGGCGAAAGCTACGGCACGACCCGCGCCGGTGGCCTGTCGAAGATGCTGTCGGACAAAGGCGTTCAGCTGAATGGCATCGTGCTGGTCTCGACGATCCTCAACATCGGCCTGTTCTCGGGCAATGATCAGGCTTTGGTCGGCTTCCTGCCGACCTATGCCGCGGATGCCTGGTACCACGGCAAGATCCAGCCCAAGCCCGACCTCGCCAGCTTCATCGCCGAGGCCAAGTCTTTCTCCGCCGGACCCTATGCCGCCGCATTGGAAAAGGGCGCCGCGATCAGCGACGCGGAAAAGCAGTCGGTCGCCGAACAGATGGCGAAGCTGACCGGATTATCGACCGACTACGTCATCCGATCGAACCTGCGCGTTCCGCCCAACCGCTTCCAGCGCGAGCTGCTGCGCGACCGGCGCCAGATCATCGGCCGGATCGATTCGCGTTTTGTCGGAACCGAATCTGATGCCGCCGGCGAGGCGCCGAGCTACGATCCGCAGGCGAGCGCAATCACCGGCGCCTTCGTCGGCGCCTTCAACGACTATATGTTCCGCGATCTGGGCTACAAAACGCAGCTGACGTTCCGGCCGAACAATTACGGCGGAATCGGCAACGACTGGAACTTCCAACACAATTCGCCCGACGGCCAGCAGTTCGCCGCTGACACCAGTTCCGACCTCGCCCAGGCGATGAGGGAGAACCCGCGCTTGAAGATCCTCAACGCCGCCGGTCTTTACGACCTCGCGACGCCCTTCTTCGCTGCGGAATATGATCTCGGGCACATGGCGCTCGAGCCGCGGCTCAAGGCGAACATTCGCTACACTTACTATCCCGCGGGCCACATGATGTACATCGACCCGACGTCCGCTCGCCAGCTCAAGAGCGACCTCGCGGCCTTCTACGTCGGCGCAGAATAGGAAAAGGGCCGGAGGTTAACCTCCGGCCCTTCCGCCCCTCTCGAAAAGCGGCGCTTAACTGATTGGCTGCAGGTTCACGGCCGCGTGTTTGCCGCGCCGGTCGACCTCCAGCTCGAATTCGAGCCGGTCGCCTTCGTTGAGCGTCGGGATGCCGGCGCGCTCCACTGCCGAAATATGGACGAAAGCATCAGGCTGGCCGTCGTCGCGCTGGATGAAACCGAAGCCCTTCATCGCGTTGAAGAACTTGACCGTGCCGCTGGCCTTTTCTCCCGTCAGCTGCCGCTGAGGTCCGCCAGCGCCGCCGCTGCTGCTGCCGCCGCCGCTGCGCTCGACGGCCATCGGCTCGCCTTCGATGCGAAGGTTGGTGGCCGATACGCGCCCGCCACGATCGACCAGCGTGAACTCGAGCGGCTGGCCATCGGCAAGGTCGGTCAGGCCCGCCTGCTCGACTGCCGAGATATGGACGAATACATCCTCGCCGCCGTCATCGCGAACGATGAAGCCGAAGCCCTTCTGGGGGTTGAAGAATTTGACGATGCCTTTGCCTTCGCCAACCACTTGAGGCGGCATTCCGCCGCCACCGCCGCCGCCGCCGCGGAACCCGCCGCCGCCGCCCCCGGCGCCGCCACCGCGAAATCCGCCGCCGCCACCGGCGCCGCCGAAGCCGCCGCGATCACCGAAACCGCCGCCGCCGCCATAGCCACCACGACCGCCGCCGCCGTAGGCAGGTCGCTCCTGGAAGCCAAAATCGCCGTGTGGTTGCTCGCCGCCGAAGAAATCGTCGCGCTTGTCACGACCGCGCCCGCCGCGGTCTCCCTTACGCCCTTTGTCGAAACCCATGAACCGTCCGAAACTTGTAGCCCGCCTACCCCACAAACCAACGCGCTCGGGCCAAATGGCGCAACCGGTCATGGCGCGTAAATTCACTCACGCACACTTTGGACCTTACATGAAAAAGTGAGTCGTCTCTAGTGACTCGAATCGACCCCTTGGCGGTGGGGCTGGCAAGTCGCCGGTCAAGGGGACTAAAGCGCCTGGACAAGGTTTCGCCAAGGAGCAGGAATGGCCGTACATCTCCATGAGGAAGACCTGCCCGCGGGCGTCCGGTTCGCCGCCGGGCCGATCGCCGTCGACACCGAGGCGATGGGTTTGGTGCCCTCGCGCGACCGGCTGTGCCTGGTGCAATTGTCGGATGGCAAGGGCGACGAGCATCTCGTCCGCTTCGGCCGCGGCAGCGACTATTCAGCGCCGAACCTCAAGGCCCTGCTGGGCGATCGGGCGCGCGTCAAACTTTACCACTTTGCCCGGTTCGACCTCGGCATGATGAGCGCCTATCTCGGAGTCATGGCTGCCCCCGTCTATTGCACACGAACCGCCTCGCGGCTGGTTCGCACCTACACCGACCGCCACGGCCTCAAGGATCTGGTCAAGGAACTGCTCAACGTCGACCTGTCCAAACAGCAGCAGACCAGCGACTGGGGCGCAGGCGAGCTCAGCGAACCGCAGCGCGACTATGCGGCGAGCGACGTTCGTTATCTCCACCAGCTCAAGGAGAAGCTCGACGAACGGCTCGCGCGCGAGGACCGTACGGCACTGGCCGAGGCGTGCTTCGACTTCCTGCCCACCCGAGCCCTGCTCGATCTGGCCGGCTGGCCCGAGCAAGACATTTTCGCCCACGATGGCTGAGGTCCGGACCTGATGCCGGACGGGGCAACCACCGGCCAACGCTCGGCGAACCAGCGCTGGGCCGAGCCCGGCAGCGCGCACGACCGGCTGGTCAAATGGACCAAGATCGTGCTCCCCAGCGCGGTCGGCGTGCTCGTCGCGATCCTCGCCGTCGCACCGCTCGACAAGAAGGGAGACGTCAGCTTCATCCTCGACAAGAAGAAGGTCCAGAGTGCGCCCGAGCGAATGCGCGTCGAGCAGGCGCGCTACACCGGCACCGACGACAAGGGGCAGCAGTTCACGATGACCGCGGGCCGCGCGGTGCAACGCAGCTCGGACACGCCGCTGGTCGACATCAACGGCATGTTCGCAACGCTCAACCTGGCACAGGGACCGCTGCTGATCGCTGCGAACCAGGGCCGCTATAATCTCGATACGCAGCAAGTGGCTGTGAACGGGGCGATCAAGGTCGCCGGCGCCGACGGGTGGCGGCTCCAAACGCGCGACGTCACCGTCGATCTCAAGCAGCGCCAGCTCGCGAGCCATGGCCCCGCGCAGGGTGCAATGCGCCTCGGCCAGTTCCGCGCAAACCAGATTCACGCCGACCTCGGCACTCACACCGTCGTGCTCGACGGCGGTGCTCGCTTGAAAATCGTGCAAGGGGCGGTCAGATGAAGACTGTGCGCTTTTTTGGCATCATCCTTGCAACGATCGGGCTCGCAGGTGCCGCTGTAGCACAGGTGCGCCAGGAACAGCCGGTCTCGGCGCTCAAGGGGCACAACGGCAACGCCCCGGTCGATGTGACGGCCGACCGGATCGAGGTCCAGGATCGCGCCGACCGGGCGATTTTCGCGGGCAACGTCCACGTGACCCAGGCCGAGCTGACGCTCGAGACCCCGCGGCTGACGGTCGCTTATTCCGGCGGCGCCAGCGTCCAGATCCGGCGACTCGACGCGGCTGGCGGCGTGGTGGTGAAGAGCCCGTCGGAGACGGCGCGCGGCGACTTCGGCATTTATGATCTCGACCGCAAGCTGATCACGCTGATCGGCAACGTCGAGCTCAACCGCCAGAACGATCGCGTCAGCGGCGCGCGGCTGGTCATCGACCTCGATTCCGGCCGGGCGGTGGTCGACGGCGGACCTCCCGGCGTGAACCAGAGCGGGGGGCGTGTCACCGGCCACTTCACGGTGCCGCAACGCCAGCAATCCAAGTGAACGAAGCCGCGACTTTCGCGCGTCCGCCGGCATCGGCCCGGCAGACTCACGATGGCCTCGAAGTGCGCTCCATCGCCAAGTCCTACGACAAACGGGCGGTTCTCCACGATGTCAGCCTCGATGTGCACCGCGGCGAAGTCGTCGGCTTGTTGGGGCCCAACGGGGCCGGGAAGACCACCTGCTTCTATTCGGTCATGGGCCTGGTGAAGCCGGACAGCGGCCGCATCTATCTCGACGGCGACGACATCACCGGGCTGCCGATGTACCGTCGCGCGATCCTCGGCCTCGGCTATCTGCCGCAGGAAACCTCGATCTTCCGCGGGATGACTGTCCAAGAGAACATTCTCGCGGTGCTCGAGGCTTCCGAGCCCGACAAAGCGGTGCGTTTCGCGCGGCTCGAGCGGCTGCTCGGCGAATTCGGGTTGACCGCGCTCCGCGACTCCCCGGCGATGGCCTTGTCCGGCGGCGAGCGGCGGCGGTGCGAGATCGCTCGGGCGCTCGCGGCCAATCCGTCGATCATGCTGCTCGATGAGCCGTTTGCCGGGATCGACCCGATCTCGATCGCCGATATCCGTGAGCTGGTGATCGAACTGAAGAGCCGCGACATCGGCGTGCTGATCACCGATCACAATGTCCGCGAGACGCTCGACATCGTCGACCGCGCCTGCATCATCTATGACGGGCAGGTCCTGTTTGCTGGTACTCCCGAAGCGTTGGTCGCCGACCAGGAGGTCCGGCGCCTCTACCTCGGCGAGAGCTTCGCGCTGTAACGAGGCAGCGCGATGGGCCTGGGCCCCTCCCTAAGCATCCGCCAAAGCCAGTCGCTGGTCCTCACCCCCCAGCTGCGCCAGGCGATCCAGCTCCTGCAGCTGAGCAACCTCGAGCTCGACGCATTCCTTGCCGAAGAGCTGTCGAAGAACCCCCTGCTCGAGGCGCGATCGGACGAAGGCGGCGACGACGGGGCCGCCGGCGAATTCGTCGATGACGAAGCCGATGGGGAAGAGGCGCCGGAAGAGCCGGGAGCCGACAACCTGATCATGGGCCAGGCCGACGATGACCGGCCGCTCGATGTCGACCGGGAATCGGAAGCTCTCGAAACCGACGGCTTCGCGGACGTCGTGACTTCGGGCGGTGGGGAGGAGGGCTTCGATTTCGAGCGCGTGCAATATGCCGCTGCCTCGCTCGCCGAGCATCTGACCGATCAGCTGCACGGGGCATCGGGCGACGCGGGCAATCTTGCGCGCATTATCGCGGAGAGCCTCGACGAGACCGGTTATTTGACCGTCCCCCTCGACCAGATCGCCGAGCAGACCGGCACGCCGCTGTCGCTGGTGGAGAGCGGGCTCGAGCTCGTCCAGGGTCTCGACCCGCCCGGCGTCGGCGCGCGCTCGCTTGCCGAATGCCTCGCGCTCCAGGCCAAGGCAGCGGATCGCTACGACCCGGCGATGGCGCGGCTGATCGACAACCTCGACCTCCTGTCGAAGGGGCGAATCGCGGACCTCAAGCGGATCTGCGGAGTCGACGACGAGGATCTCGCCGACATGATCCGGGAGCTTCGCGCCTACGACCCCAAGCCCGGCTGCCGCTTCACGCAAACGGCGGCGCAGGACGTTGCGCCCGATGTCTTCGTGCGCCGGACCCGCGCCGGTTTCGCGGTCGAGCTCAACCAGGCGACGCTGCCGCGCCTGCTGGTCAACCGCCGTTACTACCAGGAGCTCAAGGCCGGTCCGCAGGACAAGGCGTCGCGTGCCTGGCTCAGCGAATGCCTGCAGAACGCCAACTGGCTGGTCAAAGCGTTCGACCAGCGGGCACGGACGATCGTCAAGACCGTCAGCGAGATCGTCAAGCGCCAGCAGGCCTTCTTTGAGCGCGGCGTGTCGGCGATGAAGCCGATGACGCTGCGCGAAGTCGCCGAGGCGATCGGTATGCATGAGTCGACCGTCAGTCGCGTCACGTCCAATAAATATCTGCTGTGCGACCGCGGACTTTACGAGCTCAAATATTTCTTCGGGTCCGGCGTCGCATCCTCCGACGGCGAGGGCGGCGCCGCCGAAGCGGTCAAGGCGGCGATCAAGGAGCTGGTCGCGGCCGAGACAGAGATCCTGAGTGATGATGCGATTGCGGCGCTGCTCAAGCAGCGAGGCTTCGAAGCCGCCCGCCGCACCGTCGTCAAATATCGCGAATCGATGGGGATCGGCTCGTCAATCCAACGCAGGCGATTGCGGAAGATCGCGGGCTAGGCGCTGACCCGGGCCCAGATCGGCAGATGATCAGACGCCCGCCGCGCGGCTGCGCTCATGTGGACGCCCGCCGCTTCGATCGTCAGGTCCTTGTGGACGATGATCCGGTCGAGCTGCGCGACCGGATGGCGCGCATGGAAGCTGGGTCCCGTCGGCGCCAGGTGGAACTCCGGCTGCAAATCGTTCAGGCAACCCGCGACCGTCCGCCACTCGTTGGTGTCGCCCATTAGCACGGTCGGCATTTTCTGCGGCCGGCGGTCGATCGCCTCGAGGATCGCGCGCAACTGCCGCTTGCGCCACAGGCCGGAGAGGTCGAGGTGCATGCCCACGACACGCAGCGGTTTGTCGCCGATCAATAGTTCGGCCATCACCGCGCCGCGCGGTTCGAGCGCCGGCAGCGCGAGCGCGGCGCAATCGATCACGCCGACGTGGCGCTTCACCAGGATCGCGTTGCCGTGCCAGCCGATGTTGCGCGTGTTGACCTTGAGCAATCGATCGGTGTGCCGGCGCGCCTTGTCGAAGACCCGTCGATGGCGAACCCCGAAATGCACCGGGTTGTATAGTCCGTGGCTGTCGATCAGCTCGTGCGGAACGGTTGATCCTCGCCCTCCAACGCGCTTGTCAGCCTCCTGCAGGGCGACGACGTCGGCGTCGATTTCCTGCAGTACCTTGAGCACGCGGTGCGGGTCGCGCTTGCCGTCGAGCCCAACCGCTTTGTGCATGTTGTAGCTGGCGAGGGTGATGCAGGGACCGGTGGTCACGGCTTGCCAATAGCCGTTCCCGCTGAATGGTTCCTAGACGTCGAGATTGGCGACGCTCAGCGCATTGTCCTGGATGAACTCGCGCCGCGGTTCGACGACGTCGCCCATCAGGCGCGTGAAGATTTCGTCCGCGACGTCGGCCTGCGCGACCTCGACCCGGAGGAGCGAGCGGTTGGTCGGGTCGAGCGTCGTCTCCCACAATTGCTCCGCGTTCATTTCGCCGAGGCCCTTGTAGCGTTGGATCGAGAGGCCCTTGCGGCCGGCGGCGAGCACCGCGTCGAGCAGCTCGGACGGGCGGGTGACCGGAACCGGCTTGCCCTTGGTATCGGCTTCGGCGGGCTGGTCGTCATCGTCCAGGCCTTCGATCGGTTCGGGCTTCTGCTCCTCGGCGACCGCGCCCTTCTTCAACGTGCGCAGGGTCGACGGCTTGGCGTAGGCGGCGGATTGCTCCTTTGCGAGCGCGTCGAGCTTGCGGGCCTCGGCCGAGACCAGGAAGCTCGGTTCGATGACGTGCGCGTCGGTCACCCCGCGCCACACGCGCTTCAACAGATAGCCGCCTTCGGCCGAAACTTCGCCTGACCATTCCGCTTCAAGGTCGCCGGCGCCGAGCCAGGCCGCGACCTTCGCGACCGCCTTGGCTTTGCCGTCCTTGTCGAGGTTGGGCTTCAACGCGCCGCCCAGGGCCAGCGCCTCGATCAGGGCAGGATCATATTTGCGTGGCGCGTAGCGCATCAAAGTCCGCATGCGCCGGGCATGATCGACCAGAGTCTTCAGGTCCTTGCCGGTACGCTGGCCTTCGGGCGCGTCGAGGATGAGGCCCTCAAGGCCGGCCACCTCGAGATAATCGTCGAGCGCGGCATCGTCCTTGAGGTACACCTCGGACCGTCCGCGGCTGACCTTGTAGAGCGGTGGCTGGGCGATGAAGAGGTGTCCGTTTTCGATCAGCTGCGGCATCTGGCGATAGAAGAATGTGAGCAGCAACGTTCGGATGTGCGCGCCGTCGACGTCGGCGTCGGTCATGATCACGATCTTGTGATAGCGCAGCTTCTCGAGGTTGAATTCCTCGTGGCCGATCGACGTGCCCAAGGCCTGGATCAGAGTCCCGATTTCCTTCGAGCCGAGCATACGGTCGAAGCGCGCGCGCTCGACATTGAGGATTTTGCCCTTGAGCGGAAGGATCGCCTGGTTGTGCCGGTTGCGCCCTTGCTTGGCCGAGCCGCCGGCGCTGTCGCCCTCGACCAGGAACAGCTCCGACAAAGCGGGGTCGCGCTCCTGGCAGTCGGCGAGCTTGCCGGGCAGTGAGGCGATCCCCATCACCGATTTGCGGCTCGCCTCGCGCGCCTTCCGCGCGGCTTCGCGCGCCGCAGCGGCATCGATCACCTTCTGGATGATCGACCGCGCATCGCCCGGATGCTCCTCGAGCCATTCGCTCATCTTGTCGCCCATCAGGCTTTCGAGCGGCTGGCGCACTTCGGAGCTGACGAGCTTGTCCTTGGTCTGGCTGCTGAACTTGGGGTCAGCGAGCTTGACCGACACGATCGCGGTTAGGCCTTCGCGCATATCCTCGCCGGTCAGTGTGACTTTTTCCCTTTTCAGAACTCCCGAACGCTCCGCATAATTATTGAGCGTGCGGGTCAGCGCGCCGCGGAACGCCGCGAGGTGGGTGCCGCCGTCGCGCTGCGGGATGTTATTGGTGAACGGCAGGACGTTCTCGTAATAGCTGTCGTTCCACTCGAGCGCGACGTCGATGCCGATCCCGTCACGGACCGCCGAGATGGCGATCGGCTCCGGGAACAGGCCGGTCTTCGCGCGGTCGAGATATTTGACGAAAGCGGCAATTCCGCCCTCATAATAGAGTTCGTGCTCGACGCGTTCCTCGTGCCGCGCGTCGGCGAGGATCAGGCGGACGCCGGAGTTCAGGAACGCGAGCTCGCGAAAGCGATGCTCGAGCTGCTCGAAGTCGAACTCGGTGATCTTGAACGTCTCGGAGCTCGGCAGGAAGGTGACGCGTGTCCCCTTCTTGCCTTCGGGCGCGGGGCCAACGAGCTTGAGCGGCGCCTCGGCATCGCCGTGGCGGAAGCGCATGAAATGCTCCTCGCCGTCGCGCCAGATGGTGAGGTCGAGCCACTCGCTGAGTGCGTTGACCACGCTGACGCCGACACCGTGGAGGCCGCCCGAAACCTTGTACGCATTGTCGTCGCTGGTGTTCTCGAATTTCCCGCCGGCATGGAGCTGGGTCATGATGACCTCGGCCGCCGACACGCCCTCGCCCTCGTGAATTCCGGTGGGAATGCCGCGGCCATTGTCCTCGACCGTGACCGATCCATCGGGGTTCAGCTGAATGAGAATCCGGTCGCAGTGCCCCGCGAGGGCTTCGTCGATGGCATTGTCCGAGACCTCGAACACCATGTGGTGCAGGCCCGAGCCGTCATCGGTGTCGCCGATGTACATTCCGGGCCGCTTGCGCACCGCATCGAGGCCCTTGAGGACCTTGATGCTGTCGGCGCCATATTCGTTCTGATTGGGGTCGGTTGCCATAGTCCAGATATAGGGATTTACGGCCGGAAGTCACGCGCGTGCGCGTGTACGCGCACGCGTGAGACGATCCCTAGCCGTAAGCGCGGCGGGGTCCCCCGCCCGGGCGCCGGCGGCCGTGGAACTTGCGCTTGGGCTGGCCGCCTTCCGGGCGATGCGCGGGATGACCGTCGCTCCGCTGCGGATGGCGCTGCTGCGCGCCGTTGCGGTTCTCGCGCTGCTGACCCTCGCTGCGCCGGTGCGCCTTGGTCGAGACGCGATGCGCCGGTTGCGGTCTTACCGCGACCGCCGGCTTCAAGCGCTTGAGCGCTTCGGCCGAGGCGGCGAAATCCGCCGGCAAAGGTGCAACCGGGATGCGCTGCCGGGTCGTCCGTTCGATGTCGCGCAAATTGCCGCGCTCGTCCGGGCTGCAGAATGCGATGGCAATGCCGTCCGCTCCCGCTCGCGCGGTGCGGCCGATGCGGTGGACATATTGTTCCGGGACATCGGGCAGGTCGAAATTGACCACGTGGCTGACGCCCGGGATGTCGATCCCGCGCGCGGCGATATCGGTCGCGACGAGCACCGCCATGCCGCCCGACTTGAACGCCGCGATCGCGCGTTCGCGCTGCGGCTGCGACTTATTGCCGTGGATGGCGTTGGCGGCGATCCCGGCGGCTTCGAGCTGGCGCACGATCTTGTCCGCGCCGTGCTTGGTGCGGCTGAACACCAACGTGCGCTCCATCGGGTGCGTCCGCAGGAAGATGGTCAGAAGCGCGGTCTTTTCCGTCTGGTTGACCATGGTGACGCTCTGCTCGATCCGCTCGACGGTCGTCGCCGAGGGCGCCACCGACACTTCGGCCGGATTGGTCAGATATTTATCGGCCAGTTCCTTGATCGCCTTCGGCATGGTCGCCGAGAAGAACAAAGTCTGGCGCTTTTGAGGGACCAAGGCGACGATTCGCTTGAGCGCATGGATGAAGCCGAGGTCGAGCATCTGGTCGGCCTCGTCGAGCACCAGGATCTCGAGCTCGCGAAGGCTGAGCGCGCGCTGATCGATGAGGTCGAGCAGGCGGCCCGGCGTCGCCACGAGGACGTCGAGGCCGCGCGCGACGGTGCGGAGGCTCTTGTGGTTGGGCACGCCGCCGAAGATGACGCCGACCGACAGCCGCATGAACTTGCCATAGGATTCGGCGCTGGCGGCGATCTGCGAGGCTAGTTCGCGCGTCGGCGCTAGCACCAGCATCCGGATCTGGCCGGGCTTCGGAATTTGCCGGGCAGCAGCGAGGCGGTCGAGCGAGGGCAGCATGAAAGCCGCGGTCTTGCCGGTGCCGGTCTGGGCGATGCCGAGCAGGTCGCGGCCGGTGAGGACCGTGGGGATGGCCTGGAGCTGGATGGGGGTCGCCTGCGAATAATTTTTCGCGGCGAGCGCATCGAGCAGGGGCTTGGAAAGCCCCAGGGACATGAATGACATTGATTTATTCCAATATTTTGCGCGCGGCCGGCGCATGATTGCGCAGCCGCGAGCGGGGTCGAAAAAGCGCCCCGCGTGAATAGGAGAGCAACAAAACCGAGGCGCGGGCCGCCCCCGACTTGATCGGGAGAGTTCACGCCGCTTAAAAAAGCGCCTCGTGCTGCGGTGCAACATAGGGGTAAGGGTTTAAGAAGTCCACCCTCGTTACGCCGGCGATATTTTTCCGGGCTCGACGTGGAAGCGCGACGCGGCGCCGATGCCGTCGAACAACGCCGCTTCGGTCGCGGTCATCCACACCTGACCGCGGCCGTCGAGACGACCGAACAAAGCGGCGCGGCGCCGGGGATCGAGATGCGCAGTGACTTCATCGAGCAGGATCAGCGGAGGCTCGCCGCGACGCCGCGCGACCAGCTCGGCATGGGCAAGGATCAAACCGATCAGCAGCGCCTTTTGCTCGCCCGTCGAGGATTGCGCGGCAAGCCGCTCGCCGGCGCCGTAATAAATGATCGCGTCCTCGTTGTTCGGGCCGTGCGTGCTCCGCTTCGCTGCGGCGTCGGCCTTCCGGTTGGCCCTCAGCGTTCCGCGAATCCCGCCCGACGTGACGTTCGCCAGCTCGATGCGCGATCCCGGAAAATCCTCGCCTGCGAATTCCCAGATCACGGGGCTCAGCTGCTCGATCGTCCTTAGCCGAGCGCTCGATACGGCGACGCCATGTTCGGCCATCTGCTCTTCGAGCGCGTCGAGCCAAGTCTCGTCCCAACCGTCCTCCGCGAGCAGCTTGTTGCGCGCGCGCATCGCCGCTTCGTAGCGCGCGGCGTGGTGGGCGTGGGCCGGCTCGAGCGCGAGCACAAGCCGATCGAGGAAGCGCCGCCGCTCGCCCGCGCTGCCGGTGAACAGGCGGTCCATGGCCGGAGTCAGCCAAACCACCGACAGCCATTCGCCAAGGCGGTTCACGGATGCCGCGGCGCCGTTGATGCGCACCTGGCGCCGCTCGGGCGCGCTTGGCTGAGTGCCCGTGCCGATATCGATCTCGCCGAGCTTCGCCGCCACTGCCCAGGCGCCGCTTCCACCTTGGCGCGCCATCTCGGACAACGGAACACCGCGCAGGCCGCGGCCCGGCGTCAACATCGACACCGCCTCGAGCAGGTTGGTCTTGCCCGCGCCATTGTCGCCGCTCAGCAGCACGAAGCCAGACCCCGGCTCGATCGTTGCCGAGGCGTAGGAGCGGAAGTCGGTTAGGGTCAGGCGGCTGACGGGCACGCAATGCGTCTAGCCGCTACTGCTCTCGCCGGTCGATGACTTCGTAATGGGCGGCGCGATCGTCGAAGCTGTTGAGCACCGCGCGAGCCTCCAGGGGTACATGGCTGACTGAATAATCCTCGCCCATGAACGCCTTGATCGCATCGAGATCGTCGAACCACATCAAGGTCTGGAACTCGATCTCGCCATCGAGATCTCGTCTCATCAAGTCGATGTGACGGAAGCCCGGGATTTTCCGCGCCTCGATGCCGGGGATTACTTCGCCCCGGACGATCCGCTCATAGGCGTCGGCATTGTCCGGCGTGGTCCAGCCGCGCCACAGGCGGCAGATCATCAGACCCGCATCGGCATCAGCACATAGAGCGCGTTGGCCTTGTCATTCTCGCGCAGGAGCGTCGGCGCGGCGGCGTCGGCGAGGTGGACCTCGACCGTGTCGCCGTCGATCTCGCCGAGGATGTCGAGCAAATAGCGGGCATTGAACCCGATCTCGAGCCCATCCGAGCCATAGTCGGCCGGCACTTCCTCGGTCGCGACACCGTTCTCCGGAGAGACGACGGACAAGGTGACCTTGTCCCGGTCGACGCTCATCTTCACCGCGCGGGTCTTTTCCGAGGCGATGGTCGAGACGCGATCGACGCCGGCCGAAAAGCTCTTCGGGTCGAGCTTCAGCAGCTTGTCGTTACCCGTCGGGATGACGCGGTTGTAATCGGGGAAGGTACCGTCGATCAGCTTGCTGGTGAGGATCGCCGTCCCCAACCCGAAGCGGATCTTGGTCGGCGACAGGGAGATTTCGACCGTGCCCTCGAGCTCCTCGAGCAGCCGGTAGAGCTCGGTCACGGCTTTGCGCGGCACGATCACGTCGGGCATGCCGTCGGCGCCATCGGGCCGCGGCACGGTCACGCGCGCCAGGCGGTGGCCATCGGTGGCAGCGGCACGCAGTTGGTCCTCGACCACGTGGAGGAAGATTCCCATCAGATAATAACGCGTCTCCTCGCTCGAGATGGCGAAGCGCGTCTTCTCGATGACCTGCCGGAGCGTCGCCGCCGGCAATTCGAAACGGGTCGGAAGATCGCCCTCGGCAATCACGGGGAAGTCGTCGCGCGGGAGAGTTGACAGGTTGAAGCGCGAGCGCCCGGCGACGACCTGCATCTTGCCCTCGGCAGCGGTCAGCTCGACCTGGCTGCCCTCGGGAAGCTTGCGGACGATGTCGAAAAAGGTGTGCGCCGAGACGGTGATCGCCCCCGCCTGCGTAACGTTGGCGGGGACGCTTTCGTCGACCTGCAGGTCGAGGTCGGTGGCCATTAGCCGGATCGAGCCGTCCTCGCGCGCTTCGATGAGGACGTTGGACAGGATCGGGATCGTGTTCCGGCGCTCCACGACCGACTGGACGTGGCCGAGGCTCTTCAAGAGTGTCGCCCGCTCAATCGTCGCTTTCATGTCGCTCACGCCCCATCAGCTGCCACTCTTCGCGGCACTATAGCGAGCGGATTGATGCGCGGAAGCGGAATGATGCGCGAAGCTTATGTGGGGTCCACAAGCGTGCGCGAACCCAAGATGTAGCGGCTATTTGCCGGCCTTCTGCCCGACTGCCGGCCGCAACGCCGCCTGCGCTGGCATGAGCATGGCGTCGACGTGATGGACGACGCCGTTGGTGAACAGTTCGTCGGCCTTGGTGACCGTCGCCTTGTGCCCTGCCGCGTCGGTGAGGACGGTGTTGCCGCCTTCCTTGGTCGCCGTCAGCGTTCCGCCGCCCATGGTCGCAAGCACGCCCTTGCCTTTGTTCTTGTCGATCAGCTTGTCGATGTCGGCCGCGAGCACCGTGCCCGGCAGGATGAGGTTGGTCAGCACGCCGGTCAACTGCGCCCGATTTTGGGGGGTTGGATCGAATGTGCCCGCCGGTGCCGCGCTGAACGCCGCGTCGTCGGGAACGAACACAGTATAAGGACCAGGGCCGGCGAGGGTCTGATCGAGACCCGCAGCCTTGGCTGCCACCATAAAGCGGCTGTTCGGCGCGAGACCGGCCGAGATCGTCTTGGCGCCCGCGGCTTTCTGCGCCTTGGACGTTTGAGCATTGGGCGCGGCACCGTTGCCGTCTTGCTTGTTGCACCCGCCAAGGGTGAGCATAGCCACGCCGGCGATTCCGAGCGCGAGCATGCGGGTTGTCATGCTTCTTCTCCCGTCTTTGTTCTTGGTGCGAAATGGCCCGGCGAGGCTTGGGTTCCGCGCCGGGCCATTTGTCATGCCGAGTTTAGGTCAGCAGCGACGCGACGATCGCCGTGACGACCTGCGTCACCGGGTCGACCTGGTAGATGTAGCCGTTGTTGTACCGGTACCAGGCGTTCGAGGTGTCATAGTAGGTCGCCCGATAATCGTAGGGCACGTTGTACGCGTCGTAGCCGAGCGGAAGCTGCTGGCCGATCGTGAACCCCGGCGACATCAGCGCCGCCACCGAGGTGATCAGGCTGCTGCGCTGGTCATATTGATAGATCGCGCCCGGCGAATACCAATAGCCGTAGTTCGGCGTGTCGTAGTAGACGCTGCGGTACTGCATCGGCACATTGTAGTAATTATAGGCCGTCGGCAGGATCTGACCGACGCCGTAGCCGCCGGCATACATCGGGATGACGTCCTCGACATAGCCCGTCGCACAGTCGACCTCGTAGATCACGCCGTTGGCATAGCGATTACAGGTATCCCCGTAGTCGGGGTAGAACGAGTTCAGCCCGTAATAATTGGGCACGTAGCTCGCCATGTACGGCTGGGGCAGATACTGGCCCGGCAGATATCCGCCAGCCAGCAGCGGGATCAGCGCATCGATCAGGCTGGTGCCGCGGTCGACCTGGTACAAATAGCCGTCGCCATATTGGTAATAATAATTGGGCGTATCCGGATAGAGGTACTGGATCTGCGCCGGCAGGGCGCTCAGGCCGACGAAGTTGGTGACCTGCGCCACCGGAACGCCGACGAAGCGCTCGACCTGGTTGTACGGCACGACCTGCACGTCATTGGCGTAGGTCAGTGCCTGGTACGGCGTCCGATTATAGTCCTGCGCAAACTGCCGGTCCGCAAATTTCGCCTGCTTGCCATTGAAGCGCCCGCCGAGCTGCTGTTGCTGGGCAAATGCCTGCTGCTGCTGGATCTGCTGGCCGCGGGTGCCCTGGAACTGCTGGCGCTCGGCCATCCGGGACTGCTGACGTTCGAACCCGCGCGATTGCTGACGCGCCTGCTGGCGCTCGAACCCGCGCGATTGCTGACGCGCCTGCTGACGCTCGAACCCGCGCGACTGCTGACGCGCCTGCTGGCGCTCGAAGCCACGCGATTGCTGACGCGCCTGCTGGCGCTCGAACCCGCGCGACTGTTGGCGCGCCTGTTGGCGCTCGACGCGCATTTGCGGCGCGGCGAAGCCGCCGCCGTGACCGTGACCGCCGCCACCGCCGCCGCCGCCGGCATACATTGGCGTATAGCCTCCGCCTCCGCCGCCGCCTCCGCCGCCGTGGCCGCGTCCGCCGCCACCCATGAACATCGGGGCTTGGCCGCCGCCGCCATGTCCGTGGCCACCGCCGCCGCCGCCGCCAACGAAGTCCGGAGCGGCACCGCCGCCACCACCGCCACCGCCGCCGTGGCCGTGACCGCCGCCGCCACCACCGCCGCCGGGAGCCGCTTGGGGAGCGCCGCCACCATTGCCGCCACCATTGCCGTGCGGATTACCGCCGCCGCCACCACCGCCGGGCTTTGCTGCAGCCGCGCTCGCGATCGCCAAGGCGGCGACGCCCGCGGCGAGAAACAGCTTGGACATGAGAATCTCCTTTCGAACGGTGAAAACGGCCCGTTCGCTGCACCGTTCCATCGCCTGAACGGATGGAACTTGCACCCTAGCGCATTCGCCTGAACCTGAAATGTCTTTGCTGTTCAGGTAGTTAGCTATGCGGCAACGTCGTCGACCCAACTTCGCCTCAAGCGCGAGACACAGAGCAGCATGAGCAGCGCCGCCAGGACATAGAAAGATGTGCAGGCGACAGCGGCATAGCGAAGCGCCTCGACCCCGTAACTGTGCTTTAGCGCGTCGGACAATCCGCCGATGAGAAACGGTCCGATTCCCAGCCCAACCAGATTGTTGATGAGCAGGAAGCTCGCGGAGGCCGTGGCTCGCATCGGTCGCGGGACGAGATGCTGGACCGCGGTGATCACGGGCCCGAGCCACAGGATGTTGAGGGCGTTGGGGATCAGCAACAGCGGCCAGGCGAGCCACAGGCTGGGTGCCATCAGCCCGGCGGCGAAAGTCGGCGCGGTGATCAGCCACGCGATTGCGGGGAGCTTCGCGTACCAGCCGCGATCCAACGCGCCCAGGCGGTCTGCGAGCCAGCCACCGGCGAGGACTCCGGTACATCCGCCGAGGAACACGACCGATCCCATGAACTGCCCGCGCTCGATCAGGCCGAGATGGAAGCTTCGCTCGAGCACCGAGGGTGTCCACACCGCGAGACCGTAACCGCACAAGGAACTCGAGGAGGCTGCGAAGGCCATCAGCCAGAAAACCGGCTTGCGTGCGAGCATCGGGAACACCTGGCCAATCGGGGGGGCGCTGGGCAGATGTGGACGCCGAACGTCGCGCACGACGATGAGCATGACCGGGGCGAGCAGGATTCCGGCAATGCCCATGGTGTAAAAGGCCGCGCGCCAGCTGATGGCGTGCGCGATATAGGCCCCGAGCACGGTGCCGAGCGACAGTCCGATCGGTACACCGAGCGAGAAGATTGCCAGCGCTCGGGCGCGGCGGCGCGGCTCGAAATAATCGGCGATCAGTGCGTAGGAGGGGGCGACACCGCCCGCTTCGCCGATGCCGACGCCCATGCGGAAGACGAACAACTGCCAGAAGGAACCGGCAATGCCGCACAGTCCGGTGAAGGCGCTCCAGAACGCCACCGCGGCGGCAATCACGCGGCTGCGGCTCGTGCGGTCCGCGAGATAGGCGAAAGGGATGCCGAGGACCGAGTAGAGGATCGCGAATGGCGGCCCGCTCAATGCCCCGAACTGCCTGTCGGTGAGGTGCAGGTCGGCGATGATCGAGCCCGCGAGGATGCCGAGGATTTGCCGGTCGAGATAATTGAAGACGTACGCGATGAGCAGGAGGGCGAGGACGAGCGCGGCGCTCGTCCTGCGCAGATCCGCGGTGCCAGTCATTTGATTTCCCCCAGCAGGCGGACAAGGCCGTCGACGTCGCCTTCGTCCTGGTAGATGCCGAACCCGAGCCTCAGCACGTCGCCGCGCACATCGGTGATGCAATTCCTCGCCTTGAGCGTGGCATACCAGCGCTGCGCATTGGGGCTGCGGAAGGCGAGAAAGCGCGCGTGCGGCCCGCCGTCGAGCGGGTTCAGCAGCTCCGCATCGGCGAGCGCGGTGCCGGCGACGCTTCCGAGCAAACGCTCTTGAAGGCCTGCCGTATGGGCGGAAATGCCTTCCGTCGTGAGAGCGTTTTCCGCGAGCATCCGCCGCACCGCGGTGAAGCGGTAGAGAGCGCTGGGATCGAAGGTCGCGCCGAGGTAGCGGCTCGCGTCCTTGGCATAGCCGACGCTGCCGGGCGGTAGGGTCAAATCTTCGAACTCGGCGAACCAGCCGGTGATCCGCGGGCGCGGACCGAAGCCGGCCGGGGCGTGCATGAAGGCGCAGCCCTCACCCGACATCGCATATTTGTAGCCGCCGCCGAGATAGAAGGCACTGTCCCCGACGGCGCCGGCGAACGGGCGGTCGAGCGCCATGAAAGCGTGATAGCCGTCGACTACGACCCACGGGCCGTCGGGCCGTCCCAAAGCGGCAAGCTCGTCCACGCGGCCGAAAATCCGCCCGCTGCCGAACAGCAATTGGCTCACGAAAATGAAGTCGTGGTCGCCGGATTGTGCAGCGGCGAGGAAGCGCTCGGCGAAGCTATCGAACGGTTCGGCGGCGATTCGGTCGACTGCAACCCAAGCTTCTTCCGCCCAGCGCGCGAATTGGCGGCGCGCGCTGTGGAATTCGCCATCGCTGGTGAGAATCCGGAGTGGGCCGAAGCCGCGCCGCGGCGCGGCGGTGATCAGGCTGACCAGAAAATCATGCGTGTTCGGCGCGAAGACGATCGCATCCGGCTGTCCCGTGCCGAGCTCGGCGGCGACCTCGGCCTGGGCGGCGGGCCAGACCTCGTCCATCACCTTGTCCCACTTGCGGTCGGCGAGCCGGGCGGCGTCGTTCCACGCCTCGACGTGTCCCTCGAAACTCGCATCGGGCCACAGGTGATGGCTGTGCGCGGCGAAGTGCAGGCGTTCGGGATCGGCGCCAAGGCTCCGGCTGAACAGGCCTTTGAAACTCAAAGATCGGTCCTCAGCGCCCAGAGCTCGGGAAACACGCGCTTCTCCAGCGTCGAGCGGAGGTAGGCCGCACCCGCCGAGCCGCCCGTCCCGCGCTTGTTGCCGATGATCCGCTCGACCGTCAGCACATGCTTGTGGCGCCACATGGCGAGCGCATCGTCGAGGTCGACCAGCTTCTCGGCGAGCTGGTAGAGCTCGAACCAGCGGTCCGCGTCGCGATAAACCTCGAGCCACGCAGCGGCGAGCGCTTCGGTCGACGCGTCCCCCACTTCAAAGCCCGCGCGCTGGAGCGCGGCTATCGACGCCTCACGCAAGCTGGTGCTGTCGAGCGCCGCCTGGAGACGCGCCCGATCGGCGCTGCCTTCTGGGCAGTGCTGCAGATAGGCCGGGTCCTTCAAGCCGAGGCGATATTCGATCTCACGGAACTGCACCGACTGGAAACCCGACGAGGTGCCGAGAACGTCACGGAAGGCCAGATAGTCGACCGGGGTGAGCGTCGAAAGAACGTCCCACGACAGCGTCATCACCGACTGGATTCGGCTGACCCGCGCCAGCGCCTTATACGCAGGCGCGAAGCTGTCCTTCTCGACCAGCGCAATCGCAAGCTCCAGCTCGTGGAGCATCTGCTTCATCCACAGCTCCTTGGTCTGGTGGATGATGATGAACAGCATTTCGTCGTGAAGGCCCGACAGCGGCTGCTGCGCCGACAGCAGCTGATCGAGCTTCAGATAATCGGCATAGGTGATGCCGGCGGGCGTCGCGGTCATGGCGACGGCTTAAGCGAAACGGCAGCTGCGCGGAAGCGCGGGGCGACTACTGCCCGCTACCGCCGCCCTGGCCCGGCAGGCCGGGCGCACCGACGCTGCCGATATTGCCGAACAGCTCCTCGAAGAAGCTGCGCTTGCGGCCGAGAACCGGGGTTTGCCTGCCGCTCGGCTTGACGTTCATCACCAGTTCCTTGCCGGTGCGCTGGACCGCGGCGACGTTGCCCTTCTGATCGAAGCGGACCATCAACACCGTCTGCTTCGTGACATGCGGGTTGCGGAACGCCACCTGGTTCACGTCGCGCGAGACATAATACCATTCGTTGGGCGTGAATTGACCGGTAAAGCTCGGCCGGCCGAGCAGCTTCTCAACCGAATCCTTATTGTCGACGCCGGGCTGGACGCCGGCGACCAGCTGGCTGTCGAGCACCACGCCTTTATGCTGGTGGATTTGCGCGCAGCCCGCGAGGAGCAGCGCCGCCGCTGTCGTGCTCAAAACCCCAAACTTCATCTCGTCAGAACCTTCAATGGGCGCCGCCGCGCCGGTGATTGCAGCCTTGCCAGCGGGCTGTAGCGCCTCAATATGCGGGTGGCGAGAAGCGACGCAACTCTTCGCTTGGCCTTAGTCGAAGCCGAAGGATTATGCTGGGTTTCCTGTTCCGGGGATTAACCGCGCAGCCGGCGAGGGGCGAGGCGCCGTTCGGCGCCGTCACCGACGAAGCCCGGCGCCGCTCGTGGTACGTCGAGGGAGCCGTGCCCGACACGCTCGACGGGCGCTTTGCGGTGCTGGCGACGATCGCCGCTTTGGTGCTCGTCCGGCTTGAGCGCGAGGGTGAGGCCGGTCATGCGGCGTCGGTGGCCCTCACCGAACGATTTATCGAAGTCATGGAAAGCGAGCATCGCGAGCTCGGCCTTGGCGATCCGACGTTGGGTAAGACCATCCGCAAGCTGGTCGGGATGCTGGCGAGGCGAACCGATCTATGGCGCGACGCGAATGATGAGTGGACCCAAGCGACTCGCGACAGCCTGTACAGGGGGGACATCGCCGAAGCGCCGCTGCAGTACAGCACCGGTGCACTCCGCGAGCTCGCGCGGCGCCTCGAGGCGACTCCGCTCGCCGACCTCGAACAAGGGAAGATCGCATGACAGACCGTTTCGCGCACCATTTGCGGCTCGACCAGGTCCGCGACGGCGAGCGGCTCGACCTCGTCGCCGATGAGACGGAGCGGCGCGACGTCGCCAAGCGGCTCGGCCTCGCGTCGCTCGAACGGCTCGAAGCGCACGTCTGCATCGCGCGCACCGGGGAGGTGATACGAGCCGAGGGACGGCTGACCGCCGCGCTCGACCAGGCCTGTGTGGTCACCGGTGATCCGGTCGCCGCGCACGTCGACGAGCCCTTCTCGCTGCTGTTCATGCCCGATCCGCCGGGCGGCGCGACCGAGGACGAGATCGAGCTTGGCGAGGCGGACTGCGATACCGTTTTCTACGACGGCGCCGCGATCGACCTCGGCACCGCGATCGCGGACACGCTCGCGCTCAGCCTCGACCCCTATCCACGCAGCGCGGGTGCCGAGGCGAGCCTCAAGGAAGCGGGCGTGCTGACCGAAGAGCAGGCGGGCCCGTTCGCGGTCCTGGCGAAGCTCAGGAAGAATGACGAAACCTAGAAAGGATGCTCCCGCCTAGACGAGTGCCCCGCACCCGTCAGAAAGGGACATCGTCGTCGAGATCGGTATCGAAGGCCGCCGGCTGCGGGCGCGACTGGGACTTCACCGGGGCGCCACCCCCGGAATCGTCCCCGCCGAAGTCTTCATTGAAAGCGCCGCGGCCGCCGCCGCCGCCGTCACGGCTGTCGAGCAGCTGAAGCTCGCCGCGGAACTTCTGGAGCACGACCTCGGTCGTGTAGCGGTCGTTCCCCGACTGGTCGGTCCATTTGCGGGTCTGGATCTGGCCTTCGACGTACACCTTCGACCCCTTGCGCAAATAGCTCTTGGCGACGCGGCCCAAATTCTCGTTGAAGATCACGACATTGTGCCACTCGGTCCGCTCCTGGCGGTTGCCGTCGCGGTCCTTCCACTGCTCGGACGTGGCGATGCGCATGTTGACCACTTCGCCGCCGTTGTTGAGCGAGCGCGCCTCGGGGTCCGCGCCGAGGTTGCCGACCAGGATCACCTTGTTCACGCCCGCCATATCGCCACGCTTTCCGCTTGTTGCTGGGCCAACCGCTAAACCTGGCGAAACATCCCTGCAAGCGGCTGTCAGTCGACCGGCACAAAAAGGCCGTGCTTGATCACAGTCATGGTCACGTTGGTCGTAAAACGACGCACGTTCGGATTGTCGATCATCATCCTGGTCATGAACTCGTCGAAGGCGCCGATGTCGGGCGCGCTCACCACCAGCACATAATCGGCACTGCCGGTGACGTAATAGGCCTGCTGGACCCACGATTCCCTGCGCAGCCAGCGGCGAAGCGGCTCGACCAGCTCCGGGCGTTCCCGTTCGACCTCGATGCCGACCACAAGGAGAGCGCGACTACCGGCCGTCAGGGGGTCAACGATGGCAATTGTCCGCTCAATCACTTTCGCATTGTGCAGGCGCTGCAGCCGGCGGCTCGCCGCCGACGGGGACAGACCGATGCGCTCGGCGAGCTCATCGTTCGTCCTCGAGGCATCGAGCTGGAGCTCTTCGAGGAGCAGCTTGTCGATCCGATCCAGACTGCGAGATACCACCGTGATTTCCCCAAGGGCGCAAGCTTTATGCACATATATCCCATATTTCGCAGTAAATATGCAACAGCGCCGTCTACAGTAAAGCTCATGCCAAAGGTAGAACCCACATGATCGACCATCTCGAACTGCAAACACGCAAAATGCAGGAATCCGTCCGCTTCTATGCCGACGTGCTCGGCCCGCTCGGCTACAGTCTGAAGGTTGACGGTGCGTCGAAGGGATTCGGCTCTGACGGCTCGCTCGATCTTTTCCTTGTCGATGGCGCGCCCTCGGCCCACGTCCATTTCGCATTCGCCGCCTCAAGCCGGCAAACCGTAGACGAGGCCTGGGAGGCGGCCAGAGCGGCTGATCACAAGACCGATCGGCCGCCCGCCTTAGCGCCGAATGTGCATCCTAATTATTATGCTGGATACCTGCGCGATCCCGATGGCCGGCTTGTCGAACTGGTGTGCCAGTTGCCGGAGTGACATCAAACGCCCAGCGCGACGGCGGTCCAGTAAGTTAGGCCGGCGAAGGCGTAGGCGAGGACAAACAGATAGCCGACCATGAACAGCGGCCACTTCCAGCCATTGGTCTCCCGGCGCGTGACGGCGATGGTCGAGATGCACTGCGGGGCGAAGACGAACCAGGCGAGGAAAGCCAGCGCAGTGGCCAGGCTCCAGCGGTGCTGGAGCTTGTCCTGGAGCGTGGTTGCACCTGCCTTCCCGTCCGGCGAATCGATCGAATAGACCGTCGCGATCGCGCTCACCGCGACCTCGCGCGCGGCCATCGCGGGGAGCAAGGCCATGCTGATGTCGTGGTTGAAGCCGATCGGCTTGACGACGGTTTCGATGCCCTTGCCGATCTTGCCCGCGATCGACACGTCGCTCTGCTTCTGGCCGGGGCCGGCCTGCGGAACGCTGGCCAGCGCCCACAGGATGATCGTGGTGCCGAGGATGATCGTTCCCGCGCGCTTGAGGAAGATCTGGGCCCGGGTGAGGATGCCGATTCCCAGGTCCTTCAACGGCGGCCATTGATATTTGGGCAGCTCCATCATGAAGCCGCTTCCGCGGCCCTTGAGCACGCCGCGGCGGAGGACGAGGGCGGCCAGCAAAGCCCCGAAAATGCCGGTGAGATACAGGCCAAGCATTACGACGCCCTGCAGGCCGACGCCCCAGGCCAGCCGGGTGTTGGGGATGAACGCCGCGATGATCAGCGTGTAGACCGGAAGGCGGGCCGAGCAGGTCATGAGCGGCGCGACGAGAATCGTCGTCAGCCGGTCCTTGGGGTCGTCGATCGTCCTCGTCGCCATGATCCCCGGCACGGCGCAGGCGAAGCTCGATAGCAGCGGGATGAACGCCCGGCCCGACAGGCCAACGCCGTGCATCAGCCGGTCCATCAGGAAGGCGGCGCGGACCATATAGCCGGTGCCTTCGAGCAGAAGGATGAAGAAGAACAGGATCAGGATCTGCGGCAGGAAGGTGATGACCGCGCCGACCCCGGCAATCGCGCCGTCCACGATCAGCGAGCGGAGCAGCCCCGCCGGAAGCGCGCCGGTGACCACGTTGGATAGCCAGGCGACGCCGTCCTCGAGCCACGACTTGGGAGTCTCGCTCCACGCGAATACCGCCTGGAACATGACGAACATGATCACCGCCAGGATGATCGGTCCAAGCACCGGGTGGAGCAGCACGGCATCGAGGCGGTGAGTCCAGCGGCGCACCGGCGTTTCGCTGATGACGGCGGCGCTCGCGATCTCGCGCGCACGCCGCTGGAGGTGGATGAGGTCGCTCTTCACATGCTGGTGCACGCCGCAGAACGGCGCCGAGAGCATGTCGTCGAGCGCGGCCTGCAGCTCGGCGATCCCGCGGCGGCGCACCGCGATCGTCTCGATCACCGGCACGCCAAGCTGGCGCTCGAGGATCTTGGGATCGAGCTCGAGCCCGTCGCGCCTGGCGAGGTCGATCATGTTGAGCGCGACAATGGTGGGCAGGCCGAGCTCGATCAGCTGGAGGCAGAAGCGCAGGTGGTTGTCGAGGTTGGAGGCATCGAGCACGATCACCAGGGCGTCGGGCTGGCGCTCGCCTTTCTGCTTGCCGAGGAGCACGTCGCGGGTCACCGCTTCGTCGGGGCTAGCCGGGTCGAGACTGTAGGAGCCCGGCAGGTCGACCATCTCGACCGGGCGACCGTCGGCCAGCGTCACGCGTCCCGAATGGCGCTCGACCGTCACTCCGGGATAGTTGGCGACCTTCTGGCGCGCGCCGGTCAAGGCGTTGAACAATGCGCTTTTGCCGGCATTCGGATTGCCGGCCACCGCAACGAGCGGAAGCGGGTTCACCTTTTGAGCGGAGTTACGCCGATCGCGCCCGCATGCTTGCGCCGGATCGCAACCGTCATGCGCCCGACGCGGATGGCAATCGGGTCGCGGCCGAATGGGCCGAGGTGCAGCGGCTCGACGGTCACGCCCTCATCGAAGCCGAATTGGCGCAGGCGGCAAGCCTCGCCCTCGTCGAGCGATGCCCAGTCGACCGAGGCCACGCGCCCGACCGTGCCCAGTGGCAGGCGGTCGAGGCTGATCGCATCAGGAACGAAGGGCGTATTCATTATTGCGACTGATTATCATTTACGAATTAGAATTTCCACACCAAAGTGGAAGCGGGACTTCGCCCGCAAAAGGGGGCTTCACCTGGGCGGGTAGCGCAGCCGCCCGAGGAAGCGCGACAGGCTGAGACGGTCGGACGACCCCCGCCACTCGGCTTTGAACTTCTCGAACCGCATGACGTCGTCGATTCGGCGGTCCAGGAAGGCGGCGGTTTCGGTCCAGTTCTCGCTCTGGTCGTCGAGCCACGCCAGCAGCGTCGACCCATAGACCGCGCCGAGCGTCAGGCGCTTGGTGTAGTGGTTGAAGTCGGTGCTGGTATCGCCGGAAATGCGCCACATGAGGTCCGTGCTGCGCCACGAGATGCGCAGCGCCAGCGGCAGGTTCTTCGGCATCGCGAGGATCGCCAGCGCGCGGCGCACGGCTTCCCGCGCGGGTCCCATGATCTCCAGCCGGTGCCAGACGAGCGAGCGGATCTTTTCGCGGATCTTCATGCCTTGGAGCCGCTTGGGCGTGAACCAGGCCTCCAGCGCGCGATCGACCTCCTGGATGTAGACGTCGATCATCCCCGACTGCGTCTTGGGCATGGCGAGCCGCGCTTGCACCGGATCGACGCCGAGTTGCGCCGCAGCGCTGTCGACCGCTGCCCTGGTCCAGCCGTCGAACACCGCATTCTCGCCAACGGCGAGCGCGAGGCGGCGCCGAAACTGCTCGAGCGGACTCACGCGATCCATGCGGCTCAACTGGGCTGGACGGCAGCCTGGCGCAAGCCCCGCTCAGGCAGCCGCACGAGCACCAGTGCGGCGCCGATCGCCGCCGCGCCGAGCCAGTCTGCCGGCGACAGGGTTTCGCCGTAGGCGCTCCACCCGACGAAGGCGGAGATTGCTGGCTGGGTCAGCAGCGCAAGGCCAACGACCAGCGGCGGGACGTGGCCGATGCCGTAGACCAGCAGCCCCTGGCCGATCACCTGGCTGCCGAGCGCGAGCAGCAACACATAGGTCCAGTCGCTCGGCACGATCCGCTCACCCAGCCCGAGCGAAAGGGGCAACAGCATGGCGGCGCCGAACGCGCTTGCCAGGAACAGCAGTGGCAGCGGTTTCAAGCTACCGCGGCCATGCTGCACGGCAATGAGGTAACCGACGTAGAGGAGCCCCGCGAGCAGGCACAGCAGGTCGCCAGCGAAGTGGCGCGGGCTGAGCTCGAAGCTGCTGCCCATCAGCAAGGCGGCCCCGACCGCGGCAAGGCCGAGCGCAACAGCCTGCAGCCGCGACGGCCAGCGCCGCGCGAGCCATAGCCCCCAGGCGGCGAAGCCGAAGCTTGAGACGTTGCCGAACAGGGTCGCATTGCCGAGCTTGGTCATGTGGATGCCGACGTGCCAGGCGGCGAGGTCCGCGGCGAAGAAGAATGCGGCGACCGCGACGAGCAGGCCGAGGCGGCGGCCGGGCCAATGCACCGGCTGCCGAGTCACCGCGGCAATCGCGAACAGGAACGGCAGCGCGAGCGCGAGACGCCAAAAACCCGCGGCGACCGGACCGACCCCCGACAGCCGCACCAGCCACGGCCCGAACGCCAGCGCGCAGCTGCCGATAAGCACGGCGGGGAAGGCAAATCGATGATCGGCGTCGCGCATCGAGCTTCGATAGGGTCTGCGTGGGGCCTGCGAAAGACGGAAGTCTCGGCTGCGCGATAAGCCTGACTTATCGGGACCGAAAGCCAATCGCGGTTGTAGAGTTTCAATCTGCAACTATTTTTAGGCGGACTGAGTGGCGCCACGCTGAAGGAGTGCAGATGTCCGGTTTGTTCGATCCACTGAGGCTCGGTTCGCTCGAGCTTCCCAACCGTTTCGTGATGGCGCCGCTGACCCGCGCCCGCGCCGGCCGCGACGCCGTGCCGAACGAGCTGATGGCCGCTTATTATGCGCAGCGTGCCGGTGCCGGGCTGATCATTTCCGAAGCGACGGGGATCAGCCGAGAAGGGCTCGGCTGGCCGGGTGCGCCAGGCTTGTGGAACGAGGCCCAGGTCGAAGGCTGGACGCGCGTCACCGACGCCGTCCACCACCATGGCGGGCGCATCGCCGCCCAGCTGTGGCACATGGGCCGACTGGTCCATCCGAACGTCAGTGGAATGGAACCGGTGTCGTCCTCGGCCGTGACGGCGCCCGACTACGCGCACACGTGGGAGGGCAAGCTGCCCTACGTCGAACCGCGCGCGGCCGCGCACCACGACGTCCGCCGGATCGTTGGCGACTATGCGGCCGCTGCGCGCAACGCGATCCGCGCCGGGTTCGACGGGGTCCAGATCCACGCCGCCAATGGTTATTTGATCGACCAATTCCTGCGCGATGGCGCCAATTTCCGCGTCGACGAATATGGCGGATCGATCGACAACCGATTGCAGTTCATGACCGAGGCACTCGAAGCCGTCGGCGCGGCGATCGGCATGGACAAGGTCGGCATCCGCTTTTCTCCCAACATCTATTCGCAGGGAGTCGAAGACACTGATCCGTTGCTGTTGTTCGAGGCGGTCGCCAAGCGGCTGGAGGAGCTGAAGGTGCCGTGGATCGAGCTTCGCGAACCGCGCCGCCCGACCTCGGCCGGCGCCGTCCCGACCGAGCCGGTTAGCCCGGTGATGCGCGCGCTCTATTCGGGCAAGATCATCATCAACAGCGACTATGACTGGCGCGACGCATTCGAGCGGGTCACCGCCGGCGATGCCGACGCGGTCAGCATCGGCAGGCTGTTCATTGCCAACCCCGACCTGGTGGCGCGGATTGCCCTCGGCGCGCCGCTCAACGACGGCGACCCTTCAACCTTTTATTCTGGCGGCGCGGCGGGCTACGTCGATTATCCGACGCTGGAGCAAGCGCAAGCCGCCTAGGGCGCGTATTGCTCGCGGAGCTCGTAGAGCGCAAGCGCGGCCTTGGCTGCGCCGCCGCCCTTGTCAAGCTGGGCGGGATCGCAACGGGCGACGGCTTGCGCCTCATTCTCGACGGTGAGGATGCCGTTGCCGATCGCGAAGCCTTGGAGCGTCAGGTCCATGATGCCACGCGCGCTTTCGTTCGAGACGATTTCGAAATGATAAGTCTCACCGCGGATGATGACGCCGAGGCCGACGAAAGCGCAAAAGCGGCCGCTGCGCGCGGCAAGCGCGATCGCGCCCGGGATCTCCAGCGCGCCGGGCACGGTCAGGGTCTCGTGCTTGTGGCCGGCGGCTTCGACGGCCTTGCGCGCGCCGCCGAGCAGCAGGTCGTTGAGGTGCGGATAAAAGCGAGCTTCGACCAGGAGAATGGTGGACATCAGGCGTCCACCTCGATCGGACGTTCCTCGACGATGGCGAGCCCGTAGCCCGACAGGCCGACGGGCGCGTGGTGCGAGTTCGACAGCAGGATCATGTCGTGGATGCCAAGCGCGGCGAGGATCTGCGCGCCTGTACCATAGCCGCGCACCGCATCGCCGCCCTCGACCGGCTTGCCGGCGCGAAGATCGATCGAGCGCGACAGCGAGCCCGGCGCCGCGGCGTGCAGCGCGACGACGACGCCCGAGCCTTCCTGCTCGATCATCCGCATCGCGCCCTGGAGAACGCCGGAGCGCGGGCAGGATTCGCCGATCACGTCGGCAAACAGGTCGAGGCTGTGCATCCGCACCAGCGCCGGCTTTTCCGGATCGAGCGTGCCGTAGACCAGCGCCAGCTGCTCCTCGCCGCTCGACTTGTCGCGGAACACCTGCGCCTGCCAGGGCAGGCCGCTGCCGGCGGTGAATGGCGCGATGGCCACGCGTTCGACCAGATGATCTTTCTTCAGGCGGTAGGCGATGAGGTCGCGGATGGTGCCGATCTTGAGGCCGTGGGCGCGGGCGAAATCCATTAAATCGTCGAGCCGGGCCATGGTCCCGTCCTCGCGCATGATCTCGCAGATGACTCCGCTGGGATTGAGCCCGGCCAAACGCGAGACATCGACCGCGGCCTCGGTATGGCCGGCGCGGACGAGGACACCGCCCGGCCTGGCGATCAGCGGGAAGACATGACCGGGCGAGACGATCGCTTCCGGGCCATAGGTCGCGTCGATGGCGACGGCGATGGTGCGCGCGCGGTCGGCGGCGCTGATCCCGGTGGTGATGCCCTCCTTGGCCTCGATCGAGACGGTGAACGCGGTCTCGTTGCGGCTGCGGTTGGTGCGTGTCATCGGCTCGAGGCCGAGATGGTCGGCGCGGTCCTTGGTCAGCGCGAGGCAGATCAGGCCGCGCCCGTGGCGGGCCATGAAATTGACCGCGTCCGGCGTCGCCATTTGGGCGGGAATGATGAGGTCGCCCTCGTTTTCGCGATCCTCGTCGTCGACGAGGATGAACATGCGGCCGTTGCGGGCCTCGTTGATAATCTCTTCGGGTCCGACCAGCACGTCGCCCGAGCCGCGCTGGATCAGCTTTTCGAGCCGCCCGAGGGTGTCGGCGGTGGGGTTCCAGTCGGGCGCCCCAAGCTTGCGCAGCGAGTTGGGGTGAAGCCCGGCCGCCCGCGCAAGGCCGGCTCGGCTGACTTCGCCGGTTTCGATGATGGCGTTCAGGCGCTCGATGAGAGTCGTGCTCATGCGCCCCAGATATCACATTGCGATGTGATGGAAAGAAGGAACAATGATGTTCCTACTGTGATCTAACGGCAAGCATGCGGTCGATATACCGGGCGAGCACGTCAATCTCGACATTGAGCTGTTGTCCCTGGCCAAGCTCGCCAAGCGTCGTGCACTGGCCCGTGTGGGGGATGATGTTGACCGAGAAATGGGTGCTTCCGTCGTCCGCGTCACGCACGTCGTTGACCGTCAGCGACACGCCATCGAGCGTCACTGAGCCCTTGGGCGCGATCATCGGCGCGAGCTCGCGCGGGACGCGCACACCGATCCTCGCCGAATCGCCCTCGGGGCAAGTGCCGACAACCTCAGCGACCGCGTCGACATGGCCGGTGACGATATGCCCTCCGAGCTCGTCGCCGAGGCGAAGCGCGCGCTCGAGGTTGAGCTTGGCGCCCTCATGCCAATGGTCCGGCGCGGTCTTGGACATGGTTTCGCCCGAGACGTCGACGGCGAACCAGTCCTCGCCCTTGTCGACGACGGTGAGACACACGCCCGAGCAGGAGATCGAGGCGCCGATGTCGACGGTTCCCAGGTCATAGGCCGTACGGATCATCAGCCGGAGATCGCCGCGCTGCTCGGCGCTGCGCACGGTGCCGACGTCGGTGACGATCCCGGTGAACATCGCTTCAGCGCTTAGTCCCGGGCCGCGCGCTCGTAAACTTCGAGCCGGTCGACGCCCAGGCGCTGCTCGTCCACCAGCCGCCACCGGTCGTGGGCGTCGGCAATCGCGTCGAGGCCGACATAGCCGAAGCTCGACTTGCCCTCGCCGACGATGATCGGCGCGCGGTAGATTAGGATCCGGTCGACCAGGTCCTCGGAAAGGAAGGCGGTCGCGGTCGCCGATCCACCTTCGACCAGCAGATCGTTGACGTCATGAAGTCGGTACACATCCCGCGGATTTCCCAGCGTTTCCCAGCCGTCGACCGCCTCACCTCGAGTCAGCAGCGCGCGTCTCGGCGCGGATTGCTCGAGGCCGGGCAGCCGCACGTCCAGCCGCGGCTGGTCGGCGAGGTAGGTGCCGCGGCCGACGAGGATCATGTCGCTGCGCGCGCGCTCCAGATGGACGTGGCGCCGCGCGTCTTCGCCGGTGATCCATTTCGATTCGCCCGACGGAAGGGCAATCTTGCCGTCGATCGACAGCGCGAGCTTGAGCGTGATCCGCGGGCGGCCGAGATTGAGCCGCGTCAGCCAGCCGGCGAGCGAGCGCTTCGCCGCGTCGCGCCCAGTGCCCAGGCTTACCTCGATCCCGGCGCGGCGCAGGCGGTTGATCCCCTTGCCGGCGGTGCGGGGATCGGGATCCTTGAGCGCAATCACAACTCGCGCCGGTTTCCTCGCGAGCAGCAGGTCGGTGCAGGCAGGACCGCGGTCGCTGGCATGCGCGCAGGGTTCGAGCGTCACGTAAACCGTCGCGCCCTCGGCGCGCGTACCGGCCTGCTTTAGCGCCACAGCTTCAGCGTGCGGGCGTCCGCCGCTGGCCGTGGCTCCGCGCCCGATGATCCGCCCGGCAGGTGAGACGACGACGCAGCCGACATTGGGGTTGGGCGCGCTTCGCCCGCGCGCCTCCTCAGCAAGCCGCAGCGCTTCGGCCATGAAGCGCGCGTCGGCCCCCTTGGCCGCGGCTACATCCCGAGCTGTTTTTCGAGTTTCTGGAATTGGCGCTGCTTTTCTTTCTCGCCGGCGAGCTTTTCCGCCATGTCCTTCTTCTGGTCGGCGATGATCTCGGCGTCGGTGCGGTTCGCTGGATAGAGCTCGACATAGGTGGTCTGCGGCGGCAGCGCGGTGCCAAACTTCGAATCGACGAGAAACTCGATGACGATGATCGCCGTCACCAGCAGCGCAAGCGCCGCGCCAATTCTCTGCTCGCGGCCGCTATGGCGGATCACCGCCACAAGATCACGCAAGGCCGCACGCGGACTCGAAGGACTAGGAAACCAGGACATGGGGGCAAAGATAAGGAAGCGCGCGGGCCTTCGCCAGTCCTAGCGCTTGGCGGCGTCCTCGAGTCGGCGGACGGCGCGATCCCTGCCCATGCGCGCAACGAGGCCCGCCATCTCTGGCCCGCTCTCGCGTCCGGTGAGGGCGAGGCGGAGCGGGTGGAACAGCTCGCGGCCTTTTTTTCCGGACGTACGCTTCAGCTCCTCAGTCAAGGCGCGCCACGGCTCCGCAGACCAATCGAGGCGCTCCGAAATGCCTGCCGCCTCCTTGACCAGCAATCGCTCATCGTGGCTCAGCTCCGGCGGCTCGATGTCGCCATCAAGCACAGGTAGCCAGCCTTCCAAGTCGCTGAGTCGACTGATGTTTCCGCGCAGAAGATCGAAATCCTTTTCCGAGACGTCCAATAGAATGGCGTTGGCCACTTCAGCATACGAAGCATGGTGCAATAGCTTCGCGTTCAACGTTTCGACGTCCTTCGGGTCAAAATGCGCGGGCGCTCGCCCGAAGGTCGAGAAGTCGAACCCTGCGGCGAGTTCGTCCACGCTCGCCGCCGGCTCAATCGGCTGAGAGGTTCCGATGCGCGCGAGGAGCGAAAGCAGCGCCATCGGCTCGACACCCTCGGCGCGGAGATGCTCCACCCCATAGGAGCCTAGCCGCTTCGACAATTTGCCTTCGGCGGCGACGAGCAAGGCTTCGTGAGCGAACTGCGGCGGCTTCGCGCCCAGCGCGTCGAACATCTGGGTCTGCGCCGCGCTGTTGGAAACATGGTCCTCGCCTCGCACCACATGGGTGATGCCGAGGTCGACGTCGTCGATCACGCTCGGCAGCAAATAGAGCCAGCTGCCGTCCTCGCGCCGGACGACCGGATCGCTCAGCAGCTTGGGGTCGAAACGCTGCGATCCACGGATCAGGTCGGTCCATGTGATCGGCGCCTCATGGTCGAGCCGGAAGCGCCAGTGCGGCGCGCGGCCCTCGGGCACCGAGGCGTCAGCAGGCTGGCGCTCGTAAACCGGCGGCAGCCCGCGGCCGAGCAGCACCTTGCGCCGCAGTTCGAGCTCCTCGGCGGTCTCGTAGCAAGCATAGACGCGGCCGGCCGCCTTCAGCCGCTCGAACTGGCGCTCATACAGGTCGAACCGTTCCGACTGGCGAACGACTTGGTCGGCCGTCAGCCCCATCCACTCGAGATCGTCGCGGATCGCCTGGTCGAACTCGGCCGTCGAACGCTCCCGGTCGGTGTCGTCGATCCTGAGGATGAACGTCCCGCCATTCTTCCGCGCAAACAGGAAGTTGTGCAGCGCGGTGCGGATGTTGCCGACGTGAAGCCGGCCGGTCGGCGAGGGCGCGAAGCGGGTGACGACCATCATGTTCCTGCGCTCATCGCGGCAGCTTCACGGTCGGCCCGGTGTGGAAGAAATTGCTGATCGGGTAGCGCCGGTCGCGGCCGAAGTTGCGCGTACCAATCTTCACGCCGGGCGGCGCCTGACGCCTTTTGTACTCGGCCTTGAGCAGCTTGGTTTCGATGTCGGCGACCAATGCAACCTCCTCGCCGGTCGCAATGGCGACCTCATTCACCGACATTTCCTTGTCGACCAGCCCTTCGAGGATCCGGTCGAGCACGGAATAAGGCGGCAGGCTGTCCTCGTCCTTCTGGCCGGGTCGAAGCTCGGCGGTCGGCGGCTTGGTGATGACGCGCGCCGGCATCACCGGACCGTCGGGCCCGAGCGCGCCTTCCGGCTTGCTAGCGTTGCGCCAGCGTGAAAGCGCGAAGACAGTGGTCTTGTACGCATCCTTAAGCACCGAATAGCCGCCCGCCATGTCGCCGTAGAGCGTGGCATAGCCGACGCTCATCTCACTCTTGTTGCCAGTGGTGAGCAGCATTTGTCCCCCGGCATTGGACAGTGCCATCAGCGTCACCATCCTGAGGCGCGCCTGGACATTCTCGGCGGCGAGACCGCTGAGCTGCGGCAGCATCTCGTCGACGGCATCCACGCCGGGCGCGATCGAAATGGCGTCATGGCGGCAACCGAGCAGCTTCGCGCATTCGCGCGCGTCCTCGAGACTCTCCGGCGAAGTATATTTGGATGGGAGCATCACGCCCCACACCTTGTCGGCACCCAGAGCGTCGACGGCGACGGCCGCCGAAAGCGCGCTGTCGATCCCGCCCGACAAGCCCAGGATCACGCCCGGGAAGCCGTTGCGGCCGACATAGTCCCGGATCGCAACCATCATCGCTCGATAGACATCGGCGGGGAAGGCATCGAGCTCGTGGTCGAAGCGGGTCTCGCAGCGCCAGCCATCCGCGCCCCGCGCCCATTCGGTCACCAGGAACGCCTCGTCCCAATCGGCCATCTGCACGACGATCTCGCCGTCCGGGTGCATGACGAACGACGATCCGTCGAACGCCAGCTCGTCCTGCCCGCCGACGCGGTTGAGGAACACGAGCGGAAGCCCGGTGCTGGTCGTCCGCGCGCGCCCCAGCCGCTCCCGAGTCTGGTTCTTGTCGAGCTCGAACGGGCTGCCGTGCGGCACCAGGAACAGCTCCGCGCCGAGCTCGGCCAGATGCGCGCAGACCGGTTCGAGCCACATATCCTCGCACACCGGCACGCCGAGCCTGATCCCGCGCCAGACGATCGGCTCGGGAAGCGGGCCGGGCGTGAAAATGCGCTTCTCGTCGAACGTGCCGTAGTTGGGCAGCTCATGCTTGAACGTGCGCCCGATGACCCTCCCGCCGTCCGCCAGAAGCATGGTGTTGAAGTTCTGCCCGCCCTCGTTGGTGATGGTCCCGATCAGCATCGCCGGACCGGGCTCGGCCGTCGCCGCGACCAGTTGGTCGGTGCACTCGTGGACCCGCCGGACGAACTCCGGCTTCAGCACCAAATCCTCGGGTGGATAGCCGACCAGCTGCAGCTCCGGGCACAGCAACAGGTCGGCGTCTTTCGCCTTGCGCCGCATGTCGAGCATGGCCGCGGCATTGCCCTCGAGGTCGCCGACGCGCTGGTTCATCTGCGCGAGCGCAATGCGAAGGCGGTCGGTCATGCAGGCGATTTAGCGACGATCGTCGGAGGGGCAACCTTTACGGGACCGGGACTGGCTGGCTAAAGCCCGATTCACCGCTCGGGGGAACGCTCGCCATGAAATTGCTCGCCGGGAACAGCAACCTGCCGCTGGCCCGCTCGATTTGCGAGTATCTGGAAATGCCGCTGACCGATGCCAGCGTGCGCCGCTTCGCCGACGAGGAAGTGTTCGTCGAGGTCAACGAGAATGTCCGCGGCGAAGACGTGTTCGTGATCCAGTCGACTAGCTACCCCGCCAACGACAACCTCATGGAGCTGCTCATCTGCATCGACGCGCTGCGGCGCGCGTCGGCCAAAAGGATCACGGCCGTGCTGCCCTATTTCGGCTACGCGCGGCAGGATCGGAAACCCGGTCCGCGCACGCCGATCTCGGCCAAGCTGGTCGCCAATCTGATTACCGTCGCCGGCGCCAGCCGGGTGCTGTCGATCGACCTCCATGCCGGCCAGATCCAGGGCTTTTTCGACATTCCCACCGACAATCTCTTCGCCTCGCCGGTGATCGCCGCCGACATCCAGGCGCGGCTCGGCAACCGCGAGCTGCTGGTGGTGTCCCCCGACGTCGGCGGCGTGGTCCGCGCGCGCGGCCTCGCCAAGCGCCTCAACAACGCCCCGCTGGCGATCGTCGACAAGCGCCGCGAGCGCGCCGGCGAATCGGAGGTCATGAACATCATCGGCGACGTCGACGGGCGCACCTGCGTCCTTATCGACGACATCGTCGATTCGGGCGGGACCCTGTGCAACGCCGCCGCGGCGCTGAAGCAGCAGGGCGCGACCGAGGTGTTCGCTTATTGCACCCACGGCGTACTGTCCGGCGGCGCTGCCGCGCGGGTCGGCAAGTCGGAGCTGAGCGAGCTGGTCGTCACCGACACCATCTGGACCGGCGAGGTTGATCCGAAGGGATCGAAGATCCGCCGCCTGACCATCGCCCCGCTGCTCGCCGAGGCGATCCGCCGCATTTCCGACGAGGCGTCGGTCTCGAGCCTGTTCGATTAAGCATCCCCTCCCTTCAAGGGAGGGGAACGAGGGGTGGGTGCGAGCGAAGCGAGTTCTTGCATCCGTCGCATGCGCGCGAACGTTCAACCCACCCCCTACCCCTCCCTGCTAGGGAGGGGAGAAACGGAGCGAACGACATGGCCACACTCCTCATCACCGGCGCGAACCGCGGAATCGGACTGGAGTTCGCGCGGCAATATGCCGCGGACGGCTGGGATGTGGTCGCGACGGCGAGGCAATCGAGCCCCGAGCTCGACGCGCTCGGCGTCCGCGTCGAGCCGCTCGACCTGTCCGACGCCGATGACGTCGCGGCGTTTCCGGCGAAGATCGACGTTCCGCGCGACCTGTTCATCGCCAATGCCGGCACCAGCCGCCCGATGAACACCGGCGGCGCCGAGGACGCGCGCGACTGGCAGAAGATGATGATGGTCAACGCCATCGCGCCCTTCCAGCTCGGCCAGGCGCTGCTCCCAAAGCTGGTGGACGGCGGCAAGATGATCGCCATCTCAAGCGGCTTGGGCAGCATCGGCGACATTGGCGGCGGATGGATCCCCTACCGCACCTCGAAGGCCGCGCTCAACATGGCGTGGCGCTGCCTCGCGCTCGAAGCGAAACCGCGCGGCGTCACCGCTGTTGCGCTCAGCCCCGGCTGGGTGAAGACGCGCATGGGCGGTGCCGGCGCCGAGATCACGCCCGAGCAGAGCGTCGGCGATATGCGCAGGCTGATCGAGCGGCTGACGATCGCCGACAGCGGCCGGTTCCTCCGCCGCGACGGCTCCGAAATCCCCTGGTGAGCGTCAGGCGGTCGCGGGCTGCTCCGTCGACTGCTGCTGCTCCCGCTTGACCGGTGCCCCGATCGACCAGGTGAAGCCGAACGGGTCCTTCACCTGCCCGTAGCGATCGCCCCAGAACTGGTCGGCCATCGGGAAGCGCACTTCCGCGCCGGCGCCTGTCGCTTTGTTCCAAGCGGCATCGGCGTCGGGCACCTGGAGGTGCAGCGTGATCCCCGCCGGCGGGGCGGCCTGGCCATGGCCGAATTCGGGAAAGTCATCGTTGAGCATCAGGTTGCCGCCGTTGAGCTTGAGATGGGCGTGCATGATCCTTTTGCCGTCGTCGGCCATGTGGCGGCCGATCTCCTCCGCGCCGAACGCCTTTGTGTAAAAGGCGATGGCGTCGGCGGCCTTGCCGTCGCGGATGGTGAGGTGGGCGGTGATCCCGCCGGCTGGTCCTTGCTCATGCTGTTCCATGCGACTCGCCTCCTTGCCAATTTACCGAGGCGCCCCTATACGCCCGCGCTTTCCAGATCGTTGGAAAAACCAATGGCCCGGCCGGAAGGCATGCCGTGGCGGTTGGATAACGTCGCGTTCCAAGCGGACGCACAAAGGAGACGAAAATGCCCAAGCTCAAGACCAAGAGCGGCGTCAAGAAACGCTTCACGGTCACCGCCACCGGCAAGCTCAAGCACGGTGTCGCCGGCAAGCGCCACCGCCTGATCAGCCACAATTCCAAGTATATCCGCCAGAACCGCGGCACCGAGATCCTTGCCGACGCCGATGTGGCGCGGGTCAAGGGCTGGGCGCCCTACGGCCTCAAATAAGGAGCGGATAGAACATGGCACGCGTCAAACGCGGCGTAACCAGCCGCGCCAAGCACAAGCGGATTCTCGATCAGGCGAAGGGCTATTACGGCCGCCGCAAGAACACGATCCGTATCGCCCGCCAGGCGGTCGAGAAGGCCGGGCAATATGCCTACCGCGACCGCAAGGTGAAGAAGCGGAGCTTCCGCGCTTTGTGGATCCAGCGGATCAACGCCGCGGTCCGCGCCGAGGGGCTGACCTACGGCCAGTTCATCCACGCGCTGAACCTCGCCGGCATCACGCTCGACCGCAAGGTGCTCGCCGACATCGCGATGCACGAGGGCGAGGCGTTCAGCGCCATCATCGCCCAGGCGAAAGGCGCGCTGGAGAAGAAAGCGGCTTAGGCTTTCTCAGCGAAGAACAAGGAAGGGCGTCGGGAGCGATTCCGGCGCTCTTTTTGTACTCAGCTAATGAGATGCTCCGCTTCGAGCGCGTCGAGAAGCAGCACGACGGCCCCGCTCGCGATAATCGGCAACATCACTATCCACGCCACGACATTGTTTCGGAAGAGGCTTGGCTCCTTGTCCCTGTAAACGTGCCTCTCAGGGACGCCAGTGATCACGTATCCGTGCATTGCCGCATTATAGAGTTGCTTGGCGCAATCCCAAACGATCCAGGGACCGCCGACAGCAACGACAATGAGCCAGATGATTCCGTTCTGCTGCAGCAGCGGAACCATAGATTTCAGCAGTGCTGTAATGCCAACGACGGTCGCAATCGCGATTGTGCTGGTTCGCGCAGGCATGGCGCGAGACTAACCAATGATCAGCGGCAGGCAACCGACCGTTAGAACTTCAATCCAGCAACTCGTAAGCGGGCAGCGTCAGGAACTCGACGAGGTCGTCGGCGACGATCATGTTGTGCATCAGGCGGGCGGCTTCGGCGATGTTGGGGACTTCGGCGAGCAGGGCCAGCTCCTCGTCGAACCATGTTTCGAACAGGTCGGGCGTGAGGCTACGGCCGTCGTCGAGCGGCGCTTCGAACTTGAGCCATTGCCACAGCTGGGTACGGCAGATCTCGGCCGTCGCCGCGTCCTCCATCAGATTGTAGAGCGGCACCGCGCCCTTTCCGCCGAGCCAGGCGGCGAGATACTGGACGCCGACGCGGATGTTCTCGCGCGCGCCGGCTTCGGTCCGCGCGCCTTCGTGCAGCTTCAGCATCGCGTCGCGGCCGGGGGTGTGATCGGGCATCTTGGACAGCTGGTTGGGGCCGTGCATCGCCTCGAACGCCTGCATCGCGACCGGCACCAGCGCCGGATGCGCGACCCAGGTGCCGTCATGGCCGTTGCCGACCTCGCGCAGCTTGTCCGCGCGGACTTTCTCCAAAGCACCGGCGTTCGCCGCTTCGTCGCCCTTGACCGGGATGAACGCCGACATCCCGCCCATCGCGAACGCTCCGCGGCGATGGCAGGTCGCGATCAGGCGCAGTGAGTAAGCGGCAAGGAACGCCTTATCCATCGTCATCAGCGCGCGGTCGGGCGTGATCCGGTCGGCAGAGCGGCCGAGGCGCTTGATGTAGGAGAAGATATAGTCCCAGCGGCCGCAGTTGAGGCCGACGATATTCTCGCGCAGCGCGTAGAGGATTTCGTCCATCTCGAACGCCGCCGGCAGCGTCTCGATCAGCACCGTCACCTTGATCGTCCCGCGCTCGAGCCTCAGCTTGGCTTCGGCGAAGGCGAACACGTCGCTCCACAGCGCGGCTTCATCGCTGCTCTCGAGCTTGGGCAGGTAAAAATAGGGGCCTGAACCCCTGGTCAGCGCCGGACGGGCGTTGTGCCATAGGTAAAGCGCGAAATCGAAGAAAGCGCCCGCCACGACTTCGCCCGAGACGGTGACGTGATCCTCGGGCAAATGCCAGCCGCGCGGACGCACCATCAGCACCGCGGGATCGTCGCCGACCGCATAATGCTTGCCGCTGTCGGGGTCGGTGTAATGGAGCCGGCCAGCCCAATAGTTGCGCAAGTTGACCTGACCCTGGACCAGCTCTTCCCAGGTTGGCGAGGTCGCGTCCTCGAAATCGGCCATGAACACTTTGGCGCCGCTGTTGAGCGCGTTGATCAGCATCTTGGCGTTGGTCGGCCCAGTAATCTCGACCCGGCGGTCGAGCAGGTCGCGCGGGATCGATCGCACGGTCCACTCACCCTCGCGGATGTCGCGCGTGTCGTCGCGGAAGTCCGGCAGCTCGCCGGCATCGAACCGTCGCTGGCGCTCCAGCCGCCTGTCGAGCAGGCCGCGGCGGCGCGAATCGAACCGCTCGTGCAGCTCGGCGAGGAATTCGAGCGCGCCCTCGGTCAGGACCCCATCGGCCCCTCTGACGGTGGAGGGTTCGGCAATGATGCGTGGTCGATCGAGCACTTTTGTGGCCTTTGGCCTCACTGTAGCACGGGCTCCACGCAGATCGAGTAGCGTTCGGTCGCGGCGCAGCGATCGCGGAACGTGAGGCGCTGCCATTGCGTGCGCGCCTTCAGCTCATCGCTGTAGGGCCCATGGATCACCTCGGTACCGGGCTCGAGCTCGCGGAAACGGCAGTCGGCATAATGACCGCCGATGACCCAATAACGCTGTCCCATATCGTCCTCCTTCACTCGGCTGCGATGGCCGTCGCGACGAACTGCGCGGCTTCGGTCGATTCTCGCAGGGCGACGGTCGAGCTGCTGCCGCCCGAAACGGCGGACGCGACCGCATCGAAATAGCCGGTGCCGACCTCGCGCTGGTGGCGGGTCGCGGTGTAGCCCGCCGCTTCGCTCGCGAACTCGGCCTGCTGCAGCTCGGAATAAGCCGCCATGCCGCGCTCGCGGTAGTCGCTCGCCAGCTCGAACATCGCGTGGTTGAGGCTGTGGAAGCCGGCCAGCGTCACGAACTGGAACTTGTAGCCCATCGCGCCGAGTTCGCGCTGGAAGCTGGCGATCGTCGCAGCGTCGAGCTTCGCCGCCCAGTTGAAGCTGGGCGAGCAATTGTAAGCGAGGAGCTTGCCCGGAAAGCGTGCGTGGATGGCTTCGGCGAAGGCGCGAGCCTCGTCGAGGTTTGGATGGCTCGTCTCGAACCACAACAAATCGGCGTGAGCCGCGAAGGCGAGCCCGCGGGCGATGCAATGGTCGAGGCCGGTGCCGTCCTTCAGCCGGTAGAAGCCCTCGGGCGTGCGCTCACCGGTGATGAACGGCCGATCGCGCTCATCGACATCGCTGGTGATGAGCTTGGCGCTTTCCGCATCGGTGCGGGCGACGAGGATCGTCGGCACGCCGCACACGTCGGCGGCAAGGCGCGCGGCATCCAGATTGCGGATTGCCGCCTGGGTGGGGATCAGCACCTTGCCGCCGAGGTGGCCGCACTTCTTCTCGGATGCGAGCTGGTCTTCGAAGTGGACGCCCGCGGCGCCGGCTTCGATGTACGATTTCATGATCTCGAAGCAGTTCAACGGTCCGCCGAATCCGGCTTCCGCATCGGCGAGGATTGGCGCGAACCAGTCGCGTTTTGCCCCGCCTTCCATATGCTCGATCTGGTCGGCGCGCTGCAGCGTGCGGTTGATCTTGCGCGCGAGCTCGGGGCCGGAATTGGCCGGGTAGAGCGACTGGTCGGGATACATCGAGCCCGCGGCGTTCGAGTCGGCGGCGACCTGCCAGCCGGACAGATAGATCGCCTTCAAGCCGGCGCGGACCATCTGCATCGCCTGATTGCCGGACAAAGCGCCGAGCGCGCGCACGGGCTCGTCCTGGTGCAGCAGCTCCCACAGCTTCAACGCTCCGCGCCGCGCGAGCGTGTGCTCGACCGGGATCGAGCCGCGCAGCTTCAGCACGTCGTCGACGCCGTAGGGCCGCTCGATCCCCGCGAACCGCCCGTCAGGCGCCGCCACCACCAAGCCGAAATCACCCATCGCAAATCCCCTGTTGCCGAAGCCGCAGGAGAACCCATCCGCTCGGTAAAAGTCGCACAGAAAAGTGCGGACGTGTCAGGTCACGACTTGTGTTCTTGTAAATTGTTTGACAACTTCACTGATGATGCTTCCGCGCAAGCTCTTCCTCGGCGCCCGGCTCGCGCGATTGCGCCGCGAGCGCGGGCTCAACCAGAGCCAGATGGCCGAGCAGCTCGGCATCTCCGGGTCCTACCTCAACCATCTCGAACGCAACCAGCGGCCGGTCACCGCCGGCATCCTCGTGCGGCTGGCCGAGGCGTTCGATGTCGACGTGAAGGCCTTCGCCTCCGAAGCCGGCGACAGCGGCGGCGCAACCCTGCTGGCCGAGATTTTCTCGGACCCGATGCTCGCCGACCTCGGCGTCAGCCGGTACGAGCTGGTCGAGCTCGCCGACAACGCGCCATCGGTCGCCGAAGGGATCGCCCGGCTCTACACCGCGGTCCGCGAAGTCCAGCGCCGCCCCGAAGGCGAGGAGCGCCGCACCGACCCGCGATCGCTGATCACGCCGGAAACCTGGGTGCGCGACTACATCCAGGCGCAGCGCAACCATTATCCCGAGCTCGAAGAAGCGTCCGAGACGCTCGGCGGGGCGCTCAACCACCCGCTGTCGGTGTCCGAGCCGCTGCGCCAGCGCCTGAAGGAGGCATGGGGCGTCGAGGTCCGCGTCGTCGAGCCGGAAATCCTCGAGGACGCGAGCCAGAATTACGATCCTCAGCGCCGGCTGCTGATGCTGTCCTCGCTACTTCGGCCGGAGAACCGGACCTTCGGCATCGCCTACCAGCTGGCACTGCTCGAGTTCGCGCCGATCATTGCGCGGATGCTCGAGGCGGCGCGGTCGCCCGATCCGGGCAGCCGGCGCCTGCTGCACATGAGCTTCGCCAATTATGCCGCCGGGGCGATCATCATGCCCTACGGCAAGTTCCTCCGGGCGGCCGAAGAGCATCGCTACAATCTCGATCGGCTAACCGCGCAGTTCGGTGCCAACGTCGAGCAGGTGTCGCACAGGCTGACGACGCTCAGCCGGCCGAGCGCCAAGGGCGTGCCCTTCTTCATGCTGCGCGTCGATCCCGCCGGAAACATCTCCAAACGCTATGCCGGCGAGAATTTCCCCTTCTCGCATTTTGGCGGGACGTGCCCGCGCTGGCACCTCCACACCGCCTTCCAGACTCCCGGCCAGACCATCCGCCAGCTGATCGAGACGCCCGACGGGCAGCGCTTCTTCACCATCAGCCGGACGATCGAGCGGCCGATCCGCCCCGACCTTCGCGATGACGCTCTGCTCGCGATCGGCCTCGGCTGCGACGTCAAATATGCGCCCCGGATCGCTTATGCCGACGGGCTCGACCTCACCAACACGCCGGCGACACCGGTCGGCCCCGCCTGCGCGATCTGTCCGCGCCTGCAATGCGCCTATCGCGCGACGCCTCCAGCCGGGCGGATGCTGGCGGTCGAGGAAAACCGCAAATCGATCTCGCCTTACCCGTTCGTCCCGAGCTAAGGCGCGACCGGCTCCCGTTCGAGGTTTGCGCGGTCCCAGTGCGCGAGATCGGCACCGGCTTCATAGGTGGATTGGATGAAATCCCCGAGCATGCGCGCAGGGTCGGCTGAGACACGGACCTCGGCATAAGGCAGGACGAACTCGCCATAGGTTTCGTCGAAGCGGCCATGCGCGATCGGCGAGCTGCGATAGCCTTCGGGCTCCGGATAGATGTAGCTGTAGAAGAAAGGCTCGGCCGCGGTAGCCCCGCCGGCCCAGAAGCCCACGCTCGCCTCCTCGTGGCTGTACGCTTCGCGCGCGATGCGGTCCGGGAGGCCCGGCATTCCACCCGGATGTTGCGGCGCCTTTCGGCCCGAAAAGACGCTAACCGCAAGGTCGAATCCGCCCCACCAAAAGTGGACCGGGCTGGCCTTGCCGGCAAACCCCGCGCGGAAGCGGGCGAACACCGGCATCATCGCCGCCAGCGCTTCGCGAAAGCGACTCGCCGAATCGCGGTCATATTCTCTTGGGGCCGTGTCCTGGGCAAACGGGACGGCGTCGGCGATCTCGTTCGGCACGCCATTGAAGCTCGACGGCAGGTCATGCTTGTCGAGCATCGCAATCAGCCGCTGGTGAAGCGCGGCGATGCTCCCCGCATTGAGCGGTAGCTCTTCGCGCGATTCGTCGCTGACCCAGAGCACGATCGCGTGCCGGCACAGGTCGAGCGTGAGCGTGAAGCTCCGGTCCCCGCTCGCCGCGGTCGGCAGCGTCGCGAGCCCGCGCGCGTTGGGCTGCAGCGCGGCATGCCAGCCGTGGTTCACCCACGGCGCGTGGGCGACCCGAAGCTTGCCCAGCATCTGCGCGGCGAGGTGCAGGATCGCGAACGTCTCGTGGTCGTGCTCGACGCTCAGCTCGGGCCAGTCACTCATCGCGTCCCGCCTTTGCATTTTGCGGTGCGGCATTGCTAGAGCCTCCGACGATGATCGACGCCGAAACCATGCTCGACCGGATCGCCGCCGCGGATAGCCTCGGCGATCTCGATGCGCTGCGCGTGTCGGCGCTCGGCAAGTCGGGCTCGATCACCGCGCTGCTCAAGTCGCTCGGCGCCATGAACGCGGAGACGCGAACGGCCGAAGCCCCCAAGATCCACGCGCTGCGCGAGCGCGTCACCAGCGCGATCGCCGATCGCAAGGCTGAACTCGAGAACGCCGAGCTCGAGCGAAAGCTCGCGACCGAACGGATCGACCTGTCGCTGCCGGCGCCGGAGAGCGTCAACGGCACGATCCATCCCGTGAGCCAGGTGATGGACGAGCTTGCGGAAATCTTTGCCGATCTCGGCTTTTCGGTCGCGGAAGGGCCCGAGATCGAGACGCAATGGTACAATTTCACCGCGCTCAACATGCCGGAGAACCACCCGGCGCGGGCGATGCAGGACACATTCTACCTCGAGCCGCGCGAGCCGGGCGGGGAGCCGATGGTGCTGCGCACCCACACTTCCCCCGTCCAGATCCGGGCGATGCAGGAGCATGGCGCGCCGATCTACACGATCGCGCCGGGCCGCGTGTACCGCTCCGACAGCGATGCGACGCACACCCCGATGTTCCACCAGGTCGAGGGGCTGGTCCTCGACCGCGCGATCACCCTCGGACACCTCAAGTGGACGCTGGAGACATTCCTCAAGGCCTTCTTCGAGCGTGACGACGTCGTCCTGCGGATGCGCCCGTCCTACTTCCCCTTCACCGAGCCGTCGGCCGAGGTCGACGTCGGCTGGTCGATGGAGAAGGGCCGCCGCGTCGTCGGCGGACAGGAAGGGTGGATGGAAGTGCTCGGCAGCGGCATGGTCCACCCCCGCGTCATCGCCAATTGCGGGCTCGACCCCGACGAGTGGCAGGGCTTCGCCTTCGGCTGCGGCATCGATCGCCTGGCGATGCTCAAATACGGCATGAACGACCTCCGCGCCTTCTTCGACGGCGATGTCCGCTGGCTGAAGCACTACGGATTCCGCGCCCTCGACGTGCCGACGCTGTCGGGCGGAGTGGGGGCATGAAGTTCTCGCATTGCAGTACCCCGGCGAAGGCCGGGGTCCAGCTTCGCAATCTGTTTGATTGGGCCCCGGCCTCCGCCGGGGCACGAAAGGGCAAACGATGAAGTTTCCCCTTTCGTGGCTGAGAGAACATCTGGAGACGGATGCCTCGGCCGAGGAAATCGCCAGTAAGCTGACCGCCATCGGGCTGGAGGTGGAAAGCGTCTCGAACCCCGCTGAGGCGTTGGCGCCATTCCGCGTGGCCAAGGTCCTCACCGCCCAGAAGCACCCGCAGGCCGACAAGCTGCAGGTGCTGACGGTCGACGCCGGGACTGGCGAGGAAATCCAGGTCGTGTGCGGTGCGCCCAATGCGCGCGCGGGCATGCTCGGCGTGTTCGGTCCGCCGGGCGCCTACATCCCTGGAAGCGACATGATTCTGAAGGTGGCAACGATCCGCGGCGTCGAGAGCCGCGGCATGATGTGCTCGTCGCGCGAACTCGAGCTGGGCGATGATCATAGCGGGATCATCGAGCTGCCGGCGGACGCGGCGGTGGGCGTCGCCTTTACCGCATATGCCGGGCTCGACGACCCCGTGTTCGACGTCAACGTCACGCCCAACCGCCAGGATTGCATGGGTGTCCGGGGTATCGCGCGCGATCTGGCGGCGGCGGGCATCGGGACCTTGAAACCGCTCGCCGTGCCGCTGATCGAGGGCGCCTTCCCCTGCCCGGTGCCGATCCGCATCGAGGACCCGGACGGCTGCCCGGCGTTCTTCGGCCAGGCAATCCGCGGGGTGAAGAACGGCGCCTCCCCCGAATGGATGCAGCGGCGGCTCACGTCCGCGGGGCAGCGGCCGATCTCGGCCCTGGTCGACATCACCAATTATGTGATGCTCGATCACGGCCGGCCGGCGCATGCCTATGACATCGCCAAGCTCTCGGGCGGCCTGACAGCGCGCGCGGCAAAACCCGGCGAGACGGTGTTGGCGCTCAACGAAAAGGAATATCGGCTCGAGCCGTTCATGACGGTGATCGCCGACGACGTTCAGGTCCACGATATCGGCGGGATCATGGGCGGCGAGGATTCCGGCGTCAGCGAGGCGACGACCGAGGTGATGCTCGAAGTCGCTTATTTCACTCCCGAGCGGATCGCGCGCACGGGCCAGGCGCTGGGGCTGACCAGCGACGCGCGCAGCCGCTTCGAGCGCGGGGTCGATCCCGCCTTCCTCGACGACGGGCTGGCGATCCTCGCCGGCCTCATCCTCGACATCTGCGGCGGCGAGGCTTCTGCGGCATTGCGAGTCGGCGAACCGCCGGTCGAGCGCCGAACGATCAGCTTCGACTTCGCCCGGACCAAGGCGCTCGGCGGCATCGAGGTTCCCGAGCAACGCCAGCGCGAGATCCTTGAAAGCCTCGGCTTCGCGCTCAGCGGCAACGTTGTGACCGTCCCAACCTGGCGGCGCGACGTCGAAGGTCCAGCCGATCTGGTCGAGGAAGTGGCGCGGATTGTCGGCTACGACGAGGTGCCCTCGACACCGCTCGGCCGTGCTCCGGGCGTGGCCAAGCCAACCGCAACCCGGTCGCAGAGGGTTGAGCGCCGCGTGCGCCGCACCGCCGCTGCGCGCGGGCTCGACGACGCCGTCACCTGGAGCTTCATTTCCGAAGCGGAGGCGGAAGCGTTCGGCGGAGCGGACTGGCGGCTTGCCAACCCGATCAGCGAAGACATGAAGGTGATGCGCCCATCGCTGCTGCCGGGGCTGATCGCGGCGGCGCGCCGCAATCTCGACCGGGGAATTGCGTCGGTCCGCTTGTTCGAGATCGGCCGCCGCTACCTTGGCGACCGCGAACATCCGACACTCGGCCTGCTGCTTTGCGGCGAACGTCAGCCGCGAAACTGGCAGTCGGGCAAAGCGCAAGCCTTCGACCCATTCGACGCCAAGGCCGAAGTGCTGGCGCTGCTCGAGGCGGCAGGCGCACCCGTCGCCGGCCTCCAGATAATCCCCGACGCGGGCCCAACCTGGCATCCCGGCAGATCGGCGAAGCTCACGCTTGGCCCGAAAGCGATCGTCGCCGCCTTTGGCGAGCTGCATCCCGGCCTCGCACGAAGCCTCGACGTGCCGGCGGGCACGGTTGCCGCCGAGATTTACCTCGACTCGATCCCCGCGCCGCGCGCGTCCGGTCGCACCCGGCCCGCGTTCGCGCCGCCGGCATTGCAGCCGGTCACGCGCGATTTCGCCTTCATTGTGCCCGCCGACCTGCCGGCCGGCGCTTTGCTGCGGGAGCTGCGCGGCGCCGACAAGACGGCGATCACCGGCGCGCGCCTGTTCGACCGGTTCGAAGCCGCGGACGGACTGTCTCTGGCGTTCGAAGTGACGCTCCAGCCGACAGACAAGAGCTTCACCGACCATCAGATCGGCGAGATATCCAACCGAATCGTGGCCGCGGCGGAGAAGCTAGGCGCTCGGCTGAGGACCTAGTTCAAGCGCGTTGATTGCGGCGTGAACGCGCGCTTCGACCTCCTCCCGCTTTAACCCTGGCGGAATGGTCTGGCCGACCTTGAACGTCACCGTGCCGCTCCGGTGGATGAGGCCGCGTCCCCACAATCGGCCGCTGTCGACCGCGACCGGAACAACGGGGAGCCCAAGTGCGCGATACAAAGCGGCGAAACCCGACCTGAGCGGCGGCGTTTCCCCGGCGCGTACCCGGGTGCCCTCTGGATAAATGATCACGGGGCGTCCGGTCTCGAGCGCCTTGCGGCCTTCGTCCATCAATGCCCGCAGCGCCTTGGCGCCGGCCGAGCGCTCGACCGCGATGACGCCATAACGTCGCGTCATCCGGCCGAAGAGCGGGATGTCGGCCAATTCCTTCTTGATCACGATCACGGGCAGATGGGTCAGCCGGACCATCTCCATCGTTTCGAGCATCGACTGGTGCTTGACCGCAATCAGGTACGGACCGCTGGGAATGGTTCCGTCGACCCGCGTGCGGATGCCCAAGACGCGTTCCGCAAGCAGATGGTGGAAATCGACCCAGCCCAGCACCACGGCGAGCGTCGGGCGGCGGCCAATCAAGGTCGCGACGATCCCGATCAGCACCAACACCACGGTCGCCGGGTAGAAGATCGCGGCATAGAGCAGCGACCGGAGCAGCGCGGTCAAAGGTCGGCCCAAACCGCAAGGCGGCGCAGCAGATATTTATTATACTCGCCGAACAGAGTGACGAAGCTCGGCTCGGTGCGCACCGCATCGGTGGTCAGCTGATACTTGCCGCGCAGCACCTTTTCGAACTCGTAGCGCGCGCGTCGCATGTGCCAGTCGCTCGTGATCAGCCGCACCGACCTGTAATTGTGACGGGCGAGCCAGCGCGCGGCTTCTTCCGCATTGGACCTGGTGTCGACCGATTCGCTGCCGAGGTCGACGCAACAGGAAAGCCACTGCCGGCTCCCGGCGATGCGCCGCGCGAGGTCCGGCTTGGTCACGGTCGGATCCACGCCGGCCACCAGGAGGCGCTTGGCCTCATGCTGCTTGAGGACGTCGATCGCATGCTCGATCCGGCCCGGGCCGCCGGTGACGACGACCGCGGCGTCGCTTGCTGCGGCGTCCGCAGGCGCGGGCTTGCCGAGAGTGAACGCGAACAGCACGAAGCTGAGCGCGTAGAACAATAAGAGCAGCGCGCCGAGACGAGCGATCATAAGGCCCGGCGCAACGTGCGGAGCACCGCGGTTCGCGCGACCCAGGTCGCGAGGACGGTGAGCGCGAGCGGCAGCGACGCGAGGGTAAGAATGTCGACGACGCCCAGCGTTGCGCCGCCGGTGAGTTCTCCTGTGATCGCAGCACCGCTCGCGAGGACGAGCAGCACGAGCGCCGCCGCGAGGGCGCCGGCAATGCTCCCGATCAACGCGTCGATCAGAATCTTGCGCTGAAACAAATGAGTGACCTGGAGGTCGGTGGCGCCGATACCGTGCATCACCTCGATGGTGAAACGGTGGGTGTCGAGCGCGCCCCGCGCGGCCAGCACGACGGCAGCCGACGCCGCGATGCTGAGCAGCAGCACCAGGCCGAACGCGACCCACTGCAGCAGCCGAAGCGAATGGAGCAGCGGGCCGACGCTGTCGCGGTGAGCGGCGATTGTCGCGCCCGGGGCAATTGCCTGCACGCGGCGCTGAAGTGCGGCCAGATCCGTGCCGGGGGCGGCATCGAAATTGATCAGTGCGGGGACCGGCAGCTCGGCGCTGTGCGCGGCCGGGCCGAGCCATTGCTCGAGCGTCTTTCGCATGTCGCTTTCTGGCACTGCCTCGTCCGAGGTTACACCGCGAGTGGAGCGGACGGCCTGGACCAGGGCGCCGAGGTCGGCGCCGCCACCACCCGGCACCTGCAGCGCATAGCGCGCCTCGATCGCGCGGCTGACCAGCGAAGTGGTGCTGGCGAGCGCGAGGCCGGTGGCGGCGATGAGCATGATCGAGAAAGTCATGATCGCGATCACCCACGGCGTCGGCCCGCCGAACCGGGCAAGCCCGAGCAGGCGCCGCTCGGACGGCGACACGAACAGCCAGCGGAGCATCACGCCGCACCTCGCGGCGGGTGTGGCGGATTGCGCAGCGTGCCGGTCGGGTCGACCAGCGTCCCATTCTCCAGCCGGATCAGCTGCGCGCCGGGGGTGGAGCTGATGAGGCCGATGTCGTGGGTGGCGACGACGACGGTCGTTCCGAGACCGTTGAGGGCCGTGAACAGCCCCATCAGGCGGTTGGCCATCTCGGCATCGACGTTGCCGGTCGGCTCGTCGGCGACGAGCAGCTCGGGCCGATTGATCACCGCCCGGGCGATGGCGACTCGCTGCTGCTCGCCGCCCGACAGCGTTGGCGGCCGCGCGCTGGCGCGATCGGCAAGTCCGACCCAGGCGAGCATCTCGCGCACCGGTCCCTCGACCTCGCCGTCGCCGGCGCCTCCGACGCGCAACGGAAGCGCGACATTGTCGAATGCCGACAGGTGACGGATCAGGCGGAAATCCTGGAAGACGACGCCGATCCGCCGGCGGAAAGGCGGGAGCGCATCGCGCGGCGCCTCGCTCAGCTCCTCGCCGAACAGCCTGATCCGCCCTCGGGTCGGCCGCTGGGCAAGATAGAGCAGCTTCAACAGCGACGTCTTGCCGGCGCCCGACGGTCCGGTGAGGAAGTAGAAGGCGCCGGCGCGCAGCCGAAAGTCGAGGTCGCGCAGGACCTCGGCGCCGGTGCCGTAGCGCAGGCCAACACTGTCGAATTCGGCAACTGCTGCCACTTGCTTCCCCGCGTGTCAGACGCACCGGACGGCATTGCGCCCGCCTTGCCAAGCCCCAATCATTCCTGTTTACCGTCCTGTGACGGTCTCGGAAGAGGGCTTTTAACGCGATGATCCTCACCTGCCCGAGCTGCGGCACGCAATATGTCGTAAAGGACGGCACGATTCCGCCGGAGGGCCGGCAGGTGCGGTGCGCCGCGTGCAAGCACAGCTGGCATCAAGATCCCGGGGAAGGCGGCGAGGCCGCGCCCGGCGGGTCGGCCGAGCCCGAGGCAGGCGAGCCGGCCTATGAAGCGACCGCCGAACCCAGCGCCTTCGAAGAGTCAGAAGCCGCTGAAGCAGATGGAAGTGCCGAAGCTTCGGAAGAGACGATTGTTGACGGTGATGAAGGCCTCGCCGAAGCAGCCTCGATCGAGCCGCGCAGCGGTCCGGAGGCCGAGGAGCGCGCCTACGAAGAGGCGGTGATCGAGGGAGCCGCGGATCTTCCGGAAGCCCGCGATCCGCTGGCCGAAACCGAGGGGACGCCGCGAGCCGCGCAAGATTGGCGGGAGCCGCCCGAGGCCGAGGCGGCGGCTGACATGTTCAGTCCATTCGCCGAAGAGGACGAGGAGCCGCGGGGGCGCAGCGGATCGAGAACGATCCTGGTGGTTGCAGTGGCGATCGTCCTCCTCGCCGCTTTGTTCTGGTTCTTCGCGCCCGCCGATGTCAAAGCGCGGCTCGGTCTTGCGTCGGCTGCGGACAGCCCGCTCCAGGTGTCGAACCCGCCCCATGTCGAACGGCTGCAGCTGGCCAGCGGCAATGAATTGCTGACCGTCTCCGGACGGGTGATCAATCCCACGGGACACGAGCAGGACGTGCCGCCGCTACAGGCGAAATTGACCAACCAGGCCGGAAAGCTGGTCTACAGCTGGACGATCGCTCCCCCGGCTCGCTCGCTGGCGGCTGGCGCCAGCGCGAGCTTCAACAGCGCCGAAGTCAATGTCCCGCCCGGCGGCGAGTATCTGACGATCACCGTCGGCCAAAAAGCCTGACCACCCAAGTTACTGGAATTCAATGAGTTTCGCCGGCTTCGCAGTGCCGTCGTTGAGGCGTACCACGGCGTTGCGCGCCGATGGAGCGCCTGGGTTGTTGAGTGCGCCGAGCTTGAGCCGGACGGCGGTCACGACGCGGATCGTCGCGGTCGCCTGAGCAACAGCCGAGTTCGCCGCGGAATGCGGTGCGGCGGTTGCGAGGACGGCGGCGGCAAGCATGAACATGACCAGGTGCTAACGCACTCGGCGGGAAATGGTAAACCGCGCTTTAAGGTTTGTGCCAGAACGGACCGGCTTCGCCGCCGGCGAGACGGCATTGCGCGCCTTGGGAGCCTTTGCTACGGGCCGCGCCTTGCCAGTGCCGGCTGCCCCTGCATGCCGGCCTTTTCATGACGTGCGGTCGTGGCGGAACTGGTAGACGCGCAGCGTTGAGGTCGCTGTGGCCGAAAGGCCGTGGAAGTTCGAGTCTTCTCGACCGCACCATCGACGGGACGGCCCCCTACAATCCAGCCTTCGGCAATTCGGCTGTCGCGATGCGCAGCTGAGGCCGCGCCTGGATCGAACCAAGCCGGACGATCGAGTGCTCGGTCGTGACCTTCAAGGAAATGCCCAGATCCGACACAATTCCGGCGGCTTTGGCCGACGCGGCGCTGACCCGCAGCCGATAAGCGTCGTAAGGAACCCGTTCGAACAGGAAGAAGCCGTCGAAGTCGGTCCGCGCGGTCGCGACCACCTTGCCGGTGCCGTCCAACAGCTCGAGGTCGACGCCCTCGAAGCCGAGCTCGCCGCTCTTGATCAGCGCGCCTTCGACGTCGCCGCCGCCAACCAGCGCGATCGCCACGTCGGCAGCGACTCCCGGGCGGGGGACGACGACCTGCAGCGCTTTTTTCGGCGTCAGCATCGGATCGTCGAGGCTGGTCACGTCGATCCCCACGGGCACAGGCACATAGGCAGTTAGGCCTCCGATCGTGACTGAGCCCTTCGCATCGGTCTTGCGCTGGGCCTGGCGGGAACCGGTGGTGATCAGCGCGCCCTTCTCGAGCGGTTCGCCGGGATCGAGCGCGCCATTGTCGTTGAGATCGCGGAACACCGTCGCGTGCACCATCCCGCCCTCGGCGAGCGGGCGCCGCGACAGGCTGAGGCCGTGGCGCGGATCGAGCGAGAAATTGAGGTTGAAGCCGACCGCCAGGTCGCCCCTGGTGGTCGCTTCAGCGGTTAGCGCGAGCGCAAAGGATTCGACGCGCATGATATGGGTGATGCGCGCGCGGCCGCGGTGCTGCAGCTCGTCGTAGGCGAGGACGCCCTCCCAATCTATGTTCTCCGAAGCGGACCAGTAAGCGGACAGCTCGGCACTGCGGAAACGCGCCGAGGGCTTGACATCGAACTCGGTCGAGCCGCGCACCCGGACGTCGCCGATATGCCCGCTGCCGATCAGGCCGAGCCGAAACTCACCGGGCGGCGCCGGCCCCGCGGGCACATAATCCTTTCGGTACCGGACTTCGGCGCCGAGATTGAAACGGTCGATGCTGGCCGAGAGCCGCGTTGCCGCCTCGAGCAGTCGGGAACCGTCGGCGTGCTGAACGAAATGCGCCTCGGCATGGGCGGGAATGAGCGCCTTGCCGATTTTGAGCGGGGAATCGAGCGACGCCCGCAGCTCGCGCGATGTTTCCGGCTCCGCTCCCCGCAAATGAAAATCATTCGCGATTAGCGCATCCACGTTGACATAGACGGCCCCGAACTTGCCCAGAAGCTGCGCGTGCGCGGCCGTGCCGCCGTTCGACTCGCGGGCGGCGCTGACTTCGACCATCGCCCCGCCGATCGAGCGGCGAACAATGCCCTCGACGAAGGTCAGGCGCTGGTCGTCAACGAGCATCGCCCGCGCCAGGACGGCGACGGACGTGCGCGTATCGAGTCCATGTTCGACCGACAGCGCCGCCTGCGCCCTCGGAAGCGCGGAATCCGGCGGCTTTTCCAGCGTAATAAGATCGCGGCCGGGCTGGTTCGCGCCGAGCCAGTACCAAGTCTTGCCCTTGGGGACATTGTCCTGGCCGACATCGATCGTCTCGTCGCGCTCGCGGACCTGGCCTTGGGGCCCGTAGAGCACGACCCGGATGCTGTTCTCGCCATAGAGAAGCTGGACGTCGTCGAACACGTAGCGCTGCGACGCGTCCGACTTGGCGAAACCGTGCAGCTCGCCGTTACGATAGACCTCCGCCTCCCAACCGATCGGCAGATCACCTTCCAGGCGAGTGCGATCGAATGCCGTCCGCGCCGTCAGCGGCCGATTGGTGACGACCGCCCCGCGGCCCGCCGCGACGGACCCGGTGAGCCGCGTGTCGAATCCCTCGACGTCGCCGAACCCGAAATGCGTCGCCTTGAGCGGTCCGAGCAAATGCGCGTCGGGATCCGACCGAAAGGCGCGCAGCCGCAGGAGATTTGGCCGGCCCTTGGCATTGGTCGTGACCTGGGCGTCGTACGACAAATGCGCCACCTCGCCGGCGGCGTAGACCGAACTCTGGCGATCGACTCGCACGCCGTCACCGGCGCGATAGGTGGCGCCGCCGCTGACGACGAAATCGAGCGCCGGCGAGCGCCACATGCGGTACGGCACGCGGACCTGCGGCAAGCTGTTGAGGTCGAAGCTCGCGCGGTGAATGCGGGCGGCGCGCTGCTTGCGCTCCATCGCGAGCTCGACCGGGAGCTTGGTGTCCGATTCGAGCAACAGGACCGAGCCCGAGGTCATCGGCCTGACACCAATGCCGAACCAGCGGCCAAGCGCCGCGGCCTGGACGCACCAGCCCTCGGGCGTTTCGCGAATCGTGCCGGGCTCGATTGGCTCGCTTTTGCTCCCGTAGGTCACTTTCAGAGCGGCGGCGTCGATCGAAATCCTGTTAGCTTCCCGGAACGCCCAGCCACTCGCCTTCCTGGCGCTCACATCGATGCGCATCGGCACGTCCAGCGCGGTCAGAAAGTCGCCTAAGACGACACATGGGCCTTCGGGCGGGTTGTAGGCGCGCACCGTGTCGCCGAGCCGCAGCTGGCGGATATTGACGTCGAGAAGAAACTGCTCGTCGGGGTCGGCCGTCCACGGCCTGGTGCCCGGCGCGGGCGCCGACGCACCGAGGCTGCCGGCGCCGAGCGCGAGGAGCGCCGCCGCCTTGCGCAGCCAGAAGCGGCCGCCGACCATTGGCCTATGTCCGCGCTGACCTGCTCGCTCTAGCGCAGCACCGCCTGCGTCTGCGCAAGCAGGTGGGTGCCGTCGTCGAACGTCTCGATATATTCGACCGTCACCGGGCCCGTGACGCCGGCCTTGTAGGCCGGGCCGAGCGGAATGGTGACATGGCGGCGGGCGACTTCGGTGTAGATCGCGATGCCCTTCTGGAGCGCGATCGGGTCCTTGACGCCCGCTTTCAGCACCCGGACCTCGCCATAGGTCGAGCGCGAGCCGGTGCGGGTGAGATCGAGCCCGACCGCATCGCCGCCGTCCTTTTTCTCGAGCTGGACATTGGCGATTCCCGCACTCGCCTCGAGGTTGCCGAGGCGCACGATCACCGGGATGGTGACGCCGTAAATCGGGGTAAGCTGGAATTGCACGCCCTTGGCTTGTTCGCCGGTCGGCTGCACGACCGGTGTCGCGGGCGGAATCGCGCGGAACAGCATGTGCACGCGATATTCGCCATCGGGCAGGCCCTGCGGTGCGCGGGCGGCGATGCGGATCGCCTGCGGTTCGTGCGGCGCGAGGGTGACCTTGCGCGGCGCATAGATGATCATGTCCTCCGCGGCCTTGTCGGCATCGGTCGGAGTCGGGACATCGACCAGATCACCCTTCTCGGTCATGCGGCGGAACTCGACAGACACGCGATAGGTCGCCGGCTCTTCGCCGATATTGTTGAGGATGATCTCGGCACCCCTGCGCCCGTCGAGGACAAGGCGGGTCGGCGCGACCAGAAGGTCGCCGACGCCGGCGCCGGCCGGGCTCGGCAAGAGCGCCGCGGCGGTGAGCGCGGCGGCAAGGATGGACCTGGTCCAGAATGTCATCACGGCGATCCCCACTTTGCTCCTGGATGGAGCGATCGCCGATCGTATTGGACCGGAATGGTTTATTTTCGGTCAACCATGACCGGCAAACCGCCCGGATAGCCGAGGTCGAAGTCAGTAATCCACGGTTACGTTGAACGTGCCGACATAGGTGCCGGCCTGCGTCGACCAGTTCAGTGTCACCGAACCGCCGATCGAGAAGTTCACCCCGGGAAACCCCGAGTTGGTCAGCTGGACGCTGGCGGGCGCGTCGGTGACCAGCGTCAGCGTCTGGGTCGAATCGCTTTGGTTGACCATGGTCACATTGGGCGCGCTGATCCGAACCGGCTGCTGGTTCGATCCCTGGACATTGTAGCGCGCGACGAGGGGCGCGCCGCTGCACACGAGATTGGCGCTGGCGCAGCTCAACGCCCCTGCCTGCGACAGTGCAATCACTGCGTTGCTCCACACGCCGGGGCCGAGGGACACCGTGCCAAGGTCGAGATCCTGCAGCTTCGTCAGGATCAACGGCTTGACGTTGCTCGCCGTCACCTGCGCCGTCACCGTCGCCGCGGCCGCAGGCCCTCCGGTCGCCGCGAGGCCGACCAGCGCTGCGATCATCGGCGCGAGCTTTGCGACGCTATGAGACAAGTCCTGCCCATCCCCACCTGTTGAGCCGATTGAGGGCGTACAACCGAAATGGTTGAATTTCGGTCAACCATGTCGCGGCTCTCAACGATCGCCTGGTCCGCAAAAGGAAAGGGGCCGCCTTCCGGCAGCCCCTTCCCCCACTCGCGGCAGCGCCGCTAGCCGGAGGTTATTGATAGTCGGCGGTGACTGCGAAGTTGCCGGTGTAGAGCCCTTCGGGCGTCGTGGAGGTGAGAGTGATCGATCCGCCAATGGAAAAATCGACGCCGGTGGCGAGCCCCCCCGGGCCGAGATTCACCGTCAGCGGTGCGTTGGGGGTGAAGGCGATCGTGGTGGGACCGTTCAGGTTGAACGGCGGCGCGGTGATTTTAACAACCGAATTGTTGGTGCCGAAGAGGTGGTATTTTGCCGGCTGGGCCGCCCCCGAACAGGTCACGTTGCCGCCGCATCCGGTCAGGGTCCCTGCCTGGTCCATGCTGATCAGCTGGGTCGTCCAGCTTCCCGAGGCGAGGGCGAGCGCACCGAAGTCGAGGTTCTGCACGAAAGAGATCTGGAGCGCCTTGTAAACATGGGCATTGGCGGTCGCCTGTGTCACCGGGCTAACTGCCGCGGCCGGGCTGCTCGTCAGCATCAGCGCAGCAAGCGCACCGGCAGTCGCGATCGACTTGTTCATCGTACGTCCCCACTTCGTCGCGATGGCCACGCAGCCCCCACTTATCGTGTCCGCCTCATTAACCAGAAGCGCTTACGGCTTCGCTCAAGCACATGGTTAATGCGGACTTAGGTTTCGGTCCGGATCGGAGGGACGGTCAGAGATATTCGACAGTGATCGGCAGATCGCCGCGATACTGGCCGTCGCCGTCGCCCGTGACGACCAGGCGCCCGCCGAAACGGAAGCTAAGATTGCCCGCCGAATCCAGCCGCGGCGCCGCGGGCAGGTCGGTGGTCACCTGCTCGAGCGTCATCCGCGCCCCATTCATCGAATAAAGCTCGATCCGGTGCGGCAGCTCGACCCGGAGCGCGCGCCCGGCCTCGCCATGGACGAGCACAGTGCCGACGGTCGCCCGCGGGCCGACCGCGGATACGATCCCTTCGGCGGCGCTCGAGCCGTCGGGGCGGAGAAGCGCCGCGCCGAGTCCGACGCCGGAGAAGATCAGCCGGTCGAAGTCGAGGTTGGTTTCCACCCGCAGCTCGACATCGCCGTCGACACTGTCGGCGGCAAGTTGGGTCGAAGGCTGCGTACAGAGACGGCATTGCGCCATTCCCGGCGACGGAATGCCCGCTGCGCACGCGGCGGCGAGTGAGAAGGCGAGACTGCGAAGGCGGCCCATGACGCAGCGTGTAGCCGCGACAGGCTAATTCAGGGTTAAGGCGCCGCTAACCTTGGCCGTGCGACTATTGTCGCGCCGCCCGCAGCTTTCTATCCCCCCACATTCCATGGCCCGACCGCGCCCCGATCCATCGTCAAGAGGACGCTCCACCTTCATGACTATCCTCAAGGGCCTCGCATATGCGGCGCTGCTGTCGATTCTGGCGCTGATTGTCGCGGTCGCCGTCGCCACTGCCTATTTGCCGAGCTACGCCGACCTCACCAAGCGGTCCGACCTCGGCCAAATGATCCGCGTCCGCGCGGCCAACGGCCAGGTTCTCGTTTCGATGGGCCCGAGCTTCGGCCAGTGGCTGACCTACGACCGCATCCCGCCGGAGATGCGCGCGGCGATGATCTCGACCGAGGACCGGCGCTTCCGCAGCCATATCGGCATCGACCCGATCGGCATTGGCCGCGCCCTCGCCTCTGCCTTTGCCAGCGGTCACCGGGTGCAGGCGACCTCAACCATCACCCAGCAGCTCGCCCGCAACATCTTCCTGACCAACAACCGCAGCTTTGTGCGCAAGATCAAGGAAGCCATCCTGGCGATGGCGGTCGAGCGCAAGTTCAGCAAGGACCAGGTCCTCGAGCTTTACCTCAACCGCGTTTATTTCGGCGGCGGGGCCTATGGAATCGATGCGGCGTCGCGGAAGTTCTTCGGCCACGGCGCCGACCATCTGAGCCTCGGCGAGGCGGCGATCATCGCCGGCCTCGTCAAGGCGCCGTCCAATTATTCGCCGTCAGCCGATGTCGAAGCCGCACGATCGCGCTCGGGCGTGGTGCTGCAGACGATGGTCCGCAACGGCTTTATCACCGCGCAAACGGCAGCCGCGGTCGATCCCGCCAAGGTGCGGATCCAGCAGACGACCAGCCAGAACAGCGTTCGCTATTTCACCGACTGGGCGCTGCCGCAGCTCGATACGCTGATCGACCAGACCAGCGAGCCGATCGACGTCTGGACTACGCTCGATCCCGCCATGCAGGTGGCTGCGGACCGGGCGATCCGCGCGAATGCACCCGATGGAACCCAAGGCGCGCTCGTCGCGATCGATCGCGACGGGGCGGTGCGGGCAATGGTCGGCGGCAAGGATTATGTCTCTTCGATCTACAATCGCGCGACCCAGGCGGTGCGCCAGCCCGGCTCGGCGTTCAAGCTGTTCGTCTATCTCTCCGCGCTCGAATCGGGGATGAAGCCGACCGACACGATCATCGACGAGCCGGTGACGATCGATGGCTGGAGCCCGCGCAACTCGACGCGCACCAACCTGGGTCCGGTCACGCTGCGCGAGGCCTTTTCGCGGTCGATCAACACGATCAGCGCGAAGATCGGCGCGCAGGTCGGCTTTTCGACCATCGCCGACATGGCGCGGCGGTTCGGAATCACGACTCCGATCTCGACCTATCCCTCGATGGTCCTGGGCAGCAGCGACGTGCGCCTTGTCGACATGACTCGCGCTTTCGCGTCGGTTTCCAACAAGGGGGTCGCGGTCACGCCCTATGGAATCCGGCGCGTCGTCACTGCCGACGGACGGATGCTGTACCAGCACGAGGCCGACGAAGAGCGCGTGCTCGTCGCCCCGTGGGTCGCCGCGGAAATGACGGACCTGCTGCAGTCGGCGGTGCTGTCCGGCACCGGCCGAGCGGCGCAGATAGGACGCCCGGTCGCCGGCAAGACGGGCACGACCAGTTCCAACAAGGATGGCTGGTTCATCGGCTTCTCGAGCGGGCTCACGACCGGCGTCTGGATGGGACGCGACGACGCGCGGCCCGTGGGTGGACTGCAGGGCGGCACCGCGCCCGCCCGGGCGTTCCATGACTTCATGAGTGTCGCGGTCGCCAATCGTCCGGTCGAGCAGTTCGAGACGCAGGTGCCGATGCCCGATTGGCAGCTGACTCCGGAGGAGCAGATGTTCGGCGACCAGGCGATCGACGCCAACGACATGCAGCCGATGGTCGACGAGAATGGCATGCCGCTCGGAACTCCGCCCGCGCAGGAGCCCCCCCAGCAGCAGCCGATGGTCAGGCCCGACGGCACCGGCGAGCCCAGCCAGCAGGAGCTCGACCAGGCATTCCCGCCGCAGCCGCAGCGGCAGCCGGCCAACCCGCGGCAGCGACAGCCGCAGCCCCAGGACTCAGTGCCGCCGCCCGACCCGTCGCAACCGCGGCCCGGCGCGCCGTAGCAGCGCTTTCGCTTCAGCGAGCCCGGTGCCGTAGAGACGCGCCTCGAGCGCCTTGAACTTCGCGCTGTGGTCGAGATGAGCCAAATGCGCGACCTCGTGCGCGACCACGTAGCGACGCACCGCAGGCGGGGCGAGGATCAGCCGCCAGCTGAGCCGGATTCGCCCGTGGGACGAGCAGCTGCCCCAGCGGGTCCCGGCATCGCCGACGCTCACCGACCGCGCGGCAACGCCGGCGGCCGTTGCATAATCCGCGACCTCGTCGCTCATTGTCTCGAGCGCACGACGTTGGAGAAACCGTTCGATCCTGCGGGCGAAGCCCTCCCGAGGCCCGCCGCAGCGCAGCACATGGTCGGTCATGACCGGCGTCCGCGGAGCCCGCGCATCCCACACCAGCCGCACGTCCCGCCCTTCGAGCGGGATGGTCGCTTCGGGCTCGAACGGCTCGCCCGGTTCCGTCCTCGCGATTTGTGCGTCGATCCAGTCACGCTGGTCGAGCGCCCAGGCAAGCGCTGCCCGGCGGCTGGTACGCCAAGGGCAGGTCAGCTTCAGCGTACCGCCAACCTCATCGAACCGAAGGCGCAAGCGTCGCGCGCTCCTCAGCCGCCGGATCTCGATCGGCGCCGGCAGCGCGGCTTCGAGTGCCGCCTCAGAGCGCGCGGTCGACCACATGATATTCGAGCTCGCCGGCGTCGTCCTCGCTGACGGTCCAGCCGCGCGTGGACAAACCGGCCTCGTGCACCGTCTCGCGACTTCCCGAGATCAGATAATGCCACTCCCGCAGCGGCTGACCGGCGGCGCGAAGCCGGTAAGCGCAGGTGGCGGGAAGCCAGTCGAGGCGATCGAGATTCTTGCGATCGAGCTTCACGCAATCCGCGACCAGCTTCTTGCGGTTCTTATAATCGAGGCAACGCCCGTTGCGGCGATCAAGCAGCTTGCACGCGACATTGGTCGGGTAGAGCAGCCCCGTCTTCTCGTCCTCGAGCTTGTGAACGCAGCACCGACCGCACCCGTCGCACAAGGCTTCCCACTCGCCGCTGTCGAGCGTCGCGAGGGGTCGTTCCCAAAATGGTGCTTCGCCGTTCATTTGATGTCGAGCCTTGCTCTGCTAAGCGAGCCTGATCAAGGGGCATCGTCACCCAGCGCATCGGGGCATAAGGTCGTGAAACAGCTAGCTTTTGTTATTCTTGCCGCAACGGCGACGGTCGCTTCTCCGCTGTATGCGCAGTCGGCGGGTACGGCCGGCAACGACTTCGTCGAAGCCGTGAAGAAGAGCGACGGGGACAAGGCCACCAGCATCCTTGAAGGGCATCCGCACGGCATCGTCGATACCAGGGACGGCGAAGGAAACACCGGGCTGATCATTGCCATCAGCCGCAGCGACGAGACGTGGACCGGGTATCTCCTCAACAAGGGCGCCGACCCCAATCTTGGCGGCAAGGGCGGGGACACGCCGCTGATCTCCGCGTCTCGCGTCGGCTTCGAGCAGGCGGCCCAATGGCTGATCGCGCTCGGTGCCAAGGTCGACGCCACCAATCGCATGGGCGAAACGCCCCTGATCATCGCCGTCCAGCAGCGCGAGCTGCCGATGGCCCGGATGCTGCTCGATGCCGGGGCGAATCCGGACAGGTCTGATGCCGCTGCCGGCTATTCCGCGCGCGACTATGCGACGCGCGACCCGCGCGCCCGCGACATCCTCAAGCTGATCCAAGACAAGAAGCCGAAGGCCGCGGCCGCTAAGTAAAATCTCCGAGCGAAGGGTCGACCTGTGCCGCGAGCCGTCGTGCCGCGCGGCGGGCGAAGCGCAGAAGCTCGGCCTTGCGCCGCGCCGGGGCGAGGGGTCGGTGGGCGGCCTCGCGCACCACGGCCGCATCATAACGGTCGGCCACGATCAGCCCGGCTGCGCTCGGCAGGTAGCGCTCTTCCTCAAGGATGAGCGCGAGATGCGGCGGCACCGCCCAATAGAAACGGTCGCAATAATCGAGATAATCCGGCCACTTGCCGTCTCCGACAAGGTCGGCCTTCGCGACCTTGATCTCGACAATGGTGAAACCGCCCTTGCCGTCGATGGCCATAAGGTCGGCGCGGCGGCCGTTGGGAAGCGGCATCTCACACACCGCGAACTGATCCTGCCGGCAGAACAATCGGGTGACTCCGCGCGCCACTTCGGCCGCGATCGGTGGTGCGTCAACGAAGCAGGGAGAATCGGGCTGCGTGGCCATCAGCCGAAACTAGAACAAAACGCAAACGGCGCCAATCCTGGGAGCACTGCGTTTGCCAAAAAGATAGCGGGCGATCCAAAGCCCGCCCGCTGCCCGCCCCACTCTCGACCAATTAGCGATAGAAGATGTGATTGCCGATCGAGGCAACGCGCTTCATGCCCCAACCCGGGGAAACGTAGCGCGCGTGGAAGAAGAGAGCGTTGCCGACGGCCGACTCCTTGAGCCGCTGGTCGACGATTTTGGCGACCGCCACCGCGGTCTGCCACTGCCGGTTCGAGTGCGGTACGCTCGGCAGCCCCTGGCCATGCACGAACGAGAATTGGCCGCGCTGGAACAGCACGCCGCAATATGTCCCGGGGAAGCGCCCGCCGCTGCCGGCACGGTTGGCGATCACCTTGCCCACGGCAAGCTGGCCGGCGAGCGGTTCGCCCTTGGATTCGAAATAGATGCCGGTCGCGAGGCAATCGAGCTCGCGGGTGCCCGCCTCGGGGCCACGAAGCTGTGCGACCATCGCCGCAAGATCGCCGCTCGGCTTGGCCGTGGCCTGGTCATCGTTGGCATCGAGTTGAATGTCGGTGTCCGGCGCCTGTGGCTCGGACAGGACTGCCTGCCCCTCGGGGTCGAGCAGATCGGGAACCACGACCGTCGGAAGGGTCGCGTTGGCCACCGAAACCAGCGGTTCAGCAGCAGGTCCGGCCTTGACCGGGGCAATAATCGTCGTGGTGAGCGCAGCAACCATCAGCAGCGCCGAACGAAAAGAAGCCAAAATATCAGCCGTATAGTGCGGTGAATCAGCCTGAAACTACAGCGCCTTTATTTTGCCGTTACTTCGGCGACGCCTGGCGATTCCCCGTCTCGCGTGGCATTTCCCGGCACTTGGCGCCAGAGAAATACCCCCCGCTCTTGTTGTTGTTCGGGGTTTTCACCGCGCCCAGCGCAGGGGTCAACCCGCAGAGGTCGTTTCAGCGATGAACCGTTCGGCGTCCGCGATATCCAGTTCGATTGCCCAGCAATCCTCGTCGAACCGTGCCCTACGGGCGAGGAAATCACGGATTTCGGTGGAACTTGCCGAGTCGCCCGGGCCGACGCGCTGCCAGCCATAGCTCCCATCGAGATTCAGCACGCGCTCGAGACCGGCGACGTGGACGCCCCGACTGCTAACGAACATCAGCAGCGAACCGCGCTCCCGGTCGCCTTTCCTCATTACTGCGCCGAAACCGCCCGCGGCCTCGACCCGGCGAAGGATGCCGGCAACTTCGACGTGGGTCGGGAGTCGGTCGCTGCTCAGGTCGCTTCCCGTTCGTCTGCGCCCATGAGAACGGCGGCCAGCGCATCGCGGCTGCGCGCACCACGCAGCCTTTCGAGGGTCGCGGCGTCGCGCGTGACCCGGCTGATCGCCGCGAGCGCCTTGAGATGCTCGGCGCCGGCATTGGGCGGGGAGAGCAAAAGGAACACGAGGTCGACCGGACGGCCGTCGATCGCCTTGTAATCGACCGGCTCGCCGAGACGCGCGAACAAGCCGTAGATCTGGACGAGGCCGTCGATCTTGGCGTGCGGGATGGCGACGCCGTGACCAAACCCGGTCGAACCGACCTGCTCGCGGTCGTTAAGGCCGACAAGCACAGCGGCGCTGTCCGCTCCGAGCCGCTGGCCGGCAAGATCCGCCAGCTGCTTCATCAGCGAGCGCTTGTTGCCGCCCGGCAGGGCGGTCTTGATCGCGTCGCAGTCAAGGAAATCGGCAAGCTGCATCGGATAAGGAACTCGTCACTGGCGCGACCGGGCGCACCGCGGCCGCTTCAAATTGAATGGGGATCAGTTCGTATGCGGCTCGACCCAGCCGATATTCCCGTCTTCGCGGCGATAGATCATGTTGAACTCACCGGTGGCGCTATTCCTGAACATGAGCGCGTCGGTGTTTCTAAGGTCCATCAGCATGACTGCGTCGGAGACGCTCGAATCCGGGATGTCGATCCGGGTCTCGGCGACGATTGTTGGAAAGCCCGCGTCCTCGGTCTCGGAGTCGCCACGCGGCCCTCCGGAGAAAATCGTGTAGCCGGCATTCTCAACGAACGGCTGGGTCTCGGTTTCGTCGACCTTATGTTCCTTCAGCCGGTTGGTGTAGCGGCGGAGCTGCTTTTCGATCCGGTCGGCCGCACCGTTGAATGCGATCTCGGGCTCCCGCCCGCTGAACGATGCCTTCAGCACCACGCCGTTCACCACCGGCGCGACGATGTCGCAGGTATAATCGTTGTTCGGCCCGCGGCCGAACGTCACATTGGCTCCGACCGAGCGCGAAAAATACTTTTCCGTGATCTCGCCGACTCGCCGCTGCGCGTGCGCGCGAAGCGACTCGCCGGTGTCGACCTGATGACCCGCGACCCGAACGTCCACCGTGGCTGGCTCCTCTCGCTGTGGGGCGCTTAGGACTGCGCCCATTGCGCCGTCAACCAGCGGCTAGTGCGGCGGGGCGAAGCGGTCCCACAGCGGGTTGACGAGCTTGGCAATAAACGCACGATGCCGCTCAAGTTCCTCGGCCAGCGCCGCGTGCGGACGCGCCGGTCGGGGCTCGCGGATCGTCACCGGACCGGCCGACTTGTGGACCGCGACGGTGCCGGCATCGGCGACCAAGCCGAGGCCGATCTGGCGCCCGCCGGTAAGCTCGACATAGACCTGCGCCAGCAATTGCGCGTCGAGCAGCGCCCCGTGCTTCACGCGATGGCTGCGGTCGATCCCGAAGCGCATGCACAAGGCGTCGAGGCTGTGCTTGGCGCCGGGGTGCCGCGAACGTGCGATCGTCAGGGTGTCGACCATACGGCTCATTGAGACGCCCGGCCGGCCGCAACGCTCCAGCTCGAAATTCAGAAAGCCGAAATCGAAACTGGCGTTGTGTGCGACCAGCGGCGAATCCTCGATGAACTCGATCAGATCGAGCGCCTTGTCGGTAAACAGCGGCTTGTCGGACAGGAAGGTCGTCGACAGGCCATGCACCATTTCCGCCTCGAACGGCATGTCGCGCTCGGGGTTGAAATAGCAGTGGAAGTGACGGCCGGTCTCGACCCGGTTGAACATCTCCACGCAGCCGATCTCGACCATCCGGTCGCCGCCGGCGGGGTTGAGGCCCGTGGTTTCTGTATCGAAGACGATTTCCCGCACGACAGAATCTATCGGCCCCCGGGGATTCCGAGACAAGCGAGAATGTCGCCGACCTGGCTTTCTGTTGTGGATAGGTCGGCGCCGGTATCGACCACGAAATCGGCGCGGGCGCGTTTCTCCGCATCAGGCATTTGACGGGCTAGGATCGCATCCAGCTTGGCCACGGTCATCCCGGTGCGCCGCAGGACTCGGCCACGCTGGACGTCGGGCGGAGCGGAGACGACAACGACCTTGTCGAATTCCGCCTGACCGCCGGTCTCGAGCAAAAGCGGGATCTCGAACACAAGCGCAGCCGCGTCGGCATGGTCGGCGATGAATTGCTCCCGCGCGGCTCGGACGGCGGGATGAACGAGCTGTTCCAGCGCGGCGAGCTTGGCGGGATCGGCAAGAACGATCTGCGCGAGGCACTCGCGGTCGAGCGTGCCGCAGCGCACGCAGCCGGGAAACAGCTCGGCGATCTTTTCGACCAGCCCGCCGCCGGCACCCTGCAGCTGGCGAACGACGGCGTCGGCGTCAAACACCGGGACGCCCGCGCGCTCGAACATCGCGGCAACGGTCGACTTGCCCATGCCGATGGACCCGGTGAGCGCGATGCGGATCATGATGCAAGCAATCCCCGTTCACGCAACGCGCCGAGCAGGGGGATCAAAGGCATCCCGAGGATGGTGAAATGATCCCCCTCGATCGTCGAGAACAACTGCACCCCGCGTCCCTCCAGCTGGAAGACGCCGACAGTGTAACCGACCTCGGGCCATTCGGCATCGAGATAGTCGGCAATGAATTCATCCGACAACGGTCTCACCTCGAGGCGCGCCGTCGCGATATGCTGCCAATCCACGCTGCTGCCGCGAGCAAGAGCGACCGCGCTCGTCAGCAGCATCGTCCTGTTCGAGAAAAAGCGCAGGTGCTCGGTGGCCTCCTCGCGGTCGCGGGGCTTGTCAAACAGTCGGCCGCCGACACTGACGACACTGTCGCTCCCGATCACCCAATCATCGCCTGGGATGCTGCACGCCTTGGCAGCTGCGAGCGCCGACGCAATCCCTCCTGCATCATCGAGCTGCGCCTTGACTGCATCCTCGTCGACGTCCGGCTTGACCGTTTCATGCGCAACCCCCGCGGCGGACAGCATCTGCCTCCGGATTGCACTGGTCGAGGCGAGGATCAGGGCCAAAGGAACAACCTTGTGGAAAAGGACCGAACGGCAGCTAGCCCGAGCCTGGGGGCGGTCTCAACTGCTGATTTCGAGGCCACGCCCTTCGCTTGATCCGACAATCCATCCACGGGGACTAAATCCGTCCCCAGCCTGTGAGTCACGGGGTGGAATCGGTGCGACTCGCGCAACTGCAGCGGGCGCTGCGCGAGCGCGCTTGTTGGCAATTTGGGAAAGGCTGCCTAAACCCCGCTGCCAAGCGGCCAACTACATCATCAATCTTAGATTCTAAATATATAAGGAAGAGAAGAAGGAGTGGCTCCAAAGCCTGCGGAACGAGCCGAGACGCAGGTCGACAAGCCCTTGCTATCCGTGCTTCGCGGAACGCGCCGCGATCCGCCGCCGATGTGGATGATGCGCCAGGCCGGACGTTATCTCCCAGAGTATCGGGCGCTGCGTCAGGACAAAGGCAGCTTCCTCGATCTCGTCTATGACGCCGACGCCGCGGCCGAGGTCACGCTCCAGCCTTTGAAGCGCTTCCCCAAGCTGGACGCGGCGATCCTCTTTTCCGACATTCTGATCGTGCCCTTTGCGATCGGGCAGAACCTGACTTTCGTCACCGGCGAGGGGCCGCGGCTGACGCCTCCGCTGATCGGCGCCGACCTTGATGACCTGACGCCCTATCTCGCGCGGCTGGAGCCGGTTTACGAGACGGTTCGGAAGGTCAAGGCGGGGCTCGAGCCGGACAAGGCCCTGATCGGTTTCGCGGGAAGTCCGTGGACGGTCGCGACGTACATGGTCGCCGGCCAGGGAAGCCGCGATCAGTCGGAAGCGCGTCGTCTCGCTTATGCCGATCCGGCGAAGTTCGGCGAGTTGATCGCGCGGATCGAGTCGGTGACGCTCGATTATCTTTCGGGGCAGGTCGAAGCGGGCGCGGAGGCGCTGCAATTGTTCGACAGCTGGGCCGGGAGCCTGTCGCCCGCACAGTTCGAGCAATGGGTGATCGCGCCGACGGCGCGGCTGGTGGCCGAGCTGAGGTCGCGCCATCCCGAAGTGCCCGTGATCGGTTTCCCCAAGGGCGCGGGCGGAAAGCTCTCGGCGTATGCGCGAGAGACCGGCGTAAACGCCATCGGTCTCGACGAGACCGTCGATCCGGCGTGGGCCGCGGAAGAGCTGCCGGAAGACCTCCCCGTGCAAGGCAATTTCGACCCGCTCGCGCTGATCGCCGGAGGGGAGGAGCTGACGAGCGCCGTGAAGCATATCCTTGACGCCTTCGCCGGCCGTCCTCACATCTTCAATCTCGGGCACGGCATCCTGCCGGACACGCCGATTGCCCATGTCGAGCAGCTGATCGCACTGGTGAAGGGGGCGAAGTGACCAATCTGACCGGCTGGCTCGGGCTCGCCTACCCGTGGGTCAAGGCGGCGCACATCACGTTCGTGATTTTCTGGATGGCCGGCCTGTTCCTGCTGCCGCGCTTCTACGTCTATCACCAGGAGACGATTGTCGGCTCGCCCGAGGACCGCGCCTGGATCGAGCGCGAGGCGCGAGTCCGCTCGATCATCCTCACGCCCGCAATGCTGGTGGTGTGGATTCTCGGCCTGATGCTTGCCTTCCACCTCGATGTTTGGGGCCAGGGCTGGTTCTCCGCCAAGCTTGCGCTTGTAGTCGCGTTGACCGGCTACCAGGGTTGGCTCGGCGCGTACGGCAAGAAGCTCGCGCGGGGCGAGCGGCCGCTGTCGGGCAAGGCCGTCCGCATGATCAATGAAATCCCGGGAATTGCAGCGGCGCTGATCGTCGTGCTGGTGATCGTTCGCCCGTTCTGAACTTTTCGCCGCAAGTCCTGCCCGCTGCTGATTGACACGGGCAAGCGCCAGACATACCTCAATCGCGAGCGGCCCCGGCCCGTTTCCCAAATTCGCCGGTGACCGATCCATCTCCGTTCGCGGCGTCCTGCCGCCTTCAGCTTTCGACCGATCGTCAACAAGCTCGAACACCACTCCCCACGAAAAGACTGTCCACATGCATTTGAAAGAATTGAAAAAGAAATCCCCCGCCGACCTGGTCGCAATGTCCGAGGAGATGGGGGTCGAAGGCGCGTCGACGATGCGCAAACAGGACCTGATGTTCTCGATCCTCAAGATCCAGGCCGATAATGGCGTCGAGATCATGGGATCGGGCACCATCGAGGTGCTGAACGACGGCTTCGGATTTCTCCGCTCGCCCGAGGCCAATTACCTCGCCGGGCCGGACGACATCTATGTCGCGCCGTCGATCGTCCGCCGCTTTGGGCTTCGCACCGGCGACACCATCGAAGGCGAGATTCGCGGGCCCAAGGAAGGCGAGCGCTATTTCGCGCTGACCCGGGTCACCCAGATCAATTTCGACGACCCCGAGCAGGTCCGCCACCGCGTCAATTTCGACAATCTGACGCCACTCTATCCGGACGAGAAGCTGACCCTCGACAGCGGCGACCCGACGGTCAAGGACAAGTCGGCGCGGGTGATCGACATCGTTTCGCCGCAAGGCAAGGGCCAGCGCGCGCTGATCGTCTCGCCGCCGCGGACCGGAAAGACCGTCCTGCTACAGAACATCGCCAAGGCGATTACCGACAACCACCCGGAGGTGTTCCTGCTGGTGTTGCTGGTCGACGAGCGGCCCGAGGAAGTCACCGACATGCAGCGCAGCGTGAAGGGCGAGGTGATATCCTCGACCTTCGACGAACCGGCGTCACGTCACGTCCAGGTCGCCGAAATGGTGATCGAGAAAGCCAAGCGTCTGGTCGAGCACAAGAAAGACGTCGTCATCCTGCTCGATTCGATCACTCGTTTGGGACGCGCCTACAACACGGTCGTGCCCTCGTCGGGCAAGGTCCTGACCGGCGGCGTCGACGCCAACGCGCTGCAGCGGCCGAAGCGTTTCTTCGGCGCCGCGCGCAACATCGAGGAGGGCGGCTCGCTGTCGATCATCGCCACCGCGCTGATCGATACGGGCTCCAAGATGGACGAGGTCATCTTCGAAGAGTTCAAGGGCACCGGCAACAGCGAGATCGTGCTCGACCGCAAGGTCTCGGACAAGCGCATCTTCCCGGCGCTCGACGTCGGTAAGTCCGGCACCCGCAAGGAAGAGCTGCTGGTCGATCAGAACGTGCTGACCAAGATGTGGGTGCTGCGCCGGATCCTGATGCAGATGGGCACTGTCGACGCGATGCAATTCCTGCTCGACAAGATGAAGGACTCCAAGTCCAACGAGGACTTCTTCGCGTCGATGAACCAGTAAGAGTTCACGCCGGCCATGCCCGACGGAATGTTCAACTTCGCCGAGATCTTGACTCCCGTCGGGCTGGCCGTGCTCGTCCAGGTGATCCTCATCGACCTGACCATGGCCGGCGACAATGTCGTGATCATGGGCACCCTGACCTCGGGGCTGCCGGCGCGCGAGCGGCGCAAGGTGATCATGCTCGGCGTCGCCCTCGCGGTGGTCTTCCTGATCGCCTTTGCGCTGATCGCGACGCAACTCCTCAAGATCACCGGGCTGCTGCTCGCCGGCGGCCTGCTGCTGTTGTGGGTCGCGTACAACATGTTCCGCGAGCTCAAGCCCAAGGCGCTGGTGACCGCCGACGACCCCGACACGCCGGGGGTCGAGGGCCCGCCCGCGACCAAGACCTTTCTCCGGGCAGCAGTACAGGTCACCGTCGCCGATCTATCGATGAGCCTCGACAATGTGCTCGCGGTGGCCGCAGCGGCGCGCGAACACCCGGCGGTGCTGTTCGTCGGACTGGTGCTCTCAGTCACCTTTATGGGCGTCGCCGCGAGCTTCGTCGCGCGCCTGGTCCACCGCTTCCCGCTGCTCGCCTGGGCTGGCCTGCTGATGATCCTCTACGTCGCCCTGAAAATGATCTGGGAGGGGTGGCACGACGTCGCGCCGTTGTTGGCGTAGGACTTGGCCCTTGTGAGCGAGCGCGACACCATTTTCGCTTTGTCGAGCGGCCGTCCGCCGGCGGCGATCTCGGTGATCCGCGTCAGCGGGCCGCTCGCGCATTCATCCGCGGCCCGGCTAGCAGGTCAATTGCCTCGCCCCCGGACAGCGGCAGTGCGCCAGCTGCGCCATCCGGCTTCGGGCGAGTTGCTCGACGGGGCCCTGATGCTTCGCTTCGACTCGCCCGCAAGCGCGACGGGTGAAGATGTCGTGGAATTCCAATGTCATGGCGGCAGGGCGGTGGTCGATGCCCTGCTCGCGGCGCTCGGCAGCGTCGCCGGCCTGCGCCAGGCAGAACCGGGGGAGTTCACCCGCCGCGCGTTCGAAAACGGCCGCATCGACCTGACGGAAGCGGAAGGCCTCGCCGACCTGATCGAGGCTGAAACCGAATCGCAGCGCAAGGCAGCGATGGCGTTGGCGGAGGGCGGGCTGAGGAAGCAGATCGCCGCCTGGCAGGAGCAGGTCCTGGCATATTCGGCGCGGGCCGAGCGGGCGATCGACTATGATGAGGAAGACGAGGCGGTCGATCCATCCTTGCTGCGCGATTGCGCCGCTTTTGCCGCAGAGCTTCGGCAATGGCTGGCTGGGCCGCGCATCGAACCGCTGAAGGACGGCGTCCGGGTTGTTGTCGCTGGACCGGCGAATACGGGAAAGTCCAGCCTTATCAATCTTCTAGCGGAAGAAGATCGGGCGATCGTGACGGACGTGCCGGGCACCACTCGCGATCATATCGAGGTGCCGATGTCGCTGGCGGGCGTGCCGATCCTGCTCACGGATACCGCGGGTTTGCGGGAGACGGAGGACCGGGTGGAGGCCATCGGCGTCGAGCGCTCAGGGCGGCTGGTCGATGCCGCGGACGTGCTGGTGTGGCTCGGCGAGCCCGAGGACGCACCGGATCACCGACGCCTCATCCTCGTGCATGCGAAGGCCGATCTGCCGGATCGGTCCGCGGCACCGCATGGTTCGATCCCCGTTTCATCTGTGACGGGAGAGGGGCGGACTGCACTGCTCGACGAGATCGGGCGCCGTGCCCGATCCTTGCTGCCCGCTGAGGATGCGATCGCGCTCAATCGCCGCCAGGCCCATCATGTTGGCGAGGCCGCCGAGGCGATGAACGCGGCGTCGGCCGAGCACGATCTCGTCTTGATCGCCGAGCAATTGCGCCTCGCGCGGACGGCGTTCGATCGGCTCACCGGCCGGGCGGGCATCGAGGATGTGCTCGACGCTCTGTTCGCCCGCTTCTGCCTCGGCAAATAGTTTCACGTGGAACGTCGTTCCGCTAAGGGCCCGCGCATGTACGATGTGTTGGTCATCGGCGCCGGCCATGCCGGGTGCGAGGCCGCGGCTGCCGCGGCGCGGCGCGGCGCGCGCGTGGGCCTGCTGACCTTTCGGGCCGAGGATGTCGGCCAGATGTCGTGCAATCCATCGATCGGCGGTGTGGGCAAGGGCCATTTGGTCCGCGAGCTCGACGTTTTCGACGGACTCATGGCCCGGGCGGCGGACCGCGCGGCGATCCATCGCCGGATGCTCAACCGGAGCAAGGGCCCCGCCGTGTGGGGTCCGCGGGTTCAGGCCGACCGGAAGCTCTATCGCGCCGCGATCTCAGCGCTGCTGGACGAGAGCGGGGTGGAGCTGATCGTCGCCGAAGCCCTGAGCTTGACCATCCAGCACGGGCGGGTCGTTGGTCTCGAAACCAGCGCAGGCACCTTGCCTTGCCGTTCCGTGGTGATCGCCACCGGCACCTTTCTCGACGCGCGCATGTTCATCGGAGAGCAGGTGGTTGAGGGCGGTCGGCGGGGCGAACGTGCGTCCCTCGCCTTGGCGAGCCAGGTGCGCGAGCTCGGGATGGGTCAAGGACGGCTCAAGACCGGGACCCCACCTCGGCTCGACGGGCGGACGATCGACTGGGCGCGGCTCGAAGATCAACCGAGCGACTCGGAGGAATGGACGATGTCGGCGTTCGACGACGGGGCGCGCGTGCCGCAGCTGCGCTGCGCGATCACCCGCACCGGTGAGCGGACGCATGACATCATCCGCGCCAACTTCGACCGGTCGCCTTTGTTCGACGGCGCGATCGAGGGCAGGGGACCGCGCTATTGCCCCTCGATCGAGGACAAGGTGAAGCGCTTCGCCGACCGCGGCGCGCACCAGATCTTCCTCGAGCCGGAGGGGCTCGACGATCCTCTCGTTTATCCCAACGGCATTTCGACCTCGCTTCCGGCCGACGTGCAGGAGTCTTTCGTCCGCTCAATCCCGGGCCTCGGGCGCGCGGAGATCGTTCGCCCTGGCTATGCGGTCGAATATGAGTTCGTCGATCCGCGGCGGCTCAACCAAACGCTAGAGGTGCGCGACGTGCCGGGGCTGTTCCTCGCGGGACAGATCAACGGCACGACCGGCTATGAGGAAGCGGCGGCGCAGGGGCTTGCGGCAGGCCTCAACGCCGCGGCGTCGGCGCGTGGGCTCGACGACGTCCGGTTCGACCGCCGCACCTCATATATCGGCGTGATGATCGACGATCTGACGCTGCAGGGCGTGAGCGAGCCGTACCGAATGATGACCGCGCGCGCCGAGTACCGTTTGTCGCTGCGCGCCGACAATGCGATTTCCCGGCTCGGCCAGGCTGCGCTGGCGGCTGGCTGCGTTTCGGCCCGGCGTCGGCGGCAGATCGGAGCCCAGCTGGCGATTCGCTCGACCGCGGCCTGGGCGGAAACGGCAGAGGGACAGGCCGACGCGCTCTACGCGCCCTACGTCGCGCGGCAGCAACGGGAGTGGGAAGTCGTGCGGCACGACTCGCGCGTGTGGATTCCAGCCGAGCTGGATTTCTCGGCGATCCCAGGGCTTTCCAATGAGATGGTGGAGCGCCTTGCGGCCGCCCAGCCGGAGACGCTCGATCAGGCCTCGCGGGTGCCGGGGGTGACACCGGCAGCCCTGTCGGCGCTTTATGTGGCGGCGGCGCGCCGCGCGGCGGCGTGATCGAACGGCTCGCCCAAGTCGCGGGGCGAGATGTTCCACGTGAAACATACGACAAGCTGGAAGCTTATGCCGCTCTTCTTCGCGAGGAGAGCAAGCAGCAGAATCTCGTTTCCGCTTCGACGCTGGAGCAACTGTGGGAGCGGCATTTGCTCGATTCGGCGCAGCTCGTCCGGTTCGAGCCGCATAAAGGAGCCTCATGGGTCGACATCGGTTCGGGCGCGGGGCTGCCTGGAATCGTCGTCGCCTGCGTCGTGGACGGACCGGTCACGTTGGTCGAGCCGCGGCGCCTCCGCGCGGAGTTTCTCCACAAGGCCGCCGAATCGTTACGGCTTTCTGTCACGATCATCGGCGCCAAGGTGCAGCGCGCTCATGGAAAGTACGACGTAATCACCGCCCGCGCGGTCATGGCCCTGCCGCAATTGCTTGAGATATCCGCACATCTGTCCACAAGAAAATCATTATGGCTGCTGCCGAAGGGTAGAAGCGCCGAGCGGGAACTGGCCGCGGCGCAACAAGCGTGGCAAGGTACGTTCCACGTGGAACGCAGCGTGACCGACGCCGAATCGCTGATCGTGGTCGGCACAGGGGTGAGGGCGAGATGATGATCCGCATTGCGGTGGCCAATCAGAAGGGCGGGGTCGGCAAGACCACGACCTGCATCAATCTCGCAACCGCGCTGGCGGCGATCGGCTGGCGCGTCCTGCTCGTCGACCTCGATCCGCAGGGCAATGCCTCGACCGGGCTCGGCGTTTCGCAGGCGCAACGATTGCGGACCAGTTACGACGTATTGATCGGCAGCGCTTCGCCGACGGACGTCGCGGTCGCCACGCGCGTGCCGCGGCTCGAGCTGCTGCCGGCGACGCAGGACCTGTCGGGGGCCGAGATTGAGCTCGTCGCGCTCGCCGACCGGGCCCACCGGCTGGAAAAGGCGCTCGCCGGCGCACCCGTCGGCCGCTGGGACATCGCGCTGATCGACTGTCCGCCCTCGCTGGGGCTGCTCACCGTCAACGCCCTGGTTGCTGCGCGCCACTTGCTGGTGCCGCTGCAATGCGAGTTCTTTGCGCTGGAGGGCCTCAGCCAGCTGCTCCAGACGGTCGAGCGGATCCGCGTGGCGTTCAATCCCGATCTGTCGATCCTCGGCGTCGCGCTGACCATGTTCGATCGCCGCAACAACCTGTCTCAGGCGGTCTCCGAGGACGTCCGCGCATGCCTCGGCGCGACGGTGTTCGATACGGTCGTGCCGCGGAATGTCCGGCTGTCGGAGGCGCCGAGCCATGGCTTGCCGGCACTGATCTATGATCTGAAATGCCCGGGGTCGGAGGCCTATATCCGGCTTGCGCGCGAGTTGATCGGACGTCTGCCGCAGCTCGCGGCCGCGGCATGAGCGGCGAGCGGCCGGCGAAAGGCCTCGGCATGGGCCTTGAGGCGTTGCTCGGGGAAGCGGGGCGCCAGACACCTGCGCCTGGCGCGAGCGAAGGCTCGCCTGCTTCGAGGGGCGGCGTGCGCGAGATCGAGATCGCGCGCATCCGGCCCAATCCGGGTCAGCCGCGGATCCAGTTCGGCGAGGAGGCGCTCGACGAGCTCGCCGAGTCGATCCGGCAACGCGGCGTGCTCCAGCCGATCCTGCTCCGGCCCGACGGCGAGGATTATATGATCATCGCCGGCGAGCGGCGCTGGCGGGCGGCGCAGCGGGCGCGGCTTCATGCGATCCCCGCGATCGTCCGCGAAATCGACGATTCGACCACGTCCGAACTTGCGCTGATCGAGAATACCCAGCGCGAGGACCTCAATCCGCTCGAGGAAGCGGAAGGGTACAAGCAGCTGATCCACCGCCACGGCCATACCCAGGACGAGGTCGGGCGGATCGTGCACAAGTCCCGCAGCCATGTCGCCAATCTGTTGAGGCTGCTCGATTTACCGGAGTTTGTCCGGCAATCGCTGTTGAAAGGCGATATCAGCATGGGACACGCGCGGGCAGTGGCCACCGCGCCGGATCCAGAGGAATTAACCCGCGAGATCGTCGCCAAGGGGCTGTCGGTGCGCCAGGCGGAGAGCCGCGCCCGGCGGGAGAAGGTGCGTCCCGGCCCCGGCGCGGACATCGGCCGCGCCAGCGCGCGCAACGCCGCCAAGGCGGTCGACACCGACCTCGAAGTGCTCGAACGGCAATTGGGAGACCTTCTCGGGCTCAAGGTCCAGGTCGTTCACAAGGGCCATGGCGGCGCGGTCACCCTTCATTATTCGAGCCTCGACCAGCTCGACATGATCTGCCAGCGGCTCTCCGGCGAGCCGATCTAGCTCGCCGACCGCGCCTTGCGGGCGATCGCCAGCAGCTCCTCGCCGAGCGCTTCCTGATCCGGCACCCGCGTGAACATTAGCGCCCGCTCGAGCTTGCCGGCACGCTCTGCAACAGTCGCGAGACCCTCGGCGGTCCACTTCGAGAGCATGCGCTGGACCTTGACTTTATCCTTGAAGAACAATGCCTTGCCCATTGACGTCATGACGCCGTCGATCCGCTCGCCTCGCTCCACACGGGCCCTCAGGGGGGCGAGCATCAGCAGCCGGCGCTGGAGCGACCGAACCACCGGGATGGCCTCGCCGCCGCCGGCCGGGAGCCGAGCCAGTTCGCCGGCGAGCTCGGCGACCTCGCCGGCGAGCGCGAGGTCGGCAAGACGTTGGAAATCGCCCTCAGCGGTGTCGGCGCCGACCGCGTCGACCGCGTCGTGATCGAGTTCCCTGGGCGCCTCGGGCGAAGCGTCGATGTAGAGCGCGAGCTTTGCCAGCTCCTGCGCAACGATGGCCTGGTCGTTGCCGGCGCTCTCGGCGAGCCGAGCAGCGACCGGAGAGCTAATCTTAAGACCGAAGCGGCGGCCAAGGTCGATCACCATCCGCTCGGCATCCTGCCCCTCGGGCGGATAAGCGGCGAAGGCGAGCGCTTGCGGCGACGCTTCCGTAAGCTTGAGCAGCGCCGAGGTCTTGCGCAGCGCGCCGCCGATCGCGACCACCGAGCTTTCGCCCGCCGACGCTTCCAACAGCGCCGCGACGCCTTCCGCGATGTCATCACCGGCCGGCTCGATCCAGATCAGCCTCTTACCGCCAAACAGGCTCATGGCGCTGGCTTCGTCGGCGAGGGCGGCGGGATCCGTCTTGATCGCTCCGGCGCTAAGCTGGACCTTGTCCGCACCTAGCGTCTCGAGCAGGCGCGCCGCGAGCGCCCGCGACTGGGCTTCGTCGGGACCGTGGAAAAGATAGAATCGCACCTGGTCGGCAGGTTGGTCGACCGCGCGGCCGACGTTGGCCTTGGTCGCCTTCACTTCGGCTGGGCGGTCCGCGACGCGTAGAGCCCGACGCGCGCGGTGATCTGGTCGGCGACGATTTCAGCGAGATTTTCCAGCGCGGTCTGCTCCGCAGCCACGGTCGCATATTCGGAGCCGACGATATCGATGCCGCTGTCCGACCCGGCGGTTGCGTCGAGGACAACCATGCCGGTCTTGACCTCGACCAGCTGGTAGCGCGCGCGCAACGTCCGCCGCTCCTGAGTTGCGGCTTGATTGCTGCTGAGGCCGAACGCGGTGATGTTGTCGTCGAGCGTGACGTCAAGGCGGTAGATCGCCGTGCCGCTGCCCGCTTCCCCGAGCCGGTCGACCAGCTTGTTGCGGACAAGCCAGCCTGACTGGCCGGGAATCGGTCCGACCGCGATTGAGCGCAGGGTCGATGCGACGGAGCTGGCCGATCCCCCGCCGTAGAGCGGATGCAGGCCGCACGCGCTGAGCGGCACGAGGGCAAGGAGGACGAGGGCGCGCATCAGGCGACGATATTCACCAGCCGGTCGGGAACGACAATGACTTTGCGCGGCAATGCCCCGGCAAGCTGACGCTGCACCTTGTCCGAGGCCAGCGCGAGCGCCTCGGCGGCGGCGCGGTCGAGCCCGCGCGGAGCGCTCAGCGTATCGCGCAGCTTGCCGTTGACCTGCACCGCGAGCGTCACCTGGTCGTCAACCAGCAGTGCAGGATCAAAGCTCGGCCACGGGGCCCCGGCAATCATGCCGCTCTCGCCGAGCACCGACCAGCACTCCTCGGCCAAGTGCGGCGCCGCCGGCGCGGCGAGCAGGATCAAGGTGCGGACGGCGTCATGCCGGGTGCCCGACGGACCGGCTTTTTCGATCGCGCTGGTCAACTCGTAGATCTGGGCGACCGCCTTGTTGAACTGCAGGCTGTCGATCGCCTCGCCGACCGCGGCGATGGTGCGATGGAGCTTGCGCTTCAATTCCGGATCCTCGCCGTCCGCGGGCTTGGTGCTCGTCGCAAGCCGCCACACGCGCTGGACGAAACGCGAAGCGCCCTCGATCCCGGCCTCGGACCATTCGAGGTCGCGCTCGGGCGGGCTGTCCGAGAGCATGAACCAGCGCACCGCGTCGGCGCCATATTTGGCGAGGATCGGCTCGGGGTCGACCGTGTTGCGCCGCGACTTGGACATCTTCTCGACTCGGCCAGGCGTCACCGGATGACCGCTTTCTATATGGACCCAGTCGTCGCCGTCCTTGCGGACTTCATCGGGGCTGAGCCAGCTGCCGTCGCCGGCGCGATAGGTCCCGTGCGTGACCATGCCTTGGGTGAACAGTCCCTTGAATGGCTCGGCAATCGCGATTCGGCCCAGCCGCTGCAGCGCGCGGGTCCAGAACCGGGCATAGAGCAGGTGAAGGATCGCATGCTCGACCCCGCCGATATATTGCGCGACCGGCAGCCACTTTTCGGCCTCGGCGCGGTCGAACGGCCGATCGGTCGGCTGGCTGGCGAAGCGGATGAAGTACCAGCTTGAATCGACGAAGGTATCGAGGGTGTCGGTTTCGCGGGTCGCCGGCCCGCCGCACGCCGGACAGGCGATTTGCTTCCACGTCGGATGACGGTCGAGCGGATTGCCGGGCTCGTCGAACTCGATATCGTCGGGGAGCACGACCGGCAGCTGCTCGCGCGGGACCGGCACCGCGCCGCACTGCGCGCAGTGGATGATCGGGATCGGCGTTCCCCAGTAACGCTGGCGCGACACGCCCCAATCGCGCAGCCTGTACTGGACGGTCCCCTGGCCCCAGCCGGCGGCTTCGGCGCGGCGGATGACCTCGGCCTGGGCCTGCTCCGTCGTCAGACCGTCGAGGAAACGCGAGTTGACCGCGATTCCCGGCGCATTTTCGGCTTCGTCCCCGATCGGCTCCGACGCCAGGTCGGTACTGCTGGCAACAACGCGCGCGATGGGCAGATGATATTGCCTCGCAAATCCGAAATCGCGCTGGTCGTGACCAGGCACACCGAAAATCGCGCCAGTCCCATAGTCCATCAGCACGAAGTTCGCGATGAAGACCGGCAGGCGCCATTCGGCGTCGAGCGGATGGACCACCTCGATGGTGGTCTTGAACCCCTTTTTTTCGGCGGTCTCCACTTCCGCGGCGCTGGTCCCGCCGGCCTTGCATTCGGCGACGAACCTCGCCGCTTCCGGACTCGACGCGGCGACGGCCTGGGCGATCGGATGGTCGGCCGCGACCGCAACAAAGCTGGCGCCGAAAATCGTGTCCGGCCGCGTCGTGTACACCGCGACCGAGTCGATGCCGCCGACCGGGGCGGCAAGGCGGAAGTCGAACCGCAGGCCGCGGCTCTTGCCGATCCAATTTTCCTGCATCAGCCGGACCTTGTCCGGCCACTGGTCGAGCGTTTGCAGGCCCTCGAGCAAATCGTCGGCAAAATCGGTGATCTTGACGAACCATTGCGAGAGCTTGCGCCGCTCGACCAGCGCGCCGGAGCGCCAGCCGCGCCCGTCGATCACCTGCTCATTGGCGAGCACGGTCATGTCGACCGGGTCCCAATTGACCTCGCTCTCCTTGCGGTAGACGAGCGCCGCATCGAACAGGTCGAGGAAAAGCGCCTGCTCATGGCCGTAGTAAGCGGGATCGCAGGTCGCGAGCTCTCTCGACCAGTCGAGCGCGAAGCCGATACTCTTCAATTGCTCGCGCATCGCCGCGATGTTCGCCCACGTCCATGCCCCGGGATGGACCTTGCGCTCGATCGCCGCATTCTCGGCCGGCATGCCGAACGCGTCCCAGCCCATCGGGTGGAGCACTTCCATGCCCTGCATCCGCCGGAAGCGGGCAAGCACATCGCCCATCGTGTAGTTGCGCACGTGTCCCATGTGGATCCGCCCCGACGGATAGGGGAACATCTCCAGCACATACGTCTTGGGCTTGTTGCTGTTGCTGTCGGCGCGGAAGCATTGCGCCTCGTCCCACCGCGCCTGCCACTGGCGGTCGGCCTCAGCCGCGTTGAACCGGCTGCCCATGCTGAAGCTTACCGGCTACGTCGTCCGCGCACGCGCCTTGCGCCCTCGCCCGGTATTGTCGATCGGCGGAGGTCGCGGGCCCGGGTCAGGATAATGTCCTCGAGCTTCTGGACGGTCGCCGCGCTCACCGGTGCATCGTTCCACGCGCCATTTTGATAGACCTGCTTCGCGGCCGAGACCCGAAGCGCGTCGGCGCGCAGGTCGGGGTCGAGCACGGCCACCGTCAGCTTGACGCGTTCGGTCGGCACCTTGGGGTTGCGGTACCAGTCGGTGATGATCACCCCGCTGCTCGCGTTCGCCTGCAGCAGCGGCGCGAACGAAACCGTATCGATCGCCGCGCGCCACAAATAGGAATTGATCGCAAGCGTCGTGACTTGCGACGGCGCAAGCTGGGTCGGCAGGGTACGGTTGCGTGAGCAGCCGGGCGTGGCAAGAGCCAAGACCATGACGGCGGCGGCGGTCGTATGCAGGCGATTCATCTGGGGTCCTCGGGGGCATCGGGGAAACGGCTTTGCCGCGTTATAGAAGGTCAAGCCCCGCCCGCAAGCAGGTGCCGGAACACGGATCGTCCCCAGGTCATTGTGTTGAGTCAGCAACAGGGGCCGGCGGAATCGATTCCGCTCATGGAACCTTCATCCAACTGTGGCTATATCAACTTTCGACAGGGAGTTCTTTTGGTGCTCAGAGTCGCGCAGCGCAGAGGATCCAAGCTGGTTGCGGCAGCCGCCGCAGCCGGTCTTGTGCTGACTCCTGCAATTGCGACGAGCATGCCCGCCAAGAAGCGCGCCCCTGCGGTGTCGCTGAGCTTCGACCCGGTCTCCTCCTTCACCCCGGCCAATGCCGACCCCAAGCTTGCGGCCGCGCTTGCCGGCAAGGGGTTCGCGCTAACCGATCTCAAATTCACGCCGGCACCGGCCAAGGGCCGGCCATCGCAAGTCCGGGTTGCGATTCGCGCGCGGACACTCGCGCCGACGCGGCTGGCCGAAGCGTCGGCTACGCCGGTGGCTGTCAACCAGCTTACGCCGACCGGTTATAATCTCGGCGTGGCCGTCGGCTGGCGCCGCTTCGCCCTTGCCGGTGACGTCGCCCAGGCGAAGAGCGCCGATCCGGCGATTGGCGGCCGCGAACGCGCCGTCCTCGGGGTCAGCTATTCGCTCAGCGACCGCCTGAGCACGCGTGTCGCGGTCGGCGCCGACCGCGCATCCGGCAACCCGTTGCCCGCGCTGCGCCGTGGCGACAATGTCTCACTTGACGCCGGCGCGTCCTTCTCGCTGTCGCGCCGCATCGCGCTGACCGGCGGCGTCCGCTACAATATCGAGCGCGATCGCCTGTCGGCGCTGCAAGACCAACGCCGCGACAGCCAGGCGGTTTACGTCGGCACCGCGTTCAGGTTCTAGCCTGAGCGGCATTGCCGTCGCCGCGCAATCGCCGGCAACGCGTAGAGACAGCGAAGACCGGCCGAATATGAGCAGCGCCGCCGACCGGCTCGGGCATATCCGCGACGAGATCGCCAAGGCGGCGTCGCTCGCCGGACGCGACCCCGCCGATGTCCAGCTGATCGCGGTCACCAAGGGCCGCACCGTCGAGGAGATCGAGCCGTTGATCGCTGCCGGCCAGCGCGACTTCGGCGAAAGCCGGGTGCAGGAGGCGATCGAAAAATGGCCGCCGCTGCTGGAGCGATATGCGGACCTGCGGCTGCATGGCATCGGCCGCCTGCAGTCCAACAAGGCGCCCGAGGCGGTTCGCTTGTTCGACGCCCTCCATTCACTCGACCGGCCATCGCTGCTCGAGGCGCTGGTGAAGCAAGCGGACGAGGCCGAACGGTGGCTCGCGGTCTATGTCCAGGTCAACATCGGCGAAGAGGAGCAGAAGGGCGGATGCCCGATCGGCGACGTCGGCGTGCTGGTCGACGCGGTTCGCGGTTCGCCTCTGCCGCTCGCGGGCCTGATGGCGATCCCGCCGCTCGGACTCGAACCCTCACCCTTCTTCGCGCTTCTGGCGGAGCTCGCGCGGCGTCATGACGTCACCGGCCTCAGCATGGGAATGTCCAATGATTTCAAGGCCGCGGTGATGCTCGGCGCGACCGTGGTCCGCGTCGGCACTTCATTGTTCGAGGACTGACGCCGCTATTCGACCTGGCTTCCGTTGGCGTGCTCCAACGGCTTCACGTGGACAGTCTTGATGTTGACGAACTCGCGGATCCCGTAGGCCGAGCATTCGCGTCCGAAGCCCGAATGCTTGACCCCGCCGAAGGGGGTGCGCGGATCGGACCGGACATTCTCGTTGACGAAGCTCAACCCGGCCTCGAGCTCTTGCGACGCGATTCGCCGGCCCCGGTCGAGGTCCGACGTCAGCACGCCCGAGCCCAGCCCGAACGGGCTGTCGTTCGCGATCCGGATCGCGTCGGCTTCATCATCGGCCGCGATGATCGCCGCAACCGGCCCGAAAACTTCCTCGTCGTGCGCCGGTTGGCCGGGAAGCACATTGGTCAGGACCGTCGCGGGATACCAGGCGCCCGTCCGCTCCGGAACCGATCCGCCGAGCAGTAAGCGGGCGCCCTTGGCGATGCTGTCTTCGACCTGGCGGTGGATCTCGTCGCGCGCTTTCATGCTCTGCATCGGACCGAGTTTTGTGCCCTCACGCGTTGGATCGCCCATTTCGTAGCTGCGCATCGCCTCGACCATCGCGCGCTCGAACGGTTCGACGATCGAGCGGACGACGATGAAGCGCTTGCCAGCAATGCAGCTCTGCCCGCCGTTGACCATCCGCGCCGTTGCGGCGACCTTGGCCGCCGCTTCGATGTCGGCATCTTCGAGCACGACGTAGGCGTCCGATCCGCCGAGCTCGAGCACGCACTTCTTGAGGACCGATGCCGCCGCCGTCGCGACGCTGCGCCCGGCCGGCACGCTGCCGGTCAGAGTCACCGCGGCGATATTGTCGTCCTTGATCAGCGCTTCGACCTCGCTGCTTGGCAGCAGCAGGGTCCGGAACAGGTCTTTCGGCACGCCTGCCTGGTGAAGCACCTCCTCGATCGCAAGGGCCGAGCCGGGTACGTTGCTGGCGTGCTTGAGGAGCATGCCGTTGCCCGCCATCAGCGCGGGCGCTGCGGCGCGAAAGACCTGCCAGAGCGGGAAGTTCCACGGCATGACCGCGAGGACGATTCCGATCGGATTGAAGGTGACGAACGCCTCGGCGCCGCCGATGTCGACGGGTTGGTCGGCGAGATATTCGGCGGCGTGATCGGCAAACCAGTTGCACTGGAACGCGCATTTTTCCGTCTCGGCCCGACCATCGTCGAGCGTCTTTCCCATCTCCTCGGTCATCAGGCGAGCAAGCTCGGTTTCGCGCGCGCGGAGGATATCGGCCGCCTTATGCAGCACCGCGGAGCGCTGCTCGAAGCTCAACCGCCGCCACTCGAGGAAGGCTGCCCGCGCGGCCTTCGCCGCCGCCTTCGCGTCGTCGATCGAATGCGGGTCGTAGAACTTGCCTGGCTCGCCGGTCGCCGGATTGACGGTTTGGAGCTTCTTTGCGGAAGTCTCGGGGCGCGTGAGCTCAGCCTGTTCAGCCATGATGAGTCTCCTGACGCGCGGCAACTAGACCTTTCGCGCGACTTCACCAAGGCAGTTGACCTCGCCGCGCCGCGCCGCGACAGCGGTCCGGCGACGAAGGAGCCTCGGCTTGAGAATCCTGCTCCATGGCCGGCTTGCGAACGGCCTCGGCCGCGAGGTCGAGGTGGATGCGCCGGACCCATGCTCGGTCGGCGAGCTGCGCAGGCGACTTGCAACTCTGTACCCGGCTTCAGCCGAGACGCTCGGCCGGTCGCGCGCACGCGTCGCTAGCGTCCTGGTCGGCGACGATCACGCGGTCACGAGGACCGAGCAGGTCGAATTTCTCCCGCCGGTGTCGGGCGGATGAGCGTCGTCGCGCTTCTCGAAGCGCAAGCGCTCGACCCGCAGCTCGAGCTGGCCGAGCTGACCGAGGCCGCGCGGGGCGACGGCGCGATCGTCACGTTCATCGGACTTGCGCGGCCCGAGTCGAAGAGCGGCGATGCGGTCGACGCGGTCGTGCTCGACCATCATGCAACGCTCACCCTTCAATCGCTCGAGGAGATCGCCGTCGCCTGCGGCGAGCGCTTCGACGTCAGCCATGTGCGAGTCGTCCATCGCTGCGGGACAATTCCCGCTGGCGAGCCGATCGTCTTCGCCGGCGCGGCCTCGCTCCACCGGCGAGCGGCGTTCGACGCGGCGGACTATTTGATGGATCGGCTGAAGACCGAGGCAGTGTTCTGGAAACGAGAGGTCGGCGAGTCGGGCGCGCGCTGGGTCGAGCCGACCGAAGCCGATTTCGCTGACCGCGGCCGCTGGGGCTAACATGGCTGGCATCGACGACAGCCTGCCCTTTTACCCGCTCAACATCGCGGTACTCACCGTGTCGGACACGCGGACCGAGGCGAGCGACAAATCGGGTGCGTTGCTCGCCGAGCGCCTGACGGCGGCGGGCCACATGCTGGCGGGCAAGGCAATCGTCCCCGATGATGTCGAGGCGATCCGCGCGCAGGTCAGGGCCTGGGCCGGCCAGGTTGACGTGATCATCTCGACTGGCGGCACTGGCTTTGCGCCGCGCGATGTGACGCCGGAGGCGATCCGGCCGCTATGCCGCCGCGAAATGGAGGGCTTCGCCGTGCTGTTCCATCAGGCAAGCCGCGGCACGGTGGGGCTTTCGACGCTCCAGTCGCGCGCGTTCGGCGGCCAGATCGGCGACACGTTCATCTTCTGCCTGCCGGGTTCGACCGGCGCCTGCCGCGATGGCTGGGACCTGGTGCTGCGCGACGAGCTCGACAGCCGCTACCGGCCCTGCTCGCTGGCCGGGCTGGTTCCGCGATTGCGTGAGCTCGTTCCCTCATGAGCAATCTCAGCCACATCGACGAGGCTGGCCGCGCGCGCATGGTCGATGTTTCCGGCAAAGAGACGACACTGCGAACCGCGATCGCGCGCGGGCAGGTGAGGTGCGAGCCGGCGACGGTGGAAAAAGCGCTCGCCGGCACCGCGCCGAAGGGGGCGGTGATCCAGACCGCCGAACTCGCCGGAATCATGGCCGCGAAGCGCACCGCCGAGCTCATTCCCCTGTGCCATCCTTTGTCGCTGACCCACCTCGACGTGCGGATCGAGACCGACGATGCTTTGCCGGGCTTCCGTGTCGAAGCGGAGGTGCGGACAAGAGCGGAAACCGGCGTCGAGATGGAGGCGCTGACGGCAGTCTCGGTCGCTTGCCTGACTTTGTTCGATATGCTCAAGGCCATCGACCGATCGATGATCATCGGCGAAATCCAGATAACGGCGAAGACCGGCGGCAAGTCCGGCAGCTGGGCTAGGTGAACAGCAGCTTCGCGCCGGCGACCACGAGCACCGCGCCCAACGTCCGCAGCAGCCATGGCCGCGGCAACCGCTCGACTCCGAGCCAGGTGCCGAGAAGCGCGCCGGCGGCGACCGCCACCAGGAAAAATGGCAGTTCGCGCGGCAAATGCCCGACGGAAGCCGCATTGCCGGCAAGTCCTGCGACCGAATTCAGGAAAATGAATGCGGCGACCACGCCCGACGTGTGGCGCGGCTCCTCCCATGCGTTGAGGATGATCAAGGGGCTGAGGAAGATGCCGCCGCCGGTCCCGGTCAGGCCGGCGAGCAGGCCGAGCACCGCCCCGGCGGGCAAGCTGACCCACGGCGGGGGCGCCGCGACCGGCCGCTCGGCGAGGGCCTTGGGCTGCCACAGCAGCCGCGCCGCCGCGGCCCAGAGCAAGAGCCCGACCAGCGGCTTATAGGTGATCGCCGGCAAATGGATGCCGCCGCCGATGAACGCCGCCGGGGTCGCGGTCAGTGCGAAGGCGGCCACCAGTCTCCAGTTGGTGAGGCCGCGCCGCGCGTAGCGCCACGTGCCGAACCCAGCCACTAGCAAGTTGAGAGCCAACGCGGTCGGCTTCATCACCTCGGGCGCGACCGAGAACAAAGCCATCGCCGCGATGTAAGCCGACGCGCCGCCGTGACCGACGCTCGAATAGAGCGCCGCGCCCAGCGCGAACAGCAGGCACAAAGCGGCGAGGGTGGTTGTGTCCACCACGCACTCATGGCCGTCCGAAGCAATGTTGGAAACTGGAGCGGGCGAAGGGATTCGAACCCTCGACCCCAACCTTGGCAAGGTTGTGCTCTACCCCTGAGCTACGCCCGCTCGGCCGGATGTTCGGCGATAGCTCGCCGCTGGAGCGGGCCCGCTAACAGGCACCCCCGTCGTTTGCAAGCTCTCCGCACCGTACAGCACCCAAGCTTCGCCGCTCAGCGATGGACTGACCGCCGACCCGATTGCTCGCATCGGGATTCCGCAATGTTCGATGGCCGCCGCCGCCGGCGCCGAGCGTGACTGCGCCGCGAACACATAGTCGGCCCGCGCGCAGCCTTTGGCGATGTGAATCGCATAGCCGGTTTGGCTCGCCGCGACGGCAAGCATGCCCTCAAGTCGCTTGGGTTGGAGCGCGACCTGCGCGCCGTTCGGCGAGCGGCGTTGCATCAGAGCGAGCGCGCCGTCCGGAGCGCCGCGCTGAAGCGCGATCAACTCCCGATCGCGCCACAATGCGGTCAAGGTCAGCACCGCAAGCAACATTGCGCCGCTGGCACGGATGCGGCCGCGACCGCCGAGGGCGCGAGCGGCCCATTCGGAAGCGAGCAGCAGCAGGCCGATCGCGCTCGACAGGTAATAACGGGCGAAGCCGCTGTTTCCCGACTGAACCAGGGCGGCGGCAACGGGCACGCCGAGGATGAGGATCGCGTAAAGCCGAGCACGGCCCCCAAGCCATTGCGGCGGCCGCACTACGATCCACAATGCGACGACGCCGAGTATCAGGGGCGCGACCCAATTGCGCAGTAGATCGAGGCCCACGGTCCAGCCTGCCAGATCGTTGAGCGCGGCGATGAAGTCGCGCCAGGCAAATGGCCGATAGCCGCCAAGCTGCATTCCCGTCGGGCTGGCCGCCGCAGCGGCAAACACGAATAGCGCGACCCCGGCGGTGGTGATGAGTGAGGGCGCCATTAGCCGAGCCGCGTCGCGCATCGCCATGGCCGGTCCGAAGCGCGCCCGCCGCTCGAGGTAGACCCATAGCGCAACGAGGACGACGGGCGCCGCCATCGTCATGTGCGAAAGCATGCCTAGCGCCGCAACGAGCGCGAGCCACCACGGCGTCCACGGCCTCTCGTGCCCTTCGACCGCTTCGGCGGCGAGCCACAGCAGCCCGAGGGCGGCGAGCAACATCAGCGAGTAGCCGCGCGCTTCGGAGCCGAAGTTGACCATCGTCGGCGACACCGCGAACAAGATCGCGGCGACGATTCCAGCCACCGCCGAGCGGCGAGCCACCACCAATGCCGCGAGCGGCACGCACAAGGTGCCCGCGACGATCGCCGGAAGCCGCGCGAGCAAAGGTGGCGCGCCCATGCCGATCGCCTGGAGCCATAGCGAATAGAGGTGGTGGTTGTTGTCGTGGTTGATGCGCAGGAACACGCCTACTGCGTCGCGGGCCCGCGCGGCGTAGATCACCGACCAGGCTTCATCGGTCCACAGACCGCCTCGTGCGGCGGCAATGCGCAGCGCCAGGCCCGCCAGCGTTGCCGCCGCGACCGTCGCCCACCACTGCATCGCCTGGCGATCGCGCGAAATCATCCATCCGCCTTACCCGCGTACGGTTAAGCGGCTGTTATCTTGTGGCCCACGCCGCGGCGCGCCATATGAGCGGGCCCACCAGCAGGAGCATGAATACCAGTGGCGACTGTGGGCCTGACCGAAGCCGAGCGCGAATCGATCGAGCGCTTCGAACGCGACGTCATCCAGCCGTCGATGACGGCGCTCGTCATTCTCGATTTCTGGGCCGAGTGGTGCGGGCCGTGCAAGCAGCTCTCGCCCGTGCTCGACAAGGTCGCTTCCGATTACGCCGACAAGGGCGTGAAGCTCGCCAAGATCGACGTCGAGCAGGAGAAATTGCTCGCGGCGCAGTTCCAGATCAAATCGATCCCGACGGTCTATGCGATCCATCGCGGCCAGCCGGTTGCCGACCTCACCAACTATCGCAGCGAAGGGCAGATCAAGAAGGTTCTCGACCAGCTACTCGAGCAGCTGAAGATTGAGCCCGAGGGCGCAACTCCTAAAGCTGAGATCGAGCCGCTGATCGTCATGGGCGAGCAGGTGCTCGCCGAAGGCGACGCAGCACGGGCCGCGAACATCTTCGCTCAGGTACGCGAGATGGCGCCGGACAATGCGGAAGTGATCGGCGGGCTGGCCCGGGCGCTGGTCGCGGCCGGGGAAACGGCCGAAGCGCGTCAAATCCTCGACGGCGTTCCCGAAGAATTGGCAAGCAAGCCGGAGATCAGCCGCGCGCGGGCCGCGCTCGAAGTCGCCTCCGCGCCGGCGGCCGATACTTCGGCGCTTGAAGCGCGGCTTGCCGCCAGCCCGGACGACCATGAGGCCCGTCTGGAATATGCATCGGCGAAGATGGCCGCCGGCGATCGCGACGCCGCAGCGGACGCATTGCTCGAGATCATCGGCCGCGACCGCGAATGGAACGATGGCGCCGCGCGCCACCGCTTTCTCCAGCTCCTCGAAGCGCAGGGCCTCGAAGATCCGTGGTCGGGGGCGCAGCGCCGCCGCCTGTCGGCCGTGCTGTTCACGTGAGCCGGACGCTGCGGGTGCCGCTCTTCCCGCTTCCCGGCGCGATCCTGTTCCCGCGCTCGCAGCTGCCGTTGCACATTTTCGAGCCGCGCTATCGCGAGATGGTCCGCGACGCGATCGACGGCGTTGGGCGGATCGCGATGATCCAGCCGCACCGTCTCGACGACGACAACCAGGCGCCCCTCTACGCGGTCGGCTGCGTGGGCGAGCTCGTCGGCGTGGAAGAGCTGGAGGACGGCCGCTTCAACATCGTGCTCCTCGGCTCGAATCGCTTCCGGCTGGTGCGCGAGACCGAGGCCGATGCCGCCTACCGCTGCGCCGAGGTCGATATCGAGGCGTTCAACGACGAGGAGCCGCCACCGCTGGCGCTGATCGAGCGGGCCGAGGTGGAGCGCGAGGCGCGCCGCCTCGGGGATGCGTTGGGGCTGGCCGTCGATTGGTCTGCGGTCGCAAAGCTCGACGACGAAATGCTGGTCAATGCGATCGCGCAGGTGGCGCCGTTCGATGTCGGGGCCAAGCAGGCGCTGCTCGAACAGGCGACGCTCGATGGCCGCGCCGATCTGCTGGTCCAGCTGATGCAGTTCCACCGTGCGGCCGTCTCCGGCGGCGCCGAAATCGAACCGACGCTTCAGTAGTTAGATCGGCAGTCCCCTGAGCAGCAGCGGCAGCTCGCCGCTGGTGCCGCGCGCCTCACTCATCAGGCGGTTGCGCAGCGGGGAGATGCGGCCAACCAGCCCCATGCCGAAGCGACGGATCGCGGACGCGGTGGCGCCGGGAACGCCATAAATCCGTGTCAGGCTGTCGGTGGCGAAGGCGACCGACAAAGCGTCGAGCGAGCGCCAGCGCTGGTAGCGGTCGAGCAATTGCCGGTCGCCGAGGTCGAGCCCCCGTCGCGCGCCCTCGACCAATACTTCGGCCAAAGCTGCGACATCGCGGAAACCGAGGTTGAGGCCCTGTCCGGCGATCGGATGGATCGCGTGCGCGGCGTCGCCGACCAGGGCGAGCCGTTGCGCGGTGATCTGAGCGGCATGGTGGAAGCCAAGCCGGAAGGACGAGTGCGGGGCGAGCATCTCGATCGCGCCGAGGAAGCCGCCCATCGCCGCCTGAGCCTCGGCGGAGAAATCCTCGTCATTGAGCGACAGCCAGCCTGCCGCATCTTCCTCCGGCACCGACCAGACGATCGCCGATCGGTGTCCACCTGCGTCCTCGTTCATCGGCAACAGCGCGAAAGGACCCGTCGGATAGAAGATCTCGTAGGCGACATTGTCGTGCGGCCGTTCGTGGCGGAGCACCGAGACGATCGCCTGATGATCGTACTTCCAGCGCGCGATGTTGATGCCGGCGGCCTCTCTTGTCTTCGAGTTGCGGCCGTCGGCGGCGACGAGCAGCGGGGCCGAGAGCTTGCGGCCGTCTTCGAGCGCAACGACAACGCCATGGTCGCCGCGCTCGACATTGGCGACGCGGGACTTCCACACCAGCCACAAATTCTTGCCGGCCTCGGCGCGGGCCTGGAGCGCGGCGCGGAGGTTGCGGTTCTCGTGCATGAAGCCGAGCGGCTCGCCGTCGTCGGGGTCGAAGTGCAGCCCGCCGGGCTTCAGACCGTCGGCGACCGCGATGCGCCAGATCGGACAGCCGGCTTCGGCCAGGTGATCGGCAACCCCGATCGTCTCGAGCATGCGCATCGAGCTCGATGAGACGGCGCTGGTGCGCCCGTCGAAGCCTGCGCCGGCGCGCGGCGCCGGATCGGCCGGATCGACCAGGATCGCCGAAAGGCCGCTCGAATCCAGCGCGGACGCGAGCGCGAGCCCGACCAGCCCGCCGCCGAAGATGATCACATCCGCCCGGTCCATGGCGGCGCCCCTACGCCGTTCGTCGCAAGGACGCCACGTCGTCGCTTGACCGCGGACTCCGCGTGAGGGATTCTACGCGCGGTTTAGGGGGTGGGACATGGCAACCGTGGCGACACGCGCACCCAAGCGCGACCTGGCGCCTGACTGGCGGGACGCACTGCGCGAAGCGGTGCGCCGCTTCGCCGTGCGCGGCTGGGGCGTCGTGCTCGTCGCCCTCAGCCTCGCCGGCGCCGTGGCGCTGGCCACGCACAACCCCAATGACCCGTCGCTGAGCACCGCCGCCGGCGGTCCGCCGACCAACTGGCTGGGCGCCTTTGGTGCCTATCTCAGCGACGCCTTGCTCCTGCTGTTCGGCCTCGGCGCTGTGCTGCTCCTCCCGGTGATCGCGATCGCGGGGCTGAGATTGATCCGGCTCGAGCCGGCCGGCCGCATCGGCCGCGGCCTGTTTCTCGCGGCCACCGGCGCCCTTCTGCTCGGAATCGCGCTCGGCCTCACCAGCGGATCCTCCGTGTCCGGCCTGCCCGCCGGGTGGGGCGGCGCCATCGGGCTCGCCGCGGCGCACGGCGTCGATGCCGGCCTCGCCCTCATTCCCAAGCCCCAGATCGAAGCGCCCGCGCGCTTTGCCACCCTGCTGCTGTTTGCACTTGCCGGCCTCGGGATGGGATATTTCGCTCTCGGCCTCAGCGAAGGCGAGCGCGAATGGATCAGCGGTCTTTTCCGTCGCACCCCACGTCGAGGCCGCGCCGCGCCGCGCAAGACCGAAATCGCCGATGAGCAGGTGTTTCCCGCCGCTCCGCCCCGCTCGAAGCCGACGGTCGCCGTTGCCGAGCCGGCAAGGGGAGTTGCACCCGCGGCGCGGGGCGCGGGCCGAAAACCCTCGGCCCAGCCAACACTCGCGTTCGGCGACAGTTACCAGCTGCCGACCGTCGACCTGCTCGCGCCGCCGCCGAGGGAGACCCGCCACCAGATCGACCGCGCCGGGCTCGAACGCAACGCCCGCCTGCTCGAAACCGTGCTCGAGGATTTCAACGTCCGCGGCGACATCGTCGAAGTGCGCCCCGGCCCGGTGGTCACCATGTATGAGCTCGAGCCGGCGAGCGGGATCAAGGCCAGCCGCGTGATCGCGCTGGCCGACGACATCGCCCGCAACATGTCGGCGCTTTCGGCACGCGTTGCGACGATCCCCGGCCGTAGCGTGATCGGCATCGAGCTGCCCAACCCCAAGCGCGAGGCGGTGACGCTGTCCGAGCTGATCGGCAGCCAGGCGTTCGACGACCAGAACATGTCGCTGCCGCTGATCCTCGGCAAGAATATCGCGGGCGACCCGGTGATCGCGGATCTCGCGCCGATGCCCCACCTGCTGGTCGCGGGAACGACCGGCTCGGGCAAGTCGGTCGGCCTCAACTGCATGATCCTGTCGCTGCTCTACCGTTACGGTCCGGACCAGTGCAAACTGATCATGATCGACCCAAAGATGCTCGAGCTGAGTATGTACGACGACATCCCGCACCTGCTCTCTCCGGTGGTGACCGAGCCGGGCAAGGCGATCCGCGCGCTCAAATGGACGGTCGAGCAGATGGAGGAGCGCTACAGGATGATGGCGAACCTCGGTGTCCGCGCGCTGCCGAGCTTCAACGCCAAGGTGCGCGAGGCCAAGGCCAAGGGCGCCAAGCTCGGACGCCGCGTGCAGACCGGCTACGACGCCGATACCGGCCAACCCCTCTACGAGACCGAGCAGCTCGAATATGAGGTGCTGCCGCAGATTGTCGTGATCATCGACGAGCTCGCCGATTTGATGATGACCGCCGGCAAGGAGGTCGAGTTCCTCGTCCAGCGGCTGGCGCAGAAGGCGCGTGCCGCCGGAATCCATCTGATCATGGCGACGCAGCGTCCGTCGGTCGACGTCATCACCGGCGTCATCAAGGCCAATCTGCCGACGCGCATCAGCTTCCAGGTGACGAGCAAGATCGACAGCCGCACCATCCT
>NZ_JBJMVI010000015.1:0-1636 GCF_045810705.1 Sphingomonas sp. | reverse complement strand
GCGATCGTCCAATGCAGCATCGGACGCCCGCAGACGGGGTGCAGGACCTTGGGCAGGTGGGACTTCATGCGCGTCCCGTGACCGGCCGCCATTACGAGAACGGTGGGGCCGCTAGGCACGATTCGGAGCGTATCGGCGCCTATGCTGGTGGTCCCGTTGGGGGGTGGTGTAACGGGTAGCACGCTCGGCTTTGGCCCGAGAGGAGCTGGGTTCAAATCCTGCCCCCCCAGCTCAATTCCGTCCGGCACGTATGCGAACCTTTGTTCGTGTTGAAGCCCCGCTTCACGGAGGAAGAGGCCCGTAGAGCGATCGAGCGCTCACTTTGCTGGGCCGACGCCCTTCGGCTACTCGGAATGCGCGCCGCCGGGGGGAACCACAAGACGATCCAGAAGTGCGCCGAGCGCTGGCAGATTTCGACCGCGCACTTCGATATGGCCGCTGTGCGCGCGCGAAGCGCTCACAGAATCAAGGCACTGCCGCTCGAGCAAGTGCTCGTCGAGAACTCGACCTATCACCGCGGCGCCCTCAAGCGTCGCCTCTATGCCGCAGGCCTCAAGCGGCGGGAGTGCGAGCTTTGTGGGCAAGGCGAGAACTGGCGCGGCCACCGGATGTCGCTGATTCTCGATCACGCCAATGGCATCGCAACCGACAATCGGCTCCAGAACCTGCGCATCGTCTGTCCGAACTGCGCCGCGACGCTTGACACCCACTGCGGACGGAACATCCCACGCGTTCGCGCGTGTCCTAGTTGCGGCGCGACCTTCGAGCCTGAGAGTCATCGACATCGCTTCTGTTCGCTCCCGTGCTGGGGTGCTGCGCCCGAACACCCTGGCAAGCACCTAGGGCCGCAACCGGACAAGCGCAAGGTCGAGCGGCCGTCGTACGAGCAGCTGCTGCGGGAAATCGCCGAGACGAGCTGGTCCGCCGTCGGTCGTAAGTACGGCGTCTCCGACAACGCGGTCCGGAAGTGGGTCCGCGCTTACGAGCGCGATGCCGTGCCTGCGCTCCACGAGGCAGTCGTGGTCGGCGACCTGCCGCTTGGAATCCGTGGCTAACCTGTTAGGGTCCCCTAAGGATCAGGGGTTCCTACGCAGGGAGAGGTTCTGGCCGTATGGGTTCTTTCGTAATCGTCCTCCGTGAAGGCTTCGAGGCCACGCTGATGATCGGCCTGATCATGGCGTGCCTCGACAAGACCGGCCAGCGCGACCGGCATGGTCGCTCGGTCTGGCTCGGTGCGGCCGCGGCGATTGCCAGCAGCGTCCTGATCGGCGCGATCCTGTTCGGGGCCGTCGGCGAGCTCACGGGCAACGCCGAGAAGCTCTACGAGGGCACTGCGATGTTGTTCGCGGCCAGCGTCGTCACCTGGATGGTCTTCTGGATGCGCAAGCAGGCGCGCTCGCTCGGCGGCCACCTGCGCTCGCAGGTCGGCAGCGCCGTTGCGATCGGCGGCGGCGCGGCGCTCGCGTTCGTCGCCTTCGTGGGGGTCGCGCGCGAGGGCCTGGAGAGCGCGTTGTTCCTGTTCGCATCCGTCAGCGACGACGGAGTGCTCGCGACCATCGTCGGCGGCGCCCTGGGCGGCGTCGCAGCGGTCACGCTCGGCTACCTCTTCTACAAGGGCACGATCAAGCTCGACCTG
>NZ_JBJMVI010000014.1:0-72958 GCF_045810705.1 Sphingomonas sp. | reverse complement strand
GACGGCGTGTTCGAGGTGAAGTCGACCAACGGCGACACCTTCCTCGGCGGAGAGGATTTCGACGCGCGGATCGTCAACTGGCTCGCCGACAAGTTCAAGGCGAAGGAAAATATCGACCTCCGCACCGACCGCCTCGCGCTGCAGCGCCTCAAGGAAGCGGCCGAGAAGGCCAAGATCGAGCTGTCGTCGGCCGCGACGACCGAGATCAACCAGCCGTTCATCACCGCGCGCATGGAAGGCGGAACAACGACCCCGCTCCATCTCGTCGAGACACTGACGCGCTCAGACCTCGAAAAGCTGGTCGATGACCTCATCGAACGGACCATCGAGCCGTGCAAGAAGGCGCTCAAGGACGCGGGCCTCGAGGCCAAGGACATCGCCGATGTCGTCCTCGTCGGCGGCATGACCCGCATGCCGCGGGTGCGCGAGCGGGTGAAGGAATTCTTCGGCCGTGAGCCGCACACCGGCGTCAACCCGGACGAAGTCGTCGCCATGGGCGCGGCGATCCAGGCGGGCGTGCTTCAGGGCGACGTCAAGGACGTGCTTCTGCTCGACGTGACCCCGCTGTCGCTGGGCATCGAGACGTTGGGCGGCGTGTTCACTCGGATGATCGATCGCAACACCACCATTCCGACCAAGAAGAGCCAGGTCTTCTCGACCGCCGAGGACAATCAGAATGCGGTGACGATCCGCGTCTTCCAGGGCGAGCGCGAGATGGCCGCGGACAATAAGGTCCTCGGCCAGTTCGACCTCGTCGGAATCCCGCCGGCGCCGCGCGGCGTGCCGCAGATCGAGGTCACGTTCGACATCGACGCCAACGGCATCGTCAACGTGTCGGCCAAGGACAAGGGCACCGGCAAGGAACAGCAAATCCGCATCCAGGCTTCGGGCGGCCTCGCCGATTCGGACATCGAGAAGATGGTCAAGGAAGCCGAACAGTTCGCTGACGAGGACAAGAAGCGGCGTGCCGCGGCGGAGGCCAAGAACAACGCCGAGAGCCTCATCCACTCGACCGAGAAGCAGCTTGCCGAGCATGGCGACAAGGTCTCGGCCGAGATCAAAGACGAGATCGAGAAGGCGATCGCCGAAGCCAAGACCGCGGTTGAAAGCGGGGATGCCGACGACATGCAGCAGAAGACCGCTGCGCTCACCCAGGCGGCGATGAAGCTTGGTCAGGCAATGTACGAGCAGAGCCAGGCGCAGGCCCAGCAAACCGGCGGCGAGGCTGGCGGTGCGGAAAGCGAAGCGGCTGGCGAACAGCCCGGCCAGGAAGAGGTCGTCGACGCGGAATTTTCTGAGGTCGACGAGGGCGAGAACAAGGGCTGATGATGAGGCGCGGGGCCTTTCCGAGGACCGCGCCGAATTCTGTACGGCGTAGCGGGGAGCATTGATGGTCGAGCAGGACTATTACGAGCTGCTGGGCATCGCGCGCGGCGCGGACGATGCTGCCATCAAGGCTGCCTACCGCCGCCTTGCCAAGGAACATCATCCCGACCGGCACAATGGATGTTCTGACAAGGAAGCCCAGTTCAAGGCCATCAACGAGGCCTATGATATCCTCAAGGACCCGCAAAAGCGCGCCGCCTATGACCGCTTCGGGCGGGCGGCGTTCCAGAACGGCGGCGGCGGGCAGGATCCGTTTGGCGACGCCGGCTTCAATGGCTTTTCCGACATCTTCTCGACCATTTTCGGCGAGTTCATGGACCCGCGCGCGCAACAGAATGCAGGGCGCGGAGCGGACCTCCGCTATGATCTCGAGCTGAGCCTCGAGGAAGCATTCGCGGGCATTGAGAAGACCATCGCCGTCGAGGCGATGGCGACGTGCGAGAAGTGCCAGGGCCGGGGTTGCAATAGCCTCGATCGTTGCACCAGCACCTGCAAGACGTGCGGCGGCATGGGCAAGGTGCGGGCGCAGCAGGGGTTCTTTGTCGTCGAGCGCGGCTGCCCGTCCTGCCGCGGCGCAGGCGAGGTGATCACCGACCCCTGTGCCAATTGCCACGGCGAGGGGCGCGCGCACGGCCAGCGCAAGATGTCGGTGAAGATTCCTGCGGGCGTCGACGAAGGCACCCGGATTCGCGTCGCCGGTGAGGGTGAGGCCGGGGTGCGCGGTGCGGCGAACGGCGACCTCTACTTGTTCGTCCACATGATGCGGCACCCGATTTACGCCCGCGAGGGTACCACGCTGATCGCCGACTGCCCTGTCAGCTTTACGACAGCGGCGCTTGGCGGGACAATTTCACTTCCCGGAATCGACGGCAAGCCCGTCGAAATGAAGATCCCCGCCGGCATCCAGTCGGGCGAACAGCTTCGCCATCGCGGCTCGGGCATGAGCGTGCTCAACGGCCGCGGACGCGGCGACCTTGTCGCCCGCATTCTGGTCGAAACGCCGAGCAGGATGAATGCCAAGCAGAAGAAATTGCTGGAGGAATTCCGGGCGACCGAAACGGGTGACGAATGTCCCGCCTCGAAGAGTTTTTTCGCCCGCGCCCGCGACTTCCTCGGCAGCTAGGCCGACGCTTTCTCGCGGCTGCTAGTTTTGACTAGCGATTTGTCGCTGCGCCGATCTCGAGCCGCAGCGCGAACATCTGAGCAAACAACTCGGCCGCGGCGTGCAGCTCGAAGTTCGGCGGGCGCGCCACCCGGCTCTCGCAGCAGAATTCGCAGCTCAATCCGCCCGCAGTGAAAGGGATTCGCAGCATCGAGCGGATGCCCTGCTCGTGCAGCTTGCGCCGATCAGCTTCGTCGGGCGCCCGCATCAGCGCGCCATGTGCCGACGTGTCCCCGGCCTGGCGCGGGAACAGGCTGACGGCCTCTGGTTCGGTGTCGGCGATAAGGATCGGCAGATCGGCCGGGTCGACGGGACTGGCAAGCGCGCCGCGGCTGCTTTCCGACCGCTCGTCGCCGCAACTCAGCGTCACCCGGTCATAACCGGTGAGCGCCCTCATCCGCCGCGCCCCGCCGTCGAGCAATGCCTGCCCGCGGCTATCGACGAGGCCCGCTATCAGCCCGCCGACGCTGCCGAAGCACTCGCCGAAGCAAGCGCTCGACGGCACCGCTTCGAGCAGCACCCGGCCTTCCACGGGATGGAAGGCGATATCGACCAAGTCGTGATCGTCGGTAAGCCGCACCGCGTAGGCGCGGCCAATGCCGGTCGTCCCGCTCAGCCGCGAGAAGAGATTTCGCAGGTCGTGGAGCGCTTGGGCGTGAACGAAACGGCCGAGCGGCTCGTCGATCAAGGTGACATGCGATTCGCTCAGCAGATGATGGATATTCTCGGATGCGCGCAGCACGATCCAATCGAGCGACAGTTCGAGCAAATAGCAGGTGGACTGGACGCGCACTTCGTGCACCGCAGGCGCGTCAGCCATGTCGCCGTCAATTTCGTCGACTGTATCCATCAGCCCCCCGGCTGCATCCGTTGCGAAGAATAGCCCATGAATCGCACAGTGCACGTGAAAAAATTTGTGATCTGCGAAGGAGTTAACCTGGGTTACCGAACACCCGGCCGAAGATCGTGTCGACGTGCTTCAGGTGGTAGCCGAGGTCGAACAAGGCATCGAGCTGCTCGCTGGAGAGGCACTTTGACACGCCCGGATCGGCTTTGAGCAGGTCGAGAAGCGACAGCTGGCCGTCGGATTCCCACACCTTCATCGCGTTGCGCTGTACCAGCGCATAAGCGTCCTCGCGGCTCAGGCCGGCCTGGGTGAGCGCGAGCAGCACGCGCTGCGAGTGGACGAGGCCGCCCATGCGATCGAGGTTCTTCTGCATGCGCTCGGGATAGACGATGAGCTTGTCGATCACGCTGGCCAGCCGTGCGAGCGCGAAATCGAGTGTGATCGTCGCGTCGGGCCCGATGAACCGCTCGACCGACGAGTGCGAAATGTCGCGCTCATGCCACAGCGCGACATTCTCGAGCGACGGCGTCACATAGCCGCGGACCATCCGCGCGAGGCCGGTGAGGTTCTCGGTCAGCACCGGGTTGCGCTTGTGCGGCATCGCCGAGCTGCCCTTCTGGCCGGGCGAGAAATATTCCTCGGCCTCGAGCACCTCGGTGCGTTGCAGGTGGCGGATTTCGGTCGCCAGCCGTTCGATCGACGAGGCGATGACGCCCAGCGTCGCGAAGAACATGGCGTGGCGGTCCCGCGGGATGACCTGGGTCGAAACCGGCTCGACGCTGAGGCCGAGCTCGGCGGCGACACGCTCCTCGACCTCGGGTGGGACTTGGGCGAACGTGCCGACCGCGCCGGAGATCGCGCAAGTCGCGACCCCGTCGCGCGCGGCGACCAAACGCTCGCGGTTACGTGAGAATTCCGCATAGGCCTGCGCGAGTTTCAATCCGAAGGTGGTCGGCTCGGCGTGGATTCCGTGGCTGCGGCCGATGGTCGGCGTCAGCTTGTGCTCGAACGCGCGGCGCTTGAGCACATCGAGCAGCGCGTCGATGTCGGCGATCAGCAGGTCCGCCGCCTGCTTCAGTTGCAGCGCCAGCGCGGTGTCGAGCACGTCGGAGCTGGTCATGCCCTGGTGCAGCCAGCGCCGTTCGGGCCCGAGCTTCTCGCCCGCCCAGCTGAGGAAGGCGATCACGTCATGTTTGGTGACCGCCTCGATGCGGTCGATCGCGTCGATGTCGATGTCACCCAGCGCATTGCGGTCGTAAGCGGTGCGGATGGTCGCCGCGTCCTCAGACGGGATCATCCCGATCTTTCCCATCGCCTCGGCCGCGAATACTTCGATCTGCCACCAGATGCGATAGCGGTTCTCGGCCGACCAGATGGCGGTCATCTCGGGACGGGAATAGCGGGGAACCATCGCCGAGGCGGCTAGCAGGGAAGGCGCGGGGCTTCAAATGTAGTGCCAATCTTCGCGAATGTTCGCGGTGACGTACGATGTTCGGGCCAAGCCGCTCTGCGTGAGTCTGGACGGAGTCGAACGTGCATTTGCAGCTTCGAGCACAATGAGGGCGCTGTAGGACAGCAGTTTCTTCAATGTCCGCTATGGGTGGAAAGCGGACATTAGCCGATGACGTTTGGCGGCCCTAGGTGCTGGAGGAAGTCGGGCTTGCCAAGCGAGACGCCCGCATTGCGTAGGATTGCGTAAGCGGTCGTGACGTGGAAGTAGAAATTCGGCAGCGCAAAACCCGCGAGATACTGAGCACCACGGAAGCGATAGCCCATTCCATTCGGGAACTTGAGCACGACTTCGCGAGCGTCGCTGCCTGCGAGGGACTCTGGTTCGAAGCTCTTGAGGTACTGGATCGTTCGATCGCATCGATCCTCGAGCTCCGCGAAGCTCTTCTCGATGTCAGGCATCGAGGGAGCTTCCGTGCCGGTGAGCCGCCCCAGCGCATTCTTCGCTGAGTCCGACGCCATTTGATACTGCGCAGGCAATGGCCTCATGTCAGGCGCGAGCCGTGCCTCCAAGAGTTCGGCCTCGCTCCTTTCTTCCGCGGCCTTGCTCAGCCAATCACGCATGTTCGTGAGCGAACTTACGAATACCGGGACCGACGCCTCCCAAATTCCGAAACTCATCGCGTTTACCTCGCCCGGTCGTTGAAACCTCGGCATGGCTCCTTCGCCGGATATCCGCAATGGGTCGAAAGCTGCCACTTCGCTAATGTCCCCAATGGGTCGAAAGCAGACATTAGCTTCTGCAACTAGATGAGTCCCATCGCGCGCATGCTCGTCCGCCCCTGTGCGCCGACGATCACATGATCATGGACCGTCACCTTCATGTGCCGACCGGCCTCGACCAGGTCGCGGGTCAGGCGGATGTCCTGTGTGGACGGCGTCGGGTCGCCGCTCGGATGGTTGTGGACGATGATCAGCGCGGTGGCGCCAAGCGCGATCGCTCGGGCGATCACCTCGCGCACATGGACCGAGGCTTCGTCGACCGAGCCCTGCCACAGCGCCTCGTTGGCGAGCAGCATGTTCTTGGCGTTGAGAAACAGGATCCGCACTTCCTCGGTCCGCCGGTGTGCCATGGCGGCCGTCAGATAGTGGCCGAGCGCGTCCCAGCTCGACAGCACAGGCTGACCTTCGACACGCGCCTCGAGCAGCCGTAGCGCGGTCGCTTCGGCGATCTTCAGCGCAGCGATGGTCGGGTCGGTCAGGCCCTCACGGCGCAGGCTGTCGGGGCTGGCGCCAAGCAAGGCCCCGATACCGCCGAAATCGTGCAGCAGCCGCTTGGCGAGCGGCTTGGTGTCGACGCGCGGGATGGTCAGCGTGAGCAGATATTCGATGAGCTCATAGTCGTGAAAACCGGCCGCTCCGGCGTCGAGCAGCCGCTGGCGCAGGCGGGCGCGATGGCCCTTGGCGTCGAGTTCGTCCAGATTGCCGGCGCGCGCGTCCATGCCGCTCCCTCGTGCGACTGGTCCGAGCGCCGCCAATAGACCACAGAAAGCGCCGCGTTGGGAAGCGGTCATGCCGCATCTGGAACGGTGATGCCCGGCATGGGTTAGTGGCCCAATGGACGAGCGCTGGAAGGACGACGGGCTCGACGTGCCGGATGATCAAGCAGTGACGATCGTGCGCCGGCGGCCGTTCGGCCGCATCGCGCTGTTCATCGCGGCCGGGCTGCTGGTCTTGCTCCTGGTCGCGATCGGTGCCGTCTGGATCCAGCGCCGGCCGATCGCGACGCACTTCCTCAAGGGCGAGTTTGAGCGGCGCGGAGTGACCGCAAGCTACCATCTCGACCGGGTTGGCCTTAGGACCCAGGAGGTCAGCAACCTCGTCATCGGCGATCCCAAACGGCCGGACCTCGTCGCCCGCTTCGCCCATATCGAGACGCGGCTGAAGCTCAACGGCAATTTCGAAGTCTACCGGATCGTTGCGCGCGGCGTTCGGCTGCGCGGCCGCCTGATTCACGGGCGCATCAGCTGGGGCCAGATCGACAGGCTGATGCCGCCGCCGAGCAACAAGCCGTTCGCGCTGCCGAATTTCGCGGTCGACATCGCCGACAGCAGCATCGCTCTGGCGACGCCGTTCGGCCCGGTGGGGCTCTCGATCGAGGGCAATGGCAAGCTCAGCGGCGGCTTTGCCGGGCGCGCGGCGATCGTCAGCCCGCTCGTCGCGCCGGGCCGCTGCGCCGCGATCAACGTTCACGCCAATGTCGCGGTGGCGGTGGTCGCACGGCGGCCTCGCATCGACGGGCCGGTGACCGCCGACCGCTTCGTCTGCGCGGTGAGCCGATTCGATGTCGGGGGGCCCCGGTTCGACGCGAAGGCGAGCTTCAACGAGGCCTTCACCAGCATCGACGGCAGCGGCCGGATGGCGATGACCAGCCTCGTCGCCGGCGCCAACGGCCTCGCGAACTTCGCCGGCGATATCAGCTACAGGGGTTCGCTCAACGACGTCGCGGGCGCGGTCCGGCTGTCGGCGCAGAAATCGCGCATGGGCACCATCTCCGCCGAACGCACGCGGCTCGACGGCCGTTACCACCTCAACGGCAAGGTCGGCACGTTCGAAATGGCCGGCAATTATGCCGCGGACAGCGCCGCGCTCGCGCCGAGCATGTTCGCCGGCGTGACCCAGCCGCTCGCCGCCGCGGCCAAGACCCCGATCGGGCCGGTCGCGACCAGCATGGCGAACGCCGTGATCAGGACCGCCCGCCACTTCAATTCGGCCGGCCGGATCACGGTCGTAAACTTCCCCGGCGGCGGCGCGGCGCGGATCAACCAGGCCGACGTCATCGGCCCGAACGGGGCACGGGCGCGCGTGTTCGGCGGCAGCGGTGTGACTTATTATTGGCCGTCGGGCGGGCTGAGGATGGACGGCAATCTCGAGACCGCCGGCGGCGGGTTGCCGCAAGCGCGGGTCAGCCTCAGGCAGCCGCGCGCCGGCGCGCCGATGAGCGGTGTCGCCGATGTCGCGCCTTATGCCGCGGGCGGGCAGCGGCTCGCCTTGGCGCCGATCCGCTTTGGGCCGGGGCCCGGCGGGTCGACCGCCCTCAGCACCGTCGTCCAACTCGATGGCGCCTTCCCGAGTGGACGAGCGCAGGCATTGCGGCTGCCGATCCAGGGGCAGATCGGCCACGGCGGCAGCTTCGCCTTCGGGACCTCCTGCGCGGTCGTCAGCTTCAACTATCTGCAAATGAGCACGGTTCAGCTGGGGCCAACGCGCCTGCCAGTCTGCCCGATCGGCCCGGCGATGGTCTCCAAGCGGCCCAACGGCCCGGTGCTGGCGAGCGCACGACTGCCAAGCCCGGTGCTGAACGGCCGGCTCGGCAGCTCGCCCTTCCACCTGCAGGCCGCGAGTGGCCAGGTCATCGGCCAGCAGTTCGGGTTCGATCGCCTGGCGATGCGCCTCGGCAAGGCAACCTCCCCGATCCTGTTCGACGCGGCGCGGCTGAACGGCCGTCTCGGCGGCCCCGCGGTCAAGGGCGATTTCACAGGCGCTACGGCCTCGATCGGCAAGGTTCCGCTGCAGCTCAGCGATGGGGTCGGCAGCTGGCTCTATCGCAACAAGAACCTGAGCGTGGACAGCAGGCTCATGGTTTCGGACCGCGACCCAAATCCGCGCTTCTATCCGCTCAAAAGCGACAATGTGCACTTCACCATCGCCGGCGATTACGTCCGCGCGACGGGCGCGTTGCACCACCCCGCGAGCGGAACATTGGTCACCGACGTCAGCATCGAGCATCGGCTGTCGACGGGTGACGGGCACGCCGTCCTCGACGTTCCGGGGCTGGCCTTCGGCCCGAACTTCCAGCCGGATCAGCTGACGCGGCTGACCGAAGGCGTGGTGGCCCTGGTCAATGGGACCGTGCGAGGTCAGGGGCGGATCGACTGGGCTTCGGGCGGGAAGGTGACGTCGACCGGCGATTTCTCGACCGCCAACATGGATGTAGCCGCGCCGTTCGGGCCGGTCACGGGCCTCACCACGACCGTGCATTTCAGCGACCTCCTGGCGCTCGAGACCGCGCCTCACCAGCTCGCGACGATTGCGTCGATCAACCCCGGTATCGTCGTCACCGACGGCGTGATCCGCTACCAGCTCCTGCCCAACAAACTCGTCCGCATCGAGCGCGGCGAGTGGCCGTTCATGGGTGGCCGCCTGATCCTTCACGAGACAATCCTCAATTTCGGCAGTCCCAGCGCGAAACGGCTGACGTTCGAGCTTCAGGGGTTCGACGCCAAACAGTTCATCGACAGCCTCGGCTTCCAGGGCATCGAGATCACCGGGACGTTCGACGGCGTGCTGCCGATGATCTTCGACCAAAATGGCGGGCGGATCGTCGGCGGCCGGCTCGACTCCCGCGCCCCTGGCGGCCGCCTGCAATATACCGGCACCAAGCCCAAGGGCATGGCCGCGGGGGTGGCCGTGGGGCTGCTCAGCGACATTCGATATCGCACGATGATCATTCGCCTCGACGGCGATCTCGCCGGCGAGTTCGCGACGCGGCTGACGGTCGACCAGGTGTCGCTCGGCCCCAGCCACGGGCTGCTCGCGGGCCTCGTCCGCTCGGCCTTCAGCAAGCTGCCGCTGCGGCTCAACATCAACATCAACGCGCCGTTCCGCGCGCTCATCCAGATGGCCAAGGGGTTCAAGGACCCGACGCAGGCGATTGCGCCGGTGATGCCGTTCCCGGTCGATTCACCCGCGCTCAAGGTCGAGGTCCTGAGCACGGTCAAGGAAGAGCAGCAGACAGCGCCCAAGCCTGTGTCGCAGGCCACGCCACTCCGCAAATCATCACCACCACCACCCGGAGGCACCAAGTGAAACTAACATTGAACTCGTTGAGGCTCGCGGTCGCGGCGACGGCAGCGTTCCCGCTGGCAAGCTGCGTCACGGTCAAGCCGCCCGACAAGCCGATCGAGATCAACCTCAATGTCGCGATCAGGCAGGAGGTGCTGGTGCGGCTGCAGCAGGACGTCCAGCAGATGATCCAGAAGAACCCGCAGGCCTTCCCGCCCGCGCCGACGAAACCATGAGACGGTCGGCGGTCGAGTTCGCAGCTGTACTTTCGCTAAGTGGAATGGCGGCCGCGGCAGCCGCGCAGACGCCGATGGTGAACTCTGCGCGCGCGAGCGGCGCCGTCGGCGAGCGCTACGACGGCTACCTAGGGATTGCCGCGACGGTGCCGTCAGCCGTGCGCGTCCAGGTCAACACGATCAACATCCGGCGCCGCTCGCTTTACAGCAACCTGGCCGCCGCCAAGGGCGCGACCCCGCAGGCGGTCGGCATCACCGCTGGCTGCGAATTGCTGGCGCGCGTGGCCGTTGGGGAGGCCTATCTGTGGGCAGACGGGGGCTGGCGCCGCCGGGAGCCCAACCAACCGCCGCCAGTGCCGGACTACTGCCGTTAAGGATATGGCGCCGGTTGACTATCCGGCGCCCCGTTCATAAAGGGGCGGCGCCTTGGCGGTGTCGCTTTCCGCCATGTTTCTCGTCCCGGTCTGGCCCTTGGATTTCAGCCACGGGCGACGCACAGGGGAGACGCATGGCTGAGGACGAAACCGGCAAGGTTCCGAAGCTTCCACCAGACGCACGGCTAGAATCGCTCGATCAGCGGCTCGAGCGTGTGCAGCGGGCGGAGGCGACGCGGACCCAGCGGGCGCAGCCTGATCCGTCCAATCGGCTCTGGCAGCAGCTTTTTGGGCAGTTGATCGGGGCGCCGTTCGGCGGGGCTGTGATTGGTTGGGGTCTCGACTATCTGGCCGCTGCACTCGGCCGTCGGACCTTTCCGCTGTTTTTCATCCTGATGCTGTTCTTCGGATTTGGCCTCGGGGTGAGGAACATCATGCGGCTTACGAAGACCCGGTCCGATCCGGGCACTGACGCGAGGTAGGAACAAGCGTGGCGGCCAAGATCGACCCGATGCACCAGTTCACGGTGGAACCTCTGGTTCCGCTGCACATCGGCAAGTACGACATCAGCCTGACGAACAGCGCGTTGTGGATGCTCATCGCGCTGGTCGTCATCACCGGTTTCATGGCGATGGGGATGAGGCGCCAGCTCGTGCCCGGCCGTTGGCAAATGGCGGTCGAGGGCCTCACCGGATTCGTTGACGACATGGTTCGAGTGAACATCGGGCCGGAGGGTAAGAAGTATATGCCCTACATCTTCTCGCTGTTCGTGTTCATCATCGTCGCCAATTTTCTGGGCCTGCTTCCGCTTGCGATCATCGGCCTGCATCCGTTCACCTCGACCAGCCACTTCAGCGTCACTTACGTGCTTGCGATCCTGAGCTTCTCGATCGTGCTGATCGTCGGCTTTTGGCGCCACGGGCTGCACTTCTTCTCGCTGTTCATCCCGCAGGGCACGCCCAAGCTCATGATCCCGCTGATCTTCCTGGTCGAGTTCATCTCGTTCATGGTGCGCCCGTTCAGCCTCGGGCTGCGGCTGTTCGTGGCGATGATCGCCGGGCACATCCTGATGGAGGTGTTCGGCAATTTCATCGTCACCGGCCTCAACGGCGGCCCGCTCGGCTGGGGCGTCAGTGCCTTGAGCTTCCTGTTCATCATCGGCGTCTACGCGATCGAGCTGCTCGTCTGCGCAATCCAGGCCTATGTGTTCGCGCTGCTGACAACGCTGTACCTCAACGACGCAATCAACCTTCACTAGAGTTCAACCAAGGAGTTTCGACATGGATTTCGCTTCCGCTCAGGTCATTGGTGCTGGTCTCGCGGCCATCGGCGTTGGCGCCGCCGCTATCGGTGTCGGCAACGTCTTCGGCTCGTTCCTCGAGAGCGCGCTCCGCAATCCGGCAGCCGCCGATAGTCAGCAGGGCCGGCTGTTCATCGGCTTCGCCGCCGCCGAGCTTCTGGGCCTGATCGCGTTCGTCGTCGCGATCATCATTCTCTACGCCCGCTAATCCGATGGGGCCCGAGGCCCGGGGATAACATGCCTCAGATCACGCAGCTTCCCTTCATCATCTTCTCCCAGGTCTTCTGGGTTGCGGTGGTGTTCGGGTTTATCTTCTTCGTCATCGGCCGCGGAATGGTGCCCAAGATCCAAGGCACGGTGGAGCTGCGCGATCGCAAGATCGCCGAGGACCTTGAGCGCGCGCAGGCGGCCCGGGCCGAGGCGGACGAGACCGAGGCCGCGTGGCGCGCGCGCATGGACGCGGCGCGCGCCGAGGCCGGTCGCCTTTCGCAAGAAGCGAAGCAGAAGAGCGCGCAGGCGACCGAGAAAAAGGTCAAGGCGGCGGCCGACAAGATCAATCTCAAGGTTGAGTCCGCGCAGTCCAAGATCCGCGACGCGCTGACGAGCGCGCGTGCCGAGATCGAGAATGTGGCAGCTGAAGCGACGCGTGAAATGGTCCAGCGGCTCGCCGGTATCCAGGTCGACGCCCAGCAAGCCACGGCCGCGGTGAAGGCGGAAATGAATGGCTGAGACGCATACCACTGCTGGCACTCGGACGCCTGCCCATGAAGCAGAGCCGACCGCCTTTGGCCTGACCCCACCGGCTTGGATCGCGCTGGCAATGCTCGTCGTCATCGGTGTGCTGATCTGGAAGAAGGTGCCTGCGGCGATCGCAGGCGCGCTCGACAGTAAGATCGCGCTCATCCGCGACCAGCTCGCCGAGGCCGAGGCGCTGCGTAGGGAAGCCGAGGCGCTGAAGGCGGAATATGAGGCGAAGTCAGCCTCGGCCGACAAGGATCGCGAAGCGCTTCTCGAGCGCACGCGCCGCGAAGCGGATGAGATCGTGGCCAAGGCCAAGACCGACGCCGAGGCATTGATCGGCCGCCGCACGCGCATGGCAGAGGACAAGATCGCCGCCGAGGAGCGCTCGGCCATCGAGCAGCTCCGCGCCATGGCTGCGGAGGCAGCGGCGAAAGCCGCCGCCCGGCTGATCGCCGAGCGTCATGACGCCGCGACCGACGCGAAACTGGTCGATCAGGCGATCAAGGACATCGCCGGCCGTTAGGCCTTACTGCCGGTGCTCGCCGCCCGGCTGGGTCACGCCTTCCAGGGCTTCCGAAGCGCATTCCGTGTCGGCCTCGCGGCTGAGGTCGCCGAGGCTGACGATGCCGCACAGGCGCTCGTCCTGGTCGATGACCGGCAGGCGTCGGACTTGGGCATCGCTCATCTTGGTGGCGGCTTCTTCAACGTCGTCATCGATGCGCACGACCACGAGGTCGTCGGTCATCAACTCCCGGACCGGCGTGTCCGGCCCATTGCCCTTGGCGACGCCGCGAACCGCGATGTCGCGGTCGGTGATCATACCGATCAGCCGCCCGCCGTCTGTCACGGGGATCGATCCCGCATCCGCGTTAAGCATGAAGCTCGCCGCTTCTTGCGCGGTTTGATCGGGCTGGATCGTCTGGACGTCGCGAGTCATCACTTCGCTGACTTTCATGAGCTTTCTCCTGCTGGAAATTCGCTCGTCAAACGAATGGCTTGGAAACGTCGTTCCGATCGTTACGGCAGGTTCTCGGTCAGGAGGTCGTAGGTCGCGACCAGCTCGTCCTTCTGGTTGAACACCTCGACTGCCCAGCGGACCACGCCGGTGTCCTCGCTCTTGAGTGACTTCGAACGGACGGTGAGCTCCACCCGCACCGATTCGCCGGGATAGAGCGGCGTCAGGAAGCGCAAATTCTCAAGGCCCGTATTGGCGAGCACCGGCCCCGGATCGGGATCGACAAACAGCCCCGCGGCGAAGCTCAGGATCAAATAGCCGTGCGCGACACGGCGCTCGAAGATCGGCGAGGCCTTCGCCGCCTCTTCGTCCATGTGGGCGTAGAATTTGTCGCCGGTGAATTCGGCGAAATGCTCGATATCCTCGAGCGTGACCGTGCGGCTTGGAGTCTTCCACGTGTCGCCGATGTTGAGCTCGCTCATCTTCAGCCGGAACGGGTGGACGGTGATGACGTGTTTGGGCGCACCGGGGATGTATTGCTCAGTGATCGCGGCGATCATCGCCGGCGACGACTGGATCGCCGTGCGCTGCATGTAATGTTTGACGCCGCGCACTCCTCCCATTTCCTCGCTACCGCCCGCGCGGCCGGGGCCGCCATGGACCAGCACTGGGAGTGGCGAGCCATGGCCGGTAGATTCCGCGGCGTTGTCGCGGTTCAAGACGAGCATCCGGCCATGGTAGGCGGCGGCGCCCTGGACGAACTCACGCGCGGCGTCGGGCGAATAAGTGAACAGCGATAGGACCAGACTGCCCCGGCCACGGTTCGAAAGTGCGATGGCATCGGCGATGTCGCGATACGGCATGATCGTCGCGACCGGCCCGAACGGCTCGCAATCGTGCACCGCATCGGTCTTCCACGGATCGTCGGTCCGCAGCAGCACGGGCGGCAGGAACGCGCCGCCGGGGATCGGCGGCTCGGCATTGGGATCGCCCGAGACGATGCGCGCTCCTGCGGCTTCGAGTTCGGCGATCTTCTGCCGGACGTCGTCGCGCTGGCTGGTGCTGACCAGCGCGCCCATCCGCGTGTCCTCGGCGCGCGGGTCGCCGACTTTGGTCCGGGCCAGACGCTCGCCAAGCGCCTGCTCGACCGCGTCGAGATATTGTGCGGGCGCCATTGCGCGGCGGATCGCGGTGCATTTCTGCCCCGCCTTGACCGTCATCTCGGTGGCAACCTCTTTGATGAACAGGTCGAACTCGGGCGTGCCCGGCGCGGCATCGGGGCCAAGCAGCGAGGCGTTGAGGCTGTCTTGCTCCGCGACGAACCTGACCGATTCCCTGACGACGGTCGGATGGGACTTGAGCTTGAGCGCCGTGTGGGCCGAGCCGGTGAAGCTTACGACATCCTGGCCGATCAGATGGTCGAACAGGTCGCCGACTCCGCCGACGATCAGCTGGATTGCACCCGGCGGAAGGATATTCGCCTCGATCATGATCTTGAACGCGGCTTCAGCGAGGTAGGCTGTCGCCGACGCCGGCTTCACGATCGCCGGCACTCCCGCGAGCAGGGTCGGCGCCAGCTTCTCGAGCATGCCCCACACGGGGAAGTTGAAGGCGTTGATGTGCACCGCCGCGCCGTGGAGCGGGGTGTAGATATGTTGGCCGACGAACGTGCCTTTCTTCGATAGGCCTTCGATCTGGCCGTCGAGCATGACGTGGGCGTCAGGCAATTCGCGGCGGCCCTTGGACGAGAAGGAAAAGAGCGTTCCCGCGCCGCCCTCGATGTCGATCCAGCCGTCCTTGCGGGTCGCGCCGGTCAGGTAATTGAGCTCGTACAGCGCCTCCTTGCGCGCCATGATCGCCTGGCCGAGGCTTTTGATCATCCGAGCGCGCTCGTGAAACGTGAGATTGCGCAGCGCGGGGCCACCAACCTCGCGGGCGTGTCTCAACATTGCGCCGAAATCGACCCCGCCGGACCCGGTTGTCGCTACGGGGGAACCGTCGATCGCGCTCGGAATCTCGGAAAGGTTGCCGTCGCCCGCAACCCAGCGGTCTCGCTCGTAATTGAGCAGCTGGACAGTCTTCATGGCCGCGTTCCTAGCGCCTCATCCGGGCACTTTGGCAAGCGGCTTAGAGCATCCTGAGGTCGAAGCGGTTGGCGGTCGGGTGACTGCTCGACAGGCCACCGTCGACGACCAGCGCTGCGCCGTTGACGTAGCTCGCTTCGTCGGAGGCGAGATACAAAGCGGCGCGCGCAATCTCTTGAGGCTCGCCGCCGCGCTGCAGCGGATTGAGCTCGCCGAGCCGCTCTTCGCGGCCGGTGGCTCGCGCCAACTCGTAGAGCGGCTTGGTCATGCCGGTCTCGATCAGGCCGGGGCAGATGGCGTTCACGCGGACGCCCGAGCCCGACAGCTGCTGCGCCGCGTTTTGGACGAGGTTGATCACGCCGGCCTTCGACGCCGAATATGCGGCGCCGCCAGCGCCTGAACGAAGGCCGGCGACGCTGGCGGTGCAGATGATCGAGCCGCCGCCGCGCGCGGCGATCACCGGCCCCGCATATTTGATCGCCAGGAACGGGCCGATCAGGTTGACGCGCAAGATCTCGGCCCAGTCCGCGGCGGTCTGCTCGGCGATAGTCGCAAAGCCGCCGGAGATGCCGGCGTTGGCAAAGAAAATGTCGAGTCCGGAATGCGCGGCAACGGTCTCCTCCACGAGTTTGCGCACTGCGTCTTCACTGCCCGCATCCGCTCGGAAATCCGCGCCATCACCGACGTCGGCGCCCACGACGGTTGCACCCTCGCTTCGGAACAGCTCGACCGTTGCCTTGCCGATCCCCGATGCCGCGCCGGTGACGATCGCGACCTTGCCTGCCAGTCTGTCCATCGGCGGCTCATAGCCAATTGACATTGTTGCTGATAGGCGGCGCCGATGGATTTCAGCCTTGCATCCAGCGAGACCGAGTGGCGCGACCGCGTCCGCGCCTTCATCGACGAAAATGTCCGTCCGCGCACCGCCGATTACGACGCTCAGCAGCGCGAGGGCGACCGGTGGAAGGTGCTTTCGGTCGTCGAAGAGCTCAAGGAAAAAGCGCGCGGCGAAGGCCTTTGGAATCTGTTCATGCCGCCGTCGCACGGCGCAACGCCCGTCGACGACAGCTTCGCCTTCGACGGACCCGCGCTCGGCAATCTCCAATATGCCTTCTGCGCCGAGGAAATGGGCCGCATCATGTGGTCGTCGGAGGTCTTCAACTGCTCGGCGCCCGACACCGGGAACATGGAGGTGATCAACCGCTACGGTACCCGTGAGCAGAAGGACGAATGGCTGAAGCCGCTGATGGATGGCGAGATCCGCTCGGCCTTCCTGATGACCGAGCCGGACGTCGCCTCCTCCGACGCGACCAACATCAAGTGCCAGATTGAGATGCGCGGCAACGAATATGTGATCAACGGCCGCAAATGGTGGTCGAGCGGCGCCGGCGATCCGCGCTGCAAGGTCGCGATCCTGATGGGCAAGACCGACCCGAATGCCGACACCCACAAGCAGCAGTCGATGATCCTGGTGCCGCTCGATGCGCCGGGCGTCACGATCAAGCGCCACCTGCCGGTCTTCGGTTATGACGATGCGCCGCACGGCCATATGGAAATCGAGCTCGAGGACGTCCGCGTCCCGCCGTCGAACATGCTGTTGGGTGAGGGCAGGGGGTTCGAGATCGCCCAGGGGCGCCTCGGGCCGGGCCGTATTCATCACTGCATGCGGACCATCGGCGCGGCCGAGGAGGCGCTTGGCGCGATGGTCAAGCGGCTCATGTCCCGTACCGCCTTCGGCAAGACGCTGGCCGAGCAGGGCGTTTGGGAGGAGCGGATCGCCAACGCCCGGATCGACATCGAAATGGCGCGGCTGCTGTGCCTCAAGGCCGCCGACATGATGGACCGCGCCGGCAACAAGGCCGCGCAGGGCGAGATCGCGATGATCAAGGTCGCCGCGCCGATCATGGTGCTGAAGATCATCGACGATGCGATCCAGGCGTTCGGCGCAGCTGGCGTGTCGGAGGACGCGGGCCTCGCGCGCGCATACGCCTCGATCCGCACGCTGCGGCTCGCCGACGGACCCGACGAGGTCCATCGCCGCGCCATCGCCCGGCTGGAGTATAAGAAGTACCGGTGAGCGCGGACTTGCTCGACGAAGCCGCGCTCGGCGCCTGGCTCGAAGCGAATGTCGAGGGCTTCAGCGGGCCTTTCAGCCTCACCAAATTCCCGTCTGGCCAGTCGAACCCGACCTATAAGATCAGCGCGGTTTCGGGCGACTATGTGCTGCGCCGCAAGCCCTTCGGCCAGCTCTTGCCCTCGGCGCACGCGGTCGACCGCGAATATCGCCTGCTCTCGGCTCTGAGCCCGCTCGGCTTTCCTGTTCCGCAGCCGCTCGCGCTATGTGACGATCCGGGCGTCGTCGGCGCCATCTTCTATGTGATGGAGCTGGCGAAGGGCCGACCCTACGCCGACGGCGCCTTGCCTGACTTCGACCCGGCGACACGCGCGAGGATGTACTGGCAGCTGGTCGACACGCTCGCCGATCTTCACAACATCGAACCGTCGTCCGCCGACCTCGCCGACTTCGGCAAGCCGGGGAATTATTTCGAGCGCCAGGTCGCGCGTTGGACGCGCCAGTACCGCGACTCCGAAACCGACTACCTCCCCGAGATGGAACGGCTGATCGCCTTCCTTCCCGAGACCCTGCCCGAGCAGTCGCGGACGTCGATCGTCCACGGCGACTATCGCATCGACAATGTCGTCTACGATGGCGACGGCGCCCTGACGGCGGTCCTCGACTGGGAACTGGCGACGCTCGGCGATCCGGTGGCCGATTTCTCCTACCTTGCGATGCAGTGGATGATGCCGGCCGACGGCGGCGCGGGGCTCGCGGGGCTCGATCTCGATGCGCTCGGCATCCCCAGCCTCGACGCAATCGTCCTGCGCTATTCGACGCGCTCCGGCGTGCCGGTGAGCGGCCAGCTAGACTGGTATTTCGCCTACAATCTGTTCCGCCTCGCCGGGATCGTCCAGGGCATCAAGAAGCGTGTGATCGACGGCACCGCAAGTCACGCCAAGGCGGCCGAGATGGCGCAGCGCGTGCCGATGCTGGCCAACGCTGCGTGGAGCTTCGCCGTGAAAGCAGGAGCCTAAACGCTCGTCAGAGGCGGCCCATCAGGAGCAGGATCACGACGACGATCAGGATCAGGCCAAGGAGCCCGGACGGCCCGTAGCCCCAGCCCCTGCTGTAGCCCCACCGCGGCACTGCGCCGACGAGCAGCAGGATGAGAATGATGACGATAATCAGGCTCACGACTCTCTCCTCTTGTGGTTGTTTGCCGAGCGCAACGAACGGACAGCGAGGAGGGTTGCAGCGGTGAACCGCCCGTGGGAGGGAAGCTAATGATCGAACCCGTCCGGCCGATTACGCTCGGCGACATCGAGGACGCCCGGAAGCGCATCGCCGGCACGGTCTTGCGGACACCGTTGGTCAAGCTCGACCTTCCGGGGGCGGTGGAGATTTACCTCAAGCTCGAGAATTTGCAGCCGACCAACGCCTACAAGATCCGCGGCGCGACCAATGCGGTCGCGCGGCTGACGGATGAGCAACGTGCCCGCGGGGTCTGGACGATCAGCGCGGGCAATGCCGGACAGGGCGTCGCCTACGCGGCGCGCGCCTTTGGAATCCCCTGTTCGATCGTCGCGATCGAGACCGCGCCGCAGACCAAGCTCGACCGGATGAGCGCGCTTGGCGCCAAGATCGTGCCGGTGTCCTATGAAGTCGCGTGGCGCGCGGCCGAATCGCACGCGTTCGAGGGCATGGACGGCACGTTCGTCCATCCGTTCGACAACCATGATTTCATCGCCGGCCACGGAACCATGGGGCTCGAGATTGTCGAAGACCTGCCCGAGGTGCGAACGGTGATCGCGGCGATCGGCGGAGGCGGGCTGGTTACAGGCGTCGGCAGCGCGGTGAAGGCGCTGCGAAGCGAAGTGACGGTGATCGGCGCCGAGCCCGAAACCGCCGCGCCTTACGCATATTCGCTGGGCGAGGGTGGGCCGAGCAAGTTTCCCGATTGGCAGGCCTCGTTCGTCGACGGCGCAGGTGGTCAGAGCGTCACGGCCCGCATGTGGCAACGCATGGAGCCGGTGGTGGATGGTGCGATCACGGTCACGCTCGACGAGACCCGTCAGGCGATGCGGCTAATCGGCGAGAAGGCACGGGTAATTGCGGAAGGCGCCGGCGCGCTGGCGCTGGCCGCGGCACTGACCGGCAAGGCAGGCGACGGGCCGATTGTCTGCGTCGTCTCGGGCGGAAACATCGACCTCGCGAAATTCGCCGAGCTCGTCGCCGCCTAGCGGCCAGTGAAGTTCGGCGCGCGCTTCTCGAGGAAGGCGGCGACACCTTCGCGATAATCATCGGTGAAGCCCAGGCGGCGCATTGCGCCCGCCTGGCGCTCGAGCTCCTCGTCGAGGCTGTATCGCCAGCTCGAACGGATCATATCCTTGATCGCGGCGAGGCCGAGCGGCGGAAGCGAGGCGAGCTTGTTGGCGATGGCGTCGGTCTCCGCGTCCAGCGCATCGTCCTCGACCGCTTTCCAGATTAGGCCCCAGTCAGCGGCCTTCTCGGCCGGAAGCGGCTCGCCGGTCAGAGCAAGGCCGAGCGCTCGGGCCTGACCCACCAGCCGGGGCAGCGCCCAGGTGCCGCCGCTGTCGGGAATCAGCCCGATCGCCGAGAAGCTCTGGATGAACTTGGCGGACTTCGCCGCGACGACGATGTCGCAGGCGAGCGCGATGTTCGCGCCTGCACCCGCGGCGACGCCGTTCACGCGCGCAATCACGGGCTGCGGCAGCGACGCCAGCGTCCGGATGAGCGGGTTCCAGCATTGCTGGACCGTCTCGCCGAGGTCGACTGTCTCCCCGGGAGGCACGGCGCGGTCGTTGAGATCCTGGCCCGCGCAGAACCCCCGCCCGGCGCCGGTCAGAACGACGACCCTCGCATCGCCGAGGCTAGCCAGTGCATCGCGCAGCTCGCCGTGCATTTGAGCGGTGAAGCTGTTGAGCCGATCGGGACGGTTGAGGGTAATCCGGGCGATCGGCCCATCCGCCTTGAAGTCGATGGTCTCGTAAGCCATGCCGTTCGCCTAGCGAAGGAGGGGGCGTGGACGCAAACGAACTCGCGAACCGGGTCGCGCATGAAATGCTTGCAGGCGAGGGCACCGGCCCAGCATGGGGCATCACGATTGAGGAAGCGCGGGCGGACTATGCGCGTATCTCGATGGTGGTTCGCGCGGACATGCTCAACAGCCACGGAATCGCCCATGGCGGCATGATCTTCGCGCTGGCCGACACGGCCTTTGCCTACGTCTGCAACGGCGCCAACTATGCCAGCGTCGCGGCGCAGGCCTCGATTGTCTTCCTAGACAAGGTCGCCGAGGGCGAGACGTTGGTTGCTGAGGCCGAGGAAGTGGCGCGGGAGGGCCGGGCGGGCGTGACCCGCGTCGCTGTCCGAACCGTCGACGGCCGCACCGTCGCCGAGTTCACCGGCTATTCGCGGACGTTGGGTGGGGCCGTCGTCGAGATTTGAACGTTAAGCCCCTTCGGACTACATCGCGCACCATGTACACGACCGAGCTTCAGAAGACCGCCAAGATCGAGAATCTCGAGGACCCGAAGCTGCTCGAGGCATTCGAGGCCCGGGTCGCGGCCGATGAGTTCATCGAACCCAAGGACTGGATGCCGGAGGCCTATCGCCGAACGCTCACCCGGCAAATCAGCCAGCATGCGCATTCGGAGATCGTCGGCATGCTTCCAGAGGGCAATTGGATCACGCGCGCGCCATCGCTGCGGCGCAAGGCGATCCTGCTCGCCAAGGTGCAGGACGAGGCGGGGCACGGCCTTTACCTCTATTGCGCCGCGGAGACGCTGGGCACGAGCCGCGAGCAGATGATCGAGGCGCTGCACTCGGGTAAGGCGAAATACTCGACCATCTTCAATTACCCGACGCTGACATGGGCCGACATCGGCGCGATCGGCTGGCTGGTCGACGGCGCGGCGATCATGAACCAGGTGCCGTTGCAGCGGACAAGCTACGGCCCCTACGCCCGCGCCATGGTGCGGGTGTGCAAGGAAGAAAGCTTCCACCAGCGCCAGGGCTACGAGATCATGATCGCGCTCGCCAACGGCACGCCGGAGCAAAAAAGGATGGCGCAGGACGCGCTCAACCGCTGGTGGTGGCCGAGCCTGATGATGTTCGGCCCGCCCGATGAGGACAGCCCCAACACCGCGCAGTCGATGCGCTGGCGCATCAAGCGCGAGACCAATGACGAGCTTCGCCAGAAGTTCGTCGACATCACCGTTCCCCAGGCGGACTTCCTTGGCCTCAAGGTGCCCGACGCCGACCTCAAGTGGAGCGAGGAGAAGGGTGGTTACGATTTCGGTGCGGTCGACTGGGAGGAATTCTATTCCGTCGTGCGCGGCGAAGGCCCGGTCGCCAAGGAACGGATGAAGGCGCGCCGGGAGGCTTGGGACAATGGCGCCTGGGTGCGCGAGGCCGCTGCGGCGCATGAAGCCAAGCGCCGCGCAAGGAAGGCGGCGTGAGCAGTGACTGGCCTCTCTGGGAAGTATTCGTCCGCTCTAAGGGTGGCCTCGCTCATCGCCACGTTGGCAGCGTTCATGCTCCTGACGCGGAGCTCGCGCTCGCCCACGCACGCGATACCTACACGCGGCGGATGGAAGGGGTGAGCCTGTGGGTCGTGCCCTCGGCCGAGATCGTCGCCTCCGATCCTGACCAGGCCGGCGAACTGTTCGAGCCGGCGGAAAGCAAGATCTACCGCCACCCGACCTTCTACGACATCCCCGATGAGGTGAAGCACATCTGATGGCGTCGTTGCCGCCGATCGATGTGCCGAAGGGAGCGACCGGCGCGGGTGCGTTCGACGCGCCCGCGGCTGGCGAACGCGATCCCGCACACTACGATTATCTCCTGCGCCTCGGCGATGACGCTCTGGTGCTCGGCCAGCGGCTCGGCGAATGGTGCGGGCACGGCCCAGTGCTCGAGGTCGACATCAGCCTCGCCAACCTCGCGCTCGACCAAATCGGCCAGGCGACGCTGCTGCTGGGCGAGGCCGGTGACGGCGACCGGCTCGCCTTCCACCGCGATGTGCTCGACTTCAAGAACTGCCTGCTGGTCGAGCAGCCCAACGGCGACTTCGCGCAGACCATCGCACGGCACCTGCTCTACACGACCTGGCAGCACATGCTTCTGCAGCGGCTAACGCAGTCGAGCGACAAATTCCTCGCAGACTTCGCGCACAAAGCGGTCAAGGAAGTCGCCTATCACCGCGATCTTGCGAGCGAGTGGACGGTGCGGCTCGGCGACGGGACCGAGGAAAGTGCCCGGCGCATGGCCGATGGGCTCGATTGGTGCTGGCGCTTCGTCCCCGAGCTGTTCGAGGTCGACGAGACGCTGCAGGCGGCGATTGATGCTGGCGTCGCCCCGGATCCGCCGCAGTTCGAGCAGGAATATCGTTTGGCGATTGGCGGAATACTCGCCGACGCGCAGCTCGAAGCGCCCGCCGATCAGCGCCCGATCCTCGGCGGACGCCGCGGCCACCACAGCGAGCATCTCGGGCATTTGCTCGCGGTGATGCAGTTCCTGCCGCGCACTTATCCCGACGCGACCTGGTAGGCGCCGGCGTGGCCGAGCATTTCCACGCGCTCCGGGTCGCCGACGTGGTCTCCGAGACCGTCGAGGCCAACTCGATCCGCTTCGAAATCCCGGCCGAGCTGCGGACGCGCTTCGCGTTCAAGGCCGGCCAGCATCTGACCCTGCGCGCAATCATCGACGGTGAGGAAGTGCGGCGGAATTACTCGCTATGCACCGCGCCCGCTGACGGCGACTGGATGGTGACCGTCAAGCGCATCGGCGGCGGGCTCTTTTCGAATTGGGCGGGCGATCATCTGAAGCCCGGCGACATGATCGATGTCATGCCGCCCCACGGCAGCTTCACGTGCAATTTCGATACGGCGCAACGGCGCCGTCTGGTCGGCATTGCCGGAGGCTCGGGAATCACGCCGGTGATATCGCTGATCCGGACCTTGCTGCATGACGAGCCGCACAGCCGCTTCACCCTGCTTTACGGCAATCGCGACAGCAGTTCGGTCATCTTCCTCGAAGCGCTGGCAGGCTTGAAGGACAAGCATCTCGACCGGCTCGAAATCTATCACTTCCTTGATCAGGAAGAGCAGGACATCGAGCTGTTCAACGGCATGCTCAATCGTGAGCGGCTGGAAGAGGCGATTGCCGCGCTGGTGCCCGACGCGGCCGAGGTCGACAGCTGGTTCATCTGTGGCCCGGGTCCGATGATGGATGCCGCCGAAGGTGCCTTGCTCGATCGCAATATTGCAAAGGAGCGCATCCATATCGAGCGCTTCACCGCCGACCGACCGCCCGAGGCCGTGGCGCAGGAAATCGCGCAGCTGCAGAGCCAGGCGGAAGGCGTCACCGTCGCGGTCACGCTCGATGGCCGCACGCGGCGCGTGCCCTTCACCGCCGGTAACATCCTCGACAGCGCCCGCGCCGCGGGGCTTCCCGCTCCCTTCGCGTGCAAGGCCGGCGTGTGCGCGACCTGTCGCGCAAAGGTCACCAAGGGCAAGGTCGAGATGGCCGCGCGCTACGGGTTAACCGATGAAGAGGTTGCCGACGGCTACGTCCTCACCTGCCAGTCCGTCCCGTTGGGCGACGGCGTCGCAGTGGATTACGACGCGTGACTTCGCTAATCGCGTTTCCATGCTGACGCAGACCCACGCGAAGGCGAAAGGCCTCGCCGATCTTCCGCCCGTTGTGAACGATTCGCTGCTCTCGCTGATCGCCCTGTGCGACGCCGATCCGCGGCCCGAAAAGATCGACGTCGGCGTCGGCGTGTTCCGCGACGACGCGGGCAATACGCCGATCCTCAAGGTGATGAAGGAAGCCGAGCAGCGCCTCGTCGATACGCAAGTGACCAAGGCCTATCTCGGCAGCGCGGGCGACAAGCGCTTCGCCGAGCTGCTGCGCCCGGTCCTGCTCGGTCATCATGCCGGCGACGATCGCATCGCGGGCCTTCAAACGCCGGGCGGATGCGGCGCGCTGCGGCTCGGGTTCGAGCTGATCGCCACGGCGAACCCGCAGGCGCGGGTGCTGGTCGGCACGCCGACCTGGCCCAATCACCCGCCGATCATCCAAGCCGTCGGGCTGGGCCGGATCGACTATCCCTATTACGAGCGCGGGCAGGGCGCGATCCGCTTCGAGGACATGATTGCCGCGCTGCGCGATGCCGAGCCCGGCAATGTCGCGCTGCTTCACGGATGCTGTCACAACCCGACTGGCGCCGACCTCAGCGAAGACCAGTGGCGCGAGGTCGTGGAGGCGGTCGTCGATCGCGGTCTCATGCCGCTGATCGACATCGCGTACCAGGGATTTGGGCGCGGACTCGACGAGGATGCATTCGGCGTCCGGCTGATGCTCGACGCCTGCGACGAGGTCGTGATTGCGCAAAGCTGCGACAAGAATTTCAGCGTCTATCGCGACCGGGTCGGGTCGCTGTTCGTTAAGACCGGGTCGGTCGACGCGACCAGGACCGCGATGGCCCACGTCTATCAGCGCGCGCGCGAGATGTGGTCGATGCCGCCCGATCATGGCGCCGCGGCGGTTCACATCATCCTCGAGGACCCTGAGCTTCGCGCGCGTTGGCTCGTCGAGCTCACCGCGATGCGCGACCGCATCAATGCAGTCCGTCAGCGCATCGCCGCCGCCGACCCGCGGCTGGCCTTCATCGGACGCCAGTTCGGAATGTTTTCCATGCTGCCGCTGAGCAAGGAGCAAGTGCTCAAGCTGCGGCAGGACGAAGCGATCTACATGGCCGACAGCGGCCGCTTCAACGTAGTCGGCCTCAGCGACGGGCAGATCGACCGATTTATCGCCGCCGTGGTCGGGGCGATGGACGACTGACCGTGGCTGATCGCGACCCGGGCCGGGTCTCCGCAGAGGTGGATTGGCGCGAGGTCGCGCGGCTGGTGCTGACCAGCCGGGAGATGGACCGGATCGAGGAGCAGGAGCTCGTTCCGGCCAGGAAGATCCTCTACCAGTTCAGCGCGCGCGGCCATGACATGGCGCAGGTGCTGCTGGGGCTTCAGCTCAAGGATGGCGACGGGGCGTTCGGTTATTATCGATCGCGGCCGCTGCTCCTCGCGCTCGGCGTTCCGCTTGCCGATGCGCTCGGGTCGGGCATGGGTCTTGCCGGCGGCTATTCGGACGGGCGCGATATCGGCGTCGTGTTCAATTATCCGAACCCGGGCGGCGCCCACGCGCTGCCGATGTGCGGCGGGGTGGGCGCGCAATATACGCCGGCCGCCGGCTGGGCGCAGGCGATCGCCTACAAACGCAAGGTCTTGGAAGAGGGACCGGAAGACGCGATTGCCGTGGTGCTCGGGGGCGACGCGAGTTGCGCCACCGGGGGATTTTGGTCGGCGCTAACTATTGCCACGACTCAACAATTGCCGCTGCTCATCTACATCGAGGACAATGGCTACGGCATATCCGTCCCGTCGGATTATCAGACGCCGGGCAAGGACATTGCCGCCAACCTCGCAAGCTTCTCCGGCCTGACGATCTTCAACGGCGACGGCACCGACCCGCTGGAGGCGTCGCGCCTGATTCACGAGGCCGTGGCGCATGTGCGCGCGAAGCGGACGCCCGCCATGCTGCGGCTGACCGTACCCCGCCTCGAAGGCCACAGCTTCCAGGACACCCAGACCTACAAGAGCGAGGCCGAGGTCGAGGCGGAATGGGCGAGTGATCCGCTGCCCAAGCTCAAAGCCTTCTGTGCCAAGCGACAGGTCGGCGACGATGCCTGGGCGGACCTGGAGCGAGAAACGGCGTGGCAGGTCCAGGCCGCGGTCGCCGAAGCCGAGGCACGTGGCGTCTCTTCCCCCGAGAACGTGACCAGGAACGTATTTTACGAAGGCGAGCTGCAGCAGGTCGGCGGCCTGTGGAACGGCGGGTACGCGCCGCCGCCCTCGACCGACGAGGCGGCCGGCGCAGGCCAGCGCCTCAACATGGTCACCGCGATCCGTCGCGTGCTCGACCAGGAGCTGGCAGCCAACCCGCGACTGCTGGTGTTCGGCGAGGATGTCGGCCCCAAGGGCGGAGTCCACGCGGTGACCTTGGGCCTGCAAGAGAAGTTTGGCGTCGAGCGGGTATTCGACACTTCGCTGAATGAGGAGGGCATCGTCGGCCGCGCGGTCGGCATGGCGCTCGCCGGCCTGATGCCGGTCCCCGAGATCCAGTTCCGCAAATATGCCGAGCCGGCGACCGAGCAGATCCACGATTGCGGGACGATGCGCTGGCGCACCAACAACCGCTTCGCCGCGCCGATGGTCCTGCGCGTGCCGGGCGGCTTCTTCAAATGCGGCGACCCGTGGCACTCGATGACTAACGAGGTCGAGTTCGTCCATAATCCGGGCTGGAAGGTCGCGGTGCCGTCGAACGCGGATGACGCCGTCGGGCTGCTGCGCGGAAGCCTCCGCGGCAATGACCCTGTCCTGTTCTTCGAGCATCGCGCGATGCTCGACGACAGCTGGGCGCGGCGGCCGTGGCCGGGCGACGAGTTCGTACTGCCGTTCGGCCGTGCGAAGAAGACGCGCGAAGGCGATCAGATCACCATCGTCACCTGGGGCGCGATGGTGCCGCGCTGCGAGGCCGCGGCCGAGGGTTTCAGCGCCGACGTGATCGACCTTCGGACGCTGATGCCGTGGGACCGTGAGATGGTGCTCGACAGCGTCCGCCGCACCCGCCGCTGCCTGATCGTCCACGAAGACCTCCGCACCGGCGGCTTTGGCGCGGAAATCGCCGCGGTGATTGCCGACGAGGCCTTCCTCGACCTCGACGCGCCGGTCGCCCGCGTGACGATGCCCGACATCCCGAGCCCGCATCACCCGAAGCTGATGGAGTGGGCGCTGCCGAGCCCGGCGAGCATCCGCGCCGAGATCGAGCGGCTGGTGGGGTTTTGACGTGATCGAGGCCAAATGATCGAAGTTCGCGTTCCCGACGAGCAGGAAGGAACCAAAGCGGTCGTCCGCGCCTGGCTCAAGCAGATCGGCGACGCGGTCGCGGAGAACGATCCGCTGGTCGAGCTTGAGACCGACAAGGTCACGCAGGAGGTTCCGGCACCGGCCGCGGGGGTGCTCGCCGAGATCATCCTCGATACGGACGCGGAGGCGGTGCCCGGCGCGCTGCTGGCACGGATCGAGACGGACGGTGTTGGCACTGCGCGTACCTCTGCGAAGGCAGGGGTCCAGCTCAAACAAGAGGAGCCTGGGCCCCGGCCTTCGCCGGGGAACAGTCTGCATCATGAAACGCGCCTGAGCCCGTCCGTCCGCCGCGCATGCCTGGAGCACGGGATCGACGCGTCACGCATCCACGGCACCGGCCGTGACGGCCGCGTCACGCGCGAGGACGTCGATCGCGCGGTTGCCTCCGCGACCGTGGTCAGCGTCGGCGAACCGGCCACCGCTCAGCCACGGCAATTCTCACCGCAGGACATCCCGCACGACCGGATGCGCCTGGCGATCGCCGAAAACATGGCCCGCGCCGTCGCGGAACAGCCGCATGTCACCGCCGTATTCGAGGCCGATTTCTCCGCCGTCGCGGCGCACAAGGCGGCGATGGCGGCGCGCGGGCAGAAGCTCAGCTACACCGCCTACATCGTCAAAGCGGCGGCCCAAGCGATGTCGGTCGCGCCGGCGATCAACGGCCGATGGGAAAAGGACCGGATTGCGATCTCGCCGACCATAGACATCGGCGTCGGCACGGCGCTCGGCGAGAAGGGCCTAGTCGTCCCGGTGGTCAAGGACGCTGGTTCGCTCAGCCTCGAACAAATCGGCGCAAAGCTCGACGACCTCACCCGCCGCGCCCGCGACGGCAAGCTCGAACGCTCCGACGTTGCCGGCGGCAGCTTCACCATTTCCAACCACGGCGTGTCGGGCTCGCTGCTCGCCGCGCCGATCATCCTTCACCAGGGCCAGGCCGCGATCCTCGGCGTCGGCAAACTCGAGAAGCGCGTGGTGGTGCGCGAAGTGGACGGAGAGGACGCGATGCTCATCCTGCCGATGGCCTATGTGACGCTGACCATCGACCACCGCGTCGTCGACGGGCACCAGACCAACGCCTGGCTGACGCGCTTCGTCGAAATCCTTGAAGGCTGGCCGCGAGCCTAGACCTCCAGCAGCGCGTAAGGCCTGCCGAACTTCTCGCGAAGCACGAATTGCGCGACATTGTAGACCGGCTTGCCCAGCGGTGTGCGGCCTTCGTAGGTGCCGTGGTGAGCGTGGCCGTGCACCACCGCCTTCACATGGTCGAAGCGATCGATCGGATCGCACAGGCGCTGCGAGCCGAGATATTGGTGGATCGCTTGCGGCTCCCCTTCGATCGTGCCTTCGATCGGCGAGTAATGCAGCACCGCGACGCTGCGCTCGGTGCGCAAGGTTCGTAGCTGGTTTTCGAGCTTGCGCGCTTCGTTCATCGCCTCATCGACGAAGAGCTTCGCGATCGGCTCGCCGAATGGCGCTAGCTCGCCGCGGCCATAGCCGCCCATGAAGCCCTTGACCCCGGCGAAGCCGACGCCGTCGATCTCGTGCGCCTGCTCGTCGAGTATGGTCATTCCTGCGCCGCGCAGAACTTCGACGACTTTCTCCGGCTGGCCGCACTCGTAATCGTGGTTGCCGAGTACGCCCAACACGGGAACCGAGCACGATTTGATGTCGTCGGCGAGGATCTCGGCCTCGGTCGTCTTCCCGAAATTAGTGAGGTCCCCGCACAGCAGCAGCACGTCGGCGTGATTGGAAATCTCCGTGAACATCTCGCGATAGGGCGCGACGCTGTCTTCCTGGACGTGGAGGTCGCCGATCGCCGCAATGCGCAGCGGGCCGTTGCTACTCGCCATATTGCTCTTCGAGATTGCCGACCGCGTCAGAGAAGCCCCACTTTTCGACATCCATCGCATAGTCGCGCGGCGAGAAGATGCGGCCGCGGCACACCTTTTTGCCGGGTCCCTTCACATCATATTGGTCGCGCAGCCGTTCGAGCAGCTCGTCCATCAACCAGCGCGGTATCACGTGGCGTTCGCTCGGATAGACGAAGCGGAAATTGAGAAGCGCCGTCAGCAGCACCTCCCAGTAGAGCTCCATGTGGCTCAGGAGCTGCTTCCAGTTGACCGCGTCATGGCACTTCAGGATCATGTGCGCGACGTCGGCCATGTCGTAACGGTGGTGATCCTGGACGAAGATTTTCGACCAGATGAACTGCGTCGGCGGGACCAGCCTCACCTTTGCTCCGAACAGCTCGGCCTCGGGCGCACCGACGAACCACTCGTCGGTGACGTGAGTCGTCACCGTTGGCATGTTCGTGATGATGTCGGCGAACAGCTCGCCGCGCGTCACTCGGTATAGCCAGCGCTCGTCGACAATCTCGACGTCAAACCCGTGTTCTTTGAAATAATGGAGCATTTTCAGCGCGTCGCCGGCCTTGGCGAAGACGTCAACGTCCTTGGTCGGCCGGTCGATCCCGGTGTAGCTGGCCAGCGCGTAGGTGCCGGAAACCAGGAACGGGATTTCCGACTTGGCCATCAGTTGCAGGACCTCGGAATAGAAGGCCTCCGCGACCGGCGGCGGCTTGATCAGCGGGGCCTTGCGCTCCAGGGTGTGCACATTGTCCACGCCGCTCAAACGGGAGGGGTGACGGGCGGTTCCCTTGCCGCGACCGCCTCGGCACCCCCGTTTAGGTCGTGTGGGCGACCTGTGCTAGGGACATCGCATCGCGCGAATAACTGTCCCGTAGGCTGTCGCGCGGCTGAGAGACTCCCTGTGCTCCCGCTTACACTTGCGGAGCAGAGCATGAAGATCGAAGGCAGCATCCGCTCCAACCTCATGTCCGCGATAGTCAGCGCCCGCCGTTGGCGCGGGCGGCCGGTCCACAAGGACACGATGAACCATTGGCGAGGCGTGCTCGAACACGGTCGCCGCGTCGACGCCGGGCCGCTCGGCGAGCCGGTCGCCGAGCTCGTCGAACAGCTCGAGAGTGAATTGGCCAGCGTCCGGATCCGCTAGATCGGAACCTTGGATTGGGCGCTTTTCCGCTGTGGGCGCTGCGTGCTAGCGAACGTGCGTCGACAAAAGGAACGCTCCGAATGAACTGGCGCCTGCTTGCCGCCGCCGCGGCCGTCCTTGCTTACGCACCCGCTCTGGCCGCCGCGCCCGTGCTCGCGCCGCCGGCGGCCGAGCTGGGCCCTGACGTTCAACCTTACGTGCATGTCCCGGCGGGACAGATCGCGATCCAGCATTTGCGGATTATCGACGGGACCGGTGCGGCGCCGATCGAGGGCGCGACCTTGTTGATCGACGGCGCGAAGATCGCGGCAATATTGCCGCCCGGCGCGCCCGTTCCGGCCGGATATCGGACGCTCGACGGTACCGGCCAAACGGCGCTGCCGGGCCTTGTCGGCATGCACAATCATCTGTTCTATTTGCAGCGGCCGAACATCGATGCGGCGGGCCATTCCGAGCAGCCGATCATCGTTCCGCAAATGACCTTCAGCGCGCCCCGGCTGTACCTCGCCAACGGCGTGACCACGATGCGGACGACCGGTAGCGTCGAGCCATACACCGACCTCGCGTTGAAGCGAGAGATCGACGCCGGGCATCTGGTCGGGCCGCACCTCGACGTGACCGGCCCGTATCTCGAAGGGCCGGGCGCTTTCTTCATCCAGAACCACCAGATCACCTCGCCCGAGGACGCCCGGCGCGAGGTCGCCTTCTGGGCCGATCAGGGGGTGAACTCATTCAAGGCCTATATGAACATTTCGCGCGCCGAGCTCGGCGCTGCGATCAAGGAAGCCCACCGGCGTGGGCTGAAACTCACCGGCCACCTTTGCTCGGTCTCATATCCCGAGGCGGTCGCGCTCGGGATCGATAATCTCGAGCATGGGTTCTTCGTCAACACGCAGCTCGATCCGGGCAAGCAGCTCGATAAATGCCCCGACACGGTGGGCAATCCGACGATCGAGGCGATGACGCCGGGCAGCCCGCAGGCGAATGCATTGATCAGATTGCTGGTCGACCGCCACGTCGCGCTGACCTCAACGCTGCCGGTGTTCGAGCAGGGCGTGCCGCTTCACGCGCCGTTGCAGGCCCGCCAGATGGACGTGCTGACTCCGCAGGCGAAGGAATCTTATCTTTACCTGCGCAACCTGACCGCCAGCCGTGCCGGGACCCCGCGGGGCGATAAAGCCGCCCTCGGGTATAAGAACGATCTGGGTCTCGAGCGGCGGTTCGTCGCGGCGGGCGGGCTATTGCTCGCCGGGCCCGACCCGACCGGTAACGGCGGCGTGATTCCGGGCTTCGGCGACCAGCGCGAGCTCGAGCTGCTTGTCGAGGCGGGCTTCACGCCGCTCGAGGCGATCAAGATCGCGACTCTCAACGGCGCGACCTATCTCGGGCTGACGGACCGCATCGGCTCGATCGCCGCGGGCAAGAATGCCGACCTGTTCATCGTGCACGGCAACCCGGCAATGAACATCAACGACGTCGAGAATGTGATCCTCGTGTTCAAGGACGGCGTCGGCTATGACAGCGCCAAGCTGATCCAGTCGGTGAAGGGCCGCTTCGGCGAGTATTGATCCTTTGACTTGCGCCAGGTTAACCGCAGTGTAACCTCACCGCCTTCGAGCCGCTGAGTCCTTGGCGGCCGGGTGCGTACAGCAGCGGGGGCGCTGGATGAATGTCGGGGCGACGGCACGCCGAATTGGCGTCCGATGATCTTCAATTCGCTGACCTTCCTGGTCTTTTTCGCGATCGTGATGGCGCTTCACTACGCGCCCTTCTTCTCGTGGCATCAGAAGAAGATCAATCTGATGATCGCGTCCTATCTGTTTTACGCCGCGTGGAACCCACCGTTCGTGATCCTGCTGTGGGTCTCGACCGTGGTCGACTGGTGGGCCGCGCAATGGATGGTCCGGGCCAAGCGCGAGCGGACGCGCAAAATGTGGATGCTGACCAGCGTCGTCGTGAACCTCGGCATGCTCGGCTACTTCAAGTACGGTGGCTTCCTGTTGAGCAATTTCGTGACGATCGCCGGTTCGCTCGGGATCATCTATCACCCGCCCGGCTGGGACATCGTGCTCCCCGTCGGGATAAGCTTCTATACGTTCGCGACGCTGTCCTACACGCTCGACGTGTACCTCAGGCGCTCGGCGCCGGCGGGGAGCTTCCTCAATTATGCGCTGTTCGTGACCTTCTTCCCCCATCTGGTGGCGGGCCCGATCATGCGCCCGACCGAGCTCGTCCCGCAGTTCGACGAGCCGCGGCAGGCCAGGACCAACCAGATCTTTTTCGGGCTCGCGCTGCTGACCCTCGGCCTATTCCAGAAGGTGGTGCTCGCCGACGGCTTCCTCGCGCCGGTGGTCGAAGCGGTTTACGACGCACCCGGAAAGATGCCCGGCATGCTCGACAGCTGGGTCGCGACGCTCGCCTTCGCGGGACAGATCTTCTGCGACTTCGCTGGCTATTCGACCTCGGCGATCGGGGTCGCTCTGTGCCTCGGTTTCGCGATGCCGGACAATTTTCGTTTCCCGTACGGCGCGGTCGGCTTTTCGGACTTCTGGCGCCGGTGGCACATCACGCTGTCGAGTTGGCTACGGGACTATCTCTACATTCCGTTGGGCGGAAACAAGCACGGCCAGGCGCGGACCTATGCGGCGCTGATGGGCACGATGCTGCTTGGCGGCTTGTGGCACGGTGCTAACTGGACCTTTGTCGTCTGGGGCGGGCTGCACGGGCTCTATTTGTCGATCGAACGCTGGCTGAAGGGACGCTTCAGGGGCTTCACGCCGGGGCGGACGTCGATCCTCGGGCTCGCGCTGCTGACGTTTCTCCTCGTCAACGTCACCTGGGTCTTCTTCCGCGCGAAGACGTTCGCGGGGGCCGGCCTGGTGCTGAAGGGAATGGCCGGCATGCAGGACAAACCCGATCTCCTGATCGCCTACGGGCCAATGATCATCGCGATGGTCATCGTCTCGGGCATCTTCGCAACCCACGTGGCGATGCGCAACACTACGCTCGAAGCGGTGGTCGAGCGCACGCCATCGATCGCGATCGCGGGCATTTGGACGATGCTGCTGTTCGCAGTCATCGTCGAGCAGGGGCAGGGCAGTGCCTTCATCTATTTCGCATTCTGAGGCGCACAAGGCCGAGGTCCGCGGCGTCCGCGAGGGCGCGCTTCCGGCTGGGCTTCGGCAGACTGCGGCAAACCGCCCCGGCCAGGCGCAGCCGGTCCCGACGCGTGACATCCCGACGCGTCCGTGGGTCAAGATGGGCGTGTCGGTATTCTGTGCCGTGACGCTGATGACAGCTGCGTGGGAGTGGAACTCTCGGATGAATCTCGGCCTGCGCGCCGGGGACATCGACGACAGCCCGCAGGCCTGGGGGGAGGCGCGCCGTGCCGCCGACCACGCTCAGGTGGCGATCGTCGGCGACAGCCGGATCCTGTTCGACACCGACCTCGCCCGGTTTCAGGCGATGACCGGCGTGCGGCCGGTGCAGGTCAGCCATGTCGGCACCAACAGCCGAACCTTGCTCGAGCATTTCGCCAACGACCCGAACTTTCATGGCCTTCTAATCGTGGGCATGGCGGATGTGATCTATTTCGGACGGCCCGGAATCGGCCTCGCGGCCACCGCCGTTCACAACTATGAAAAGAATGGCAAACCTTCGCAGCTTACGGGCCTGTGGCTCGACCGTTGGCTGCAGAATTATCTGGCATTCATGGACTCGGACCACCGGCTGAGCCTGATGCTGCCGCGGTTCGACCACGGCTGGCGCAAGGGTGCCGACAGCCCATATGACGATGTTTGGAAGCTCTCGGAAGTCTCTTCGGGCCGCCAATATTTCATGTGGGATCAGATCGAAAAACCCGGCTACCTGCAGACGCATGCGCGCTATGCATGGCACGGGTTCAAGGGGCCGACGATTCCACCGTTCGTTGTCCAACGGGTCATCGCGCACAGCGCCGAGGCGGTGCGGCGGATCCGCGCCCGGGGCGGCGATGTCATCTTTATTCGACCTCCCTCCGCCCCGCAGCTGCGCGTGAATGAGGACCATAGCCTTCCGCGCAACCTCGGTTGGGATCGGCTTCTGGCCGGGGCGAATGCCAAGGGCATCCACACTGACGACCTGCCGCAGGCTCAGGACCTGGCGATTCCCGAATATTCGCATCTCAGCCGCAAATGCGCGGCCGTGTTCACCGACGCTTATGTTCGGCGCCTGGTGGAGCTCACACCGCGCCTGAAGCTGCGCGCCGACGCGCCCAAGCCGCTCGCTCGCGCCGACTGCGTGCCGCAGAATATCGCGTCACTGTAGCTCGCCGCCGAGCTTTGACGACAGCGCCGCCGCTTCGGCGACCGAACGGCACGCGACGAAGATCGTGTCGTCGCCGCAGATCGTGCCGACGATTTCCGAAAGATCGCTGTTGTCGAGGGCGACGCCGACCAGGTGCGCCGAGCCGGGTGGAGTCCTGATCACGACCATCGTGCCGGCCGGCTCGATCGACTGGACCCAATCGCGGAGGACGGTGGCGAGGCGCGGGGACGGCGCATTTCGCGCCGTTTCGGGCAATGCATAGCTAGACTGACCATCGCGGCGGATTTTGACCGCCCCCAGTTGCTCGAGGTCGCGCGAAATTGTGGCCTGGGTCGCTGCGAAGCCGAGGGAACCAAGGCGGTCGGCAAGGTCTTCCTGACTCGACAGCGCGTTCGAACGGATGAGCTCCGCGATCGTTCGCTGCCTGCGTTCCTTCAAATCGGTCATGCGCATGAATATGCACATACTTGCATAAATATGCAAATACGGCGATAGCCGCGCCTCTCATGATTCGGACGGCCATCCTTGGAGTCTCAGGCTATGTCGGCGGCGAGCTGCTGCGGCTGGTAGTCGCGCATCCCGAGCTCGCGCCCGCGAAGCTGTGGGGCGAGAGCAAGGCGGGGCAGCCGCTCGGCGCGGTGCATCGGCACTTGGCCGCCGCTTATCCCGACGCCGTCATCGAAAAATTCGACGGCACGTTCGATGACGTCGACCTCGTCTTCGCCGCGCTGCCGCATGGACACAGTCAGGGCATTGCCGCAACGATCCTCGACAGGAACATTCCCTTCGTCGATCTTGGCGCAGACTTCCGGCTCGACGATGCGGCCACCTACGAGCGCTGGTACGGCCACGCGCACGAGGCGCCGGAGCTGCTCGCTGGCTTCGTCTACGGCATCCCCGAGCTCAACCGGGCCGCGATAAAGAGCGCCAAGGCCGTCGCTGCTGCCGGCTGCTACGCGACGGCGGCCATCCTCGCGCTCAAGCCTTTGGTCGACGCCGGCCTGCTCAAGCCGGATAGTCTGATCGTCGATGCGGCCTCCGGCGTCAGCGGCGCCGGCCGCGAAGCCAAGGAATCCACCGCCTTCAGCGCCGTCGACGGCAGCTTCACCGCCTACGGCCTGCTCAACCATCGTCACACGGCCGAAATGGAAATGGCGATCGACGGCACGGTCCTTTTCACCCCGCACCTGGTGCCGATGACCCGCGGCATCCTCGCCACCTGTTACGGCGAGGCGCCGGCCGCGTGCGATCCGCTCGAGGTGCTGCGCGCGGCTTATGCCGACGAGCTGTTCATCCATGTCACCGACCAGCCTCCGGCCACGAAGTGGGTGACCGGCTCGAACGGCGTTCAGCTGACCGCCCGCTACGACGAGCGCACCGGACGCGTGATCGCGCTCTCGGCGCTCGACAATCTCGGCAAGGGCGCGGCCGGCCAGATGATCCAGTGTGCCAATTTGATGCTCGGACTCGATGAAGACGCCGGGCTGACCACCGTCGGAGTGTACCCGTGAGCGTCACTGCTGCCGAAGGCTTCGTCGCGTCGGGCCTCCACGCCGGAATCAAGAAACGGCGCTTCGACATGGCGATGATCGCCACCGAGGACCGGCGGCCGGTGCCGTGCACGGCGGTATTCACGCAGAACAAGTTCGCTGCTCCGCCTGTCGAGCTCGGCCGAGCGACATTGCAGGCGAACGGCGGGCAGGCGGCCGCGGTTCTCGTCAACTCGGGCAACGCCAATGCCGGGACCGGCGCGGCCGGGTACAAGAATGCCCAGCTCATGGTCGCGGCGACAGGCGAAGCGCTCCACATCGCCAATTCGCACGTGCTGGTCTGCTCGACCGGAATCATCGGAACGCCGCTGCCGATGGATCCGATCCTGTCTCACGTACCCAGGCTCGTGAAAAAGCTGTCCGTCGAAGGCGCGCACGACGCCGCGCGAGGGATCCTGACGACCGATCACCAGGCAAAGGAGGTGGTGATCAAAGGCTCGACGTTCACGCTTGGCGGAATGGCCAAGGGCTGCGGGATGATCGCGCCGAACATGGCGACCATGCTCGCCTTTTTGACCACCGATGCGGACGTTCCGCGCTCGCTGATGCAGAAGGCGCTGAAGGCGGCGTCCGATGCGACGTTCAACACGCTGAACGTCGACGGCGCGACCTCGACCAACGACACGGCGATGCTGCTCGCCTCGGGCAAGCGCGGCAAGTGCGATCACGACGAGTTTACCAACGCCGTGCTTGCCGCCTGCCGCGACCTCACGATGCAGATGGCGCGCGACGCGGAAGGGATGACGCGCATGGCCCATTTGACCGTCACGGGGGCGCATACCAACGACCAAGCGCGGATCGCGGCCAAGTCGATCGTCGAGAACAACCTCGTCAAATGCAGCTGGTACGGCGGCGATCCTTATTGGGGCCGGCTAATGGCGGCGGCAGGGTCAGCAGGCGTGGACATGAGCGTCGCCCAGTCGCGCGTAGCTTATGGCGGGATCGTCGTCGCGGCCGGCGGCGTCGCAATCGACCATGACGGGACGGCGCTCGCCGAGCACATGATGGGCGACGAGGTCGACATCGAAGTCCATCTCGGGGCAGGCCACGGCAGCGCCAAGATGATTGGGATCGACCTCGGCCCCGGCTACATCAAAGAGAATAGCAAGACCTCATGAAGATCGTTCTCATGCCGTCCGAGATCGCGACCGTGCTGGTCGAGGCGCTGCCCTACATCCGCCAGTTCGCCGGCAAGTCGGTGGTGGTGAAGCTCGGCGGCGCCGCGATCGACCGCGAAAGCGACCTCGCGCTGGCGCAGGACGTGCTGCTGCTGCGCAGCGTCGGCGTGCGTTGCGTGCTGGTGCACGGCGGCGGGCCGCAGGTCGACACCATGCTTCGCCGCGTCGGCAAGGAACCCGAGTTCAAGGACGGGCTCCGCGTGACCGATGCCGAGACGCTCGAAATCGTCCGCATGGTGCTGGTCGGCAAGATCAACCGCGACCTGGTCGCCACGATCAACAGCCAGGCGGGCGATGAGCCGGTCGCGGTCGGGGTTTCGGGCGAGGACGCAGGATTGCTGACGGTGACGCCGGCCGATCCGAAGCTCGGCTTCGTCGGCAATGTCACCGGCGTTCGCGCCGAGCTGATCCACCGCCTGCTCGACGACGGACTGACGCCGGTCATCTCGACCGTCGGAGCGAACGCCGAAGGCCAGCCCTACAACGTCAACGCCGATGAGGCGGCGCGGGCGATCGCCGTCGCCATGAACGCGGAAAAGATCGTCTATCTCACCGCCGTCCCGGGCCTGCTCGAGGACGCGAAGGACGAGACCAGCTTGATCCCGCGCCTGACGTCCGCCGAGCTTCGCGAGCGGCTTGTGCATGAGAGCGTCGGCAAGGGCATGATCCCGAAGCTCCAGGCCTGTGCCGACGCCGTCGACCAGGGCGTCAACTTCGCCCACATCATCGACGGGCGGGTGCACCACAGCTTGCTCATCGAGCTGCTGACCGATCATGGCGTCGGGACCATGGTCCGCAAGGAGAAGAGCTGGTGAGGCACCTGCTGTCGATCCGCGACCTGACTGCAGGCGATCTCGAGTGGATTCTCGCTGCCTCGGAGCAGCCGTATCCGCGCATCCTCGAAGGCAAGGGCGTCGCGCTCTATTTCGAGAAGCCGAGCGCGCGCACGCGCAACTCGATGGAGCTGGCGGTAGCGCAGCTCGGCGGGCACCCGGTCTATCTCCAGCCGGCCGAGCTCGGCATCGGCTCACGCGAGAGCGTGGCCGACGTGACGCACACGCTTGCTTGCTACCATGCGATCATTGCGGGCCGCGTGTTCGACCACGGCCTGCTCGAGGAAATGGCGCGGGTGAACGCCGCGCCGGTGTTGAACATGCTCTCGGGAACGGACCATCCGTTGCAGGCGCTCGCCGACCTGCTGACAGTCAAACAACTGCTCGGCCGCCTCAAAGGCGTTAAAGTCGCCTTCATCGGCGAGGGCAACAACGTGTCGCGCTCTTTAGCCGAAGCCTGCGAGTTGGTTGGTGCCGAGTTCACCATCGCCAGCCCCGAAGGTCATGGGCTCGGCAATGCGCCCGACGTTCGGCAGGTCATCGATCCCGCCGAGGCCGTAGAAGGCGCGGAAATCGTCTATACCGACGTCTGGGTGTCGATGGGCGGTGAGGACAATGAGGAACGCCGCTCTTTGTTCGAGCCGTACCAGGTCGACGAGGCGCTGATGGCGCTGGCCCCTAATGCGCGCTTCCTGCACTGCCTGCCCGCGCGTCGCGGGGAGGAAGTCACCGCGCCCGTAATCGATGGCCCGCGTTCGGCGGTCTGGCGCCAGGCCGAGAACAGGATGCACACCGCGCGCGGGGCCATGCTCTGGATCTTGGAAGGCTGATGGCGAACAAGAAAATGAAGGTCGTGCTCGCGTATTCGGGCGGGCTCGACACCTCAATCATCCTCAAATGGCTGCAGACCGAATATGACGCCGAGGTGGTGACCTTCACCGCCGACCTCGGCCAGTGCGAGGAGGTCGCGCCGGCCAGGGCCAAGGCCGAGATGCTCGGAGTCCGGCCCGAGAACATCTTCATCGACGATCTGCGCGAGGAGTTCGTCCGAGACTTCGTCTTCCCGATGTTCCGCGCCAACACGCAGTACGAGGGCGATTATCTGCTCGGCACGTCGATCGCGCGGCCGCTGATCGCCAAGCGCCAGATCGAAATCGCGCGTCAGGTCGGAGCGGATGCCGTCTGTCACGGTGCGACCGGCAAGGGCAACGACCAGGTCCGCTTCGAGCTCGGCTATTATGCGCTCGAGCCCGACATCAAGGTCATCGCGCCGTGGCGGGAATGGGAGTTCGAGAGCCGCGAGCAGTTGCTCGACTTCGCCGAGAAGAACCAGATTCCGATCGCCAAGGACAAGCTCGGCGAAGCGCCTTTCTCCGTCGACGCGAACCTGCTGCACTCGTCGTCGGAAGGGAAGGTGCTCGAGGACCCGGCCGCCCAAGCGCCGGAATATGTCCACCAGCGCACTATTTCGCCTGAGAACGCACCTGACAAAGCGACCGTGATTTCGATCGATTTCGAGCGCGGTGATCCCGTCGCGATCGACGGCGAGACGCTATCACCTGCGGCGCTTCTCACGAAGCTCAACCAGCTCGGCCGCGACAATGGCATCGGCCGGCTCGACCTGGTCGAGAACCGCTTCGTCGGAATGAAATCGCGCGGCGTTTACGAGACACCTGGCGGCACGATCCTCCTCGCCGCGCATCGCGGGATCGAAAGCATCACGCTCGACGGCGGCGCGATGCACCTCAAGGACGAGTTGATGCCGCGCTACGCGAGCTTGATCTACAACGGCTTCTGGTTCGCGCCCGAGCGCGAGATGCTCCAGGCGGCGATCGACAAGAGCCAGGAGCATGTCAGCGGCCGCGTCACCATGAAGCTCTATAAAGGGAATGCGACGGTCGTCGGCCGCGAGAGCGAGGAGTCGCTCTATGACCAGGACCTGGTCACCTTCGAGGAAGGCAGCGGCAACTACGATCACCGCGATGCGGCGGGCTTCATCCGGCTGAATGCGCTGCGGCTGCGCACGCTGGCGCAACGGGCGCGGCGGCTAAAGTCCTAGCGCTTCCTTCGCCGCTGCGATTTGCTCACGGACGCGCTCAGGAGCGGTCCCGCCGTAGCTCGTTCGGCTGCGCACTGAAGCATCGATGCTGAGAACGTCGAATACGCGCTCGTCGAGCCGCTGATCGATAGCTTGAAGAGCGTCGAGCGGAAGATCGGCGAGGTCGCAGTTGTGCTCTTCGGCCGCTTTGACGGCGCGCCCGGTGATGTGGTGCGCTTCGCGGAACGGCACGTCCGCCTCGCGCACCAGCCAGTCGGCAAGGTCGGTCGCGGTCGAATAGCCTTGCGCCGCCGCCGCGCGCATCCGTTCGGCCTCGAAATCCACCGTCTCGACCATGCCAGCGAGCGCTTCCAGCGACAGGATCAGCAGGTCGCGGGCCTCGAACACCGGCTCCTTGTCGTCCTGCATGTCCTTCGAATAAGCGAGCGGCAGGCCCTTCATTGTCACCATCAGCGCGGTCAGCGCCCCGATGATCCGCCCGCTGTGCCCGCGCACCAGCTCGGCCCCGTCGGGGTTGCGCTTCTGCGGCATGATCGACGAGCCCGTTGAGAATTGGTCCGATAATTTCACGAAGCCGAATGGCGCGCTGGCCCAGATGATCAGCTCCTCGGCGAGGCGCGACAAGTGCAGGCCGCACTGTGCCGCCGCCGATAGATAATCGAGGGCGAAGTCGCGGTCGGAGACGCTGTCGAGGCTGTTCGCCGTCGGCCGCTCAAAACCGAGCGCATCGGCTGTCGCCTGGCGGTCGATCGGGAAGCCGGTGCCGGCGAGCGCGGCCGAGCCGAGCGGGCACTCGTTCATGCGTGCTCGCGCGTCGGTGAAGCGCGACACGTCACGCCGCAGCATCTCGTAATAGGCCATCAAATGATGACCGAGCGTCACCGGCTGCGCGACTTGCAGATGCGTGAAGCCGGGCATCACCGTTTCGGCATGCTTCTCCGCGCGCTCGACGAGTGCGCGCTGCAGGGCGCGAATCGCGTCGATTGCTTCTTCGCACGCATTGCGCACCCACAATCGGAAGTCCGTGGCGACCTGGTCGTTGCGCGATCTAGCCGTGTGCAGCCGCCCGGCCGCGGGGCCTATCAGCTCGCCGAGGCGGTGCTCGACGGTCATGTGGATGTCCTCGAGCTCGAGCTGCTCCGGCACACCGTCGCGCTCATATTCCGCGACGATCTGGTCGAGCCCTTCGAGGACTGCCGCCGCGTCGGCCTCGGCGATGATGCCCTGATCGCGCAGCATCGCGGCGTGGGCTCTGGAGGCGGCGATATCCTCGCGCCACAGCCTTTTGTCGAAGCCGATCGACGCATTGATGCGCGTCATCAGCTCGGCTGGCTTCGTCCCGAAGCGGCCGCCCCATGTCCGCTGTGGATTGCGCTCGGAAGGTGGCTCGTCGCCCATGACGGCGCGTTGCCATGCGCGAGGGTGGGGGTCAAACCGCTGGCGCACGCGACTGCCGCGCCTTTCTTCGCGGCCGTTCAAGCCGTCACGCGCAGCGGCGCGCACACCTCCTTGAGGCGGCTGGAATTAGCCTTCGGGGGAGAAACTCCGAAGCGCTGCGAATAACCCAGCTCCTCAGCAGCTATTGCGGCAATGATTGAATTGTCGAAACGCGCATTCTGGATAGCGATGCGGATGCCCGCGATGTCCACTGGTCCCAGACGCGCCGGGTCACCCTCAAGCACCCCGATCACGCCCCAGTCGCGGTTTTCTTCGCCCACGAAACGCCGAATATTCCCTAGCTGGGTGTAGTAGACGCCGAGCAACCCCAGGTCATCGTCGCTGAAATGGGCAAGCGTCTGCGAGGCGCGGTAGGTCTCCCAAACATTGTCGTTAAGCGCATTGCCGATGTCGGGTATCACCGGTCCGACGCGCGGCACGGGCGCGTGCTTCGCCGCTTGCTCGACCAGTGTGTTGATCTCGTCCAGCCGGCGAGCGATGCATGGTTGGGCCGCGACGCGGTAGGCAAAAACCCGGTTAGGCTGTTGCATTTCGGTCTTTAGCGCGGATCGCCCCGCGCGCACCTCGCCGGCCCAATGAATTTGCTCGACGATCTGCCCAAAGCCGATTGCGATGAGGACGCCGAGAACAATGACACCCACTTCGCCCATGAATTGGCGCCAGCCATGCAGCGGCTTGGGCAGGTGAATGTCCATCGCGCTTCCCCCATCGGTCGCTCAACATTGTGCCTTGATCCTGCAGTTAATCAGGACCTGACGAAATCGCACATTCGGAAGAGTGGCGCACCCGACAGGATTCGAACCTGTGGCCTCTGCCTTCGGAGGGCAGCGCTCTATCCAGCTGAGCTACGGGTGCGTGAGGGGCGACTTAGCGACGCCATCTCCTAGCGGCAAGGCTAGGCGAGCCGCTGAACCTCCCGGTACCGAAAACAATCGACCAAATGGTCGTTGACCATCCCGACCGCCTGCATGTGGGCGTAAATGATCGTCGAACCGACAAAGCCGAAGCCGCGGGATTTGAGGTCCTTGCTGAAGGTGTCGGACTGCGGTGACGTCGCTGGAATGTCGCTCGTTGTCTTGGCGCGATTGACCTTGGGGTGGCCGTCAACGAAGCGCCAGGCATATGCGTCGAAGCTCCCGAACTCCTCCTGGACGGCAAGGAACCGACGTGCGTTGCGTACGGCGGCGCCAACCTTCATCCGATTGCGGATGATTGACGGATCGAGCAGCAGTTTTTCAATTCGTTTATCGGTGTAGCGCGCAACCTTTTCGGGGTCGAAGTCGCTGAAAGCCCGGCGGTAGCCTTCGCGCTTCTTGAGGACCGTCGACCAGCTCAACCCAGCCTGAGCCGCTTCGAGCACGAGGAATTCAAAATGCTTGCGATCGTCGTGGATGGGCAGGCCCCATTCGCGATCGTGATACTCGACCATCAGCGGATCGGCTCCGCTGACCCATTCGCATCTTTGCTTCGGCGCATTCATGGCTGCTCCTTGAGGAAGGCCTCCAATTCGACGCGAAGCCGGGCCCGTGCCGATCCGACGATCATTCCGACATGACCAGAGGGAATGGCGACGATTTCGCCGGAGGCCACAGTCTGCGGCGGCGCGATCAGGTCGCGTTCGGCGGTGAGATGCAGCGCCGGGACCGCTAGCTGATCGGACACTGGCCGCCCGGCGACCTGCCATGCGGCCGAGCCGGGCAGGTCCTTGCCGAACAATTCCTCGACCAGCTCCTTGGCCGCCGGATAAGGCAAAGGCTCGCCCTCGTTGGCCCATTCTTCCAGCTCGACGAAGCGGCGCGCCTCGGCGCTCACCGGGTCGAGCCGCCCGAACTCCGCGAATTTCCTCACCGTTCGTTCCGGGTCGAGCGACCAGAAGGCCGCCTGCAAGACTTCCATCGGCAGCGCACCCAGGCTCTTCGCCGCGCCCTGCGAATGTCGCCACATGTCCTGCAATGCGGCATGCGAAGCCTGCGGATAGCGCTTGAAGTTCCACGGCGCGGCGAGCGTGACGACGCACTCGACCGGCGCTAGGTTCGCCGCCGCAATCGCCATCGTCCCGCCGAGGCAATAGCCGATCAATGCCGGCGGCTCGCTGATGCGGCGCAGCAAAGGCAGCAGCAATTCCTCGATGTGCCCGGTCACCGACAGCTCCCCGCGCTGATCCGCTTCTCCCCAATCGAGCAGCAATGTGCGCCGCCCCATTCGCGCAATCGCGCTCGTCAGCGAAGCCTGCTCGTCGAGGTCGAGGATCCGGGGCGGATTGATGAGCGACGGCACCAGCACCGCCCGGGCCCCTTCGCCGCCATGGTCGCGCAATGTTGCACCGCGGACTCGCGCGATCTCCGGCTTCGGCGGTGGCCGCTGGCGCCGCGGTGCCTGCTCATAGGCGCGCAAGCCGGTTAGCGCCTCTGCGGCCATCTTCCGGTCGCGCGCCGACACCTCGCGTACCAATTCGAGAAACAGCGGCAGCGGCCTTGGCGCGCGTTCATGTTGCAGTGCAGGATGCTCCGGTAGTAAGTCGCCGTCCGCGGTTGGGGAATTTTGCATGGCCAAGACATCGGGCAAGGTGACGATCAAGAAGTACGCGAACCGGCGCCTTTATGACACCGAAAGCTCGACCTACATCACGCTCGACCGGCTTGCGCAAATGGTGCGCGACGGCCGCGAGTTCGAGGTCGTCGACGCCAAGACCGGTGATGACATCACGCGCCAGGTGCTGACCCAGATCATCGTTGACGAAGAAGCGCGCGGCGGAACGACGATGCTTCCGATCAATTTTCTGAAGCAGCTGATCGGCCTCTACGGCAACTCGATGCAGAATTTCGTGCCGCAATATCTCGAGGCCGCGATGGACGCGTTCCAGCGCAACCAGAGCGCGGTCAAGGATGCATTCGGAGCCAACGTCTTCGCCGATCTCGCCAAGCGCAACATGGCGATGTTCGAGGATGCGGCCCAGGCCTTTGGCGGCAAGCCCAAGGTCGGACCCAAATCCACGAGCAGCGATATGGACCAGCTGAAGGCCGAGCTTGCCGCGCTCCAGGCCAAAGTCGACAAGCTGAGCCGCTGACAATCGTGAGATTCAGGTTTGCCGCGGCGTTCGCGCTGCTTGCGGCGTCGACCCTTCATGCACAGGATTTCAGCACCGCAACCCCGATCGCCGGCAATTGGACGTATGCCCCCACCACCGATGGGACCGAGGCAGTGTTCGCGAACTTGGCCGGCAGTCCGCAGCTGTGGATCCATTGCGCACGTGCAACGCGGCGCGTCACCATTTCCAGACCCGCGTCCGCGGCTGCGCCCTTCATCAATATCTGGACGAGCTCGCGGACCCAAAGCACCGCCTCGATCTTCAACCCGCCGACGGGCCGGCTGGCGGTTGATCTTGGCGCCTTTGATCCTTTGCTCGACGCCATCGCCTCGAGCCGCGGGCGTGTCGCGTTCACCATCGGCACGCAGCCGCCTCTCGTCGTCCCGCCCTGGGCGGAGGTTGCGCGGGTGATCGAGGATTGCCGCGTCTGACGGCACGCGGCGCGAAGCGGCGGAGTGTGCCGATTATTCACGCGAATACAAGTCTTGCGCTTCGGCGAATTAAGACTCATCTTTCCCTCGGCTTCAACGCAGCGAAAGGAGGTGATCCGATGTCTCATGGTTCAGCACAGAGGTCGGAGAGGGGTGTTCGTAGGCCGTAATTGCTGACGAACGGCCACACCTTCGGCCGCTGACCATGTCGAAGGGCACCGCTGCACTGCGCGGCGGTGCCCTTTAACATATCTGAATCCGGCTTCCGGGTTCATTCGGGAACCGTTACGGGCTTGAAGTGTCTTTTCCGCAACGGAGGGAGATTGAAGCGATGGCCAAATCCGCACGCAAGGGATCTTCGAGTTCTTCTTCAGGCAGTGATACTGTCGACAAATTAGCCAAGGCGGCAATGAGCAAGGAAATGCTTGCTGCGGGCCTTGCCGCCGCTGCCGCCGCGATCAGTGCGAGCCCGAAGGCGCGCCGCGCGATCCGCGACGCCGGTCTCGACGCCGCCGACACCGCATCCCAGGCCGCAAGCAATGTGATGGCCAGCGCGACCAAGCTCGGTTCGCTGATCGCCGAGGCGGTCGCCGAAGCCGCCCAGCGCGTCATGTCCGGCAAATGGACGGCCGAGGGCAGTGCGAGCGCTGGCACCAGGTCGGCCTCGTCGCCGTCAACGCGCCGCGGCGGCGCGCGCAAGTCCCCGGCGAAGCGCTCGACGGCGAAGCGCGCGACCGCGAAGAAATCGACTTCAACCCGCGCGAGATCCTCCGCTGGCGCCGCGAGCCGCTCATCGGCCGCCCGCAAACCAGCGGCGAAGCGCTCGGCCACGGCGGCAAAGACGCGCAGCAGCGGCGCGCGCAAACCGGCGGCGAAACGCACGACGGGAGCGGCTAAGCCTCGCAGAACGGCGACCCGCAAACGCAGCACATCGTCACGTCCGCGGGGTACGAGTTCGCGCGGCCGTGGCGGCGGAACCTCTGGCGGCGGCGGTACGCCGACCGGCGGCGGTGCGAACGCCTAGGCGGCCCGGTCCTCGAACTGCAGGCGCGCTAGCCGCGCATAGAGGCCACCGCGCCCGCTGAGCGTCGCGTGCGTGCCCTCCTCGACGATCCGTCCGCCATCCATCACCACAATTCGATCGGCCGCGCGGACTGTCGCCAGGCGGTGCGCGATGACGATCGTCGTCCGCTGCTCCATCAGCCGGTCGAGCGCATCCTGCACCAGCCGCTCGCTTTCCGCGTCGAGCGCGGACGTCGCTTCGTCGAGCAGCAGCAAGGGCGCATCGCGCAGCAGCGCCCGTGCGATCGCGATGCGTTGGCGCTGGCCGCCTGACAATCGAGCGCCGCCTTCGCCCATGTAGGTATCGAGACCTTCGGGCAGCGCGCGCAGGAAGTCCTCGGCGTTGGCATCGCGCGCCGCCTGCCACAGCTCGTCCTCGCTCGCGTCCCAATTGCCGTAGCGCAGATTGTCGCGCGCTGACGCGGCGAAAATGATCGTCTCCTGCGGCACCATCGCGATGCGCCGGCGGACGTCGGCAGGGTCCGCATCCTTCAAATCGACTCCGTCGAGGAGAATGCTTCCGGCGTCAGGGTCGTAGAAGCGCTCGACCAGCTGGAAGATTGTCGTCTTGCCCGCGCCGGACGGGCCGACCAGCGCGAGGCGCTCGCGCGGCCGGACCGTCAGGCTGAAGTCTTCGAGCGCGGAAGTCTCGCGCCGGGTCGGATAGTGGAACGTCACATGCTCGAACGTGACTTGCCCGAGCGGCGGCTCGGGAAGCTTTACCGGGTTGGCCGGCGCGCTGATCTCGGGCTCGGCTGTGAGCAATTCGGCGAGGCGGTCCGAAGCCCCCGCGGCCCGGAGCAGGTCGCCGTAAACCTCCGACAGCGCACCGAACGCACCGGCGAGCAACCCGCCGTAGAGGACAAACGCGGCGATCGTGCCGCCGCTCATCCGGCCGGCGGCGACATCGATCGCGCCCTGCCAGATGATCCAGATGATCGCGCCGAACAGAAGGAAGATGATGACCGCGGTCATGATCGCGCGGAGGAAGATCCGCCGTTTGGCGGTCGCGAACACCCGCTCGACTGCCGCGCCGAAGCGGGAGGCCTCGCGGCCTTGCTGGTTGAAGGCTTGCACGATCTTCATCGCGCCGAGCACTTCGCTGGTCACGGTGCCGACGTCGGCGATGCGGTCTTGGCCGCGGGTCGACACCGCGCGCACCCGGCGCCCTAGAAACACGATCGGGCCGATCACCAGCGGCACGCCGAGCAGCATCAGCGCCGCGAGCTTGGGCGCCAGCGCGAACAGGATCGCGATGCAGGCGATGCCGGTCACGAGGTTGCGCAGCGCGACCGATGCGGTGGTCCCGACGACCTGCTCGATGATCGTCGTGTCGACCGTGATACGCGAGGTGATCTCGGCCGGGCGGTTCTCCTCGAAGAATCCGGGCGACATGCGAAGCATATTTCGGTGCACCGCAAGGCGGATGTCGGCCACCGTCCGCTCCCCGAGCCAGGAGACGAAATAGAAGCGCACCGCCGTCGCCAGCGCCATGATGCTGACCAGCACCATCAGATATTCGAACCAGCGCGCGATATCGCTGCGGGTGCCAGCGCCGGCCGCGAAGCCTTTGTCGATGATCAGCTTGAACGCGTAGGGCACGCCGGAGGTCGCCGCGGCGGCGATGAGCAGCGCGAGCGCCGCGACCGCGATGTGCCCGGGGTAGCGGGTCGCAAAGCTCCACACCATGCGCAGGCTTCGGACGGAGCGGCCCTTGGGGCGGTTGCCGGAATTGATGGCCATGGCCCGCCCACTAACAGCCGTCCGCCTTCGCCTCAAATGCCCTTTGGCTGATCTTGCGCCGCTCGAAGTGGTTGCGTCGGGCCCGCCGCAGCGTAGTAAATGGCGAATTAACGAATCGAGGCGAGTTCCCAATGCCTTCGGAAGAGACTGCACAGCGGCCGGGCTTCAGCGACCTCCTCGCCGAGTTGACCGACAGCGACGTCGTCGTGGAGGTGATGGCCGACGGGGCGGCTCGACGGCCGCCCGAGGTCGCTCAGGTCCAACGGTTCAAGGATGCGGTCGAGGCGTCCTATCGCGCACTGGCCGGGCCGGCGCCAATCCAGATCGAAACGGTTGCGGTATTGGAGGAGGTGGCACGGCGCAGCCTGTCGATGTGGCTTCGCGTGCGCGCCTCGGGGACCCGGGGCGAGGACGAGGCTTCCGTGCTCAAATTCCTCGCGCGCGGAATGCTCGCGATGATCGCCTGGATGGACGGCTCGTCGACGCACCAGCTGTCCGATCTCCAGCAGGCGATCCGCGTGCTTGCCTGGGGGACCTCGATCACGACGTCCGCGAACCCGGTGCTGCCCTCGTCGGCCGACCTGGTGAACGCGATTGCCGCCTGGCAGAAGGCGAAAGCTGGACTGAGCGCGGGCGCTTCGGTCCGGATCAGCAGCAACAACGGCTCGGCCGAGCTCGACCTCGGCAAGACGATTCCCGAGCCCCGCGCGCTGTTGCAAGCGCGCAAGCTCACCAATCGTTCGGCCGACATGATCTTCGTGGTCGAGATGCCCGACTATCAGGCGACCGGGCAGTGGCAGCTGAAGCATGGCGGTACGCGGACACTGGTCAACAGCGAGCCGGGCACGCTGCTCGACAAATTCTATCGCCGTGAGCTCGACATCCGACCCGGTGACGCCTTGCGCTGCCGGGTTGATTTCGAGACTTCCTATGGCCCGGACCACGAGGTTCTCTCCGAGCGCTACCGGATCGTCGAGGTCGTGGAGGTTCTTCCCGCGGATCGCACCAGCGTCGACAGCGAGGCCGTGCGATCACCTGAAACTGCGCCGCGCCAGACCGCCGGCGAGCTCGAAACCGCCTCCTGAGCCAGCGCCCGCCAACCGGCGCCACCTACCGCACTGCAACATAAACTTGCCAGCGGGGCAAAGCGGGGCCACATCCGTTCGACGGGTAGCGCTTTTTGCGAGGTTGAATGCTTTACGACGCCTATGAGGTCCAGCGCTCCTTTCTCGCAGGTGCGAGCAAGCTAGCCGGGCTTGGAGCCGGCTGGCTCAACAATCCGGCCAATCCCTGGGGTTACAGCTCGATGGGACCGATGGTCGCGGCGAGCCTCGAGGTCTTCGCCCACGCCTCCGCGCCGCGCGGCAAGCCCGAATTCGGGATCATCGAGACTAAGGTCGGGCGGAAAATTGTCGCGGTCGACGAGGACATCGTCCTTCGCAAGCCGTTCGGACAGCTTAAATATTTCCGCAAGGTCGACGCCGAATCCGGGCGACCGCTGCTGATCGTGGCACCCATGTCGGGCCACTATGCGACCCTGCTGCGGGGAACGGTCGAACGGCTTCTGCCCGATAACGACGTCTACATCACCGATTGGCGGGACGCGAAGATGGTGCCGCTGTCCGAAGGCACCTTCGACCTCGACGATTATATCGATTATCTGGTTCAGTTCCTCGAACTGATCGGCACCAGGACCGGCCAGCGGCCGCATCTCCTGGCTGTGTGCCAGCCGGCGGTTCCCGCGTTCGCCGCGACCGCGCTCATGAATCAGGACAAGAACCCGTGGCGTCCCAAGACCCTGACCATGATGGGCGGGCCGATCGACACGCGCAAGGCGCCGACGGCGGTCAACACGCTCGCGACGCAGCGGCCGTTCGCCTGGTTCGAGCAGAATGTCGTCGCGACGGTGCCCGTGATCTACCCCGGCTCCGGACGGAAGGTTTATCCGGGCTTCCTCCAGCTCGCCGGCTTCATGACCATGAACCTCGGCTCGCACCTCATCAGCCATTGGGAGATGTTCAAGCATCTCGTGGTCGGCGACGAGGAAGGGGCGGATGCGACGCGTCAGTTCTACGACGAATATCGCTCGGTCTGCGACATGACGGCGGAATTCTATCTCCAGACTGTCGACGTGGTGTTCCAGCGCCACCTGCTCCCCGACGGCCAGCTCGAGCACCGCGGCCGGGTTGTCGATCCCGCGGCGATCCGTGACACCGCTTTGCTCGCCATCGAAGGCGAGCGCGACGATATTTCCGGGATCGGCCAGACCAAGGCCGCGCTCGACATCGCGACCAGGCTACCGCAGGCGAAGAAGCAATATTTCATGGCCAAAGACGTCGGTCATTACGGGATCTTCAACGGCCGCAAATGGCGCGAGAAGATCGCGCCCGTCGTCGAGAAGTTCATCGCCGCCAATAGCTAGGCGGCTTTTTTCATCCTGATACCGCCTAGCATCGTCAGCGCGACCAGGCTCGAAAGCGCCGCTACCCCGGCGGACACGAACATCGCGGCGTGAAACCCGGCGAACAGCCGTTCGCCCTTGCTCGCCAGTACTGAGCCTAGGAGGGCGGTCGCGATCAGTCCACCGGTGCGCGCGACCGCGCTGTTGAAGCCCGACGCCATCGCGACATGCTTCTCCTCGACCGAGCCGAGCACCGAGGCGGTCAACGGCGCGACCGCGATGGTCATTCCCAGGGCCATGACCAGGATGGTCGGAAAGGCGCCCGTCCAATAGCTGCTATCGGACGAGACCAGGCTTGAAAGCATCATTCCGCCGGCGACGATCAGCGGGCCGACTGTCAGCGGAGCCCGGGGCCCGATCTTTGCCGCAAGCCCGCCCATCGTCGGCGAGATCGATGTCATCAGCACCGGCAGCGGCAGCATCGCAAGGCCGGCCTGGACCGGCGAATAGCCGCCGCTGGTGATCAGCACGTAGGGGATTAGCAGCATCGCCGCACCGAACGCGCCGTAAAGCAGGAAGGTGAGTAGGTTCAGGCCGGAAAAGCAGCGGCCCCTGAACAGGGTCAGGGGCATCATCGCGCGTTGCCCGCGCCAATACTCCACGAACATGAAAGCCGCGAGAAAGGCCAGGCCCGCCGCAAGCGCTGCCAGCGCCGCATTGGTGAAGTGCCGCGTCGCCGACCACAACGTCAACGCATAGGTCAGGCCGCCAAGGCCGGCCGTGGCGAGCAGCGCGCCGGCATAATCGGTGCGGCCGGCGCCCGGTTCCCGGCTCTCGGCGACGAACCGCAGCGCGAGCAGGATCGCCCCAAGCGCCAGCGGTAGGTTGATGTAGAAGATCGCCGGCCAGCCGACCGTGCCGACGAGCCAGCCGCCGATCAGCGGCGCGATCGCCGCTGCCGCTGCGCCGGCGGCCGCCCAGATGCCGACCGCTCGGCCGCGCTTGGGCCCCGAGAAGGCGGCATTGAGCAACGCGAGGCTGTTGGGCAGGAGCAAGGCCGCGCCGACACCCTGCGCGGCGCGCGCCGCGAGCAGCACCGGCAGGCTCGGAGCGAGCGCGCAGACCAGCGACGTCGCGCCAAAGATGCTCGTCCCGATCAGCAATAACCGCCGGCGCCCGAAATGGTCGCCGAGCGCGCCGCCGAGCAGAAGGAGTGCCGACAACGGCAGGAGGTAGGCGTTGACGACCCACTGCACGTCCTGTGCCCCGGCGCCATAACTCTCGCGGATCGCGGGCAACGCCACGCTGAGCACCGATCCGTCGACGAACGAGAGGCTCGACGCCAGGATGCAGGCAAGGAGCGTCCAGCGCGGGTCCGCCTTGCGCGCTCGCGCCCCGTCGCTGGCGTCGCGCGGGCTCAATCGACGTGCTGGGCGATCGCGGCTTCGACCATGTTCCGCCACACCTCCTCGTCGCCCGCGGCGGCCATCGCCTCGTCCGGCTCGCGCGCGGTGTGAAGCACGGCCAGGGCTTGGTTCACATGTTCGTGCCAGGCCAGGTCGACCTTCTCGCCGGCCGACGGGTCGCTGCCCTCGGCGTTGCTGCTGAAGGCGGCGCCGGCGAGCACTCGGGCGATACGTTCGACCAGCGGGCGGTTGGATTCGGGCATTGGGGAACCTCCTGTTCGGCGATTAACCCGCTCAGCCCGCTTCGGTTTCGGCCGCCGGCAGCCCGGCGATCTTGCGCGCGGCGTGGACCAGCTCGACCGGAAGCATGGCGATGATCGTACTGTTGTGCTCGACGCCGATCTCGGTGAGGGTTTGCAGGCGCCTGAGCTCCAGCGCGCCCGGCGATGCGCTGATCGTGTCGGCTGCCTGGGAGAGCTTCGTCGCCGCCTCTTGCTCGCCCTCGGCGCGGATAATCCGCGCGCGCTTTTCGCGGATCGCTTCGGCCTCCTTGGCGATGGCGCGCTGCATCTGCTCGGGAATGTCGACGTCCTTGATCTCCACGGAATCGACTTCGACGCCCCATTTCATCGACGCTTCGCGCAACAGGTCCTGCATCCGCTTGTTGATCGACAGGCGATCCTTCAGCATCTGGTCGAGCTCGCTCTGGCCAATCGCGTCGCGAAGCGCGGTCTCGGCGGCCTGGACCGTGGCGGACATCCAATTCTCCACGGACGTCACCACGTGAACCGCGGAATCGGCGCGGAACCACAGGACCGCGTTGACCCTGACGGCAACGCCATCGCGCGTGATCGTCTCCTGCGTTTCGAGCTGATAGGTGATGGTCCGCATGTCGACGCGAACGACCCGGTCGACGTACGGGATCAGCCAATACCAGCCAGGCCCTTTCATCGGCCCGAGCCGCCCAAGGCGGAACAGCACGCCGCGCTGATATTCCTGATTGATGCCGAAGCTCTTCAATGAGCTGACCAGCAGGAACAGCAGGGCGACACCGAGGACGATGTAGGTGGGGATCATGGTCAGCTCCTGCGGCACGGCAGCCCTTATAGCACCTCGAACAGCCCAGCCGCGCCCATTCCGCCGCCGACGCACATGGTGACGACCACATGCTTCACGCCCCGGCGCTTGCCCTCGATCAGCGCGTGTCCGGTCAGGCGCGCGCCCGACATGCCGTAAGGATGGCCGATCGAGATCGCGCCGCCGTCGACGTTGAGGCGGTCCTCGGGAATGCCGAGCGTGTCGACACAGTAGAGCACCTGGACCGCGAACGCCTCGTTGAGTTCCCACAGGCCGATGTCGTCGACGGTGAGGCCGAAGCGCTTGAGCAGCTTGGGCACGGCGAACACCGGGCCGATGCCCATCTCCTCCGGAGCGGTGCCGGCGACCGCCATGCCCATGTATCGGCCAAGCGGCTCGAGCCCGCGCTTTTCGGCGAGCGAGGCTTCCATCACCACGCTGACCGACGCGCCGTCGCTGAGCTGGCTCGCATTGCCCGCGGTTATGATCTTCTCGGGACCGCGCACCGGATCGAGCCTCGCGAGGTCCTCGAGCGTCGTCTGCGCCCGGTTGCCCTCGTCCTTGGTGAGCGTCACTTCTTTCATCGAGACCTCGCCGGTCTCCTTGTTCTTCACCGCCATGTTCGCGGTGACCGGGATGATCTCGTCGTCGAACCTGCCTTCGGCCTGGGCCTTGGCGGTGCGCTGCTGCGAACGCAGCGCGAATTCGTCGCACCGCTCGCGGCTGATGCCGTAGCGATTGCCGACGATCTCGGCGGTGTCGATCATGGGCATGTAGACGCCGTTGTGCATGCTCAACAGCTCCGGGTCCGGCCCCAGCCGCATCTCTCCGGTCTGGACGAGGCTGATACTTTCTACGCCGCCGGCGACGACGACATCCATGCGGTCGACGATCACCTGCTTTGCGGCCGTGGCGATGGCCATCAGCCCCGACGCGCACTGGCGGTCGATCGACATGCCCGACACCTCGACGGGCAGGCCGGCGCGGAGCGCCGCGGTGCGCCCGATCGTGGTCTGAACGCCCTGCTGTAGCGCCGCGCCCATGATTACGTCGTCGATCTCCGCCGGGTCGAGCCTGGCGCGCTCGACGGCCGCGCGGATCGGGTGCGCGGCGAGCGTCGGCGAGGGCGTCGCGTTGAACGCCCCGCGATAGGCCTTGCCGATGCCCGTCCGGGCCGTCGAAACAATCACCGCGTCGCGCATTCCAGTCTCCTTAGGTGAATATCAGGCCGAGCCAGGCCGCGCTGAGCGCAGGCTTGTCCTCGCCCTCGATCTCGACCGTGACCGTGTGACGAAACAGCCATTGCCCCGGCGCTTTCTCCTCCACCGAGTCAAGCGTGAAGCGGCCGCGAACGCGCTTGCCCGAGCGGACCGGGGCAAGAAAGCGGATGCGGTCGAACCCGTAATTGACCGACATCTTCACCCCTTCGGAGATGAGCATCGCGTCTGCCGCCATTCGCGAGAGGAGCGAGAGCGTGAGGAACCCATGCGCGATCGTGCCCCCGAAGGGCGTCCGCGCGGCGGCGGCAGGATCGACGTGGATGAACTGCCGGTCGTCGGTCGCCTCGGCGAACGCGTCGATCCGCGCCTGATCGATCGTCAACCAGGACGAGACTCCAACCTCGCTGCCGACACGGGCGCGGATCTCATCGAAGCTAGCGATCGGCATGCCCCTATTTGCAGGCGTGTGAATAGGACTGCAATGGGGTGACGCGCCTAAAAGGGCAGCGGCGCGGGCGGCTGGTCGGAGGCGCGGGCGAGCACCAGCTTGGCGGCGCCAAGCCGGTCGATGAGCGCATGCAGGATTGCCGACCGGTTGCCGGCAAGCGCGTCGGCACTCGCCGTCGAATCGTCGTAGACCAGATCGTAAGCGAGCGCGCCCGAACCGGCCCCCACGAGGCCGCAACGAACCAGCTTGCATCCTTTCTGCGCGGAAACAGCTTCCGCGGCAGCGTCGGCCACCTTGCCCACTGCTGCGCCCGACGTATCGCCCCCGACGGCAAGATAGATGGTGATCCGCCGTGCCTTCGCCTGGGCGAGATTATGGATCTCGCGCTCGAGCAGCTTGGTGTTGGCCATGATCAACTGCTCGCCGCTGATCGAACGCAGCCGGGTCGTCTTGAGCCCGATCCGCTCGACCGTGCCGGTGCTCCCGTCGTAGCGGATCGTGTCGCCTTTCTTGAACGGCCGGTCGAACAGGATCGACAGCGCCGCGAACAGGTCTGAGAAGATGCCCTGCGCGGCGAGGCCGATGGCAATGCCGCCGATGCCGAGTCCGGCGACCAGCGCGGTCACGTTCACGCCGACGTTGTCGAGAATCAGGATTCCGGCGATGCTGAACAAAGCGACGCTGACCAGCACGCGGATGATCGCCATAGCGCTCGCGAGCGGCCCCGAGCCATTTTCCTCGGCGACCTTGCGGCCGATCACGCCGAGGATCAGCTCGCGGCCCCAGATCGCGCCCTGGATCGCAAAAGCGATGACGAACAATATGTCGATCAGCCGCGCCGCCTTGTGCGGCAGGTCGGCATAGGTCGCGACCACGTCGGCGGCGGCGAGGACCATGAAGGCAATGCCGGTCCTGGCCAGCACCCGTCCAATCACCGCGCGCCAGCCGGTGCCGAGCGGGTCGCGGCGCACGCTCCGCTCGCCATAGGCGCGAAGGATGAGCATCAGGGCGACGATGACGACGCCGACGACGACGCCGGTCATCAGCCCGTCGCGATTGGCGTCGAACCAGCTGGTCAGATGATCCACCCCCATGGGTGCGTCTTTGGCGGGCACGGCGAGCGCAATCAAGCGGCGGCCTTGCCCGTCTTTCTCACCAGCTTGTTGAGGAATGGAATCAACGCGACCTCGCACGAGGACATCCATTTGCGCGCTCGGGGCCGCTCCAGACCTTTGAGCGGGTCGCGGGGATTGTCCTTCACCGCCGCGATCAGCGCCGGATGGACATAGGCCTTGCGGCTCATCGCGACGGTATTGCCGAGCGCCTCGGCGACCGGCTCGATCATCGTCTTGACGCTGATCCGCGCGTTGTCGGCCTTGTCGAGCATCTGCTCGAACGCCAGGACGGTCGCGCCCCAGGTGCGGAAATGCTTGGCGGTAAAGTCGCCGCCACTGGCCTCGCGGATGTAGTCGTTGACCTCGGTCGAGGTGATCGGGTGCGGGTTTCCATCGCCGTTGACGTACTGGAACAGCGCCTGGCCCGGCAGCTCCTGAAGCTGGCGGACGACCTGGCGAAGTGTACGATCCGTGATCGTCACCTCCTGCTCGATCCCACTCTTCCCCCTGAACCGCATCCTCACCTTGCGGCCGTCATCCTGGACCTGGCGGCTGAGCAGCGTGGTCGCGCCATAGCTCTTGTTCGATTTCGCATATTCCTCGTTGCCGACGCGCAGGTAATCCTCGTCGAGCAGGCGGACGACCGCGGCAACCACCTTGTCCCGACTGAGCTCGCGCTTCCTCAAGTCCCTGTCGACCTTGCGGCGGACCTTCGGCAGCGCCTTGCCGAATTGTGCAAGGCCGGCGAACTTGCTCGCTTCGGCCTGGGCGCGGAACTCCGGATGATAGCGATATTGCTTGCGCCCGCGATCGTCGATTCCGGTCGCCTGGAGATGTCCGTCGGGATCCTTGCAGAACCAGGCGTCTTTATAGGCTGGGGGAAGGGCGATCGCGTTCAGCCGTTCGATCGTGTCGCGCTCCGTGACTCGTTGGTCGCCGTCGTAATAGGCCCAGTAGCGGCCCTTCCGCTTGCGTGTGTAGCCCGGTTCGCTGTCGCTGCTGTGCCTCAACATGGCGCTTCACGCTTCACTCGGGTCATCGGAGCGCATAGACGAGCGGCGGGCGGGCGAGTTCCTGTTATTGCCAAGGAGTTACCCCCATGCCTTTGATTCCCGATTCGCGAATCCTCATCGTCGCCACCGACGGCTTCGAGGAATGGGAGCTGTTCGGTCCGCGCGAGATCCTGCAGAAACGCGGCGCCGAGGTCGTGCTCGCCTCGTTGAAGCTCGATCCGATCCAGGCGACCGTCCACGACGACCCCGGGCGGACAATCCGTCCCGACCTCACCGTCGACGATGCCAATGCCGATGATTTTGACGCGCTCATCCTGCCCGGCGGGGTGCGCAACCCCGATCTTTTGCGCGTGCACGGCAACGTCATCGCATTGATTCGGGCGTTCAACGAGCAGGGCAAACCGATCGGCGCGATCTGCCACGCCCCGTGGCTGCTCGTCGAGGCCGATTTGCTTCGCGGCAGGAAGGCGACGAGCTGGCCCTCGATCCGCACCGACCTGCGCAACGCCGGCGCAACCGTCGTCGATGAGGCCGCGGTCACCGACGGCAATATCGTCACCAGCCGCAAGCCCGACGATGTCGAGGCGTTCACCGCGGCTCTCGTCGACCTGATTGAAGACATGCCAGAGGTCGAAACCATCTCCCATCCGCGCGAGGTTCCCGCCTAACGGACTGGAAACATATTTCCGCTATCAGTTTGCGCGATGGACGCGGGACTGATTCAACGGATCGAGACCGGCGCCGAGCGCGGTGCTTCGGCATTGCTCGCGGCCGCCGTCGCCTACGCCGGATACGGGCTGCTCGGCACGCTCGGCGTTCAGCCCGAGGCCGGCGTCTGTGCGGCGGGGGCGGGGGCGCTGGCTTATCTGCCCTGCCGCCGCCTTATGGAGCACATAGGCTCGCGCCACGCCGGCTTCGATCTGACGGCCTTCGAGCCTGTCGAGCTGGATATGTTCGAGCCCACCGACGAGCTGGTGCTCACCGAAGCGGACCGGCTGCGGCCGCAGGATGAGCTCGTCCTCACCGACGCAGATCGCCTCGATGGTAGCGAGGCGCTCCTGCTCGACGACATTCTCGCCGAGATTGATTCCGACGCACGCGTCGTCCGCCTGTTCGACCGCGCCGCAATGCCTACCCCGGGCCAGCTCCAGTCGCGCATCGCCGGTCACGTCGGGGCATCGCCCGTGGAAGCGCCGGCCGACGCCGCCCAAGCGCTGTCGGATGCGCTTGCCGAACTGAGGCGGTCACTCGGTTAGTCCGCGGAAACGGTCAGGGCCTCGATCGTCACGGTCGTCGATCCGTCCAGCTCGCGTTCGGGCGAGCCGACCACGGCGATGTCCGCAACGATGATTCCCGGAATGCTGAAGTCCGCATCCTCGAGGCCGGCGCACATCCGTTCGGCCAGCGCGAACGAGTCCGGCCGGGCAACGCGCAGCTCGATCTCGTGGCGTTCGCCGGCAAAGGTCAGCGAGCGCCAGTCGACCGACAATATATCGCTGAGTAAAATCCTATCGCGGCTCGCGCCCGCTCGGGCGGTCAGGACTCGAAGCAGTGCGGACGCCGCCGGGGAAATGGCTAGACGGTTCATTGCGCACCGGCTTCGAGATAAGCGAGGACGCGCTCAACGGTTCGCGGCCTCGGGTCGCGACCGTTGCGCAAATCGAAGACAAAGCGCGGGTCGCCGACGGCTTCGCGACCAAAACGGGTAGGAGCAGTCTCATTTCGGCGTAGGAATTTTTCCACTTCTCTGAGCAAATTCACCTGTCGTGTCCTTATAATCCTCGCGACTCGGCTGCGCATACCTCCCAACGCAATTCCTACTTGTCTAGGAATTTTCCTACCACTACTAAGGACGTATTAATGGTGAACGATCCCCGCCTCGTCGTTGAACGGCTGTGCGCCGAGCGCGGCGAGGATTTTGCCGGGCTATCGCGCATGCTCGGGCGCAACCCGGCCTACATCCAGCAATTCGTCCGCCGCGGCGTGCCGAGGAGGCTCGGCGAGGAGGAGCGGCGCAAGCTCGCCCGCTATTTCGCGATCCCCGAAGCTCTGCTCGGCGGTCCACCGGAGGGGGGACGGGCGAATGACGGCCTGATCAGCGTCGACCGTCACCCGGTGACGGTCTCCGCCGGCCCCGGCGCGGTCGTGACCGAGGAACTCGGCAAGCCCTATTTCGCGTTCGACGAGCGCTGGCTGAAAGCCCTCACTCCAACTGCGGCGGCCAATCTGTCGCTGGTCCGGGTCGAAGGCGATTCGATGGCGCCGACGTTGAACGCGGGTGACGACATCCTGGTCGATCTCGGCGACGCGGCGGAGCGGCTGCGCGACGGCATCTACGTGCTTCGGATCGACGATGCCCTGGTCGTCAAGCGCCTGGCGCTCAACCCGATCGCCCGCCGCGTCACGGTCCAGTCCGACAACCCCGCTTATCCCGATTGGCCCGATTGCAGCCTTGGCGAGATCAACTGCATCGGCCGGGTGATTTGGGCCGGCCGCCGGATTCTCTAGCCCGTTCGACCGCGATTCCGGTTTGACTAGTCCTTGATGCCGACCAGCGCCTTGATTTCCTTGAGCGCCTGCTTCCGGTCGTTGGCATAAGCTTCGACGTCCGCCTGGCTTTTGCTGGCGATGTATTTCTTGAGGTCATTACTTTCCACAACAACCTCGTCCGCCGTTCGGATAGCGTCTTGCACGAACTGCGCATCGTCCTTCCTCAAACCGGTGCCGGCCAGCTTGGTCATCTGCTTGCGCATTCCCTGGGTGATGTTGATGTAGGTATCGACGAAGCTCGTAGCTTGCTCGGCGGTGTACGTCTTGGTCCCGACCGCATCGGCCAGCGTACCCACGGCCATGTGAGTGACAAGAAGGGATTCGCCGATCGCGTAGCCGAGAGTGGTGAGCATCACGGTATCATCAGCAACTGGAGCAGGAGCTGCCGCAGCGAGCAACGAAGCCAGAGCGGCCAAAATGATTCTGGAAGTCATAACGCGACTGCCCCCCACCGCTCTGGTGAAGGCTAACTCAGCTTCGAGGTCAAGATCAGCTCCGAGGTTTGCGGTCGATCAGCCACGTGAGCACCGCGAGCGCGATCCCTACTCCGGTGCCGATAAGTATGCCCTTCATGGGATTGCCGATCGCCAGGCCGAGCGGGAACCCGGCGAGGATGCATAAGGTGAGGAAGCAGCCGCCGGCTCGGGTTCGGTCACGCATCGCATGGGGCCCTTGCAGGCCGCCGGCTCGAAAGCCAAGCAATATGGTCAACGCGCCGTTGACGACGATCGTCCGCAGTCGGGAAACGCGAACGCGCTAAACCCTGGGCCATGGACAGCCCTTTCATCCACGGCCGCTCGACGCTCGCCGATGCTGCCGAATTGATCGACCGCTTCGGCGATGACGCCGGCTTCGAGGCGGCGGTGCGCGCCGAGCGCAGCCGCGACGACGGGAATGTCGCGCGCTTTTGCCACTGGCGGCAGATCGAACGGGTGATCGCCACGCTGAGCAGCGACGAGGTCACTGGAACCGTCCACTAAGCCGTTCGAACAGCTACGGAACATACTGGCGCGGTTCAGGTGCGCTGGTTAAGGCTTCGATCTGGATGAGTGGGCGGGGTTTCAAGGTCACAGGCGCACGCCTGCTGTGCGCGGCCGCCGCCTCGGCGTTGCTCCCGACCCCATTGCTCGCGCAGGTCGCGCCCGCTCCGCCGGATGCCGCGGAGCTCGACCCCAACGCGCCGCTCGAGCCGCTGCCCGACCTCGGCGTCGCCTGGCCCGGGCTCGATGCCAAGGACACCGCTCCGCCGTCCGCCACGCCGGCAGCGCCGCAGCGCAAAGGACGTACGGCCGCGGTCACGACCGGCAACATGCGCTACACCGTTCAGGTCGAGGGCCTGGCGCCCGTCGGCAACGCCGAAGAGTTGCTCCGCGGTTTCCGCGCGCAGTCGGCGCTGGAAGCCGAGCGCAAGGATCCGGCCAATGCGGCGCAGATCGGCCGCCGCGCGAGCGCCGACGCCGACCTCCTCACGCAATTGCTTCGCGCCCAGGGCTATTATGATGCCGCCGTCGAGCCGCGGACCGAGAAACTCGGCGATGCGCTGAGCGTCGTCCTTACCGCCGATCCGGGGCCGCAATATCGCTTCGCGTCGGTCGATCTGCCGGGGCTCGATGCGGCAGGGGCGGAGGCAAAGCGGTTGCGCGCGACCTTCGCCGTGAATGCCGGCGACCCGGTGATCGCGGGCGATGTCATCGCTGCCGGCCTCGCGCTCACCACCGCGCTCGGCGAACAAGGCTATGCGCAGGCCAAGCTTGGCGAGCAGGACGTCGAGGTCAACCACCAGACGCACTTGGCAACCCTCACGCTGCCGGTCGATCCAGGCCCGATCGCGCGCTTCGGCGCGATCCGGGTCAGCGGCCGGCCGCCGTTCAGCGCCAGCCATGTCGGCCTGATCGCGCGGTTCAAGCGTGGCGATCCATTTCGGCGCTCCAAGGTCGACGATCTCCGCCGCGCATTGATCGCGACGACCCTCGTCGCCAACGCCGACATCCAGGTCGTGCCGGTCGACGGCGGGCGAACGGTGGACCTCAACGTCCGCCTCGAGCCCGCGCCGTCACACACCATCGCCGGCGAGCTCGGCTACGGAACGGGCCAGGGCGCGCGCATCGAAGCGAGCTGGACCGACCGCAACTTCTTCAATCCCGAAGGAGCGCTGACGCTTCGCGGCATTGCCGGCACGAGCGAGCAATTGCTCGGCGTGCAGGTGCGCCGCTCGAACTTTCTGCAGCGCGACCAGACCTTGAACCTGCAGTTCTCGGCCTCGCACCAGAAGTTCGCGGCCTACACCGCCAAGACGATCGACCTCGCCGGATATATCGAGCGGCAGAGCAACTTCATCTGGCAGAAGCCGTGGACCTGGTCGTACGGCGGCGAGTGGCTCGGGACGATCGAGCGCGGCGTGTTCAGCAGCGTGGGCGTCAAGGACACAAGGCGGTTCCTGATCGCGGCGGTGCCTCTGGCGCTGGGCTATGACGGCAGCGACAGCCTGCTCGACCCGACGCGCGGCTTCCGCCTCAGCGGGCGGCTGAGCCCGGAAATCTCGTTCCACGGCGGGCATTTCAGCTACGGCCGCGCGCAGATCGACGCGAGCGCTTACCACCCGATCTCCGACCACGTCGTTGCCGCCGGCCGGATCCGGCTGGGCACGATCTTCGGTGCCGGCCTGTTCAACATCGCGCCCTCGCGCCGCTTGTACGCCGGGGGTGGCGGTTCGGTGCGGGGTTACGGCTACCAGCAGCTTGGTCCCAAGGACCTGGACGGCGACCCGATCGGCGGCCGCGGGCTTGCCGAATTCGCACTCGAAGCCCGCGTCCGCCTGAACCAGTTCGGCGGCAATTTCGGGGTCGTGCCCTTCTTCGACGGCGGGACATTGACCTCGTCGGCGCGGCCCGATTTCGGCCATTGGCGCTACGCCGCGGGGCTCGGCGCGCGCTATTACTCGAGCTTCGGCCCGATCCGCGTCGACGTCGGCGTGCCGCTCAACCGTCAAAAGGGTGACGGGCCGTTCGCCGTGACCGTTTCGCTCGGCCAGGCCTTCTGATGTCCGAGGCCGCGATCGACAGCCGCACCGACGATCCGTCGCGCCGTCGGCTCCGGCCAGATTGGGGGCGGCGCCTGCTCAACGAGCTGTTCGCGTTGTTCGTCGCGCTCCTGTTCCTGCTCGCCGGCCTCGTAGTGCTGCTCGACAGTGCGCCGGGGCACCGCTTCATCGTCGATCAGCTGAGCCGGTTCGAAACCGCCTCGGGCCTCCGGATCCGCATCGGGCGGATCGACGGCTCGATCTTCGGCAAGTCGCAGCTTCGGAACGTGACGATCGCAGACGGCCGTGGCGTGTTCCTGACGTCGCCCAACATCAAGCTCGACTGGAGCCCCGGCGCGTGGCTCGACAACAAGCTCGATGTCGACAGCCTGACGGCGGAGCGGGCGACGCTGATCCGCCTGCCCAGGCTCAAGCCGACGACCCGCAAGGGGCCGATCCTCCCGGGATTCGACGTCCACATCGGCGACTTCAGGATCGACCGCCTCGACATCGGCGCGCAGGTCAGCGGCAAGCCGCGCAGCGGCAGCGTGCGCGGCAAGGCCGAGGTGCGCAGCGGCCGCGCGCTCGTCGAGCTTGCGGCGCTGATCAACAATGGCGGGGACCGCATCGCCTTCCATCTCGACGCCGAGCCGGACCGCAACAGGTTCGACATCGGCGCGCGCGTCATTGCGCCCGCCGACGGCCTTGTCCCCGCGCTGATTGGAACCAGCCGATCGCTCAGCCTCGCGATCGGCGGCAAGGGCAGCTGGACGCGCTGGCGCGGCACCGCGGCGCTCGACCTGTCCGGCCGTCCGACCGCGCGGATGGCGCTTGGCGTCGATTCCGGCCGTTACCGGCTCCAGGGCCAATGGGCGCCGGCGCAATTCCTCGCCGGCAAGTTCCAGCGCCTGACCGTCCCCCTCGTCACGATCCGCGGCGATGCCACGCTCAAGGATCGTCTGCTCGACGGCCAATTGAGTGCATCCTCGCCCGAGCTGCGCGCGGCCGCCAAGGGCACGCTGGACCTCGGCGGCAACCGCTATCGCGCGCTCCGGCTCGGCATCGACCTCCTCAAACCGCCGGCGCTGTTCACGAACATGACCGGCAAGTCCGTGCGGATGGTGTGGACGCTCGACGGGCCGTTCGCGACCGCCGATTATTCCTACCGGCTGACGTCCGATTTCGTTCAGTTCGACAATAATGGCTTCACCGGCCTGCACGCGGAGGGCCGGGGGCGCCTGACCCCGTGGCCCATGCGCGTTCCGATCAGGCTCGCGGCCAAAGCGATCACGGGCGTCGGCGACGTCGCCGGTGCGATGCTCGCCAACCCCGTGATCGAAGGCTGGCTGGCGATCACGCCCAAACTGGTACGCGGTGACGGGCTCAAGCTCACCAGTGCCAAATGGACCGGCAAGATCTCGCTGCTGATCGACCTCGTCACCGGCCGCTTCGACGTGCTGCTCTCCGGCGCGATGCAGCGCTACCTGATCCCCGGCCTCGGCGTCGTCGACGTCGTCACCGACCTTCATGTCGTTCCCGGCGCGAACAACCACGGATCGCACGTGGTGGGGACGGCGAAGGCTTGGGTGCGGCGGCTCGACAACAGCTTCTTCCGCGAGCTCACCGGCGGCTTGCCGACCCTGACCACCGATCTCGAGCGCGGCAATGACGGGATCGTCCATTTCACCAACATGCAGATCCGCTCGCCGAAGCTTCGGCTGTCGGCTTCGGGCGTGCGGTTCAAGGACGGCACCTTCCACATCACCGGGGTGGGGCGGCAGGCCAAATATGGCGCGGTCAAGCTGGTGCTCGATGGGCATATCGAGCGACCCAAGCTGGACATATTCCTGCCCAGCCCGAACGAGACGCTCGGCATCTCGAACATGCGCCTCGTGCTCGATCCGACGCCTGCCGGATACAATTACCGGGCCAGCGGCGGCTCGCGGCTCGGGCCGTTCACTTCGCTCGGCCAGATCCTGCTGCCCCACGACGCGCCGACGGTCATCGCGGTCGCGAGCCTCGACGCGGGAGGCGCCCATGCAAGCGGCAACCTCCGCTCGGACCCGGGCGGCTTCACCGGCCGGCTGACGCTTGCCAACGGCAGGCTCGGCGGCACGCTCGACTTCTCGCCCGTCGGCCAAGCGCAGCGCATCGATGCCCATGTGACCGCGAATAACGCCAGCTTCCCCGACGCCTTCTCGGTCCGAAGCGGCCGCGCCGACGGCATCATCATCCTCGCCGACGACCGGACGACCGTCGACGGCAGCGTCGATGCGCGGGGGATTTCAGCCGGGGCCGTGACCCTGGCGCGGCTGACCGCCAATGCCAAGCTCGTCAACGGCGCCGGCCAGGTCCGCGCAGCCTTCGCCGGCCGCCGGGGAGCCGCATTCGCTTTCTCCACCCTTGCCGACGTTTCGTCCGACACCATCCGCCTGACCGGCAGCGGCCGCATCGAGCGTCAGCCTTTGGTCCTCAACCAGGCCGCGGTGCTGACCCGCGCCGGGGACGGCTGGGCGTTGGCGCCGACCAGCATCAGCTTCGCCGGCGGCAATGCGACGGTGTCGGGACGGAGCGGTTCGGCCCCCGAGGTGCACGCCCAGCTCGGCGCGATGCCCCTGGAAGTGCTCGACCTGTTCTGGCCCAACCTCAACCTGTCGGGTTCGGCGACCGGACGTCTCGATTATGCGTGGAAGACCAACCGCACCGGCCGTCTCGACCTGAAGGTTCACGGCCTCAGCCGCGCCGGGCTGGTGCTCGCCTCCAAGCCGATCGACGTCGCCATTGCCGCGATCGTCAACGGCGGCCAGGCCGGGCTTCGCGCGGTCGCGGCGAGCGATGGCGCGATCGTCGGCCGCGCCCAGGCGCGCTTCGGCCCGCTCGGCCATGGCCCTCTCGTCGCCGAGCTGATGAACGCGCCGCTGTTCGCGCAGCTCCGCTACGCCGGTCCGGCCGATACGCTGTGGCGGCTGACCGGCAGCGAGGTGATCGACATGTCGGGCCCGCTGGCGGTCGGCGCCGACATTGGCGGACGCGTCGCCGACCCGCAAATCCGCGGTTCTCTGCGCACGCAGGACGGCCGGCTCGAAAGCCAGGTGACCGGCATGGTAATCGACCATGTCGCAAGCCAGGCGCGCTTCTCCGGGTCGCAATTGATCTTCAGCCGGATCACCGGCCAGACGACCGGCGGCGGCAGCGTCACCGGCAACGGCTCGGTCACCTTCTCGGGCGGCAAGACCCTGCTCAACCTGTCGTTCAACGCCAGCCAGGCGCTGCTCCTCAACCGCGACGACGTCGCGGCCCGCGTCACCGGGCCGCTGCAGCTCAAGTCCGACGCGAACGGCGGAGTCATTTCGGGCGACCTCAGGCTCAACAAGGGCCGCTTCCAGCTCGGCCGCGCGACGGCAGCCGCCGCCGTTCCTCAACTCAACGTTCGCGAGATGGGCCTCAACGAGGAGGACGTGATCGAGCCCGCACTGCTCCACCCGTGGCACCTCAACCTGAAGCTTGCTGGAAGCGACCTCCAGGTGACCGGCCTCGGCATCAACAGTCGCTGGACGACCAACCTGCAGATCGGCGGCCTGGCCGACCAGCCGCGCTTCACCGGCCGCGCCGATCTCGTCCAGGGCAATTACGACTTTGCCGGGCGCATCTTCCGCCTCGACCGCGGCGTCATTCGCTTCCGCAACGAGAGCCCGCCCAATCCCTTGCTCGACATCCACGCCGTGGCCGCGGTCCAGGGCCTCGACGCGAGCGTGACCGTCGCGGGAACCGGCCTGACGCCCGAGATCACCTTCGCCAGCTCGCCGCCGATGCCGCAGGACGAGCTCCTGTCACGCATCCTGTTCGGCACATCGATCACCAACCTCTCGGCGCCCGAGGCGCTTCAGCTTGCGTCGGCAGTCGCCGCGTTCCAGTCGGGCAACGGCAGCCTCGACCCGATCAATGCGCTGCGCCGCGCGATCGGGCTCGACCGGCTGCGCGTCGTGCCGGCCGACGTCGCCACGGGCCAAAAGACCGCGATCGGCGCCGGCAAGTACATCACCCGCAAATTGTTCGTCGAGGTCGTGACCGACGGGCAGGGCTATTCGGCGACGCAGGTCGAATATCAGATGACGCGCTGGCTTTCGGTGCTGTCGACCGTCTCGACCATTGGCCGCTCAAGCGCGAGCGTGCGGGTGAGCAAGGATTATTGAGTGCTGAACTCCCCTCCCTGGAAGGGAGGGGTAGGGGGGTGGGTGCGCGAAGCGCGCTTTGCTAAGCTCGCAGTATGTCCCGCCGCGTCGAAATCGGAGTGACTGAACGCGCCCGCACGCTGCGTTCAAACGCGACAAGAGAAGAGCGCAAGGTGTGGGAACTGCTGTCGCGCTATCGCCCCAAGTTCACTCGGCAGTTCCCGATCGGCCCCTACGTTGTCGATTTTGCCTGTCGTCGGGCGAAGCTTGTAGTCGAAATCGATGGCGGGCAGCATGCAGAATCCAGGCGTGATCTGCTGCGGGATCAGTGGCTGGCTGAACAGGGTTGGTCCGTATTTCGCGTCTGGAACAGCGATGTGCGGGAGAATCCAATCGGTGCGGTCGAGGTGATCCTCGCGCGCGCCGCCGAGAGCCTCGGCGGCACCCACCCCGAGCCCCTCCCTTCCAGGGAGGGGAGGACGAGACGACCGATCGCGAGCTAACGTCCGCTTTGGGTGGAAGCGGACATTAATTCGCGAGGCTGACCGCGGTAGACCAACGGCTAAGAAAGCCTCCGCCGAAGCGGAAGACTTTCATTTCGGCGCTTATAGCGGGGGGTTCTCCGGGTTAGAGAAGCCACGGCACGCCGTTCCAGGGATTCCCGGATCGTGAATCATTCCGCCGTCCGAATGCGGAGTTTGCACGATGCCCGGGCCGGTGGGAGTGTCATAGACGAAGGTCATGTTTCCGTTTGCATCGACGCTGACGAGAGTGGTTCCATCCTCTAATCCCGAATAAGCACATATTGAGTTTGCGTGTGCTGGAGCCCCTGTTCGAATTTTTTGGCCAGTCTGGCCAGTCACCTCGCCAGCGAATGCAGAACTACTCATTCCAGTAGTGAGGATCGTAAAGGCGGCCAAGGTGACGAGCTTACGCATGTGTCTCTCCTGTCTTCGGCGACCCGTTGTTGCGGAATCCGCAAATCATACACGCCGCGCCGGCCACGTATCATAAGCCTCGCGGTGGGTCGCTGCGTTTCGCGCGAGCCGCGCAGCGGCGCGGCAATCCGGTTGCGCGGCTGGATTGCTTCGTTACGCTTGGCTGACGGGGAGGGGACATGAAGAACTGGAACGTCCGTAAGACGGTTGTCGCGCGGGAGGACATGCCCGCCGAACACCGGCTCAAGCAATCGCTGTCGTGGCCGCACCTCGTCGCGCTCGGCGTCGGGGCGATCGTCGGCACCGGCATCCTGACGCTGATCGGCGTCGGGGCTGGAAAAGCGGGGCCGGCCGTCATCCTGTCCTTCGCGATCGCCGGCGCGATCTGCGCCTGCGCCGCGCTCGCCTATGCCGAGGTCGCGACCATGATCCCGGCGTCTGGGTCGGCCTATACCTACAGCTATGTCGTGTTCGGCGAGCTGATCGCGTGGATGATCGGGGTCGCTTTGATCCTCGAATATACGTTGGTGGTGAGCGCAGTCGCGGTCGGCTGGTCCGGCTATGCGGCGGGCTTCCTCAATTCGATCGGCCTCGGACTGCCGAATGCGTTGACCCAGGGGCCCGCGCTCGGCGGAATCCTCAACCTCCCGGCGATCTTCATCATCTGGGTGGTCGCGGGGCTGCTGATGGCCGGCACGCGCGAAAGCGCGACCCTCAACGCCATCCTGGTCGCGATCAAGATCGCGGCGCTCGCGCTGTTCATCGCGGTCGCCTTGCCGGTGTTCGATGCCTCGCACTTCCATCCGTTCATGCCGTTCGGCTTTCCCAAGTCGGGGGCATCGGGCAGCGAGGTCGGCGTGATGGCCGCGGCGGCGATCATCTTTTTCGCCTTTTATGGCTTCGACGCGATTGCGACGGCCGCCGAGGAAGCCAAGAACCCCAGCCGCGACCTCGCGATCGGGATCGTCGGGTCGATGGCGGTATGCGTTGCGATCTACATGGCTGTGGCCGCCGTCGCGATTGGTGCGGTCGCCACCACCGGCTTTGCCAACAGCGCCGAGCCGCTGGCGCTGATCCTGCGCGACATCGGCCAGCCCTGGGCGGCGCGGGTGCTCGGCGCTTCGGCGGTGATCGCGCTACCAACGGTGATCCTGGCCTTCTTTTACGGCCAGAGCCGGATTTTCTTCACCGTCGCCCGCGACGGGCTGCTGCCGAGCTCGCTTGCGCGCGTTTCGCGGCGCGGGACGCCGGTCCGCATCACCATTTTCACGGCGATCGTCACCTCGGTATTTGCCGGGCTGATCCCGCTCGCCAGCATCGCCGCTCTGGCCAATGCCGGCACGCTCGCGGCGTTCATCGCGGTGTGCTCGGCGATGCTCGTGCTTCGCCGCCGCGAGCCTGACAGGGAACGCAAGTTCCGCGCGCCTTTGCCCTGGGTTGTCGGATCGGGCGGCATTCTCGGCTGTCTTTACCTGTTCTACAGCCTGCCCAACCGGACGCAGATCTTCTTCCTCGCCGCGCAGGTGATCGGGCTCGTGCTCTATGCGATCTACGGCAGCCGCGCCGCCGAGCGCTCGCGCGCCGCAGGTGCTTAGGGGCACCAGCGACACTCGCCGCCGCCGCCTGCGGAACATCGTCGGCGGTTCGGCCGGCAACCTCGTCGAATGGTTCGACTGGTACGTCTATTCGGCGTTCGCGCTCTATTTCGCGCCGATCTTTTTCCCCAAGGGCGACGCGACTGCCCAGCTGCTGAACACTGCGGCAATCTTCGCCGTCGGCTTCGTTATGCGGCCGATCGGCGCCTGGGCGATGGGCGTTTATTCGGACCGCCGCGGCCGCAAGGCCGGGCTGACGCTCTCGGTCACCCTGATGTGCGTCGGCTCGCTGATGATCGCGCTGGCGCCCGGCTATGCCAACGCCGGCGTGCTTTCTCCCGCGATCCTGCTCCTTGCGCGCATCATTCAGGGCCTCAGCCTCGGAGGCGAATATGGCTCGAGCGCAACCTATTTGTCCGAAATGGCCGACCGCGACCGGCGCGGTTTCTGGTCGAGCTTCCAATATGTGACGATCATCGGCGGCCAGCTTGCCGCGCTCGCGCTGCTCGTCGTGCTCCAGGCGACGATCGGCGAGGCGGCGATGCAGGCTTGGGGCTGGCGCGTCGGGTTCGCCGCGGGTGCGCTGCTCGCCATCGTCGTCTTCTTCATCCGGCGCCGGCTCGATGAGACGCTCAGCTTTGAAAAGCTGATGGTCAAAGCGGACCGGCGGCGTTCGACCGTCTCCAATCTGATGCGCCATCATTCGCGCGAGGTCCTGCTGGTGCTCGCGCTTACCGCCGGCGGCACCGCGGCCTTTTACGCCTACACCATCTACCTGCAGAAATTCCTCGCCAACACGAGCGGGTTCGACCGCGCGACCGCGTCCCGGATTATGACGGTCGCGTTGACCGCCATGCTGTTCCTGCAGCCCGTGGCGGGCCGTATCTCCGACAAGGTCGGACGCAGGCCGCTGATGATCTTCTTTGGCATCGGCGCCGTGCTGTTCACCTATCCGATCTTCACGACCCTCGAGCATGTGCACGACCCGGCGGCGGCATTCGCGCTGGTCATGGCAGCGCTGGTGATCGTCACGGGCTACACCTCGATCAACGCCATCATCAAAGCCGAAATGTTCCCGGTGGAGATCCGGGCTCTCGGGGTCGCGCTGCCCTATGCCATCGCCAATGCGCTGTTCGGCGGGACCGCGGAATATATCGCCTTGTGGCTCAAGGGCATCGGCCACGAACGCTGGTTCTACATCTACATCTCGGCGCTCGCGGCTTGCTCCCTCATCGCTTACGTCCGCATGCGCGAGACCAGGACCGCCAGCCGGATCGAGGAGGACTGATGCCGGACGCCGCACCGGTCCCGCGGAATGGCCGGCTCGATATCTCGATGCTTCTCGCCGTGCTGCTCATCCCGGCGGTGCTGGGTAGCTCGCGGACGATCTTCGACGACGGCGATGTCAGCTGGCACATCGCGACCGGCCAGTGGATCATCGACCACCGCGCAATTCCCCAGACCGATCCATTCTCCTTCACCTGGTACGGCAAGCCGTGGGTCCCGATCGAATGGCTCGCCGAAGTCTTCTATGCCGGGGCGTACCGCCTCGCCGGTTATGGCGGGGTTGCGGCGTTGGTGACCGCCGCGCTGATGATGCTGCATGCGATCGTCTACGTCAATGCCCGGAGATGGGTTCGGGCGGCGCTGCTGCCGATCGTCGCGATGGATTTCGCGCTTGTCCCGATGCTGTTCGCCCGGCCGCACGTCCTTGCCTGGCCACTGCTTGCACTGTGGACCTGGCTGATGCTTCGGGCACGCGAGCAGGACCGCGCGCCGCCGCTCATCGCCGCGCTGCTTATGGTGCTTTGGACAAACCTCCACGGCAGCTTCGTCATCGGCCTGGCGATCGCCGCCGCGTTCGGGCTCGAAGCGCTGGTCGCATCCCCGGACAGGCCGCGCGCGCTTCGCCAGTGGTTGTTGTTCGGCGCGGCCTGCGCAGCGGCCTGCCTGATCAACGGCAACGGGCTGGAAGGTGTGCTTCACCCGCTGCGCATCGCCCAGCTCCACATGCTACCGCTGATCGACGAATGGCAGCCGGCGACCCCCGGGCGCACGCCGTTCTTCTTCGGCGTCCTGGCGGTCACCCTTGCCCTGATCCTGTGGAAGCGGCCGCGTCTGCGCTGGACTCGCTGGCTGCTGCTGGCGGCGCTGCTTGGCCTGGCGCTGCTGCAGGTGCGGCACGAAGCCATGCTGGCGATCGTCGCGGCGATCCTGCTCCCACAGGGATTCGCGCCGCGGGAAGCGCGCGCGCATACGGCCGATGCGCCGTCCGTCTGGGTAGCGGTTGGAGGAGCGGCCATGCTGGTCGCCATCGGTACGATCTTGCCGCTCCAGCCGGCCGACAATGATGCCAATCCTTGGAAGCTGATCGCCGCAATCCCGCCGGAATTACGGTCCGAGCATGTGCTCAACGGCTATTCGATGGGCGGTCCGCTGATCCTTGCCGGCATCCGGCCTTATATCGATGGCCGGGGAGACATGTACGGCGACGACCTGGTCGTCGGCTATTCGAGCATCGCGCACGGCGACGGCCAGGCCTTCGCCGAAGCCGTCCGCCGCTGGGATATTCGGTGGGTCATGCTTCCCAACGACAGCAGGCTCCTCCGGCTGATCGAACGGTCGCCCGAGTGGCGCCTGATCGCCCACGACAAGGCCGGCGCGATCTACGCTCGCCGCTAGCGCTTTATGAAGCCCTCGAAGTCGCCGCGGAGTTGCGGTCGAGGCGCCGTCAGTAAGGGCTTCGGGCAGCCGCGGTGCCGGGCGCATCGAGATGAGTCGGTGGGGTCCCAGCCGCGCTCGGCCATCCTCCGCCAACTTGCGGAAATGTGGAGGGAATATCCGAAATGGAGACGATGCCGATGGGAGGAAAGGGAAGGTGGGAGGGTTCCCCCCATCGGCGTCCCGAAAGACGTAGTTTACGCCTTTTTACGAAGAATAATACATGTCGAATTCAACCGGGCTCGGCGTGGTCTCCCAACGCATGACCTCTTCCCATTTCAACTCTGTGTAAGCGTCGATCTGGTCGTCGCTGAACACGTCGCCGCGAGTGAGGAAAGCGCGGTCGTTCTGCAGGCTGACGAGGGCTTCGCGGAGTGAACCGCAGACGGTCGGGACGTTGACCAGCTCCTGCGGCGGCAGATCGTAGAGGTTCTTGTCCATCGGGTCGCCCGGATGGATCCGGTTCTGGATGCCGTCGAGGCCGGCCATGAGCAGCGCGGAATATGCGAGGTACGGATTGGCGAGCGCGTCGGGGAAGCGGAACTCGACCCGCTTGGCCTTCTCTCCCGCGCCGTAGGGAATGCGGCACGAGGCCGAGCGGTTGCGGCTGGAGTAAGCGAGCAGCACGGGCGCCTCGAACCCCGGGACGAGGCGCTTGTAGCTATTCGTCGTCGGGTTGGTGAACGCATTGAGCGCCCGGGCGTGCTTGATCACGCCGCCGATGAAGTAGAGCGCCATCTCGCTGAGGCCCGCATAGCCGTTGCCCGCGAACAGCGGCTTCTTGCCCTTCCAGATCGACATGTGGGTGTGCATGCCGCTGCCGTTATCCCTGGCGATGGGCTTGGGCATGAAGGTCGCGGTCTTGCCATAGGCGTGCGCGACCATGTGCACGACGTACTTGTAGATCTGCATGCGGTCGGCGGTCTCGACGAGGCTGCCGTAGGTGAGGCCGAGCTCATGCTGCGACGCGGCGACCTCGTGATGGTGCTTGTCCATCGGCAGCCCCATCTCGAGCATCGTCGAGACCATCTCACCGCGGATGTCCATCGTGCTGTCGACCGGCGCCACCGGGAAGTAGCCGAGATTGGAAGTGGGTCTTTTTGGGATTTTGTG
>NZ_JBJMVI010000013.1:0-58464 GCF_045810705.1 Sphingomonas sp. | reverse complement strand
GCAAGGGCTCGGCGCAATCGCTGCGCAACGGAGGCGCGCGCGTCATTGTCACCGAGATCGACCCGATCTGCGCGCTGCAGGCGGCGATGGAAGGCTATGAGGTCGTGACGATGGAGGAAGCGGTGACCCGCGCCGACATCTTCTGCACCGCGACCGGCAACATGGACGTGATCACGCTCGACCACATGCGGGCGATGAAGAACATGGCGATCGTGTGCAACATCGGCCACTTCGACAGCGAGATCCAGATCGGCGCGCTGGCCAACATGAAATGGACCGAGATCAAGCCGCAGGTCGACGAGGTCGAGTTTCCCGACGGCAAGAAGATCATCGTGCTGAGCAAGGGCCGGCTGGTGAACCTCGGCAACGCGACCGGCCACCCGAGCTTCGTGATGAGCTCGAGCTTCACCAACCAGGTGCTGGCGCAGATCGAGCTGTGGACCAAGTCCGATGCGTACAAAAACGATGTCTATGTGCTGCCCAAGCAGCTCGACGAGAAGGTCGCGCGGCTGCACCTCGACAAGCTCGGCGTGAAGCTGACGCGGCTCAGCGACAAACAGGCAAGCTATATCGGCGTGTCACAAGACGGTCCGTTCAAGCCGGACCATTATCGCTACTGATGGCGACGATCGAGCTGAGCGGCGAGCGGATTGAAGACGTCGCGCGCACGGACCTGCCACGTGCCTGCGAGCTTGCGCGGGAGCTGGTGGCGGCCAATCCCTACGACGAGGATGCGGCGAAGTTGCTGCGCGACGTGGTCGAGCGGCTGGCGCAAAGCGCGCCGCCGCGGCCCGACCCCGATGCCGACCTCCCGGCGCCGCTTATAGAGGCCGCGACGCTTCTGTCCGCCGCGGAGGACGAAGCCGCCGAGATCATCGTGCGCCAGTACGCGGCCGAGTATCCGAACGATGCGCGCGCGATGGCGATGATGGCCGAGATTGCGGCCAGGTGCGAGTTCTTCGACGATGCGCAGCGGATTTTGACGCGGGCGCTCCAGGTCGACCCGGATTGCGTCGATGCCTTGCTCGGCATGGCGAAGCTGGTCAATCACCTGAGCTTTGCCCAGATCAGCGAGGACCGGGGTGAGGAGGCGCTGACAATCCTCCGCCGCGCGCTCGAGATCGACCCGACCAACATTCACGTCGTCTCGCTCTACTCGTCGATCCTGGTCCGCTTCCGCCGCGTCAAGGATGCGATCCCGTGGTACGACCGGCTTCTCAAGCTCGATCCCACGCACTGGTTGGCCTGGTCGAACTATGCAATCCTGCTGAACGGCCTTGGCGAATTCGGCCAGTCCATCGCCGCCTTGCGGACGACGGTGGCGTTTAATCCGAAATACGGCCTCGCCTGGTGGGAGATCGCCAACCTCAAGGTGTCGAAGCTTTTCGATTCAGATATCGAGCGGATGGAAGAGCTCCTCAGCGATCCCACAGTCGATCCGGAGTCGCGAGGCCAGATTCATTTCGCGCTCGCCAAGGCGTTCGATCAAGCCAAGCGTTTTGAGGACGCCGCCGAGCAGCTGAAGCTCGGAAACGCGATCAAGCGGGAGCTTGAACCGTATGACACGGCGAAGGTCACGTCCGACGTCGCAAATTCGGAAAAGATCTTCACGCCCGCATTCTTCAAGCAGAGAGAGGGGCTGGGCGACCCGCGGCCTGACCCCATCTTCATCATCGGGATGCAACGAGCCGGAACAACGCTGGTCGAGCAAATTCTGTCGTCGCATTCGCAGGTAGAAGGCACCGAGGAGTTATTCTATATCCTCCAGCTCGGCACCGAAATCTCGCAGCGCAACCCGAACGTTTCGTGGCAGCTGGGCCTTGCACGCGCGAGCGAGCGCGAGCTTGCCGATCTCGGCGGAGCTTATCTGAAATGGGCGCGGCATCACCGGCTTAGCGAGCGGCCGTTGTTCATCGACAAAAACCCCGCCAACTGGCGATTTGCGGGCCTCATCGCGACGATCCTGCCGAATGCCAAGATCATCGACGTTCGGCGCAATCCGATGGATTGCTGCTTTGCGAATTATACGCAGCATTACAATAACGGAGTCGGTTACAGCTATTCGCTGGCGGACGCAGGGCTTTATTATTCTGATTATGTCCGTTTGATGCGCCACTTCGCCGACATTGCGCCGGGCAGAATCCACAAATTGCTATATGACGATCTGGTGGACGATCTCGAGGCCAACGTCCGCCGGTTGCTCGATTATGTCGGGCTTCCGTTCGAAGAGTCGTGCCTTCGATTCTATGACACCGACCGCCCGGTCCTTACCCCCAGCTCGCAACAGGTTCGCCAGCCCATCAACCGCAAGGGGTTTGGCCGCTGGCGCAGCTACGAGCCGTGGCTTGGCGACCTCCAGGACGCACTCGGCGACACACTTGATCAATGGCGGCAATAATTCGCCTGGCCGCCAGCCCTGTGGCTTTAATGTTACAGCAACTGGGGATTTGAGTCCGAGCGCCGCGAAAGGGTTTTATTTTCAAGGTTCTCAAGTCACACCCTCCCAATAGAAATATTATCTTTTGGGAGGGCTGTTCACCCATGCGCCGCATCACCGCATCCATTTTCTCCTCTGTTTCTCTCGTTGCTTTGTCGACCACGCCGGCTCTGGCACAGGTCACCGGCGCCCCAGTGGAGACCACTCCCCAGAAGACGGCGGAGAGCAGCCAGCTGCCTCCTGCTACCGAGCTGCCAACCAACGCAAATGGCCAGCCGGTCACGAGTGGTGCGATTGTCGTCACCGGATCGCGCCTGCGCCGCGACAACTTCAACACACCGTCGCCGGTTACGATCGTCACTCGCGACGACCAGATTCTGGCCGGCGCGAGCGGCACGGCCGAAACCTTGCAGAATGCCTCGATTACCTCGGGCACGTCGCAAATCAGCAGCGCATTCCTCGGTTTCTTGAGCGAGGGTGGCCAGGGAGCCAATACCGTCGGTCTGCGGGGCTTGGGCTCGCAGCGGACGCTCGTCCTGCTGAACGGCCGCCGCCTGGCGCCGGCGGGCGTCGGCAGCCAGCTGGTTGCGGCCGATCTCAACGTGCTTCCGACAGCGGTGGTCCAGCGCATCGAAGTGCTGCGCGAAGGCGCCTCGGCCGTTTACGGGTCGGACGCGATCGCGGGCGTGATCAACGTCATCACCGACACCAAGCTGAACGGCGTTACGCTCGACGCTTATGCCGACCTTCCTCTGAACCTGGTTGGGGCCGCCGGGCGGACCTATCGCGGATCGGTTACCGCCGGCAAAACCTTCGATCGCGGGTATATCCTGGCGTCAGTGGAATATCGCCAGCGCAACGGCGTGCGCTTCCAGGACAACCCGGATTGGCGTTGCCCGCGCGCGCTCTATCAACAGAACGGTCATGAGGTCGGTCAGGTCGATCCGGCGACTGGTCAACTCGCATGCTTCGCGTTCGGGCCGAACGGCTCGGCCGGCAGCGGCATTGCCAGCGGTTACGGCCTTTATGGGACGTTCTTCCCTTATTACGGCAACATCTACACGCTCGGCCGTAAGTCGTACCGCAACGGCGACATCAATCAGCCCCTTGCCGTGAACAACTTCCTCCTCCGTCCGATCAAGAGCGGACCGCAGCTCGCGAGCAGCGTGATCTCTCCGGTCAGGACCATCACCGGCTACCTGAACGGCGCCTATCAAACCGATGTCCTGGGCAATGCCGAAATCTACGGCGAAGCCTTATTTACCCGCCGTAGGTCGGTTCAGAAAAGTGCGACGCAGATCAGCATCCAGACGGCGCAGCTCGACCCGAACATCGAGATTTACGGCGGCAACGCTTATTATTGCCCCAACGGCACGACAAGCTGCCCGATCACCAATTATGCCCCGCCTAGCCAACCGGGCGGTGCGGCGTTCCCGAATTATAAGAGCAGCCCGTTCTTCCCGAACTCGTTCCTCACCGCGACCACGCCTTACTCAGCCTGTTGCGGCATCTTCGGAATCAACCGGTTCAACCCGTTCATTCTTCCTGACCAGCTTCAAAGAGCGAGCCAGAAGGTCGATTTCTGGCGGGCTAATGCCGGTCTTCGCGGCGACATGGGCGTCGGCGACTGGCGTTACGACGCCAATGTCCAGCTCTCGCGCACCGATGCGAACGAGAAGCTGAGCAATCCGACAATTACGACGATGAGCAACGTCCTGATGACGGCGGTCGCCCCGACGGGGACGCCTTCTCAGTTCATAACGACGGCCATTCCGGGCGAGGCCCGGGCCGGCGTCAGTTTCACCTGCGCAAGCAATGTGACCAACGGCGCTTATAACGGCGGCACCTGCGTCCCGCTCGATATCTTCAACCCGAACATTCTCATCGGCGGCCATATTCCGCAGGCGCTGTACGACTATCTGTACGTCCCGCAGGTCCAGCGCACGAGGTTCAACCAGGATACGCTCTCGCTGAACCTCGACGGCACCGTGCTGGATTTGCCGGCGGGTCCGGTCAGGGCGGCGGTCGGGTTCGAATATCGCCGCGACAGGATCACTAACACGCCGTCTCCGGATGCCCAGGCGGGGCAATTGTACAATCGGACCAACGAAGGCATCACAGCCGGCTACGACAGCGTGAAAGAGGCCTATGGCGAGGTCAACATTCCGCTGCTCAAGGACAGGCCGCTCGCCAAGAGCCTAGAGGTTGCAGCGTCCGGCCGCTACACCGACTACAAATCGTACGGATCAGGTTTCGTCTATCGGTTGAATGCTCAATATGCTCCGACCGACCTCATCCGCTTCCGCGCGAGCTTGGGCACCAACTTCCGCGCGCCGAACCTGTATGAGCAGTTCGTCAACAATCAGACGGGGTTCTTTGGTGGCGGGAGCGACCCGTGCGACTCGTTCGGCACGCTTAGTCCGACAACGCCGACGTACCAGAATTGCTTGCGTGAGCTGACGCCCATCCTCGATAATCCGACCACGGCTGTAAACGAAGCGCTTACCTACGTGAACGCGAACAGCATTCTCGTGAACACGGCAGGCGGTCGCGCCAATTTGAAGGCGGAGAAGGCGAAGAGTTACGGCTTCGGCGCCGTGGTCACCGCTCCGCGCGAGGTTGCCGATTTATCGCTTGCGGTCGATTATTTCCACACCCTGGTCACGAACGAGGTGGGAACGCTGGGTTTGACGATCCTCAACCTTTGTTATGGGGCCGATCCATCGACCTTCCCCAACAACAATTACTGTCCGTTTATCAACGGGCGCTTCCCGGTTGGCTCAGCTTATCCGGGCACGATCATCAGCTTCCAGAACCCCTATCTCAACCTGGCTCGGCAGATTTCCGCGGGCATCGACTTCAATGGCCGCTACGCAACGCGGGTGGCTGGGGGCCGGTTCATCGCGGAGCTCCAGGCGACGAGGATGGTCCATCAGCAGCTCGAAATCTTCCAGGGCAATGGGCTGTTCGAGTATAACGGGACTCTCGGTTACCCAGGCTTCGGCTCAGGTCCGAAGTGGACTGGAAACCTTGACGCCCGGTACGAGAGGGGACCATTCACGTTCCGCTGGGGAGTCCAGTACATCGGCCGTTCGAGCGCGAACGAGCTGGTCCAACCGAATCTGCTCTATCCGACCAACGGCGGCACGGGCATAGCGGGCCAACCGTACCAGGAAGACCTCGTGGCCGAGGCCTATTGGGAGCATGGCGTGTCGGTGCGATACAGGTACAAGAAGCGCGCAGAGATCACGGTGGGCGTGAAGAACCTGTTCAACGAAAAGCCGCCAACGATCAGCGACTCTCAGGATCCGTTCGGTCAGTACTTCCGGATCGCGAACTACTTTGGCGGCGGCCCTTATGATTATCTCGGCCGCTCGGTCTTCATCAACCTGACGAGCAGCTTCTAAGCATCCAGACGAAAACCAATTGTTCGGGAGGGCGGGGGAGACCCCGCCCTTCTTTTTTGAGAGCAATCGCGTCAGATCATTCGAGCACCAGAGGCGCCGCGCGGATCCACCGTGAGGCGAGATGTTTGATGCCGCGGGTGACGGGAAGTCCCGCGTGGACCGAGCGCGGGTCGGGCGTTCCGTCCGGTGCGGCGTTGCGGAAGAGAAGCCCGTCGCCGGCGCGACCGCGGAACTTGACGCCCCCGGCGGGGAAGACAGTCTCACCGCCCTCATAATCCTCGTTCAGATAGACGAGAAAGGTCATCACCCGCTGCTGCGACGGCGCGATCCCGGGCAAGACGTCGCTATGCTCGTGATATTGCTCTCCGGGGGCGTAGTGGAGGACCCACATCGGCTCGCCCGCGCGGACATCGGATCCGCTGGCCGCCGCCAGCCGGCGATTAAGCGCGTGGATCGCGGGGTTTTCGTCGACGAAAGGAAAGACCGCGCCGCTCGAGGTGCGGACCGGGTTGGGAATATGTCGGCCGGTGTGCGGATCGATGACGATGCTGGGCTGCAGCATCGGCCCGGCGGTGCGGATCAGATAGTCGCACTCTGCCGGGCTGAACAAAGCGAGGAAGGCCTGCACTTCGGGGCCATCGCAGAGCTTTTCGGCGGCGAAGGTCCCGGCCGGTTCGCCGTCGGGTCCCAGCGTCATGGCTTCGATCAGCTGCAGCTGTGCCGCGGCTTGGGGATCGCCGGGCGCGGCCTGGCGAAGCATATCGATCGCTCGTGGCCAGTCAGCGGGGCCACCTACCCCTCCGGCAACGAAGGCGCGAACAACAGTTGCCGAGGTCGCGTCGCCGAGAGCGGCAGCGCGTTCAAACAGCGCGCGTGATGTGGCGAGATCGCGTCGGAGCAGCCGGCCCTCGAGATACCACAAGGCCAGCTCGCGCGCGCCGAGGGCGTCACCCGTCTGCTCCGCCTGCTCGAGAATGCGTGCGGCGCCGCGGACATCGCCGCGCGCTATGAGCGCGTGTGCTTGGCTGACCTTATTGCTCACGGAGCGTTTCTGGCAGGGGCGGGGCCGGCTTTCCAGTGCGCAAAGAAAAGGAGCCGGGAGTTTCCCCCCGGCTCCAATACTTACTCGCTCAATCCCGGTTAGTAGCGGAGCTTGATGCCGGCGTAGAAGTTGCGTCCGCGAGCATCGTAGATCGCAGTCTGGCCACCGGTGATACGGTCGCTCGCGAGCGAGCCGCCTGGCGGCAGGTTGAACGGTGGATGCTTGTCGAAGATATTGTCGACGCCGCCGTAGACCTGGATGTTCTTCAAGCGGAGTGCCGGCCCGGTGTCCCACTGGAAGCGCACCGAGTGATAGGACATCGCCGGGTATTTTTGAACATCGGCGAAGTCCGCATTGTTCGGTGGGCATCCTCCTATGCCGGGAGTCGTCTGCCCCGCGGGGCAGGCGGCCGGGAGCGGGTTCCAATCCTCGAACAGGTCGACCCACATCGGACCGATGAAGTGCGCCTGATAACCGAGGGTCACCTGGCCGATCTTCAGGTCAGCGTCGAAACGTGCCTCGTCCTGAGGATCGCCAAGCTCACCAAGGATACGGTCTTCAAACTTCGGATTGGTCGGATCGTTGTAGTTGCTGTTCTTGATCACGTGGCTCCAGATCAGCCCGGTGTCGAGAGTGACCTTGCTGCTGAGATGCGCACGATAATTGGCATTAAGGTCGATGCCCCGTCGAATCCGCGCAGCAAAGTTGCGCGGTATCTGCTGGAGGGAGTTGGAAAGGATTTGGCCCGGCTGGTCATTCAGCGTGCTGTTGCCCGGACCAAACCAGCGGGTGAACAGTCCGCAGAACGGATTGTTCAGCGACGGCAAGTCGTAGCAGAGGTTGGCAACCTGCTGAGCACCCAACCCGACAATCACGTCTTTGACCTTGATGTCGAAATAGTCGACGCTGGCCGAAAAGCCGGGAACGAAGCGCGGTTGGGCCACAAAACCGAGAGTCAGTGAGTGCGAAACCTCAGGCTTGAGCAGTGGATTGGAGGCACTGATGACGGCCAGCGACTGCGTAACGTTCGGCGGCTGGACGAATACGCCCGCTACCGTGAGGGCGGTTGTGCAATTTGTCGTCCGGTTTGCGTTGGCCCCGATATTTCCTGACGAACATGGGTCGGCGAAATTCGGGGAGAAGTTGGCCACCGGCGGGAATGCCGTTTCCGACATGTTGGGAGCGCGAACGGCCTTGCCGTAATTGGCACGGAAGCGAATGTCGCGAACCGGCGCCCACTCGCCGCCGAAGTTGTAGGTCCAAGTATCGCCGACGCTCTTCTTATAGTGCGAATAACGTCCCGCACCGCTGAGGGTCAGCTCATGGAAGAAGGGCTGATCCTTGATGATTGGAATGTTAAGTTCGCCGAACGCTTCAGCCACGTGGAATGGCGGCGGCACGAAGTCGGTGATAATGACATTGTTGGTCGCCTGCTGCGTCACATAGGGATCGTCCCTATATAGCCCGGTTTCCCGGCGGTATTCGCCGCCCAGCACGAAGCTGACCGGGCCGCCCGGAAGCGAGAACCACTGGCTCGTGTCCCCGTTCACGAAGCCGTTGAGGTCCAGCTGCGTCAATTTCGCCGTCTTGTGCGAGACAACGCCGATATAGGCTGCCGCAGCGCTATTGTCGGTCGACCCGAACGGATTGTAAGGCACGCAGGCTGCGATATCAGCGTTGAGGCGGGCCGCGGCCGCAGCGGCGGCCTGTGCGGCATTGAGTTCGTTCACGCCGGGCGCCGGATTCACAAAGTTGGTCGTATCAAAGAAAGGTGCCCCGACGGTCTGGTCGAGCGCGATCCGGGCGGCCGGGTCGAACTGTGCACGGCACTGGATCTGCCCCGTGGCGGGATTCCGGCCGGCATCGAGCGACAACATGAGCCGCTGGCGATCGAGGAAGCCGAAGACATGGTTGTCCTCGTGGAACTCGCCATAGTTGCCCGAGACTTCGTAGCTCCAGTCGTCGTTGAACGTGCCGCGAACGCCCAGGACGCCACGATAGGTGTTGCGCTTGAAATGCTCGTCGCGGATGCCGAGGTCATCGAGGAGGCGCGCCGTGGTGAAGCGGTACGTGCCGTTGGCGATCAGCGCGGCGTCGTTGACAACAGGTCCGGTCGCACTGCCGAGCCGCGCGGTATTGAGCTGACCGGTTACCGTCTGGACAGGCGCATAGGTCCCAAGGCCCCTCGTGACCGGAGTGGTCGCCGCGCCGAAAGAGGGCGCAGTGAAAAAGGCGCAGGACCCGCCGGTCGTCGGGGCGCAATTTGACTGGGTCAGCAAGGTCGTGATCTGGGTCCGCTGGGCGGACGTCAGGAAGGGGTTGTCGAGCCGGATTCGCTCGCGAATGTCACCGAGATTGAAATTGCCGCTGAGCGCCGATGGGCTGGCGTTATTGCCCTCGACTTCCTGGTGGGCCCACTTTGCCTCGAAGAAGGGTTCAAAGGCGTCGCTGATCGTATAATGGCCGACCGCGTTCAGGTTATACCGGTTGGTCTTCGGGAAGATCGACAGGAGGTCGCCTTCGCGGCCGTTAGTGTTGTTGCCGCCGATATAACCGCCGAGTGGGCCAGTGGTGTAACGCGCGCCGGTCTGGCGCGTCAGTGTGTCATCCGGCAGGAATATAAAGTTGCAGTTATAGGCTTGGCCAGCGTTGGCGGGCGCACCGTTGCTGTTGCTAATTCCCTGTCCGCAGCCGAACGTTCCTACAGAGCCCGTTCCCGCGGTAATCGATCCGTTATAAGAGAATGGAATCATGCCGTAGAGGCTGGTCGTCGCCTGACGGATGTCATGCGCGACGATGCGATCGGGGAAGCCATCGCTGCCGTTGGCAAGTCCGCCCGGATCGGCGTCGACGACAATTGCGTTGGTGACGTCGCGGGCCAGCCACGGGACTTCGGAGCCGAACACCCGGTCCTGGTGCGTATATTCGGCGGACAGAGTGATGTTGCCCCTGCCTCCGTCGAAATTGTGACCGAGCAATGCCGAGGTGAGATAGTTGGTGCCAAAGCCGGCGCCTGCCTCGGCGCCCTGCGCCCGGACCTGGAGACCGTCGAAATCGCGCCGCAGGATGAAGTTGACGACGCCGGCGATAGCGTCGGAGCCGTACACGGCCGAGTTGCCGCCGGTCACGATATCGACCCGGTCGATCAGGTCGTTGGGGATGGAGCCGACATCCGGCACGGAGGCGCTGGAGGTAATGTCGGCCGCGACGTGGCGGCGGCCGTTAACGAGCACCAGGGTGCGCTTTGGCGCGAGGCCGCGAAGGTCGAGGAGATTGAGGCTGGCGATGCCGATGCCGAGGCCCGAGTTCTGCTGCGCGAAGGTGCTGCGCAGCTGCGGGAGGTCGTTGAGCTCGTCGCCGACGCTGGTCGTACCCTGGCGGAAGAATTGCTCGCCCTGGATCGAAGTGACCGGAACCACCGATTCGAGGTTCGGACGGCGGATGCGTGAACCCGTGACGGTGATCGCGTTGTCCGAGCGCGGCGCAGTCTGACCGGTCGGAGTCGCCGGGATGACGTCCGCCGGATTGGTCGAATTGGTCGGGAGAGTCTGCACGTCCTGCGCGGTGACGGTCGTCACCGGGGTCGCGGTTTGCGTTTGGGGCGCGGTCGCGGCAACGGCGGGAGTCGCCGACGCGGCCATAAAGAGCGCGCCGGATGAAAGGGCCGTAGCGGCCAGCAGCTTACGATTGGTCACGATTGGTATCCCCTATTCCCCAGTGGATAGGGCTGAGTCCCGCATCTCGCGGGCCACTGCAACAGCCGGTACATCTGCCGTTCAGTTTTTCACCCGACCTGTCACTTTAATGTCACGCTAATCGGGGACGAACGGCGCCCCGCGATCGGCAGTGGACGGCGCCGCCCGGGCGGCCTTTCCTTTGACCGGCTTCGCCCTATGAATTGGCGCCAGGGGGTTCGCGCGCGATCATGGGGCCGTTCAGCGTTGGAAGGCTGGCAATAGCCGCACTTGCGCTGCTGTGGATCGTGCTCGCCGCGGCCATGTCAATCCTCGCGGCCCGCCGGTTCCGGCTCGCCCAGCAAGTGCTCGACAGCGCGCGCGGCAACGCCCGCCTCCTCGAGCTCATGCCGGCGCGACCGCTCGTCGTTCGGGCCGATGACCGCATCGAGGCGGACCAACAGCTGGTGCGGGATCTCGGCCTCAAGCGGGCGCCCGCAATCCTCGCCGAACTGGTCGCGGAAGATGGCGGGATCGCTCCCGAGGATCTTGAGAGACTCGCTGACTCAGTCTCGGCAGCGCGCGCGTCCGCGGGCCATTTATCCTGCGCCGTGCATGCGCGAGGGTCCGCGCGGGTGTTCGACATTCGCGGCGGGCCGGCGCCGGGTCAGCTCCCCGGAACGCTGCTGCTGTGGTGCGTCGACATCAGCGCCGCCGAGGAGGACCGGGCCAGGCTGGCGCTGCGGCTGCGGCAGGCCGAGGCGGCCGTCAATTCCCTGACCCAGGTCATCGAAGCCGCGCCCTTCCCGATGTGGTACCGCGGGCCCGACCTCAAGCTCGGACTGGTCAACAGCGCCTTCGTCCACGCGGTCGAGGGGCGCGACGCCGCGGCAGTCATCGAGCGCGGTGCCGAGCTGATCGACGCGGAGGGGGACGATAGCCCCGCGGCCAAGGCCAGCGAGGCGCTGAAGACCGGCCGCATCGTGTCGCGCATGCAGCCGGCGATCATCCGCGGCGAGCGGCGCATGCTGAGGATGGTCGACGTGCCGCTGTCGACCGGCGCCGTCGCCGGCTTTGCGCTCGACGTCCAGGATCTCGAGGAAGCCCGCGCCGAGCTCGCGCGCTACATTGAATCGCAGCGCGAACTCGCCGACCGGATGACCGCGGGTACGGCGCAGTTCGACGCCGATCGGACGCTCAGTTTCTTCAATCGTCCGTTCGCGGCCATGACCCAGCTCGATCCGGATTGGCTGGCCGAGCGGCCCGAGTTCGATCGCGTGATCGAGCGCATGCGTGACGAGCAGCGGCTCCCCGAAACCCGCGACTTTCCTGCGTGGAAGGACGAGCGCCGCTCATGGTTTGCCAGCCCGGACGAAGTGATCGAGGAGGAATGGATGCTGCCGGCCGGCGACCACATCCGGGTCGTTGCCCAGCCGCTCCCCGACGGCGGGCTGCGTCTGTTCCTCGAAGACCGAACCGAGCAGCTTCGCCTGGCGTCGGCGCGGGACACGTTGCTGCGCGTCCGGGCGGCAACGTTCGATAATCTGTTCGAGGCGATCAGCGTGTTCGCGCGGGACGGCCGGCTGTACCTGTGGAATCGCCGCTTCCTCGACGATTGGGAGCTCGACGAGGAGTGGCTTGCGACGCACCCGCGTGTCGATGAACTGGTCCCGGCCATGGCGCGCAAGCTGGTCAATCCGACCACCGCTGCGCAGATTCGCGAGATGGTCCGCCAGACCACGAACGAGCGGCAGTCGGCGACGGGCCGCATCTCGATGACCGACGGCCGCCATTTCCAGTTCGCCGCGGTCCCGCTGCCTGATGGCAACGCCTTGCTGACGATGGTCGACGTGACCGATTCGACGCGCATCGAGGCGGCGTTGCGCGAACGCGCGACCGCGCTCGAGGAAGCCGACCGGGTGAAGACCGACTTCGTCGCCAACATGAGCTACGAGCTGAGGACCCCGCTGACGTCGATCGGCGGCTTCGGCGAGCTCCTGGGCGGCGGATATGCCGGTGAGCTCAGCCCGAAAGCGCGCGACTATGTGAGTGCGATCCTTGAATCGGTCGAGCGGCTGTCGAAGCTGATCAACGACGTACTCGACCTGACGACCGGCGACACGCGTGGAGTGGCGCTCGAGAAGGAACGGGTGGACATCGGCGGGCTGTGCCGGGCGGCGGTCGAGACGGCGAAGCCGCGCGCGGCCGAGAAAGCGCAGAAGCTCGACGTCGAAATCGAGGGATCGGCGGGTCATGTCTTCGGCGATGCCCGTCGCTTGCGCGAATCGATCGAGCATGTGCTCCAGAACGCGGTCGCTTATACCGACCGCAAGGGCCGGGTTTCACTAACTGCGGAGGGCGACAAGAAGCAGGCCGTGATTCGCATCCGCGACAATGGTTCGGGCATCGACGAGGACGATCTCCCGCGCGTGTTCAACCGCTTCGATCGCGTCGCCGAGGCGGGTGTCCGGGGCGAGGCCGCGCTCGGCCTCGGCCTGCCGCTGACGCAACAGTTCATCGAGGCGCACGGCGGTACCGTCGAACTCGAATCGAGCAAGGGCAAGGGAACGACTGTCACCCTGACGATCCCGCGCGGGACTCGATGATCCTTGCGACGGAGCAGGAAACCGCCGCCGCCGGCGCCGCTTTGGCGCGAGTGGTTCGGGCGGGCGACGTGATCACGCTGTCCGGTCCGCTCGGGGTGGGCAAGACCGCGCTCGCCCGCGGCATGATCATGGCGTTGGGCCATAGCGGGGAGGTGCCGAGTCCGACCTTCGCGATCGTGCAGCCGTACGAGGATCTCGATCCGCCGCTGTGGCACGTAGATTTGTATCGGATCGAAGACCAAGCCGAAATCGACGAGCTCGGGCTGGATGCCGCCGCCGACGCCGTGCTGCTGGTCGAATGGCCGGAGCGGGCAGGGGCCCATGCGTGGCCGGACGCGCTCGGCCTGTCGCTCGAGTTCGCGCAGGACAGCGACAGAATCTTGACAGCCAAGGTGCCCCCGTCATGGGAGGGCCGATGGCCCCCAAGATGAGCTTGCCGCCCCATGCGCCTGATTTCCTTGCCGCCTCGGGCTGGGAGGGAGCGGAAATCCTGCCGCTTGCGGGCGATGCGTCGTTCCGCCGTTATTTCCGCGTGATCCACGGCGACCGCCGTGCTGTCCTGATGGACGCGCCGCCGCCACAGGAAAATCCGCAGCCGTTCATCGCGGTTGCCGAGTGGCTGATTGGACGTGGTCTGAGCGCGCCGGAAATCCTCGCCCGCGACCTCGACAAGGGTCTGCTGCTGCTCGGCGACTTCGGCGACGCGCGGCTGCGCGAGACGCTCGACGCGGACACGAGGCGAGAGCTCGAGCTGTACGGGCTGGCGACGGACCTGTTGGTCCATCTGCACGGACATCCGCCCATGCCCGGACTGAAGCCCCACGGGGTTGACCAGTGGCTCGACGAGCTGATGCTCTTCACTGACTGGTATTGTCCCGCGGTCGGCGCGGACGTCGACGTCGGTGCCTACCGCGATGCCTGGACCCAGGTTCTGGCCTCGGTCGCGAGCGACGGCCTCGGACCCGTCACGGTGCTGCGCGACTATCATGCCGAGAACATCATGCTGGTCGAGGGGCGGAGCGGAATCGCCCATTTCGGACTGCTCGATTTCCAGGACGCGGTGGCCGGGCACCCCGCCTACGATCTTGCCTCGGTGCTCGAGGATGCGCGCCGCGACGTCGCGCCCGAGGTCGAGCGTGCGATGATCGACCGCTATGCCGCCGCGACCGGTCACGGCGAGCCGTTCGAGCGCGCTTACTGGGCGCTCGCCGCCCAACGCAACACCCGGATCCTCGGCGTCTTCACTCGGCTGTGGAAGCGCGACGACAAGCCGGGATATCGGCGTTTCCAGCCGCGCATGTGGGGCCTCGTCGAACGCGACCTCGCGCACGCTCACCTCAAGCCGGTTCGCGATTGGTTCGATACGAACATTCACCCCGAACATCGCCGCGAGCCGTGGAGCGAGGCGGCATGAACGCCCGCCGTGCGCTGCGCCTGCGCGCCGAGGTCGCGGCCGAAGTCCCGACAACGGCGATGATCATGGCGGCCGGCCTCGGCAAACGCATGCGGCCGCTGACCGCGACCAAGCCCAAGCCGCTGATCGAGGTCGCCGGCAAGGCGCTCCTCGATCATGTGCTCGAAAGGTTGCGCTTGTCGGGCGTCGAGAAAGTCGTGGTCAACGTCCACTATCTCGCCGACGCGCTCGAAGCGCATCTTGCGACGCGCGACCATGGGCTCGAGGTCGTGATCTCGGACGAGCGCGGGTTGCTGATGGAAACCGGCGGCGGCCTGGTCAAAGCGGCGCCGCTGATCGACAGCGATCCGTTCCTGGCGCTCAACAGCGACAATCTGTGGATCGACGGGCCTGCCGACACGATCAAATTGCTTGCCTCCCAGTGGGACGGGGAGAAGATGGACGCGCTGCTGCTGCTGGTGCCGCAGGCGCGCGCGCTGGGGCACAAAGGCATGGGCGATTTCCACATGGACCGCGCCGGTCGCATCCGCCGCCGCGAACGCAGCCATGTCGCGCCATTCGTCTTCACCGGCATCCAGATGGTGTCCAAGCGCCTCCTGCGCGACGCGCCCGAGGGGCCATTCTCGACCAACCTGCTGTGGGATCGGGCGATCGAGGAAGGCCGGGCGTTCGGTGCGGTGCACCAGGGCCTGTGGTTCGACGTCGGTACCCCGCAGTCGATCCCGATGACGGAAGCGGCGCTCGAGAATGCCTGACGCGCCGGCGCGCCCGGCCGTCTTCACCATCCCGTCGCACCGGAGCTTCGCCGATGCGCTCGCGGCAGGCCTGATCGCGCGGTTCGGCAAGGACCCTTTGGGCCTGGCACAGGGGCGTATCCTGCTGCCGAACAACCGCGCGGTCCGCGCCGTGACCGACGCATTCGTGCGGCAGAGCGGGAGCGGCCTGCTGCTCCCCCGGTTGATCCCCGTCGGCGACCCGGAGCTCGACGAGAGGATCGGCGGCGCGCTTGATTCTGTCGATGAGCCGCTGCCGCCGGCGATCGACCCGACCGAACGCCTGTTGCGGCTGGCATCGCTGGTCCGCGGAGAGGGGAGTGCCGAAAGCCTGCGGCTGGCCGCCGACCTCGGGCGGACGCTCGACGCATTGTTGGTCGAGGAGATTGATCCGCTCCAGCTGAAGGGCGCGGTCGCGGAGACTGCCGACCTTGCGGCGCACTGGGAGAAATCGCTGCTCAAGCTCCAGCTGATTTACGACCAGTGGCCGCACCTGCTCGCGGACGGCGGCGCGATCGACCTGGCCGACAAGCGTAACCGGCTGCTCCGCCAGCTCGCCGATCGCTGGAAGGTCCAGCCGCCATCGGGATTCACGATCGCCGCGGGCATCAACACGGCAGCGCCGGCCGTCGCGGCTTTGGTCGGGCGTGTCGCGCGAATGCCGCAAGCAATGGTCGTGCTTGCAGGGCTTTGGTTGCCGAACCTCTTCCCGGACGAAGAGTGGGATGCGCTCGGCCCCGATGAGGACGGGCGAGGCCAGCCGACGCACCCGCAATTCCACTTGAAGCTCCTCCTCAACCGCCTCGGCGTTGCGCGCGGCGAGGTGCAGCGATGGCGCTGGACAGGCGGCGCGGCTTCATCGCCGGTGCGTTCGCGGGCGGTCGCCAACGCGATGGCTTCCCCCGATTTTTCGCACAAATGGGAGACGCTGAAGCCGGTCGACCGGCGGCTGAGCGGCATCCGCCTGGCCGAGCTGCCGGATCCCGCAACCGAGGCGCAGGCAATCGCGCTCGCACTGCGCGAGGCCCTGGAGACGCCGGGCAAGATCGCCGCACTTGTAACCCCCGATCGCCAGCTCGCCGGCCGTGTCTCGGCGCTGCTGGCCCGTTGGGGAATCGAGGCCGACGACAGCGCCGGCAAGCCGCTGTCCGGAACCGCGGCGGGGACGCTGCTGCTGAGCATCTTGGCGGCGGCCGGCGAGGCGTTGGCGCCGGTATCGTTGCTCGTGCTCCTCAAGCACCCGTTGGCGGGAGCCGAGGGCGACGAGCGCCTGGCCTGGCTCGAAGCGGCGCGCGTGCTCGACCTCAAGCTGCGCGGTCCAAGACCCGCCGCCGGCATCGCCGGCCTCGACGCTTATTTCAAAGGCTTGCGCGAATGGCAGGCGGTGCGCGAGCGGGTGCGCTCGATCGATGGCCTGTTGCTCGAGCCGCGGTCGCTGGCGCAGCTGGCCGTCGCCCTCGCGGCCGCCGCGCAGGCGCTTGCCGGCGATCGCGCGTGGCGCGGACCGGATGGACGCATGGCGGCGGAGCTGCTGGCCGAGCTGCAGGCGTCCGGCGCCGCGCGGCAGCTGATTGTCGCGGCGGAGGACGCGGTGCCGTTGCTCCGCCAGCTGCTCGACAGCCGGGCGGTGCGGCCGCCCTACGGCGGGCATCCGCGCATCTTCATCTGGGGCCTGCTCGAGGCGCGGCTCCAGCGTGCCGACCTGGTCGTACTCGGGGGGCTCAACGAGGGCGTGTGGCCTGCGCTGCCGACCCCGGATCCGTGGCTGCCGCCGAAGGTCCGCGCGACGCTAGGAATGCCGACGTTGGAAAGCCGCATCGGGCTTGCCGCTCACGATTTCGCAAGCGCATTGGCGGCGCCCGAGGTGTTGATCACGCGCGCCCGGCGCGATGCCAGGTCGCCGACCGTCGCTTCGCGCTTCCTGCTTCGGCTTGACGCGATCAGCGGCGGGCTGCCGCGCGACGTCAAGCTCGAACGGTTGGTGCGGGCGCTCGACGACCCGGGCCCGGCGCAGCCGGTCCAGCGCCCCGCGCCGTCGCCACCTCAGGCGCAGCGTCCGGAGAAGATCTCGGTTACGGCGGTCGACCGGCTGAAGGCCGATCCGTTCGCTTTCTACGCGCAGGCGATCCTCAGGCTGCGCGCACTCGATCCGGTCGACGACGATCATACGGCGCGGTGGAAAGGCATTGCCGTTCATCAGGCGCTGCAGGAGTGGCTGCAGCACGACAATTGCGACCCCGACAGGCTTCGTCCGCGCGCCGAGCGGCTGCTCAAGGACGAGGCCATCCATCCGATGCTTCGCGCGCTGTGGGCGCCGCGGCTGCTCGAGGCGATCGACTGGATCGCGGCGATGGAGCGCGACAACCAGGCGGCCGGCCGCCGGCCGCTTGCCGCCGAGGCGACCGGCGAAACGCCGCTCGCCGGAGTGACCGTGCACGGCCGCGTCGACCGGATCGATCGGCTTGCCAACGATGCGCTCGCAATCATCGACTACAAGACCGGCCAGCCGCCGAGCCAGAAGACGGTAACCGAGGGTTTCGCGCTCCAGCTCGGCCTGCTCGGCCTGATCGGCCGCGCCGGCGGGTTCGAGGGCGTGAGCGGCGACCCGCGGGCCTTCGAATATTGGTCGCTGGCGCGTTACCGCGGCAATTTCGGCAGGCTGATGTGCCCCGACAAGGACATGGCGCCGGGCGAGTTCCTCGATCATGCCTATCGCAACTTCGCCGAAGTGGCGCGCAAATGGCTGACCGGCAGCGAGCCGTTCACCGCCAAGCTCAATCCGGCTTATGCGCCCTACGGCGATTACGATCAGCTGATGCGGCTCGAAGAATGGTACGGCCGCAAATGAGCCTAGCGCCTCGGCTTCTTCTTGACCTTGGACGCATAGAGCAGTGCCGCGACAATCGCGGCCGAGCCGACCCCGACCGCGACTCCGGCCTTCACCAATTTGCCGCGGCGCTGTTCGTTCGCCTTGTCCGTGTCGTCGTTGCTGTCGCTCATGACCGGCCCTCTATGGCGTCGTGCGCGGGATGGGAAGCCGTATGAGGATGCGGTTCAGAACTCTTCCGGAGCTCAAGGGAGAGCAGGCGTTGGCGTCCGACCCGGCGGTCCACGCGGCGCTGTCGGCGTCGGCTGGAACGGGCAAGACTCAGGTGCTGACGGCGCGCGTGCTGCGTCTTCTGCTGCAAGGCGCGCGGCCGGAATCGATCCTGTGCCTGACCTTCACCAAGGCCGCCGCGGCGGAGATGGCCAACCGCATCGGCGCCCGGCTCGCGGCCTGGGTGCGGCTCAAGGACAGCGAACTCGCGACCGACCTCGACCATCTCGGCGAGTCGACGGACCCGGTGACTCGCGAACGTGCGCGGCAGCTGTTCGCGCGGGTGCTCGACTGCCCGGGCGGCCTCAAGATCCAGACCATCCACAGCTTCGCCCAGGGCCTGCTCGCCGCTTTTCCGGCCGAGGCCGGGATCGTACCGGGCTTCCAGCCGATCGAGGGCAGGGCCGAGCAGGAGCTGGTGCGCCGCACGCTCGCCGACCTGATGGCCGACGCCGAGGCCGCTGGGGACGAACCGCTGATCCGCGACGTTCAGTGCCTCAGCCGCCGCTTGGGCGAAGGCGGGGCTGTCGAATATCTCCAGGCCTGCGCCCGCCGCCCGGAAGCGCTCGACGCGCTCGGCCCCCGCGAGGGCATCGAGCGCCAAATCCGCCACTTGATGGAGCTTCCGGACTCGGTCGACGACTATCTCGCCGCCCATTGCGCGGACGACGGCTTCGATTGCGACCTGCTGCGCGCCGTCGCCAACGCCAACCGTCTTTGGGGGAAGGCGACCGGGCTGGGCGTGGTTGAAAGCATCGAACGCTGGCTCGCCGCCGACCCTGTCTCGCGCGCGGCGGCGCTCCCCGAGCTTGCCGCGATCGTCTTCACCGGCAAGGGCGAGCTGCGCAAGCCGCAGGCCGGCCAGGTCCAGGCCGATCCCCACTATGAGCAGCACACGCAGCGGCTGGCGGAACGCCTCGACGAGCTGCTCCGCGTCCAGCGCGGTGCCAGGCTCGCCGCCGACATCGCCGCGGGGCTGCGCGCGGGCCAGGCGTTCGCCAGCGCCTATACGCAGGCCAAGCGTGCAGCGGGCGTCGCCGACTTCAACGACCTGATCGAGTGGACGAGGGCGCTCCTGCGGCAGCCCGGCATGGGCGAGTGGGTCCGCTACAAGCTCGACCGCCAGGTCGATCACGTGCTGGTCGACGAGGCGCAGGACAGTAACGCTGCGCAATGGGAGATCATCGAGCGCTTGGTCGAGGAGTTTTTCAGCGGCTCGAGCGAGACCGAGCGGCGTACGCGCACCTTGTTCATGGTCGGCGATTTCAAGCAGGCGATCTACGGCTTCCAGGGGACGGACCCGGCGCGGTTCAGCGAAGCGCGCGAGCATTTCCAACGGCGCGCCGAGAGCCTGTCCGAATCCGAAGCGGCGACCGAGTTCCGCGACCTGTCGATCGCCGCCAGCTTCCGTTCGGCGCAACCAGTTCTCGACGTCGTGGACGCGGTGATCGAGACCGTCGGGCCGGCTGCCCTTGCATTAAGGGAAGCGCCGCCACCGCACCGCGCCCACCATCGCGAGCGCGCGGGCTCTGTCGAACTGTGGCAGCCGTTCGCGGTCGCCGAGAGCCCCGACGACAGTGACGAGGGTGAGGAGCGCTGGGCCTCGCTCCGTGACCGCCAATATGCCGAGGCTCTTGCCGAGCGGATCCGCGCGATGCTCGAGGACGCGCCGCTGCTGGCGTCGACTGGGCGGCCACTGGCGCCGGGGGACATCCTCGTGCTGGTGCGCAGCCGCGCCGAGCTCGCCTCCCTGATCGTCGCGCGGCTGTTCTCGGCCGGCGTTCCCGTTGCCGGCGTCGACCGCCTGCAATTGCACGAGCCGCTTGCGGTGCAGGACCTGCTCGCGGCGATCAAATTTGCGGTCCAGCCGAACGACGACCTCAGCCTCGCCTGCCTGCTGGTTTCGCCGTTGATCGGCTGGGACCAGGACCAGCTTCGCGCCCTCGCGTATGGGCGAAAGTCATCGCTGTGGCGTGAGCTCCGCCAGCGCGCCGCGGAGTTCTCCGACGCGTACGACGCTTTGGCCGAACTGCTGCGAATTGCGGACTTCACTCCGCCGTCGCGCTTTCTCGAGACGATCCTCACCGGCCCGCTGCAGGGTCGGCGCAAGCTCTATTCGCGTCTCGGCATGGCGGCGCGCGATGCGATTGACGAGCTGATGAACAGCGCGCTGGAATTCGAGCGCAACGAGACTGCATCGCTCGACCGGTTTCTCGCCTGGTTTTCGCGCGGCACGGTCGATGTGCAGCGCGACCCTGGGGCGCCTGCCAACGACGTGCGGGTGATGACCGTCCACGGCGCCAAGGGGCTGGAGGCGCCGGTCGTCATCGTCGCCGACGCGACGGCCGACCCGGCGCGGCTCGGCCGAACGCCGCTCACCGTCGACATCGATGTCGAGGGCGCCGGCACCGCGCCCTTGCTTCGTCCGAAGAAGGATGAGCGCGTCGCGCCCTTCGAGGCGATCATCGTCGAGCAAGAACAGCGCGACATGGAAGAGCATCTGCGGCTGCTCTACGTGGCGCTGACCCGCGCCGCCGACCGGCTGATCGTCAGCGGAGTCATGCCCAAGGCAAAGAAGGACGGGTCCGACCCGCGCCCGGCCAATAGCTGGCACGTGACGGTCGAACGGGCGATGGCCGCGATCGGCACCCCCGGCGAAGGGCATGTCGCGCTGCAATACGGCTCGGATCGCGCCGAACCGGGTAAGCGGAAGAGAGACAGGATCGAGCACCCTTCAATCGAAATCCCGGACTGGGCGAAGCAATCCGCTCCGCCCGAAACCCGGCCGCCGCGGCCCCTGGCTCCGTCGGCGATCGCGGTCGACGACGAGACGGCGCCTCCACCGAGCGAGGCGATGCGCGCGGCGGCGCAGCGCGGGACGTGGATCCACCAGTTGCTCGAACGCTTGCCGGCCGTCGAACCGTCGGCCCGGGCGGCGGCGGCAGGGCGCTGGCTCGAGCGGTCCGCGGGCGTGACCGATCCCGTCGCGCGTGAGGAAATCGTCGCGCAGGTGTGCGCCATCCTCTCGGACCCGCAGTTCGCCCCGTTGTTCGGCCCCGGCTCGCTGGCCGAAGCGCCGCTCGCCGCAACGCTTGCCGATGGGCGGGTCATCGCCGGCACCGTCGACCGGATCCTGATCGACGATGCGAGCGTAGCCGTTATCGACTTCAAGACGGGCAGGGTGCCCGCCTCAAATGCCGAAATCCCCAACTCCCACCGTGCGCAAATGACCGCTTACGCCGAGGCCCTTCAGGTCATCTTTCCGCGCCGCCGGATCAGCGCGTCACTTTTGTACACAGCCGGCCCGAAACTCATCGAACTGATACCTTGAGAGCGCAAAACCGAACGCCCATATGCTTGTTAACCTTTGACCCCCCACGCCAGGAGATTCGCCCGCCATGGCCACCAAGACCGTCACCGACCAGAGCTTCGCTTCCGATGTCCTGGGTGCGGAAGGCCCCGTCCTCGTCGACTTCTGGGCCGAATGGTGCGGCCCTTGCCGGATGATCGGCCCGGCGCTCGAGGAAATCGCCGGCGAGCTCGGTGACAAGGTCACCGTCGCCAAGCTCAACATCGACGAGAATCCGGATACGCCGAGCCGGTACGGCGTCCGCGGAATCCCCACGATGCTGCTGTTCAAGGGCGGCCAGCCGGTCGCGCAAAAGGTCGGCGCCGCGCCGCGCAGCCAAATTCAGCAATGGCTCGAGAGCAATCTCGACGTTCCTGCCCAGTCGAAAGCAGGCCAGGCCTAGATCGCCCGTTCGGGCGGTTCGGTGCTTTCGAGGCCGCGCGTGCCCGGCCTGAACCTGCCGTGCCGCGGCAGCGCGTCCTTGGGTTCGAACCAAGCGATCCTGCTCCCCCAGAAAATGTGGAAGCCGGGCGCGATCGCGTTCGGATCGTCGAGCGTGGCGACGCTGAAGTCGACCGTCTCGGGCTGGTGATCGACCTTCATCAGGAAGGGCGTGCCGCATTCGCCGCAGAAGGCGCGATGGCCAAAGCTCGACGAGGCCACGGATTTCACCTTGTCCGCGCCTTTGGTCCAGACGAGGTCGCCGTCGGGCACGCTTGCGAACACCGTTGCCGGCGCCCCGCTGCTCAGTTGGCACGTGCGGCAATGGCACCAGCCGGCGTCGAACGGGTCGCTGTTGAGCTCATAGCGAACCGCGCCGCACATGCACCCGCCGGTCAGTCCCATACACTGCCCTTTAATTGACTACGGCTAGGGCGCTCCTTACATCGCCCGCGACAGTTTCCCAGCGCGTCGGCGAGAGGTTCCGCCCAATCCTGAACGCGCGGGTATTTAAGGGATTTCCATGATCGCCGCACTGGCAAAAAGCATCTTCGGATCGGCCAACGACCGCTATGTCCGCGGGCTGGGCAAATATGTCGACGCGGTCAACGGCTTTGAGCCCAACATTTCGGCGCTGAGCGACGACGAGCTGCGCGGCCAGACCGACGTCTTCCGCCAGCGCCTGGCCAGCGGCGAGAAGCTCGACGACCTGCTGCCCGAAGCCTTCGCCACCGTACGCGAGGCGGCGATCCGCACGCTCGGCCAGCGCCATTATGACGTGCAGCTGGTCGGCGGCATCGCGCTTCACCGCGGCGAAATCGCGGAGATGAAAACCGGCGAGGGCAAGACGCTGGTGGCGACGCTCGCGGTCTATCTCAACGCGCTCGAGGGCAAAGGCGTCCACGTCGTTACCGTCAACGACTATCTCGCCCGCCGCGACGCCGACTGGATGGGGCAGATCTACCGTTTTCTCGGCATGAGCGTCGGCGTCATCGTCCCCAATCTCACCGACGACGAGCGGCGCGACGCCTACAATTCCGACATCACCTACGCGACCAACAATGAGCTCGGCTTCGATTACCTGCGCGACAACATGAAATATACGCGCGAGCAGATGGTCCAGCGGCCGTTCAATTTCGCGATTGTCGACGAGGTGGACTCGATCCTGATCGACGAGGCGCGGACGCCGCTGATCATTTCCGGCCCGACCGACGACAAATCCGACCTCTACATCTCGGTCGACGGGCTGGTGAAGACGCTGGTCGAGGCCGATTACGACAAGGACGAGAAGCAGAAGAGCGTCGTCCTCACCGAAGACGGGACCGAGAAGGCGGAGCGGATGCTGGAGGAGGCGGGTCTGATCGAGGGCCGCAACCTTTACGACGTCGCCAACACCCAGGTCGTCCACCACCTGAACCAGGCGCTCAAGGCGAACGTCATGTTCAAGAAGGACATCGACTATATCGTCAAGGACGGGAAGGTCGTCATCATCGACGAGTTCACCGGCCGAATGATGGACGGGCGGCGCTGGTCCGACGGGCTCCACCAGGCGGTCGAGGCCAAGGAGGGGGTCCAGATCGAGCCCGAGAACCAGACGCTCGCCTCGATCACCTTCCAGAATTATTTCCGCATGTATCCGAAGCTGTCGGGCATGACCGGCACGGCGATGACCGAGGCGCCGGAATTCTTCGACATCTACAAGATGAACGTGGTCTCGATCCCGACCAACGTCGAGGTCCTGCGGATCGACGAGGACGACGTGTTCTACAAGTCGCTGCCCGAGAAGTTTGCGGCGATCACCGAGGAACTGAAGGTCAAGCAGGAGCTCGGGCAACCGGTCCTGGTCGGCACGGTCTCGATCGAGAAATCGGAGATGCTGTCCGAATTCCTGGAGAAAGAGGGCGTCAAGCATTCGGTGCTCAATGCCCGTTTCCACGAGCGCGAGGCGCATATCGTCGCCCAGGCGGGACGCATGGGCGCGGTCACCATCGCCACCAACATGGCCGGCCGCGGGACCGACATTCAGCTCGGCGGCAATATCGACTTTCGTATCCAGGACGAACTCAGCGACGCCGAGGAAGGCCCGGAGCGCGAGGCTGCGATCCAGCGCATCCGCCAGGAAGTCGCCGAGGAGAAGGCGCGAGTGCTCCAGGCCGGCGGGCTCTACGTGCTCGGCACCGAGCGCCACGAGAGCCGCCGCATCGACAACCAGCTGCGCGGCCGCTCAGGCCGCCAGGGCGACCCGGGCCTGTCCAAATTCTACCTCAGCCTCGACGACGATCTGCTGCGCATCTTCGGACCGCAGACGATGTTCTCGCGGCTGATGAAGAGCAATCTCGAGGACGGCGAAGCGATCGTCAGCCCGTGGATCTCGAAGGCGATTGAGACCGCGCAGAAGAAGGTCGAGGCGCGCAACTACGATATCCGCAAGCAGGTCGTCGAATTCGACGACGTGATGAACGACCAGCGCAAGGTCATCTACGAGCAGCGCGCCGACATCATGGATGCGGAAAGCGTCAGCGAGACGATCGTCGACATGCGTGCCGAAACCGCGTCGGCGATCGTCGCGGTCAGCTGCCCCGAGGGATCCTACCCCGAGCAATGGGACATTGCCGGCCTCAAGGAGGCGATCGACGAGGTGTTCGGCCTCCAACCCCCGATCGATAAGTGGATCGAGGAGGAAGCGGTCGATCCGGAGATGATCGCCCAGCGGCTCCAGACGCTCGCCGACGAAGCCATGGCGTCGAAGCTCGACCAGCTCGATGCCGACCGCTGGGTCGAGGTCGAAAAGCAGCTTCTGATCCAGACGCTCGACCATCATTGGAAGGAGCATCTCGCGACGCTCGACGCGCTGCGCCAGGTGATCCACCTGCGCAGCTACGCGCAGAAGAAGCCGATCGACGAATATAAGCAGGAAGCCTTCCTGCTGTTCGAGCGGCTGCTGGTGGCGATCCGCGAGGACGTGACCTCTAAGCTGATGAGGGCGCAAATCCAGCTGGAGCCGCTGCCGCTGCCCGAGCTGCCCGACTTCATCACGCAGCACCTCGACCCGTTCTCCGCCGACGACGATACCGCCGATATCGACGCCGGCGCACGCGGGCTGATGACCAACCTTCCGCCCCTGCTCAACATCCCGCAGCTGCCGCTGCCGCAGCGCGGGGACGGCAATGTCGCCGAGGCGCCGATCAGCCGCAACGCGCCATGCCCGTGCGGGTCGGGCAAGAAGTACAAGCATTGCCACGGCCAGCCGGCCTAGCCGCGGACGCGGCGACCGCCGCGCTGGCGAAGGCCGGGGTCCAGGGGCCAATCGACCGGACCGAGCTGAGGCGCGCCTACCGCCCCGACGAGGAAAGCGTCGCGGCAGAGCGCATCGGCCAGGCGCGGCTGAGCTCGGAAGAGCTGGGCGAGGCCGGCGCAACCGCCCGCGCGCTTGTCAAAGGGGTGCGCGCGCACAAACCCTCGGGCGTCGATGCCTTTCTCCACGCCTACGATCTCGGCTCCGACGAGGGCATCGCGATGATGTGCCTCGCCGAGGCGCTGCTGCGCATCCCCGACGCGCACACCGCCGACGAGCTGATCGCCGACAAGCTCGCCGGGCCGGATTGGTCGGAAAAGCTCGGGCGGTCGGATTCGAGCTTCGTCAACGCCGCGACCTTCTCCCTCCTACTGACCGGCAAGGTGCTGGAGGGCGCGCAGGATCGCTCCGACAATTGGAAAGCCGCGCTTGGCCGCGCCGTCGGCCGATTGGGTGAGCCGGTAGTTCGCACCGCGATCCGCGAGGCGATGAAGATCCTCGGCCGCAATTTCGTGTTCGGCCGGACCATGGACGAAGCACTGAAACGCGCGGAGCCGGAACAGCGCCAGGGCCTGAGCCACAGCTTCGACATGCTCGGGGAGGCGGCCAAGACCTTCGCCGACGCCGAGCGCTATGCCGACTCCTACCGCCGCGCCCTCGACCGTATCGCAGGCCAAGCGAAGGGCGGCTTCAAGACGTCGCCCGGCATCTCGGTCAAGCTCACTGCGCTTCACCCGCGGTTCGAATATACCCAACGCGACGAAGCGGTGGCGGCCGTCTTCCCGGTCGTCCGCGAGCTCGCGCTGAAAGCCTCCGCGGCCGACGTCCATTTGACCATCGACGCCGAGGAAGCCGACCGGCTCGAGCTGCAGATGGATGTGTTCGAGGCCTTGCTCGCCGACGAGGCGCTGTTTGCGAAGGGCTGGGCCGGCTTCGGGATCGCCATTCAGGCCTACCAAAAGCGCGCCGCGCCTCTATGCGACTGGGTCGCCGCCGCAGCGCGCGCGCATCGCCGCAAGCTCATGTGCCGGCTGGTCAAGGGCGCCTATTGGGACACGGAGATCAAGGCCGCCCAGGTCGCGGGCCTGCCCGATTATCCGGTGTTCACGCGCAAGGTCGCGACCGACGTCTCCTATCTCGCCTGTGCGCGCAAGCTGCTCGCCGCGAGCGATGTCATCTATCCCGCGTTCGCGACGCACAACGCCAACACGATCGGCCAGGTGAAGGCCCTCGCCGGCGGCAGCCCGTTCGAGTTCCAGCGTCTCCACGGCATGGGCGAGGAGCTCTACGCCGAGCTTGCCGAGCTCGAGCGCCACATCGGCGACGCGCCGACCCCGGTGCGCATCTACGCGCCGGTCGGCAGCCACAAGGAGCTGCTCGCCTATCTCGTCCGCCGGCTGCTCGAGAACGGCGCCAATTCGAGCTTCGTCAACCGGATCGCCGACGAGCAGGTGTCGATCGACGAGCTCGTCCGCGACCCGGTTGGCGAATTGGAAGCGCTCGAGCCGAAGCGCAACCCGAAGATCATCCTGCCGCGCGACGTGTTCGGCAGCGAACGTCATAACAGCGCCGGCCTCGACCTTTCCGACCCGCTGGTGCGTGAGCCCCTGCTCGAGCGTCTCAAGGCGCTCGAAGCGCGCACCTGGATTGCGAAGCCGGGCCTTGGAAAGGGAGAGGGCAGGCCGATTGTGTCGCCCCATGACCATCGGATCACTGTCGGAACGACGTTCGAGACTAGTGCCGCCGAGGTCGATCGGATGGCTCGCGCCGGCCATTCCGCGCAGGTCGGTTGGAATGCGGTTGGTGGCGAGGCGCGTGCCAAGCTCCTCGACAGGGCGGCCGACCTTTACGAGGACCATCGAGAGGAATTCTATTCGCTCTGTATTCGTGAAGGCGGAAAGACTCTGCCCGACGCGGTTCTCGAAGTGCGCGAGGCGGTCGATTTCCTGCGCTTCTATGCATCGGAAGCGCGCCGCCAGTTCACGAAACCCATGCCGCTTCCCGGCCCGACCGGGGAGCAGAACGAGCTGCGATTGCATGGCCGGGGTGTGATCGCGAGCATTTCGCCGTGGAACTTCCCGCTCGCGGTCTTCACCGGCCTGGTGTCCGCGCCGCTGGCTGCCGGCAATGCCGTAATCGCCAAGCCGGCCGGGCAAACGCCGTTGATCGGGGCTCTGGCAATCGAGCTGATGCATCGGGCGGGCATTCCCAAGGATGTGGTCCAGCTCGCACCCGGTTCAGGCAGGGTGGTCGGCGGGACGTTGACCGCACATCCGCTGGTTGCGGGGGTCGTCTTTACGGGCTCGACCGAAACGGCGCGCATGATCAACCGCACCCTGGCCGAACGCGACGGGCCGATCATCCCGTTCGTCGCCGAAACCGGCGGGCAGAACGCAATGATCGTCGATTCATCGGCGCTGCCCGAGCAGGTGACGCGCGACGTCATTTCATCGGCGTTCCAGAGCGCGGGCCAACGCTGCTCGGCCTTGCGAGTGCTGTTCGTCCAGGAGGATGTCGCCGACGGCATGATCAGGATGATCGCCGGCGCGATGGAAGCGCTGAAGGTCGGTGATCCGTCTGACCTGTCGACCGACGTCGGCCCGGTCATCGACGAGCCCGCGAAGAAGGCGCTCGATGAACACCTCGACTGGCTCGACAAGAATGCGAGGAAGATCTGCAGGCTGAAGCCCCCCAAGGAGGCGGCGCACGGGTGCTTCGTTGCTCCCGCTTTCTATGAGATCCAGTCGTTAAGCCAATTGAATCGTGAGAATTTTGGCGCGATACTTCACGTCATCCGCTTTGCCGGCGACAAGCTCGACAAGGTGGTCGAAGACATCAACGCCACCGGCTACGGCCTGACCCTGGGGCTCCAGAGCCGCATCGACACCGTCCGCGATTATGTCGAGGAGCACGCCCGGGTCGGCAATTTCTACGTCAACCGCAACCAGATCGGGGCCGTGGTCGAAAGCCAGCCGTTCGGCGGCGAAGGCTTGAGCGGCACCGGGCCCAAGGCCGGCGGCCCGCATTATGTCGCGCGCTTCGCGACTGAACGCGTCACCTGCATCGACACCACTGCGGCGGGCGGAAACGCGAGCCTGATGGCCGCGCTCGAAGGATGATGCCGGTCCGACCGTCCCCCGGACGGTCCGCGTGCGGCATCATTGTCCCATCCTGAAACGGCCGGAACCGGGGTCTGGAGCCGACGCGGAGCAAAGTGGTTGAAGAAGGTGCGGGGCGGTCCACGATGGCGGACACGAACACGTCTCGCCGGAGCGGTCGGGTTGCACGCAGTCCGGCCGCTTCGTCATGCAGGTGCTGGAATAATGGCTCCCCGGGCCTGATTCGAACAGGCGACCATTCGATTAACAGTCGAACGCTCTACCGCTGAGCTACCGGGGAGCAGTCCCGGACCTGATCCTGGACGCGCGGGCTAAATAGCGGAGCAGACCTTAAAGGCAAGTGATCCCGACGGGTAGTCTGTGCTCGGAATGCCCACAGCAATCCTGCGCGCCGGCTAGGTGGCGAATTGCTCCATCGCGATGCGCTCGTCGAGCGCATGCTCGGGATCGAACAGAAGGGTCAGCGAGCGCTCGCGGTCGAGCCGGACTTCCACCCGCGCGACGTCGCGGACTTCGATCTGGTCGGCGACCGCCGACACCGGCCGGTTGTTGGCCTCGAGGATCGCGAAGCACACCGCAGTATCGTCGGGCAGGATTGCGCCCGACCAGCGGCGCGGCCGGAACGGGCTGATCGGGGTCAGCGCCAGCATCTTGGCCTGCAGCGGCAGGATCGGACCCCGCGCCGAGAGATTGTAGGCCGTCGACCCCGCCGGCGTCGCCACCAGCACCCCGTCGCATGCAAGCTCGGGCAAAGCGACCCGGCCATTGACCGAAATCTCGATCTTCGCGGTCTGCCGAGTTTCCCTCAGAAGCGAGACTTCGTTGATCGCGGCATAAGTGAACTTATCGCCGCCGACCGTCGTCGCGCACATTTGGAGCGGCGCAACCCGGATCGCCTTGGCCCCGGCGATCCGCTCGGCCAGCTGATCGATCCGCCAGTCGTTCATCAGGAAGCCGACGGTGCCGCGGTTCATCCCGAACACCGGCTTGGTGCAACCCCCTTCGAGCATGGCGTGCAACGTCTGGAGCATGAACCCGTCGCCGCCGAGCGCCACAAGGGTCTCGGCCTCGTCGGCGCCGGCGAATCGATATTTGCGCCGGAGCAGGGCCTCGGCCGCATCGGCGACGTCGGTGCCCGACGAGAGCAGGCCAATGCCCAGGCTCCCGAGGTCGACCGGCCTGGATCCGCCGGAAGTGGCCGCATCGGCGTTCAATCCGTCGCTCCTCGTCAGCTTCGCTTGGCCACAAGATAGGGGCTTCAAAGCGCAAGGTCACTGTCCCGTTTCGGACCGTGGCATGAAGACCGTGTTCCAGCGCCAGCGCCCCACCGCTACCTCGGCAGTCGTGTTGACCCGGGGAATGCATCAGTGAGTGGGATTGAGTGCAGATATGCTGACCTGGGATAACATCGGTAAGTGGGGTCGGCGGGCGTCGGACACAGGGGCAACACCGCCCGCCGCCCCACGGCGTGACCTCCTGCTCGAAGGCGCCATTTCGCACGAGCAGGTCGACGTATTGTTTCAGCCGCTGATCGAGCCGATCACGGGACGGGTCATGGGCGCCGAGGCGCTCGCACGCTCGCCCATCGCGGACGGCCAGCTGTTGTTCGCCCGCGCTTCCGCCGGAGGCCTCGAGGAACGGTTGTCCAGGCTCGTCCAACGCAAGGCGCTGCGCAATGCTGCGGCCTGGGAAGGGCCGCTCAAGGGGCTCGGCCTGTCGATCAACATCCTTCCCGCGGACATCTCCCGCGACCGTTACGACGACTGGCTGCTCGACGAGATCAATGCGGCCGGAATCGATCCCAGGCGCATTACCGCCGAGATCACCGAGAGCGTGCTCCTGGTCGACCAGGAAGCCGTGGCCGAGCGCCTGACCAGGCTTCGCGACGCAGGGGTGCGGATCGCCGTCGACGATTTCGGTACCGGCTACGCGAGCCTCGCTTACCTCACTTCACTGCCGCTCGACGCGATCAAGATCGACCGCGGCCTGGTCGCGGACCTGGTCGGCGGCGAGCGCGACCGCATCGTCGTCAGGGCGCTGATCCACCTCGCCCGCGAACTCGACTTGAGCGTGGTCGTCGAAGGGGTCGAGACCGCGGCCCAGCTCGCGCTGATCGCAGAATGGGGTTGCGATCTTTACCAGGGTTTCCTTGGCGCCGGCGCGCTCACGCACGACGAGCTGATGCGCTTCGTCGCCGCGGCTAATGCCGAGATGGTCTAGGCGGCGACCAGCTCCTTCTCACCGGCCGCGGCGACCCGTGCCAGCCCGCGCGACAGCTGAAGCGCACCGTTGAGCCGGGCGTCGGGCGTCGGCCAGTCGCGCGAGACGATCATCTTGCTGTCGGGCCTGAGCTTGGCCGAACCCTTGAGCCGCTCGATATAGCCGAGCAGCCCGCGAAGATCGGGGAAGCCGCCGTCGGCGAAGGTGATCACCGCGCCCTTCGGGCCGATGTCGAGCTTGGCGACCATCGCCTGCCTGAGGCTCAGCTTGACCTCGACGATCTTCATCAGGTTCGCGGTTTCTTCCGGAAGCGCGCCGAAACGGTCGATCATCTCGGCGGCAAAGGCGTCGATCGCCGGCCGGTCGTCGAGATCTCCAAGCCGGCGGTACAGGCCCATGCGCAGGTCGAGGTCCGGAACGTAGGTCTCCGGGATCATAATCGGCGCATCGACGCTGATCTGCGGCGTGAACTCGTCGCGGGTTGGCACCCCGCCGGCCTTCTGTTCGATGATCGCGTCCTCGAGCATCGCCTGGTAGAGCTCGAACCCGACCTCCTTGATGTGCCCGGACTGCTCGTCGCCGAGCAAATTGCCGGCGCCGCGGATATCGAGGTCATGGCTGGCGAGCTGGAAGCCGGCGCCGAGGCTGTCGAGATCGGCGAGGACCTGCAGGCGCTTGCTCGCCGCTTCGGTGATCGAGCGGTCGGCCGGCATGGTGAGATAGGCATAGGCGCGGGTCTTGGCCCGGCCGACGCGGCCGCGCAGCTGGTAGAGCTGGGCGAGGCCGAAGCGGTCCGAGCGATGGACGATGAGCGTGTTGGCGCTCGGGATGTCGAGTCCGCTCTCGACGATCGTGGTCGATAGCAGCACGTCATATCTGCGGTCGTAGAAAGCGCTCATCCGCTCCTCGACCTGGCTCGCGCTCATCTGGCCGTGAGCGGTGATCGACTTCACTTCGGGCACCTGTTCCCGAAGCCATTCTTCCATGTTCGGGAGGTCGGCCACGCGCGGCACGACGAAGAAGCTCTGGCCGCCGCGATAATGCTCGCGCAGCAGCGCCTCGCGCAGCACGACCGCGTCCCATGGCGTGACGTAGGTCCTGATCGCGAGCCGGTCGACCGGCGGCGTCTGGATCACCGACAGCTCGCGAAGGCCGCTCATCGCCATTTGCAGCGTGCGCGGGATCGGCGTCGCGGTGAGGGTGAGCACGTGGACATCGGCCCTCAGCGCCTTCAGCCGTTCCTTGTGCGCAACGCCGAAATGCTGCTCCTCGTCGACGATCACCAGCCCGAGCCGCTTGAAGTCGATGCTTTTCGCCAGCAGCGCATGCGTCCCGATGACGATATCGACCGTGCCGTTGGCGATACCCTCCTTGGTCTTCTTGACCTCGGCCGCCGGGACCAGGCGCGACAGCCGCCCGACGTTCAGCGGGAAGCCGTGGAGCCGGTCGACGAAATTCGAAAAATGCTGGCGTGCGAGCAGGGTCGTCGGGCAAATCAGCGCGACCTGCCGCCCGGTCATCGCCATCACGAAGGCGGCGCGCAACGCGACCTCGGTCTTGCCGAAGCCGACGTCGCCGCACACCAGCCGGTCCATCGGCTTGCCCGCCTCGAGATCCGCAAGCACGTCGGCGATCGCGCGCTCCTGGTCGTCGGTCTCCTCGTAAGGAAAGCGGTCGACGAACGCCGGGTAGCTCGAATCGGGCTCGGCAACGACACCGGGGCGGGTGGCCCGCAGCGCGGCGACCTTGATCAGCTCGCCCGCGATCTCGCGGATTCGCTCCTTCATCCGCGACTTGCGCCGCTGCCACGCCTCGCCGCCGAGGCTGTCGAGGCTGACGCCTTCGCTCTCGTTGCCGTAGCGGCTCAGCAGCTCGATATTCTCGACCGGCACGTAGAGCTTGTCGCCGCGCGCATATTCGAGCGCGACGCAGTCGTGCGGGACCTTGCTGACGGGGATTTGCGTGAGGCCCTCATAGCGGCCGATGCCGTGGTCGGCGTGGACGACGAGGTCGCCCGGCGACAGCGTCGCCAGCTCGGCGAGGAAGGCGTCGGCCGCCTTGCGCTTCCGGCGGCGGCGGACGAGGCGGTCGCCGAGCATGTCCTGCTCGGTGAGGACGGCGACATCGGGCGTGGTGAAGCCGTGCTCGAGCGGCAGCACGAGCATGGCCGGCTGGGTCTTGGCGCCGAGCGCCTCGTGCCAGCTGTCGACGAGCTTGTGGGCCTTCAGGCCATGGTCTTCGAGCAAGCCCGACAGCCGCTCGCGAGCACCGCGCGTGTAGCTCGCGAGCACGACCTTGCGGCCGGTCCTGCGAAGCTCCGCGACATGCTTGGCCACCGCCTCGTAGACGTTCGCTTGTTGCGCGCGCTCGGGCGCGAAATCGCGCGCCGCCTGGACGCCGAAGTCCATTACCCGATCCGATTGCGGTTCGGGGAAGGGCGAGGCGAGATGGATCGGGCGCTCGGCTTCGGAAGATTCCCATTCCTGCTTTGAGAAGTAGAGCGCTTGCGGCTCGAGCGGGCGGTAACTCCCCGGCTCGCCCTCCATCGCCCGGACCCGGTTTTGGTAATAATCCTCGATCGATTCGCGCCGCGCATCGAGCGCCTGGTCAGCCAGTGAGTCGCGGATGACGAGATCGTTCTCGCCAAGATGATCGAACAAGGTCTCGAGCCGCTCCTCGAGCAACGGCAGCCAATGCTCCATCCCGGCCATTCGGCGGCCCTCGGACAGCGCCTGGTACAGCGGGTCCCGGGTCGCGGTTGCGCCGAACTGCTCGCGGTAGCGCGAACGGAAGCGCTTGATCGTGTCCTCGTCGAGCAGCGCCTCGGACGCCGGCATCAGCACGAACGCGTCGGCCTTGTCGGTCGAGCGCTGGTCGGCCGGGTCGAAGCGGCGGATGCTGTCGATCTCGTCGCCGAAAAAGTCGAGCCTCAGCGCCATCTCCTCGCCGGCGGGGAACAGGTCGATGAGCGAGCCGCGCACCGCATATTCGCCATGTTCGGCGACCGTGTCGGCGCGTTGGTATCCCAGCGCGTTCAGTTGCCCGATCAGGGTCTCCCGCTCGATCCGCTCGCTCGTCGCAATGCGCCGCGTCAACTGCCGGATTCGGAACGGCGTCAGCAGCCGCTGCGTCGCGGCGCTCGCCGTCGCCACCAGCAATTGCGGCTTGTCGCTCATGGCTTGCAGCGCGCTTAGCGTCGCCAGCCGTTCCGCCATGATCCGCAGCGCAGGGGACGCGCGGTCGTAGGGCAGGCAATCCCAGCCGGGCAAGGTCAGCACTTCCACTTCCGGCGCGAACAGCGGCACGGTGTCGGCGAGCGCGCGCATCGCGGCCTCGTCGGCGACGATCGCCACGGCCCTTCCGCCATTGGTATGGACGGCGCGCGCGAGGTCGGCGGCGAGCAGCGGCAGGAAGCCGGTCGGAACGCCGGCAAGCGTCAGCGGATGATCGGCGCGAAGGACGCGCTGCAGCGGCTCGCTCATCGCGCGATCCGGATGTAGTCGAGCATCCTGAGCGCCTCGATCATGGGACCTGCGAACCGCTCCGGGGCTTCGGCGGTTCCGTGCGCCCAGGCCATCAAGTCGACGTCCTGCTCCTCGAGCATCGCCTCGAACAGCGCGCACTCATGCGGCCCCCATTGCGCATGGTGAGCATCGAAGAAGCCGCCGACCAGCAGGTCGGCCTCCCTCGTGCCGCGATGGTGCGCGCGCCATGCAAGGCGCTTCAGGTCCGGGTCGGAAGGCATGGGGGCCATTTAGACATGCTCGCCTGCGGCTGCCAGTGCCGTTGACAATTAGCATTGGCGGTCATCCGGCGGCTGCTATGAAACGGCATGCATGACGCTGGGCAACCGAGCGGGGAGGGGGCCGTGGATCGCGATCGTCCGGTCGCTGTCGCCCCACTTCCCGAGTGGCGCGCTTCGGACCGCATTTCGCCCAGCGAGATTCTTGAGTGCCGCCAGCCGGTGGTCCTTCGTGCGCTGGTCGACGATTGGCCGGCGGTTGCCTGCGCGAGGCGTGGGGCCACCGAAATTGCGGCCTATCTCGAGCATTTCGACCGCGGCACTCCAATCGAGCTCTTCGTGGGTGAGGCGGCAATAGACGGCCGCTATTTCTACAACGACGATGTGTCCGGATTTAACTTCCAGCGCGCGTCGGCCGCCTTTCCGCAGTTCATCGCGGCGCTGCTGTCTGAGCAGTCAGGGCCGGGCGGCCGTTCGGTTTATGCTGGGTCCCAGCCGGTTCGGGCGCTCCTTTCGGGATTCGAGAATGAGAATCCGCTGCCCCTCATGGCGAGCAGGCGCACCGAACCCCGGATCTGGATCGGCAACCGCAGCCGCGTCGCGCCGCATTTCGATGAGGCCGACAATCTTGCCTGCGTCGTCGCCGGCACTCGCCGCTTCACGATCTTTCCACCGGATCAGGTTGCCAACCTCTATATCGGCCCGCTCGACTTCACGATGGCTGGCCAGCAAGCAAGCATGGTTGATCTTGCCCGTCCAGACCTGGAGAGATTCCCGCGCTTTGCCGAGGCGCTGAGCCACGCTTTCACTGCCGAACTAGAGCCGGGCGATGCGATCTTTATTCCGGCCTTGTGGTGGCATGGTGTCGAAGCGCCCGGCGGTTTGAACGTCCTCATCAACTATTGGTGGCAGGATGTCGCGCCGGACCTGACGTCGGCATTCGCTTCAATGGCTCATGCCAGCACGGCGATCCGTGAGCTCCCATCGGAGACGCGCGAGGCGTGGAGGTCCTATTTCGACTATTTCGTGTTTCAGAGAGATGGCGATCCGGCGGCGCACCTGCCGCTTGGCCGCCGTGGAATCCTCGGTACGCCGTCGCCCGATCTACGAAGGAGGATCCGCCAATTTCTCCTCCGCGTATTGAGCAGCGGCTGATTCGTCGCTTAACGGGAGCATGCGGCCGGAGATCCTCAACCCGCTGTTCACCGAAGTGGAGGCGCTGAAGGGCGTCGGCCCGCAGCTCGCCAAGCTGCTGAAAAAGCTCGGCATCAGCCGCGTCGTCGACCTGCTCTATCACCTGCCGACGGGCGCGATCGAGCGCATGAGAGCTCCCGCCGCCTCCGCCGCGCTGCTTGGCCGCAACGTGATCCTCGACCTGAAGCCGTTCGAGGTACGCGAGAGCCGGTCGGGCCGCGGGCCGATGCGAGTCTTCGCCTCGGACGGCGACGGCAACACGATCAGCCTCATCTATTTCAACAATCCCGGCTGGGCGAAGCGTAGCCTGCCGATCGGGCAGCAGCGCACCGTCTCGGGCAAGCTCGAGGCTTACGGCGACGAGTGGCAGATCATCCATCCGGAAGTGACCGAGCCGGGGAAAGGGCCGCAGCCCGCCATTCGCGAGCCCGTCTATCCGTTGACCGAGGGACTGACCAACCGGCGGGTCGGCGAGCTGGTCCGCGAGGCGCTCGAGCGCGCGCCCGAGCTGCCCGAATGGGTCGAGCCGGGGCTCCTCTCCCGCGACGGTTGGGGCGCATGGCGCGGGTCGCTCGCGCTGATCCACCGCGAGCCGAGCGCCGACACCGCGAGGAAGCGGCTCGCCTATGACGAGATCTTCGCCAACCAGCTCGCGCTGTTGCTGCTCCGCCAGTCGCAGCGGCGTCACCGTACCGCGCCGCTTCCCGGCACCGGCGAGCTAACCGCGAAGCTCCGGCTGCCGTACCAGCTGACCGGCGCGCAGCGGCGTGTGATCGAGGAGATCCGCGGCGACATGGCCCAGTCCGCGCCGATGCTCCGCCTGCTTCAGGGCGATGTCGGCTCAGGTAAAACGCTTGTGGCAGTGCTGGCGATGCTCGCCGCGGTCGAGTCCGGCGCCCAGGCGGCGCTTCTCGCGCCGACCGAGATCCTCGCTCGCCAGCACCACGCGACTTTGCTCGGCCAGCTCGACAGCATCGGCGTTCGCGTCGCCATCCTCACCGGCCGCGAAAAGGGCCGCGCGAGAGATAGCGTGCTCATGGGTCTCGCCGACGGCTCGGTCGACGTGCTCGTCGGCACGCACGCGATCTTCCAGGAAAAGGTCGCCTACAAGAAGCTCGGCCTCGCCGTTGTCGACGAGCAGCATCGCTTCGGCGTGTCGCAGCGGCTGCTGCTCGCGTCCAAGGCCGAGCACCCGCCGCATCTGCTGGTGATGACCGCGACGCCGATCCCGCGAACGCTGACGCTCACCCAATATGGCGAGATGGACGTCAGCCGGATCGACGAGATGCCGCCTGGGCGATCACCGGTCGAAACGCGGGTAATTAGTGAGGAAAAATTATCGGACGTCGTCGACGCGCTCGGCCGGCACATCGCCGCCGGCGGGCAAGCCTATTGGGTCTGCCCCTTGGTCGAGGAGAGCGAGAAGAGCGACGCTGCCGCGGCCGAGGAGCGGGCGCGGGTGCTTAAGGCTCGGTTCGGCGAGGACAAGGTCGGCCTGGTCCACGGCCGGATGAAGGGACCGGACAAGGATGCGGTCATGGCCCGGTTCGCCGGCGGAGATCTGGCGGTCCTGGTCGCGACGACCGTGATCGAGGTCGGGGTCGACGTGCCCAACGCCACCTTGATGATCGTAGAGGGCGCCGAGCGCTTCGGCCTCGCCCAGCTCCACCAGCTGCGCGGGCGTGTCGGCCGCGGCACCGGCAAAAGCACGTGTTTGCTGATCCGTGGGGCAACGCTGACCGATGTCGGCCGCGCCCGCCTCGCGCTCATGCGCGAGACCAACGACGGCTTCCGCATCGCCGAGGAGGATTTGCGCCTGCGCGGTCCGGGCGAGATCCTCGGCACGCGCCAGTCGGGCGAGGAGGCATTCCGCGCCGCGACCGCCGAGCTGGTCGCCGAGCTCGCACCCATCGCCCAGAGCGACGCCTTGCTGCTTCTCGACCGCGACGGCGGCCTCGCCGGGCCGCGCGGCCAGGCGGCGAGGATTTGCCTCTATTTATTCGAGCGCGACCAGGCGGTTGGCTTATTGCGATCGGGATAGGGAGAGACGAGGATGAATCCGACAACGATGGTGCCGGCCCTGCTCGTGCTCGTCGCCGGGGGACTCATCGCGCTCCAGGCGCCGACCAACTCTCTGATCGCACGCGCGGGCGGATCGGCCGTCCTCGCGGCGCTGATCTCCTTTGCCGTCGGCACGGCCGCCTTGCTTGTCGTCTGGCTTGCTGGCGGTCACCGCCCGCGCGGCGCCGCCTTCGCCGGGCTTCCGTGGTACGCGTGGATCGGCGGCTTTTACGGCGCAACCTTCGTCGCGGTTGCGGCTTATGCCGCCCCGCGGATCGGTCTCGCCTCGCTGATCACGATTGGAATCGCCGGACAGATCGTCGTCGCCATGTGTCTCGACCAGGTCGGCGCCCTTGGCCTTCCGCGCGATCCGATCAGCGCCGTCAAACTGCTCGGCGCGATGCTGGTGATCGCGGGCGTTATCCTCGTTCGCATCGGCTAGCGAACGAGCAGCCCTGCTGCCGTTCCAGGCCGTCGGGCTGATTCGCAGCGGCTGATCTGCTATCGGACACGGACGATGGTCGATGTGACTGCTTCGCGTAAGATCGCGGCCAGGCCGGGCCAAGTCGCTGCCATCATGTTCGATCCGCGGCGCGATCCCGAATGGATCGGCGGCGCCAAGTCGGTCGATCCGCCCAAAGGCGATCCAACCAAAGTCGGGGCGCGGGTCACCCGGCACGGCGGCTTTATGGGCAAGAAATTCTCCTGGACCACCGAAGTCCAGGGCTTTGATCCCGACCATTTGCTCCACATGCATTTTATCGCCGGCCCGATGAAGGGCGGCTCCGTCACCTATCGGATCGAGCCCGATGGGGCCGGATCTCGCGTGTCCGTCCGCAATACTGGGCCGGGTCCGCAAATCATGGGCTGGTTCGTCAGGCGCTCGGTCGGCAAGGACCTCGATCGCCTCGCCAGGCTTGTGAGCGCCTAGCGCACCAACAGCCCGTGGCGTTTTTTGCCGAGGCTGAGCTTCATCGGTTCGTCTGACGCGACCAGCACGAGCCCCGGATCGTTCACAGTCACGTCCTCAAGCCGCACCGCGCCCTCGGCGATCTTGCGCTTGGCTTCCTTGTTCGACGAAGTGAAGCCGAGCGCGGTTAGCGCGTGGGCGATGTTCATGCCGTCTCCCAGCGACAGCGTCGGCAGGTCCTCCCCAAGCCCGCCTGCGCCGAAGGTTTCCGCCGCAGTTCGCGCAGCCGCTTCGGCAGCTTCGCGGCCGTGGAGCAGCGCCGTGGCTTCGGTCGCGAGCACGATCTTCGCCCGGTTGATTTCCGCGCCCGTCAAGCTTTCGAGTTTGCCGATGTCCTCCAGCGACAGGTCGGTGAACAGCTTGAGGAACCGCCCGACATCGCCGTCCGCCGTGTTCCGCCAGAACTGCCAATAATCGTACGGGCTGAGGAGCTCTGCATTGAGCCACACCGCGCCCTGCGCCGTTTTGCCCATCTTGGCGCCATCGGGGGTGGTGATCAGCGGCGTGGTCACCCCGAACAGATCGGTCCCGTCGATCCGCCGCCCGAGCTCGATGCCGTTGACGATATTGCCCCATTGGTCCGACCCGCCGAGCTGGAGGCGGCACCCGGTTCGCCGCGTGAGCTCGAGGAAGTCATAGGCCTGGAGGATCATGTAGTTGAACTCGAGGAAGGTCAGCGGCTGCTCGCGGTCGAGCCGCAGCCGGACGCTGTCGAAGGTCAGCATGCGGTTGATGGTGAAGTGCCGCCCGACGTCGCGCAGGAACGGGATGTATTCGAGCGTGTCGAGCCATTCGGCATTGTTGACCAGGATCGCGTCGGTGGGTCCATCGCCAAAGGTCAGCAAGCGGTCGAACGCGCGGCGGATCGACGCGATGTTGGCTTCGATCCGCTCATTGTCGAGAAGCTGCCGTGCCTCGTCCTTGCCGCTCGGGTCGCCGACCTTGGTCGTGCCGCCGCCCATCAGCACGATCGGCTTGTGCCCGGCTTGCTGGAGCCGGCGAAGCAGCATGATCGAAACGAGGTTGCCGACGTGCAGGCTCGGGGCGGTCGCGTCGAAGCCGATGTAACCCGGCACGATTTGCTTCGCCGCCAGTGCGTCGAGCGCCGCGGCGTCGGTCACCTGATGGATGTAGCCACGCTCATGGAGCAGCTTCAGGAGCGAGGAATTGTAAGCCGTCATGCGAGCGGCTTAGCGTCGTTAACCAGCTCCTGCTACACTGTAGCGGTGCAGCTGAATCTCGCCCATCATCCGGCGACGCCGCCGACCGAGCCATTCAAGCTATGGGTGAACGTCGAGCATTCGGCGGCGTTCGGCGTCACGGCCACGACCAACATCTGGTTCGGGATCGGCGCTCCGGCGGGCCGCTTCCTGATCGCCGAGCCGGTCGAGCCGAAGCGCGTGGACGATCTGTGGAAAACGACCTGCTTCGAAGCCTTCCTTCGGGTGCCCGGCGTGCAATCCTATCGCGAGTGGAACTTCGCGCCTTCGGGCGAATGGGCCGCCTATGATTTCGCCGGCTATCGGGAAGGCAGGACCGACGCGGACGTGACTGCGCCTTACCTTCGCCTTGAAGACAATTTCACCTGGTGGGCGTTCGGCGCGACGATCACGGTCGAAGCGCGTGGCGCCTGGGAACTCGGGCTTTCCGCGGTCCTCGAGGAGACGGACGGCACCAAATCCTATTGGGCGCTCGCCCATCCCGAAGGCGACAAGCCCGACTTCCACGACCCGGCTTGCTTCGCCGCGCACCTTCCGTAAGCAACGCACATGACCCTGTTCGGTATCGATCGGCTGCTCGCCGAGCCGGAGCTGCGCCGTCCGCTCGAGGGCCGCAGGGTCGCGCTTCTGGCGCATCCCGCGTCGGTGACTCGGGACCTCACCCACAGCCTCGACGCGCTGATCGCGGCGGGCGTGAACGTCACCGCCGCCTTCGGCCCGCAGCACGGGCTGCGCGGCGACAAGCAGGACAATATGGTGGAGTCGGATGACTTCACCGACCCGGTCCACCGCATCCCGGTATTCAGCCTCTACGGCGAAGTCCGGCGCCCGACCGGCCAGTCGCTCGGGACCTTCGACACGATCCTGGTCGACCTTCAGGACCTCGGCTGCCGGATCTATACCTTCATCACGACATTGCTCTACGTGCTCGAAGCCGCTGCCGAGCAAGGCAAGAGCGTCTGGGTGCTCGACCGGCCCAACCCCGCCGGCCGCCCGGCCGAAGGGCTGACGCTTCGCCCCGGCTGGGAGAGCTTCGTCGGCGCGGGGCCGCTGCCGATGCGCCACGGGCTCACGCTCGGCGAGCTCGGCTCCTGGTTCATCGACCGGTTCAAGCTCGACGTCGATTATCGCGTGATCGAGATGCAGGGCTGGGAGCCGGACACAGCGCCCGGCTTCGGCTGGCCGTCCGAGCGGATCTGGATCAATCCCAGCCCCAACGCCGCCAACCTCAACATGGCGCGCGCCTATGCCGGCACCGTGATGCTCGAGGGCACGACGCTGAGCGAGGGCAGGGGCACTACCCGCCCGCTCGAGATGTTCGGTGCGCCCGACCTCGAGCCCGCGCGGATCATGGCCGAGATGGAACGCCTCGCGCCTGCCTGGCTCGCCGGCTGCAAGCTGCGCGAGGTGACCTTCCAGCCGACTTTCCACAAGCATATCGGCGAGATGTGCCGCGGTGTGTTCATCCACGCGGAAGGGCCTTTCTACGACCACGACGCGTTCAAGCCGTGGCGGCTCCAGGCGTTGGCCTTCAAGGCGATCCGTCGCCTGTATCCGGACTATGCGCTGTGGCGCGACTTCCCCTACGAATATGTGTTCGACAAGCTCGCGATCGACGTGATCAACGGCTCCGAGCTGCTGCGTGAATGGGTCGACGATCCCAACGCCGCGCCCGGCGACCTCGACGCGATCACCATCCCCGACGAGCGCGGCTGGGAAGAGGGGCGCAGGCCGTTCCTCCTCTACTGACCGCTCAGCGTGGTTAACGAAGAAGTAGGAGCTTCCCCGTATCCCCGCTCCTGAATTGATCGGGGATGGGGCTCTTCAATGGCCAGTGCGGGAATCGAGGAAGTCACCGAAAATGCGATCCGCGCGGTCGCCCGCGATTGCGGTTCGCTATCGATGGAGTGCAGCGATGTCGCCGGCTACGTCCAGGGCGTCGCTGGCCGCATCAGCGAACATCTGAAGATGCTCGACCAGCTCGAGGAAGTGACCACCCGGCTGCTCAGCGACCAGGGGCGGGTGTCCGATTCGACCGACGAAGCGCGGCTTCTTTCCGAGCAGGCCAAGGCCAAGCTCGACGCAGGGCGCGAGGCGATCGAAGGGACGATCGACGGCTTCAAGGGCCTGACCGACCTCATCGTCCAGCTCGGCGAACGCATGGCCGGCTTCGCTTCCGCGATGGCCCAGGTTCAGACGGTCTCCTCGACCATCGAGGCGATCGCGCGCAAGACCAACATGCTCGCGCTCAACGCGACGATCGAGGCGGCCCGCGCCGGCGATGCCGGCCGCAGCTTCGCCGTCGTCGCGGCCGAAGTGAAGAAATTGGCGCACGACACCCGCGCCGCGACCAGCCAGATCGGCTCGACCATCGGTGAGCTGACCCGCGAGGCCAGCGCCGTGACGACCGAGATCAAGACCGGCGTCGAGCGCAGCCGCGCCGCGCAAGGCGGCTTCAGCACGATCAGCGAGACCGTCCGCGAAGTCAGCGAGATCGTCGGCATGGTCGACCGTCAGACCGAGGGCATCGCCCACTCGACCAGCATGATCCAGACCAGCGTCGACCGGGTGAAGGCCGGCCTCACCGAATTCGCCGCCGACGCGCGCGACAACGGCCAGGAGCTGCTCACCGCGCAGAAGCGCCTTGGGCACCTCGAGATGCTGTCGAACACGATGCTCGATACGCTCGCCAATTCAGGTGCCGAAATCGACGACACGCCCTTCATCCTCAAAGCGCAGGAGACCTGCGGCCGGATCCAGGCGGCGATCGAGCGCGCGATCGATGCCGGGGAAGTGACCGTCGACGACGTGTTCGACCGCGACTACCAGCTGATCGAGGGCACCAACCCCGTCCAGTACGACGTCCGCTTCAACGACGCCGCCGACGTCCATATCCGGCCGATCCTCGACCAGACCAAGTCGGGCGACAACCGGATCATCGGCTCCGCGATCGGCGACATGAACGGATACCTCCCGACGCACCTTAGCGAGCGCAGCCATCCCCAGGGCCCCGATCCGGTGTGGAACGACGAGCATTGCCGCAACCGCCGGATCCTGATCGACGATACGACGCGGATGGCGCTGGCGAGCGAAAAGCCGACGACTCTCGCGACCTACCGGATGGAGCTTGGCGACAAGTTCATCCCGGTGAAGAACGTCTTCGTCCCGCTGTGGATCAAGGGTCGCCGCTGGGGCAATTTCGAGCTCGCCTACCGCGACGACTGAGTGATCGCCGCGCCGGCAAGTCCTCACGAACAGGGTTCAGGAAAGCTTACCTCGCCATAAACCTCGTCTTTACGCCCTTGCGTTAGTGACCATCGGACAAGGATTCGCCGAGATCATGACGAGGGGTTCAGGAATGGCGATCAATCGGTCCGTCGGCCGGCAGGGTTCCCATCAAAGCAATGCTTTGAAGGGGTCCCATGCGGTCAGCGTTGCCGATAGCCAGCTCGCCCGCATCGCCGGCGACGGAACGGGGCGCCACGATTACCTCAACACGCTGCTCGAAACGTCGGGGCGCCACTCGGGCCGCGACCTCGCCGATGCCGTGCACCTGCTGTGCAACCTTCATGGCCGCTATCCCGGGCTGATCGAAATGGCGCTCCAGCGCTGCCCCAAGGGCTCGCCCCAGGATTGGCTGCTCCGCGCTTCCGATGCGTTCGAGCGCGAACGGCTCTATGTCGTGCGCCTGACCTCCGCCGTCGGTCCAATGCCAAGCACGCCGGGCGCCGCCGAGACCGAATCGAGCCTGGTCGCTGCGCGCCACGCGCTCGAAACGCTGGCGATGTCGGAACGTGACGGCTGCGCCCTCGGCGCCGCGACCGCTCTGGTCGGCGACTGGTGGCCGGTCCGCCGCTTGCTCGACCGGGCGGCAGCTCGTGCCGGGATCGAATCTCCCGCGCCCTCGCTTCCGGACGAGGCGTCGGTGGTTGCGGTCATCGAGCAGGGCGCCCCAACGCCGGCCAGCGCTCGCGCTCTCGCCTTTGGCGGAGAGCAATTGCTGCTCCAGCACCGCGCGCTGTTCGACCTGCTCGAAGCGCGCGCCGAAGCCCGCGGCGATTACTGAGCGGAGCTAGTCCGGGGGACTAGCGTGCACAGGAATTAGGCCGCGTTCGCCAGCTGGCGCTGCTCGTTCGCCGCGCTGAATTCACGCGCCGACGCTTCTGCCTGAGCCGGCCTGACCCGCGGGAACAGCAAGCGCGAGGCCAGCACCACCGCGCCAAGCGCGAAATAGATCGCCAGCGTCAGCGTCGGGCTCCACAGCACGGTCGCGGCGAAGGGGACGCGCAGCAACACGGGGTTGAAGCCGAAATCCTCACCGATGGCTTCGCACACGCCGAGAATTGTATGCGCCCTCATCGGCAGTGCGACCTGATTTCCTTGCGCGTCCATCATTCACTCCGTTGGCAAATCTCTGTTGCCATTTACTGAGCAAGAGCCGTGCCAAACGCGAAAACCGCTATCCGCCAATGAGTTACCCGTCTGGCCGGGCCTTCGCGTAGCAAAAGCCGCCAACTTCGCCGCCCATCAGTTGGGAATTCCCACCTTATGCTGCAAGTGCGATGCCGCAGTGCAGCACTTGAAGTCTGTCCGTCGATCGACAATCTGTTAAAGGCGCCCCGCCAGTCGAAGGAGCCGGTCGCTTGATGCGGATCATGATGAAGTCGAAGATCCACCGCGCGACGGTGACTCAGGCCGACCTCCACTATGTCGGTTCGGTCACCCTCGATGCCGCGTTGATGGAGGCGGCCGACCTTCTCGAAGGCGAGCAGGTGGCGATCGTCGACATCACCAACGGCGCGCGGATCGAGACTTATGTCATCCCCGGCGAGCGCGGCAGCGGCGTCATCGGCATCAACGGCGCCGCGGCCCACCTGGTCCACGCCGGCGACCTCATCATCATCATGAGCTATGCGGTGCTCGACGACGTCGAGGCGCGCGCGCTGACGCCGCTCGTGGTCCATGTCGACGATCAGAACCGGGTGGTGAAGATCGGCAACGACCCCGCGGAGCCGGTGCCGGGCTCCGATCAGCAGCGCGGCGACTTCATCGCGGCGAAATAGGCCCGGCCACTAGTAGCCGCCACGGCGTGGGCAGATAATCCGTCGACATATAATAATAGAACAGGCACTGGCCGCCGCCGGAGCGGTTGACACCCTTGGCGATCCCGAACGCGACCTCGCCGCTGAACACCGGCCCGCCGCTGTCGCCGGGAATGCAGGTCGGTCCTTTGACCGTGACCCACGTCGGGGAGCACGGGCCACCGCACAGATCGCCGGGGGGTGCGTAGTCGGTCAGCTCGACTGTCGCGCAGCTGTAGCCCGAGCTTTCGCCATAATGGCAGACGAATTCGCCGGCGCGGGTGGTCGCGACATTGCGCCAGCTGACCAGCCGCCGAAGCGTCCCGGCGCCGCGGTTGCTGTAGAAATATGGCGACGGCGAATCGGGGCTGCCGTTGATCTGCACGTCCTGGTAGCCGGCGCCCCACGATCCGATCATCGGCAGCGTGACCGTGCTCCCGTCGCGGTCGACGTAGGTGAGCTGATCGGGACAATGCGCGGCGGTCGTGATCGCGCTCATCTCGCCGTTGGTGACGACGAAAGCCGTCGTGCACAGGTTGCGGCGGTTGGTCTGCAGGTTCAGGCCCTCGACCCGCCCGCCGCCATCGACCGAAAGGTTGGATTCGTTGAGCGCGTTGATCGCGATCCGGACCGGAACGCCGCTGACCTGCTCGGCCCGGGTGCGGATGGCGTCGAGCCCATATTTGTCGGCGTCGGCGCGGGTGACCAGCAGCACGACCTCGCCGGTGCGCTGGTCGTAGCCGGCGCCGCGCGCGTTCGGCAGATCGGTGCGCAGGTCGATGAGGTGCTTGCGCATCGCGTCCACCGCCTGCGCGTGGGTCGCTTTCGCGCCGGTCGTGAAGACGATCGGCACGCCGCCCGAGGCGCGGGTCGCGACCGGCTCCGTGCCGGTCAGAAGTACGACGATTCGATATTCGGGCGTGTGCTCGATCGAAATGCCCGCGAGCCGGCCGGCAAACTCGCTTGCGATTCCATCGGTCGCGGCGACGCTCGCCTGCTGTGCCTCGAGCCGCCGCGTTGCTTCCTCGGGCGTGACTCCGAATTGCGCGGCATATTGCACCGCATCGTCGGCGAGCGCCTGCGCCTGCGTTTGGACCGGCTGCGCTCGAGCCTCGGCCGTGATAGAGGCCGCCACGGCCACAAAGGACCATAAGATGCCCCAGGACCTTGCTCTAGACCGCGCCACGTTCGACCTCACTCCTCCGACCCCCGAACAGTTCGATGCCTTGGCGGCTGACCTCAGTGACGAGGAAAAGCACGTTTTGCTCGAGCATGGCACCGAGGCGCCGTTCTGCGGCATATTCCTCAACGAAAAGCGTCCGGGCGTGTTCACCTGCCGCCTGTGCGGGCTGCCGCTTTTCCACGGCGGCACCAAGTTCGAAAGCGGCACTGGCTGGCCGAGCTTTACCCAGCCGTTCGCCGAGGGTCACCTGAAGACCATCCGCGACACCAGCTATGGGATGGTGAGGACGGAGATCGTCTGCGCCCGCTGCGGCTCGCACCAGGGCCACGTCTTCCCCGACGGCCCGCCGCCGACCGGCGAGCGTTATTGCATCAACTCGGTCAGCCTCGATTTCACTCCGGGCGGTGAGCCGCTGCCGGACAAGCTCGGCCGCGGGGCGCCCGAAGGCGAACCCGTGGAGGCTTGAGGCCGAGCGCATCAATCGCTCACTCGGTGCGTGATTCCATCTCGATAAGGATGCGCACCCACGCCCCGACCAACGCGCGGCCGCCCTTGCGCGGCGGGCGGACGCGAAATTGCCACGCGGCCTGGCGCACCGCAGACGCGAGATGCGATCCGCGCGGGCTCTGGTCGAGCTCGACGCAGTCATCGACGCGGTCTTCGGCGATGGTCCTGCACGCAACCAGCCCCCAGCCGGTGACGTTGTGCGGCCAATAGCCGCCGATCTCGGCATCGGACGGCTCGCGCGCCCATTGCGCGGCATATAGGGGATCGCCGTTCGGCCCGCGCCCGACGACCTCGCTGTCGCCTTCGCCGCCCGCGCCCGCGGCGGGCAGGTTGGAAATGTCCGCGGCGGCAAGCTCATCCTTGCTCATTTCGATCCACGGCTTCTTCGACGGCCTCGGTGGCGGCGTGATCGTCGGCTTCGATGGGAGCACGATCGGCGGCGGCTTGGGCACCGGCCGGGTCGACTGGACATGCGGCTGCTTGACCTGCGTCTTGTCCGTCCGATTGGCGGACGCGCGGCGGCTTTCGGGCATGAGATCGAAGGTCAGCGTGCCCGGACGCCGGGGTGCGGGCCGAGGAATGAAGCCAAGCCCGAGGAGGACAAGCAGCAGGACGAGGTTGATCGCCAGCGCAAGCGCAAAGCCTGATACGCGCCGCTGCAGAGGCGGCCGGTCGTACGGCGAGGGGAGGCGATAAGCTGGCAAGGAATGGCGGATTGATGGGTCGCGTCGACCCGACCTAGCGGGTTTGCGCGTGAACGGGGAGTGAAGTCTTGACCTTGCTCCACGCTTCGCGCCGATGCGAGGGAGCAGCGCGATGGATGCAGTGGCAATCCGCGATGCGACCCCCGAAGACGCCGAAGCCGTCGCGCTGATCTATGCCCACCATGTGCTCCACGGCACTGCCTCCTACGACCTCATTCCGCCGGAAGCGGGCGAGATCCGTGGCAAGATCGAGCGCGTCGTTGCCGCCGGCTGGCCGTTCCTCGTCGCCGAGCTGGACGGAGCGGTCGCCGGCTATGCCTACGCAACGCAGTTCCGCGATCGCGACGCCTACCGCTTCACCGCCGAGGACAGTATCTACATCCATCCCGAGCGGATGCGCCGCGGACTCGGCAAGGCGCTCCTCCAGGCGCTGGTAGACGCCTGCGCAGGCTACGGTTTCCGCACGATCATTGCCGTCATCGGCGGCGCCGAGCCCTCGTCGATCGCCCTGCATGAAGGCTTCGGCTTCCGCGAGGCCGGGCGGTTGACCGGGGTCGGGTGGAAACACGGGCGCTGGCTCGACAGCGTCTACATGCAGCTGGAGCTACCGAGCGGCGCTGGTTAATGATCGCGCCCATGCCGCTCGACCCGCAACAGGAACAGGCGTTGCTGCACCAGGCCGTGGCCGCGCTCCAGCAGGGGCGCACGGGCGAGGCGCGCACCCGGCTCGAGCAGCTGACCGCGGCCGGTTCGGCCAATCCGGTGACCTGGCTGCTGCTCGCCATCGCGCTTCATGGGCTCGGCGACCCCGAGGCCGAGGAAGCCGTTCTCAACCGGCTGCTCGAGCTTGACCCGAGGTCGCTGCGCGGCCTGATCATGAAAGCCGACTGCCGCGCCCTTGCCGGGGACAGGTTCGCCGCCCGTCAATTCTACCGCACCGCGCTCGGGCTCGCCGATGCGGGGCCGGTCCCGCCCGATGCCGCGCCGGAAGTCGACCGCGCGCGGCAGGCGCTCGCCAGCCTCGAAGAGCGCGCTTACGCCAAGCGCGAGCAGCTGATGAGCGCGCGCGGCTTCCCGCCTGAAAGCTGGACCCCGCGCTTCCGCCACGCGCTCGAGCTCGCGGCGGGCAAGCGCCGGCAGTATCTGCAGCAGCCGACGGTCTTCAATTTTCCCGAGCTGCCGCAGGTCCAATATTACGACCCGGCCGCGTTCGACTGGACGCCCAGGGTCGAAGCGGCGACGTCCGAGGTCCGCGCCGAGCTGGTCGAGTTGCTCAAGCAGGGCACCGAAAATTTCCGCCCGTACATGCAGGCGAGCGACGGCGACGTCCGGCTCGACGCCAACCAGGCGCTGGTCGAAAACCGCGACTGGAGCGCCCTGTTCCTGTGCGAGAACGGCAAGCCCGACGCGGCGCTGCTGGAGCGCTGCCCGAGGACCTGGGAGGCGGTCAACCAGGCCCCGCTGGCACGGATCCCCGGCTTTGGCCCGACGGTGATGTTCTCGCTGCTCAAGGCCGGCGCGCGGATCGAGCGGCATACTGGCATGTTCAACACGCGCCTCGTCTGCCACCTGCCGCTGATCGTCCCCGAAGGCTGCCGTTTCCGCGTCGGCAACGAGGTCCGCGAGTGGCGCGAGGGCCAGCTCCTGATCTTCGACGACACGATGGAGCATGAGGCGTGGAACGACAGCAATGAGGACCGCGTGGTCCTCATCTTCGACATCTGGCGCCCCGAGCTCGGCGAGCAGGAGCAGCGCGAAGTCACCGCGCTTCTGACAAGCTGACCGCGTCCTAAGGCCGGTCGAACAGCCAGCGCGCCACGACCGCCGCCGACCCCGCGCCGAGCAGCTGGGCAACGATGAACAAGGGCACGTCGTGCGGCGCGATCCCGGCGAAGCTGTTGGTCAGGCTGCGCGCGACGGTGATCGCCGGGTTGGCGAAGCTAGTCGACGAGGTGAACCAATAGGCCGCGACGATGTAGCAGGCGACCGCCGGCGCCACCCATTCGCGGCGCGAACGCACCGTCCCGAGGATCGTCAGGATGAGGCCGAAGGTGGCGATATATTCCCCGGTCCACTGGCCAAGCCCGGTCCGCGCCTTCACCGACAGCTGCAGCGTCGGCAGGCCGAACATCACATGCGCGGCCCACGCGCCGAGGATCCCGAACGCCAATTGGGCGAGGATGTAGGCGAGGGCGTCGCGCCACGCGAGCTCGCCGCGCGCGGCGGCGACGAGGCTCACCGCGGGGTTCATGTGCGCGCCCGAGATCGGCCCGAGCATAGTGATCAGCACGAACAGCATCGCCCCGGTCGCCAGCGTGTTGGCAAGCAAAGCGACGGCGTCGTTACCCTGGCTCAAATTCTGCGCCATGATCCCCGACCCGATCACGGTCGCGAACAGGAAGAACGCGCCGAGCCCCTCGGCGGCGACGCGGCGGACGAGGGCGGGCGTGCTGGCTTGATCGTCGGTCATGCGGCTCCCCCACGGCCGATCTAGGAAAGGATTATGACGGTTCGGCGACAATGCACGGTGGACCGCAGCGCCGCGGCCGTTGGAACCTCTGTCGGACAGCCGACGTTTCCCTCGCCGCCCCATGGACGACAAGACCCTCAACCTCTGGCGCCAGATCGAAGCATCGCGCCGCGCCGAGAAGCGGCAAGCGCCCGGCCGTGCCAAGTCCGCAACCCCGCCGGAGCGCGAGGCGGTCGGCAACTAAGCTCCGACGCCGAACAGGCGCACCGAACTCACGCTGCGCCAATTAGCTGTGGACGAAAATTTCTTTCTAGATGACAGCGACTTAGGTCGGGCGCACCATTACGGTTCAGTTTCTTAGGGGAGGGCTGGACATGATTGCGAACATCTTGCGCACCGAGTGGGTTCGAACGGCACTGCCGCTGGTCCTGACCGCCGCGGTCATCGGCGCCGGCCTGGCGTTTGCCTTTTCGGGCGGCTGAGCGAAGCATAAGGGGACATCCTGCCGGATCCGCTCGCGGGTCACGCTGAACCGCCGTCCGAGCCGGCTATGCGTGCTCGGCCTGCTTCTGCTTGCCCTCTTGCTGCGCCTGCTCCAGCTCCTCGTCCGAAAGCAGCCGGACGTCGGCGTCGGCGGTGCCGCCGCTGGGCGGGGTGAAGCGCAGCTTCTCCATGTACGGCGTCGGCTTCTTGCGGCGATAGTCGGCGAATTCCTTCGCATAATAGTCGCGCGCCTGCTCGACGGTCCTGGCGCCGGTGACGATGTCGTGGGCGAGGTTGAGGGCGAGGCGGTTGGCTTCCTCGTCGTGGCAGCGCGCCGAGAGCTCGCCGGCGGTGCGCTCGGCGATGATGCTGCCGTCGAACCGGGCAAGGTCGGCGAAGCGGTCGGGCGGGACCCGATAGTCGATGAAGCTTTCGACGCTGTCCTGGTGCGGGGCGGGGAAGTCGTGCTGGAAGAAGGCTTTGGAGGCAGTGATCCGCTTCCACTCGCCGCGCCGGTGCCAGATGAGCTGGCTGTCGGTCGCCTCGTCGGGCTCGCCATATTTGTCGATGACGAGCTTCGCGGCCTCCTGCGATTCCTTCGGCCAGTTGCGGATGATGTCGGAGCCGGCTGCTGGCATGGTCGGGTGTCCTCTGGAGCGCCCCCCGCGAGGTGAACCGCGGGCAGGCGAGAGGGTTCCGCCCTCGCTGTCCGACAGCGCGCCGACGCGCTACAGGGCGATCGACACGTCGACGTTTCAACAGCGGAGGAGATTTGCGATGAGCCTTTTGAACGGCATCCTTGGCCAGGTTTCCGAAACGGCGACGGTCCAGAACCTCGCGGCGAAAGTCGGGCTCAGCCCGGAGCAGGTCGAGCAGGCGGTCGCCGCGCTTGGCAAGGCGCATTTTGCGGAGAGCGACACGGTCACGACCGCCGCCGAGCAAACGGGTCTGCCGCAGGACAAGCTCAACGAGATCGTCGGCCACATCGGCGGCGAAGGCGCGCTCGGCCGCTTCGCCACGCTGCTTCAGGAGGACGGCGCCGCCGGCGGCATCCTCGGCTCCATTTCGAAGATGTTCTGAACATTGCGGCCCAGATTTGGGCTGCATCGAGAGTTCATGCTGCTGACAGCTGTTTGTAATGCCATTGGCTGGCGCATCGCCTGCAGCTGCGCCTATGATTTCTGCTCCCAGTGCCGAGGGAGAGGAAGCATGAGGAAATTCGTTTTCGCATTGACGGCGCTCAGCCTGCTGGCGGGCTCGGCCCCATCGCTCGCGGCTCCGTGCAAGGACAAGCACGGCAAATTCGTGAAATGTCCGGCCAAGCCGAAGCTGTGCCGCAACGCGAAAGGCCATTTCGCCAAGTGTAAGTAAATCGGGGAGCTCATGATGAACCGTCTGATCCTGGCGGCCGCGCTCGCGGCTGGATGCATGTTTTCGACCAGTACGCCCGTGCTGGCGGCGGCAAAGAACTACGATTGTTCGAAACCCGGCAACGCCAACAAGGCGGTGTGCAAGGGCGCGGCCAAGTCGGCGACGGCGGCGGCTGCCAAACCGGCGCCCGCGGCCGCCAGGTCGGCGCCGGTCAAAGCGGCCGCCACCGCGCCCAAGCCAGCGGCGACCAAGGTCTCCTCGACGACCGCCACCAGGACGGTGACGGAGAAGAATTACGATTGCTCGAAGCCCGGCAACGCCAACAAGGCGGTGTGCAAATCGGCGGGGGCGGGCCCGGCCAGGCCGGTCGCCAGGCAGACGACGGTCGCCACGACGACGCGCCACTATGATTGCACCAAGCCGGGCAATGCCAACAAGCAGGAATGCAAAGTTTCGACCTCGTCGAGCCAGACCGCGTCAAAGCCGGTTTCGGCGCCTGCCCCCGCAACCGCCCAGCCCGGCATGTTCCAGCGGATGAAGAATGCGATGACCGGCGCCAAGCCCGCGCCAGCTCCGGCGGCAAAGCCGGCACCAGCCCGGCGCAGGACCGCGGCCGCTCCTGCAGCGGTTGAGGATCACAACCCCTCCGGCGCGATCGCGCAGTGCAAGGACGGCACCTATAGCCACGCCAAGGGCCGCACCGGGGCCTGCTCGAGGCATGGCGGCGTGGGCAAGTGGATGTAGGCTGAGCGAAGCACGGGGACCGTCACGGGAGCATGCGCCGCTGAGCGCCCGAGCCCTCAGGCGTCGGCCCTGTTCTCCGCGAGATATTCCTCGTCGCTCACCTTCTCCATCCACTCGACCATCTTGCCGTCGAGCGCTTCCTGAAGCGCGATGTGGGCCATCGGGCTGTCGGGCGTGGCGCCGTGCCAGTGGCGGCGGCCCGGTTCGCAAAAGACGATGTCGCCGGTGCGGATTTCCTGCCTCGGCTCGCCCTCGCACTGGTGCCAGCCGGTGCCGGAGACGACGATCAGGGTCTGGCCGAGCGGGTGGGTGTGCCACGCCGAGCGCGCCCCCGCGGCGAAGCGCACCAGCGCCCCGGCGAGCCGCGCCGGCTCGTCGCGCGAGAACTGCCATTCGATGGTGACGTCGCCGGTGAAATATTCGGCGGGGCCTTTGACCGGCGCCTGGCTGCCGCTGCGGATGATGGTCATGGGGGTTGCCTTTGCAGTGCCCCAGGTGAGCGCGCGGGCAGCGGATTGGTTGCGTGAATTGCGGCGGCAAGCGCGCCTCAGCAGAGATACCAAATGTCGTCGGGGCCCATGACGGCGTGATCGCCATGACATTCTAGCCTGGTCGACACGTTGCGATAGGCGAGCATCCGCTTCATCGGGTCGCGGATGCTCTCGTCCCGGTCGAACATGGCGATGCTGTGGGTTCCGCGCGCCCCCGCGTTGCAGGAGTTCATATAGGCCATGCCCCAGGTGATCGCCTCCCAATCCGCCTTGGCGCCGGCCTCCCACACGGCCCGGTCGATGAAGGCGCGGTGGTCACTGATGTCGACATGATCTTTCTTCGCGATTGCCGCGAGCCGCGCGGCATGATCGGTGCACTCGCGCGACTTCGGGTCGATGCGGTCCTTCATCGGCACATGCTTGATCCAATCCGGCCCAGGTCCCGTGACGACGATCAATTCCGGTTTCGGTGGCTGGCGCGCGCCCGACGCGGGCGAGCAGGCGTCGAAAGCGGCGAGGGCGAGGAGAAAGACCGCGCGCATGGCGCGGGTTTTAGCGCGGCGTGGTTGGATTGGCATTAATGGGGCGAGTTGCCGAGCGCCGCGCCGGTTGGCGAGTTCCTATCGTCGATAGGATGTTGGACATTGGCGATCTGCCGAGCGCCGCGCTGAAGCGTGTGAGGGCGGTTGATTTCGGGATTAGTAAACTGTCACCGAAATCCCCCGGAATCCTGACCGGAATCCCACCGGAATTCCCACCGGAATTCCTGAGTCACCGGAATCTCTGACATGATCATTGGAATTCCTATGGGCAAGATTGCTGACATTGTTAGCACCATCATTTGTTTGAATATTAGATATTATCGAAATAAAAAATCATGTCTTGACACGCATATGGTGGACGCGTAGCGGCCGCATGGCGCTCATACTGGCGCGAGACAGGCAGGCAGACAATGGCGTTCACAGTGGAAGTTCAGACAGGCCCGAACGGACCTTGGACACCCGAATTTCGTGCGCGGGTCGAACGGGCGAAGGACCAGTTGGGCTATAGCCTAGCTGATGTGGGAGACGCTTTTGGCTTTTCCGGATCGTTCATTCACGGTCTGATGAACGGAAAGAGCGGCTACAAAATGGCAAGCAAGCACGCCACTAGAGTGCTGCAGGCGCTGGAAGGTCTTGAAGTTCAAGCGGGTATTCGCAAGGCCGCGCCGAAGGCGGCTGTTTCAACACCAGCGCTAACGACTTCGACCGGTGGGCGGCCCGATCTCGCGCAGCTCGTCCGGCAGATTTACGAGCTTGGCTTCACGGTGGAACTCAAGCCGCGGTCGATTGCGTAATCATGTTCTTCGCCGGTTTGAATCAGTGCATCCTTGCGCTTCGAAGTAGCGATTTATCGAGCTGTAAACCGCTTGGCTTTAGTATCCTTGATTGGATAGCCGTTCTAACCTTCGGGGGAGGGCTCACAGTTGCCATCTTCAAAGGGGCTGCAGCGCTAGCTGGATGGTTCCGGCGTCGCAAAAGGTCGGTTAATACATTCGGCGATCTGCGCAAACGAGTACGGCCATTCGTTCGCGACAACTCGAGAATATTCAAATCATTTGGGCCAAACTCGAGCGCCTCGGCTGCCAGCGATCAGTTGCGCGTTGATGTGTCGGCTTGGCGGGGGGTCCGACAGAGAATTGTCGAAAATAATACTTGTATTGCCGAGCTAATAAGGGATCACTGGAAGGTCATTCCAGGGGATAAGACCGACCTCTTTGCTGCTTGGCTGTCGCATATCGACGCATTTCGTGCACACGTCGCGGACCCAGCCGTTGATTATCGGCAGTACCAATTTCCGTCCGAAATCTTGAACGTCATCGAGCAACGCTGAATGGATTTATCTGCAGTTCGGTCCTGGCTTCGCAACGAGCTTGGAATTGCAAACGGCGTGACGGACGTGCATCTATTCGGTTCGGTCCTTGCAAATACAGCCACCTGTTCGGACGTGGATTGCATTATTGTCTTCGATAGATGGGAAGTGAGAGCCGCTGTGGGGGAAATAAGGGCCCGCTTCGCTACTGAGTTTGGGCGATCACTGCACGTCCAAATGTTCCATGAAAGCCAGAGGCCGATGCTGTCAAAATTCCTAGAAAGAGCAGCGGCATGGGAGAGTGTACTTGAGTAAGGACCTTCACCCATCAATCCTGCAGTTTTTTCAGGAAAGAATGAGCTCGCATAGCAATGTGCTCAATTTAGCCGACGTCAGCACGGCCGAAGACTATCTCTTCAAAATTTCACGGGCGAAGCAGGGCGATTCGCTGCTGGTTTGGATGTCCGACGCATATTTTTTCACGGACATGGATTTCCACAATCGTCCAGCTGTGCTCACAACTGGTGATTTCATTCTCGTCGCTAAGCCCGAGGCAGGATTTCACGTAGACGACGGCCTGATTGAGCTGGAGGGAATCGGCGTTGGTCAAATTGGGAAGCTGATGGGCGCGCTCAATCTGGCAAAGCCATGGGAATATCTCACGCCGCAAGAGCGTGAAGAACGACAAGGGCGGAGATGACGACCCGCGTGCGGCCGCCCAGCGGGCGGTCAAATCAATTTGGGCTTACACGCATCCGTTGTTAGGTAGTTGCCGAACTGAGGTCGCCCCTTCGAGAGCATGAGCTGCGGAAGGGTATTAGTCGTTCCCGCCAAGAAACCCATGACTTCACCAATATCATCGTCAGCGTCGACATGCTTCCATCCCTCAGACGCTGAATACCAATAACCGCGACCAGCGATGCAAAGAACTTGAATCGCAGAGTGACCCATCGCGCTCTGATCGAGTGCACAATAGCGTTCAAATTCAGCCGACACTGGGCCGCCTAGGTCGCTGCCAAATGCGAAAAGGGCGTTGATGGCGCTCGGAGTTCCCGACGTAAACTTTGTCACCGGTGGATTTGCGTTTGCATCCGGCAGCCAGTGATCAGTGGCCATGAGTTTGAGGGACCGCGTTTTCACCGCGTTGCTTATCGCTCGTTTCAGTTCGGCTGCGGTCAAAGTGGATTTGACCTCAATCGCATAAAGCGCCGATTCAGCTGGAAAATATCCATTCTTATCGTCGAAGAGTACTGGAGGAAGGATGGCGGGCGCGTAGAGAATTACATCGGTTTCGGGTGAACTAGCGCCCTCCGCGGAAACTAGCTTCCCGGTCCCAATCCTGACTTCGGGAGGCAGAACTGGTTGAAATAACTCGCCGACTAGGAGCTCTCTGAGCTTACCTTTGATGCCGCTATGATTCTCAAGGCGCAGCATTTCCGCCTTAAGAAGAGCCGCTTTGGCTTTGGCCACCATAGACGACTGGAAGAGGTTCTTGCCGCTCACGCCTTGACAGTGACCTCACCGACGTAGTTTCGCTCCACCGCTGGCCTATTGGTCTAAGAATGACCGCATCTTCCGGCTTCGGCTCGGATGCTTGAGCTTCCTGCCGGATGCGCTCGCGCGTCACGCTGAACTGCTGCCCGACTTCCTGGTCTGGTTCAAGGTGTATCCAACGATCGAGTCAGCTATCCTGCGCGAGAGGCCGGATGATGGGGGAGCGCGACGATGTTCGAAGGCTGGGAGAACTTCTTCCTGATGGCCGGCGGGGCCGCAGCGGTGCTGATCGGCCTCATCTTCGTGGTCATCGGCCTGATGGGAGACCGCCCCCGCGACAGCGTTCTTGCCGGATCGTGGCTCTACATGGGGCCGATCGTACTCGGAGTGAGCTTCGTCCTGGCGCTGAGCGCCGCGGCCCTGACCCCCGACATCTCGCGCCCCACTTTCGCGGCGCTCGCCACGCTGGCCGCCGCTTGGGGGTTGGTCCGCGGAATCATGTCGGCCTGGGGGATCCGGAAGCGGACGATGATCGGCCATGAGAATATCCACTGGACCGATCTGTGGTTCTACGGCGTCTTCCCGGTCCTGATCTATCTCGCGATGGCCGTCGATGCGCTCGCCTTCTGGAAGTCGTGGGACTGGGCCAAGGACGGGCTTGCGATCGTGATCACGGCCGGCCTGCTCCTCGCCATCCGCAACGAATGGGACCTCATCACCTGGATCACGCCCAGGGGAGAGGCCAAGGCAAAGCGGGCGAATTCACGAGACTGAGAACGACGGAAGCGCCTCGATTATTGCGCTCCTCGCGCGGGGTTAGCGAGGCAGGGAGGCTAAGCCGGGCAGCAACCGCCGCTCTGTCCGGCTGCTTGCGCTTCCTGGATCGGCGGGCAAGGCACGTCGCCATACGAGCAGAACACGCAGCAATCGCCCTTGAGCGGCTTCAGTACGGCGCCGCAGTGGCGGCAGTCGTAGAAATATTGGCAGGCATCGGTCGGCATCGTCTCGGTCGAGACGCCACCGCACTGGGGGCAGGTTAGAGTTGATTGAAGTTCGGCCATGTGTGCGCGTCAACCTGTCGGCTTTGCGGGATATCCGACATGAGCCGTCCCATTCGTCTTCAAGTCCCAGATGGCGATCACGATCATGAGAACTAGGCCAGGGTAGAGCAGCCATTCTGTCGCCATGCCATAAGTCGCCATCAGCAGCGCTGCAGCCAGCACGAGCAAGGGTCCGATGATTCCGAGAACCATCCGCACCCAACCCCGGCGGCGGAGTCCCCCGATGACGTTTGCGGCCAAACCGATGAGGGCAAACAGCGGCAGTATGTAACGGATTGAGATGCCCTCGAACTGACTGAGAAAGCCTAAACCGAGCGCGGAGGCGAGGCTGGCCAGGGCGGGAAAGCACGCGGTACAGCTCATTGCTGCGAGGACGGCGCCGATGGTGCCGGCGCTCCCCGCAACGCGTGTGGTACGGTCTTGGGTGGACATGCGGGTTCGGAGCTTGCCGCTCTATTGGTCCAAAAAGCTTCGCATCTTCCGCGACCGGCTCGGATGCTTCAGCTTGCGCAGCGCCTTCGCCTCGATCTGCCGGATGCGCTCGCGCGTCACCGAGAACTGCTGCCCGACTTCTTCGAGCGTGTGATCGGTGTTCATGCCGATGCCGAAGCGCATGCGCAGCACGCGCTCCTCGCGCGGGGTTAGCGACGCCAGCACCCGCGTGACCGTTTCCTTGAGGTTGGACTGGATCGCGGCGTCGACCGGGATGACCGCATTCTTGTCCTCGATGAAGTCGCCGAGGTGGCTGTCTTCCTCGTCGCCGATCGGGGTTTCGAGGCTGATCGGCTCCTTGGCGATCTTGAGGACCTTGCGGACCTTCTCGAGCGGCATCGAGAGGCGCTCGGCGAGCTCCTCGGGCGTCGCTTCGCGGCCGGTCTCGTGGAGGAACTGGCGGCCGGTGCGGACCAGCTTGTTGATCGTCTCGATCATGTGCACCGGGATGCGGATGGTCCGCGCCTGGTC
>NZ_JBJMVI010000012.1:0-52246 GCF_045810705.1 Sphingomonas sp. | reverse complement strand
TCCATATTCTCCTTGATCTTGTGCATCGGCACGTGGCCGGGGCCCTCGATCATCACCTGGACGTCGTGGGCCCAAGCCGTCTTGGTCAGCTCGCCAAGCGTATAGAGCTCGGCGAACTGGGCTTCGTCATTGGCGTCGGCGGTCGAGCCGGGACGGAGGCCGTCGCCGAGCGAGAAAGCGATGTCGTAGGCCTTCATGATTTCGCAGATCTCGTCGAAGCGCTCGTAGAGGAAGCTTTCGCGGTGGTGGGCGAGGCACCACTTGGCCATGATCGAGCCGCCGCGGCTGACGATTCCGGTGACGCGTTTGGCGGTCAGGGGCACGTAGGGCAGGCGGACGCCGGCGTGGATGGTGAAATAGTCGACGCCCTGCTCGGCCTGCTCGATCAACGTGTCGCGGTAGATGTCCCAGCTGAGGTCCTCGGCCACGCCGCCGACCTTCTCGAGCGCCTGGTAGATGGGCACGGTGCCGATCGGCACGGGCGAGTTGCGGACGATCCATTCGCGGGTGTCGTGGATGTTGCGGCCGGTGCTGAGGTCCATGACCGTGTCGGCGCCCCAGCGGATCGCCCAGACCATCTTGTCGACCTCGGCCGCGACGTCACTGGCGACGGCGGAATTGCCGATGTTGGCGTTGATCTTGACGAGGAAGTTGCGGCCGATCGCCATCGGCTCGGATTCGGGGTGGTTGATGTTGTTGGGGATGATCGCGCGGCCGCGGGCGACCTCGTCGCGGACGAATTCGGGGGTGACGAAGTCGGGGATCGATGCGCCGAAGGACTCGCCGTCGCGAGCGGCGTTCAGCGCAGCTTCGCGGCCGAGGTTCTCGCGGATGGCGACATATTCCATCTCGGGCGTGATGATTCCGCGCCGCGCGTAATGCATTTGCGAGACGTTCGCGCCGGGCTTGGCGCGGAGCACGCGCTTGCGGACATTGGGGAAGGGCTGGACGCCGCCGCTTCTGTCCGGACCAAGCTGGCCGTTGTCCTCCGGGCGGACCGCGCGCTGGGCGACCTCCTCGACGTCGCGGCGCCCGCGGATCCATTTCGCCCGGAACTCGGGCAGGCCGGCCATGATGTCGATGCGCTGCGCGGCGTCGGTGTACGGCCCGCTCGTATCGTAGAGCACGACCGGCGGCTCGCCGGACGACGGTTCGAGGTCGACCGCGCGCATCGCGACGCGCAAATCGCCGACATGGATTTTGCGCGAGCCGCGGATCGGCCCGGTGGTGACTTTAAGCTCGGTTCTTGCAGGCGCGTCGCCCATCTTGGACTCCTCTCCCTCCACCGGTGCTAACCGGATCAGGTTCGACGGGTCTCGATGCGCTTCATCGACTCTCAGCCACAGGTCGCGCGGCTCCCCAGGGAAGACTCGTCCTTAGTCCAGCGCGGCCCTGCGCGTCTACTTGCTGCGGGCAGCGGCCTGCTGTTCCTGGACCGTGGCGACGCCATCGTGATTGGCGTCCACCTTGTTGAACTTGGCCAGGTTCGGCGCCCGGAACTCGTCGGTGGAGATCTTGCCGTCGTGGTTGGTGTCGAGCGCGTTGAGTAGCTGGTCCGGGGTTTCAGCAGTGCGGATGGGTGGTGCTCCAGCGACGAACTCGTCGATCGTCAGCTTGCCGTCCTTGTTGGTGTCGAGCTGTCTGAACTGGTCCTGCAGCCGCTTGGCGATGACCGCTTTGCCGTTCGCCATTTCACGTTGCTGCTGCGCGATCAGCTCGTCGCGCGTGACCTTGCCGTCGTGGTTGGCGTCGACAGTATTGAAACGCGTGTCGACGATTTTGATGTAATCGGCGCGCGTGATCGGCTTGGGTGCGGTCTGGGCGGTCGCTGCGGAGCCGAGCGCTGCCGTGCCGCAGGCCAGGATCAGGAAACGGGTCACGGTCGATCTCCCACGCAAGTTGGCGTCAGCCTAGGCCGCCGGCGCCGCACCGCAAGTGACAAGTTGCAGCTAAGCGGGCAAACGGCTCGCCGATGACCAGCCGACTGACCCACCTCGACCGGCTCGAGGCGGAAAGCATCTTCATCCTGCGCGAGACGGTGGCGGAAAGCGCGCGCCCGGCGATGCTCTATTCGATGGGCAAGGATTCGGCGGTGATGCTGCACCTGGCGCGGAAGGCCTTCTTCCCCGGACCGCTGCCGTTCCCCCTGCTCCACGTGGATACGACGTGGAAATTCACGGACATGTATGCCGAGCGCGAGCGGATCGCGGCGCAGCCCGGGATCGAGCTGATCGTCTATAAAAACCCCGAGGCGCTCGACAAAGGGATCAACCCGTTCGATCACGGGCCGCTGCATACCGACATGTGGAAGACCGAAGGGCTCAAGCAGGCCCTCGACACCTACGGATTCGACGCGGCGTTCGGGGGCGCCCGGCGCGACGAGGAAAAGAGCCGCGCCAAGGAGCGGGTGTTCAGCTTCCGCGACAAGAACCACCGCTGGGACCCGAAGCGCCAGCGGCCCGAACTGTGGTCGCTCTACAACGTCCGCAAGAACAAGGGCGAGAGCATGCGGGTGTTCCCGCTGTCCAACTGGACCGAGCTCGACGTGTGGCAGTACATCCTGCGCGAGGGCATCGAGATCGTGCCGCTGTACTTCGCGGCGGAGCGGCCAACGGTGCTCCGCGATGGCCTCATCCTCATGGCCGATGACGAGCGCATGCGGCTCGAGCCGGGTGAGCAGATCGTCAGCCGCAAGGTCCGTTTCCGCACGCTCGGCTGCTACCCATTGTCGGGCGCGATCGAGAGCGACGCGGAAACCGTCGAGGAGATCATCGCCGAGATGCTCGCCTCGTCGACGTCGGAGCGCGAGGGCCGCGTGATCGACCGCGATGCCGGCTCGGCGAGCATGGAGAAGAAGAAGCAGGAGGGTTACTTTTGAACCGCCCTGCCGACGTCAAGTCCTGGCTCGCCGCGCAGGAGCGCAAGGCGCTGCTGCGCTTCATCACCTGCGGCAGCGTCGATGACGGCAAGTCGACGCTGATCGGCCGGCTGCTCTACGAGACGCGGCAGATTTTCGACGACCAGCTTGCCGCGCTCGAGGCGGACAGCAGGAAGCACGGCACCCAGGGCGAGGCGATCGACTTCGCTTTGCTCGTCGACGGGCTCAGCGCCGAGCGCGAGCAGGGCATCACGATCGACGTCGCCTACCGCTATTTTGCAAGCGAGAAGCGCAAGTTCATCGTCGCCGACACGCCCGGGCACGAGCAGTACACGCGCAACATGGTGACCGGCGCCTCGACCGCCGACCTCGCGGTGCTGCTGGTCGATGCGCGCAAGGGCGTGCTGACCCAGACGCGGCGGCATTCCTACCTTGCCAAGCTGGTCGGCATCCGCCGCTTCGTGCTCGCCGTGAACAAGATGGACCTCGTCGATTTCGACCAGGGCGCGTTCGAGGCGATCGCCGCCGACTATCGCGCGTTTGCCGAGACGATCGGCGTCGACGAATGGGTCGCGATTCCGGTCTCGGCGCTCAGCGGCGACAATGTCGCTGCCCGAAGTCCGACGGTGCCGTGGTATTCCGGGCCAAGCCTGCTCGACCATCTCGAGGCCGTCCCGGTCGATGCCGAGGCCGACGTCGCCAAACCGCTGCGGATGCCGGTGCAATGGGTCAACCGGCCCCACCAGGATTTCCGCGGATTTACCGGGCAGATTGCGAGCGGCACCGTAACAGCCGGCGACGATGTGCGGATCCTCCCGTCGGGCCGGCTGACGCGGATCGTGCGGATCGTGACGGGGGATGGCGACCTCGATCAGGCGGTCGCCGGCCAGTCGGTGACTTTGACCTTCGCCGACGAGGTCGATTGTTCGCGCGGGGATGTGATCGCGGCCGCCGCCGACCCGGCCGAAGTGGCCGACCAGTTCGAAGCGGCGATGGTGTGGATGGACGAGCACGAATTGATCCCGGGCCGCGGCTATTGGCTGAAGCTCGGGACGCAGACGGTCACCGCGACGGTCCACCGCCCCAAGTACGAAGTGAACGTCAACACGCTCGAGCATCTCGCCGCCTCGACGCTCGGGCTCAACGCCATCGGCGTCGCCGAGATCGCGACCGACCGCGAGATCGTGTTCGAGCCCTATGCGACCGGGGACTCTAGCCCCAACCGCGTCCTCGGCGGCTTCATCTTGATCGACAAGCTGACCAATGCGACGGTCGCCTGCGGGATGCTGCATTTCGCGCTCCGCCGCGCGCACAATATCCACCGCCAGCACCTCGACGTCAGCCGCGAGACGCATGCGACGCTGAAGGGGCAGAAGCCGGCGGTACTGTGGTTCACCGGCCTGTCGGGCGCGGGCAAGTCGACCATCGCCAATCTTGTCGAACAGAAGCTCGTCGCGCGCGGGCGCCACACCTTCCTGCTCGACGGCGACAATGTCCGTCATGGCCTCAACCGCGACCTCGGCTTCACCGAGGCCGACCGGATCGAGAATATCCGCCGCGTCGGCGAGCTTGCCCGGCTGATGGCGGATGCCGGGTTGATCGTCATGACTGCCTTCATCTCGCCGTTCCGCGCCGAGCGCGAGATGGTGCGCAAGATGATCCCGGACGGGGAGTTCATCGAAGTGTTCGTCGATACGCCGCTCGCCGAAGCGGAGAAGCGCGACACCAAGGGCCTCTACGCCAAGGCGCGCGCGGGCGAGCTCAAGAATTTCACCGGGATCGACAGCCCGTACGAACCGCCGGAGCAGCCGGAGATCCGGATCGACACGACGGCGATGGGGCCGGACGCCGCCGCGGAGCTGATCGTCGAGGAGCTGATGAAACGGCGCTAGTTGCTACCAGGTATAGGCCAGCCCCAATGCGCCGAGCCATTGGCTCGCGCTGCCGCGCTGCGACACGATCGGCGAGCGTTTGAAGTCGCCGACCAGGCGCGAATATTGGCCGAAGCCGAAGACCGAGAAGCCGTGGAGAAGATCGCCGGTGATCGACTGGTTGAGCATCAGCCCGGCTTTCCAGTCCTTCATCCCGCCGCCGGCATTGAACACGGGCAGGCCGCTGGCGAGCGAACCCGCGGGCGTGATGCTGTAATAATAATCGGCATATTTGTTGCTCACGAACTCCGCGCCGACGTTCGCGCTGGCGTAGGTGCGGAGCGACAGCGGGGTCGAGAATTCCACATTGGGACTGAAGGTCGTCGATCGGTGCGCGCCGGCGATGTCGTGGAGCACGTCGAAGCGCAGTGCGAGCGTGTCATAGGGGTTGGTCAGGCCGTGGGCGCTGACCCCGACGAAGCCGCCCGCTTCGATCGCCGTCTTAGTCCGCGGCAGAAGCTTGACGATTGGGTCCTTGATGTGGCGCCGGCCGTTGAAGCGCGCGCCGATGACCGGGCCGGCGTTGAACTCGAGCTTGCCAGAATGCGGCACGACATCGACGTAGAGGTAGGCGCCGCGGCTGGTGAACGAGATACCACTGACCTTGCCGCGGATGGCGCCGGCAGGGATCACGCGATAGTCGTTCGAGCCTTCGTAGTCGGGCACGATCGCCGCGCCGATTCCGACCGTGACACTGTCGCGCTTGGCAAGGTCCTCGGCGCTGGGCAGCGCGGCGCCGCCGGGCGTGGACTGCGCCAGCGCGGGCGAGCCGGCGCAGCAGGCGGCGAGCGCAACACAAACGAAACCGCGCATGGATGTCCCCTGTTGACGTTCACGCGGTACGACAGCGGACGAGCGGCGGCGAAGTTCCGGCGCCGAGCGCCGCAGTAATTGCCTAGTCGCCCTCGCCCGCGTCCGGCGTGAAGTACTTGTCGTACTTGCCCTCTTCGCCCTTATGCTCGTCGGCGTCGGCCGGACTGTCCTTCTTGCGCGTGATATTGGGCCAATCGGCGGAGAAATTGGTGTTGAGCTCGAGCCATTTCTCGAGCCCGCTTTCGGTGTCGGGCAGGATCGCCTCGGCGGGGCATTCGGGTTCGCACACGCCGCAGTCGATGCACTCGTTGGGGTTGATGACCAGCATCACCTCGCCCTCGTAGAAGCAATCGACCGGGCAGACCTCGACGCAGTCCATATACTTGCATTTGATGCAGGCGTCGGTGACGACGTAGGTCATTGGTCCGCGGCTCCTCTGGCAGCATCGCTAGGTCGCGGGTCTGCCTCCGTCAATTCCTCGTAGCAGGCGCGGGCCTCTGCCGCTGGGCCGCGGCGGGCAGGAAGGTTGAGCACGCGCAGGATGCGGACCTCGCCGTGAAGCGGCAAAGCGACCACGCTGCCGACGCGCAGCTCTTCCGCGGATTTCTCCACGCGCTTGCCGTCGATGCGCACATGGCCTTCATCGATCACCGCCTGGGCGAGGGTCCGGCTCTTCACCAGGCGGATGAAAAAGAGGAAGCGGTCGAGCCTCACTTCTTCCTGAGTTTCGCCAGTTCGGCGAAGGCGTGGGACGCTGGTGCGCGGCGATCGTCGCGTGCGCCGCGGCGGCCGCGCCAGCGCCACGCATCGCCAGCGCGGGTGAAGCCGATCTCATTCATGAGCTGCGCGACGGCCTCTTCGCCAAGGCCGATCGACGTGGCGAGCGGGCGGTCGACCGGATCGGCGCCGCCGGCCGAGCGGACCTTCCGCGCATGGCTCGCCAGACGGTCGGCAAGATCGATGCGGATCCATGTCCGGCCGAGGCGGCGGTAGGCGGGCGCGGCGCCGCGCGGGTCGGCATTGCCGTCGAGCGTGGCCGCGCCGGGCGCCGGCATCGCGGGCATCGGCTGCCCCTGCTTGACCGCAAGCAGCGCGCCGCGCCAGCGCTGGGCGGCGGGCTTCAACAGCAATGGAAGGAAGACGTCGAGCGGACCGAGGCGGACGGCAAGCCGGTGCAGCGACTGGCGGTCGGTTTGCTCGAGATGCGCAATGGCGCTGAGCGCGGCCTTGCGCGGGAGCAGGCCGCCGGCATCGGCCAGCATCGCGGCGAGGGCGCGGACGCCGGGCGGGCTTGCCGGATCGGCCGCGGCCTCGGCGAGACGCTTGAGCGGGCGCAGGTGGCGGTCGATCTGCGCGTCGACCCAGCGTTCGAGCCGGTCGCGCAGCGCGGCGCGGGTTGGCGCCGAGAGGCGGTCGAGCGCGCGCGCCGTGCGCAGCGCCGGCTCGAGCAGCGAACGGCCTGCGGCAAGCCGCGCGAGGATATGCCCGTCAGCTGCAACCGCGAGCTCGCCTTTCTCGTCGGCGGTGAGCTGGAAGGCTTCGTCTGCCCCGCCGACGAGTGCCCTGGCCCGGCGGTCGAGCTCCTCGCCGAGGCGGCGTTCGGCGGCGGCAAGGAGCAAGCGCTTGTCGGCGAGCCGCGCATTGGGATCGACGCGGAAGTCGAAGCCGGTGAGGTGCCCAATCGGCTCGGGGCCGACGCTGACCTCGCCGTCGGCGGCGACGGTTACGGGCAACGCGTCCGCGCCGCGCGCGCCGATGTCGCGGACGAGCACCGCTGTGCGGCGGTCGACGAAGCGCTGGGTGAGGCGCTCGTGGAGCGCGTCGCTGAGCCGCGCTTCGACGTCGCGCGTGCGCTCGGCCCATTTGGCCGGGTCCTTCAGCCAGTCGGCGCGGTGGGCGATATAAGCCCAGCTGCGAACGCCGGCGAGGCGGTCGGCAAGCGCCTCGATGTCGCCGCTGACATTGTCCAGCCGCGCGACCTCGGCGGCGAACCATTCGTGCGGGATATGACCGCCCTCGCCGATGTAGGAATAGAGACGACGGACCATGCGGGCGTGATGCATCGGCCCGACCTTGCGGAAGTCGGGCAGGCCGCACACCGCCCACAGCCGCCGCGCAGCCAAGCCGCGCAGAGCCGCAATCGCCGGGTCCTCGGCGATGGCCTTGAGCACCGCGAGGTCGATCGCTTCGGGCGCGGCGCGAAGCAGCGGATCGTCGCTTTTTGTCTCGAGGCTGCGGATCAGCCGGCCGATATCGGTGAATTCGAGGTCCGCGTTGCGCCAGTGGACGAAGTCGAGCGGGCGGAAGCGGTGCTCCTCGATCGCTTCGATTTCCTCCTCGCTGAAGCCACCGCTCACCTCGCTGAGGCCGAGCGTGCCGAAGGTGCCATCTTTCTGGTGGCGCCCCGCGCGACCGGCGATCTGTGCCATTTCGGAGATCGAGAGCCGGCGGTCGCGGCGGCCGTCGAACTTCTCCAGCCCGGCGAACGCGACATGGGTGACGTCCATGTTGAGGCCCATGCCGATCGCGTCGGTGGCGACCAGATAATCGACCTCTCCGCGCTGGAACATCGCGACCTGGGCATTGCGCGTGGCTGGCGACAGGGCGCCCATCACGACCGCGGCGCCGCCCTTGAAGCGCCGCAGCATCTCGGCGAGCGCGTAGACCTGCTCGGCCGAGAAGGCGACGACGGCCGAGCGCGGCGGGAGGCGGGAAAGCTTGACGCTGCCCGAGTAGCGCAGGGTGGAGAAGCGCGGCCGGCTGACGATCTCGGCGTCGGGCAGGAGCTCTCGGATGATCGGCCGCAGCGTGTCGGAGCCGAGGATCAGGGTCTCCTCGCGGCCACGGGCGCGGAGCATCCGGTCGGTGAAGACGTGGCCGCGCTCGGGATCGATTCCGAGCTGGGCCTCGTCGATCGCGGCGAAGGCGAAGTCGCGGTGCATGTCGCCGTCGTGGTGACTGTCGCCGCCGGGCACGGGCATGCTCTCGGCGGTGCACAGGAAATAGCGCGCGGTCGGCGGGACGATCCGTTCCTCGCCGGTGAGCAGCGCGACCTGCCTCTCGCCCTTCATGGCGACGACGCGGTCGTAGACCTCGCGCGCGAGCAGGCGAAGCGGGAAGCCGATGACGCCCGAACTGTGGCCGCACATCCGCTCGATCGCCAAGTAGGTCTTGCCGGTGTTGGTCGGGCCCAGGATGGCCCGCACGGGAGCGTCGGAACGGCGCGTCACAATCACGAATGTGGCAGCGCGCGCGCCGAACGCAAGGTTCCTTCGACGAGCGGATTTTAGGCCAGCCTTAACCTTGATTGGGCATCAAGGGCGCGTGCTGACGTCACGACATCACGCGCACCCGTTGCGGCGCTCGCTCGCCACCCGCTGGCCGCAGCCCGGCTGGCGGAGCGCGGGCATGCTCGCCTTGCTGTGCAGCGGCGTCGCCTGGGCGTCGCTGCCACGGCCCGAGGCGTTGCCGCTCGACCAGCAGCGGCAGTGGCAGGCGCTGGGCGTTGCGCCGCTGTCGGGTGGCGGCGTGACCGGCATGCCGATGGCGCCGAGCGACGCCGTCGAGACCGTCGATTTCGTGCCCAAGCGCGCTGCGCCGGTCGCGGTCCCGGTAGCCTCCGTTCCGGCACCGACCTTGAAACCCTTGCGGATCAGGGGCCGGGTCGGCGACGGGCTTTACTGGTCGCTCCGAGCCGCGGGAGCCTCGCCCCAGGTCGCCGCCCAATATCTCGCCGCCCTGGCGACCGAGATCGACGTCGGCGAGGTCGGCCAAAGCGACAGCTTCGACATGGTGCTGGGCGCCAACCGCGACCTGCTTTACGCCGGCCTCAATCGCGTTGCGGCGTCGAGCCTGCAACTGGTGCGCTGGAATGCGAACGGCCGTAGCGAATGGATCGACGCCGCCAATGCGCAGCGGCCGGCGCCGTCCGCGAGCGGGCTGATGATGCCGGCCAACGGGCCCGTCACCTCCTATTTCGGCTATCGTTATCACCCGATCCTCCACTTCACGCGCTTTCACGCCGGGATCGACATCGGCGCCGGCTGGGGCAGCCCGATCGTCGCCGCGGCCGACGGCCAGGTGCTCGGCGCCGGCTGGGCAGGCGGCTATGGCCGCGAGGTCCAAATCGGCCACGGCGGCGGCATCGTCAGCCTCTACGGCCATATGAGCGAGATCGTCGCCCAGCAGGGAAGCTTCGTCCACGCCGGCCAGCTGATCGGCTATGTCGGCTCGAGCGGTTTGTCGACCGGCCCGCATCTCCATTTCGAGGTGCGCCAAGGGGGAACGCCGGTGAACCCGCTCGGCGTCCGCCTGCTCAGCGCGCCGGTCGCGGACACCCATCTGGCCGAAGCGATCAAGGCACGGCTCGCTGCATTGCTCAAGGTCGGCGGGCGCAGCTGAACTTGTAATCTCGACTGCCGCATCTAGGCTTTTGGCCATGAGGGCGGGGACACGGGCCGTGCCGAGGCGCACCGCTTTTACCTTTGCAGCGTTGGCCGTGTGGCTGCTGGCAATCGCCCTCGTTCGTCCGCTGTCGGTCGACGAGAGCCAATATGTCGCCTCGACCGCGCTAGCCGCCGAGGGACTGCTGCCGTACCGCGACTTCGCCTATCTGCAAACGCCGCTGCAGCCATTGGTCTTCGCCCCCCTGCAATGGCTGTTTGCCGGGCACCTGCTGCTGGCCATGCGCATTGCAAATGCGCTGCTCGGGCTGGTCACGGTCATGCTGGTCTACGGCGCTGCCCGGCGCGCGGGCGCGAGCGAGCGCTCGGCGCTCACCGCATCGGCGATGCTGGTCGCGTGCGAGTCGTTCGCCTGGTGTGTCGGCGTCGCGCGCAACGACCTGCTTCCGGCGGCGCTGCTGAGCCTCGGGCTGTGGCTGATCGTCAGAGGCGGAGGCTGGACGCGGCTCGGCGCGGGCCTGGCGTTCGGCCTGGCTGCAAGCGCCAAGATCAGTTACGCGGTGCCCGCGGCCGCGGTCTTCCTCGCGGGCGTGTGGACGGCCGATGCGGCCGAGCGCCGGCGGCAGCTGTGCTTCGCGGGCGGCGTGGCGATTGGCCTGCTGCCGACGTTCGTTCTCGCGGCCCTCGCGCCACGCGCTTTCCTGGCCGAGGCCATCATCTTCCCGGCGAGGGCGCCGGCGCAATATTATACCGAGATCGGCAAGGCATGGCGGCTTGGGCCGGCTCGGTTCGGCGAGCTCCTGATCGCCGCGGCGGTCGGTCCGGCCCTGATCGCGAGCGTCGAAATCGCACGCCGAAGCTGGGCGGAACCGGGCCGCTGGCTGGGCGATTCCGTGCGGCGGACGATGATCGCGGCGGCAATCGGCGGCGTGGTTAGTGCCGGCCTGAACAAGCCTTTCCAGATCTTCTACCTCTTGCCCGCGCTTCCGCCTTTGTTCGTGCTTACCGCGTTGGTCTCTGGCGAAGGCGCGGCGCGCCGGCGCTGGTGGCTGGGCGCGTGGGCGCTGTTCATCGCGGCGGGGTTCGTTCCGGTGGCCGGCTGGTTTGTCCACGCCGCGATCCACGGCATGCCGCCCGCGCTCGATGCCGAGCGAAGGTCAGAGGCACTCGGGAATGCGCTGCGTGCGCAGCATGTTCATCGTCCGATCGCGACCCTGGCGGGCCAATATGTCCCGACCGGCTATTCGGTCGACCCGCGGTTCGCCGCCGGGCCGTTCCTGTACCGGACAAGAGGGTTCGTTGCGCCCGAGCAGGCGCGCGAGTGGCGGATCGTCACGCGTGACCAGACGGCGATTCTCGCTGAGCGGCCGCCGGGCGCGATCGTGACCGGCACCTACCCCGATAGCCAGCCCGACCTGGAGACGCAGCTTGCGGCCCAGGCCAAGGCGCTGGGCTACCGGCAGGCGGCGCAGGTGGATGGGTTCACGCTCTGGGTGCGCAGGTGAAGGATCGATTGACCAGACCGGCGATGAATGACTCAGACGAGCTGGGTCAGCGCCAGCTTTTTCCGGTTGCGACGCATGGCGGCACCTATCGCACCGAAGCCCAGCAGCATTAGCGCCCAAGTGCCCGGCTCGGGAACGGGCGACGGCAGCACCAGACCCGCGAGAAGGACATTGCCGTCTGCCGCGTTACCGCCGGTGCCAAGCGAATAGAAATCATAATATTTGTAGGTGCCGAAACCGAAGAGATCGTGCGTCTCCTCATCGAACCCGGTCAGCGGCGGGACATCGGTACAAAACCAGCCGCAGGCGGCAACATTGGTGCCGTAGACGGCCCATTGCTCGCCGCTCGGCGCGCCACCCGTCGTGCTGCCCATGAAGAACTGAGCACTGGGGACCAGCCCGAACAAGGCGCTCACATCCAGTTCGATGAACGCTCCGAGGTGGGAATATCCCCAATAGATTTCATTTTGATTGGACGGATCGGCTGCGAGCCCGACACCCTTCTCGTCACCGGCGTCATTCTTGCCGAACAAGGGTGTCGCCGCAATATGATCGAAGCCGTCAGAATATCCGGCGGCGGTGACTGTAAGCCCGCCGCTGGTGTAGATCGCGGTCGGGCCCAGATTGCCCGTCTGGGATCCGAAATCGATATTGACCGCGGCACTTGCGGCCGATGCCGTGCAAAGTGCCGCACCGGCCATCAGGCAGAGGAATGTACGGGAAACCATTAGATCTCTTCCCCCCGGAATTACGCCGCAAGCGCAGAAGAGGTCGGCGGACAAGAGCGTTCCCGCTCTTGGCGCGACTTACGACTCGCCCGTGTTAACTATATGTTAACCAGACAACTGGCCATTTGTTTTTTTGACGCCCGATGTGCGAGCCATCCGCTGGCGGCCCTTCAGCTCCAACCAGTCAACGAATCCCATTCCGGGGGAGGAATTTTAGCGGCCGTGGCCTCTCCAGCGCTTGATCGTGCGGCTGATGATCCCGGCCTCGTCGCCGGTCTCGCGCCACAGACGGGCGAAGCTCGGGTCGGAAGAAGCGGGGCGCTTCTCGGGCTCGAGGTCGTCGAAGCGGACGCGGATCGGGATGGCGACGCCTTCGCCGCAGACGATGCACTCGCGGTTGCGGAGCGCCGGGATGGCGTCGAGGAATCCGCGCGCGCCCTCGGGCATCGCCGCGCGGACGCAGGCCTGGTCGCGGTCGTTGTTCAGTCGCATCGAGAGGATCGTGCCGCATTGCGACAGCACGCCTTCGGCAAGGTCCGACGGGCGCTGCGTGATCAGGCCGAGCGAGACGCCGTACTTGCGCCCTTCCTTGGCGATGCGCTCGAGGATCTTGCGGACGGCCTGGCCGCCCGTGGTTTCATCCTTGGGAACGTAGCGGTGCGCCTCTTCGCAGACGAGGAGCAACGGGCGCTGCGCCTCGGTCCGCGACCAGATCGCATAGTCGAACACCATCCGCGCGAGCACCGATACCACCACCGATGTGACTTCCGAGGGCACTCCCGAGACATCGACGATCGAAATCGGACGGCCCTGGCCCGGAAGTCGGAACAATTTGGCGACGAAACTGCCCATCGAGTCCGACACCAGCATCCCTGAGAACATGAAGGTGTAGCGCGGGTCGACGCGGAGCTCGTCGAGCTTGGTCTTGATGCGCTGGAACGGCAACGTATCGCCGGCCCGGTCGAGCTTGCCCATTTCGTTGACGATGATCGCGTTGAGATCGGTCAGCAAATAGGGGATCGGGCTGTCGACCGTGACCTTGCCGTACTGGCTCATGTCCTTGCCCTTGGTGCGGGCGGCCAGCAGGCACTTGGCGAGGATGTCGGCGTCGCGCTGACGCTCGGCATCCTGCGTGGTCAGGAGCACTTCGCAATGCTCCTCGAAATTCATCAGCCAATAGGGCAGCTGGAGGTTGTCGACGTTGAACAGCTCGCCGCAGCCCTTGAAGGCGGCGGAATATTCGCCGTGCGGGTCGATCATCACGATGTGCCCCTCGGGACTGAGTTCCGAGATTCTGTGAAGGATCAGCGACACCGCGGTCGACTTGCCGGTACCGGTCGATCCGAGCACCGCGAAATGCTTGCCGAGCATCGGGTCGACGTAAAGCGCGCCGCGAATGTCGTCGGTCGGGTAGACGGTGCCGATCTCGATATGCGGCTCGTCGCTGGCGGCAAAGATCGCGCGCATGTCCTCGGTGCTGACCGGAAAGACTTCGGCGCCGGGGATCGGGTAGCGCGTCACGCCGCGGCGGAAATTGCTCATCTTGCCCGAGGAATCGCGGTTGCCCTCGCCGAGGAAGTCGACGTAGGCGACGAGCTCGCCCGCGTCGCCCGCGCGCAGGGTGCGGACGTTGGCAATCAGCCAGCTGCTGCCGACGATGGTCTTGACCTGGCTGCCGACCTGGCCGGACATGGAGATCGAGGCATCCTTGTGCGACTGGAGGGCGGCGACGGTCGCGGCGTCGAGGCGGACCTGGCTGCCCGAGCCGGCGATTTCGACCACAATGCCCATCGCACCGGGCGCCGGCCCGGCCGCCTTGGCCGGCGCGGCGGCCGCTTCTTCCTCCTGGAAGCTGCTGACTTCATTGAGGAATTCGCGCAGGTTCGGCCGATCGTCCATGTCTTCGCTCACTCCCGGTGCTCGGTTCGAACAAGGGATAAGCAAAAGCGGTTAAAATTGGCTTAGAGAAACGCCTAGAAACGGCGGCGGAAGGCCGCGGCCGCCGCCCAGCCAAGCCCGAGCGACAATAGCACGCAGCTCAGGCCGTAAACGAGCCGGTGCCGGCGGGCGGCGAGGGCGACGTAACGCTCGAACCCCGACTTGTTGATCTGGATGTCGCGGGTCGCCGCTGCAATCACCTTGTGGCGGTCGATGAGGAAGGTCTCGGCGGTGTAGGTGCCGACCGGCACCTGGCTGGGGATGGTGATCACCGCCCGATAGAGGACGCCGCCGGTGATCTCGACGCCGTGCGGGCTCTCCGAATAGAGGCCTTGGCGGCTCCTGAGATCGAGCAGGCCCGCCTCGAAGCGCCGTTCCTTCTCGGGAAGCGCGCCGCCGCCCGGCGAAAGCTGGAGCTCGTGGAGGCCGAGCTCGTAGATCGCCGCCGTCCGCTCATCGAGAAGGTCCCTGATCGGCCGCGACGAAGCGACGGCGTAGAAAGAGGGCGCAGAGCGGAATCGGTTCGAATCGGCGTTCATCCACACGCCGGCGATCTTCTCCTTCTCGCGCACCAGAATCGGCTGGACGGGACCGCGGAGGACGACGGCAATGTCGACCTGGCGGTCGGGCGGGCGCCCGCCGGGATAGACGACAGCGCCGAACAGCAGCAGCTGTGCCCCGTTGAAGCTGTAGCGGATCTGCACCTGGCGGGCGGATACGTCGGGCACGAGCACCGGCTTGTCCGCCGCCATCATCAGCGGCGCGAGCACCGCCAGAGCCAAGGAAGCCGAGCGCGCGGTCACAGATATTCGATCGAGAAAATCTCGTCCGGGTGCCAGGCGAGGCCGAGGAGCATCCGCAGCGCGACGAGCAGGATGATGATGCCGAGCGCGAGGCGCAGCAGATCGGGCTTGATCCTGAGCGTCAGCAGAGCGCCATATTGCGCACCGACGACGCCGCCGACGAGCAGCAGGCCGGCGAGCACGATGTCGACCGCGCGGGTCGTCAGGGCGTGGACCATCGTCGTCGCGGCGCTGACCGCGAGGATCATGATCAGGCTGGTCCCGATCACCACCCGCGCCGGCATGCCGAGCAAATAGATCATCGCGGGGATAAGAATGAAGCCGCCGCCGATGCCGAGGAACACGGTGAGGATGCCGGCGAGGAAGCCGAGCGCGAGCGGCGCGACCGGAGAGATGTAGATGCCCGACGAGTGGAACCGCCAGCGATAGGGCAGGGACGCGACCCAGCGATTGTGTCGCGGCCGCCTGGCGTTGGGTTCGGGGACGCGGATGTATCCGAGCGATTTCAGGCTATCGAGCAGCATCAGGATGCCGATCCAGCCGAGGATCAGCACGTAGAGGAAGCCGATCACGACATCGATCTGGCCGGTCGACTGGAGCAGGCGGAACAGGGCCGCGCCGACGAACGATCCGGCCAGTCCGCCGACGATCATCACGCCGCCCATCTTCAAATCGACGCCGCCGCGCCGCATGTGGACCATCGCGCCGGACACGCTCGCCCCGGTGATCTGCGTCGTCGCCGACGCCACGGCCACGGTCGGCGGGATGCCGTAGAAGATCAGCAGCGGCGTGGTGAGGAAACCGCCGCCGACGCCGAACATCCCCGAGAGCACGCCGACGAGGAAGCCGAGCAGGACGATCAGCAAGGCGTTGACCGACTGGCCGGCGATCGGGAGGTAGACGTCCATGGGCCGCACTTGCCTAGCCGCAAACGGCGGCCGCGGCCAAGTTAAGTGGGACTAGAAATCCCCCGCAAGCGTCAGCGCCGGTCCCGAACCGGGCCGCGCGTTGCCGGCGAGCTTCTGGCGCCAATCGGCGTGCACCTTCAAATTGCCGCGCACTCTTACGGTCAACCGCGGTCCGGCGTCGAGGCGGGAGAGGCCGGGCTGCGCTCCGCCCCAGATGCCGAAGCCGGCGGAGAATTTGCGATACACCGGCCGGGTGACGGCAAGTGCCCCATCAACAAACAGGTCGCGGCTTTTTACGCCGACGACTCCGCCCTGCAGATAGGAATCAAGGGTCAAGCCCCACGGCAGCGGGCGATCGTACACGCCGGCCTCGGCGAACAAGGCGAAGTCGCTGCGCCCGCCGCCGAAGCGGCCGATTCGCTGCCGTCGCTCGGCGGTGAGCCAGACCGGAAGGCCGATCAGCGGGTGGACGCGGACCCCCGCGGCGACCTCGCCGCCGCGCCGCCCGACCTCCGAGCTCATCCGCCCCGAAAGCGCGAACAGCCGGTTGAAATTGTAGAGCACGCGCGCGCCGGCCTGGCTGGCGCCGAGCTGGCCGCCGCTGGCGAGCGACCGGGACCCGGCGAGCCCGGTTTGCTGGCTCCGCAACAGCGCCCAGCTGGTCAGCTGGAGTCGGTCGAGGCGCGGCCGGAGTGGGGCGACGGGCAGGGCCGGCGGCGGCTCGGAGACCCTCGTGCGCGGCGGCATCGCAGCGGCGGCGAGACGCGACATCGGCCATTCGTCCGGCGCGGCAGCGGGGCTGTACAAAGAGCGGCGCGGCGGCGGCAACAGGCTGTCGAGATAGGGGGTCGCGCGCGGTGCGGCGGGTGTCGAGACCGGCGCGGCGTAATAGACCGGGACCATGACCGGACGCACCGCCTGCTGCGCATAAGCGGCGGGATAATATTGCTCGCTCGCGGCTGCCGGCGGGGCCAGCGCCACCGGTTCGATCGGCGGGAACTGGGTCGGGACGATCGGCGGAGTCTTGGCTTCGCTGCGCTCGATCCGGAACAGCTCGCCGCCTGGCAGAACGCCGAGCGCCGCGGCGCGCATCCCGGCCCAGCCGACGATCGCGATGGCGAGGAAGCGGAGCGACGGCCTCATTGCGGCAGCACCGCCGGGAAGATGTGCCGCGTCTTGTCCCATCGGCTCGCCCCGCCGCCGAGATGCAAGGACACCGCGCGCGCCGCGGCGAGCATCGCGATGACATTGCCGACGACCAGCCGCGGGACCGAGCGCAATCCCTCCCCCCAGCCGTAGGCGGCGGTGGTGAAGCCGGCGCGCATCAGAACGCGCCAGCCAAGCAGCCACCCATTGATCGTCAGCAAAGTGATCAGGCCGGGTGAGAGCCGCGCCTTGATCGGCGCGCCGAGCGCCTCGGCGAGCCAGATCTGCGACCACAGCAAGGCGGCCCCGTACGCGGACAGCAGCAGAAGCGCGGCGAGCGGACCGCGCCGGTCGCGCATCCGCATCCAGCGCTCGCCCAAGCCCCCGCTCCAGCCGAGCCGGTCCCAACCGGACAGAGCGATCCCGCCGAGCCAGCGCGCCTTCTGACGTACCGCGCAGCCCAAGGTCGCTGGGAAGTGGCCGCGGCTGGCGACGATCGAGCGCTCGCCCGGCTGGGCGGGAATGCGCACGAACATGGTCTTGAGGCCGAGCGCGCCGAGACGCAGGCCGACTTCATAATCCTCGGTCATGCTGTTGCCCGCGAACGGCTTTCCGTCTTGCATCGCAGCCAATCGGCCGAGCGCCCGCCGCTCGATCGCGCAGCCGACGCCGGCGAGCGGGATCGCGGCGCCTACCGCCTCGCGCACCACCAGCTCCTTGACGTGCGCCTCGGCGAACTCGTCGCAATAATGGCCGCTGATCCAGCGCGAATGCGGGTCGGGGAGGGGCAGGACGGGAAGCTGGATCACCGCCGCGCGGCCGATCAGCGCGTCGAAGATGCGAAGCTCGAAGCGGTGCACGACATCCTCGGCATCATGGAGCACGACCGCCTTGGCCGCGCAGCCGTGGGCGGTCTCAAAGCCGATCAGCGCATCGTACAGATGGTTGAGGCAATCGGCCTTGGTCGTCGGGCCGTCCGCCGGCACTTCGACGGCCTCGATGCGCGGGTCGGCGACGCTGGCGATCGCCGCGGCGGTCGCCGGATCGTTGCGGTAATGGCCGACGAAGACGCGGTAATCGTCATAGTCGAGGCGGTTGACCGTCGCCTTGAGCATGGATGCGATGACCGCCGACTCGTCCCACGTGGGAACCAGGATCGCGATCAGGCCCGGGTCCTTCTTGAACACGAAATAGCTGGCGAAGGCGCGGGGGTAGCGGGTGTAGACCGTCAGCGAACGCCAGATGCTGCGGCCGAAATATATGAGGTCGACGGCAAGGTCGTTGATTGCGAACAGCAGGAAGCCGACGCCGGCGAACAGCGCCAGCTCGGCCGCGAAGCGGCTGAAGATTTCGGCAATGGCCACGAACGTCTGCCTGCGAGCGGCTAGACGAGTTCGGCGGATTTGGTGGAGCTCGGACGGTCCATATTGCCTCCCCAAAGGCGAATCATGTGCAACCGAGCGGGATGGGAAATGGCATAAGCGTGGGGGAACAACAAGTTGGCGTTATTATACTTCCCAAACCCAACTTGTTAGGTAATGTGATATGGATAGCGCCCGAAAGGAGCTCATTGTTGATGACCCGTATGTGGATTGGGAGAGCGAGCTGATGCAATTTCGCCTGACTTATGAGGGGCCGCTTTTGTCCGACACGACCAAGGGCGAAAAGGTTGCCGGTCGTGCGAAACACAAGCAGGAAATCCGCAAGGCCTTCCACCCGCAACTGCGCCGCCTCTGGCAGGTTCATCCGATCTTGAGTCAGGAGTTGGGTGATATAGCGGACGCGAATTTCTTGATTACGGAAAGCAAGGCGATCCCGCACAAGATCGACGATCTGGCAGCCAACTTTCCGCGCAACGGCTACAATTTCGTCCCGCTGGTTACGCGCGCGATAGGCCTCCATTGCGCCCTAGACATCTTATTCCTGCGCAACGAAGCTCCGGGTAATATCCTCCACAAGGGCGATATCGATAACCGAGTTAAGACCCTCGTTGACGGTCTCAAAATGCCCCGTAGTCAGGGTGAGATGGGCGGCTATGATGCCCCGTCGGATGACGAGAAACCATTCTTCTGCCTTCTTGAAGATGACAGCCTGATCACCCGCTTTTCGGTCGAGGCGGACACGTTGCTTCAGCCCCTTTACGGGACTGTGAACAACAATGATGCGCGGGTGGTAATCACAGTGACGTTGAAGCCGTATGTGACTACGGTTTTCAATCAGGTTTTCGGCTGAGCTGGCTGCTACACGCGCAACAGTTCCTCGCCGGTAGCGACCACAAGGAACGTGTCGGTCTCGGCAGGCTCAACCGATTCGCCAGTGCATAGCTCGTAGCGCCGCGCCTTCGTCAGAAAGCGCCGGTCTCGATACTCATAAACGGTAAGGCCAGCGCCCTTCGCATCCACAACCGGGATGCTTCTTACGTAACTCACAGGCCCGCTCTCCCACTGGCGGACGATTCGGCGGGCGAAACTTAGTCCACTTTGGCTTTAGCGCAACCGCGTGTGGTTAACGGAGGATAGCTGCTGACTCCCGAGTCAATAGCGCTTGACCGTCGAGTCCGAGTGTGATTCATAGGCAGTGGCCGAGGCCCGCTTTCGCGAACCCCGACCACCTCGTTGCTAGAGGATTGGGGACTAGTCGCGTGGTCCCTTCTTCCCCGTGTGGTAGGTTTCAACGTCCGCAGTAGATTTGCGGATTTGAGCCTGCCGCACGGTTAGGAAACGACCGTTGATGTCATCCCGTCCTCGCTTGAACGTAGCCATAGTGCACTCACCTCCTTTCCTGGCAGCTGCCCGTGTACGCAGCGTTCAGGATTGTTAGTGAGGCTAGGCCCGACCAAGCGGACGGGTTCTGACTCCGCGACTGTAGCGGAGTCGAGTCATTTAAGGTGACTTATCCACAGCCGAGCGTCGCAGCAGCTTATCCAGCGCCGCTGCGGCGTCGGTGGGGTTTAGTTCGCCAGCGTCGATTAGCTTTTGAGCGTCCCGCTTGAACCGGGCGCTCTGCGTCTCCTGACTCTCCTGCTTTTTCTTCTTTGGCATCAGGCCCTCGCACAAGCTGTTTGATAGGTGAGACGCTTGCCGACGATACCGCGCAACAGAGCATCTGCGCGCTCGGTGTCATTGCAGCCGAGCGCGGCGCGGTTGTTATAGCGGAAATCGAACTCCGCTAGGTAGCGGTGCAAATGCTTTTCGGCGCACCACTGATAGACGCCCTTCATGCCGCGTTTGAAGATGCTGAAATAGCCTTCAACGGTGTTGGTATGGATGCGCCCGCGACCGTATTCGCCCGCATGGTGGTTGACGGTGCCGTGACCGAGAAACTGGTAGTGCGCGCCGGTATAGATGCGGCTTTCGTCGGTCATGATGTAGGTTTCGCGGTCCACATTGGCCTGAACGATCGGCAGGATGAACTCGCGGGTTGCCTTGTCCACGACGAACGAACGGCTTTGTCCGCTCTCGCGGTGAACCAGTGAGAGGACCGGCATCTTGTGCCATGCCGCATGGGTCCGCACCGCGCCCTCGCGAGTGCCGATGAAAGTCTCGTCAATCTCGACAACGCCACCCTCGCCGCCGAGCGGCGCAAGCTCGCCGGAGCGCATTGCTTCGCGGATGCGATGCGACATGAACCAAGCGGTTTTGACGGTCAGGCCAAGGGTGCGCGCGAGTTGGTTAGAGCTGATGCCCTTCTTACTACCGGCGACGAAGAAGATCGCTTGCAGCCAAATGTGCAGCGGCACGTGCGAACTCTCGAAAATGGTCCCCTGCCGCACGGTGAATTGCTTGCGGCACTGGTAGCACTTGTGCAGGCCCTTGCGGGTCGCCTTGCCTTCCATCTTGGAGATGCGATCAACGCCGCCGCAATGCGGGCAAGTCGGGCCGTTCGGCCATACATGCCGCTCGACATATGCGAACGCCGCATCCTCATTGTGGTAGTGCTTGGCTGAAAGAACCGAGGCCATTTTCGTCTCCTGTTCCCCTCTCATAAAGGGTCAGGATGGGTTTGGCAAGTATAATAACGCCAACAAGTTCGGTTGGTTAATGCGCCGAATAGGATGTTTCACGCCGCAGTGGCGCGGCCCCGGCGTCCACACTAGCGTGGCATCGATGAAACGCGCCCTCATCCTGGTGATGGTCGGCATCGGCGCCACGGCCACGGCCCGGGGCACGGTGGTCTTTGCCGGCGGCGCCTGGGCGGCGATCGACCGCGGCAGCATCTGCGAGGCGCTGTCGCGCTCACAGAAGGTTGTCCCGAGGGACAAGGTACAGCCCATTGCCGGGATCAGTTTCACACCTGACCACGGGCGCTGGGGCGAATTCCATGCGCGGTTGAGCCGAATTCCCCGCGGCGACGCGAGCGTCATGCTCAAGATCGGAAATCAGCCGTTCCTCCTGGTGACTCGCGGCGGCTGGGCGTGGAGCCGGGGGCCGGCGCAGGCGCAGGCGATCATCGACGCGCTGCGCGATGCGACCAACATGAGCGTGGCGAGCCGGGATGCGGCGGGGGTGCGCTTTTCCGATCCCTACCTGCTCGACGGCGCTCCGACCGCGATCGATGCGGCGGCGGCGCGCTGCGCTCTCCGCGGCGCTGGCAAAGTCCAGTGATCGCACCTAGATAGCGCCCTTCCAATGAGTGCCGACACCAACCTGATGTCCATTCCGGGCGCGATCGATCCCGTGCCCGTCCCGCGGGGCGCGAAGCCGCGCGCCGACGGGCGGATCGAGCTGGTGGGACTTTCGAAGGACCAGATTCGCGCCGAATTCGAGGCCGCCGGGCTGGAGCCCAGGCAGGCCAAGCTCCGCGCCAAGCAGGTGTGGCATTGGATCTACAACCGCGGGGCCAGCGACTTTGCGGCGATGAGCGACATCGCCAAGCCGCAACGCCCTTGGTTTGCGGAACGCTTCGTGATCTCCCGGCCCGAAGTCGTCGAGGCGCAGGTCTCGTCCGACGGCACGCGTAAATGGCTCTTGAAGACCCACGACGGTCATGATTTCGAGATGGTGTTCATCCCCGACGCCGACCGTGGCACCCTGTGCGTGTCCAGCCAGGTCGGGTGCACGCTCAACTGCCGCTTCTGCGCCACCGGGACGATGCAGCTAGTCCGCAACCTCGAGCCGGGCGAGATCGTCGGCCAGGTCATGCTCGCCCGCGACGCGCTCGGCGAATGGCCGTCCCAGCCGGAGGGGCGCATGCTGACCAACATCGTGATGATGGGCATGGGCGAGCCGCTCTATAATTTCGACAATGTCCGCGACGCGCTGAAAATCGTGATGAACGGCGACGGGCTTGGCCTGTCGCGGCGCCGGATCACGCTGTCGACCAGCGGCGTCGTGCCGATGATGGCGCGGGCGGGCGAGGAGATCGGAGTCAATCTCGCCGTATCGCTGCACGCGGTGACCAAGGAGATCCGCGACGAGATCGTGCCCTTGAACCGCAAGTATGGGATCGAGCAATTGCTCGAGGCGTGCGCGGCCTATCCGGGGGCGAACAACGCGCGGCGGATCACGTTCGAATATGTGATGCTGAAGGACAAGAACGACAGCGACGAGCATGCGCGCGAGCTGGTGCGGCTGATCCGCAAGTACCGCCTTCCGGCCAAGGTCAATCTGATCCCGTTCAACCCTTGGCCCGGGGCGCCCTACGAATGCTCGAGCGATGAGCGGATCAGGGCGTTCAGCAACATCGTCTTCGAAGCCGGGATCTCGGCGCCGGTGCGCACGCCACGCGGCCGCGACATTGACGCCGCGTGCGGACAGCTGAAGACTGCGGCCGAAAGAAAGCGCAAGTCGGCCGCGGTCGTACAGGGAGCCTGAATGTCGCTGATCGGACGGTTGATCGACAAGCTGCTGACCACGGGCAGCATCACCTTGTTGATGCCCGGAAAGCCGCCGCGCACCCATGGCCGCGGTGGCGGCAGGCACCTGACCGTCCGCATCACCGATCGTAAGGTCCCGTTCGGCATCCTGAAGAGCCCGAGCCTGGGGGTCGGCGAAGCCTATATGGACGGCCGGCTGATCATCGAGGACGGGACGATCCTCGACCTGCTCGAGATGGTCCAGGATTCCAACCGCTTCGAGGACGGCGAAACGCCCAAGGCGCTGACGCGCGGCACGAAGCGGCTGCTGCGCAAGCTACGGCGGAATAACCCGACCCGGGCACGCCGCAACGTCGCCCACCATTACGACCTCAGCGACGAGCTCTACGAACTCTTCCTCGACGAAGACAAGCAATACAGCTGCGCTTATTTCACCGATCCCGCGAACAGCCTCGAGCAAGCGCAGGCCGACAAGAAGGCGCATATCGCAGCCAAGCTCTACCTGAAGCCCGGGCAGCGCGTGCTCGACATCGGCTGCGGCTGGGGCGGCATGGCGCTCTACCTGCACAAGGTCGCCGGCGTCGACGTCCTCGGGATTACGCTATCCGAGAACCAGCTCAAGATCGCGCGCGAGCGTGCCGCGGCCGCCGGCGTGTCCGACCACGTGAAGTTCGAATTGATCGATTACCGACTGGTCCGCGAGCCGTTCGACCGCATCGTCTCGGTCGGCATGTTCGAGCATGTCGGCGCCAGGCATTATGACGAATTCTTCGCCAAGTGCCGCGAGCTGCTGAAGCCCGACGGAGTCATGCTGCTGCACACAATCGGCGTGCTTGGTGAGCCGGCCGGCGGCCCCGATCCGTTCACCGACAAATATATCTTCCCCGGCTATCACCTGCCGTCACTGAGCGAGATGCTCGACGCCAGCGAGAAGGCGCGGCTGATCGCCAGCGACGTCGAGACGCTGCGACTGCATTATGGCTATACGCTGCGGCACTGGCTCGAGCGCGTGACCAAGGTCCGGGCCGAGATCGAGGCACTGTACGACGCGCGCTTCTTCCGCATGTGGGAATTCTACCTCGCCGGCGGGATCGTGATGTTCGAGAGCGGCGCCGGCTGCAATTACCAGGTCCAGTACGTGCGCGACCGCCGCGCGGTGCCGATCACGCGCGATTATATGGTCGAGACCGAGCGGCGCTACCGCGAGATCGCTGCTGCGGAGACACCAGCTCGCACCAAGTCACGAGCGGCCGGAACGGCTCCGCGCAAAAGCCGCAAATTGCCCGATCTTGTCTGAGATTTTCGCCGGAAACTCGTTTTCCGCGCCGTAGATGGCGCCGCTCCACACCGTCTGGCCGGCCCTGTCGCGGGCGACCAGCACGAGCTCGGGTGCGCCGCTCCACAACACCCACCTTTGCTGGAGCACATAGTCGGGATGTTCCGCGCGAGCGACCGGCGCCTCGACGATCCTGAACTCGTTCGAGTGACGGCCCAGCGCCACGAGCGCGGTCTCGCGGCACGCGCTCATCAGCGGCGCATAGCGCGACGTGCCGGTCGCATTGTCGATTCCGCCGAGCGCCACCTCCGGCTTGGCGGCCGGAGCTTGCTTCGACGGGACAGCAACGGCGGCAAGCGCAGCAACCGCGATAACCGCGGCGGCGGCAAGCGGCCACCGCTGTCGATCGGGTTCGCGAGCGGGCTCATACTCTGTCGCAACCAGCCGGTAGCCGGCCTTGGGGACGGTCTCGATCGATCCGGGCTCGCCGGTATCGAGCCCCAACGCCCGGCGCAGGTCGCCGATGACGATCGCGACGCTGTTCGGACTGAGATGCTGGCGTCCCCACGCGCGGTCGATGATCTCCTTGTGGCTTACGACCTCGCCGCTGCGCTCGCACAACAGCGACAGGGTCGCCGACGCGCGCTGCTGCAGCCGTGCCCGGACATGGCCTGAGCGCAGCTCGTGCGCCGACGGGACGAACGTCCAATGGCCGACCTGGTATCGCACCGACTTCAGCATCGGAGCACTCACCTTCTATCTCTTTGTGAGCGGTTAGTTGCACTGCGGCGGGGGTGCCGCAAGCTCGCAAAAGAAATGGCCCGGCCCCAGGCGGCGCCGGGCCTTTGAATTGCTGAAGCCGCGGCGCTTAGCTCGACCGGCGCTCGATCCGGACCTCTTGCCGAACCTGGTGGCGTTCGTCGGGCGTGATCCTGCCATCGTGATTGACGTCGGCCCTGTCGAAATGGGCGAGCGCCGCGGACTGCGCCTCGGCTTGCGAGACGCGGCCGTCGTGATTGGCGTCCGCCATCTCGAACAGGTTTCCGCCGAAGCCCATCCCCATCCCCATGCCCATCCCGTGCATGTGCATGCCCTCCATGCGGTGCATCCCAGCACCGCCAGGCGCACCATAAGGCCCGCCGCGCATGATCATCACGCGCTCTTCACGGACCCGCGGTTTGGCGGCCATGAACTCCTGGCGGCTGATATTGCCGTCATGGTTGGCGTCGAGCCGGTCGAACATCGCGCCGCGGTCGGGCATTGGCATTGCGCCCTCGGAAAAGCGCCCCGCCATGCCGTGCGTCATGCCCATCGCGCCCATCATCTTGTGATGGAGCGCGTCGACCTCGTCCCTGGTGATGAAACCGTCGCGATTGGAGTCGAGCTTGGCGAAGAGCTGGCTGACGTGCCTCGCGACCTCGTCACGGGTCATCACGCGATCGGACATGATTGTCATGTGCATTTGCGGGGCACGAGGCGGCGCTGGAAGCGGCGCCGAGGCCGTGCCCTGCGCGACGCCCGGCGGCGGCGGGGGTGCCGTCTGGGCAGCTGCTGCAACCGATCCAATCGCGAGCACGGCGAGCGCTCCGCCGATCAACAGTTTCGTCATGACTCCGTGCCTCCTCCTGGTCATTGACAGCGAGCTAAATCATCCAAGCTTGCTGGCGATTGAACGGAAGCGAAACGGTCGCCATCGCGCTGGCGCGCGGGATGGATGACAAGTGAACTGCTCGTCATGCGGCAGCTCGGCGCATGGACAATCGGGCCGATCCCGCTAGGACCCGCGCGGGCAAGTCATTGCAGGCGTGTGACAATGGGGGTTGAAGCCGCTCCGGCGGTGCAAGTGCCGAGTGAGCCGCGCCCGTGGTGGGAGTCTGCGCTGTGCCTCGGCCTTGTCGTCTTCGCGACGGCGCTGCCGCTCATCTATCCATCCGTCCCGCCGCTGGTCGACCTGCTCGGCCACATGGGCCGGTATCGGGTCGAGCTCGACCTGGACCACTCCGCCTTCCTCCAGCGATATTATGACTATCATTGGGCGGCGATCGGCAACCTCGGGGTCGATCTATTGGTCATCCCGCTCGGCAAGGTGATGGGGCTCGAACCGGCAGTGAAGCTGATCGTGCTGCTGATCCCGCCACTCACCGCCGCCGGGTTTTTCTGGGTCGCGCGCGAGGTGCACGGGCGCGTGCCGCCGACGGCGTTCTTCGCACTGCCGTTCATCACCGGCTATCCGTTTCTGTTCGGGTTCGTGAATTTCACCTTGTCGGTGGCACTCGCGTTCCTGGCGTTCGGCTTGTGGCTGCGCCTTGGCCGACTCGAGCGAACCGGGCTGCGAAGCTGGCTGTTCGTGCCGATCTCGCTGATCGTCTTCTTCTGCCACACCTACGGCTGGGGCCTTCTCGGCCTGATGTGCTTCTCGGCCGATGCGGTGCGGCTTCACGACCGCGGCCGGTCGTGGTGGCGTGCCGGCCTCGAGGCCGCGTTGCACACCTCGGTGATGGCGCTGCCGATCCTCGTCATGCTGCTGTGGCGCGGCGAGACGCATGGCGGCCAGACCATCGACTGGTTCGACTGGAAGGTGAAATGGCGCTGGATCTATTCCGCGCTGCGCGATCGCTGGAAATGGTTCGACATCGGGTCGCTGATCGTGCCCGCGCTGGTGTTCCTGTACGCGGTCTTCAGCCGCAAGCTGCAGCTGTCACGCAACCTCGCCTTCTCGGCGATCGTGCTCGCGGCGTCGTTTGCGATCCTCCCGCGCATCATCTTCGGCTCGGCCTATGCCGACATGCGGCTCGTCCCCTATCTGATCGCGGTCGGGTTGCTGGCGATCCGCTTCCGCGGCGCTCCCGACCGGACCACGGCCCAGGTGCTGGCGGTGCTCGGGCTTTTGTTCTTCGGGACCAGGGCGGTCGCCAACACGGTCAGCCTCGCCAAGGCGGCTGACGACCAGTCGGCCAAGCTCGAGGCGATCGACCTGATGCCGCGCGGGGCACGGGTGATCAGCCTGGTCGGCATGACCTGCCAGGAATATTGGCCGCTGCTCCGCGACGGGCATCTCGGCGCGATGGTCATCGTCCGCCGCGAGGGCTTCTCCAACGATCAGTGGCTGCTCGAAGGGGTCAACCTGCTCGATCTCAAATATCGCGCCGCCGGTTATTTCGCCGCCGACCCGTCGCAACTGGTGCGCCCCAACCAATGCCATGACCGGCTGCACCGGATGATCGACGATTCGCTATCGACCCTGCCGCGCAATGATTTCGACTATGTCTGGCTGATCGACGCGCCGCCTTACAATCCGCAAATCGTGGCCGACATGCAGATGGTCTGGCGCGGGCCCGGTTCGATCCTCTACAAAACGCATCCATGAGGCTTTCAATCGTCATCCCCTGCTTCAACGAGGAAGCATGCCTGGCGCAGCTGCACCAGCGGCTGGGTATCGCCGCGCGCGAGGCGGTCGGCGAGGATTACGAGCTCGTGCTGGTCAATGACGGCTCGCGCGACGGCAGCTGGCCGGTGATGCAGCGGATGGCGGAAGAGGACCGGCACGTCGTCGCCGTCAATCTGTCGCGCAACCACGGGCATCAGCTTGCGCTGACGGCGGGCCTCGACCTGTGCCGCGGCGACACCATCCTGATCATCGACGCCGACCTCCAGGATCCGCCCGAGCTGCTCGGGCCGATGCTGGAGGCGATGCGAGAGAGCGGCGCCGACGTCGTCTACGGCGTGCGCCGCAGCCGCTCCGGCGAGACGGCGTTCAAGCGCGCGACCGCGCACGGCTTCTACCGGCTGCTGTCGCGCGCGACCGAGGTCGACATCCCGCTCGACGCCGGCGACTTTCGGCTGATGAGCCGCCGCGCGCTCGATGCCCTGCTCGCCATGCCCGAGCAGGCGCGCTTCATCCGCGGCATGGTCGCGTGGATCGGGTTCAGGCAGCTGCCCTTCCCCTATGATCGGCAGGTGCGGTTCGCGGGCGAGACCAAATATCCGTTCAGGAAGATGGTCCGCTTCGCGCTCGACGCGCTGACGGGCTTCTCCTCGGCCCCGCTCAAGCTCGCGAGCCACGCCGGCCTGTGGCTGGTGGCCGGCTCGCTCGTGCTGATCGCGTACATCGCTTTTGCGTGGATCGCCGGCCGCAGCATCCCGGGCTGGACCTCGCTGATGCTGGTCGTGGTCGTGCTCGGCGCGGTGCAGATGTTCGTCCTCGCGCTGATGGGCGAATATATCGGGCGGCTCTACAATGAAGCGAAGCGCCGGCCGCTGTACATCGTCCAGGACATCGCCGGCGGCGACGGGCAACACGCCCGCCTGGGCTATCTCGCCGAGGCGACGGCGAACAAGGACAAGCCCGGCGGCAAGGGCAAGCGGCCGACCAGATAGCGCTCCGCGGCGAAGACGCGCTCCAGCGCGGTGTTGAGCGGCGCGGGCGGGAGCTTTACGTCGGCGCTGTCGCGGCCGCGCAGCTTCGAGACCGCGCGCTCGGCCACGGCGAGCGGAAACAGCAGGCTGTTGAAATAGCCGATCTTGTCCAGCCGCATCGGCGAGTTGTCGATCAACGCCTTGAGCGCGCGCTTCGAGTAACGCCGTTTATGGTGGTTCACGACATCGTGCGCCGTCCACATCCAGCGGTGCGCGGGAACGGCGATCATCAACTTGCCGCCGGGCTTGAGCTTGGTCGCGATGGCGGCGACGGCGGCAGCATCGTCATCGATATGTTCGATCACGTCGAACGCGCCGATCAGGTCGTAATGGCGGTCGCGGACTTCCGACAGCTCGGGCAGGGGCGAGCGCATGATCTTGCGCCCGAGCCGTTTCTCCGACAGCGCGCGCGCCTCGTCGTCCAGCTCGAGCGCGTCGACATGGCCGAACTCGCCCAGCATGGCCAGATTGTGCCCGGTGCCGCAGCCGATCTCGAGGATGTGCGCATGCCGCGGCAAATGGCCCTCGCGGCGGATCAGCTCGGCGAGGATTCGGCGGCGCGCGCGATACCACCAATGGCGGTCGTCGAGCTCGGCCATCTGCTGGTAGACGAGGCGCTCCATCAGCGGAACACCAGCCGCTTGTTGAGCGCGAAGGTGGCGAGCGGAGTTACGAAGATCGCGGGCACGAGCGGCCACCAGGTCGGGCCGTGCATCGGGCCCGTAAGCGCCCAGGTGAAGAGCTCGTTGAGCAGGAAGCCCGACGCCTGGACCGCGAGGAACTTGACCTTGAGGCGGTGGTCCTCGGCCGCGCCGTGGCCGCGGAAACTCCACCGGCTGTGGAGCACGAAGCCGATGCTCACCGCGACCAGGAAAGCGACGACCACGGCGAGCATCGGCGTCATCACATAGGTCGCAAGGTACCAGTAGATCGCCGAATAGAGCGCGGCGAGCGCGAAGCCGACGATGGCAAAGCGCACCAGCTGTCCGAAGGTCCCGTCAGGAAAGTTTAATCTGGAGGCCATGCGCGGCTGCTTGCCGTTTGAAGTCGTGCGGCTACAGCCGGAAAAATGGCGGAGCGCAAGGACGAGGGTTGGGAGGCACGCGCTTTCGCTCTGATCGAGCGCGAGTGGAAGTGGATCGTCTTCCTCGCCTGGCTCGGATTCTGCGGCTGTTTCATCTTCAACAAATGGCACGACATCCGCTGGTTCGGCCTCGGCGACACCGACGACAATATGCGGATCATGCAGGTCCGCGCGTGGCTTCACGGCCAGGGCTGGTACGACCTGCGCCAATACCGCCTGAACCCGCCGTTCGGCGCCAACATCCACTGGTCGCGGCTGGTCGACCTGCCGATCGCCGGCCTGATCCTCGGGCTTCGTCCGTTCCTCGGGGGACCGGCGGCGGAGCGCTGGGCGGTCGCGATCGCGCCGCTGCTGCCGTATCTGCTGCTGCTCTTCTCGCTGTCGCTGACGGCGCGGCGGCTGATCGCGCCGGCGGCCTATCCGCTCGCGCTGATCGCCTTGTTCTTCGCCGGGTCGACCAACGGGATGTTCATGCCCGAACGGATCGACCACCATGGCTGGCAGCTCGCGCTGCTCGCGCTGAGCATTTCCGCGATTGCCGATCCCAAACGCCTGCGCGGCGGGCTGACGCTTGGGGTGTCGAGCGCGCTTTCGCTCGCCATCGGGCTGGAGATGCTGATCTATGTCGCGCTCGCGGGCGCGGCCACGGTCCTGTTCTGGGTCGACGATGCCGAGGAGCGCGAACGGCTGCGCGCATACGCCGTGTCGCTCGGCGGCGGCACCGCGCTCGCGTTCCTGGTGTTCGCCTCCAACGACAATTGGAACGCGGTGTGCGACGCGTTGTCCCCGGTCTGGCTGTCGGATGCGCTGATCGGCAGCGCGCTGATGTTCGCGCTGGCATGGGTCTCGCCCGCCGACTGGAAGCGCCGGCTGGCGCTTGCCGCGGGCGCCGGGATCATCGTCGCCGCATTCCACGCGCTGACCTGGCCGCATTGCCTGCAGCGCCTCGAGGGCGTGTCGCCCGAGGTCGAGCGGCTGTGGCTGAGCCACGTCAAGGAAGCGCGGCCGGTCTATATGCACGGCTGGCGCGTCGCGACCTTGATCGTGGCGTTGCCGATCACCGGCGCGATCGGCTGGGGCGTGCTCGCATGGACCCGCCGTCGCGACCGGGAACTCTGCCGGCGCGTCATCGGAGCGGCGCTTCCCGGCCTTGCCGCGACGCTCCTGCTGCTGTGGCAGACGCGAACCGGGCCGGCCGCGCAGATGATGGCGACCGTGGGCGGCGCGGCGCTAGTCTGGATCGCGCTTCCGGCGGCGTGGAGCAGCCGGAAGTCTCCGGTCCGCGTCCTCGGCACCACGCTCGCATTCCTGATCGGCTGCGGCGCGATCGTCCCGTTCGTCCTCGACTTCATCCCCGAAGCGCCGGCCACCGCGCGCGACAAGCAGATCGGCCGTGCGAACAATCTGTGCGCGTCCTTGTGGGGCCTGAGGCCCGTCGCCCTGCAGCCCAAGGGGATCGTGTTCACCTTCGTCGACCTGGGGCCGCGGCTGATCGCGGTGACGCACCATGATTCGATCGCCGGACCTTATCATCGCAACGGCCAGCAGATCGCCGACGTGTTCAATTTCTGGCGGGGCTCGGCCGATCAGGCCCACCGCATCGCCGCCAAATATCACGCTAATTATGTGCTGAGCTGCCCCGGCAGCTCGACCACAACCATCTTCGTCGCGGAGACTCCGCGCGGCTTCTATACCCAGCTTCAGCGGGGCCAGCTCCCGACCTGGCTGACGCCGGTGCCCTTGCCCAAGGATTCGCCGTACAAGATGTGGCGCGTCGTCGCTTAGCCGAGGACGTGCGGGAAGCTTTGCTTTAGTCCGTCGATCACGAACTGCGCGGCGAGCGCGGCAAGAATGACGCCGAGAATGCGGGTGATCATCGCCTCGACCTTGTCGCCCATCATCCGCATCAGCGGCTCCGAGGCGAGCAGGGTGACGAGCGTCACCAGCATCACTACGGTGATCGCGGCGAGGACGATGGTGATATGGACCGGCGTTTCGGCGCGCGACACCCACAGCATCGCGCTGGCGATCGATCCGGGGCCGGCGATCATCGGGATCGCCATCGGGAAGACGCTGATATCCTCCGCCTCGGGCGTTCCCTCGATCGAATGGGCGCGGTTTTCGCGGCGCTCCGTTCGCCTCTCGAACACCATGTCGACGGCGATGTAGAACAAGAGGATCCCGCCGGCGATGCGGAAGCTCGCGAGGCTGATCCCGAGCGCGTGCAGCATCGGCCGCCCGAGAAGCGCGAAGAACATCAGGATGATCCACGCGATCAGCGAGGATCGGAACGCCATTGCCCGGCGGTGGGCCGGCGGCGTCCCGCGCGTCAGGCCGGCGAAGATCGGCACGCAGCCCGGCGGATCGATGATCACCAGGAAGGTGACCAGCGCCGAGCCGAACAGTTCGATCATTGCGCCGGCGGCGCCGGGATATCGTTGACCAGCACCTGGGCGTAGCGCAACCCGTTCCACTGGTAGACACGCAAGTGCCGCGCGCCGTCTTTTTCGACCTTCCAGTCCCAGCCGAGAGTCTTGTCGGCCGATTGCCCGCGGCCATTGTCCTCAGGCGTGGTCCGCGCTTGCTTGGGAGTCAGCGGCGGCGGCGGGATGATCGGCGCGCCCGGGGCCTTGGTCCGGCACGATGCGCGGTGAACCTTGACGGCTGGGGGCGGCGGTAGCGGGCCGGTCTGCCCATCCCCGCCGTCATAGACCCAGCGCCATTCGCGGTTGAGGCGCTGCCAGACGGTCGTGAAGTAGCCGTGATGGACCCCATCCGCGCCCCACCACGGCCCGGTGTTGACCGCGGTTCGGCCGTCGCACGAAACGAAGCTGTGCGCGGGCGCCCAGCGGACCGCCTTCGGCGGGTCTTTGCGGTCCTTGAGGAACTGTTGCACCCACACCGCTTGCGGGGTGAACATGACCGCATCCTTGTCGGCATAATTGCGGAACGCGGTCCATTGTCCGAGTTTTTGCGCGTCGTGGGCAAAGGCGCGCTCGGCATCGACGGCTGTCGGCAACGTCGCCGACGCGAGAAGAAGAGCGAAGATCATAGTCCCTCCGGGTCTGCGAGGCCGGCGCGGCGGTGCGCGGCCACAAGCGTGTTGCGCATTAGCATGGCGATGGTCATTGGTCCCACGCCGCCGGGGACCGGGGTGATCGCGGCCGCGACGTCGGCGGCCTCGTCATAAGCGACGTCCCCCACCAGCCGGCCCTTGCCGTCGTCGGTCGGAATGCGGTTGATGCCGACGTCGACGACGACAGCGCCGGGCTTGATCCAGTCGCCGCGGACCATTTCCGGCCGGCCGACGGCGGCGATGATGATGTCGGCGCGGCGAACGACCGCGGGCAGGTCGCGCGTACGCGAATGGGCAACGGTGACGGTCGCGTTCTCGGCCAACAGCAGCTGCGCCATCGGCTTGCCGACGATGTTGGAGCGGCCGATCACCACCGCCTCCAGTCCGGTGAGGTCACCCAGCTCCTGCTTGAGGAGATGGAGGCAGCCCAAAGGCGTGCATGGCACCAGCGCCGGGAGGCCGCTGGCGAGCCGGCCCGCGTTGATCGGGTGAAAGCCGTCGACGTCCTTGGCCGGGTCGATCGTCTCGATCACCCGCGTCGCATTGACCTGCGGCGGAAGCGGCAGCTGGACGAGGATGCCGTCGACCTGAGCGTCGGCATTGAGGTCGGTCACCAGCTGGAGCAGCTGATCCTCGCTGGTCGTGTCGGGCAGGTTATGCGCGAAGCTGACCATGCCGGTCTCGGCGGTGGCGCGGTTCTTCGAGCGGACATAGACGGCGCTCGCGGCATCCTCGCCGACCAGCACGGTGGCGAGGCCCGGCGCTCGGCCAGCCTTGCCGACGAATGCCGGCACGAACGCGGCGACCCGTTCGCGGATCGCCAAAGCGGCGGCCTTTCCGTCGATCCGCCTGGCCGTCATCCGCCGAGATAATACTGGGCTTCGGCGCCGGCGAGCAGCCTCTTGAGCACCTGGATCAGGATCAGGATGACCAAAGGCGAGAAGTCGATCCCGCCGAAATCGGGCAGGATGCGGCGGATCGGCCGATAGAGTGGCGCGGTGATCCGGTCGATCGCGACCGCGAGGGTGCGAACGCCATGCGAGCTGGTGTTGAGGACATTGAACGCGAACAGCCAGCTGAGGATCACCTGACCGATGATGATCCAGGTGACGATGCTGAGCAGCAGGTCGGCGATATCGACGAGAGCGTGAACCATGGCGACGCGCTTAGCGGTACGGCCGTTAGGGCGCAAACCTCTCCGGCTGCGCCTCGGCGAGGACGATCGAGAAATCCTGGCTCGCGTCGCTCCACTCGGCAATCGGGGTCCAGCCGCCGGCGAGCAGCAGCAGGCGCGCTCCGCGCGGTCCGTATTTGTGGCTGTTCTCGACGTGGATCGAGGAGCCTGCCGGGACCTCGAAGCTCGATCCCGCGACGCTGAAGCGGGCGTCGCGCGTCGCGACGAGATGGATTTCGATGCGCGACAAGATGTCGTTCCACCGCGCCTCGTGGCGAAAAGCGTCGATCGGAATGTCGCCGTCGAGCTCGCGGTTGATGCGGGTCAGGATGTTGAGCGTGAATTGCGCCGTCACGCCCTCGGGGTCGTCATAGGCGGCGATCAAACGCTCGACCGGCTTCACCCTGTCCATGCCGATCAGCAACCGCGCGCCCGGACCGAGCAGGGCGCGGAACTGGCGCAGCAGGTCGGTTGCGCTGGAGGGTACGAAATTACCGATGGTCGAGCCCGGGAAGAAGCCGAGCTGCGGAAGATGCTCGATCCCGCCGGGCAGCGTGAACGGCCGCGCGAAGTCGGCAACGACCGGGATCACGTCGAGCCTGGAAAAGCGCTGCTGAAGCTCGGCCGCGCTTTGCTCGAGATAGTCGCCGGAAATGTCGACGGGCACATAGGCGGCTGGGGCGATCGCTTCGAGCAGCAGGGGCGTCTTGGTGGCCGAGCCGGCGCCGAACTCGACGACGGCCAGGCCCTTGGGCACGCGCGCCGCGACATCGGGCATGATGTCGCGCAACAGCTGCGTCTCGGTCTTCGTCGGATAATAAGACGACAGACGTGTGATCTCGTCGAACAGCTCCGAGCCGCGGCGGTCGTAGAGCCAGCGCGCGGGAAGCGCGGGGATGGGCGCCGAGAGCCCGGCGAGCACGTCGTCGCGAAACGCGATTTCCCGGGCATCAAGCGTCGCGAGCAAGGCGCATCCCCGTGAACTGCCAGCGCGCGGCGGGCGGGAAGAAGTTGCGGTAGGACGCACGGCTGTGCCCGCGCGGCGTCGCGCAGCTCGCGCCCCTGAGTACCAACTGCCCGCTCATGAACTTGCCATTATATTCGCCGACCGCGCCGGCCGCGGGCGCGAAACCGGGGTAAGAAGTGAAGGCGCTTTGGGTCCATTCCCACACATCGCCGAAGACGCCGCCCCCGGCGCCCGGCGCGACCGCTCCGGCGTCGTCCAGCTGGTTGCCGGTCAGGGGGTCGGCGGAGGAAGCGAAATCCTCCCACTCGGCCTCGGTCGGCAGCCGCGCCCCGGCCCAGCGGGCGAAGGCGTCGGCCTCGAAATAGCTGACGTGGGCGACTGGCGCGGCCGCGTCGATCTCGCGCCGCCCGCCGAGCGTGAACTCGGTCCCGTCCTCGCGCCAATAGAGCGGCGCCGCGATCGCCTCGCGCTGGACCCAGTCCCAGCCTTCGCTGAGCCACAATTTCGGCGTCGAGTAGCCGGCGCCCTCGATGAACTCGGACCATTCGCGGCTGGTCACGCGCCGGTTAGCGATGGCGTGATCCGGGAGGAAGGTGTGGTGGCGCGGCCGTTCGGCGTCGAACGCAAAACCGTCAGGACCGGCCCCGATTTCGACCACGCCCCCGCGGCCGCGATGCCAGCTCAATGGTTCGACGGCGAAGCAGGCGGGCGGCGGAAGCTCGCCATAGGCCGGCTCCAGCGGGTTCTCGGCGAGCGTCGCAAGGATGTCGGTGAGAAACAGTTCCTGGTGCTGCTGCTCGTGGTTGATGCCGAGCTCAATGAGATCGAGCGCGGCCGGTGACATGTGCGGCAGCGCGCGCTCCAGCGCCTCATCGACATGCGCGCGATAGCTGCGGACCTCGTCGAGCGACGGGCGGCTCAGCATCCCACGGCGCGGGCGCGCGTGGCGGGGGCCTTCGGCTTCGTAATAGCTGTTGAACAGGAAAGCGTAGCGCTCGTCGAACGGGGTGTAGCCGAGCACATGGTCGCGCAGCACGAAGGTCTCGAAGAACCAGGTCGTGTGGGCGAGGTGCCACTTGGCCGGCGAGGCATCGGGAAACGGCTGGATGGTCGCGTCGGCGTCGCTGAGGGGGGCAGCCAGGCCGAGCGTCAGCTTGCGGGTGGCGAAGAGCCTTTCGCCAATCGAAGCTGCCGTCCCTTCGGGGTTCGAAGACGAGTCTTCCCGGGCCATGCGCGGGCTCCCCTGCCACGAATCGGCGCGCCGGTATAGTCAGAAGTTCACTATATGTTCCAGATCGCAGCTATTCGCCGCGCGTTCCGCCCGGCTTCCACAGCACGTCGCCGCCTTCCCGCGCGGCGACGTAGCGGGCGGCAACGAACAAATGATCGGACAGGCGGTTGATGTAAGCGAGCAGCTGCGCGTTGAGCGGCTCGGCCTCGTTCAACGCCACCGCGGCCCGCTCGGCGCGGCGGACGATGGCGCGGGCGAGGTGGAGCGCCGACACGCCGGCCGAGCCGCTCGGCAGGATGAAGCTGGTCAGCGGCTCCAGGCTTGCGTTCATCGCGTCAATCTCGCGCTCGAGCCGCTCGACCTGGCTTGCAACGATGCGCAGCGCGCCGTCGACTTCGCCCGGAGTCGCGACGTCGGCGCCGAGGTCGAACAGGTCGTTCTGGATGCGCAGCAGCGCGTCGGCCACTTCACCCTCGCCAATCGCCGCAATGGCGACGCCGATCGCGGCATTGGCCTCGTCCACCTCGCCGATCGCGGCCATGCGCAGGCTCGACTTGCTCACGCGGCTGCCGTCGACCAGCCCGGCGCTGCCGCCGTCGCCGGTGCGGGTGTAGATTTTGTTGAGCTTGACCACCGTGCGAGTGTGGGGCCCGGCTATTTGCCGGCCTGGCCGGCGACGACCAGGATGAGAATGACGATGACGATCGCAATCCCCTGGAACAGCACGCGCTTGCGCATGTAATTCTGTTGCTGCTCGCCGGTCACGTCCTTGCCCGAGGCCATGGCGATCACCCCGCGCACGAGGACATAGGCGGTCGCGGCCATGGCCAGCAGCAGGAGGACGAGCAGAAGGATCCGCATGGCCTGCCGCCTTAAGCGTCCGAAAAGCCGAAACCAAGCGGAAGCTTGCCTGCGAGGACGTCGGCGGCGAGCGCAGGCCCGTCGGCGCCGGCTTCGCGCATCGCCGCAAGCGTCGGCGCGAGGTCGCGCTTGGCGAGGCGGCGGCCGTCCTCGTGGGCGATGAGCGCGTGATGGAGATAGGCCGGTTCGGGCAGGCCGAGGAGCGCCTGCAGCAGGCGCTGGATCGGAGTCGAGGGACGCAGGTCGCCGCCGCGCACGACCATCGTCACGCCGCTGGCCGCATCATCGATCACGCACGAGAGATGATAGGAAGCGGGCGCGTCCTTGCGGGCAAGGATCGCGTCGCCGATGTCGCTCGCCTTCGCGGCGAATGTTCGGCCGTCCTCCTCCGTCCACGACGGGAGGCCGGCGAACTCGAGCGCCCTGGCGGAGTCGAGCCGCCAGCTGTGCGGCGTGCTTGCCCGCCGCGCCGGGTCGTCAGGCAGGCCACGGCAGGTGCCGGGATAGGAGGTGGCGGCATCGCCGTGCGGCGCGGTCAGCGACTGCGCGATGTCGGCCCGCGTGCAGAAGCAGGCGTAGGCCAGGCCGCGCGCCTTCAAGCTGTCGAGCGCGGCCTGGTAGGCGGGCGTCCGCCGCGACTGGACCAGCACCGGCTCATCCCAATCGAGGCCAAGCCACGCCAGGTCCTCGTAGATGCCCTCAACGAACTCCGGCTTGCACCGGCTTGGGTCGAGATCCTCGATCCTCAGGCGGAACTTGCCGCCGGCGTCGCGTGCCCGATGATGCCCCAGCGCCGCGCTGAACGCGTGCCCGAGGTGCAGCCGCCCGCTGGGGCTGGGGGCGAACCGGGTGACGGTCACTTAAATCCTCCCGGATCCGGCGGAGGAGCTTCTCCCTCTTGACGCGGACTCTGCAATTTCCGATTCATACTTCTGTCACGCCGGCTTGGCATCCGGTGGGCAACAAGGGAAGATGGGCCGCGCCGCCCTCTCCTCCTTGAGTGCGACGGGGCCGGGGAGCAGCAGTTCGGATCCGAACCGAACGAAAGGCTGTTGTCGCTCGCATGTATCACCCTGAACTCATCCGCCATCCCGAAAGCTGCCCGTCGCTGGTGCTCAACGCCGACTACACGCCGCTGTCCTATTACCCGCTGTCGCTATGGCCGTGGCAGACCGCGATCAAGGCGATGTTCCTCGAGCGCGTTGATGTCGTCGCCCACTACGACCGCGAGGTGCATAGCCCAAGCATCGCGCTGAAGCTGCCGAGCGTGATCGCGCTCCGCCAGTTCGTCCGGCCCAACGAATATCCGGCGTTCACGCGGTTCAACCTGTTCCTTCGCGACCGCTTCCGCTGCGTCTATTGCGGCTCGGGCAAGGAGCTGACCTTCGACCATGTGATTCCCCGTGCGCACGGCGGGCGGACGATGTGGGAGAATGTCGCGACCGCCTGCGCGCCGTGCAATCTCAAGAAAGGCGGGCGCACGCCGAACCAGGCGCACATGCATATCCAGCGCGATCCGATCCGCCCGACCAGCTGGCAGCTTCAGGAGCATGGGCGCGCGTTTCCGCCGAACTACCTCCATGAAAGCTGGCGCGATTATCTCTACTGGGATGTCGAGTTGCTGCCGTAAGCGAAGCCGAGCAACAAAGGAGCGGAGTCCATCCAAAGCGGAGCCCTTGGCAACCGTTCCCTAACCTAACTTTAGGTAAGTCACGCTCAACAAAGAGAGTGATTTCAAATGCCTCGCTTGGCTGGATGGATTTCAAGATTAGATCGAAAGAGTGTCTCCATTGGCGCGATTGTCCGCCTGAGCACGGGCCGCCTGCTACCGGTCACGATCCTCGACGTAACCCGTACGGGCTGTAAGATTCGTTGTCTCCAGATGCTGCCGATCGGCGAAGTCGTGGAGCTCGAAATTCCCGCTTTTCAGCCCAACGTCGCGAGCGTTCGCTGGTCGCTCCCCGGAAGGGCCGGATTGCTCTTCGTCTAGCCGCCCGCCGCACTTGGCGTGCAGGATCTTCTTATCGCCGCGTTAACCATCTTCGCGTAGCGCTGGCAGCATGGACATCCGCTACCCAGCAGCGCCCGAAGAGCGCCCGCGAATCCTCGTCATCGAGCCCAACCGCAGCAACCTCGGTGTCATGGCTCGGCGGCTGTCCGAGGCCGGTTATCGGATCACGACCGCCGACAGCGGCGCGGCGGCGATCGCCGAGCTTTACCGCCATTCGATCGACCTCGTGCTCGCCGAACTCAACATGCCGCGGATGAGCGGCGCCGAGCTCGCGCGGGCGATCCGCGGCGAGGTTCAGTGGAACGACATCCCGATCATGCTGATCACCGGCAAATCAAAGCCCGCCGACGCCGTGCGCGCCTACGGAGCGGGTGCCGACGACGTGATCCTGAAGCCGTTCCACTTCGAGGTGCTGATCGCGCGCATTTCGCGCCGCATCGATCGCGCGCGTTTCGTGCAACAGCTGCGCGACGACAATGCCGCGCTCGACGCGCGGGTGGTCGAACGGGCCATCCAGATCGGCGAGCTGCGCGATCAGCTGAAGGTAGAGCGGATCAGACGGCCCCACGCGCTTTAGCCGTCGACAGGAATGCCTTGACGGCGGGTCCAACATCCTGCCGCTTAAGCGCCATCGCGATATTGGCGATAACGAACCCGTCGGCGCCGCCGCAATCGTAGCGCTCGCCCTCGAAGCGGAAGGCATGCAACGGCTGTTGGCCGATCAGCTTGGCCATGGCGTCGGTGAGCTGGATCTCGCCCCCGGCGCCCTTCTCCTGTGCGTCGAGCGCGCGCATCACCTCGGGCTGGAGGATGTAGCGGCCGGGAAGCATCAGGTTGGACGGGGCCGTACCCGGCGCCGGCTTTTCGACCAGGCCCTTGATCTCGGTCAGGCGGCCGTCGCTCGCGCCGGGGTCGATCACGCCATATTTGTGGGTCTCGCTCTCCGGGACTTCCAGCGCGGCGACGAGGTTGCCGCCGACCTTGTCATAGGCCTCGACCATCTGCGCGAGGCAACCCGGCTGGCCGAACATCAGCTCGTCGGGGAGCAACACCGCGAACGGTTCGTCGCCGACGATGTCCCGCGCGCACCACACCGCGTGGCCGAGGCCGAGCGGCACCTGCTGGCGGACGCTGACGACCTCGCCGAAGCGGGCGTTGGACGGATCGAGCACGTCGAGGCTCTTGCCCTTGTCGCGCAGCGTCGCTTCGAGCTCGAACCCAACGTCGAAATAATCGACCAGCGCCGACTTGCCGCGTCCGGTGACGAAGATCAGCTGTTCGATCCCCGCCTCGCGCGCCTCGTCGACCGCATACTGGATCAGCGGCCGGTCGACGATCGTGATCATCTCCTTGGGGATGGTCTTGGTCGCAGGCAGCAGGCGGGTGCCGAGGCCGGCGACGGGGAACACCGCCTTGCGGACGCGAGTGGGCATCGGACTTACCCTCCTGGCGTGGCGGTCGTGGAGGTGGTCGCCGGCACGGTCGACGGACTGATGCCTGCCGGCAGTTGCGGCGCGTCCCCGCCGCTTGGCGGCGGCGGGTCGAACGGATCGGCGGCGCGAGGCTGGGAGCGCTTGACCAGCTCGTCGACACGGTCGGGACGGGCGTAGGTCGGCGCCGTCAGCAGCTGCTCGACGGTCGGCGTGGCGCGGGCCATCGCCGGCTTGACCGGAAGCGCATGTCCCGGTGCAGGCTTGAGCTCCGCAACGCGACCGCAGCCTGCGAGCGCCAAGGCAACAGTGAAAATCACGAGGCGCAAGCGCTTCATGCCGCCCGACTAGCCGTTCGCCGTGGCTTCCGCTAGCGGCGCAGCATGCGCCTCATCGTCATTTGCGCGGCCGTGCTCGCACTCGCTGCCTGTCACAAGCCGGCGGAGGATCCGGACGGCAGGGAAATGCCGGCTGCCGAGGCGGGGCTGCACAAAAGCGTCGATCGAAGCCACAGGGGCGAGGCGTTTCCGAAGATCAGCTTCCTCGACGAGGAGGACAAGCCAATGGGCTACGGACCGCTGCTCGGCACGCCGACCCTGGTCAATCTGTGGGCGACCTGGTGCGCTCCGTGCGTCAAGGAGCTTCCGACGCTGCAGGCGCTGCAAAAGCAGGCCTCGACGAACCTCTACGTCGCAACGATCAACCAGGACACGGCGCCGCGCGCCTCGGTCGAAGCGTTCCTCGCCGACCACAAGCTCGACCTTCCGATCTATCGCGATCCGAAGATGGCACTTTCCGCGGCCCTTGGGCCCGACACTGTATTGCCGACCTCGATCCTCTACGACGCGAACGGCAAGGAGGTTTGGCGCTACGTCGGCGACCTCGACTGGACGAGCCCGGAGGCGGCTAAGCTGCTTGCCGAAGCCGGCGCCGCCCCGGCAAAAGGCTGAGCAGCCGCCCGTCGATGGCGGCAAGGCCGAGCGCAATCAGGCCGAGGCCGGCGAAATCCTGCGGCGCCAGCTTTTCGCCGAGGAACAGGCCGCCGAGCAGGATCGCGACCGGCGGCACGAGCAAGGTGACGAGCAGCGCGTTGGTCGCGCCCGACGTCTCGATCAGCCTGAAATAGAGCACGTAGCCGAACGCCGTGCACAGCAGCGCCAGAGCGATAATCGCGCCCCAGGCGGTGAGCGGCGGGAACGCGTGGGTCCACGGACGGTCGACCAGGAGCGCGACCGGCAGCATCATCGCCGCGCCCGCCGTCAGCTGGCCGGTGGTGACGCTCATCGGCGACACCCCCATCTTGCGGAAGCGGCGCGCCCAGACCGCGGCCAGCGCATAGCTCAGCGAGGCGGTGACGCAGGCGAGCTGTGCGAGCGCGCTCGAGCCGAGGCTCGAGAGCAAGGACGGGCCGATCATCACCGCGACCCCGCCGAATCCGAGGAGCACGCCGGCGATCTTGCGCGGGCTCATTCGTTCGTCGTGGGTGAGGAAATGGGCGACGACCACGCCCCAGATCGGAGTCGTGGCGTTGAGGATCGAGGCGAGGCCGCTGGCGATGTGCGTCTGGCCCCAGCCGAACAGGGCGAACGGCACAGCGTTGTTGAGCAGCGCCAGCAGGACGATCGAGCCCCACGCCGACCGCGGCAAATCGACGCTCTGGCCCTTGAAGCGCAGGAACAGCCACATCGCGGCCGCAGCAATGCTCAGGCGCAGCCAGACATAGGTCAGCGGCGGCACGTGGCGGACGGCGACTCCAATGAAGAAGAAGGCGCCGCCCCAGATCAAAGCGAGGCTGCCGAGGATCAGCCAGTCGCGGCCGTTCATTTGCGTGCGGATCATTGGCGCGGCGTAGACATCGGGCGCGCCCGACGCGTCCGCGCAATTGCGCTCGAACTCTGAAGGCTGGACGGGTTTCATGAGGATTCAGGTACGAATTCGCGCCGCCCGACGCCAACAAATGGCCGCCTCGGGTCGATAAGCTGGACTTATCTAGTCTCTCAGCAGCTCATTAATCGACGTTTTCGACCGCGTGCGCTCGTCGACGCGCTTGACGATCACCGCGCAGGCGAGGCCGGGGCCTCCGTCCTTGCCGGGCAGGCTGCCCGGCACCACGACCGAATAAGCGGGGACGCGGCCGTAATGGACCTCCCCGCTTGCGCGGTCGACGATCTTGGTCGAGGCGCCGAGGAACACGCCCATCGACAGCACCGAACCGCGCTCGACGATCACGCCCTCGGCAACTTCCGACCGCGCGCCGATGAAGCAATCGTCCTCGATGATTACCGGGCCTGCCTGTAAAGGCTCGAGCACACCGCCGATCCCGGCGCCGCCCGAGATATGCACGTTCTTCCCAATCTGCGCGCAGCTTCCGATAGTCGCCCAGGTGTCGACCATCGTGTTCTCGCCGACATAGGCGCCGATGTTGACGAAGCTCGGCATCAGGACGGCCCCTGGAGCGATATAGGCGCCGCGGCGGACGATCGAGCCGGGCACCGCGCGGAACTGGCACTCGGCGAACTGCCTGTCGCTCCAGCCGGCGAATTTGGAAGCGACCTTGTCCCACCAGTGCGCGCCCCCCGGACCGCCCGGGATCATCTTCATCGAGTTGATGCGGAAGGACAGCAGCACCGCCTTCTTGAGCCACTGGTTGACCCGCCACTCTCCGTCGACGGGCTCGGCAACGCGGGCCACTCCGGCGTCGAGCATGGCAATCGCGCGCTCGACGGTCAGGCGGCTGTCACCGCCCGATTCCGGGCTGAGGTCGGCGCGCCTTTCCCACAGCCGGTCGATCAGCGGTTCGAGTTCGTTCAAGGCTGCGCCTCCAAAATGCATTCGAGCCAGTCCGCGACATCGGTGATCCGATGGTCGATGATCGCCGCGTCATAACCGTCGTCGCCGCGCTCTGACCCGTTGTCGACCCAAACCGTCGTCATTCCGAGCGCTTTTGCCGGCACCAGGTTGCGGGCCATGTCGTCGGCCAGCAGCGCGTGGGCGGGATCGATCCCGAAGCGCTCGCACAACAGCTCATAGCCGTGCGGATCGGGCTTGGCGCGGTAGCTGCTCGCATGGATGTCGTGGAGGTCGTCGAAATGCTCGTGGACCCCGATCGCGTGCAGCACACGCCGCGCGTAAACCGCATCGCCATTGGTGAAGACGAAGCGCCGTCCCGGCAGGCGCGGCAGCAATCGGGCGAGCCGATCGTCGCCTTTCACGCGGTCGAGGGGAACATCGTGCACGTCCTCGAGGAAGTCGTGCGGATCGACCGCATGTTCTTTCATCAAACCGGCAAGCGTCGTCCCGTGCGTGTGGAAATGGTGCTTCTGCACCCGGTGCGCCTCCTCGGCGCCGCAGCCGAGCAGGCGCTCGATATAGGCGGTCATGCGCTCATCGATCAGCGCGAACAGGCCGGTAGATGCCGGATACAAGCAATTGTCGAGATCGAAGATCCAATCGCGTATATGTTCGAAGCGAGTGTCCATCAGGGCATGGCGCCGTAGCGCGTTGAAAGCCTTAAGCAAATTGAAAGGATTTATAAACCATAACAAGCATCGGGAAGCCGTGTATTTTCAACGGCTTGAGCGGAGAGGGATGATGAAAAAGCGGCTTCTAGGAACGGGCGCGTGCATGCTTGTCATGGCGTTCGGACTGACCGCCTGCGGCGAGGGCGGGGGAGTGCTGCCGATTCCCACACCGACACCGACTCCGACCCCCACGCCGACGCCAACCCCCACGCCGACGCCCACTCCGACGCCTACCCCCACTCCGACGCCGACCCCGACGGGGACCAACTACAACACCGCCGAATATCAGGCGTCGCAATATTCGGTCGTGTCGAACGCCATCACCGCTTACAACGCCGGCGCCACTGGCCGCGGTATCAAGATCGGCATCGTCGACAGCGGCATCAATCCAGGTCTGAGCGAATTTGCCGGGCGCATCGATCCGGCGAGCGGCGATGTCGCCAGTAATCGCGGGGTCAGCGACGAAGGCGGGCACGGCACCGCGGTCAGCGCGGTTGCAGCAGCAGCGCGTAACAGCAGCGGCGCGATGGGCGTCGCTTTCGACGCGACCATCGTCAGCGAGCGCGCCGACTCGCCCGGAACCTGCAGCGGCACCGACGGCTGTCAATTCTTCGACAGCGCGATTGGCGCGGGAATCGATGCGGCGCGCCTTGCCGGCGCCAAGGTCATCAATATGTCGCTGGGCGGTGATCCGCCAGGCAACCAGCTGCTCTCGGCGATGCAGCGTGCCACCAACGCCGGCATCGTGCTCGTTATCTCCGCGGGCAATGACGGTGCCGATCCGACCAAGGGCGCCAATGCCGATCCCTTCGCGCTGGTCCCCGCGCAAGACTTTCCCGGATCGGTGATCATCGCCGGCTCCGTCGGTGGAAGCCCCGACGTCAACACCATCTCCGACTTCTCGAATCGGGCCGGCTCGGGCGCAGCATGGTACCTGATGGCGCTCGGCTACCATGATCGCGCACCCGACGAGACCGGAACGCAGTTCCTGTGGTCGGGCACCAGCTTCTCCGCGCCGACGATCAGCGGCGCGGTCGCGCTGATGGCGCAGGCCTTCCCCAACCTCACCGGCAAGCAGATCGTCAGCATCCTGTTCCAGTCTGCGGATGATCTCGGTGCGGCCGGCGTCGATTCGATATATGGCCACGGCCGGCTGAACATCCAGCGCGCGTTCCAGCCGATTGGCACGACCAGCCTTGCCGACAGCAAGACCCCGGTGACCGGGACGACCGGCGATACGCCGGGCGCGGCGGGTGACGCGGTGAGCGGCCAGTCGATGGGTGCGATCATCCTCGACGGCTACGACCGCGCCTACGTTCTCAACCTTGCGCAGACGCTGCGCCGTGGGGATGTCGACCATCCGCTTTCGCGCGCGCTCCAGGGCGATGTGAAGGTCGCCGGCGGCGAGGCGGGTCCTGTGAGCATTGCGATGACCGTCACGCAGCGGCACGACCTCGCTGACGGCTACTCGCTCGAGCGCTTGGGCGTAGGGCCAGAGGATATGCGCAAATCGCGGCTGGTCGCCGGTTCGGCGGTCGAGCGGATCGACAACAAGACGGCCGTCGCGCTCGGCTTTGCCGAAGGCGCGAAGGCGATGGAGCGGCGCCTGACCGGGGCGCAGGCGGGCTCATTCCTGATCGCCGGCGATATTGCTGGAAATCCCGGCTTCTCGGCCAGGCGCGACGGCAGTGTCGCCGTCCGCCACCAGTTCGGCAGTATCGGCGTGACGATGGCCGGCGAGACCGGCAACGTGTGGCAGGAAGTGAAGACCAGCGCGACGGGATCGCCCTACCGCTTCACCAGCGTGACCGCCGACAGCGGCTTCGGGTCGAACTGGCTGTCGCTCGGGATCAGCCGCCTCGATGAGAAGCAATCGCTGCTCGGCGGCCGCATGTCGAACGTCCTTGGCGGCGGCGGTGCGACGACCCTGTTCCTCGATGCCGAGGCGCGCCGCAATCTCGGATCGGGCTGGAGCACCACGCTGACCGCCCGCCGCGGCTGGACCGACTTCGCCGCCGGTAAGTTCCAGACCGGTGCTTATGCCTTCGATCTTTCCAAGGCCGGGATCCTGTCGAACCGCGACTCGCTCGGCTTCCGCGTGGCGCAGCCATTGCGGGTCGAGCATGGCGGCTTTGCGATGATGCTGCCGACGTCGTACGACTACGTGACCGGCACTGCGACCGACACCTTGAGCCGGCTTTCGCTGAGCCCGAGCGGCCGCGAGGTCGATGCCGAGCTGAGCTACGGCTCGACGTTGCTCAGCGGCAATGGATGGCTCGGCGCCAATCTCTTTTATCGCCGGCAGCCGGGGCATATCGCGAGCCTGCCCGACGACAAGGGCGCGGCCGTCCGCTTTGCGCTGAACTTCTAACGGGGCTTCCCTTGGGGAGGGGATCAGGCGGCGGAGCCTATGCGCTCCGCCGTCTGAACCGCGGAACCAGGCCGCCGACGCCCGAGCGATACTTGCGATAATCGTCGCCGAACAAGCCGGTGAGGTCGCGCTCTTCGTAGCGAATGGCGATGAGCATGTAGATCGACACGCCCACTGCGAGCAGCAGGTGTCCGCGCGTCATGTGCGGCGTGGACCAGAAGCCGAGGAAGAAGCCGGCATAGAGTGGGTGCGCGACCCAGCGGTAAAACAGCGGCTGCCGAAGCTCCGGCTCGGCCGCTTGGGTGCCGCGGAGGTTCAGCCACGCCTGCTGCAGCCCGAACAGCTCGAAATGGTTGATCAGGAAGGTGCTGATCAGAACGATCCCGAAACCGCCCCAGAACATCGCCCAAAGGATGGTGCTGAACCAGGCCATGTCGGCCCCCACCTGCCATACCGTGCGGCCGAGCGGCTGCCACAAGAGGAACAGGATGATCAGCGCGGCACTCGCAAAGAGCACGTAAACGCTGCGTTCGGACGCCGGTGGAACGACCCGGGTCCAGACGCGCTTGAAGCCGGGCCTTGCCATTACGCTGTGCTGCAGTCCGAACAGGATGATCAGCGCGACGTCGATGATGATCTTCGCTTCGCGCGGCATCGAAGTAAGCGGCGCATCGACGGTCTTGGGCACGGGAAGGTCGCCGACGAAGGCAATCAGATAGAGGAAGGTCGCGAAGAAGATGGCGTAGCAGACGATCGAAAACAGCAAGCTGAGCGTGCGTGTCATGGCATTTCCCCCATCATCGCAGGGCGCGGCAGACTAGCGGCCGACAACCCCGAACTTGACGATTATCGGCGCTTCGCACTTGCCGATGCGGCGATAGACTGCGCGGTAGACGTCGGCGTCGGGAAGCTCGTTCAGCTTCTGCGCCCTGGGCGTTTTGCCCTGGCGGCTCGCTTCATAGCGTGAGGTCGCCGGGCAATTGGCCGGCTGACCGGCTTTTGGATTGATGATTGGCATGTCGCCGGTCGGTGCGGCCGACACAGCGGCGAACATGATGACAGCAAGGAGCATCGATGATCTCCCTTCCGCGCCGCAAATAGCACTTTCGATCTAGACGGTGAAGCTTTCCCCGCAGCCGCAGGCGCCCTTGGCGTTCGGGTTGTCGAACACGAAGCCGGCGGCGAAATCATCCTCGCGCCAGTCCATGGTCGAACCGACGAGGTAGAGCACGGATCCGCCATCGACGTAGAAGGTGCCGCCTGGAGTCTCGATCTTCTCGTCGAACGGCTGTTCGTCGGTCACGTAATCGACCGAATAAGCGAGGCCCGAGCAGCCGCGGCGCGGCGTCGAGAGCTTGACGCCGATCGCGTCTTCGGGAGCGCGGCCCATCAGCTCGGCGATACGCGTGTTCGCGGCGTCGGTCAGCGTGATCGCGGCCGGGCGCGCGCGGAGCTTGGTTTCTTTATTCACAGCATTCCCAATTCTAATCTTGCCTCGTCGCTCATCTTCGATGGATCCCACGGCGGGTCCCAGACGAGGTTGACGACGGCATCGCGGATGCCCGGGACCGACAGCACGCGCAGCTCGACCTCGTTGGGCAGCGATTCGGCGACCGGGCAATGCGGCGTCGTCAGCGTCATGGTGACGGTCGCGTCGCCATCCTCGCTGATCGCGACATCGTAGATCAGGCCGAGCTCGTAGATGTCGACCGGGATTTCGGGGTCGTAGATCGACTTCAGCACTTCGACGACGGAAGCCTGCAGGTCGCTTCCGGCGCCGCCGTCCGGCTCTTCCGGCTGCTCTCCCGCGAGGAACCCGGTCAGATAGTCGCGCTTGCGCTCGAATTCCGGCGTGACGCGCGCACGAGCGGGCGGAGTCACCGACTCCACCTCCTCGGTCTCGATCTTGCGCTCGCGATTCATCTCGAAAAGATCCGCTTCACCTGCTCGATGCCGCGCACCAGGGCCGCGATGTCCGAGCTGTCGCTGTGCGCCGCGAAGCTCGCGCGGGCGGTCGCCTCGACGCCGAGCCAGCGCATCAACGGCTGTGCGCAATGGTGCCCGGCGCGGACCGCGACGCCCGCATCGTCTAATATGGTGGCGGTATCGTGCGCATGCACCCCATCGACGTTAAAGCTGACGATCCCGGCACTATCCTCGGGCCCGTAAAGCGTCACGCCGTCGATGCTGTGAAGAGCATCACGGCATTCGGCGACAAGCGCGCATTCGTGCGCGTGGATCGCGTCGAGGCTGAGCTTCTCGACCCAGTCGACCGCGGCGTGCAGCCCGACCGCGCCGACGATATGCGGCGTGCCCGCCTCGAACCGCGCCGGCGGGTCGAGGAAGGTGGTTTCCTCGAACGTCACCTTTTCGATCATCGCGCCGCCGCCCTGCCACGGCGGCAGGCCGGCGAGCAGCTCTGCGCGGCCCCACAGGCAGCCGATCCCGGTCGGGCCGTACAATTTGTGGCCTGAGAAGGCGTAGAAATCCGCGCCAATCTTCCCAATGTTCACGCTCGTGCGCGGCACCGCCTGGCAGCCGTCGAGCAGCAGCAGCGCGCCCTTGGAGTGCGCGATGTCCGCGGCGCGCTTCGCGTCGAGGACCGAGCCCAAGACGTTGGATACGTGGGCAAATCCTACAATACAATGTTCTTCGGTCAGCATCGCTTCGGCAGCGTCGAGATCGATCCGGCCGTCGCCGGTCAACGGCACGGCGTCGACTTCAAAACCTGCCAGCTGCCACGGCACGATGTTGCTGTGATGCTCGAGCTGCGACACGAGGACGCGGTTGCGGCCGTTCCTGGGCAGCGTGCGCGCGACGAGGTTGATCGCCTCGGTCGCGCCGCGGGTGAAGACCAGCTCATTGGGCTGTCCGCCGATGAGGTTCGAAGCGGCAGCGCGCGCGGCCTCGTAGCTCGCGGTCATGCTCGCCGAGCGTTCGTACACGCCGCGGTGCACCGTCGCGTAATCGCGCGAATAGGCCTGGGTAATCGCGTCGATCACCGCCTGCGGCTTCTGCGCAGTCGCGGCGCTGTCGAGATAATGCCAGTTCAGAATCGCCGGGAACTGGTCGCGGACGTTGAGCGCGGAGTTGATGCAGGTGGGCGCGTTCATGCCACCACTCTCCGCAAAGCTTCGCGCGCGGCGGTGCAAAGTGCGTCGCCGTCTTTCGCGCTGTCCCACAGGCCCATGACGAAGCCTTCGAGCAGCAAGGCGCGGGCGCCCGCCGGGTCGAGGCCGCGGCTTTGGGCATAGAACAATTGCATCGCGTCGAGCTCGCCGACGGTCGCGCCGTGCGCGCACTTCACGTCGTCGGCGAAGATCTCGAGCTCGGGCTTGCAGTTGGCGGTGGCGCCGCGGCCGAGCAGCATGGCTTTCACCGACTGTTCGGCGTCGGTCTGCTGGGCGCCGCGCGCGACCTCGACCTTGCCGAGGTAGGAGCCGACCGCGTTGCCGTTGAGCACGCTGCGGATCACCTGGCGCGAGCGGCCGCCGACGCCGACGTGCTTGACGGTGGTGACGATCTCGTTGGTTGACAGGCCGGTGCCGATGTTGGCGCCAAACAGCTCGAAATCCGCGCCTTCGGCAAGGCTGACTTCAAGCTCGGCCCGACCATATTCCGAGGCGGTGTTGAGCACGAATATCCGCGCGTTTGCGCCGGCTTCGAGCGCGACCTGAACTTGTCGCACCTGTACCGTCTCGTTGGTCGGCAGCCAGATTTTCTCAAATTCTTCGTGCGGACCAACCGTCAGTGTCAGCGCCTCGGCGAACTGCTGCCAAACCGGTCGTAGCGCGTCGAGGTCCGCGTAGCGCCACTCCTCCTGCTTGCGGGTGGGGAAAGGCGCCGTCATGCGCGCCTCTTCATCAGCCGCCGCAGCATCTTGTCGCGCTGCTTCTGCCGCTCGGGCGCCATCAGTCCGTAGAGTGCGTCCAGCGCGAGGACCGCAGCACAAGCGACGGCAACCACGCTGCCGGCAATGCCGGTATCCATGAACTGGCTGAGCACGATGTCGACGATTGCGATGATACCGATCAGGATGACCAGCAGCGCCGTGTCGGCGACGGCACGCCCGGGGTTCCCGCGAATCATTCCGATCACGAACATGAAGGCGATGCAGCCGAGGACGAGGACGAAAGCCGTCACGCCGCGGCCTCCGCATAGCCTTCGCGCTCGAGTTCTCGCGCGACCTCGGGGCCGCCGCTGCGGACGACGCGGCCGGCCTGCAGCACGTGAACCCGGTCGGGCTCCACATAGTCGAGCAGGCGCTGATAATGGGTGATCAGGAGCACGCCCTTGTCGGGCGCGCGCATGATGCGGTTGATGCCCGCGCCGACGCTTTTCAGCGCGTCGATGTCGAGGCCGCTGTCGGTCTCGTCGAGGATCGCGAACTTCGGGTTCATGATGCCCATCTGGACCATCTCGGCGCGCTTCTTCTCGCCGCCGGAAAAGCCGACGTTGACCGGGCGCTTGAGCATCTCGGCGTCCATGCCGAGCAGCGCGGCCTGGGCTTTCGCGAGCTTGATGAATTCGGCGCCTGACAGATCCGGCTCTCCGCGCGAACGGCGCTGCGAATTGAGGCTCTCGCGGAGGAACTGGAGGTAGGACACGCCGGGGATCTCGACCGGATATTGGAAGCCGAGGAACAGCCCCGCCGCCGCCCGCTCGTGCGGCTCCATCGCCAGCAAGTCGCGCCCGAGGAAGCTCGTGCCGCCCTCGCTCACCACATAGCCGGGCCGGCCCGCGAGCACGTAGGCGAGCGTCGACTTGCCCGAGCCGTTCGGGCCCATGATCGCGTGGACTTCGCCCGCGGGAACGGTCAGCGACACGCCGTTGAGGATCGGCTTGTCGGCGACGGTCGCGTGGAGGTTAGTGATCTCAAGCATCAATTCGTGTCTAAGTCTCGTTGACGTTGCTGACGGGCGCGTAGTCTCGAACCGACGATGGCAACGATGGTCGCAGCCGCCGTTGCGATAGCCAATGGCACCAAAAGAAGTTTGAACAGGGTCACATCAAAGGCGCCTTCTTTGAACCAACCCGCGACGGCCACGAGGAAGATGTAGTAAGCAAGCCAGACCAACGCGCCTGCAACGATCCCTCGCCAAATATGATATTGAGGCGTTGAGGATTGCTGCGTCATCCCACGCTTCCTTCTAATGAAATCCCCAGCAGCTTCTGCGCCTCGACCGCGAACTCCATCGGCAGCTGCTTCAGCACCTCGCGGGCGAAGCCGTTGACGATCAGCGCGACCGCGCTTTCCGCATCGAGGCCGCGGCTCATCGCGTAGAACAATTGATCCTCGCTGATCTTCGACGTGGTCGCCTCATGCTCGATCTGCGCGGTGGGGTTCTTGACCTCGATGTAGGGCACGGTGTGCGCGCCGCACTGGTCGCCGAGCAGCAGTGAATCGCACTGGGTGAAATTGCGCACGTTCTCGGCGCGGGGGAGCACGCGGACCAGCCCGCGATAGGTGTTGTTGCTGCGGCCTGCGCTGATGCCCTTGCTGACGATCGTCGAGCGCGTGTTGGCGCCGATGTGAATCATCTTGGTGCCGGTGTCGGCCTGCTGGCGGTTGTTGGTCAGCGCGACCGAATAGAATTCGCCGACGCTGCCGTTCCCTTTCAGGATGCAGCTCGGATATTTCCACGTGATCGCGCTGCCGGTCTCGACCTGGGTCCAGCTGACCTTCGAGCGGTCGCCCGAACAGAGCGCGCGCTTGGTGACGAAATTGAAGATGCCGCCCTTGCCCTCAGCGTCGCCCGGATACCAGTTCTGCACGGTCGAGTATTTTACCTCCGCATCCTCGTGGGCGAAGATTTCGACCACGGCGGCATGGAGCTGGTTCTCGTCGCGCATCGGCGCGGTGCAGCCTTCGAGGTAGGACACGTAGCTGCCCTTGTCGGCGACGATCAGGGTGCGCTCGAACTGGCCGGTGTTCTCGGCATTGATGCGGAAATAGGTGC